>NZ_BMWD01000006.1:9791-364815 GCF_014651055.1 Streptomyces fructofermentans
CGGGGGGCGCCCGCCTGCCGGTGGGGGCCGCGGCTACAGCCCGGCGATGGGGTTCTTCAGGGTGCCGACGAGCTGGAGGGCGCCCGCCGGGTCCGAGAGGTCCACCATCTGCTTGTTGTCGCGCAGTTGCAGCCGGTTGAGGCAGGACAGCGCGAACTCCGGGGCGAACATGTCGTACTGCCGGAACTTGTCGGCGAGTTCGGGCGTGGACGCCTGGTACTCGCGTACGCAGTCGGCGACCGTGCGCCAGAAGTCCGCCTCGTCGAGCACGCCCTCGCCGGCCAGGTTCGCGGCGAGGAAGCGGAAGAAGCAGTCGAAGACGTCCGTGAAGATCGACAGGAGCTTGGTGTCCTCGGGCACGTCGACCCGCAGCCGCTCGACCGTGGGCGGCAGGACCGCGTCCGGGTCCATGACGGCGATCTCCTCGGCGATGTCCTTGTAGACCGCCCGCTCGACCGCGCCGTCCTTCAGGACGAGGATGACGTTCTCGCCGTGCGGCATGTACACCAGGTCGTACGCGTAGAAGCTGTGCAGCAGCGGCGTGAGGTACGCGCGCAGATAGCGGCGCAGCCACTCCACCGGCGTGAGGCCGGAGCGCTCGATCAGCGCGGCGGCGATCGACGCGCCCTCGTGGTCGACGTGCACCAGCGCGGCCATGGTGGCCAGGCTCTCGCCGTCCCGCAGCGAGGCGACCGGGCTCTCCCGCCACAGCGCCGCGAGCATCTTGCGGTACGGCGAGTAGCGGTCGGTGGCCGCCTCGTACTCCAGGTGCCGGTAGCCGACGGCCGCCCGTTCGCGGATGATCGACAGGCCGGTCGACCGCAGCACGGGGTCGTTCTCGATGAGCTGGGCGAGCCAGTCGTTGATGGCCGGGGTCGCCTCCATGTAGGCGGCGGACAGGCCGCGCATGAAGCCCATGTTGATGACCGACAGGGCGGTCTTCACATAGTGCTTGCCGGGCGCGCTCCGGTTGAAGAAGGTCCGGATCGACTGCTGGGCCACGTACTCGTCGTCGCCCTCGCCGAGGCACACGAGGTGCCGCCGGGCGACCTCGGCGGCGAAGGTGACGGTGAGCTTGTTCCACCACTGCCAGGGATGCACCGGGATGAGCAGGTAGTCGCCCGGGTCCAGGTCCTGCTCGCGCAGGACGCGGTCGAAGCGCTCCAGCGTCCCGGCGCCCAGCTCCTCGCGCAGGAACGACTCGTACTCCACACCCACGCCCGCCGTGAACGCGGCCCGCGAACGGTGCGCGGCGAGCCACACCAACCGCACCGGGTTCGCGGTCTCCGGCGCGTACGAGAGGTACTCGTGGACGCCGAAGCCGAGGCGGCCGTTGTTGGCGACGAAGCAGGGGTGGCCCTCCGTCATCCCCGTCTCGATGTCCTGGAAGCCGCTCCCCGCGAGCTCCGCCGAGGTCACCTCGGGCTTGGTGAGTTTGTAGCAGGTGCCGGCCAGGGTGGAGGAGATCTCCTCCAGGTACACCGGCAGCACCTCCTCGCCGAGACCGAGCGACTTCTGCATCTCGATGATGAAGGCCAGCGCTGCGAGGGGGAGTTCGGAGCCGTCCCGGTGCCGGGTGATCGACTCCGGGTCGATCTGCCAGTGCTCCAGGCCCCGGACGGTCGCGGTGAAGCGGTACCGGGTGAGGCCGTCGTCGCTGCGGACCTCGTACGTGTCCTCGCCGGTGGACTCCGGCGTGATCAGCCGTTCGTGGGAGAACTCGGCGAGGGCCTTGCGCAGGAGCAGGCGGTTGGCCCGCGCCCAGCGTCGGGGGGACAGGTGCGCCACGGCGTCGGACAGGGTCACAGGGCCACTCCTCGGGCAGCCAGGAAGTCCTCGCGCGTGCAGAAGGACAGCAGCGCGCGCTTCTCCGGCTTCTGGATCTCTCGCGCCGGCACGAAACCGACGATCTCGTTCAGGGCGTGCACGGCCCGGTTCCCGACGTCCGGTTCGACGACGACCCGGCGGGTGCGCGGGTCGGCGAACAGGGAGTCCATCACCGCGGTGATCACGGCACGCGTGAAGCCGTGCACGGGCCGGTCGGTCGGTGCCACCAGGAAGTGCATGCCGACATCGCCCGGTTCGGGCTCGTACAGGCCGACCAGCTCGACGTACCGCGGGTCGTAGCTCTCCATCAGGAACGCCGGGACGCCGTCGCGCAGCCCGATGAACGCGTGGTGGTGCTCGGCGGCCGTGACGGCCATGTACTCGCGCTCCACGTCCTGGAGCCGCGCGTCCTGCATCATCCAGTACGCGGCCTTCGGGTGCGTGACCCAGGAGTGCAGCAGCTCGGCGTCCCGCAGGGGGTCGAGCGGCCGGAGTCCGAGGGTGCCGACCGAGTCGCCGGCGGGGCGGCTCATACGGCGAACTCCTGGAACGCGACGGACTTCTCGACCGGGTAGTACTCGGTGCCGAGCAGCTCCCTGATGATGGACGCGTTGCGGTAGGGGCCCATGCCCAGGTCGGGCGAGGTGATCGAGTGGGTGTGGACCCCGGCGTTCTGGAGGAAGATGCCGCGTCCCGTGACGTCGATGGAGTAGTTGCGCGCCACGTCGTGGTTGCCCCGCGTGTCGTAGCGGATGCGGTCGCGCACGGGCTTCAGGAAGGCGGGTTCGGTGTACTTGTAGCCGGTCGCCAGGACCAGCCCCTCGGAGTGCAGCTCGTAGTCCTTCCCCTGCTCCTGCTGGCGCAGTCCGAGCGTGTACGTGCCGTTCTCGTGACTCGCCGAGGTGAGCGACGAGTTGGTGAGCAGCCGGGTGGGGACCGGACCGCCGATGCTCTTCTGGTACAGCAGGTCGAAGATCGCGTCGATCAGCTCGCCGTCGATCCCCTTGAACAGGCCCTTCTGCTCGGTCTGGAGGCGGTAGCGGGTCTCCTCGGGCAGCGCGTGGAAGTAGTCGATGTACTCCGGGGAGGTCATCTCCAGCGTGAGCTTGGTGTACTCCAGCGGGAAGAACCGCGGGGAGCGCGTGACCCAGTTCAGCCGGTAGCCGTGGACGTCGATCTCACCGAGCAGGTCGTGGTAGATCTCCGCGGCGGACTGGCCGCTGCCCACGAGCGTGATCGACTTCTTCCGCTGGAGCTCGCGCTTGTGCTGCTGGTAGCGGGAGTTGTGGATGAAGTCGCCGCCGAGGCCGGCGCAGGCCTCGGGTATGTACGGGGGGGTGCCGGTGCCGAGCACGAGCCGGCGGGCGCGCAGCACGTCGCCAGCGGTGGTGCGCACGACGTACACGTCGTCCTCGAACGTCACCTCGGCGACCGTGGTGCCGAAACGGATGCTGGACAGCTTCGAGGCGGCCCAGCGGCAGTAGTCGTCGTACTCGACACGCAGCGGGTAGAAGTTCTCCCGGATGTAGAACGAGTAGAGACGGCCCGATTCCTTCAGGTAGTTGAGGAAGGAGTACGGGGACGTCGGGTCGGCCAGCGTGACGAGGTCGGACATGAACGGGGTCTGGAGGTGCGCGCCCTCCAGGAACATGCCGGAGTGCCATTCGAAGTCCGGCTTGGACTCCAGGAAGACGCCGTCGAGCTCGTCGATCGGCTCGGTGAGGCAGGCGAGGCCGAGGTTGAAGGGGCCCAGCCCGATCCCCACGAAGTCGTGGGTCTTCTCACGGGATTCAGGAAGCGCGGTCAAGGGACTCTCCCAGGTACTGCTCGGCGTGGCCGGCGATCAGGTCGAGCACGGCGGAGATGTCGTCCGCGGTGGTCTCGGGGTTGAGCAGGGTGAACTTGAGGAAATGGCGCCCGCCGACCTTGGTGCCCGCGACGACGGCGTCACCGGAGGCGAACAGGGCCTTGCGGGCGTAAAGGTTGGCGCGGTCGATCTCGGCAGGGTCGGTGACGCTCGCCGGGATGTAGCGGAAGACCAGGGTGGACAGCGAGGGTTCGACCACGACGTCGTACCGCGGGTCCGCGGCCAGCATCCGCCAGCCCTGCGCCGCCAGTTCGCAGACCTCGTCGAAGAGCGTGCCGATGCCGTCGGCCCCCATCACGCGCAGCGTCATCCACAGCTTGAGGGCGTCGAAGCGGCGGGTGGTCTGGAGGGACTTGTCGACCTGGTTGGGGATGCGCTCGTGCACCATGCGGCGCGGGTTGAGGTACTCCGCGTGGTATGTGGCGTGCCGCAGGGTGGCCGCGTCCCGGACCAGGAGGGCGGACGAACTCACCGGCTGGAAGAAGGACTTGTGGTAGTCCACGGTCACCGAGTCGGCGCGCTCGATGCCGTCGATGCGGTCCCGGTTCCGCAGCGAGGCGAGCAGTCCGCAGCCGTACGCGGCGTCCACGTGCATCCAGGTCCCGAACTGCTCGCAGAGCTCGGCGATCTCGGGCAGCGGGTCGATGGAGCCGAAGTCCGTGGTGCCGGCGGTCGCGACGACGGCCATGGGCACCAGGCCGTCCCGCCGGCAGCGCTCCAACTCGTGGGCGAGGGCGACCGTCTGCATCCGCTTGTCCTGGCCCACGGGGATCGACACCACCGAGTCGGCGCTCAGGCCCAGCAGTTTGGCGGACTTCCGGACGCTGAAGTGGCTCACCTCGGAGGCGAAGATCCGCAGGTCGGCGAGCGACTCGCTCTTCGCCTCCTCGCGGGCCAGCAGCAGCGCCTGGAGGTTGGACTGGGTACCGCCGCTCGTGAACACGCCGTCGGCGGCCGGTCCGAGGCCGATGCGCTCGGTGGTCCAGTCGACCAGCTTGCGTTCGATCAGGGTGCCGCCGGCCGACTGGTCCCAGGTGTCCAGGGAGGAGTTGACGGCGGAGATGACCGCCTCGCCGAGCACGGCCGGTATGACCACGGGGCAGTTGAGGTGCGCGAGGTAGCGCGGGTGGTGGAAGTAGACGGCGTCGCGCAGGTAGACCTCTTCGAGCTCGTCCAGCGCGGCGCCCTCGTCGAGGAGCGGCCTGTCCAGGTCGATGCCGTCGATGCGCGGGGCGAGCTCGTCGACGGCGACACCGGTGAACGGCCGCTTCGTGGCGGCGAGTTTGGCCGCCACCCGCTCGACGCCTTCGGTCACGGAGCGGCGGTACCGCTCCGCCGTCGTGTCATTGAGCAGGTGCGAGCGCATGTGAAGTGCCTCCGGGGACGGGAGAGGGACGTGTTCGCTGGGATGGAACTTAGGTTAGCCTAACCAAAGTTCATCTTGGAATGCGCCCCTCCGGTAACCGTGGCGCTGTGACGTAGCACTCTCCACGGCCGCACGGTCGCACGGCCGCACGGCCGTACGGTCGCTCCGCGCTCCGACCGGACGTGCCCGCGCGAGGGTGGCGGGCGGGCCGGACCGCGATGCCCGCGTACGGGGGCCTCGGCCGCGCGGAGTCGGGCCGGCGCGGACCGTGACGGTACCGGTTCGGGTCGCTGCGCCTGCGGGGTGACGGAGTGTCGGGTGGCGGGTGGGGTTCCGTGTTGCCCGATCGGCCCACCCGGGTTCGTGCGGGCGCGGTGCCGCCGGGGTGGGGGCGCGGGCGTCGCGGGCGCGGACCTCGTGGGGGTGTGGGGTTGAGTACGGGCGCGGTGGCGGGGCGTTCGGGAGTGTGCGACCGCTCGCGCGTCGCCGGGGCGTCGATCCGGGACCTCCGTACGCCACTGACGCGGAGGGCTTCCGCGCTCCGGGCCCGGAGCGGGTCCGCGTCCGCGCGCTGGTCCGGGGTCCGTGCGGCGGTGGGGCCCCGTGGGCGACGGACGGAGGCGGCAATCAGGGGGAGGGGGAGACGGGGCCGGGGCGGGGCGGGGTGGGGGAGCCGGACGCGGGGGAGGCCGGGCGGGGCCCCGGAGCCGCCCTCGGCCGGCGGGGGCGGCGTGGGCCGCCGCGACCGGGCCGCCCGAGGGCGGGGACGCGGGGCGGTGCGGCCGCCGCCGTGCTCGCGCGGGCTCCGGAGTCGCCCCGGGAGGCAGGCGCCGCCTGCGCGGCCGGGCTCAGGGCGCCCCGCAGAGGGGTGCCCGGAGCCGGACCGCGGACGCGGGGATCAGGCGACCTTCTTCGCCTTCTCGATGGCCTCGGCGAGGTTGTTCAGCATCGGGGTGCACTTGTCGTAGGACAGGATCGGCTCGGGAGTGCGCGCGACGACCTGGCCGGCCTTGACGGCGGGCAGCTTCTTCCAGGTGCTCTCGGTGATGTCGGCGGGCTGGATGGTCGCGGTGCGGTCGTCCATGATGATGACGTCCGCCGGGTACTTGTCGACGTTCTCCCAGCTGAGGTTCTCGAACCAGCCACCGCTCGCCTTGAGCGCCTTGGCGGAGGGCTCCACGAGGTTCACGCCGAGGGCCTTGTAGTACTCCAGGTCGATGGAGAAGTTCGAGCCGGACACGTAGAAGATGTCCTGGCTGGCCGAGCCGACGAGGACCTTGATCTCGGGGCGGGCCTTGGCGGCCTTGCGCAGGCGCTCGGCGGCCTTCTCGAAGTTCTTCTTCGCCTCGACGATTTTGGCCGCCCTGACGTCGGCGCCCAGCGACTCGGCGAGCGCGAGCATGCGCTCCAGCGGCTTGGGGAGCTGGCGGTCGAAGACGGAGATGCCGACGCTCGGGGCGAGCTTGGCGATCTTGTCCTTGGACTCCTCGGGGACGTACCAGAGGGTGCCCGCGTCGTCGAACATCGTCGAGATGAGGACGTCGGGGGCCAGGCTCGCGTACTTCTCGATGTTGAACTGGCCCCAGGCGTTGCCGATGACCGTCAGCTTGCTGACGTCCATGTCGCCGGCCTGGACGTCGGCCTTGCCGTCCTTGGTCGTGGTCGGTCCGAAGACGCCCTTGACCTCGATGCCGTAGTCGTGGAGCGCGGCGGCGACACCGGTGAACGCGACGATGCTCGCCGGGGCCCTGTCCGTCCTCACCTTCGTGCCGCGGTCGTCCTCGAAGCTCCAGGGGCCCGCCGCGGCGCTCTTCGAAGCGTCCGCCGAGCCACCGCTCTTCGCGTCGTCGTCGCCGCAGGCGGCCAGCGCGGCGCCGAGGCCGATGGCGCCACCGGCGGCCAGGATGCCGCGGCGGGTGAGGTGGGTGGCACGGGCGTTGGGCATGGCTTTGGCTGCTTTCGAACAGGGCGGGTGACCCACCGGACAACTGCGAAGGTAGGTTAGCCTAACCTCATCATCTGCCCGCCGTGGGGGGTCCCACCTGCGCGAACGCGCAATGGCCTCCGGCCCGGTCCGGTGGACTGCCCCGGAGTTCGGGGACGGGGCAGCACCGGTGTCCGTCGACTTTCAGCCGGACAGGCCCAACTCCCGCGCGATCAGCATCCGCTGGACCTCGCTCGTGCCCTCGCCGATCTCCAGGATCTTCGAGTCGCGCCACATGCGGGCGACCGGGTACTCGTTCATGAAGCCGTAGCCGCCGTGGATCTGGGTGGCGTCACGGGCGTTGTCCACGGCGATCGTGGAGGAGTAGAGCTTGGCGACCGCCGCCTCCTTCTTGAAGGGCTCCCCCGCGACGAGGCGGGACGCGGCGTCGCGCCAGCCGACACGGGCCATGTGGGCCTTCATCTCCATGTCGGCGATCTTGAACTGGATCGACTGGTTGGCGCCGATCGGGCGCCCGAACGCGTGCCGCTCCTTGGCGTACCTGACCGACTCGTCGACACAGCCCTGGGCGAGCCCCGTGGCCAGCGCCGCGATGGCGATGCGGCCCTCGTCCAGGATCCGCAGGAACTGCGCGTAGCCGCGGCCCTCCTCGCCGAGCAGGTTGGCCGCCGGGACGCGCACGTCCGCGAAGGACAGCTCACGGGTGTCGGAGGCGTTCCAGCCGACCTTCGAGTACGGGGCCGCGACCGTGAAGCCGGGGGTGCCGGAGGGGACGATGATCGCGGAGATCAGCGGCTTGCCGTCGGGCTTGCGGCCGGTGACCGCGGTGACCGTCACCAGGCCCGTGATGTCGGTGCCGGAGTTGGTGATGAAGCACTTGCTGCCGTTGATGACCCACTCGTCCGTCTCGGGGTCGAGCCGGGCCGTCGTGCGGGTGGCGCCCGCGTCGGAGCCTCCGTCGGGCTCGGTCAGGCCGAAGGCGCCGAGGATCTCGCCGGAGCACAGCCGGGGCAGCCACTCGGCCTTCTGGGCGTCGGTGCCGAACAGGTGGATCGGCATCGCGCCGAGCGAGACGCCCGCCTCCAGGGTGATGGCCACCGAGGAGTCCACGCGGGCGAGTTCCTCCAGGACGACGCCCAGCGCGAGGTAGTCGCCGCCCATGCCGCCGTGCTCCTCGGGGAACGGCAGCCCGAACAGGCCCATGCGGCCCATCTCCCGGACGATCTCGTACGGGAACTCGTGGCGCTCGTAGAAGTCGCCGATCTTCGGGGCCACGACGTCGCGGGCGAACTCCGCGACCGTGCGGCGCAGTTCGTCCAGCTCGGGGGAGAGGCGGTGGTCCAGGGACATGGGGGTCACTCCTTGTGGGAGAGGGCGCGGACGGTGCGGGACGGGCTGGGTCGGCCCAGTTGTTCGGCCATCCACACGCTCGTGGCGATGAGGCGGTCGAGGTCGACCCCGGTGTCGATGCCGAGTCCTGTCAGCATCCACACGAGGTCTTCGGTGGCGAGGTTGCCGGTGGCGCTCTTCGCGTAGGGGCAGCCGCCGAGCCCTCCGGCGGACGCGTCCACGGTGGTCACGCCCTGTTCGAGCGCGGCCAGGGTGTTGGCGAGGGCCTGGCCGTACGTGTCGTGGAAGTGCACGCCGACGACGTCCGTGGGGACGCCCTGCCCGGCCAGCTCCGCGAGGAGCCGTCGTACGTGCCCCGGGGTGGCCACCCCGATCGTGTCGCCGAGGCTCAGCTCGTCGCAGCCCATGTCGAGCAGCGCCCGGCAGGCGCGGACGACCTGGGGGACGGGGACGGGGCCCTCCCAGGGGTCGCCGAAGCACATGGAGAGGTAGCCGCGGACGTGCGCCCGCTCGGCCCGGGCCCGTGCGACCACCGGCTCGAACATCGCGAACGCCTCGTCCACGGTCCGGTTCAGGTTGGCCCTGGCGAAGGACTCCGTGGCGCTGGCGAACACGGCGATGCGGGTCGCGCCGAGGGCCAGGGCGCGGTCCAGGCCGCGTTCGTTCGGGACGAGCACCGGAAGGGCCGTGCCGGACAGGTCGCCGAGATCGCGTACGAGGGGGAAGAGCTGCTCGGCGTCCGCCAGTTGGGGCACCCACTTGGGGTGGACGAAGCTGGTGGCCTCGATGGTGCCGAGCCCCGCCTCCGCCAGCCGCCGGACGAACTCCGCCTTGACCTCCGTCGGGACGGTCGCCTTCTCGTTCTGGAGTCCGTCCCGGGCGCCCACCTCGTGGATCCGCACCCGGGACGGGAGTCCCTCGGCCGGCACGGTCATCGGCAGCCCGAGTTCGGGAGTCGTCATGCCTGCTCCTCCTGCGCTTCCTCGCGCGGCGCGACCACGGCAAGGACCTGGTCCATCGCGACGGTCGTGCCGGGGGTGACGTCCAGCTCGGTGACGGTGCCCGCGTGCGGGGCGGAGACGACGTGCTCCATCTTCATCGCCTCGACGACCAGCAGGCTCTGCCCGGCGTCGACCTCGTCCCCCACGGCCACCTTCACCACCGTCACCGTGCCGGGCATGGGGGCGGTGAGCGAGTCGGCACCGGAGCGCGCGGCGCCGGTGAGGGAGGCGGCGACCGCGTCGTGGTCGCGGACCTGCCAGGCGTCGCCGTCCCGGCCCAGCCAGTCGGCGGCCCGGTGGAACGTGTGGCGGACCCCGTCGACGGTGACCGAGACACGGTTGGGCGACACCTCGGCACCGGGCCGGGCGCCCCGCGTCACGGGGTCCCGTCCCGCCACCCGCAGGTCGAAGGCCACGGGCGCCGGCTCACCCCCGAGCCGCCAGCCGCTCGGCACCGAGAACGGGTCGGTCCAGCCGTCCCCGCCGGACGGGGCGAGCCCTTCGAGGCGGACCGCCGCGGCGGCCTCGTACACCTCCTCGGGCACCCCGTCGGGGACGAGGCCCGCGGCCTCCCGCTCGACGAGTCCGGTGTCCAGCTCGCCGGCCACGACCGCGGGATGGGCGAGGAGCCTGCGCAGGAACCCGGCGTTCGTCGGCACGCCCAGCGTGACCGTGTCCGCGAGCGCGGCCCGGAGCCTGCGCAGCGCGGTCGCGCGGTCGGGCCCGTACGCGACGACCTTCGACAGCATCGGGTCGTACAGCGACCCGACCTCGGTGCCCTCGGTCAGGCCGGAGTCCGTGCGGACGCCTTCGCCCCGGGGCTCCCGCAGCCTCAGGACCGTCCCGCCGGAGGGCAGGAATCCCCGGGCGGGGTCCTCGGCGCAGACGCGGGCCTCGACGGCGTGCCCGGTCAGGGTGATGTCGTCCTGTCCGAAGGCGAGCCGTTCGCCGGCGGCGACCCGCAACTGCCACTCCACCAGGTCCAGCCCGGTGATCAGCTCGGTCACCGGGTGCTCGACCTGGAGCCGGGTGTTCATCTCCATGAAGTAGTACGAGGAGGGGTCGCCGCCGGGCACGATGAACTCCACGGTGCCCGCGCCCGAGTAGCCGCAGGAGCGGGCCGCCTGGACGGCCGCCGCGCCCATCGCGGCCCGCGTGCCGGGATCGAGCAGGACGCTCGGCGCCTCCTCGATGATCTTCTGGTGCCTGCGCTGGAGGGAGCACTCGCGCTCGCCCAGGTGCACCACGTTCCCGTGGCCGTCGGCCAGGACCTGGATCTCGATGTGCCGGGGGCGGTCGACCCACCGCTCGACGAGCAGGGTGTCGTCGCCGAAGGAGGCGCGGGCCTCGCGCCGCGCGGCGGCGATCTCGTCGGCCAGCGCCGCGGCGTCGCGCACCAGGCGCATGCCCTTGCCGCCGCCGCCCGCCGACGGCTTCAGCAGCACGGGCATTCCGATCTCCCGTGCGGAGTCGGCCAGTTGCGCGTCCGAGAGTCCGCTGCCCGAGGAGCCGGGGACGACCGGGACACCGGCCGCCCGCACGGTCTCCTTGGCGCGGATCTTGTCGCCCATCAGGGCGATCGCGTCGGCGGGGGGCCCGATGAAGACGAGTCCGGCGTCGGCGCAGGCGCGCGCGAACCCGGCGTTCTCCGCGAGGAATCCGTAGCCCGGGTGCACGGCCTGCGCGCCGCTCCGCGCCGCCGCCTCCAGCAGGCGCTCCACGGACAGGTAGCTCTCGGCGGCCGGGGGCGGACCGATCCGGACCGCCGTGTCCGCCTCGCGCACGTGCCGGGCGTCGGCGTCGGCGTCGCTGAAGACCGCCACCGACCGCACGCCGAGGGAGCGCAGCGTACGGACGACCCGGACGGCGATCTCGCCGCGGTTGGCCACAAGAACGGTGTCGAACATGGTCAGTCCTTCACATCCGGAAGACGCCGAACTGGGGGTCACCCAGGGGCGCGTTGGCGCACGCGGTCAGGGCGAGACCCAGTACCTGGCGGGTCTCCATGGGGTCGATCACTCCGTCGTCCCAGAGCCGGGCGGTCGCGTAGTAGGCGTTGCCCTGGCGCTCGTACTGGGCGCGGATCGGGTCCTTGAAGGTCTCCTCGTCCTCCGCGGGCCAGGACTCGCCGCGGCCCTCCAGCTGGTCGCGCTTGACGGTGGCGAGCACGGACGCGGCCTGCTCGCCGCCCATGACGGAGATCTTGGCGTTCGGCCACATCCACAGGAAGCGGGGGGAGTAGGCCCGGCCGCACATGGAGTAGTTGCCCGCGCCGTACGAGCCGCCGACGACCACGGTCAGCTTCGGCACGCGGGCGCAGGCCACGGCCGTGACCATCTTGGCGCCGTGCTTGGCGATGCCGCCCGCCTCGTACTGGCGGCCCACCATGAAGCCCGAGATGTTCTGCAGGAACACCAGGGGGATGCCGCGCTGGTCGCACAGCTCGATGAAGTGGGCGCCCTTCTGGGCGGACTCGGAGAACAGGATGCCGTTGTTGGCGACGATCCCGACCGGGTGGCCGTGGATCCGGGCGAAGCCGGTGACCAGGGTCTGGCCGAACTCCGCCTTGAACTCCGCGAACCGCGAGCCGTCCACCACGCGCGCGATGACCTCGCGCACGTCGTAGGGGGTGCGGGAGTCGACGGGCACCGCTCCGTACAGCCCGGCGGGGTCCACCTTCGGCTCGGCCGGGGTCTCGGCCGTCCAGGGCAGCTCCCCGCGCGCGGGGAGCGTGGAGACGATCGTGCGGACGATCCGCAGCGCGTGCGCGTCGTCCTCGGCGAGGTGGTCGGTGACGCCGGAGACCCGCGAGTGGACCTCGCCGCCGCCCAGCTCCTCGGCGGTGACGACCTCGCCGGTCGCGGCCTTCACGAGCGGCGGGCCGCCCAGGAAGATGGTGCCCTGGCCGCGCACGATCACGGCCTCGTCGCTCATCGCCGGGACGTACGCCCCGCCGGCCGTGCACGAGCCGAGGACCGCGGCGATCTGGGGGATGCCCGCACCCGACATCCGCGCCTGGTTGTAGAAGATCCGCCCGAAGTGGTCCCGGTCGGGGAAGACCTCGTCCTGCATCGGAAGGAAGGCGCCCCCGGAGTCCACCAGGTAGACGCAAGGGAGGCGGTTCTCCAGCGCGACCTCCTGGGCGCGCAGGTGCTTCTTCACGGTCATCGGGTAGTACGTGCCGCCCTTGACCGTGGCGTCGTTGGCGACGACCACGCACTCGCGGCCGCTCACCCTGCCGATCCCGGCGATGACGCCGGCGGCCGGGGCCTGCCCCTCGTACATCCCGTCGGCCGCCAGCGGGGCCAGCTCGAGGAACGGCGAGCCGGGGTCGAGGAGCGTGTCCACCCGGTCGCGCGGCAGCAGCTTGCCGCGTGCGGTGTGCCGGGCGCGGGCCCGCTCACCGCCGCCCAGCCGGGCCGCGGCGAGCTTGCGCCGCAGCTCCTCGACGAGCGCGCGGTGTGCCGCCTCGTTGGCCCGCCAGGCCTCCGACGCGGGATCTGCCGCGCTGTGGAGCTCCGGTGCCTCGTGCATCCTGCGGTCCCCTCACCCGGTGGTGACCAGTCAATGAACCTGGTTAATGAGCGTTAACGCGTTTCCTTCAGGTTAACGAGCGCTAACCTGCCTGTCTAGAATTGCTTTCATGGCCACGAGAACCGATGCCCCCACCCGGCGCGAGCAGATCCTCAAGGAGGCCGCCCGGCTGTTCGCCGAACGCGGCTTCCACGGGGTGGGGGTCGACGAGATAGGCGCGGCGGTCGGCATCAGCGGGCCCGGCCTCTACCGGCACTTCCCGGGCAAGGACGCGATGCTCGCCGAGCTGCTGGTGGGGATCAGCGGGCAGCTCCTGACCGGCGGCAAGCGGCGCGTGGCGGAGGCCGACGGGAATCCCGCGGCGCTCCTCGACTCGCTCATCGAGGGGCACATCGACTTCGCGCTCGACGACCGCCCGCTGATCACCCTGCACGACCGGGAGCTGGACCGCCTGCGGGACAGCGACCGCAAGCTCGTGCGGCAGCTGCAGCGGCAGTACGTCGAGCTGTGGGTGGAGGTCGTGCGCGAGGTCGCCCCGGACCTGACGGAGCCGGCCGCGCGGGCCGCCGTCCACGCGGTCTTCGGGCTGCTCAACTCCACCCCGCACCTCGGTCGTCCCGGAGCGCTCCCCGGGCGGGCCGGCATGGCGGCCCTGCTGCACCGGATGGCGCGCGGCGCCTTCGAGGCGGCGGCCGCCGCCGGGTGACCCGCCCGCCGCGGCCGTGCCCGGAGTGACATGCGTCGCTAGTGGCCCGGGCGTGACCTGGATCTCTGGACGGCCGTCGTGACCGGCGGGTAACGTGCCTCTGAGCAAGCGCTTAGACATGGACCCCAGGTGGAGGTGGCGGCGGTGCGCCGTACGGTGTTCAACGAGGATCACGAGGCGTTCCGGGAGACCCTGCGCGCCTTCATCGAGGCCGAGGTCGTCCCGGTCTACGACGAGTGGTTCGCCGCGGGCCAGGCACCGCGCGACTTCTACTACAAGCTTTCCGAGCTGGGCGTCTTCGGCATCCGCGTCGACGAGGAGTTCGGCGGCGCCGGCATCGACTCGTACAAGTTCGAAGCCGTGATGTACGAGGAGACCGCGCGCGCCGGTGTCCAGTTCGGCGGCTCGGGCGTGCACGTGCTGCTCGGCCTGCCCTACATCAAGTCGCTCGCCACCGACGAGCAGAAGAAGCGCTTCCTGCCGAAGTTCGTCTCCGGCGAGGAGATGTGGGCCCTCGCGATGACCGAGCCGGGCACCGGTTCCGACCTCGCGGGCATGAAGACCACCGCCAAGCTCTCCGAGGACGGCACCCACTACGTCCTCAACGGCTCGAAGACGTTCATCACCGGCGGCGTCCACGCCGACCGCGTGATCGTCTGCGCCCGCACCTCCGCGCCCACCGCGGACGACCGCCGCTTCGGCATCTCCCTGTTCGCCGTGGACACCAAGGCCGAGGGCTACTCCATAGGCCGCAAGCTGGACAAGCTCGGTCTGAGGACCTCCGACACCGCCGAGCTGGCGTTCGTCGACGTGAAGGTCCCCGTCGAGGACCTGCTCGGCGAGGAGAACAAGGGCTTCTACTACCTGGGCCACAACCTCGCCTCCGAGCGCTGGGGCATCGCCTTCGGCGCCTACGCGCAGGCCAAGGCCGCCGTGCGGTTCGCCAAGGAGTACGTCCAGGACCGCACCGTCTTCGGCAAGACCGTCGCGTCCTTCCAGAACACCAAGTTCGAGCTGGCCGCCTGCCAGGCCGAGGTGGACGCGGCCGAGGCCGTCGCCGACCGCGCCCTGGAGGCCCTCGACGCGGGCGAGCTGACGCCGGCCGAGGCCGCCAGCGCCAAGCTGTTCTGCACCGAGGTCGCGCACCGCGTGATCGACCGCTGCCTCCAGCTCCACGGCGGCTACGGCTTCATGAACGAGTACCCGATCGCCCGCCTGTACGCGGACAACCGGGTCAACCGCATCTACGGCGGCACCAGCGAGATCATGAAGTCGATCATCGCCAAGAACATGGGGCTGTAGGTCCCCGGACCTCACCGCACGGTAGAACCGACCCATGACCCAGGCACTCGAGGACCTGCTCGATCTGCTCGACCTGGAGCGGATCGAGCGGGACATCTTCCGCGGCCGGTCGCGCTCCGCCGTCGTCCCGCGGGTCTTCGGCGGGCAGGTCGCGGCGCAGGCACTGGTCGCGGCCGGGCGGACCGTTCCCGAGGACCGGTTCGCCCACTCCCTGCACGCGTACTTCCTGCGGGCGGGGGACCCGGACGCGCCCATCGTCTACACCGTCGACCGGATCCGCGACGGGCGCTCCTTCACCACCCGCCGGGTCGTCGCCGTCCAGCACGGACAGCCGATCTTCCACCTCTCCGCGTCCTTCCAGACGTACGAGGAGGGCATGGACCACCAGGCCGCCATGCCTGCCGCGCCCGATCCGGAGACCCTGCCGACGGCCGCCCAGACGCTGCCCGCCCACCTGGACGGCCGGGTCGACCCGGGCATCCTGGAGCGGCTGCTGCAGACCCGCGAGGCCGTCGACCTCCGGTACGTCGACGCGCCGCCGTTCGCGAGTGTCGGGGAGCCGCGCGAGCCGCGCTCCCAGGTGTGGTTCCGCACCAACGGCAAACTCGACGGCGCCATCGACGAGCCGCTGCTGCACGTCTGCCTCGCCACGTACGTCTCCGACATGACGCTCCTCGACTCCGTGCTGCTCGCCCACGGGCGCGGCGGCTGGGTCACCGGCGACGTCGTCGGGGCCTCGCTGGACCACGCGATGTGGTTCCACCGGCCGTTCCGCGCCGACGAATGGCTGCTGTACGACCAGGAGTCGCCGTCCGCCTCCGGCGGGCGCGGACTGGGACAGGCCCGCATCCACACGCGGGACGGGCGACTCGCCATCACCGTGATCCAGGAAGGCGTGGTCCGCGTCCCTCGGTCAGACTGAGGCATGGCTGAAGCGGCACCCGGTCCGGACCGCGGCGACGAGAGCGTCCTCACGGTCGTCGTCGCCGCCGTCGCCAATCTCGGCATCGCGCTCGCCAAGGCGGTCGCCGGCCTCATCAGCGGATCCAGCGCGATGCTGTCGGAGGCCGCGCACTCCGTCGCCGACACCGTCACCGAGCTGATGCTGCTCACCGCGCTGAAACGCAGCGCGAGACCCGCGGACGAGGAGCACCCGCTCGGCCACGGCCCCGAGCGGTACATCTGGGCGCTCCTCGCGGCCGTCGCGACCTTCGTCGGCGGCGCGGTCTTCTCCCTCTACGACGGCGTCCACACCCTCGTCGCGGGCGAGGAACCGGGCGACCCCCTCGTGTCGTACGTCGTGCTCGGCGTCGCCTTCCTGCTGGAGGGCCTCTCGCTGCGGACCGGCGTCCGCCAGGCACGGGGCGAGGCGGAGAGCCTCGGCACGCCCTTCCGGCGCTACCTCCGGCGCACGCCCGACACCGCCGTGAAGGCGGTCGTCATGGAGGACTCGGCCGCCCTGGCGGGGCTGCTGCTGGCAGCCGGCGGGCTGCTGGGCGGGCAGCTCACCGGCTCCGGCGTCTGGGACGGCCTCGCCTCCCTGTGCATCGGGGTCCTGCTGCTCTACGTGGCCTGGGTGCTGGGCCGGTCCAACGCGGAGCTGCTGATCGGGCGACCGCTGCCGAAGCCGGCCCGGGAGCGCATCCGGGCCGAGCTGCTCGCCGTCGAGCACGTGGAGGCGGTGCTGGAACTCACGACCCTCGTGCAGGGCCCGCGCGAGGCGCTGGTCGCGGCCAAGGTCGACTTCCGGGACATGTCCACCGCCGCACAGGTCGAGTGGGCCTGCGAGCAGGCCGAGCAGCGGGTGCGCGAGGCGTACCCCGCGGTGAGCCGCGTGTACCTGGACCCGACGCCGGGCCGCGCCCGGCGCCGCGAGGAGGGACCCGACCCGTCGCCGTGACGCCCCGGCCGGCGCGCCGGGAGTCAGGAACGGTCGCCCACCGGCGCGCCGGGGGTCAGGACAGGCCGGCCTCGGCGAGCAGGAAGGCCGTCATCGGGTCGTAGTGCCGGGGGCTGGTGACGTGGTCGTCGAGCGGGACCGTCACCTGGACGGTGCCCTCGGACTCGGCGAGGAACAGCGCCGGGTCGTTGCAGTCCGCGTACCCCATCGAGTCGACGCCGAGCTGGCCGGCGCAGCCCGCCCAGCCGTGGTCGGCGACGACCAGGTCGGGCAGCGGGCGGCTCTCGGCCTCCAGGCCCTTCAGGATCGCCCGCATCGGCGCGCCGGAGTGGGTGTGCCAGAGCGTCGCCCCGTGCTCCAGCACCGCGACGTCCGCGAACTGCATCACGTATCCCTCGTCCGTGCTCAGGCCGTCCGGGATCACCACGATCCCGCAGCCCGCGGCGCGCAGCGCGGCGGCCGTCGCCCGGTGCACGTCGAGCAGGCCGCCCGGGTGGCCCGTGGCGAACAGCACCCGCTCCCTGCCCGCCGCCGCCTTGCGCAGCCGTCCCGCCATCCGCTCCAGCGCGTCGACCGTCAGCTCGGGGTCGATGGTGTCCTGGCCGTACCGGTACTCCGGGTCGTCGTTCACACCGCACCGCTCGGCCATCACGGCCAGCACGTCCTGCTCGTCGGTCCAGCGGTCGCCGAGCTCCAGCCCGAGCCAGTAGTTGCGGTCGCCGTTGGCCAGCTTGCGGTAGTGGGAGAGGTTGTTCTCGCGGGGGGTGGCCACGTCACCCGCGATACGCGTCCGTACGAGGTGGGCGACGAGCTCGGCGCGGCTGGGGGTCCCGGATATCGGCATGCCCCCCATTCTGCCGGTGAGCCCCCTCCGGTGGCGCGGGAGTGCCGAACCGTGGGACGCGTGTCACTCGCGTCCGGGCTCAGGAGCGTCCTGGGCGTGCCGCAGCGCGAACCACAGCTCCATGCGGACGTCGGGGTCGTCCAGGTCCGTGTCCAGCAGGGCCGCGCAGCGGGCGACGCGCTGGCGGACGGTGTTGCGGTGCACGGCGAGGGCGACCGCCGTGCGGTCCCAACTGCCGTGCAGGGAGAGCCAGGTGCGCAGGGTCTCGGTGAGCGCGGGGTTTCCGGCGACCGGCGCGAGCACGGCCCGGGCGTGGGCGGCCGCCTCCTCGGGGACGACGAGTCCCGCGAGGCCCGGGTGCTCGCCGTGGCGGACCAGCGCGGTCCGGGTGGCCCGCGCGCGGGCCAGGGCACGGGCGGCCTGGAGGTCGGCGGCGGGCCACTCGTGCGGGGCGGCGGGCGCGCTGACGCCGCACGTCCAGCCCGCCTGGGCGGACGGCTCGCGGAGGCCGGCGGGGACGAGGACCCGTACGACGTCCCGGTCCGTGTCCACCAGCGTGGAGCCGAGTGCCGCCCCCAGCGCGGACGCGGTGACGGGGTCGGGGCCCGGGCCGTCCGGCCGCGCGTGCACGACCGTCCACAGTCCCTCGCCGAGCAGCGGCGCCACCTCGGGCGGCGCGGCGCCCAGCAGCAGCCGTACGAGGGCCGAGGAGCGGGCGGCTCCCGTGTCGCTCTGGTGCTCACCGGTGAGCAGCGACAGCAGGACGGCGCCGACGGAGGCGATGGTGTGGTCGCCGGGGTCGCGGTGCGGGGCGGCGACGCCGAGCACGAACCCCTGGCCGGTGCCGAGGGCGTAGGCGGCGAGGTGCGCGCCGGCGACGGTGTCGGTGGCGGACGTGGGGGCCGGGCCCGGGCCGCCCCCCGCCGGGCGGACCACGGCCGCCAGCGCGGCGAGCGCCCCGTCCACGGCGTCCGCCGCCGCCCCGGGCAGCCGGCCGGCCGACGCCACCCGCGCGCCGTCCGGCGCGTACAGCAGGGTCCGGCCGCCCATCCGCTGCGCGAGCCGGCGCAGCACCGAGGGGACCGGGTCCGGGCGTGCCGCCGCGGCGGCCAGGCTCTGCTGGGCCTCGGTGACACGGCGCAGTTCGGTGTGCCGGGCCTGCGCCATGAGCTGCCAGACCGCGCGGGCGACCCCCGAGAAGGTGGTGCGCGGCGGGACCTCCAGGAGCGGCAGGCCGTGGCGGTCGCAGGCCGCCACCAGGGCCCGCGGGACGGTGTCGTGCACCGGGGCCAGGCCGAAGCCGAGGGCCGCGCCGCCCGCCTCGACGATCCGCGAGACATAGGCGTCGAAGTAGGCGTCCGAGCCGTCCGCCCCGGGGATGTGCACCCCGGCGGTCAGCAGCAGTTCGCCGCCGAGCAGGTACGGATAGGGGTCCGACATCTCCGAGGTGTGCGCCCAGTGGACCACCGTGCCCGCGCCCTCGGCGCCACCCGTGTCCGAGCTTCCCGCGATCAGCCGCAGGCCGAGGTCCCCCCGGGCCAGCAGGGCGGCCAGCGGAACGGGGGGCGTGGGCGGCACGGCGGGACCGGCCGGGGCACCGGGAGTGCCGGTGACGCCGGTCGGGCCGGAGACGCCGGTGACGCCTGGCGTACCGGGGGGCACAGTGTCCGCCATGGTGGATGTTTCCTCCGTACGGGCCCGAAGCAGTGGATGAAACGTACACTTCAGCGCCGCTTTCCGGCCACCTAGGGTCGTGCCCACCGGAGGCCGCGGGTACGGGCGGATGTCCCCGCGGCCGGCTGCCGGCGAACCCCTCACACGCACGACACGCCACCGAACGCGCGAAGGAGAGCCCCTATGGCCGTCGACTACACCGTGATCGTCGTCTATCTCCTGGGCATGCTGGGCATGGGCTGGTGGGGCATGCGCCGCGCCACGTCGAAGAGCGACTTCCTGGTCGCCGGACGGCGGCTCGGTCCGGCCATGTACTCCGGCACGATGGCCGCGATCGTCCTCGGCGGCGCGTCCACCATCGGCGGCGTCGGCCTCGGCTACCAGTACGGCCTGTCCGGCGCCTGGATGGTCTTCACGATCGGCCTCGGCCTGCTGGCCCTGTCCGTCTTCTTCTCGGCACGCATCGCCCGCCTGAAGGTCTACACCGTCTCCGAGATGCTCGACCTGCGCTACGGCGGCCGGGCCGGTGTCATCTCCGGTGTCGTCATGTGGGCCTACACCCTCATGCTCGCGGTCACCTCGACCATCGCGTACGCCACGATCTTCGACGTCCTCTTCGACATGAACCGCACGCTCGCGATCGTCCTCGGCGGATCGATCGTCGTCGCCTACTCGACGCTCGGGGGCATGTGGTCGATCACGCTCACCGACATGGTCCAGTTCGTGGTGAAGACCGTCGGCGTGCTCCTCCTGCTGCTGCCCATCGCGGTCGTCAAGGCCGGCGGGTTCAGCGAGATGAAGGCGCAACTGCCCACCGAGTACTTCGACCCGCTGGGCATCGGCGGCGAGACGATCTTCACCTACGTCCTGATCTACACGTTCGGCATGCTGATCGGGCAGGACATCTGGCAGCGCGTGTTCACCGCCCGCAGCGACACCACGGCCAAGTGGGGCGGCACGGTCGCGGGCACCTACTGCCTGGTCTACGCGCTGGCCGGCGCCGTCATCGGCACCGCGGCCAAGGTCCTCTACCCGAACCTGGCCAGCGCGGACGACGCGTTCGCCACGATCGTGAAGGACGAACTGCCCGTCGGCGTGCGCGGACTCGTCCTCGCCGCGGCACTGGCCGCCGTGATGTCGACGTCCTCGGGAGCGCTCATCGCCTGCGCGACCGTCGCCAACAACGACATCTGGTCCCGGCTGCGGGGCGCGGTCGCCCGTGACTCCGGCGAACCGCACGACGAGGTGCGCGGCAACCGGGCCTTCATCCTGGTCATGGGCGTCGCGGTGATCTGCACGGCCATCGCCCTCAACAACGTCGTCGAGGCCCTGACCGTCGCGTACAACCTGCTCGTCGGCGGCCTCCTCGTCCCCATCCTCGGCGGCCTCCTCTGGAAGCGGGGCACCGCCCAGGGCGCCCTCGCCGCCGTCGCAGTCGGCGGCCTCGCGGTCGTCGGCCTGATGGCCGCGTACGGAATCCTCGCGAACGAACCCGTCTACTACGGGCTCCTCTCCTCGCTGGCCGCGTACGTGATCGTCTCGCTGCTCACCCCCGCCACCGACGCGGCCGTGCTGGCCGCCTGGCGCGAGCGCCTCGCGGGCCGGTCCACCGAACCCGTGTCCGAACCGCTGCCGGCTCACCAGTAGAGTCGGAAGAGAAGTGCATAAGCGACGAAGCGTAGGAAAGAAGGCATGACTCCATGAACACTCACGAGACGCCCCGCGGGCCCGTCGACTCGTCCCGCATCCCGCGCTACGCGGGCCCGGCGACCTTCGCCAGGCTGCCCCGGCTCGACGAGGTCGGCACCACCGACGTCGCCGTCGTCGGCGTACCGTTCGACGCGGGCGTCTCGTACCGTCCCGGAGCCCGCTTCGGCGGGAACGCGATCCGGGAGGCGAGCCGACTCCTGCGCCCCTACAACCCGGCGCAGGACGCCTCCCCGTTCGCCCTCGCGCAGGTCGCGGACGCCGGTGACATCGCGGCGAACCCGTTCGACATCCACGAGGCCGTGGAGACCATCGAGGCGGCCGCCGACGACCTCCTCGGCACCGGCGCCCGGCTCATGACCCTCGGCGGCGACCACACCATCGCGCTGCCGCTGCTCCGCTCGGTCGCCAAGAAGCACGGCCCGGTCGCGCTGCTCCACTTCGACGCGCACCTCGACACGTGGGACACCTACTTCGGCGCGGAGTACACCCACGGCACGCCGTTCCGCCGGGCCGTCGAGGAGGGCATCCTCGACACCGAGGCGCTCTCCCACGTCGGCACGCGCGGCCCGCTGTACGGCCGCCAGGACCTCACCGACGACGAGAAGCTCGGCTTCGGCATCGTCACCTCCGCCGACGTCTACCGGCGCGGCGCCGACGAGATCGCCGACCAGCTCCGCCAGCGCATCGGCGACCGCCCCCTCTACATCTCCATCGACATCGACTGCCTCGACCCGGCGCACGCGCCCGGCACCGGCACGCCCGAGGCGGGCGGCATGACCTCCAGGGAGCTCCTGGAGATCCTGCGCGGCCTCGCCTCCTGCCACCTGGTCTCGGCGGACGTCGTCGAGGTGGCGCCCGCGTACGATCACGCCGAGATCACCTCCGTCGCCGCCTCCCACACGGCGTACGAACTGACGACCATCATGTCCCGCCAGATCGCGCAGGCGCGCAAGGAGACCGACGCCAAGTGACCCACGACCACGACCTGGTGCTCCGCCCGACCGCCGCGCAGACGGAGGCAGCACTCAACCCTCCCCCCGGCCGCAACGGCGGAGACCTGGTCGTGGAGACCCTCACCGGTCTCGGCGCGACCACCGTCTTCGGACTGCCCGGCCAGCACGCGCTGGGCATGTTCGACGCCCTGCGCCGCTCGGACCTCGCCTACGTCGGCCTGCGGGTCGAGAACAACGCCGGCTTCGCCGCGGACGCGTACGGCCGGATCACCGGCGAGGCCGCCCCGCTGCTCCTGTCGACCGGACCGGGCGCCCTGACCTCCCTGGCCGCGCTCCAGGAGGCCGCCGCGGCGTCGGCCCCCGTCCTCGCGATCAGCAGCCAGGTGCCGACCGCCGGACTCGGCGGCGGACGCCGCGGCCACCTGCACGAACTCCCCGACCAGGCGGCGTCGTTCCGCGGCGTGGTCAAGTCGGTCCACACGGTCCGTACGCAGTCGCAGATCCCCTCGGCGATCGCCGAGGCCTGGGAGTCGGCGCTGACCGCCCCGCACGGCCCGGTGTGGGTGGAGATCCCGCAGGACGTGCTGCTCGCCGGGACGACCCTGCCGGTCGTCACGGCCGTGGACGCGGCACCGCACGACCTGCCCCCGCGCCCCGAACTGACCGCCGTGGCGGCCGACCTGCTCGCCGGGGCCTCCCGGCCGGCGATCATCGCGGGCGGCGGCGTCGTCCGCGCCGACGCCTCGGGGAAGCTGCGCGCGCTCGCCGAGCGGCTGGACGCCCCCGTCGTCACCACCTTCGGCGGCAAGGGCGCGTTCCCCTGGAACCACCCGCTCTCGCTCCAGTCCTGGCTGGAGGACCGTCACACGACCGACTTCCTGGAGGACGCGGACGTCCTGCTCGTCGTCGGATCGGGACTCGGCGAACTCTCCTCGAACTACTACACGTTCAAGCCCCGCGGCCGGGTGATCCAGATCGAGGCCGACCTCGGCAAGCTGGAGTCCAACCATCCCGCGCTCGGCATCCACGCGGACGCCCGCCTCGCCCTGTCCGCGCTCCTCGAAACCGTGCCCGAGCGCCGGGACCCGACCGCCGCCGACCGTGCGCGGGGCGTGCTGGACCAGGTCCGCGAGCGCATCGACGCGCAGGAACTCACCCTGGAGCGGCAGGTGCTGGCCGCCGTCCGCGAGGCCCTGCCGGACCGGTCGCCCAGCTTCTGGGACATGACGATCCTCGCCTACTGGGCCTGGTCCGCCTTCGACGCCCGCCGCCCCAACACCATGCACTCCGCGCAGGGCGCCGGCGGCCTCGGCTACGCCTTCCCGGCCGCGCTCGGTGCCGCGGTCGCCGACCCCACCCACCCCGTCCTCGCGGTCTCGGGCGACGGCGGCGCGCTCTACTCCGTCGCCGAACTGGCCACCGCCAGGCAGCACGGACTCGACGTCACCTGGCTGATCGTCGACGACGGCGGCTACGGCATCCTGCGCGAGTACATGACGGACGCCTTCGGCGAGCCCACGGCCACGGAACTGACCCGCCCGGACTACGTGGCCCTCGCCGAGTCCTTCGGTGTACCGGGCGTACGGACCACACCGGAGAACCTCGCCGCCGACCTCGCCAAGTGCCTGGCCGAGCCCGGCCCCTCGGTCGTCGTGCTGCCCGCGCTGCTGCGCATGTTCGCGCCCACGCACCTGGGCTGACGGACCCGGGCCGCGGACGACGGACCCGGGCCCGCCCACGACGGACCCGGGCCCGCCCACGACGGACCCGGGCCGCGGACGACGGAGGCGGGGCCGCCCCGTCCGGGGCCGCCCCGCCTCCCGCCGGACCGTTCAGCGCACGTCGGTGCCGAACCGGGCGTCCGTGGCGGGCGCGCCCAGGGTTCCGCCGCCGAAGGCGAGGGACGACTTGGCGGTCAGGCCGGTCGCGGTGCCGCGCAGCACCCAGACGGCCCCGTTGTCGCTGTTCTCGGCCGTCGAGCCGGCGGCGAGGTCCGGGTGGCCGTTGCCGTCGACGTCCAGGAGCGCGGTGCTCACGCCGAACCTGTCGCCGTTCTCGGCGACCCCGGAGATGCCGGCCGTGTCCTGGTGGAAGGTCTGCGCTCCGGTGCCGGTGACCCCGGAGGCGCTGCCGTGCAGCAGGGCGATCGAGCCGGCGTCGGTGAGGCTGCCGATGTCCTCGCCCGGGAGGCCGAGCGCGATGTCGGCGAAGCCGTCTCCCGTGACGTCGCCGACCGAGACCGCGGTGCCGAGGCCGTCGCCCTCCTCCTCGACGCCGGGGAAGCCGGGCAGGTCCTGGTCGAAGGCCTGCACCTTCGACTCGGACAGTCCGGAGGCCGAGCCGAAGGCGACCCGCACCTTGCTGTTCCAGCCGTCGCCGCCGACGACCACGTCGTCGAAGCCGTCGCCGTTGACGTCACCGATGCCCGTGCCCGTGCTGTTGCGGCTGGTGTCGTCCCCGGGCACCCAGCCGCGGGTGAAGCCGTCGGCGCCGCCGTACAGCAGGCGGTTGCCCCAGACGCCGTCGCCCGAGTAGATCCACTGGACGATGTCGTCCCTGCCGTCGCCGTTGACGTCGCCGACCTCGCCGGACACCACCGGGCCGGTGATCGAGGACGGGCCGTCCTGACAGCCGCCGTTGGTGGCGCAGGTCTCGTCCTCCGCCTCGTAGCCCCACCACAGGGACTTGTCGAGGAGGTTCAGGACGGCGGCGGGCTTGCCCGCGCGTGACACCGGACCCTTCCAGAGGGCGGCCGGGGCGCCCGAGGGGTCGTCACCGCCGACGTTCTGCGCGGAGAACAGGGCGAGGTCCGTCTTCCCGTCGCCGTCGAAGTCGCCGGCCTGCGGTGAGGCGCCGTACCCGGCGAGGGCCGTGCCGCCGGTGAGCCCGGAGGCGGAGCCCCACAGGACGACCGAGCCGGCCGTGCCGCCGCCGACCACGAGGTCGCTGAAGCCGTCGCGGTCGAGGTCGCCCTTGGTGAAGGTGGCCCCGAAGCGCTGGTTGGCGGTGGCGGCACCGGGGACCCCGGTGGTGGAGCGGCTGACGATCTTCTTCTTCGCCGTGGAGAGACCGTTCGACGAGCCGTACATGACGGCCACGTAGCCTGCGCGGGCCTTGCTCGACACGGTGGCGTCCGGGGCGCCGACGACGAGGTCGGCGTAACCGTCCCCGTTGAAGTCGTCCCCGGCGTCCGCCGACCCGGTGGCGGCCTGGGCCGTGGCCCCGGTGAACACCAGGGCGCCGGCCCCTCCGGCCAGCAGCGCGGCGGCGGCCAGGGGCGCCGTGAGCCGGGCGCGGGTTCTGCGTCGTGCTCGGGACATACGAGAGCCTTTCGAGTCGGTCGTCGGGACCGCGGTTGCGCCGCGCCCGTACGGTTCGACCCGGGCCGGGGCGCTCCGGTTGTACGCCCCGATGTCATGGCTTCGTAACCGTGCGGCCGGACTCCCGGTGACCCGGGGGCCCGGCGCACCCGGGGACCGCTACCAGATCGCCTCGACCCACTCGGGGTGGTCGATGAACGGGTTCCGGTTGCCCTGGTAGGTGGAGTGGATCAGGTCGTTGCGGCGCACCTCGAAGGCACTGGGCGGGTCCTGCTCGTTCCACTGCTTCAGCACGGAGAGCCGCCCGTGGTACGGGACGCTGCCGTTGGTGACCGCGTCGTTGGGCTCCAGATCGGGCCGGCCGTCGCCGCCCTCGTAGCGGACGGCCATGTAGAGGATCATGCGGGCCACGTCGCCCTTGACGGCGCTGCGGGGCTGGAAGGAGTTCGAGTCGGTGAGGCTGCCGCCGCTGTTGGTGAACGAGCTGCCGCCCGCGTCGAAGTCCTTGTTGCCCCGGACGCTGTTGACCTGGACGTCCTCGGGGCGCAGGTGGTGCAGGTCCGTGCCGGGACCGGCCGAGGTGCCGAAGTCGCCGTGCGACTGCGCCCACACGTGCTCGCGGTTCCAGTTGCCGGTGGCGCCGCCGTTGAGGGTCTTGCTGCGGGAGATGCCGCTGTAGAGCAGGACGACGTTGTTGCTGTTGTTCGGGTCCTGGTCGGTGACCTTCAGGGCGTTCCAGACCGCGGAGTACGAGATCGCGGTCTGGTCGCTGATGATCGTGTGCAGTGAGCTCTTCAGGGCCGTGCCGGTCTTGCCGATCGCGCCCGCGTAGTACGTGTCGTCGTACGCGGTGGTGGTGGCCGCGGCGGGGGTCGCGGCGACCGTCGGGAGAGTGAGGCCGACGAGGACGGCGGAGACTCCGACCGCCAGCGTCCTCCATCTGCCTGTCTGCAGAACGGACATGGGGGTGCCCTTTCCCGGGAACGGCACGCGCTGGCCATGGGCCCGCTCAACAGGCCCTGGTTCTACGCGTGTTGACCCATCGGTCAACCGGGAGCGTGGCACGCGCGAGGGGTCGGTCGCGTAACGGGGAGGAGTCGTTCGTGTGACGTTCCCGCATACGGGGCAACCCCGGGCCGTTTCCGCTCCGCCGGCCGTGAAGAGCGAGGGTTTTCCCCAACTGGCCCAGGGGGAACCCTGGTTGACGCCTCCGCCGGCCGGCGGTACGGGCCGCGTACGCCGGGGGACGCCATGCGGCGGCCGAGTCCCCGCGTGGAGCCGGGCCGGGCCGGAGTCGGGGTCGGGGTCGGGGTCGGGGCGCGGCCCGTACCGACCGGACCCTTGCCCGGCCCGGTCGCGATGCCCGGGGGACTGCGCGGCCCGGTCGCGATGCCCGGGGGACTGCGGGGCCCGGTCGCGATGCCCCGCGGCTGCCCGGCCCGGTCGCGCTGCCCGCGGGGCTGCCCGACCCGGCGATGCGCCCGCCGCCCAACCGTCCGCGCGCCCGCCCGCACGCCCGCGCATGACCGTGCCCGGTCGTGCCGGGGCGGGTGGGGGCGGGCGCGTACGAAAATACGCCTGGTCCGTACAACCTTTTCCCGTCGTGGGCGAGTCATGAACACGCGGGCGCGCAGGGGGCGCGCTCCGGATCGCACCTCAGGGGATGGGAAGCCTCCATGACTCACCGGATATCCAGGCGTGCCCGCCTGCTCGCCACGGGCCTCGGCGCCGGGGTCCTCGTGCCGCTCGCCGTGTCGGCGACGCCCGCGGCCGCCGCCGCGGCACCGCAGGTGGTGTGCACGTCGAGCCAGTCGGCGCTCGCCGCCAAGCTCCAGAAGGACATCACCGCGGCGCTGGCGAACCGCAAGGGCACGATCGCGGTGGGCCTGTACGACCGCACCACGAAGACGACCTGCACCCTCAGGTCCACGTCGGCCTACGACTCGGCCAGCATCGTCAAGGTGACCGTGCTCGCGACGCTCCTGTGGGACGCGAAGAAGCACAACCGCTACCTCACCCAGCGCGAGGCCGACCTGGCCACCGCCATGATCACCAAGTCGGACAACGCGGCGACCAGCACGCTCTGGAAGCAGCTCGGCACGACCAAGGTCAAAGGGTTCCTGGCGGCGGCGGGCATGACCGCGACCAAGCCCGGCGCGAACGGCTACTGGGGGCTCACCCAGATCACGGTGAAGGACGAGCAGAAGCTCCTGGCGCTGCTCACCGCGAAGAACACGGTGCTGAGCGACAACGCGCGCGCCTACACCCTCAAGCTGATGGGCAAGGTCGTCTCCTCCCAGCGCTGGGGCACCCCGGCCGGGGCCCCGTCCTCCGTCGCCGTCCACGTCAAGAACGGCTGGCTGTCCAGGTCGACCCACGGGTGGCGCGTGCACAGCGTCGGCACCTTCGACGGGGCGGGCCGCGACTACACGATCTCGGTCCTGACGCACGGCAACAGCACCATGGACTACGGCGTCGCCACGATCCAGGCGGTGGCCCGGGCCATCCACAAGGACATGGTGCCGGCGGCGACGAGCGCACAGCGCTACACGCCCACGAGCACCCCGAAGGAGGCGTTCCCGGCGGTACCGGCCCCCTGACCGGCGCCCGGTGCTCCCCGGGGCGCCCCCGCCCCTGACCCCCGGCCCCCGGCCCCGCCCGCGACGGCGGCGCCGGGGGAGTGCCCCGCCCGTCCCGTCCCCGCGGCGGCCCCCTTGCCCCGGACGCCACGCGACCCCCGGCGGCGCGCCCCGAGGCGGACGGCCGGCCCCCACCGACTAGCCGGGTCCCGCGGCCGACGAGCCGGATCGCCCTCCGCTGCCGCGCCCCCTCCCACCCCGCCCCCGCGCAGCCGCCCGGTACTGCCGGTACCGCCCGTACCGGTCCCTGGCGCGGGGCTCCGGGTCCCGTGCCGCGGGCGGCGGGCCCGGGAGCGGCTGCCGGACCGCACGCCCGCGTCCCGGGGACCGTCGGCGGGCGCCCGCCCGCCCCGGAACATTGCGGCGGGATGAAATCTCCCGCCGCCCGCGTTACTGCTTTCCGGACGATCAGGACGACCGGAGCGTCCGGGACGACGGACGGAGCATCAGGCGTGACAACGCAGCGGGGATGGGCACGGCGGCTGGCCGGGTACGCCTGGCGGTATCCGAAGGACGTCGTGCTCGCGCTGGGCGCCTCCCTCGCGGGCATGGCCGTACTGGCCCTGGTCCCCCTGGTGACCAAGGTGATCATCGACGACGTCGTCGGCGACCACACGCGGGACATGGGCCCCTGGGCCGGGGCGCTCCTCGGCGCCGCGGTCCTCGTGTACGTCCTCACCTACGTCCGCCGCTACTACGGCGGGCGTCTCGCCCTGGACGTCCAGCACGACCTGCGTACGGACATGTACGACACGATCACGCGCCTCGACGGGCGGCGGCAGGACGAACTGTCGACCGGCCAGGTCGTGGGCCGCGCGACGAGCGACCTCCAGCTCATCCAGGGCCTGCTCTTCATGCTGCCGATGACGATCGGCAACATCCTCCTCTTCCTGATCTCCCTGGTGATCATGGCGTGGCTGTCGCTGCCGCTCACCCTGGTCGCGCTGGCCGTCGCCCCCGCGCTGTGGGTCATCGCCAGGCGCAGCCGCGCCAAGCTCCACCCGGCCACCTGGTACGCCCAGGCGCAGGCCGCCGCGGTGGCCGGCGTCGTCGACGGCTCGGTCAGCGGCGTGCGGGTGGTCAAGGGGTTCGGCCAGGAGGACCAGGAGACCGGGAAGCTGCGCGAGATCGGCCGCAGGCTGTTCGCGGGCCGGCTGCGCACGATCCGGCTGAACTCCAAGTACACCCCGGCCCTCCAGGCCGTCCCGGCGATCGGCCAGGTCGCGATGCTGGCCCTCGGCGGCTGGCTCGCCGTCCGGGGCCAGGTCACCCTCGGCACGTTCGTCGCCTTCTCGGCCTACCTCGCCCAGCTCGTCGGCCCGGTCCGGATGCTCGCCATGGTCCTCACGGTCGGGCAGCAGGCCCGTGCGGGCGCCGAGCGCGTCCTGGAGCTGATCGACACCGAGCCGTCCATCAAGGACGGCACCAAGCCGCTGCCCGCCGACGCCCCGGCGACGGTCGAGTTCGACGACGTGTCGTTCGGCTACGACGACGACCGCCCGGTCCTGTCGGGACTCTCCTTCGAGATCCGGCCCGGCGAGACCCTCGCCGTCGTCGGCTCCTCGGGCTCGGGCAAGTCGACGGTCTCCCTGCTGCTGCCCCGCTTCTACGACGTCTCCCGCGGCGCGGTCCTCATCGGCGGCCACGACGTGCGGGAACTGACCCTCGCGTCGCTGCGCTCTGCGATCGGGCTGGTCCCGGAGGACTCCTTCCTCTTCTCGGACACCGTGCGGGCGAACATCGCCTACGGCCGCCCCGAGGCCACCGACGAGGAGATCCGGGCGGCCGCCGCGGCCGCCCAGGCGGACCGCTTCATCGACGCCCTGCCGGACGGCTACGACACCACGGTCGGCGAGCACGGCCTGACCCTCTCCGGGGGCCAGCGCCAGCGTGTCGCCCTGGCCCGGGCGATCCTCACCGACCCTCGGCTGCTCGTCCTCGACGACGCCACCTCCGCCGTCGACGCCCGGGTCGAGCACGAGATCCACGAGGCCCTGCGCGGTGTCATGGCGGGCCGCACGACCCTCCTCATCGCCCACCGCCGCTCCACCCTGAACCTCGCCGACCGCATCGCCGTCCTCGACGGCGGACGCCTCGCGGACATCGGCACGCACGAGGAGCTGACCGAACGCTCCCCGCTGTACCGGCGGCTGCTCACCGACCCGGACGAGCTGGGCGGTGTCTCCCCCGGACACACCCGGCCGTCCGGCCCGCGGGAGGACACGTCCGTCAGGGAAGAGCTGGACGCCGAGTTCGACGCCGAGCGCGGAGTCACCCCGCACCTGTGGACGGGCGACCGCGAGCCCAAGGACACGGCGCTGACCGGTACGCCCGCGAGCCCCGAACTCCTCGCCCTGGTCGACGCCCTGCCGCCCGCCACCGACACCCCCGGCATCGACGAGGCGCGCGCGGTCACCCCCGAGGCGTCGTACGGACTGCGCCGTCTGCTGCACGGCTTCGGGCTGCCCCTGCTGGTCAGCCTCGGTCTCGTCGCCGTGGACGCGGGCATGGGCCTGGTGCTGCCGATCCTGATCCGGCACGGCATCGACGAGGGCGTCTCGCGGCTCGCGATCAGCGGAGTCTGGGTGGCCTCGGCGATCGCGCTGGTCGCGGTGCTCGTCCAGTGGGCGGCGCAGATCGGCGAGACCCGGATGACGGGACGCACCGGCGAGCGGGTCCTGTACTCGCTGCGCCTGAAGATCTTCGCGCAGCTCCAGCGCCTGGGGCTCGACTACTACGAGCGCGAGCTGACCGGCCGGATCATGACCCGGATGACGACGGACGTGGACGCGCTGTCCACCTTCCTCCAGACCGGCCTGGTCACCGCGTTCGTCTCCGTCGTCACCTTCTTCGGCATCCTGGTCGCGCTGCTCGTGATCGACATGCAGCTCGCGATGGTCGTCCTCCTGACGCTGCCGCCGCTGATCGTCGGGACGTTCTTCTTCCGCCGGGCCAGCGTGAAGGCGTACGAACTGGCCCGTGAGCGGGTGTCCGCCGTCAACGCGGACCTCCAGGAGTCGGTGTCCGGGCTGCGGATCCTGCAGGCGTTCGGGCGCGAGGAGGACGGCGGCAGGCGCTTCGCGGAGGGCAGCGACAGCTACCGCCAGGCACGCATACGGGGACAGTGGCTGATCTCGGTCTACTTCCCGTTCGTACAGCTCCTGTCGTCCGTGGCGGCCGCCGCCGTGCTCGTCATGGGCGCCGTCCGCGTCGACGCGGGCACCCTCACCACCGGCGCGCTGGTGGCCTACCTCATCTACATCGACCTGTTCTTCGCCCCCGTGCAGCAGCTCTCGCAGGTCTTCGACGGCTACCAGCAGGCCACCGTCTCGCTCGGCCGGATCCAGGAACTGCTCCGGGAGCCGACGTCGACGAGGTCGGCCGACGAACCGCTGGAGGTGCTGTCCCTGCGCGGCGACATCGCCTTCGAGGACGTGGACTTCGCGTACGGGTCCGCCGACGAGGCGGAGGAGGCGCTCAGCGCGGTCTCCCTGACGATCCCGGCGGGCCAGACCGTGGCGTTCGTCGGCGAGACGGGCGCGGGCAAGTCGACCCTCGTCAAGCTCGTGGCCCGCTTCTACGACCCCACGGGCGGCCGGCTCACGGTGGACGGCACGGACCTGCGGTCCCTGGACCTCACGTCGTACCGCCACCGGCTCGGCGTGGTGCCGCAGGAGGCGTACCTCTTCCAGGGCACGGTCCGCGACGCCATCGCGTACGGCCGTCCGGACGCCACCGACGCCCAGGTGGAGGCGGCGGCGAGGGCGGTCGGCGCGCACGAGATGATCGCCACGCTGGACGGCGGCTATCTGCACGAGGTCGCCGAGCGCGGCCGCAACCTCTCCGCGGGGCAGCGCCAGTTGATCGCGCTGGCCAGGGCGGAGCTGGTCGACCCGGACATCCTGCTCCTCGACGAGGCCACGGCCGCCCTCGACCTGGCCACCGAGGCCCAGGTCAACCAGGCGACCGACCGCATCGCGGGCCGCCGCACCACGCTGGTCGTCGCCCACCGGCTGACCACGGCAGCCCGGGCGGACCGCGTCGTGCTGATGGCCGACGGCCGGGTCGCGGAGGACGGCACGCACGACGAGCTCCTCGAACTCGGAGGCCGGTACGCCGAGTTGTGGCGCACGTTCGTGGGCGGGCCGGACCCCGTCGCGAAGGTCGGCACCTGACGTGACAGGCGCGGCCCGGCGGTCCCGGCGGATGCGGCGAAGAGCACGGTACCGGCCCGAACACGACGAAAGGCCGCGTCCCGCGGACGGCGCAACCATCGGGCGTACGCCAGGCGTCCGTACTTCCGTACGCCGATTGCTGCGGGCTGCGGAGGGACACCAGTGGACATGGGCGCGATACGCCGACGCCTGGCGCTCGGCACGGCCCTGCTGAGCGTGGCGGGGCTGCTGGTGCTCGCGGGTCCCGCGACCGGTGACGCGCAGGCGGCGGCCCTGTGCTCCGGGCGGAAGGTGCGGACGCTCTCCTTCGCCACCGGGTACGTCGTCGTCCACCGGAGCCGCGACTACGTCTGCGCGGTCACCCGTCCCGAACGCGCGGGCCCCCGAGTCCACATGAAGGTGAGCGTGCAGGCCCGCGGGAGCAGGCCGGTGGTCGACGAGGGCCGGTTCACGCGGCACGCGGGCCCGGTGACCGTGCACGCCGGACACCGCTGCGTCTGGCTCAGGGGCGCGGTCGGCTCCGGCTCGATCAGTTCGGGCTGGATTCTCTGCTGAACCGGGCTCACTTCATGCCGTCCCGCCCCAATTGGGCGCAACATCCCCTGGTGCCACGCCAGTTGCTCCGCTAGGTTCCGGCGGACATCTGCGTATTCAGGGGAGAACGCATGCGCAAGACGCTCAGATGGCTGTTGTCGCTCGTGGTGCTCATAGGCACCGTGGGCACGGCCGGGGCGGCCACCGCCGCCCAGCCGCGGACCACCGGCCCCGGTGTCGTCACCGACACCGCCGCGGACATCAAGGACCGGCTCCTCGCGATACCGGGCATGAGCCTGATAGAGGAGAAGCCCTACACGGGCTACCGCTTCTTCGTCCTCAACTACACCCAGCCGGTCGACCACCGGCACCCGTCCAAGGGGACCTTCCAGCAGCGCATCACCGTGCTGCACAAGGACACGTCCCGCCCGACCGTCTTCTACACCGGCGGCTACAACGTCTCGACGAACCCGAGCCGCCGCGAGCCGACCCAGATCGTGGACGGCAACCAGGTCTCGATGGAGTACCGCTACTTCACCCCGTCCCGCCCGGCGCCGGCCGACTGGTCGAAGCTCGACATCTGGCAGGCGGCGAGCGACCAGCACCGCATCTTCAAGGCCCTCAAGAAGATCTACGACAAGAAGTGGGTCTCCACGGGCGGTTCGAAGGGCGGCATGACCGCCACCTACTTCGAGCGCTTCTACCCGCGCGACATGGACGGCGTCGTCGCGTACGTCGCGCCCAACGACGTGGTGAACAAGGAGGACTCGGCGTACGACCGGTTCTTCGCCAAGGTCGGCACCAAGGAGTGCCGCGACCGGCTGAACGGCGTCCAGCGCGAGGCGCTCGTGCGCCGCGAGGCGCTGAAGAAGAAGTACGAGGAACTGGCCGCCGCGGAGGGCTACACCTTCACCACCATCGGCAGCCTGGACCGCGCCTACGAGGCGGTCGTCCTCGACTACGTGTGGGGCTTCTGGCAGTACAGCCTGCTCGCCGACTGCGACACGATCCCCGCGGACGCCAAGAAGGCCACGGACGACGAGATCTGGACCTCGATCGACACGATCTCCGGCTTCTCGTTCTACACGGACCAGGGCCTGTCGCCCTACACGCCGTACTACTACCAGGCGGGCACCCAGCTCGGTGCCCCGACGATCAACTTCCCGCACGTCGAGAAGAAGCTGATCCGCTACGGCTACCAGCCGCCGCGCAACTTCGTGCCGCGCGACATCTCCATGAAGTTCCGGCAGGGCGCGATGCGTGACGTCGACTCCTGGGTCAAGCACAACGCGAACCACATGCTGTTCGTGTACGGCCAGAACGACCCGTGGGGCGCCGAGCCGTTCCGCCTCGGCAAGGGCGCGCGCGACGCGTACGTCTTCACCGCCCCCGGCCTGAACCACGGTGCCAACGTCGCGGGCCTCGTGCCCGAGCAGAAGGCCATCGCCACGGCCCGCATCCTGGAGTGGGCGGGCGTCGCCCCGGCCGCGGTCCTGGCGGACCCGGAGAAGGCGAAGCCGCTGGCCAAGTTCGACTCCAAGCTGGACAGGCGCACGGTGGAGCGCGGACTCCGTCCGTAGCCGTGCCGCGGCGGCCGTCCCCGCGAGAGATTCGCGGCGGCGGCCGTCCCGCCCGTCCGGTGGGGCCCTTCGGCTACACCGGACGGGCGCAGCCCACCGGCTTCGCCCCGCCCAGTTGCACGTACAGCGCCGTCGACGCGGGGCAGTCGGCCCGCCGGGCCACCGCCCGGGTCACCTTGAACTCCGGTGCCGTGGCGCCCCCGCCCGCGCACGAGGTCTCGCGGACCTCGCCCCGGCCGGCGGAGTAGACGCAGTCGCCCACGACGGTGCGCGGGCCTCCGCCGCCGCCCGGGTCGCCCGGATGCGGGTCCTCCAGATTGCGCATGCAGGCGTAGCCCTGCGGGACCGCGCCGTCGCCGTCCTCGTCGGCGGCGGGCTTCTGCTCGCTGATGTGCAGCACGAAGTCGCTGGCCGCGGGGCACGACTGCCCGCCGCCGACCCTTCCCTCGTGCCGAGCGAGCACCCGCGCCGCCGCCTTCTCGCTGGTGCACGGCACCTCGGTGAACGACTCGCGCCCGAACGAACTGCACTCGTCGACTCCGAGGAACACCGTTCCGTACCCCGGAGACCGTGTCGGAGCGGGCGCCGCGGTCCGCCCGGTCCCGGTGTTCCCGGTCCCGGCGGACTGCTGGCACCCGGTGGCCGCCGCCACCAGCGACAGCACCAGCAGCGCGCCCGCGACCCGCCGGCGACGTGCTGCCGCACCTCGTGCCTCGCGCATGGCCTTCCCCCGATCCCCCGCCCAGCGTGACCCGCCGCGGCGGGCACACGCCAGGCGTGTGGGGCGCTTTGCGCCGTTCGGGGACGCCGCGCCGGGTGCGCGGCGTAGCGCTAGTACGCCAGGCCGTGCCCGACGGGGTACAGCACCTGCGCCGGGTCGTCCGCCCGCTGCACGGGGACCGGCAGCCTGCCCACCGGGTCGGCCGCGCCGGCGATCACCCGCGCGGCGGCACGCAGTTCGACGTCCGTCCAGGAGTACGACGCCAGGGCGGCCCGCACGTCGGGGAGCTGGGCCACGTCGTACGGGTTGCGGACGGCCAGCGCCACCACCGGGCGTCCGGTCGCGAGCAGTTGGGCCACCAGGGTCCGCTGGGTGGAGGACGCCGTCACGTTGTACGTCGCGACCAGGACCGCGTCCGCCTCCTGGGCCGCGGCGACGGCCTTGGCGACGGTCGCGGCGGAGGGCGCCGTGCCCGTGGACAGCGCCGTCGCCGTGAAGCCCAGCCCGGTGAGCGCGGTGGCGAGCACGGTCGTCGGCGGTCCGGTGGTGCCGGACGGCGAGGCGGGGTCGGCGCCGACGACGAGCACCTTCGGGTGCGTGCGGTGCGAGAGCGGCAGCAGGCCCGCGGAGTTGACCAGCAGGGTCGTGGTCCGCTCGGCGATCCGGTCGGCCGCCCTGAGATGCGCGGGCGTCCCGACCGTACGGTCCACACCGCGCCGGGTGACGTACGGGTCGTCGAACAGCCCGAGCTTCGCCTTCAGCCGCAGGACGCGCAGGATCGACTCGTCGAGCCGTGCCTCCGTCAGCTCGCCGCCGCGGACCGCCTGGAGGACCGCGTTCCACGCCACGTCCAGCTTCGGCGGGTTGAGGAGCTGGTCGACGCCCGCCTTCAGGGCGAGTACGGGCACCCGGTCGTCCCCGTACTTCGTGCGCACGCCCTCCATGCCGAGGGAGTCCGTCACCACTACCCCGTCGTAGCCGAGGCGTCCGCGCAGGATGCCGGTGAGGATGGCGGGCGAGAGGGTGGCCGGGTCGCCGGACGGGTCCAGGGCCGGGACCATGATGTGCGCGGTCATGATCGAGTCGATGCCGGCCGCGACGGCCGCACGGAACGGCGGCGCGTCCAGCTCGTCCCACTGCGCCTCGGTGTGCTCGATGACGGGGAAGCCGTAGTGGCTGTCCGTCTCGGTGTCGCCGTGGCCGGGGAAGTGCTTCGACGTGGCCGCGACTCCCGCGCTCTGGTATCCCGTCACCTGGGCGGCGACCATGCGGGCCACGGCCTTCGGGTCGGAGCCGAAGGAGCGTACGCCGATGACCGGGTTGGCCGGGTTCACGTTCACGTCGGCGACCGGGGCGTAGTCCTGCCGGATGCCCATCGCGCGCAGTTCGGCGCCGCCGATCCGGCCGGCGGTCCGGGCGTCCGCGCGCGACCCTCCCGCGCCCAGGGCCATCGCTCCGGGGAACAGGGTCGCCGGGGTGCCCACCCGGGCGACGGCGCCGTGCTCCTGGTCGGTGGAGATGAGCACGGGCAGCCCGCGGGGCTGTTCGAGCGCGGCCCGCTGGATGCCGTTGCTCAGGTCCGCGATCTGGTGCGGGTCACGGGTGTTGTGCGCCCAGCCGAAGTAGATGACGCCGCCGACGCGGTACTTCGCGATCAGCTCGGCGGCGGTCCGTACACCGATCTCCTTGAGGTTGGCGTCGATGTCCGCCTGGTCGGGCGCGGTGGCCGAGTGGCCGTACACCCGCATCACGAAGAGCTGTCCGACCTTCTCTTCGAGCGTCATGCGGGAGATCAGGGTCCGGAGCCGCCGGTCGTGGTGCTTCGCGGCTTCGTCGTCCTGGGCCCGCGCTGGGGCACCGCCGACGGCGACGGCCGCCGCCGCGCCCGCGGTCGCCGCGAGCAGCGTACGTCTGGAGGTGTGCACGTGCGCTCCTTCCGGAGGGGGCCCGAAGGGGCCCGTGGAGGGGCCGAGTATGAAGGAAACTTCCAAGGAGTCACGGATATCCGGGAAATTTCTGCCAGTCAATAGCGCGGACAGCCGACAACGCGCGGCGGACCGCCGGCAGGCCCCGGCCGTGTCGGCGCGCGGGGCGGATTTGGCCCGATCGGGCCGGATCGGGCCGGATCGAGGCGGTGCCGGTCGTCGGGGCCGGAGGTGAGGGGCCGTCATCGGCGCAGTTGGAGGGGGCGCGCCGATGACGGCGTGCTGCCGGCCGCAGGCGGCGGAGAGGGTTGGTCAGCGATCGCAGCCAGCAGCGAGGCCGACACCGCTCTGCGGAGACTCATCCGGCAGCATGCGGATTGGACGGGCGGTGGCGCGGACGGGTTCCCCGTTTTCCGCTGATTCCCGGAAATCGGTGCGGGTGGGACGGGTGGTGCCGAACACACCCCGTGCGGCGCGCATTCGGGCCGTTCCCGGCCGCCCGCCCGTGTCGTCGCGGGCCGTGTCCCCGGTCCCGGCCCGTGCCCGGCCCGTTCCCGGCGCTCGGCCCCGGTGCCGTGCCCGGCGCTCGGCCGCGCTCCCGTCGCCGTACGCCCGTCACCCGCGGGGGTGCGCCGCGGCCCCGGGCCAGGCCTCCCGCAGCGTGCGGACCGTCTCCGTGATGGCCGGGCGGCGGGCCGCGCCCGTGCGCCACAGCGCGTACAGCCGGCGTACGGGCATCGGGTCGAGCGGCACCTCGACGACCCCCTCGGGCAGCGGGCCGCGGCCGAGCCGGGGGATGAGGGCGACCCCGAGGCCCGCGGCGACCAGCGCCACCAGGGTCGGGTTCTCGTCGGCCTGGTGGACGATGTCCGGCTCGCATCCCGCCGCGCGCAGGGTCCGCACCAGCCAGTCGTGGCAGACGCGCCCCGGCGGCTGGCAGATCCAGCGCTCGCCGCCGAGTTCCTCGCGGCGGACGGACCGCCGCCCCGCGAACGGGTGGTCCGCCGGGACGAGCAGGTCGCACAGGTCGTCGCCGATCACCACCTGCGCCACCCCCGGTGGTGCCGGCAGCGGCGCGATGTCCCAGTCGTGCACGACGGCCACGTCGACCGCGCCCTTGGCGACCAGGTCGACCGACAGATGGGGGTCGACCTCGGTCAGCCGGGTGTCCAGAGCCGGATGCCGCGCCGCCAGGTCCGCCAGGACGCCGGGCATCAGCCCGCGCGCGGCGCTCGCGAACGCGGCCACGGTCAGCCGTCCCGCGGGCAGCCCGCGCCGCTCCTCCAGCTCCGTCTCGGCCCGCTCCACGATGGCCATCAGCTCACGCGCGGTCGCCGCCAGCCGCTCCGCCTGCTCGGTGAGACGCACGCCCCGCCCGCGCCGCTCCAGCAGCACGGTCCGGGTCTCCCGCTCCAGCTTGGCGATCTGCTGGGACACGGCGGACGGGGTGTAGCCGAGCGCGGCCGCGGCGGCGCCGACGGAACCGTGGACGGAGACGGCGTGCAGGGCGCGCAGACGCTGGAGATCGAGCACGGAGGGCTCCGGTCGTTTCAGGGATGCTTCATTCAACCATGCAGGAATCATCGCTGGTGCTTCACGGTCGCGGGGCGTGATCCTCGACGCATGCGCCCCGCACACGTCACGCTCGCCGTTCTCGTCGCCGCCGTCTGGGGCGTGAACTTCACCGTCGTCGAGATCGGCCTCGGCCACTTCCCGCCCCTGCTCTTCTCGGCCCTGCGCTTCCTGGCGGCGGCCCTGCCCGCCGTCCTGCTCGTCGGGCGCCCGAAGGTGGCGTGGAAGTGGATCGTGGGCGTCGGCCTGGTCCTCGGGGTCGCCAAGTTCGGGCTGCTCTTCATCGGGATGGACCGGGGGATGCCCGCCGGACTCTCCTCGCTGGTCCTCCAGATCCAGGCGGTCTTCACCGCGCTGTTCGCGTACGCGGTCCTGGGGGAGCGCCCCTCCGGAATCCGCCTCACGGGCATGGCCGTGGCGCTGTGCGGGGTCGCGGTGGCCGCCGTCGACGGGGGAGCGGCGGGACCGCCGACCGCGTTCGCCCTGGTGGTGGCCGCAGCGGCCTGCTGGGGCGTCTCCAACGTGCTCACCCGCAGGGCGGCGCCGCCCGACAGCCTCAACTTCATGGTGTGGGTCAGCACGGTCCCCGTACTGCCCCTGCTCGGGCTGTCCCTGCTCACCGAGGGCCCGGCCCGCGACCTGCGGGCGCTGCGCTCGCTCGACTGGCAGGGCGCCGGCGTGGTCCTCCACGTCGCCTGGATCACGACGGTGTTCGGCTTCGGTGCCTGGGGATGGCTGCTGCGCCGCCATCCCGCGTCCACGGTCGCCCCGTTCTCGCTGCTGGTCCCGGTGTTCGGCATGTCCTCGGCCGCGCTGTTCCTCGGGGAGCCCGTGAGCGGCCTGCGGTGGGTCGCGGCGGCACTGCTGGTGGGAGGGGTGGCAGTGGCCTCTGTCGGGAAGGCGCCCCGCGCGCTCGGCGGCACCGGGGCGAAGTCACGCGTGACGCCCCTGGAGTCCCGGACGTAGGCCCGGCGGACGCGTGCCCCCGCGCCGAGGGGCCCCGGCGCCGCGGGCCCGGCGCGAGGGCCGGCGATCGCGACCGCGGGGAGCGTCCCGGCGGCGCCCTACGCCGATTCGTTGAGCAGTCGCGCCAGGTGCTCCCGGCCCGCGTCCAGCAGCCCTTCGAGCGGCGCGGCCGACGGGTACCAGCGCTTCTCGTACTCCCAGCAGAGCCAGCCGTCCCAGCCCTCGCGCGACAGGAGTTCCACGCACTCGGTCAGCGGCAGGACGCCCGCGCCCAGGGGCAGCGGCGCCGTGTCCTCGGCCGAGGCGATGTCCTTGACCTGCACGTATCCGAGGAACGGGGCGAGCGCGGCATAGCTGGCGGAGGGCTGCTCGCCGCCGAGCCAGGTGTGCATGACGTCCCAGAGCGCGCCGACCTGCCGGTGGCCGACCGGCCCGAGCACCCGGATCACGTCGGAGCCCGTGCGGTGCGAGTCGTGGGTCTCCAGGAGGACGCGAACGCCGAGGTCGGCGGCGTACTCCGCCGCGGTGCCCAGCCTGCGCGCCGCCGCGGCGTCGGCGTCCGGCGTGCCGCCGCCGGCGTCGGCACCCGGGAAGACGCGGACGTGGGGGGCGCCCAGGTCCCGGGCCAGTTCGAGGAGCCCGCGGATCTCGGCGAGGACCGGTCCGTCCTCACCGGGCGCAGCCACGCGCGTGTAGCCCGCGAGCCCGAGGATCTCGACGCCGGCCGCCTCGAACGCGGCCGTCACCCCGGCCCGAGCGGTGCCGTCCAGGCCGGGATGTACGGGCTCCTCGGGATGAACGCGCAGTTCGACCCCGTGGTAGCCGTGCGTGGCGGCGAGCCGCACCACGTCGGTGATCGGGAGTCCGGGTACTCCGAGGGTGGAGAAGGCCAGCTTCATGTACCGGACATTACCCGCGAAGCGCCCCCTGTCACTCCCGCACGCCGTGCAGGTCCAGCCGCCAGTCCTGGCCGACGAGATCGGCCCCGAAGGAGCGGTGCGGCTTCTCGGCGAGGAGCACGAATCCGTGCCGGAGGTAGATGCGGCGGGCGGAGCCGAGGATGTCGTTCGTCCACAGGACCAGCTCGCGGTAGCCGACCCCGCGCGCGAACGCGACGCAGGCCCCGACCAGTCGGTCGCCGATGCCGAGGCCGCGAGCGTCGGGCTCGACGAGCAGCAGGCGAAGCCGCGCGGCGCCCGGTGCCTCGTCGCGCACGCACATCACGCAGCCGACCGGGCGGCCGTCCGACTCCGCGATCCACACCCGCTCCAGGTGCGGGTCGTGGTCCTCGGCGAAGTCGGCGACGATCCGGGCGACCAGGCCCTCGTAGTCGGTGTTCCAGCCGAACTCGGCGGTGTAGAGCGCCGCGTTGCGCTGCACGATCCAGCCGAGGTCGCCGGGGCCCGGTTCGCGCAGCAGCACGTCCTCGGCGCGCGGGGTGCGGCTCGGCGCGGCGGAGAGGATGCCGCGGATCTCCCGCATGGCCTCGACGAGCCGCAGCCTGTCGTCCGGCGGCACGGGCGCGAGCAGCGAACCGATGGTCTCCGACGAGCGCTCGTCGAGCAGTCCGGCGGTCCTGCGGCCGCTGTCCGTGAGGGTGATCCGGCGCCGCCTGGTGTCCGTCGGCGAGGGCATCCGCTCGATCAGCCCGTCCTTCTCGAACCTGGTGAGGATGCGGCTCAGGTACCCGGAGTCCAGGGAGAGTTCGGCGCGGAGGCCGGCGGCGTCCGTGTGCGGGGCGTGGGCCAGTTCGTACAGCACCCGCGACTCGGTGAGCGTGTACGGCGCGTGCAGGTGGCGGCCGTGGTCCAGCGCGCCGATGAGGTTCGTGTAGAAGCGGTTGAAGGAGCGGATCTCCTCGACGGTCACGGTTCCCGGCACCCGCCTTCCGGTCCCGGGGCGCGTCGCGCGCCGACCGGGGTACGACTGGATTGCTGACTCAGTCAGACATTACGCGACGGGAGGGGGGCCGTCACGACTTCCCCGAAGACTCGGACGGACTGCCGGCGCGGCCCGTGTTGGGCATGATGGGGGGCTGGAGGCGGACATGACGACGGTGGCGGGGACCTTCCGGATCGGCGGGGACCTGGAGGTGGGGCGGCTGGGCTTCGGGGCCATGCACCTGCCGACCGGGCCGGGCGCCGACCGTGCCGCCGCGATCGCCGTCGCCCGGCTCGCGGTCGACCTGGGCGTCACCCTGATCGACACGGCCCACCTGTACGGCGGGGGAGCGAACGAGGAGCTTCTCGCCGAGGCCCTGCACCCGTACGCGGACGGGCTGTTGATCACCACCAAGGTCGGCGTCGCGCGCTCCGCGGACACCGGCGAGTGGGGTCTCGACGGCCGCCCCGAAGTCCTGCGGGACCAGGTGGAACAGGCGCTGCGCCGGCTGCGGGTCGAGCGGATCGAACTGCTCCAGCTCCACCGCGTCGACCCCGCCACGCCTCTCGCGGACCAGCTCGGCGCCCTGCGGGACCTCCGGGACGAGGGCAAGGTCGCCCGGATCGGGCTGTCCGAGGTGAGCGTCGACGAACTCTCCCTGGCCCGGGAGACCGTGGACATCGCGAGCGTCCAGAACCGCTACAACCTGCTGGACCGTGAGCACGAGCCCGTCCTCGCGGCCTGCGCGGCCGCGGGCACCGCGTTCCTGCCGTGGCGGCCCGTCGCGCACGGGGCCGCGGGCGCGAACACGGTGGTCGCCGAGGTGGCGGCCGAACTCGGCGCGACGCCCACGCAGGTCTCGCTGGCCTGGCTCCTCGGCCGTTCCCCGGTCGTCGTCCCGATCCCGGGCACGGCCGACCCCGTGCACCTGGCGGAGAACGTGGCGGCGGCCCGGCTGAACCTGTCCGCCCCCCAACGCGCCCGCCTCGACGCCCTCACCGCCTGACCCGCCACCCCCGCGAGTCCCCGCGCCCCGTTCGCCCACGCGGACGCGACGCCGGAGGCTCGGAGCGGGTCACGGCCCCTTGGGGCTCCCGCCTGCCGGTCGGCCGATGCCCGCTCGCCCCTGCGGGCCATGGGCGCCGGGGCTCCGCCTGCCGGTTGCGCCAGGCCCGATCGCCCCTGCGGGCCACCGACGCCGGAGGCTCCGCGCCCTGCGGCCCACCGGCGCCTGCGCGCTCCTCCGCGTACGGAGGGAACCCGCGATTTCCGCGCGCCGCTTGCCGGTTGGGCGATGTGCGCTCGCGTTTGCGGGCCGCCGGGGCCGGAGGCTCGGTGCCCCGCGCGCCCGATGGTCGGAGCGGGTCCGGCACCCGCGGACTCGCGCCCGCCCCATGCCCGCCCGCGTTCGCGGGCCACCGACGCCGGGGGGCTCCGCGCCCCGCGCGCCCGACGGTCGGAGCGGGTCCGGCACCCGCGGGCTCGCGCCCGCCCCATGCCCGCTCGCGTTTGCGGCCCACCGGCGCCGGAGGTTCCGCGTCCCGCGCCCGGCCGTCAACTCGGGGCACGGCACCCGCGGGCCCCCCTGCCCGATGCCCGTTGCGCTCCACGGACCCGACGCCGGAGGCTCCGCACCCTGCCGTCCGGCGTCGACCGCGCACTCCGCAAGTCCCGTACGGGCGCCAGGTGTTCACCCCGCCGGGACGACGACACCCGCCGCTCGACCGGAAGCCGGAAGCCGGAAGCCGCGCCCGGGCAGGCGGGCAGGCGGGCAGGCGGCAGCCCCGGCCCGGTGCTCCTCCCGTCGAACCGCCGGAGGCTCACGCCTCCTTGGGCGCCCCCGTCGACCCGCGGACCATCAACTCGCCCCGGATCGTGGCGATCCCTCCGGGTGGAGCCTCTTCGCGTCCCATCGCGATGCGCCCGGCCCGGGCGCCCGCCTCGGCCAGCGGGAGCCGTACGGTCGTCAGCGCGGGCACCGCGTCGATGCTGAACGGCAGGTCGTCGAAGCCGACCACCGAGACGTCGTCCGGGATGCGCAGGCCCGAGTCGCGCAGGGCGGCGCACGCGCCGAGGGCGACCGTGTCGTTGGCGGCCACGACCGCCGTCAGACCGGGCTCGCGGCGCAGGAGTTCGAGCGTCGCCTCGTAGCCCGACCGCCGGTCGTAGCGGCCGTGGACGGTCCACGCGGGATCGTCGGCGACGCCGTGCGCGGCGAGCGCGGCGCGGTGCCCCTCCAGCCGGTGGCGCGTCGTGGTGCGCTCCTCGGGACCGGCGATATAGCCCATGCGCCGGTGCCCCAGGGCGATCAGGTGTTCGGTGAGCTGCTGCCCGCCGCCCCGGTTGTCGAAGGTGAGCGCCACGGCGTCGGTGTCCGCGGGGGCGGGCGGCCGGCCGCACAGCACGACACGCGTCCCCGCGGCCACGAGCTTGCGGAGCTTGGTCGCCACCGCCGTCGCGTGCGCGGTGTCCTCCACGGCCCCGCCCGTCAGGACGACGGCGGCGGCGCGTTGGCGCTGAAGGAGCGTGAGGTACGTGAGTTCGCGCTCCGGGGAGCCGCCGGTGTTGCACACGACGGCGAGGCGCTCCCCGCCCGCACGCCCCCCGGGCCCCCCGATCTCGGACTGGATCGCGCCGGCCATGATCCCGAAGAACGGGTCGGCGATGTCGTTGACCAGGATGCCGACCAGGTCGGAGGTGGCCGCCGCGAGCGCGCTGGCGGGGCCGTTCAGGACGTAGTCCAGGTCGTCCACGGCCCGCAGCACGCGTTCACGGGTGGAAGCCGCCACGGGATAGTTCCCGTTCAGCACGCGCGACACCGTCGCGGGCGAGACCTGCGCGCGGGCCGCCACGTCCGCCAGGGTCACCGTCATCTCGTCGTCCTCCGGTCGCGCGTCTCGTCGTTCTCACAGTGGTGCTCGGAGCCGGACCGCTGCCACGGCTCGGGCCACCGCCAGTGTGGCGTTTCCGGCCACGGCTGGTGCAGACCTTACGGTCAGGGGGCCGTGCGGCGCGCACGGCCTCGGGCCCGTCCAGACCTTACGGCCGACGGCCCGCCCCGCTCGCCCCCTCGCACAACTCGCTTCCCCCCGCGGTCTTGTCCGATCCGCTGCTCAGAGGCTAGCTTCTCCTTGTGTAGAAAGCGCTTGCTGCGACGCGTGCCGGTGCACGGAGCCCGCCGGACACCCGGGTTCCACCGGCGGGGCGTACGCGGCGCGGGGACGCGTACGAAGGGAATGACGTGACACGCAAGACGGTGCGCATCGCCATGAACGGCGTGACGGGACGCATGGGTTACCGCCAGCATCTCGTCCGGTCGATCCTGGCCCTGCGCGAGCAGGGCGGCCTCGCCCTCGGCGACGGCACCGTGCTGTGGCCCGAACCGGTCCTCGTCGGCCGGCGCGAGCACGCCCTGCGGGAGATCGCCGCCCGGCACGGCCTCGCGCACTGGTCCACGGACCTCGACGCCGTGCTCGCCGACCCCGCCGTCGACATCTACTTCGACGCACAGGTCACCTCCGCCCGCGAGGAGGCCCTCACGGGGGCGATCGCGGCCGGAAAGCACGTCTACACGGAGAAGCCGACCGCGACCGGTCTCGACGGAGCCCTGCGGCTGGCCCGGCTGGCCGACGCGAAGGGCATCAAGCACGGCGTCGTCCAGGACAAGCTCTTCCTGCCGGGCCTGCTGAAGCTCAAGCGGCTCGTGGACGGCGGCTTCTTCGGCCGGATCCTCTCCGTGCGCGGCGAGTTCGGCTACTGGGTCTTCGAGGGCGACTGGCAGTCCGCGCAGCGCCCGTCCTGGAACTACCGCGCGCAGGACGGCGGAGGCATCGTCGTCGACATGTTCCCGCACTGGGAGTACGTCCTGCACGAGCTGTTCGGCCGGGTGAGGTCGGTCCAGGCGCTGACCGCCACGCACATCCCGCAGCGCTGGGACGAGCAGGCCAAGCCGTACGACGCCACCGCCGACGACGCCGCGTACGGCATCTTCGAGCTCGAAGGCGGCGCGATCGCCCAGATCAACTCCTCCTGGGCCGTGCGCGTCCACCGCGACGAACTCGTCGAGTTCCAGGTCGACGGCACCGAGGGCTCGGCCGTCGCGGGCCTGCGCACCTGCCGGGTCCAGCACCGCAGCGCCACCCCCAAACCGGTGTGGAACCCCGACGTCCCGGCCACCGAGGCCTTCCGCGGCCAGTGGCAGGAGGTCCCGGACAACGCGGAGTTCGACAACGGCTTCAAGGCCCAGTGGGAGCTGTTCCTGCGGCACGTCCACACCGGTGCCCCCTACCACTGGGACCTCCTCGCGGGCGCCCGCGGCGTCCAGCTCGCCGAACTCGGCCTGAGGTCCTCGGCCGAGGGCCGCCGCTTCGACGTACCGGAGATCTCCCTGTGACGATCCGACTGCCCGGCGCGGCCGGTGGACTGCGCGAGTACGTCCCGCGCGCCGAACCCCTCGCCGTCCCCGCCGGCGCCCCCCTCGCCTCCCGCACGGTCTTCTCCGCGGCCCACGTCGTCGCCGATCCGCGCGCCGACGTCTCACCGGACTCGGCGGCCGCCGTCGACTGGGACGCCACGCTCGCCTTCCGGCGCCACCTGTGGTCCCACGGCCTCGGGGTCGCCGAGGCCATGGACACGGCCCAGCGCGGGATGGGCCTGGACTGGCCGGTCGCCGCCGAGCTGATCAGGCGCTCCGCCGCCGAGGCCCGGGCGGAGGGCGGGCGCATCGCCTGCGGCGCGGGCACCGACCAACTGCCCGGACCCGCCTCGCCCGACGCCGTGCGCGCCGCCTACGAGGAGCAGCTCGCCGTCGTGGAGGAGGCGGGCGCGCAGCCCGTCCTGATGGCCTCCCGCGCCCTGTGCGCGGCGGCCGCGGGCCCCGAGGACTACCTGTCGGTCTACGGCCGTCTGCTGCGGCAGTCCGCCGGACCCGTGGTCCTGCACTGGCTCGGCCCGATGTTCGACCCGGCCCTCGCGGGCTACTGGGGCTCGGAGGACCTCGACAAGGCCACCGAGACCTTCCTGGAGATCGTCGCGGCCCACCCCGACAAGGTGGACGGCGTCAAGGTGTCGCTGCTGGACGCCCGGCGGGAGGTCGACCTGCGCCGCCGCCTCCCCCGGGGCGTGCGCTGCTACACGGGCGACGACTTCAACTACCCCGAGCTGATCGCGGGCGACGAGCGCGGCTTCAGCCACGCCCTGCTCGGCATCTTCGACCCGCTGGGCCCGCTCGCCGCACGGGCCGTACGTGCCCTGGACACGGGTGACGTGCGGGGGTTCCGCGAACTGCTGGACCCCACCGTCGAGTTGTCCCGCCACCTCTTCGAGAGCCCGACCCGCTTCTACAAGACGGGAGTGGTCCTGCTGGCCTGGCTCGCGGGCCACCAGACGCACTTCACCATGGTCGGCGGCCTCCAGTCGGCCCGCTCGCTGCCGCACCTCGCCCGCGCCTACGAACTCGCCGACGGGCTGGGCCTGTTCCCCGACCCGGCGCTCGCGGAGGCCCGCATGAAGAACCTGCTCTCCCTGCACGGAGTGAACCAGTGAGCGTCCAGGACCTCTCCCGCTTCAGCATCAACCAGATGACCGTGAAACAGCTTCCGCTGCCCGAACTGGTCGACTCCTGCCTGGCGTTGGGGGTCCGGAGCGCCGGCCTTTGGCGCGAACCCGTCCGGGCGTACGGCGTCACGGCGACGGCACGGCTGTTCCGCGACGCGGGCCTCACGGTGACGACCCTGTGCCGCGGCGGCTTCCTCACGGCCCCGGACCCGGCCGGGCGCGCTCGGGCGCTCGACGACAACCGCCGGGCCGTGGACGAGGCCGCGGCTCTCGGCACCGACACGCTCGTCCTCGTCTCGGGCGGCCTCCCGGCGGGCTCCAAGGACCTGCGAGGGGCCCGGGAGCGCGTCGCCGAGGCCCTGGCCGAGCTGGGCCCGTACGCCGAGGCGCGCGGGGTGCGGCTGGCCGTCGAGCCGCTCCACCCGATGTACGCGTCCGACCGCTGCGTGGTCTCCACCCTCGCCCAGGCCCTGGACCTGGCGGAGCGCTTCCCCGCCCAGCAGGTCGGGGTGACCGTGGACACGTACCACGTGTGGTGGGACGACAACGCGCCCGCGCAGATCGCCCGGGCCGGCGCCGGCGGCCGCATCCACTCCTTCCAGCTCGCCGACTGGACGACCCCGCTGCCCGCCGGCGTCCTCGACGGGCGCGGGCAGATCGGCGACGGTTCGATCGACATGCGCGCGTGGAGGGCGCTCGTCGAGGCGGCCGGCTACACCGGCCCCATCGAGGTCGAGCTGTTCAACGACGCCCTGTGGGCCCGGGACGGGCGGGAGGTCCTGGCGGAGACGGCCGCCCGGTTCCTGGAGCACGCCGCCTGAGCGCCGGGCACAGGCGCCGCCGCGGGGGGCGGACCCCTCCCGGGCCCGGGGTCGGCCGCGGAGGCGGGCTCCGGAGAGGGCCCGCACGCCCGGATCGGGGCCCGATCGCGGAGCCCCGGAAAAAAGTCCGCGGAGCCGTGCAACCCTCTCCGCACTCCGTGGGTCGTACTTGGCATCAGGACTTCTGGAGGGGATCTGGGGGGATCGCGGGGTTCTGATGGGGAGGGAAACCGAGGGGGCCCGGTCGACGGACCGGGCCCCCTCGAAGCTTGTCCGGACCCGGACGGACCTGGACCCGGACCCGGACAATGACCGACGGAAACCCGGCACCGGACGGAGCCCGACCGGTCGGAACCCGGCACCGGACGGACCCGCCCGGCGCCGCGGCGGGTCAGAAGAAGACGCCGCAGCGCAGCAGCACATTCGCGTACGGACGCGCCTCGCCGGTCCGCACGATCAGCCGGGCTCCCGCCGAACGGGCCTTCAACTCCTCGTGGGAGACGTGGTCCAGGGACCCCGGGAAGCGGGCCGACAGCAGGGCCGCGGCCTCAGGGTTGGCCTCGCGCGTCTCCGCGGCCGCCGTCGCGCCCTCCACGACCAGCTCGTCCAGCAGGCCGTCCAGCACCTCCGCGAACGACGGCACCCCGGCCCGGAACGCCAGGTCCACCACCCGGGGTCCGGCCGGGATCGGCATGCCCGCGTCGCAGACCAGCACACCGTCGCCGTGGCCGAGTTCGGCCAGCGCCCCCGCCAGATGGCGGTTGAGTATCCCGGCCTTCTTCACAGCGCGGCCACCTCCTCGGCGGTGGGGAAGGACGCCTGGGCGCCCTCCCGGGTGACGGCCACGGCCCCGACCCGCGCCGCGTACGCGGCCGCGTCGGCGAGCCGCTCCCCGGCACCCAGCCGCCAGGCCAGCGCCGCGGTGAAGGAGTCGCCCGCGCCCGTCGTGTCCACGGCGTCCACCCGGACCGCAGGGACCAGGACCGCGCCGGCGGAGTCGGCGACCAGCGCGCCCTCCCCGCCCAGCGTGACGACCACCGAGCGCGGACCGAGCGCGAGCAGCGCCTCGGCCCACCGTCCGGGTGTGTCGCCCGCGTCCGCGCCGAGCAGCACCCGTGCCTCGTGCTCGTTGACGATCAGCGGGTCGCAGGCCGCCAGCACCGCGGGCGGCAGCGGCCGCGGCGGCGAGGGGTTGAGTACGAAACGGCTGCCCGCGGGCAGGGTCCGTACGACCTCCTCGACCGTCTCCAGGGGGATCTCCAGCTGGGCCGACACGACCCGCGCCGAGCCCAGCAGCGGCGCCGCGGCCCGGACGTCGTCCGGGGTGAGCCGTCCGTTGGCGCCCGGCGACACGACGATGCTGTTGTCGCCCGACGGGTCCACGGTGATCAGCGCGACCCCGGTGGGCGCCCCGCCGACCAGGACGCCGGCCGTGTCGACCCCCGCCGCCCGCTGCGAGTCGAGCAGCAGGGTGCCGTGCGCGTCGTCGCCGACCCGGGCCAGCAGGGCCGTGCGCGCCCCGAGCCGGGCGGCGGCGACCGCCTGGTTGGCGCCCTTGCCGCCCGGGTGGAGGGCCAGGTCGGTGCCGAGCACGGTCTCCCCGGCACCGGGCCGCCGCTCGACGCCGATGACCAGGTCGGCGTTGGCCGACCCCACGACCAGCAGGTCGTACTCGTACATGCGCTGTCTCCGTCCAGAAGTGGGGTGGGGCGGGGCGGGGGAGCGGCAGCCGCCGCCCCGCCCCGCGGTGTCCGTCGGTCAGCCGCCGAACCCGGCCACGTTCTGCGACGTGACCACCTTCACCGGAACCTTCACCGTCGCGTCGACCTTCTTGCCGTCGGCCGCCCGCAGCGCGTTCTCCACCGCGATCCGGCCGAGTTCCTTGGGCTGCTGGGCCACGGACGCGTACAGCGTGCCCGCCTCGACGGCCTTCAGCCCGTCCGGCGTGCCGTCGAAGCCGATGACCTGGACCGACTTTCCGGCCTTGGAGCCCAGGGCCTTGATCGCGCCGAGCGCCATCTCGTCGTTCTCGGCGAAGACGCCCTGCACGTCGGGGTGTGCCTGGAGCAGGTTCGTCATCACGTCGAGGCCCTTGGTGCGGTCGAAGTCGGCGGGCTGCCTGGCGACCACCTTGATGCCCGGGTAGGCCTTCAGGCCCTCCTGGAATCCCGCGCCGCGCTCCCGGCTCGCCGACGTGCCGGCCAGTCCCTGGAGGATCACGATCCGGCCCTTGCCGCCCAGCTTCTCGGCGAGTGCCTCGGCGCCGAGCCTGCCGCCCTCGACGTTGTCGGAGGCGACCAGCGCCGCCGTCTTCGCCTTGTTGACGCCCCGGTCGACCCCGATCACGGGGATGTCGGCCTTGTTCGCGGACCGTACGGAGGGACCCGCCGCGTCCGAGTCCACCGGGTTGACGACGATCGAGTCGACGCCCTCACTGGTGAAGTTCTGGAGCTGGTTGGCCTGCTGCGAGGCGTCGTTCTGCGCGTCCGTGACGGTCAGGTCCACGCCGGCCTTCTTGGCCTCGGCCTGCGCGCCCGCCTTGATCTGCACGAAGAAGGGGTTGTTGAGCGTGGACAGCGACAGGCCCACCTTCTGCTTCGTACCGGACGAGCCGTTGTTCACCAGGGTCAGGCCGCCCACGACCGCTGCCGCGAGGACCAGCGCGAGCGCGTACTTGAGCCGTTGCGGGCCCTTTCGGGCCGGGGAGGTCCCGGCCGCGACGGGTGTCGCCCCGGCCTTGCGCCGCAGGGTGTCCATCAGCACCGCCAGCGCGATGACGACGCCGATGACGACCTGCTGCCAGAACGCCGACACGGACAGCAGGTTGAGGCCGTTGCGCAGCACCGCCAGGATCAGCGCGCCGATCAGGGTGCCCGAGGCCTTGCCCGTGCCGCCCGCGAGGGAGGCACCGCCGATGACGACCGCCGCGATGGCGTCGAGCTCGTAGCCCTGGGCGGCCTGCGGCTGCGCCGAGGAGAGCCGGGAGGCGAGCACGATGCCGGCCGCGGCCGCGAAGAGGCCGGACAGCGCGTAGATCACGAGCTTCTGCCGCTTGACCCGCAGTCCGGAGAGGCGGGCGGCCTCCTCGTTGCCTCCGATGGCGTACATGGACCGGCCGATGTAGGTACGACCCAGGATCAGGGCCGTGAGCAGGCCCATGAAGATCATCACCAGGACCGGTACCGGCAGCCAGCCGCCCAGCGTGTCGCCGAGGTGGGAGACCGAGTCCGGGAAGGCGATCGGGCTGCCCTGCGAGATGACCAGGGACAGGCCTCGGCCCACCGACAGCATGGCCAGCGTCGCGATGAACGGCGGCAGCTTCCCGTAGGAGATCAGCACGCCGTTGATGAGACCGCACGCGATGCCCGTCGCGACGGCGAGGAGCACCGCGATCCAGACGGGTACTCCCTGCGAGGTCGCCGACCACGCGAGCACGGTGGCGGACAGGGCCGCGACGGAGCCGACCGACAGGTCGATGCCCGCCGAGACGATCACGAAGGTCACACCGAAGGCGAGGATGGCCGTCACGGCCGCCTGGACGCCGATGTTGAGGAGGTTGTCCGTCGTCAGGAAGTCGCCGGACAGGGCCGACATCGCGATGACGAGGATGATGAGCGCGGTGAGCGCGCCGTTGTCGAGCAGCAGTCTGCGCAGTCCGCCCGCGGCGCCCTTCGCGCCCGGTGCGTTCTTGAGCGTGTCAGTGGCCACGGGGGTTCTCCACTTCGGTAGCGGCATCGGTGGGGGTCGATGCGGGGGGTGGCGCGGGTGATGTCGCGGGGGTGCTGACGGCCAGGGCCATCACCGAGTCCTGGGTCGCCTCGTCGGCCGACAGCTCGCCGGCGATCCGGCCCTGGGCCATCACCAGCACGCGGTCGCTCATGCCGAGCACCTCGGGCAGGTCGCTGGAGATCATCAGGACGGCGTGCCCGGCGGACGTCAGCTCGTTGATCAGCTGGTAGATCTCGACCTTGGCGCCGACGTCGATGCCGCGCGTGGGCTCGTCGAGGATCAGCACGCGGGTGTCGGCGAGCAGCCACTTGCCGATGACGACCTTCTGCTGGTTGCCGCCGGAGAGCGTGCGCACCTGCTGGCCGATCCCGGCCATCCGCACGTTGAGCTGTGCGGCGATCCGGGCGGCGGCCGTCCGCTGGCCCTTGAGGTCGACGAACCCGCCGCGGGTCGCCGAACGCAGGGTGACCAGCCCGAGGTTCTCCTCGACGGAGGCGTCCAGCAGCAGCCCCTGGCCCTTGCGGTCCTCGGGCACCAGCCCGATGCCCGCGGTCATGGCCGCGCCCACGTCGTGGCGGGGCAGCCGGGTCCCTTCGACGGCGACCGAGCCGCTGTCGTACGGATCGGCCCCGAAGACCGCCCGGGCGACCTCGGTGCGGCCCGCGCCGACCAGGCCGGCGATGCCGACGACCTCGCCGGCCCGCACCTCGAAGCCGATGTCGTGGAAGACGCCGTCGCGGGTCAGGCCCTCCACCGTGAGCAGGGCAGCTCCGGCGTCGGCCCGCTCCCTCGGGTACTGCTGCTCGATGGAGCGCCCGACCATGAGGCGTACGAGTTCGTCCTCGGGCGTCGACGCGGGGACCTGGCCGACACTCCGGCCGTCCCGGATCACCGTGACGCGGTCGCCCAGGGCGGCGATCTCCTCCAGGTGGTGCGTGATGAAGACGACGCCGACGCCGTCCTCGCGCAGGCCGCGCACGATCCGGAAGAGCTTGTCGACCTCACCGGAGGTGAGCACGGCCGTCGGCTCGTCCATGATCAGGACGCGGGCGTCCAGGCTCAGGGCCTTCGCGATCTCGACCATCTGGAGCCGGGCGATGCCCAGTTCGCGCACCCGGGCCCGGGGGGAGACGTCCACCCCGACCCGTTCCAGGAGCTCCGCGGCGCCGGCCTCCATCGCCCCGCGGTCGATCAGGCCGAAGCGGCGCGGCTGGCGGCCCAGGAAGATGTTCTCGGCGACCGTCAGGTCGGGCACCAGGTTGAACTCCTGGTAGATCGTGGCGATCCCGAGGCGCTCGGCGTCCTGGGCGCCGTGGATGCGGACCTCCTCGCCGCCGACGACGATCCGTCCCGAGTCGGGCCGGTAGGCCCCGGACAGCATCTTGATCAGGGTGCTCTTGCCCGCTCCGTTCTCACCGAGCAGGACATGCACCTCGCCGCGGCGCAGGTCGAAGTCGACGCTGTCGAGCGCGACCACTCCGGGGAAGGTCTTCCTCATCCCCTCGATGCGCAGCAGCTCGTCCGGATCGCTCACGGGTTGCTCCTCTGCGTGACGTTCATGTGCGGGTGGTTCGGGTCGGGGCGTTCGCCGCAGGAGCGGCGGACGACGAGACGGGCGGGGAGGGTGACCGACTGCGGGGGCCGTCCCTCGATGCGGTCGACGAGGGCGCGGACGGCGGCCCGGCCCAGTTCGCGGACCGGCTGGGCGATCGCGGTGACCGGCGGATCGGTGTGCACGAACCACGGGATGTCGTCGAACGCGGCGAGCGCGATGTCGTCGGGGACCCGCAGCCCGCGCGCGCGGACGGCGTCCAGGGCGCCCAGGGCCATCAGGTTGTCGGCGGCGAAGACGACCTCGGGCGGTTCGGCCAGGTCGAGGAACTCCTCGGTGACCCGGCGGCCGCTCTCCGCCTGGAAGTCGCCCTGGCCGGTGTAGGCGTCGGGCAGCGTGAGCCCGTATGCGGCGAGGGCCTCGCGGAAGGCCGCCACCCGCTCGCTGCCGGTCGTGGTGGCCGCCGGGCCCGCGATGATGGCGAGCCTGCGGTGCCCGAGGCCGTGCAGGTGTGCGACCAGGTCGCGGACGGCCGTGCGGCCGTCCGCCCGGACCACGGGCACGTCCAGGCCCGGGATCCAGCGGTCCACGAAGACCATCGGAGTCCCCGCGCGCGCGGCGTCCAGCATGCCGGGGGAGCCGCCGTCGGTGGGGGAGACCAGCAGGCCGTCGATGCGACGGTCGAGCAGGGTCCGTACGTGGTGGTCCTGGAGCTCGGGGCGCTCGTCGGCGTTGCCGATGATGACGCTGTAGCCGAGGGCCCGGGCCTCCTCCTCGACGGAGCGTGCCAGCTCGGTGAAGTAGGGGTTGAGCACATCGCTGATGACCAGGCCGAGGGTGCGCGTCTGGTCGGTGCGCAGGGAGCGGGCGACGGCGTTGGGACGGTAGCCCAGCGTCTCGACGGCGGCCAGCACACGGGTGCGCGCCTCCGTGCTCACCGACGGGTGGTCGTTCAGGACGCGCGAGACCGTGGCAACGGAGACACCCGCCTCCGCGGCGACATCCTTGATGCACGCCATCGTCGCTCCACCTCCTCGTGGAATCGATTACACGAAGGATTGGAATCGATTACACGGGCATTTGACAACCCCTCTTGACCCGATTTCGGTGTGAGCCCACACACACTGCCCGGGTGCCGTCGAACCGTCCGCCGGCGCCCGGCGGGGACGGACGCCCCCTGGCTGTCGGAGGCGGGCGGTAGCGTCGGGACATGGCCAATGGGGCGGGGAGCGGGGCGGGCGGCGGCGAACGGCAACCGGCCGTGCTCGAAGGGGTCCTGGAGCGGATCACGTACGCCAACGAGGAGAACGGCTACACGGTCGCGCGGGTGGACACCGGCCGCGGCGGCGACCTCCTCACGGTGGTCGGGGCGCTGCTCGGCGCCCAGGCCGGCGAGTCGCTGCGCATGGAGGGCCGCTGGGGCTCGCACCCCCAGTACGGCAGGCAGTTCACGGTGGAGAACTACACGACGGTGCTGCCCGCCACGATCCAGGGCATCCGCAGGTATCTGGGGTCCGGCCTGGTCAAGGGCATCGGGCCGGTCTTCGCCGACCGCATCACCCTGCACTTCGGACTGGACACCCTCCGGATCATCGAGGAGGAGCCCAAGAGGCTCGTCGAGGTGCCGGGGCTCGGCCCGAAGCGCACCAGGCGGATCGCCGAGGCGTGGGAGGAGCAGAAGGCGATCAAGGAGGTCATGCTCTTCCTCCAGAGCGTCGAGGTGTCCACGTCGATCGCGGTCCGCATCTACAAGAAGTACGGCGACGCGTCGATCTCGGTCGTCCGGAACCAGCCCTACCGGCTCGCGTCCGACGTCTGGGGCATCGGCTTCCTCACCGCCGACAGGATCGCCCGGGCCGTCGGCATTCCGCACGACAGCCCGGAGCGGGTCAAGGCCGGTCTGCAGTACGCGCTCTCGCAGTCCACGGACCAGGGCCACTGCTTCCTCCCCGAGGAGCGGCTGATCGCGGACGCGGTGAAGCTGCTCCAGGTCGACACCGGCCTGGTCATCGAGTGCCTCGCCGAACTGGCGGCCCCCGCCGAGGACGGCGCGGAGCCCGGTGTCGTAAGGGAGCGGGTGCCGGGCCCGGACGGCGGTGAGCAGGTGACGGCGATCTACCTGGTCCCCTTCCACCGGGCCGAACTCTCCCTCTCCGCCCAGCTGTTGCGCCTGCTGCGCACCGGCGAGGACCGGATGCCCGGCTTCCGCGAGGTGGCCTGGGACAAGGCGCTCTCCTGGCTCGGCGACCGCACGGGCGCGGAGTTGGCGCCCGAACAGGAGGCGGCCGTCCGGCTGGCCCTCACCGAGAAGGTCGCCGTGCTGACCGGCGGTCCCGGCTGCGGCAAGTCCTTCACCGTGCGCTCGATCGTGGAGCTGGCCAGGGCGAAGAAGGCCAAGGTCGTGCTCGCGGCGCCGACCGGCCGGGCCGCCAAGCGGCTGGCCGAACTCACCGGCGCCGAGGCCTCGACCGTGCACAGGCTGCTGGAGTTGAAGCCGGGCGGTGACGCGGCGTACGACAGGGACCGGCCGCTGGACGCCGACCTGGTGGTCGTCGACGAGGCCTCGATGCTGGACCTGCTCCTCGCCAACAAGCTGGTGAAGGCCGTTCCGCCGGGTGCGCACCTGCTCTTCGTGGGAGACGTCGACCAGTTGCCCAGCGTCGGGGCGGGGGAGGTGCTGCGCGACCTGCTCGCCGAGGGCGGGCCGGTGCCGGCGGTCCGGCTCACGCGGGTGTTCCGGCAGGCGCAGCAGTCGGGTGTGGTGATGAACGCGCACCGGATCAACGCGGGGCAGCAGCCGGTCACCGACCGGCTCGACGACTTCTTCCTCTTCGTGGAGGACGACACCGAGGAGGCCGGCAGGCTGGCGGTGGATGTGGCGTCCCGTCGGCTTCCGGCCAGATTCGGGCTCGACCCGCGCCGGGACGTGCAGGTGCTGGCGCCCATGCACCGGGGGCCCGCGGGGGCGGGCACGCTCAACGGACTGCTCCAGCAGGCGATCACGCCCGCACGGCCGGAGCTTGCGGAGAAGCGGTTCGGCGGGCGGGTGTTCCGGGTCGGGGACAAGGTGACGCAGATCCGCAACAACTACGAGAAGGGCGCGAACGGGGTCTTCAACGGGACGGTGGGCGTGGTGACTTCGCTCGACGCCGACGAGCAGCGGCTGACGGTGCGCACCGACGAGGACGAGGAGGTGCCGTACGACTTCGACGAGTTGGACGAGTTGGCGCACGCGTACGCGGTGACCATCCACCGTTCGCAGGGCAGCGAGTACCCGGCGGTCGTCATCCCCGTCACGACCGGCGCGTGGATGATGCTCCAGCGCAATCTGCTCTACACGGCGGTGACGCGGGCCAAGAAGCTGGTCGTGCTGGTCGGATCGCGCAAGGCGCTGGGGCAGGCGGTGCGCACGGTGTCCGCGGGGCGCCGGTGCACGGCGCTGGACTTCCGGCTGGCGGGCGGGCGCGAGAGCTGACGGGCGCCGCGCCGGTACGCGGTGGAGGGCCGGTGCGCGGGTGCGCGGTGTCGGGTGCCGGGCGGCGGGTGGTGCGGTCCGTGCGCCTTGCCGCTTGCCGCTTGCCGCTTGCCGCCTGCCGCCTGCCGCTTGCCGCCTGGCACCTGCTGTCTGCCCCTTGCCGACCACCGGGTCCGGACGGCGGCCCACCTTCGTGGGCGCGTGAGCCGCGGGGAGCCGCGCGGCCCGCGGGGCTTGCCCCACGTCCGCGCCCCGGCCGCGGGGCCCGCGCAGCCGGCCGTACGACCGGCCGGGTGCCCCGTCGCCGGGGCCCGGGGAGCCGTGCGAAGTGGTCGGGAGCGGCTCGTGCGAGGGGCCCAGGGGGCCGGGTGGGGAAAAATGATCGATCAAATGAGTCGCGAAGGTCACAGAGCACTTTCGCGAGGCCGCCGGAGGGGGCAGGATGAGCAGGTTGGCGGCACTGAGTGCCGCCAATAGGCCCAATGGTCGACCCCGAGTGCACTCTCCTGCGCCAAATGGGGGATGGTAGAGACAGTCAGGGCACCTCGAAGAAGAGGCACAACGTCGGTGAGGGATGACGTGAGCGACAACTCTGTAGTACTGCGGTACGGCGACGGTGAGTACACCTACCCGGTGATCGACAGCACCGTCGGTGACAAGGGCTTCGACATCGGGAAGCTCCGCGCCAATACCGGCCTGGTGACGCTGGACAGCGGTTACGGAAACACGGCCGCCTATAAATCCGCCATCACCTACCTCGACGGCGAGCAGGGCATTCTGCGCTACCGGGGCTACCCGATCGAGCAGCTCGCCGAGCGCTCCACCTTCCTCGAGGTGGCCTCTCTGCTGATCAACGGCGAACTGCCGACGGTCGACGAGCTCTCCGTCTTCAAGAACGAGATCACGCAGCACACCCTGCTGCACGAGGACGTCAAGCGGTTCTTCCAGGGCTTCCCGCGCGACGCCCACCCGATGGCGATGCTCTCCTCGGTCGTCTCCGCGCTGTCCACGTTCTACCAGGACAGCCACAACCCCTTCGACGAGAAGCAGCGCCACCTCTCGACGATCCGCCTTCTCGCCAAGCTTCCGACGATCGCGGCGTACGCGTACAAGAAGTCGATCGGTCACCCGTTCGTCTACCCGCGCAACGACCTGAGCTACGTCGAGAACTTCCTGCGCATGACCTTCTCGGTCCCCGCGCAGGAGTACGAGCTCGACCCGGTCGTCGTCTCCGCGCTCGACAAGCTGCTGATCCTGCACGCGGACCACGAGCAGAACTGTTCGACCTCGACCGTGCGTCTGGTCGGCTCGTCGCAGGCCAACATGTTCGCGTCGATCTCGGCCGGCATCTCGGCGCTGTGGGGTCCGCTGCACGGCGGCGCCAACCAGTCCGTCCTGGAGATGCTGGAAGGCATCCAGGCGAACGGCGGCGACGTCGACTCCTTCATCCGCAAGGTGAAGAACAAGGAGGACGGCGTCCGCCTGATGGGCTTCGGCCACCGGGTGTACAAGTCCTTCGACCCGCGCGCCAAGATCATCAAGGCCGCCGCGCACGACGTCCTCTCCGCGCTCGGCAAGTCCGACGAGCTGCTGGACATCGCGCTCAAGCTGGAGGAGCACGCGCTCTCCGACGAGTACTTCGTCTCGCGCAACCTCTACCCCAACGTGGACTTCTACACGGGCCTGATCTACCGGGCCATGGGCTTCCCGACCGAGATGTTCACCGTGCTGTTCGCGCTCGGCCGCCTTCCCGGCTGGATCGCGCAGTGGCACGAGATGATCAAGGAGCCGGGTTCGCGCATCGGCCGCCCGCGCCAGATCTACACGGGTGTCGTCGAGCGGGACTTCGTTCCCGTCGAGGAGCGCTGACCCGAGCAGCGGAGCCGTACCGCCGCCCCCGAGGCCCACAGGTGTCGCCCCCCCAGGGGCGAGTGGGCCGGAGGGGCGCGCCTGTTTTCCCGGCCCGGATGCGGGCCGGGCCCCGAAGAGCCCGCCCCGGGGGCGGGCCGGGCCCCGAAGGGCCTGTGGAGCCCGTAGAGCCCGAAAAAAGGGGGAAGGCGCCCCGCTGCCGGTCCCCCCACGGGCCGGAGTCAGGGCGCCTTCCCATGTCCCGGTGCGGATTCCCCCCACGGGATCCGGCCGGGCGTATGGAGGACAGCGCCTGAGTCGCTGTCGGCAGAACGAGCAAAACTCGCCCTACCGCTGTGCGGTCTGCCGGGACCCGTACGGAACGGGAGGGCCGCTCAAAGCTCCCCGCTGTACGTGCCCCGGCAACGCAATTCCGAGAACGTCCCCCAAGACGTCCTCAGATGTCAGAGACGCCCCCCAAGACGTGTCTGACATCGTCAATCTAGACTCACGAACCCCTTCGATGGTTACGTTCACATCACTGTGATCTGCGTCTCTTGCTTATGTCCTGAAGATGAGCAAGAGCCCCGATATGACTATCGGCGCCCAAGCGTAAGGATGATGCGCGAGCCTTGTGAAGAGCTTATGTGAAGGGGTGTGCCGGACTCTAGGGGGACTCCTGTCTCTTCGTCATGAAAATGCCCGCAGCCGGAGGCTGTTCGTCACGACGAACACGGACGAGAACGCCATGGCCGCTCCGGCGATCATCGGGTTGAGCAGGCCCGCGGCGGCGAGCGGCAGCGCGGCCAGGTTGTAGCCGAAGGCCCAGACGAGATTGCCCTTGATGGTGGAGAGGGTGGCCCGCGAGAGACGGATGGCGTCCGCGGCGACCCGCAGATCGCCCCGTACCAGCGTCAGGTCGCCCGCCTCGATGGCGGCGTCCGTCCCGGTCCCCATGGCGAGCCCGAGGTCCGCGGTGGCGAGCGCGGCGGCGTCGTTGACGCCGTCGCCGACTATCGCCACGGTCCGGCCCCCGGCCCGCAGCCCCCGGATCACGTCGACCTTGTCCTGCGGGAGCACCCCGGCGATCACGTCGTCGGACCCGATGCCGACCGAGCGGGCCACGGACTCGGCCACGGTCCGGTTGTCCCCGGTCAGCAGGATCGGGGTGAGGCCCAGGGCCCGCAGCGCCCGGACGGCCTCGGCGCTGGTCTCCCGGACCGCGTCGGCGACGGTGACGACGCCGCGCGCCCGCCCGTCCCAGGCCACGGCCACGGCGGTACGGCCCTCCTCCTCGGCCCGCGTGCGCAGCGCGGCCAGGCCGTCCGGCAGCGGGATGCCGGCCTCCTCCAGGAGGCGGACGCGCCCGACGAGCACCTCGTGGCCCTCGACCGTGCCGCGCACCCCGAGTCCGGGCACGTTCTCGAAGGCGTCCACGGCGGGCAGGGGCCCGGTCCGGGCCGACGCGCCCGCCGCCACGGCCCGCGCCACCGGGTGCTCCGAGGCGTGCTCCAGGGCGCCCGCGAGGCGCAGCACCTCCGGCTCGTCGGTGCCCTCGGCCGCGTACACCTCCTGGAGGGTCATGCGGCCGGTGGTGACGGTGCCGGTCTTGTCGAGGACGACGGTGTCGACGCGGCGGGTGGACTCCAGGACCTCGGGGCCCTTGATGAGGATGCCGAGTTGGGCGCCGCGGCCGGTGCCGACCATGAGCGCGGTCGGGGTGGCGAGGCCGAGGGCGCAGGGGCAGGCGATGATCAGTACGGCGACGGCGGCGGTGAACGCGGCGGCCGTGTCGCCGGTGATCCCCAGCCAGCAGCCGAAGGTGCCGGCCGCGATCAGGAGGACCACGGGCACGAACACGGCCGACGTCCGGTCGGCGAGCCGCTGCACCCGGGCCTTGCCGTTCTGCGCGTCCTCCACGAGCCTGGCCATGTGGGCGAGCCGGGTGTCGGAGCCGACCCGGGTCGCCTCGACGACCAGCCGCCCTCCCGCGTTCACCGTCGCGCCCGTGACGGAGGAGCCCACGGAGACGTCCACCGGTACCGACTCGCCGGTCAGCATGGACGCGTCCACCGCCGAGGCCCCCTCGACGACGGTGCCGTCCGTGGCGACCTTCTCCCCCGGCCGTACGACGAAGCGGTCGCCCACGGCCAGGCTGTCCACCGGGACGCGCACCTCGCGGCCGTCGCGCAGGACGCGGGCGTCCTGCGCGCCCAGTTCCAGGAGCGCGCGCAGCGCCGCGCCGGCGCTGCGCCTGGAGCGGGCCTCCAGATAGCGGCCGAGCAGGATGAACGCGATCACGCCGGACGCCACTTCGAGGTACACGGCCGAGGCGCCGTGCGCGCGGGACACCGTGAGCGAGAACCCCTCGTCCCGCATCCCCGCCATTCCGGCGTCACCGAGGAACAGGGCCCACAGGGACCAGCCGAAGGCGGCCAGGGTGCCGATCGACACGAGGGTGTCCATGGTGGCCGAGCCGTGCCGGGCGTTCGTGAGGGCCGCCCGGTGGAAGGGCAGCCCGCCCCAGACCACGACGGGCGAGGCGAGGGTCAGCGCGAGCCACTGCCAGTTGTCGAACTGGAGTGCGGGAATCATCGACAGCAGGATCACCGGGGCGGCGAGCAGCGCGGACACGGTGAGGCGTTCGCGCAGCGCGGCGAGCTCCGGGTCCCCGGCCGCCTCGGCCGCGGGTCCGGCCGGGGCGGTGCGCGGCGGCGGCAGCTCCTCGGCCGTGTAGCCCGTCCGCACCACGGTGGCGATCAGGTCGGCGACCTCGACCCCGTGCGGGTACGAGATCCTCGCCCTCTCCGTCGCGAGGTTCACCGTGGCGGTGACCCCCGCCATCCGGTTGAGCTTCCTCTCGACGCGGGACACGCACGAGGCGCAGGTCATCCCGCCGATGGCCAGCTCGACCTCCGAGGCCGCGGCCTCCGGGGCGATCGCTGCGGTGGTGCTGGTCATGTCCGTGCTCCAGGGAACGAACCGGGCCGTACGGAACCAGTATCGACTGGTCCGTACGGCCCGGTGCGGTGAGGGTGCGGCGGGGAGCCCGTCAGGCCGTGCCGGCCAGCTCGAAGCCGGCCTCGTCGACGGCGGCGCGCACGGCCTCCGCGTCGAGCGCGGCGGTGGAGACCACGGTCACCTCGCCGGTGGAGGCGACGGCCTTCACCGAGGTGACGCCTGCGATCCCGGAGATCTCACCGGAGACCGCGCCTTCGCAGTGTCCGCAGCTCATCCCGCTCACCTGGTAGACGGTGGTGACGGAGCCCGGGGTGTCGGTCTGGGCGGTCATGTCGTTGCTCCTCGTCGAGACGTGTGGGGCGGGGCGGCCCCGAGGGGCCGCACACTGTTCAGGCTATACCCCTAGGGGGTATTTATCCAGGAGGGGCCGCGGTGCGCCGGGCCCCCGCGTCCCCTCTTGCGCGGCAGGGGCCGGTCCCGGAGGGGAATGTCCGCACCTCATGGTGCATGACCGCCATGCGGCTTTTCGCCAGGGGCGTGAGCGCCGGGGGCGGGGCTAGCGTTCGGTCCGAGCGGTGGTCCACGGCTGAGGGAGCGAGACGCATGCGGGCAGTGGTGTTCGAGCGGTACGGGGAGCCGGCCGAGGTGCGGGACGTGCCGGACCCGGAGCCCGCGCCGCACGGGGTGGTCGTCCGGGTCGGGGCCACCGGGCTGTGCCGCAGCGACTGGCACGGCTGGCAGGGGCACGACCCGGACATCGCGCTGCCCCACGTGCCCGGTCACGAACTCGCCGGAACGGTCGAGGCGGTCGGCGGCCTGGTGACCCGCTGGCGCCCGGGCGACCGGGTCACCGTGCCCTTCGTCTGCGCCTGCGGGCGGTGCGCCTCGTGCGCGGCGGGCGACCAGCAGGTGTGCGAACGGCAGACCCAGCCCGGATTCACCCACTGGGGCTCCTTCGCGCAGTACGTCGCCCTGGACCACGCCGACGTGAACCTCGTGGCCGTGGCCGACGAGTTGTCCTTCGCCACGGCTGCCTCTCTGGGGTGCCGGTTCGCCACGGCGTACCGCGCGGTCGTCGCGCGGGGCCGGGTGGCGCCGGGGGAGTGGGTGGCCGTGCACGGCTGCGGCGGCGTCGGGCTGTCGGCGGTGATGATCGCGGCGGCCGCCGGGGCGCGGGTCGTCGCGGTCGACCTCTCGCCCGGGGCGCTGGACCTGGCCCGGACGTTCGGCGCGGCCCGGTGCGTCGACGCCTCGGCGGTACGGGATCCGGCGGCCGCCGTGCGGGACCTGACGGGCGGCGGCGCCCATCTGTCGCTGGACGCCCTCGGCTCGCCGGTCACCTGCGCGGCGTCGGTCGACAGCCTGCGCCGCAGGGGCCGGCACGTCCAGGTCGGCCTGCTGCCCGTGGACCCCGCCGTGCCGATGGCCCGGGTGATCGGCCTGGAACTCGAACTCCTCGGCAGCCACGGGATGCCCGCCCACGCCTACCCGCCGATGCTGGAGTCCGTACGGGCCGGGGTCCTGCGCCCCGACCTGCTGGTGACCTCCACGATTCCCCTGGACGAGGCCCCGGACGCCCTCGCGGCGATGGGCGGGTCGCCCGGCGCGGGTGTCACGGTCATCGACCCGTGGCGGTGACGAGCACGCGTTCCCTGCCCCGGCCGCTGTCCCGCCGCGACGGCCGCGGACCGCGTGCCGGCCACAGCGCCCGCGGTGGTCCGCCGGGCGAGCGGGCGCGAGCCTGCGGGCTGTCGGGCCTGCCGCGGGTCCTCGGGTCCGCCGAGCCCGCCGGGCGTGGCGTCCGCGGGGCCGGCGCGGTGGCGTTCTGCGGCGGTCGGGACGGCGGCGGGGTGCCGGCCCGCGCCCCAAGGGGACTCCTGCGGGGGGTCGACCGGCGGTCATCCGCCCGGCGCGGGCCGGGGTGTCGGCGGGGTGCGCGGGGTCAATCCGCGGGAAGGGTCCGCGGACCCGCGGGCCGGCCCCGGTGGGCGGCCCATTCCCGGGACAGCACCGACATCCGGACGGCGTCGATCCACTCACCCTCGTGCAGCAGGGTCTCGCGCTCGACGCCCTCCGCGACGAAGCCCGCGTTCTCGTAGGCGCGCCGGGCCCGCGGGTTGAAGGCGAACACCCAGAGCGCCACGCGGTGCATCCGCAGCCGCTCGAAGGCGTACCCGACGATCAGCCGGGTGGCGTCGGTGCCGAGGCCCCGGTCCCGGCCGCGCGGGCCGAGGAGGATTCGGAACGTACAGCTTCGGTTTGGCTCGTCCCACTCCATCAGCACCGCCTCGCCCACCAGTTCGCCGCTCGCCCGGTCGACGACACCGAGGTCGAGCCGGTCGTCCTGCTCGCTGCGGGTGGCGTACCAGGCATGCAGCCGTTCCGGGTCGAAGTCCGTGACCGGGCTGCCGGTGAGCCGCAGCACCTCGGGGTCCGCGAGGATCTCGGCCATCACCGGGACGTCGTCCTCGGAGAACGGCCGCAGGAGGGCCTTCTCCCCGGTGAGGACGGGTTTCACGGAGAAGTCGCAGCCGGGCGCGGCAGGAGGCGTACGAGGGCTCATCCGGGCATCCTCGGAGTCCGGCCGGTGCCGGGGCAATCGAATATCGGGAGTCGGAATGCCCCGCCCGCCCCGGCGCGTCCGCCGCGCACCCGCTCCGCGAAGCCCCGGCGCACCTGCCCCTGCGGACCCGCCGCGCGAAGCCCCCCGCACGGCGGACGTGCGGGGGGCCGGTGGTCTGGCCGGTCGCGGGTTCAGCCCTCTCTGCGGCCTCTGTTGCCGGGGCGGGAGGCGACCCAGGCCCGGACCGTGTCCGCGTACCAGTAGGGCTTGCCGCTCTCCACGTGGTCGGGCGGGGGGAGCAGCCCGTGCTTGCGGTAGGACCGCACCGTGTCCGGCTGCACCTTGATGTGCGCCGCGATCTCCTTGTACGACCAGAGCCTTCGGTCGGTCATGCGTGGCACCTCCCTGCACGCGCCGCAGCGGCGGCCGGGGGACGGCCGTCGGGGGAGCCGGGCGCTGCGCCGGCGATCACAAAGCCTGCGACGGGTGAACGACACCGCGCGATCATGCGGTAGCGGCTGTCGCCCGGGTGTGACGCAAGACCCGCGTATGCGCGACATGCGTGACAGGAATGAGGTCTTTGTGACACGAGTGACGCATTACGGCACGGCGGGGGGCGCGCGACGGCGCCCGCCGCCGTGCCGGAACGCTCCGAGACGAGCCGTCTACGCCCCGCACGACCTCAGGAACGAACGGGTGCGTTGGGCGATCGGGAACGGCTTGTCCGGCGGGCACGGGTACATGTCCTGCTCGACGATGGCGAACAGCTCCACGTCCAGCTTCTGCGCCGCCGCGAGCACCGGTTCCAGCGCCGGTACGCCCGACGGCGGTTCGCACATCACCCCGCGGGCCACCGCGGGCCCGAACGGGACCGCGTTCGCCCGGACGTCGGCGAGGATCTCCGGGTCCACCTGCTTGAGGTGCAGATAGCCGATCCGCTCCCCGTACGTCTCGATGAGCTTGACGTTGTCGCCGCCGCAGTAGGCGTAGTGGCCCGTGTCCAGGCACAGCGACACGAGCGACGGGTCCGTGCCGTCGAGGAAGCGCGTCACGTTCTCCTCGCTGTCGATGTGCGTGTCCGCGTGCGGATGGACGACGATCTTCAGCCCGTACCGCTCGCGCACCTCGCGCCCGAGCCGCTCCGTCTGCTTCGTCAGGTGGTGCCACTGCTCGGGCGTGAGCGTGTCGGGCTCCAGCACCTCGCCGGTCTTGTCGTCGCGCCAGAAGGACGGAATGACGACGAGGTGCTCGGCGCCCATCGCCCGGGTGAGCGCGGCGATGTCGGACACGTGCGCCCAGGTGGCGTCCCACACGTCCGGGCCCCGGTGCAGTCCGGTGAAGACGGTGCCGGCCGAGACGCGCAGGTTGCGGCGCGCGGTCTCGTCCGCGAGAACGGCCGGTTCGGTCGGCAGATAGCCGTACGGGCCCAGCTCGATCCACTCGTACCCGGACTCCGCGACCTCGTCGAGGAAGCGCTGCCATGGGACCTGCCGGGGGTCGTCGGGGAACCACACGCCCCAGGAGTCGGGAGCCGAACCGACCCGGATGCGCGACAGTGAGGGCTGCGGCGATGACTGAGGTGACAACGGCGTCATGGGCGTCAGCTTCGGGGTGTCCGGGGAAGGGTGTCAAGGGCTGGTCCGAATGTCCGGACAACCAATTGACAGGGCTCTGGAAACGCGGCTAGATCTGAGGGCAGCCGATGCGAAGGGAACCCGATGGCCGGCTCCGCGGAGCGCAGTGCGTACGACCGCGTCACCGCGGTGCGGGCCGGTGCGGGCCCGTGTCCGCCGTGGACCCGGGGCCCCCGCGAGCGGGTCGTGCCCGGCGGCCGGCGCCCCCGGACGGCGGTCGGGCCATGAGGGCGGGCAGCGTCGGCGGAGCCCGCGGCGAAGGCGGCGAGAGCGGCGGAAGCGGTGTGGGCGGCGGAGGCGGCGCGGGGCGCGCGCGGCCGGGGCCCGACACCGCCCTGCCGCGCGTCGACATCGGCGAACTCGTCCGCGTCCGGGCCAGGCACCCCGAGGCCGTCGCGGAGGCGGCCGCCCGGCGGCCGCGCAGGGCCCTCCTCGGCGAGTCCGGCCGACTGATGATCGTCGCGGCCGACCACCCGGCCCGCGGGGTGCTCGCGGTGGGTGACCGCCGGCTCGCCATGGCCGACCGCGTCGACCTGCTCGAACGCCTCTGCCTGGCCCTCTCCCGGCCCGGGGTCGACGGCGTGCTGGCGACCGCCGACGTCCTCGACGACCTGCTTCTCCTCGGCGCGCTGGACCGCAAGGTGGTCATGGGCTCGCTGAACCGGGGCGGACTCGCGGGCGCGGCGTGGGAGGCGGACGACCGGTTCACCGGGCACCGGCCCTGCGACCTCGAACGGTCCCGTTTCGACGCGGGCAAACTGCTGCTGCGGATCGACTACGAGGACCCCGGCTCGCTCACCACGCTGGAGACGGCCGCCCGGGTCGTGGACGACATGGCCGGGCGCCGGCTGCCCGTCTTCGTCGAGCCGTTCCTGAGCCGCCGCACCCCGCGCGGGGACCTCCGCAACGACCTGGGCGCCGAAGCGGTCACCACGTCGATCGCCGTCGCGAGCGGGCTGGGCGGCACGTCGGCGTACACCTGGCTGAAGGTCCCCGTCACGGAGAACCCCGACGACATGGCCCGTGTCATGGAGACCTCCACGCTGCCGGCCGTACTGCTGGGCGGCGATGTCGGCGACGACCAGGACGGCGCGTACGAGAAGTGGCGCGGCGCGCTGCGGCTGCCCACGGTCCGGGGCCTGGTGGTGGGCCGTTCGCTGCTCCATCCGGCCGACGGCGACGTCGCCGCCGCGGTCGACACCGCCGTGGGACTGCTGTGAGGCCGCCGTCGTGACCGGGCGGCCGCCGTACGCCTTCGGAGGTGCCGCCGCGCGCGGCGAGGGCACCCGTCCCGGGCGGACGGAGCACGGCGGTTGCACCGAGCCCGCAGAGGGGAATAAAGAGGACAAACTTCATGAACTCCCGGGCAGGGGGGACGTGTTCGCGGGAGCCGCCGGCCTCGCGCGCGCCTCCCGCGACGCCCGGGAACCGATCGCCTCCGGCGCGGGAGGCCGCTTCGCCCTGGCAGGAGCGAAGTGCGGGCGACGACTCCCCGCCCGCTACGGCCCCGCGCCGGAGGTACCCGCCGCGACCCGTGGGACGGCACCCCCGCGAACCGTGCGCGCGGCCCGTCGAACCACCGACTCCCTTGCGGGGAGCGGCGGTTCGCACCCGGAACGGGCCGCGGGCGCTCGTCGACCGGCACGTCGCCCGCCCACGGCCGCGGCACCCCCGGGCGCACGGGCCCGCGCGCCCGGGGGTGCCGTGCCGACCCGTTCGGGCGGCCCGCGGGCGAGCCGGGCCCGATCCGAGGCTCCGGGGCCGACCGCCCGAACGGATCGGCCCGGCAGCGCGTATTCCCTTCGCGCGAGGGCGGATCCGACGCCCCCGCCGAGGTCCGCACCGGCGGGACCGGTCGCGCCCCCGACGGACGGGCGCGGCAGGACCGCCGCCCGGCCCGGACCCGTCCCGTCCCGCGCGGACGTACGGGCCCGGCGGGGGCGGAGGGCCGCGGACCTGCTTCCACCCGGAGCGGACGGAGGGCTACCGATGACAGAGGCGACGCCGACGACGAGGCTGACGGTCGCGCAGGCACTGGTGCGGTTCCTCGCCGTCCAGTACACGGAACGCGACGGAGTGCGGCGCCGCCTGATCGACGCCACCTGGGGCATCCTCGGCCACGGCAACGTCGCCGGGATCGGCCAGGCGCTCGTCGAGTACGCGGCCGTCCCCGAGGAGGAGGGGCCTCCCGGCAGGCCCGTGATGCCCTATCACCAGGGCCGCAACGAGCAGGCGATGGTGCACGCGGCCGTCGGCTACGCACGCCAGTGCGACCGCCTCTCCGTGCAGGCCGTCACGACGTCCGTCGGCCCCGGCGCCACCAACCTCGTCACCGGCGCCGCCCTCGCCACGATCAACCACCTGCCGGTGCTGCTCCTGCCGGGCGACACCTTCGCGACCCGCCCCGCCGACCCGGTCCTCCAGCAGCTCGAAGTCCCGTACGCGGGCGATGTGTCGGTCAACGACTGCCTGCGGCCCGTGTCGCGGTACTTCGACCGGATCACCCGCCCCGAGGCGCTGGTCCCGGCCGCCCTGGAGGCGATGCGCGTCCTCACCGACCCGGTGGCCACCGGCGCCGTGACGCTCGCGCTGCCGCAGGACGTGCAGGCGGAGGCGTTCGACTGGCCGGCCGCGTTCTTCCGCGAGCGCGTCTGGCGGGTCCGCCGCCCGGCGGCCGACCCCGGGGAACTGGCCGCCGCCGCGGACGCCGTACGGGCCGCCCGGCGCCCCCTGGTCGTCGCGGGCGGCGGGGTGCACCACAGCGGGGCCGAGGACGCGCTGAGGGAGTTCGCCGACCTGACCCGCATCCCGGTGGCCTCGACGCAGGCGGGCAAGGGCTCGCTCGACTGGGACCACCCGGCGGACGTCGGCGGCATCGGGCACACCGGCACCGCCACCGCCTGCGAGCTGGGCCGCACCGCCGACCTGGTGATCGGCGTGGGCACCCGCTACACCGACTTCACCACCGCGTCCGGCACCCTCTTCGCGGCCCCGGACGTCCGCTTCCTGAACATCAACATCGCGCCGTTCGACGGCCACAAGCTCGCCGGCCTGCCGCTCGTCGCCGACGCGCGCACGGCGCTGGAGGCGCTCACCCGGGCCCTCGCGCCGCACGGCCACCGTGCCGAGCCCTCGTACGTCACCGAGTACACGGACGACAAGGAGCGCTGGGAGTACCGCGTCGACGCGGCCTACGAGGTGCAGGACCCGGACGTCCGGCCCACCCAGCCCCAGGTGCTCGGCCTGCTCGACGAGATCGTCACCGCCGACGACATCCTCGTCAACGCGGCCGGCTCCCTCCCCGGTGACCTGCACAAACTCTGGCGCGCCCGGTCCCGGGACCAGTACCACGTCGAGTACGGGTACTCCTGCATGGGCTACGAGATCCCGGCCGCCGTCGGTGTGGGGCTCGCCGCGCCCGGCCGGCCCGTCTGGGCGCTGGTCGGCGACGGCACGTACCTGATGATGCCGACCGAGATCGTCACCGCCGTGCAGGAGGGCGTCCCGATCAAGGTCGTCGTCCTGCAGAACCACGGGTACGCCTCCATCGGCGGGCTCTCGGAGAGCGTGGGCGGCGAACGGTTCGGCACCGCCTACCGCCACCGCTCCGGGGACGGCACCTTCGACGGGCGGCCCCTGCCGGTCGACCTGGCCGCCAACGCGGCCAGCCTCGGCATGCGGGTGCTGCGCGCGAAGACCGTCCGCGACCTGCGGGCGGCCCTGGCCGAGGCCCGGGCCGCCGACACTCCCACATGTGTCTACGTGGAGACCGAAACGGCAGACACAGTGTCGGGCGCGCCTCCGGCGCAAGCCTGGTGGGATGTTCCTGTGGCCGAGACCGCGACCCGACCGTCGGCGGTCAAGGCTCGCGAAGAGTACGACCGGCACGTCTCCACCCGGCGCCGCCATCTGTGAAGGAGTTCTTGGGCATGACGAAGATCGTCAACCACTGGATCGGCGGCAAGGCCGTCGAGGGCGCGTCGGGCTCGTACGGGCCGGTCACCGACCCCGCGACCGGCGCCGTCACCACGAAGGTCGCCTTCGCGAGCGTCGACGAGGTCGACGCCGCGGTCGCCGCCGCCAAGGAGGCCTACGCGACCTGGGGCCAGTCCTCGCTCGCCAGGCGCTCCACGGTCCTCTTCGCGTTCCGCGCGCTGCTCGACGCCCGTCGCGACGAGATCGCCGAGCTGATCACCGCCGAGCACGGCAAGGTCCACTCCGACGCGCTCGGCGAGGTCGCGCGCGGCCTGGAGATCGTCGACCTGGCGTGCGGCATCACCGTGCAGCTCAAGGGCGAGCTGTCCACCGAGGTGGCCTCCCGCGTCGACGTGGCCTCGATCCGCCAGCCGCTCGGTGTCGTGGCCGGCATCACGCCGTTCAACTTCCCTGCCATGGTGCCGATGTGGATGTTCCCGCTGGCCATCGCGTGCGGCAACACCTTCGTGCTCAAGCCGAGCGAGAAGGACCCGTCTGCGGCCCTCAGGCTCGCGGAGCTGCTCGCCGAGGCGGGCCTCCCGGACGGCGTGTTCAACGTCGTCAACGGTGACAAGGTCGCCGTCGACCGCCTCCTGGAGCACCCGGACGTCAAGGCGGTCTCCTTCGTCGGCTCGACCCCGATCGCCCGGTACATCCACACCACGGCGTCCGCCAACGGCAAGCGCGTACAGGCGCTCGGCGGCGCGAAGAACCACATGCTGGTCCTGCCGGACGCCGACCTGGACGCGGCGGCGGACGCGGCCGTGTCCGCCGCCTACGGTTCGGCCGGCGAGCGCTGCATGGCCATCTCGGCCGTCGTCGCGGTCGGTTCGATCGGCGACGAGCTGGTGGAGAGGATCCGCGAGCGCGCCGAGAAGATCAGGATCGGGCCCGGCAGCGACCCGGCCTCGGAGATGGGCCCGCTGATCACGGCCGCCCACCGCGACAAGGTCGCCTCGTACGTGACGGGCGCCGCCGCCCAGGGCTCCGAGGTCGTCCTCGACGGCACCGGCCACACGGTCGAGGGCCACGAGGAGGGCCACTGGATCGGGATCTCGCTGCTGGACCGTGTGCCGGTGACGGCGGACGCGTACAAGGACGAGATCTTCGGCCCGGTGCTGTGCGTGCTGCGCGTCGACACCTACGAGGAGGGCGTGGCGCTGATCAACGCGTCCCCCTTCGGCAACGGCACCGCGATCTTCACCCGGGACGGCGGCGCGGCCCGCCGCTTCCAGTTGGAGATCGAGGCGGGCATGGTCGGCGTGAACGTGCCGATCCCGGTCCCGGTGGGCTATCACTCGTTCGGCGGCTGGAAGGACTCCCTCTTCGGGGACCACCACATCTACGGGAACGACGGCACGCACTTCTACACCCGCGGCAAGGTCGTCACGACCCGCTGGCCGGACCCGTCGGAGGCCCCGACGGGCGTCGACCTCGGCTTCCCGCGCAACTCCTGAACACCCCCTCTCGATGCCCGTTGGCCTGCTGTTTCCCGGTCAGCGGGCATCGTCGGTCCGCTCGGAGTCCGCATGATCTTGGAGCGGGGCACTGAACGCGCCGTCGATGGCCTTCCGCGTCTTGTCCTCCGAGTCGGGGAACAGGTGGCTGTACACGTTCAGGGTCATCGCCGCGTTCGTGTGGCCGAGCCGTTCGCACACGACCTTGACCGACTCGCCTGCAGCGATCAGGAGCGAGGCGTAGGTGTGGCGCAGCTGGTGCATGGTCACCGAGGGGAGGCCGGCCAGCTTTCGGGCGGGCCGCCATGAGCTGTCCATGAGTCGCGTGGACACCACGGCGCCGCCCTTGGGGTCCTGGAACAGGAAATCGTCCGCCCCTGCCGGGAAGTCCCGGAGGTGGGCCACCAGGGCGTGCAGGACGACGTCAGGCAGCGGGATGACCCGCTCCGACTCCTTGGTCTTCGGTGGGCAGACCCGCGTCCCTCCGCCCTTGGTCTGCTGCACCTGCTGTTCGACGTGCAGCTGCCGCTTGAAGAAGTCGACGTGCCGCACCTGGAGGCCGAACAGCTCGCCCGGCCGCAGGCCCGTACCGGCGCCGAGGATGACAAGCGCCCGGTACCGGTCCGGCATCGCCGCGGCGAGAGCCTGCACCTGGTCAACGGTGAGCGGCACGACCCTTCGGCGCGGCACCTCGGGGAGGTCGACGTCTGTGCACGGCGAGACGGCGATGACCCGGTCGGCGACCGCGGCCCGGAACACGGCGCGGATCGTGTTGAACGTCGTCCGCACGGTCGACGCCCGTAGGCCACTCTTCTCCAGTCCCGTCACCCAGCTCTGGACGTCGCTGCGCCGGATGCGTGCGAGCGGCTTGTCGCCGAATGCCGGGTAGGCGTGCACGCGCAGGTGCTGCTCCGCCTTCACCTGTGTCGTGGGCCGGTGAGGCTTCGCCAGCCGCCACTGCTCCCCGTAGGCACGGAAGGTGACTCGGCCGGCCTGCGGGTCGACGTACTGCCCTGTGAGGACGGACGCGCTGACCTCGTCCAGCCACCGCTGCGCGTCGACCTTGCGGGGGAAGTGGCGGGCGTGTTCCTTGCCCGCGTCGTCGCGGTACCGAGCACGCCACTTACCGTTCGGGCGCTTCGCGATGTTCGCCATCGTCGCCTTCCTCCTGTTGGAGATGCTGGAGCGCGGTCGTTAGCTGGTGGATCGACGACTCGATGCCGTTGATGCGGTCCGCCCTGTCCTTGGCCGGCGGGAGGTGGATGCGTCCCTGCTCGGCCTCGGGCATCTCGCCCTGGTACTGGATGGCGTTCGATCCGGGCAGGGGCCAGTGGCCGCGGATCCAGCCGCGTGTGTGCTCTACCTCGTTCGTGCGCTCCGGGGTGACCTGGTAGGGGTCTCCGTCCGCATCGATCGGCAGGAGCAGGTGCACGGGCGCGACGTTCAGGACGACCGACAGCGCCAGCCACTCGGTCAGCGTCAGGTTCTGCCGGTTGCCGTTCTCTAGCTTGGCAACCGTGCTGCGCTCCCACGGAATGCCCTGCTCGGCGAGCCGTTCGGCCACCTGCTCGGCCGTCAGGCCTCGCCGCTTTCTGGCTTCGCGGACACGCTTCGCGACGGTGGCCGTGGGGGACCACGCTTCGTTGTGTTCCATGAGAGCACACTAACGGGAACTTGCGGAACGCGCAACAACCGGGCACACTCGGGGCCAACGGGCGATCATTGCCCGCTAGTGTTCTTTCAGAGAACGCTTGTGAACCATGAGCGCACAGGAGTGACGATGGATAGGCGACCGCTTGCCACGGTGCCCCAGCTCGCCGAGCACTACGGCGTCTCGGAAAGCACGGTGCGGGACTGGCACCTTCGGCAGGTCGAGATCGGCCCGCTGATGTTCCGCGTAGGGAAGTACCTGCGGGCCCGGTGGGCCGACGTGGACGCGCACGACGCGCAGAAGCTCGAGGGCGCGGCGGCATGAGCAGAAACACGAACGCCCCCACCGAAGTGAGGGCGCCGCACGACCCACTGGCCCGCGAGTCGAGAACCAGCCTACCGGCCCTACAGGGCGCCCTGTGGCTCGTTCGCCACGGCTTTCCCGCCTTCCCCGCCGACAGCCCCGCTACGCCCCGCTGCGCGGGCCTGCACAAGACGTGCGACGGATCCCGGGGGAAGCATCCGGCCGTCGCCTTCACCCGGGCCTGGACGCTCGACGAGCGCAAGGTCCACGAGACGTTCGCCCGCGGACTGCGGAACCCCGCCGTGGCCGTTGGCGCTTGCTCGGGTCCTGACGGGACGCGGCTCGTCGTCGTCGACAGCGACCGCCCTGGGGCCATTGAAGACGTAGCAAGCGCCCGCGGCGAGCAGTGGCCGCCCACCATGCGCGTCTGGACCGCCAAGGGCCACCACGACTACCTGTGGGCGCCCGCGGCTCTCCGGCTGGGCAACGGACTCGGGACGCTGCAGGGCCAGTTCGACGGCGACGTCCGGGCGGGCAACGCCTACGTGATCGGCCCGGGGGCGCTGCATGCGTCCGGCGTCCTGTACGAGCTGGACGACCCCGAGCGTCCGCCCGTCCTGGCCCCGTCCTGGCTGCTCGATGCGCTCGTCACGAAGCCGACGTTCGCGGCCCGTAGGACGCGGTGGAGGGACGCGTCCCGTCCGGCGTCCTCGGGCGTCCGTGGCCTGGTCGCGTTCGTCCTCGACTCCCGCCCCGGGGACCGCAACAACCGCCTGTTCTGGGCAGCGTGCCGCGCCGCCGAGGACGCACAGGACGGCCGCGAGGACGCACAGGACGCCCTACTCGCCGCGGCCGTCCAAGCAGGCCTCAGCGAGCGCGAGGCGTCCGCCACCATCCGATCCGCGTACAACCGCACGGGAGCCACCGCATGAACGACCAGGACGCCCAGGACGCGGCAGGACGCGAGGGCGGACCCTCGCCGACCGGGCGTCCCTGGCCCGTCCTCGGCGAGGACGCTTTCCACGGGCTCCCCGGGCGCATCGTCCGAACCATCGAGCCGCACACCGAAGCGGACCCCGCCGCGATGCTGTTCACCCTGTACGCCGCAGCTGGCGCGTACATCGGGCGCAAGCCCCACATGTTCGCCGGCGCCGAGGAGCACGGCGCCCGTATCTGGCCGCTCATCATCGGCCGCACCGCGGGCGGCGTGAAGGGCACCTCATGGGCAGAGATCCGGCGCGTGATGCGAGCAGCCGACCACGATTTCATGCAGGGGAAGGTCGTGGGCGGCCTCTCCTCCGCCGAGGGGCTGATCTATGCGGTGCGGGACGGTGGGGACCCCGACGACGAGCAGGAGGAAGGGTTCGACCCCGGCGTGAAGGACAAGCGGCTGCTGGTCGTCGAGACGGAGTTCGCCTCCGTCCTCGCCCAGGGCAAGCGGGAGGGCAATACCCTGCTGCCGCTCATCAGGCAGGCGTGGGACGGCGGCACGCTGCGCACCATGACGATCCGGCCCCGTGTCGCTACGGACCCGCACGTCGTCATCATCGGCCACATCACGCCGACCGAGCTCCGGGTGCGGCTGTCCGAGGCCGAGCGCGCGGGCGGCACGATGAACCGCTTCCTGCCCGTCATGTCGAAGCGGTCCAAGCTGCTGCCCGACGGCGGCCATCTGGAGGAGGCGACCGTAAAGGCGCTCGGCGCCGAGCTGGCCGCCGTCCTCGACAAGGCCAAGGACATTGGCCGGATGTCCCGCGGAGTCGACGCCCACAAGGCGTGGGTGACGCTCTACACCCGTCTCGCGTCCGACCATGCAGGGGACGGGCGGGTTGCTCAAGTCGTCGCCCGTGCCGCTCCGCAGGTGCTGCGGCTGTCCGTCATGGCGGCCCTGCTCGACGGCGCCGACTACATCGACCTGCCCCACATGCAGGCGGCTGAGGCGATGTGGGACTACATCGAAGACTCCGCCTGGTACGTCTTCAGCGAGGGCACCGGAGACACCGACCTCGACCGGCTGAAGCTGTTCGTCGACGCGGCTGGCCCCGAGGGCGTCACCCGCACCGCAGTGGCCAACGAGTGCTTCGGCAAGAACAAGACGGGCGACCAGATCGACGCCGTGTGGTCCCGGCTCCTCACCCTCGATGGTTACGAAGAGTGGTCGACCCCGACCAAGGGGAGGCCCGTCAAGAGGATGCGACGGACTAAGCCGGTTTAACGGAAAAAGCAGGTCACAGCCCTGACTTATGGGGGGACTTAATCCGGGCGACGGAGAAAGGGTCAGGTAAGACACCCCCGCTGACCTGCTTAATCCGTAAATCCGGCTTACTCCGTACCTCCCCACCACCTCACCGAAGGGACTACGCACCGTGAGCACGCCGCCCACCACCGGACAGCTCCTCGTCGACGCCGTCTCCGCCCTCGGAGTCACGCGTAGGCGCCTGCTCGCCGTCGCCCTCACCGAACGGCGCGACAGGCATGTCGCGTTCGGCGACCCCGTCACCGCCGAGTTCTTCAACGCCCTCGCCGTCCTCGTCGCCGACGTCACCGACGGCGAGAACCGCGTACTGCGCCGCACGGAGAACGACCTCAACGCCCCGCCCAGCGCGTGACCGTGGCATCCTGACGACAGCTCAACCCTCCTGGTACCTCCGGGCGCCGGGGAACCCGTGGCATCATGGTCATGTCCGCACGGACGACGCAGAACGGCAGGGCGAAACCCACCGGGACGCGTGACGCGAGGCCCGTTCCACCGGCGCCCGGCAGGTCGACCACCACCGGGCAGAGATGCCGCTGTTGAGCCCTACGGCCACGCTCCACGCACAACACCCCTTGTGGAGACAGCCCATGTTCCTCACCGACGAACTCACCCAGCGCCGTGCCGCCCTGTGGGGCGAGCAGAAGCGCATGCTCGACACCGCCGAGGCCGCCCAGCGCGACCTCACTCCCGCCGAGGATGCCGAGTACCGCGCCCTCGGCGAGCGCATCGAGAACATCGACGCCCGGCTCACCGACCTCAGCGACCAGGCCAAGCGCACCAACGCGGTCACGGGCGCGTTCGCGCGCCTCGGGGGAGGCGTCCGCCGCACCCAGGCCGAGACCGAACTCGCCGACGACTTCCGCTCGATGATCCTGGAGAACAACCCGCGGCCCATCACCGTGCAGTGGGAGAACGCCCGCTCCGCCTACCAGCCCGGCCTGGAAGCCCGTGACCTCGTCACCACGTCCCCGGCCAACATGAGCCCCGTGTCGTTCTACGGCCAGCTGGTAGAGCACATGGTGGAGAACAGCGCCGTCCTCCGCGCCGGCGCCACCCTGCTCACCACCAGCTCGGGCGAGACCCTGCGGGTACCGCGCACGACCGCGCTGTCCACGGCCGCGATCGTCGCCGAGGCCGGCACCATCCCCGACTCCGACCCGACTCTGTCGTCCGTCGCCCTCGGGGCGTACAAGTACGGGTTCAAAGTCCAGGTGTCCACCGAGATGGTGCAGGACTCCGGCGTCGACCTGCCCGGCTACCTCGCCCGCGAGGCAGGGCAGGCCATCGGGCTCGGACTCGGCAACCACCTCATCAACGGCACCGGCAGCGGCCAGCCCCGGGGCGTCCTCCTGGACGCCACAGCGGGCGCCACCGGCCCGACCGGCACGGCCACCAGCTTCGGTGCGCAGGGCACGGCAGGGCAGGGAACAGACCTGCTGTACGACCTGTTCGGCTCCCTCGCTGAGCCCTACGTGGTGCAGCCCGGCACGGGCTGGGTACTGCGCAACGCCACGCTCACCGCGATCAGGAAGCTGAAGACCGGCACCGCGGGTGAGATCGTCGGTGGGGAGTTCGTCGGGTCCGGCCCGGCCGGCGCATCGGGCGAGATGATCGGCAAGCCCGCGTTCGTCGACCCGTTCGTGCCCGCCATGGCCGCCAACGCCAAGAGCGTGCTGTTCGGCGACTGGTCCCGCTACTTCGTCCGCATGGTCAACGGCATCCGCTTCGAGCGGTCCGACGAGTTCGCGTTCGACCAGGACCTCGTCACGTTCCGCGCGCTGCTCCGCGCGGACGCTGCGCTCATCGACAGCACGGGCGCGATCAAGTACTTCGCGCACTCCGCGACCTGACCCGACGACACCCGAGCGCCCCGGCCGGATCACCCGAGCCGGGGCGCTCGCACGTGCGGGGGGAGAGCGGAGCCATTCTTTGAGGGCAGGACCGGGCGACCCAAACGCCCTTGTCGCCCGATTTTTTGCGCGGCGATTTTGAAAGATCAGTCCGCGCGAACTCGGTTCGAGTGAATTAGCGATCGTCACCCTGTGTGACGCCCCGGGTAGAGGGGGCTCGCTGCTATTTCGCCTGAACCTGGTTCGAGCCGAATAGCGGAGGGCCCCTCTACCGGACCGTCCTCGGTAGAGGGGCCCCTCTACCCCGGTAGCGGGGTCGGTCATGGGGTCTGACCTGCCCTGTAGAGGGGGTAGAGGGGGTTCGGGCGTACCCCCGAAACCCGAAACTTCGCAGGCCAGCCCCGACATCGCCCCCGAAACCGGTTTCGCCTCAACCCGAAACCGGGGCCCCAGGCGAAACCAGTGACGTCCCAGTGGGGCAGTGACTTTCCACTGACCGGGTCACTGCCCCGGGTCACTGGCTGTGACCTGCTGAAACGGCCGTTCAGTGAGGCAGTGAGGCCACGTTCAGCCGCCCGACGACCGGCCGCCCCCGGGCCCCGGGGCGCCTGCTCGCTGCCTCACTCACTGGGTGCGACGACGAACGTGCCCTTGGCGGGGAGGGTGGCGACCAGGCCGCGGGCTCGCAGCTCCCGGACGGCGCGGCGGACGGTGCCGATGGACACGCTGTAGATCTCCGTCATGGCGCGCTCACCGGGCAGGGCGGCGCCGGCGGGCAGGGTCCCGGCCGCGATCTCCGCGGCGATCCGGTCCGCGAGCTTCACGTACTCGTACTGCGGGAGATCGCTCATCCCTTCACGGTGCCGCTGCCCCACGCGTCCCACATCTGGGGAACGCGTCTGGACGCGGTGGGACGCGGTGGGACGCAGTAGGGGTACGGTCGGACGAGAGAAAGCCCCTGCGGCCGGTGAGACGGCCCAGGGGCGTGGACGACGCTACGAGGGAGCGACGACATGGAAGAGGCTACAGACGGCGGGACGGCCCGCACAGACGCGCACCTTGACGGGCCCGCGGCGCTGGCGTTCCGGGCTCTCCTGGACCACACGCAGACCTGCGTGCAGTGCATCGCGGACTCCCGGAAGTGCGCTACGGGACGGGTCCTGGTGCGCACGGTGAGGCAGGCCCGGCAGGGCTGAACCCCAGGGATGCACCCCAGGGAGGCAGGGAGAACTCCCTCAGCGCCTCCCTGGGGTGCCTCCCTCCGTTGACCTGCGGATACGGTCCGGAGGGAGGCGAGGGAGGCTACGAGCAAGCGGCCTCTGCCAGCTCCCGGGGCGGTTCGTTTCCGGCCTCGGGTGCCTCCCTCCCTGCCCAGGCGAGCAGGACCGCAGCCATGGACCAGGTGAGCCGGTCGTTCTTGGTCCGGTTGCACGGCTCGCAGGACAGCACGAGGTTGGCGGGCAGGTTGCACGGCCACACGCTCTTCGGCACGTAGTGGTCGATGGTGACGCCCGTGAGCTTGTCGAACTCGGTCCGGCAGTAGAAGCAGCGCCGGCCGTCCCGCTCGACCAGGTACATGCGCATCTCGCGCCACCCTGCCCGGTTGCTCTTGCCCGGTTTGCACTTCTTCCCGCCCGGGGTGGAGCTGGGCTTCCCCTGCAAGGTGCGCTGCACCCGCTGCACCCGCGCGGTGAACTTGTGCAGTGCCGCCTCGAGGGCGTGAGCGCCGGCCGCGTCCAGGAGCGCCACATCGTCGAGCAGGATGCCCAGGCCGGGGCCGTTCACGGCCAGCTGGGGGAGGTTCGCGTCGGGCTCGTGGACGAGCCGGGCTTCCAGCATCACGGTGCCGTCAGGGAGGCGCAGGTCGAAGTCCTCGCCTACGTGCCCCCAGTCCTCGGGCGGCTCGGCCCCATGGTCCTCGATGCACCAGGACGGGCAGCCGTTGACGAGCTTCAGTTCACGAGTGTTCACCAGGATCCCCGCCCCTCGTGGTCAGCGCAGCCGGCCGCAGGCGCCTGCTCGCGTTGTACGTCTGCCGTGATGTCGACGACCCGGAACGGTTCGGGGAGCGGCGGCAGGCCGTCGACCTTGAACGCGGTCCCGATCAGGTAGCGGGCCATGCAGTCGTGCTCCAGCTCCGACCGGTTCGGTGGGAGGGAGACGACGACCCGGTTACGGGTGACGTAGGCGTACCCGGTGAACCCCGGCTCGTCGATCGACGACTCGTCGAGGGTGATGCCCAGCTCGTCGACGAGCTGCTGTAGCGGGGCGTCCATCAGGTGGTCGACGGACGGGGGCGTGACCTGCGGCGCATCAGTGGATGCGAGGAACGCGGCGACGGCCGGGAACGCTCGGTCGACGGAACGCTGCGCGGCCGCCTGCTCGTCGTCGGTGGTCTGGATTCTGGCGGACGCGCTGGGCTGTACGTTGTTGCGCATGGTCTGGACTCCTTGATGCGAAGGGTCGGATCAAGGCGCCGCTTTGGTGGTGACACACCGGGCGGCGCCGCTCTGTCTACGCAGGGCAGACGAGCGGAGTCGGGGGGAGCGCGTGGCCTGCAGTCCGCGGACAGTCCGCAGGACGACCAGGAATGACCGGTGGCAACCGGATTCAACCGTGAGGGTTTCCGCAGCTCAGACGGGGTGTAGTGGGTAAAACCGCTGGTCAGCGAAAGGCGCCGAAGGTTCCCGCGCAACCACTGACGACGGCCGCCCGGTGCCCCGCCTCCTCCGAAGGAGGCGGGGCACCGGCGCGTTCCGCCCCGGCGGATGGCCCCGGGACGGCGAGGGGGCGGACGGTGTCCCGTACGGGGCGTCAGTGTCCCGTGCGGGGTCGGTGGATGGCCGCGTGCGGGGCGTGCGGTGCCCGTACGAGGGCCGGGGGGTGCCCCCAACGGGGCTTGGGGTGGCCGCGTGCCGGGCCCGGCGGTGTCGCGTACGCCGCCCGGCCTGTGGGTCGGCCGGTGGGGTGCGGGCACCACGCGCCGCACGCGCGCGGGGAAGCGCGCGCCGCCACCCCGCGCGCGTGCGGCGCGCCGGAACCGCGGCGCCGATGTCGCGGCGCCGAAATCGTGCAGGGAAGGGGCCCGGACCGTCCGGAGTCCGGACGCGCGCGAGCCGATTTCGCGGCCGGCGCTGCGGTTCCCGTACGCCCGGGAGGAACCGGTTTTCCGGCTTCCGGTGCTGTGAAAGGCAATTGAACGGTGGTTCACCTACGGATTCCGTAGGTGAATGACCGTTGACGATTCGGAATCCGCAGGGTTCGATGCCGCCGGGGAGCAGGCACCACCCATCACGCAGCCGCCGGAGGCGATAGCGCTCCCGTCCACAGAACCGCCGCACGAGTCGATCGGAACCGCTCGATGACCGACACGCTCCGCCCTTCCGCCGCCCCGCCCGACGCGCCCGCGACGACGGCGGACCCGGACAGTCCCCGGAAGCTCAGGCGTTCCATCGGCGTCGTCGGCGGCACCCTGCTCACGGTCTCCTGCGTGACGCCGGCCTCCACGCTCTTCGTCGTCGTGCCCGACCTGTTCTCCTCCCTCGGCACGGCGACCGCGCTGACCATCGCCATCGGCTCGCTGCTCTGCGTCGCCGTGGCGTTCTGCTACTCGGAGCTGGGCACCCTCGTCCCCAGCGCGGGCGGCGAGTACGCCATGGTCTCGACGATGGCCGGACGCCTCGCCGGCTGGCTCGTGTTCGTGCTGTCCCTGCTGGTCGTCATGATCGTCCCGCCCGTGATCGCCATGGGCACGGCCGACTACCTGGCGCCGGTCGTGCACCTCGACCCCTCCCTCGCCGGCGCGGGCGTCATGGTGCTCGCCACCCTCGCGGGCCTGCTGGACCTGCGGGCCAACGCCTGGATCACCGGCGTCTTCCTGGTCCTCGAAGTGATCGCGGCCGCCGTCGTCGCCGTCCTCGGGTTCGCGCACGGCGAGCGCGGCGCGGGCAGCCTGGTGTCGATGGAGGCGGCCGGCCCCGGCGGGCACCCGGACACCGTGACGGCGATGCTGGTCGTCTCCGGGCTGGCCATCGCGCTCTTCGTCACCCAGGGCTTCTCCACCGCGGTGTACCTGTCGGAGGAGTTGGAGAACCCGCGGCGCAACGTGGCGCGCACGGTCCTGGCCACCCTCGCCATCTCCTCCGTGATCATCCTGGTGCCGGTGGTCGCGATCACGCTCGGCGCCCCGGACCTGGCCGCGCTCACCGGCGGCGACATCGGCGGCATGGTCACCGCCTGGTCCAACTCGGCCGTGGGCACCTTCGTCAGCCTCTGCGTGGCGCTCGCCATCATCAACGCGGGCATCGTCATGGTCATCCAGAACTCCCGCGTGCTGTTCGCCTCCGCCCGCGACAAGGCGTGGCCCGCGCCCGTCAACGGCGTCCTGTCGAAGCTCGGCCGGTTCGGCTCCCCGTGGGTCGCCACGCTCCTGGTGGGCGTGCCCGGCGCGGTGCTGTGTTTCGTCGACCTGGACACGCTGTACGGCATCACCGGTGTCTCCGTGACGAGCATGTACCTCCTGGTGGCGGTCGCCGCCCTGCTCGCCCGGCGCGGCCCGCACGCGCACGCGCCCGCCTGGCGGATGCCGCTGTGGCCCGCGATGCCGGTCGTGCTGATCGCGGTCCTCGCCTACGTCCTGAGCACGCAGGAGGCCCGCCACCTCCTGTGGACCGGCGGCATCACCGCCGTCGCCACCCTGTACTGGGTCCTCTACCTGCGTCCGCGCCGCGGGACCCGGTGGCTGGTGACGGTCCCCGAGGACCTCGGGACGGCGGAGGCCCGCGGTGCCACCGGCCCCGCCGGCCCCGCGGAGAGCGCCCGGGCGTGAGCGCCTCCGGAGTCCGCCGGTACACCCGACGCGGTACACGGCACGGAGCCCGTAATCCTCAAGGAGGGCACGGGGTCAGACCGCCGGCTGCATCGGTTGTCGGCACCCGCCCTTACCGTTGACGCATGGATCTTCGAATGCCCGCACTGCGAGGGCCGCGACGGCTGCTGGCCGCCGCCGCGGCCGTCGTCGTGCTCGCCGGCGCAGGCACCTGGACCGCCGTCGCCTCCGACGGGGCGCCCGCGGTGCACCGTGCCGACCACGTCCTCGCGACGGGTGACGGGGTGAGACTCAAGACCTCCTACTTCACCTCGGACGCCGCCGGGCGCAGGCCCGCGGTCCTCCTGGCGCACGGCTTCGGCGGCAGCAAGGAGGACGTGCGGAGCCAGGCCGAGGAGCTCGCCGAGGACGGCTACGCGGTCCTCACCTGGTCGGCCCGCGGCTTCGGCGGTTCCACGGGCAGGATCGGCCTGAACGACCCCGAGGGAGAGGTCGCCGACGCCTCCCGCCTGATCGACTGGCTGGCGAAGCGGCCCGAGGTCGAACTCGACGCGGCCGGCGACCCGCGCGTGGGCGCCGCCGGAGCCTCCTACGGGGGCGCTGTGTCCCTCCTCGCGGCGGGGCACGACGACAGGATCGACGCGCTCGCCCCGGCGATCACCTACTGGAACCTCGCGGACGCGCTGTTCCCGAACGGCGTCTTCAAGAAGCTGTGGGCCGGGATCTTCATCAACTCCGGCGGCGGCTGCGACCGGTTCGAGGACCGGCTGTGCCGGATGTACGAGAGGGTCGCCGAGTCCGGCAGGCCCGACGCGCGGGCCGTCGACCTGCTGGAGGAGCGCAGCCCCTCGGCCGTCGCCGACCGCATCCAGGTGCCCACGCTCATCACGCAGGGCCAGACGGACTCCCTCTTCCCGCTCGGCCACGCCGACGCCATGGCCAAGGCGATCCGGGCCAACGGCGCGCCCGTGGACGTCGACTGGATCGCCGGCGGCCACGACGGCGGCGACATGGAGGTGGACCGGGTGCACGCCCGCGTCACCTCGTGGTTCGACCGCTACCTGAAGGACGACAGGACCGCCGACACGGGCCCCGCGTTCCGTGTCACCCGCACCGGGGGCATCGACTCGACCGACGGCGCCGCGCAGTTGAGGGGCGCGAGCGGCGACACCTACCCGGGACTCACCGCGGGTGAGCGCTCGGTGGAACTGAGCGGGCGCGAGCAGGAGTTCGCCAACCCGGCGGGCGCCAGTCCGCCCGCGGTCTCCGCGCTGCCGGGACTCGGCGGCGCCGGCGGCCTCTCGCAGCTGTCCTCGCTGGGCGTCGGCGTCTCGCTCGACTTCCCCGGGCAGCACGCGCGCTTCGAGTCCGCGCCGCTCGCCGAGGACGTCCGGATCACCGGATCGCCCGAGGTCACGGTCCACGTGGAGTCGACGGACGACGAGGCCGTGCTCTTCGGCAAGGTGTACGACGTCGGTCCCGGCGGCCGTCAGCAGGTCCTGCCCTCCCAACTGGTCTCACCGGTCCGCGTCGCCGGCGGCGAGGACGTCCGGATCACCCTGCCCGCCATCGACCACGAGGTGCGTCAGGGCCACCGGCTGCGCCTGGTGCTCGCCTCCACCGACCTCGGCTACGCGTCCCCGGCCGCGCCGGCGACCTACACCGTCTCCCTGCGCAGCGACCTCGCCGTACCGACGGCGCCCGGTGTCACCACGGCCGCCGCGGCGCTGCCCGCCTGGGTGTGGTGGCTGCCCCTGGCCGGCGCGCTGGTCGCGCTGCTGCTCCTCGTCACGGGCCGGCGCCGGACCGCCGCGGTGCCGCCCGACCCCGCGCTCGCCGACGTCCCCCTCCAGATCACGGACCTCGGCAAGCGCTACGCGAAGTCCGCCGACCGGTACGCCGTACGGGACCTGTCGTTCCGTGTGGAGAAGGGGCAGGTCCTCGGTCTGCTCGGACCGAACGGCGCGGGCAAGACGACCACCCTGCGGATGCTCATGGGCCTGATCACGCCGGACAGCGGCGAGATCCGTGTCTTCGGGCACGCGATCCGGCCGGGAGCCCCGGTGCTCTCACGGGTCGGGGCCTTCGTCGAGGGCGCGGGCTTCCTGCCGCACCTCTCGGGCCGCGAGAACCTGGAGCTGTACTGGCGGGCCACCGGCCGACCGGCCGAGGACGCCCACCTCGACGAGGCCCTGGCGATCGCGGGCCTCGGCGACGCGCTCGCGCGCGCGGTCCGCACCTACTCCCAGGGCATGCGGCAGCGCCTCGCCATCGCCCAGGCCATGCTGGGCCTGCCGGACCTGCTGATCCTCGACGAGCCGACGAACGGCCTCGACCCGCCGCAGATCCGCGAGATGCGCGAGGTCATGATCCGTTACGCGGCGGCGGGACGGACGGTCATCGTCTCCAGCCACCTGCTCGCCGAGGTCGAGCAGTCCTGCACGCACCTCGTCGTGATGGACCGGGGCCGGCTGGTCCAGGCGGGCCCCGTCGGCGAGATCATCGGCTCCGGCGACACACTCCTCGTGGGCCTCGCCGCCGAGGTCGCGGACCCGCTGGTGGAGAAGGTCGCGGCGCTGCCGGGCGTGGAGTCCGCGGTCCGGACGGACGACGGCCTCCTCGTGCGCCTCGCCCCGGCGGACCCGGTCCGCGGCGGCGTCCCGGTCCCCGACCGGACACCGGCCCGGACCGGCGCCCGGACCGTTTCCGAGCCCGCGACCTCCACCGGAACGGCGCCCCTCCCCGAGGGCGCGGTCACGGCCACCGGCACGGCCACCGTCTCCACGGAGGCGCCCTTCACGGACGGGCCCCTCGCGGACATGCCCCTCACGGGCACGGCCCTCACCGCAACGGCCTCGGCGGACCCGGACTCCGGCACCGACACGGCCTCCGGCGTCACCACCGCGGCGGACGGCTCGGTGGCCGTCACCACGGCCGGCGGCTCCGCGGCGGCGGCCCGGCTCCTCGTCGAACTCGTCCGGCTGGAGGTGCCGGTCGCCTCGCTCGGCCCGCACCGCCGCCTGGAGGACGCGTTCCTCACCCTGATCGGAGGCTCCGCGTGAGCACCCTCGCAGAGCGGGCCGAGGTGGCCGAGGGCTACCTGCCCGGACGCACGCTGCCACTGCGGGTCGAGCTGCTGCGGCAGCTCAAGCGCCGCCGCACGCTGGTGATGGGGGCGGTCCTCGCCGCCCTCCCCTTCGTGCTGGCCGTCGCGTTCGCGATCGGCGGCGAACCCGGCGGGCGCGAGGGCCGGATCACCCTCATGGACACGGCCACCGCGTCGGCCGCGAACTTCGCGGCGACGAACCTCTTCGTCTCCGCGGGCTTCCTGCTCGTCATCCCCGTGGCGCTGTTCTGCGGCGACACCGTCGCCTCGGAGGCGGGCTGGTCCTCGCTGAGGTACCTGCTGGCCGCGCCCGTGCCCCGGGCCAGGCTGCTGTGGTCGAAGCTCGTCGTCGCCCTCGGCCTGAGTCTGGCTGCGATGGTGCTGCTGCCGATCGTCGCCCTGCTGGTGGGTTCGGCCGCGTACGGCTGGGGCCCGTTGGAGATCCCCACCGGGGGCACCCTCGCCCCGGGGACGGCCGCGCAGCGCCTCGTCGTCGTGATCGCGTACATCTTCGTGTCCCAACTGGTCACTGCGGGGCTCGCGTTCTGGCTGTCGACGAGGACGGACGCGCCGCTCGGAGCGGTGGGCGGCGCGGTCGGCCTGACGATCGTCGGGAACGTCCTGGACGCGGTCACCGCCCTCGGCGAGTGGCGCGACTTCCTGCCCGCGCACTGGCAGTTCGCCTGGGCGGACGCGGTGCAGCCGCGCCCGGAGTGGGGCGGCATGATCCAGGGCGCGGCGATCTCGCTCACGTACGCGGTGGTGCTGTTCGCCCTGGCGTTCCGCGGCTTCGCCCGCAAGGACGTGGTGTCCTAGGGCCCTTCGCCCGGATCGGCCCCGGCCCGCGGCACCCGGCCCGGCGACCAGCCGTGTCGTCGCAGGTCCCGGCCGGTGTGCCGGGTTCGCACGGGGTCCGGGGTCCGTTCCCCGGACACCGCCCGGTCTCCGGAGGATCACCCACCGGTCTCGCCGGGGCCCTGCCGTGGCCGCATCGAGATTCATCCGCAACTCCGCGGACCGCTCCTTCCAGCCTCCTCCGACGTCACAGTCACAGACATCGGCTCACACGGGTCACGAGGGGGCAGACATGAGGCGCAGCGAACGGCACGTCCGGGACGTAGGCCGCGTGCGGCGGCGGGCGGGACGGCACGGATCGGGTGCCGCGGTGCTCGCCGCGGTGTCCGCGGCCGCGCTCGTGCTGACGGCGTGCGGGGGCGGCGGGTCGAGCGACCACTCGGGCGACCGCAAGGGCACCGACTCGCGGGAGTACGACGGCTTCCCGGCCCCCGCGATGCCGACCGGCCCCCCGGGCACCGAGGAGGGCGCCGCCGAGGGCGAGCAGAAGGACGGACTGCGGGAGAGCGCGCCGCCCGCCGACTACCTCTCCACCTTCGCGCTGGACGTGGACACGGCCTCGTACGGCTACGCCCGCCGGACCCTGGCGGACGGACGCAGGCCCGACCCGGCGACCGTCCGTCCCGAGGAGTTCATCAACAGCTTCCACCAGGACTACGAGCGCCCCGAAGGGAACGGTTTCACGGTCACGGTGGACGGGGCCCGCCCCGAGCCCACCGGAGTCCGCCCCGAGGACGCGGACGGCACCGACGAGCCCTACGGCGAGGACACCCCGTACCGGTCGTACGACGACGACCCCTACGCAGGGGGGTCCGGCGGCGACGACGGGGACTGGCGTCTCGTCAGGGTCGGCCTCGCCACCCGCGGGGCCGAGGACGAGCGCGAACGGCGGCCCGCCGCCCTCACGTTCGTCATCGACGTCTCCGGCTCCATGGCGGAGCCCGGCCGCCTGGACCTGGTCAAGGAGTCCCTCGGCGTCATGACGGACCGGCTCCGCGACGACGACGCGGTCGCGCTCGTGGCCTTCAGCGACGAGGCGAGGACCGTACTCCCGATGACCCGGCTCGGTGACCGCCGCGGCCGGGTCCACGAGGCGATCGGCGAGTTGGAGCCCGAGCAGTCGACGAACCTCGGCGCGGGCGTCACCACCGGCTACCGCACGGCCGTGGACGGCCTCAGGGACGGTGCGACCAACCGCGTGGTCCTGCTCTCCGACGCGCTCGCCAACACCGGTGAGACGGACTCCGACGCCATCCTCGACCGGGTCGCCGACGCCCGCCGCGCGCACGGCATCACCCTCTTCGGCGTCGGCGTCGGCAGCGACTACGGCGACGCCCTGATGGAGCGCCTCGCCGACAGGGGCGACGGCCACACGACGTACGTGTCGACCGCCGAGGAGGCCCGCACGGTCTTCTGCGACGAACTCCCGAGGAACATCCAGCTCACGGCCCGCGACGCCAAGGCGCAGGTCGCCTTCGACCCCCGGACCGTCGAGCGGTTCCGGCTGATCGGCTACGAGAACCGCGAGGTGGCGGACGAGGACTTCCGCGACGACCGGGTGGACGGCGGCGAGGTCGGCCCCGGCCACACGGTCACCGCGCTCTACGCGGTGCGCACCCGGCCCGGCGCCTCGGGCCACCTGGCCACCGCGACCGTCCGCTGGCTCGACCCGAGGACGCGCAGGCCGCACGAGGAGTCGGGCAGGATCGGGACCGCGGCACTGGACCGGCCGCTGCGGAGCGCGGACGCCGGCCTCCAGGTCACCGCCGTGGCGGCCTACTTCGCCGACGCCCTGCGCTCCGGCGGGGACGGCCGGGGCACCCTGCCGGCCGCTCCCTCCCTGACGGAGCTCGCGGCACGGGCCGACCGGCTGGCCCGTGCCACCGGCACCCGGGCCGTGGCGCGGCTCGCCGACACGATCCACCGGGCGGACAGCCTGTCGTACTGAGTGCCGGGCCGGGACCGGGCGGCCGGACCCGCAGCCCCCGGCGCGGCCGGCCGCCGGGGGTGCCCCGCGCCCACGCGCGGGACCCCGCCGGCGGCCGGACCGCTCAACCGCACAACTCCCGTTCCGCCCGCACCGGATCGGCGGGGAAGCGGAACGACGTGCGCTCCCAGGCCCCGGCGGCGTTGCGCAGGAAACGCGCCGGGGTGAGCGGTTCACGGGCCGAGGCGTTCAGTTCGGCGAGCGCCCCGCACCGCAGGGCGTGCCGGGCGGCGGCCACCCCGACCGGGTCCGCCGACGGCGGCACCTCCCCGGGCGCGCCCCGGTCGGCGGCGAGCCACGCGTCCGGCAGCCGCTTGTCGTGCCCGACCCGTCCGCCGCCGACCCGCTCGGAGTGCGCGGCCACCGGATAGGCCAGCCCGATCGGGTCGAGCGCGGCCCCGTCCAGCGGGACGGCCGACCCGTTGAGCCCCAGCACGACGTAACTTCCCGTCACGGAGGGGGAGTCGGCGGCGGCCCGGCCGTTCCTGCCGTACAGCAGGACGGGTTCTCCCGAACGCGCCGCCGCCCGGACCGCGCGCAGGTACTCCAGGTGGTGCGGTGCCCCCGCGAATGTGTGGTGCACGGGATGGGGGTCGGCGTTGTGCCGGACGTACACCCCGCGCTCGTCCGCGATCCCCGCCGGCCCGATGTGGCCCTCGTACGGGATCCGCAGCCACCCCGCGCTCACCAGCGCCCACACGGCGACGCCGACGGCCGCCGCGGCCCGCGACCGGGTCACGGGCACCACGAAGACGGGCAGCAGCATCAGCAGGAGCCCCGGCAGCAGCATGCGACCGTGCATGAAGTCGCCGCCGACCCTGACGACGAACACCCAGCACAGCAGACCGGCGACGACCGGCGCGAGCACGCCGATCCGCCGCGCGGCGACCTGCCCGGTCCCTCCAGCCGGCCCGCTCCGTCCCGCCCCTCCGGTCCCCGCCGCCCGCGGCCCGAGCACGGCGAGTGCCACCAACAGCGCGGGCAGCCACAGCAGATAGGGCTGGGCGAAGTCAGCGAGATATCCGAACCCCCGTCCCCACAGGCTCCGCGAGGCCTCCTTGGTGACGGCGGGCAGCGGCACCAGATGGCCGTAGTAGCCCGCCCGGAAGACCTCGTAGGCGACCGGCAGCGCGCCGGCCGCCGCCGCCCCGGCGGACGCGCCACGCCACGACGGCCGCGCGAGCAGCCACTGCGCCGCGAGGAACACCACGCTCACGAGCCCCAGATCGGGCCGCACGAGAGGCCCGAGGCCGATCACCGCCGAGGTCGCGAGGGAGCCGGGCCGCGCCGTGAGCGCGAGCCACGCTCCCGCGATCCAGCAGGTGGCGAGTCCCGTCTCCAGCCCGGACGTGGCGAAGTCCCACACCGGCGGCAGCCCGAGCGGCAGCAGCGCCCCCAGCGGCACGCAGGCCCGTCCGCCGTACGTCCGCAGCGCGCCGATCCCGGCTAGTGCGAACCCCGCCGAGGTCAGCAGCAGCCCGCCGTACACCGCAGCCGTCGCCGGATCGGCCCCGACCGCCCCGGCGGCCACGAGCAGCCACTGCCAGAGGGTCCCGGTCGACGACTCGACCCGCTCACCCGCGTTGAACACGGGCCCGTTCCCCGCCAGTACCTGCCGCACGGTCCGTACGTAGATGAAGGCGTCGTCGGACATCCAGCGCCGCCGGAACCCCGCGTACGCCACGACGAGCGCCGGCAGGAGCCACACCGCGACCCGGACGGCGGCGCGCGGGCCGGTGCGCCGGCGGAGCGCGGGCGGCGAGGGCGGCCGGGGGCCGCGCGGCGGGAGGTGCGGGGGCGCATGCGTCGACGTCATGATCCGTACTTCGGCCCGCGTCAAGCCGAGCTTGACGCGGGCCCTGGGCCGAACGGGGGTCCGCGGGCGAATCCGGCACGGCCGGCCCCCTCCGCGCCGCGTCCCTCGGCGGCGCGCACGGTCCGCCCGGTGGGCCGATCCCTGGGAACCGGTTGAAAATCCCCTACGCATGAGTAAGTTGACCCGCAAGTAAGTACGCGCCACCGCAACGCGAGTCGCCACCGGGAGCCGTCATGGGCGTACGCAGGGACCTGAAGCAGGCCAGGAGGCGCACCGACCTGGCGGACCGTGCCGAGGTCGTGATCACCAGGGACGAACGGGGAGCCGTCCGTGAGGCGCGGGTGCCCGCCCTCGCGCCGGAGCCCACCACCGGCAGCACGGCCGACCTGCCCTTCACCAACGCGGCCGAGGCCCCCGGCGCCGTGGTCCTGCGCCGCCGGGAGAACGGGGCCTGGCGTCCCGTGACGGCGGCGCACTTCGCGGGTGAAGTCACCGCCGTGGCCAAGGGGTTGATCGCGGCCGGCCTCGAACCGGGCGGCCGGGTGGCCGTCATGTCCCGCACCCGCTACGAGTGGACGCTGCTCGACTTCGCCATCTGGGCCGCCGGCGGAGTGGCCGTCCCCGTCTACGCCACCTCCTCGGCCGAGCAGGTCGAGTGGATCGTCCGCGACTCGGGCGCCCGTCTGGTCCTGGCCGAGACCCCGGAGCACGCGGCGGTGGTCGCCGCCGCCACGTCCGGGCACCCCGAGCCCCCCGGCATCCTGCTGATCGACGGCGGAGCGGTCGCCGAACTCACCGCCCTGGGGCGGGACATCGCCGACGAGGAGGTCACCGGGCGCCGTGCCGCACTGACCCCCCGGAGCATCGCGACGATCTGCTACACCTCGGGCACCACCGGGGTCCCCAAGGGCTGCGTCCTCACCCACGCCAACCTGCACGCCGAGGCGGCGAACACGGTCGAGCTCCTGCATCCCGTGTTCACCGAGGTCACGGGCCGGGCCGCCTCGACCCTGCTCTTCCTGCCCCTCGCCCACATCCTGGGCCGCACCATCCAGATCGCCTGCCTGACGGCCCGTATCGAGCTGGGGCACTTCCCGAGCATCCGGCCCGAAGAACTCCGCCCGGCCCTGAAGGAGTTCAGGCCCACCTTCCTGGTCGGCGTCCCCTACCTCTTCGAGAAGATCCACGGCACCGGGCGCGCCACCGCCGAACGGATCGGCCGGGGGGCCTCGTTCGACCGAGCCCACCGGATCGCCGTCCGTTTCGGCGAGCGCCACCTCGACCGGTTCCTCGGCCGGGGCAGGGGGCCGGGCCCCGGCCTGTACGCCGCCCGCGCCCTGTACGACCTGCTCGTCTACCGTCGCGTCCGCAAGGAGCTGGGCGGCCGCACGCGGTACGCGATCAGCGGCGGCTCGCCGCTCGACCGCGACCTCAACCTCTTCTTCTACGCCGCCGGAATCCTCGTGTACGAGGGCTACGGGCTGACGGAGACCACCGCCGCCGCGACGATCGTGCCGCCCCTCGGCCCCCGTCCCGGCACGGTCGGCCGCCCCGTGCCCGGCACCGCGATCCGCATCGCGGACGACGGCGAGGTCCTCGTCCGGGGCGGCATCGTCTTCGGCGCGTACTGGAACGACCCGGCGGCCACCGACGCGGCGCTGACCGGCGACTGGTTCGCGACCGGGGACCTCGGCGCCCTGGACGGCGACGGCTATCTCACGATCACCGGCCGCAAGAAGGACATCCTCGTCACCTCGGGCGGCAAGAACGTCTCCCCGGCCGTCCTGGAGGACCGCCTCCGCAGCCGTCCGCCGGTGGGGCAGTGCGTCGTCGTCGGCGACAGGCGCCCCTACGTGGCCGCGCTGATCACGCTCGACCGAGAGGACCTCGCGCACTGGCTGTACGTCCGCGGCATGCCCGAGGACACCCCGATCGCGGAACTCGTGGACGACCCGCGGCTGCGCGCCGACGTCCAGCAGGTCGTGGACTACGCCAACCGGGCCTTCTCCCGCGCCGAGTCCGTCCGCGACTTCGCCCTGGTGGAGGGCGAGTTCACCGAGGAGAACGGACTGCTCACGCCGTCCCTGAAGATCAGGCGCCACGCCGTCACGGCGGCGTACGCGCGGCACATCGAGGAGCTGTACGGCGACGGGTCCCGGACGGACGAACAGCGGGCCACCCCCGAGGGGTGACCCGCTGTTCCGTGCCGTGCGAAGGATCAGCTGCCGACGGCGCCGTTGCCCGAGAGCACCGGGATGTTGTCCAGGATGTGCGACAGCGGCTCGTCGCCCTTGGCCTGGGTGGAGTTCTCGGTGCACTGCTGGTTCTGCGGGGCCGAGAGGATCGGCACGTCCTGGAGGACGGTGACCGGGGCGGCGCCGATGAGCGAGGCCAGGTTGGCCTTGACCGGCAGGCCGACACAGGGCTTGTTCAGCGAACCCTGGACGAGGGAGAGCTGGGGGCTCTGGTCACCGTGCGTGGCCTGGTTGCCGTACTTCTGCACGGAACCGTTGCCGTTGGCGGTGGTGACGCCGTCGTCGTTGCCGATGGCCATCGCCTGCGGCGCGGCGACGGCCGTCATCCCGGCGACGGAGGCGGCGATGGCAGCGGTCGCCCACAGCTTCTTCATGGTCGTTCCCTTCGGAGAGTGGCCCCCGTGTACGGAGCCGCGTGATGATCAACAGCGCGGTGGACGGTGCGGTTGCGGGGTGTACCCCGACTGGCCCACGGGGGTTCTCGGGACCACGGTCGACGCGCCGCCGCTGTCGGACGGGGCGGCGGACCGCCGGAGACCGGTGGTCCGCCGCCCGGCGTGTCAGCTTCCGGCGGAGCCGTTGCCGGACAGCACCGGGATGTTGCTCAGGATGTGCGACAGCGGCTCGTCACCCTTGGCCTGGGTGGAGTTCTCGGTGCACTGCTGGTTCTGCGGGGCGGAGAGGATCGGCACGTCCTGGGCGACGGTGATCGGGGTGAGTCCGGCGAGCGAGGCCAGGTTGGCCTTGGCGGGCAGGCCGATGCAGGGCTTGTTCAGCGAGCCCTGGATGAGCGCCATCTGCGGGCTCATGTTCCCGTACGTGGCCTGGTTGCCGTAGATCTGCGCGGCGTGGTTGCCGTTGGCGGTGGTGACACCGCCGTCGTCGCCGATGGCCATCGCCTGGGGCGCGGCGGCAGCCGAGATACCGGCGACGGAAGCGGCGACCGCCGCGGCAGCCATAACCTTCTTGATCACTTGCTGGTCCCTTCTGGAGTAACCCCGTCCACCGGAGCCTCCTGATCAACTCCGGCCGACGCGCATGGTTGCTGCGATTCACTCCGATGGCCCATTTGAGAAGTCTGCTTGTAGGCCACACGTGCGCGAGGGTTCCGTGAATTCGAGGGCCCCGAACGAGCCGATCGAGTGACAGGTCGAAACCAATCACGCCGCCGCCGGTTGAATCGGGAGCAGGAACACGCTTGTGTGTTCAGGAAAGGACCGGAGAAATGCTCAAGAAGGCAATGGCCGCGGCGGCGGTCGCCGCTTCTGTCGTCGGTGTCTCGGCGGCGGCAGCCCCCCAGGCGCTTGCCATCGGCAACGACGGGGGCGTCACCACCGCCAACGGCAACCACGCCGAGCAGGCGTACGGAAACGCCAAGACGCACGGCAACAAGAGCCCCCAGCTCTCGCTGGCCCAGGGCACGCTGAACAAGGCCTGCATCGGCCTGCCGGCCAAGGTCAACGCCGCCTCGCTCCTGGGTGTCGTCGCCCCGCTCACCGTCGCCCAGGACGTGCCGATCCTGTCGGCCCCGCAGAACCAGCAGTGCGCCGAGAACTCCACCCAGGCCAAGGGTGACGAGCCGCTGTCGCACATCCTGGACAACATCCCGGTGCTCTCGGGCAACGGCGCCGTCGGCAGCTGACCGGCCCACGCCCCGACCGATCGGGCGGCCCCTCCGCATTCGGCGGAGGGGCCGCTCGGTTTTTCCTATTGTCCTGCCGTGTTCCCGCGTCGTCCCCGGTTGACGGAGTGAGTTGACGGAGTGACGTTTCTCCGTGCACTCATCCCATTTCATGCGGGGCGTTCGGGTGAAATGTGGAATGCCGCGCCTTCTCCAGTTTCCTCCACCGGTCCCCCTCGTTCTACAGCCCGCAGGTCATGGTGCGAGCCGTTCCGACTGGGCTCGTCCGGTTTCGACCGTCATAGGGCATGACCGCAGAGAAAGGGAAGTACGTGAAGCACAAGAAGAGTGCCGTCGTCATCGCCGGCGCGATCATGGCCATGGGCATGGCCGCCCCGGCCTTCGCCGACTCCGAGGCCGAGGGTGCCGCCATCGGCTCGCCCGGTGTCCTCTCCGGCAACGTGATCCAGGTGCCCGTCCACATTCCCGTCAACGTGTGCGGCAACTCGATCAACGTGGTCGGCCTGCTGAACCCGGCGTTCGGCAACGTCTGCGTCAACGACTGACGTCGTAGCGCGCCGGCCCCACCCGGCTGTGTCACGCCGGCCTTGGAACGCCTCCGGGTGCCAAGGCCGGCTTTCCCACTTCTACCAGCAGAGAAGACGAACGAGATTGCGACAGACCCTGAGCAAGGGAATGGTCGCGGCTGCCGCCGCGACAAGCGTCTTGTCCCTGTGCGGCCCCTCGGCGTTCGCGGACTCGACCGCGGAAGGGGGCGCGGCGGACTCACCCGGCGTGCTGTCCGGCAACAACGTGCAGGCACCGGTGAACGTGCCGGTCAACGCCTGCGGCAACACCGTGGACGTCGTCGCGGCCCTCAACCCGGCCTTCGGCAACAAGTGCGCCAACTCCGGCTCCACGGGCAGGCACCGCAAGCCTGACGGACCCCAGCGCGGCACCCCCTCGGGCCACGACCGCGGCTCCGACCGGGGCAACGGCTCCGACCGCGGGGGCGGCCCGGGCCGCCACGGCGGCTCCGGCCACCAGGGCGGCGGCCACCACGCGGGTCCCGGCCACCAGGGGGGCGGCCACCACGGCGGTTCCGGCCACCAGGGGGGCGGTCGTCACGACGGGGGCGGCTCGTCCGCGCACGGCGAGGCCCACGGGTCGCCCGGCGTCGGGTCCGGCAACAAGGGACAGGTGCCCCTGGACGTGCCGGTGAACCTGTGCGGCAACGCCGTGGACGTGGTCGGCCTGCTCAACCCGGTGTTCGGCAACGACTGCGGGGAGCACCGGGGGCCGAAGGGCTACGGCGACGACACACCGCCGTCGACGCCCCCGTCCGAGCCGCCCACCATGGAGCCGCCGACGGCGGAGCCGCCCGGCACCCCGCCGGCGACGCCTCCCGGTACTCCGCCGGCCGTCACGCCGCCCTCGGGCACCCCGGCCCCCGGCCCCCGGGCCGAGCTGCCGAAGACCGGCAGCGAAGGCGTGCTCGCGGCCTCGGCCGCCGGCGCCGGCCTGCTGCTCGGCGGCGCGGTGCTGTACCGGCGAGGACGGGTCGCCTCCCGTCGCTAGGGCGTCCGTACGCATCCCGTCGGGCAGGGGGTGCCGGACACGGCGCGGTGCCGTGTCGGGTGCCGGACACGCACGCAGCGAGTCCGGCACCCGCGTGTCAGCGCTCCGCCGCCCCGAGCGCCCCGCGCCGTTCCCGGGCGGCGGGCAGCCGCAGCTGGGCCGGGCCGTTCCGCAACCGGCGCCGCACGCCCCTGACCAGGGTGGGGGCCGTGAACGAGGCCCCGTGCACGAAGCGCATCGCGGGCCCGAAGCCGCCCGCCGTGACCAGGCCCGCCATGAAGAGGCCGGGCCAGGACGACTCGAACTCCCGCCCCACCCGGGGCGATCCGTCGGACGAGGCGGCCAGGCCGTCGCGCAGCTCGTCCGCCAGCAGGGCCAGCCGCTCCCGTGACGCCCTGAACCCGGTCGCCGCGACCACGTGGTCGGTGTCCAGGGACATCGGCTCACCGGTGCGGCCGACCGTGTCCAGGCGCAGCCGGCCCCCGGACGCGTACGCCTCCGCCACCTCCCGGCCCAGCAGTACCTCGACCGAGGGCTCCACGCGGTCGCGGATCCACCAGGCGCCCGCGGGACCCAGCGCGGAGGCCGCGATCCTGGCGCGGGTGGGCTCGGGCAGCCGGCGGAAGACGCCCGGGCGCTCGGCGTAGAACCAGTTGCGCCAGCCGCAGCCGAGGCCGCTGTGCGGGGCGCGGGCCGCCTGCCACCAGGGCCGCTCCCAGGCCGGGGGCAGGTCGTTCCAGCCGAGCGCCTCGGCGCGGGCCACGACACGGACCCGGGTGCCCTGCTCGGCCAGCAGGGCCGCCGTCTCCAGTGCGGCCTGCCCGCCGCCGACCACGGTCACGTCCCGTCCCCTGAAGCGGTCCAGGTCCGCGTGGTCGCTGCTGTGCGAGACGAACTCCGGGCCCAGCCGGCGCAGTACCGGCGGGATCTCGGTGAACGGGAGCACACCGACCGCCAGCGCCACCGTCCTCGCCCGGACGCTCGTGCCGTCCTCCGTGAGGGCCTCGAAGCCGCCCGGGCAGGCCCGGACGTGCGCCACCAGGCGCTCGTCGACCTCCGGTACGGAATGCCGGGCGAACCACAGGCCGTACGAGGCGAACATCTCGACCGGGATCGGCTCCCCGTGGCGGGCCCGTACCCCGCGTTCCGCGCAGTAGGCGTCGAGCCGCCAACGGCCTTCGGGGTCCGAGAGGTTGGAGGCCCACGGTTCCGACTTCAGGAACATGCCCGGGGGCATGTGGTCGCGCCAGGACGCCATCGGTCGTCCGAACACGCGCAGGCTCAGGCCCGCCGCCGCGGCATGGGAGGCGATGGACAGGCCGTAGGGACCGGCCCCCACCACCAGCAGGTCGTACATCAGCAGGTGTTCGCTTTCTCGTCGTCGGGCAGGGAGTTCGTGGTCCGCCGGACCGGACGCCGTACGACGAGTCGCGCGGCGTCCGGTCCGGCGGACGAGCGGTACGCGCGGCCGAGCAGCCGCCGTCCCACGTGAGGGGGCCACAGCGCCCACAGGGCGGCGCCGGGCGCGAGGTCGTCACGGGCGTGCCAGGCCCGCTCGGTGCCGCGCCGCGGACGCGACGCGAACGGGGCGAGGTTCTCCACCACGAAGGTCCGCCCGGGCAGCGGGGAGGGCGGCGGCAGCGGCCGGCCCGTCAGGTCCAGGTGCAGCGCGCGCACCACGTCGAGCCCAGCCCCGTCGGCGAAGAGCCGGAACTGGGCGCCGGGACGCGGGTTGAAGTCCAGCAGGTGGTACGCGCCGGAGGCCGGGTCGCGGCGGAAGTCCAGGTCGAAGACGCCCCGGTAGCCGATCGCCGACGTGAGCCGGCCGGCCAGTTCCTGCACGACCGGGTTGGGCGTCCAGCGGCCCACCGCGGTGGACCCGGCGGCGGGCGGCCAGGCACGCAGCTTGCGCCCGGGGCCGCCGCCGCACACCGAGCCCCCGCGGTCGACGTACCCGTGGACGAACCAGTCGAGGCCGGGTCCCGGCGGCAGCAACTCCTGGAGGAGCAGCGGGCTGCCCGCCTCGTCGGAGCGCAGCGAGAGCGCGCCCGCCTCCTGTGCGCTGCGCAGCACCACCGTGCTGCGCAGCCCCGTGTCCGGCGGCAGCAGCCAGGGCCTGCTCCACTTCGCCATCACGGGCAGGCCCAGCCGCAGGGCCGCCGCGACGGCCTGCGCCGGGCCCTCGGGCGACAGCGTCCGGGGGTGCGGGACGCCGACGGCCGCGCAGACGGCGGCCAGTTCCGCCTTGTCCGCGACGCGTTCGGTGAGGCCGCCGGGCGAGGGCGGCAGGAGGTAGCGGTCCCCGAGCGCCTCCCGCATCCGGTCCACGGCGACGGCGCCCGCGTCATCCATCGGGAGCAGTACGGCGGGACGGCCCACGCGGGCCGCCACTCGGCGCAACGCCGACGCGATCTCCGCGGGTGAGGCGCCGGGTGCGGGCGGCGGATGCAGCCGGTGCACGAACCGCGATCTGCGGACCGGGCTGCCGGTGCAGTCGGCGACCAGGTGCACGTCGATCCCGGCCCTGCCGAGCGAGCGCACGGCTCCGAGCGTGCCGTGGTGAAAGGGATTCCGGTCTACGCGCAGCAGTACGGCCGGGACGCGGGTGTCGAATGACGGCACGGGTTCGTCTCCTTGAGGTCTTCTGTGATCCCTGCGGATTTCTCACCCGGGAGAGTGAGCGCGATTTCTTCCGGCACCCGGTCCGGTTGGCGCAATACACATTCGTATGACTGAGTGTCAGTGGACGGTGGAAAAGGATCGCGAGGAGCGGACATGGCCCCACTGCAGCGCAAAAGAACGAAACGGCTGACCTGTGTCACCGCCGCACTCACCGCCGGACTCTTCGTGTCCGCCGCTCTCGTGTCGGGGCCCGGCCACGCGGCGGGCGCGAGAGCGGGCGATCCGCCGGCTCCCGCACCGACCGCACCGACCGCACCGAGCGCGCCCGCCGGGGCCGTCGCGCCTGCCGCGCCCGCCGCGGCGGCGACGGCGTCCCAGGATCCGGTGAACCGGCCGCCGGACACGCAGGCCGTCACTCCCGCGCCCGCGGGGACCACCCCGCCCGCGCAGACCACCGCACCCGCCGCACCCGCCGCGCCCGCGGCGGCGGCGCGACCCGCGTTCGGCGCCTACCTCGACTACGGCCCCCGCGGCGTGGCCCGGATGGCCGAACTCAGCCGCTGGCTGGGCGGGGCCGAACTGCGCGTGGCGCACACGTACCTGCCCGGCGACCTGTGGAGCAACATCGAGGGCCTGCCCGGCTTCCTCGACGTCTGGGCCGACTGGACGCGGGAGAAGAAGGACCGGATGTTCGTCCTCAACGTGCCCATGCTGGAGCGCAACGAGGAGGGCGTCTCCGACGCCGAGGTCCGCGGTCTGCTGCGGAGCGGGGCGGCCGGGCAGTTCGACGGGCACTTCCGCAAGCTGGCGGAGCGGCTGGTCGAGCTGGAGGTGCCCGAGACCGTCATCGTGCTCGGCTGGGAGATGAACGGCATCACGTACACCCATCGCTGCGGGCCGGACCCGGAGGCCTGGAAGACGTACTGGAACAGGATCGTCACCACCATGCGGTCGGTGCCGGGACAGAAATTCAAGTTCGACTTCGCTCCGAACCGCGGCCGGGACGCCATTCCGTGGACCCAGTGCTATCCGGGCGACGACACGGTCGACATCATCGGAATGGACTCGTACGACCAGCCGCACGGACAGTCATTCGACCAGGAGGTCTCGGAGCCCTACGGACTCCAGGCGCACGTCGATTTCGCCAAGGCCCACGGGAAGCCGATCTCGTATCCCGAATGGGGGCTCTACCGCAACGGCGACAACGCGACGTACATGAAGCGCATGCTCGCGTGGATGGACGAGCACAAGCCGCTCTACAACACGCTCACGGACTACTGCCCGCACGGCGTGTGGCAGTGCGACGACAACCCGCGGGCGTCCGAGATCTACCGGTCGGCGCTCTCCGGCACCGACCCGGTGGATCCCGCGCCGACCGACCCCGTGCCCGCGCCGACGGTCCCGGAGCCCGGTCCCACCGTCCCGCTCCCGGTGCCCACGGCGGTCACCCCGAACTGCTCGCCGCTGGAGCTGGGTGCGTGGGTCGAGTACTGGATCGGCGGGAAACTGTGCCTCCGCTTCGACTGGTGGTCGCGCATGCACTGACCCCGGGGTGGCGGCGGGCCGGTCACGGCCTGCCGCCACCGCGCTCCCTCCAGCGCAGGAACCGGTCGAGCAGTTCCTTGCCCCGGCTGCGCGCCGCCACGTCGCAGACGGCGGCCGACATCAGGGGGGCCGTCCGGCGCCGGGCCAGCAGGTAGCGCTGGTTGACGACCTCCTGGGGGCGCCAGTGGTGCTTGTAGGGCTCGTTGCCCCGCAGCAGGCTGAGGACTCCGCGCGCACCCGCCTGGGTGTGCTGGGCGCAGGCGTGCAGCAGCATCGTCGCCACGTCGGCCTTGCGCTCCCGCAGCTGGGGATGCGCCCCGTACAGGTAGCCGCCCGCCAACTGCCGCGACAGCAGTGTCAGATCGACCGCCATCACGGTGTCGTCCAGCCGGAACTCGGTCACCACGGCGTCCCCGGAGCGGACCATCGGACCCACCGACCGCACCAGGTGCTCGGCGAACCGCTCCTGGAGGTGCTCGTTGGTCACCTTGCGCCCCTGCCACTGGAGGCGGTGCAGCTCCAGCAGCCGGCGCAGCGCCGCGTCCACCTCGTCGGGGCGCACGGCCCGGCGTTCGACACCCAGCGCGGAGAGCTTGCGCAGTTTCGCCCGTACCCGCTGCTGGGCCTTGGCGGTCGACAGCCGGCCGATCAGATCGTCCATCGACACGGCGGGCAGTTCCAGGCACAGCGAGTCCCGCACCCTGCGGCGCGGCCCCCGCCAGCTCGCGTAGACCCGCTCGACCGCGCCGCCCGGCCGCACCTCGCGGAAGTCGATCAGCGCGGTGCGGGCGGCCTGGGCGAGCCCCTCCGCGAGCGCGGCGGCCGCACGGTCGCCCCGCTCGCCGTCCTCGATCAGCACGTCCCCGAAGTCGGAGATCGACCCGCCGAGCGGCACCAGCGCCGGCCACGGCTGCCGTACGAGCATCAGCGGGGCGGCGGCCACCAGGTCGTCGCCGTCCCGTACGAGGACCAGCCGGAGCCGACCGGGTGTGCCGTACGACAGCCACCAGGAGTGCAGCCAGGCGTGGCTCTGGAACGGGGTCGCCGCGCCGCACCGCTGGTACAGCCGCCCCCAGGCGTCGGCCAGTTCGCCGAACTCGCCCTCGTCCGTGCACAGCCGGCGCTTCACAGCTGGCCGTGCACGTCGGCGGCGGTGGCCGGTCCCGGCACCGAGGCCGAGGGTGCGGCGTCCTCGGCCCGGCGCGGTCTGACCAGCAGCAGCAGTCCGCCGAGCAGCCCGCCGGCACTCGCGCCGACCAGGCCGGTCACCGTCGGGGACGCCGAGGACGGCGAGGTCGGCCGGACCGCGCGGGAGAACGGGACCAGCTCGACGTTCGTGCTGTCCTTGCTGTCGTTCGCGTGCCGGGTCAGCGAGCGCGTCACGGCGTTGGCGATGTCCGCGGCGAGGTCGGCGCGCGAGGAGGTGCCGGTGACGGCGACCATCGGGGCGTCCGGCGAGGTGGCGGTCTGCACGCTCCTGCGCAGGGTCGACACGGGCACGCCCGCCCACACCTGCGCGTCGCCGAGCACCGCGACCTGCGTGGCGACGCGCCCGTACGCCTGTGCGAAGCCGAGGGCGGACGCCGGGTCCGACTTCTCCGTCGGTACGACGATGACGTAGCTCGTGGCCGTGTACTGCGGTGTCTTCAGTACGCCGTACGCGCCGCCGAGCACACCGCCGAGGACGGCGCCCGCCGCGAGCAGGGACCAGGGCGGCAGGCCCCCGACGCGGGAGAGCGCCGTGCCCGGCCGGCCGGTCGTACGGTTGGGGTTTTCGGTCATGCGGAACTCACTCCCAGGGTTGCGGCCGTGTAGATGTCCATGAGCCGGTCGGCGCTGCGGGCGATGCCGTAGTGGTGGGCCGCGTCCGGTGCCGACCGCGGCCGCGGGCCCTGCGCGCGCACCTGCCGCAGGGCCCGTACGAACGAGTCCGCGCCGCCCTGGACGCGCCGCGCGTACGGCGCCGCCGCGGGAGGCAGGTCGTCGACGGCCGGGCAGGAGACGTAGAGCACCGGCAGGCCGGCCGCCAGCGCCTCGACGACGGCCAGCCCGAACGCCTCCTCCGCGCTGGGCGAGGCGAGCGCGTCCATCGCTCCCATCAGGGACGGCAGGTCGAGGCCCGGCGGGTCGGCGGGCCCGTTGGGGCGCTCGCCCGTGAACAGCACGCGGTCGGCGACGCCCCGGTCCTGCGCCGCCCGCCGCAGGACGTTCTCCTGCGGGCCGCCGCCCACCAGCAGCAGCCAGACGTCCTCGGGCAGTTCGGCCAGGGCGCGGATCAGCACCTCGAAACGCTTGCCTGCCGTCAGCCGCCCCACGCCGCCCACGACGTACGCCCCGGCCGGCAGCCCGAGCCGCCGCCTGGTGCTCTCGCGCAGGGCGGGGTCGAAGCGGAAGCGGGCCACGTCGATGCCGTTCGGGACGACCTCGATGCGCGGCCCCGGCACGCCCCAGCGGCGCAGCCGGTCCGCGACCGTGGGCGACACGGCGACCGTCGCGCGGCCGAGGCGCTCGCTGGCCAGGTAGAGGTTGCGCACCCCCGCGGTGAGCCGGCGGCCCTCCATCTGGGAGTCGCCGAGCGAGTGCTCGGTGGCCACGACGGCCCGGACGCCCGCCAGGCGCGCGGCGACCCTGCCGTATACGCAGGCCCGGTAGAGGTGCGTGTGGACGAGGTCGTACCGGCCCGCCCGGATCAGGCCCGCCAGGCGGGGCAGCGCGCCGAGGTCGCGGTTGCCCGCCATGCCGAGGTGGGTGACGCGGACCCCGTCCGCGGACAGGCCGTCGGCGACCGCGCCCGGGTTGGTGAGCGTCACGACGTCGCAGTCGACCGGCAGATGGCGCACCAGCAGCCGCAGCTGCTGCTCCGCTCCGCCGATGCCGAGACCGGTGATGACGTGCAGTGCCCTCACGGCGCCTCCCCTGTGACGGGCACCGGCCGCCGCCGCAGCCTGTTCAGGCGGTACTTCAGGAGCAGCCGCCACGAGGTGTCGTTCTCCCCGATGTGGACGCGGGGGAGGGCGAAGGGCCCGGTGAGCGGGCCCGGGTCGATGGCGCACGCGTAGCGGTAGCCCGCCGAGCGCACGGCGTCGGCGGCCCGCCGGTCGACGGTGCCGTACGGGTAGCAGAAGCCCTGGACGTCACGGCCCGTCAGTTCGCCGAGCAGGGCCCGGCTGCCGCCGACCTCGGCACCCAGCTCGGCGTCGTCCGCCGTGGTGAGGTCGACATGGGTGAGGCCGTGCGAGGCGATCTCCAGGCCCTCCGTGTCGGCGAGGGCACGGATGCCGTCGGCGGTCAGGAGCGGCTTGCGCGGGCCGAGGGGGTCCCATTCGTTCGTACCGCCGAGCCTGCCGGGCAGCACGAAGACGGTGGCCCCGCAGTCCCACCGCTTCAGCACCGGGAGGGCGGCCGAGGCGAAGTCGGCGTACCCGTCGTCGAAGGTGAGCCCCACCAGGTCGCGGCCCCCGCCCCGGGCGCGGGCCGCGAGCAGGTCGGCCATGCTCACCCCGCGCAGACCGCGCCTGCGCAGCCAGCCGAGCTGCCGGTCCAGGCGCCCGGGGGAGACCGTGACGCGGTAGGGATCGTCCGAGCAGTCGCCCACGGAGTGGTACATCGCCACCCACAGGGGCGCGGCCGGTCGGGTGCCTGAGGTGGTGGGTTCGGTCGTGTCAGCGGGAACGGGCATGCGGCAGCCTTCGTGTGACGGAGCGGAGGACGGTGCGGAAGGCGGGGGCGACGGCCTGGACGCCGAGCACCCGGAGCAGCAGGACGTAGACGAGGGTCACCGTCAGACCGCCGGCGACCAGGGCGAGGACGGGGGAATCGACACGGCTCGCGCACAGCGCCCCCGCCGTCGCCGCGCACACCGCGGCGCGCACCGGCTTGCTGAGCTCGTGGACGACCCGGCGGGTGTGGATGCGCACGCTGCGCCGCTCGCCCATGCCGGTCAGCAGGAGGACGGCCGTGACGGTGATGCCGACCGCGTTGGCGGCGGCGATGCCGCACACGCCCCAGGCCTCCACCGTCCCCACCCCGATCCAGGTGGTGGCGACGATGCCCGCGGTCATCGCGGCCAGCGGGTACCAGGTGGGGCGGCCCGCCGAGAAGTACGTGCGGACGAGCGCGCCGACCAGGGTGTGGCCCAGCAGCCCGACGGAGTACACGCGCATGACGGCGGCCGTCGCCGAGGTGTCCCCGGCGTTGAACGCGCCCCGCTGGAAGAGGAGTTCGATGATCTGCGGTGCGCACGCGAACACCGCGGCGGCGCCCAGCAGCAGGACGCAGGAGGCGACCGCCACGTCCCGTTCCACCCGGGCCCGGGCCCGCTCGGTGTCGCCCTCGGCGAGGGCCTGCGCCAGCACCGGGAAGGTGACGGTGCACAGCATCAGCGAGAGCGTCATCGGGATCTGGGCGACCTTCTGCGCGTAGTTCAGGTGCGAGATGGCGCCCGAGGGCAGGTTCGAGGCGAGGAAGCGCTCGATGAGCACCTGCGACTGGCGGCAGAGGGCGAAGAACAGGACCGGCGTGATGAGGGCCAGGTTCGGGGAGTCGAGGGGGGACGCGGACCGGGCGGCCGGGCTCCCGGCCGAGGCATCCGGCTCCGGGGCCGCCTCGGCCGCGGGCGCGCCGGCGGGCACGGGATCGCAGGCCGGCACGGGCCGGCGGCGGCCGAAGACCTGCCGGGCGAGCGAGGGCGCCTGCGCGGCCACCATCAGGCAGCCGCCGACGGCGACACCGAGGGCCGCCGACCGTACGCCCCAGCGGCCGCCGAGGACGAACATCACCGCGATGATCCCGGTGTTGTAGGCCACGTAGATGGCCGCGGGCGCGAGGAAGCGGCGGTGCGCCCGCAGGGCCGCGCTGCAGTACCCGGCGAGCCCGAAGCTCAGCACGCAGGTCGCGGTCAGCCGGGTGCAGTCGACGGCGAGTTCCGGGTCGGGCAGCCCCGGCGCCAGCACCGCCACCAGGTACGGCGCCCCGGCCATCAGCAGGGCCGCAGCCGCCACGAAGGCCAGGACGAGGCGCGGCAGCGTGCCGGCGACGAGCGCGCGTACGGGGTCCCCGGCGGCACCGCGCGCCCGCCGGGCCACCGCCAGGCTGAACGCCGGGACGAGGACGAAGGCCATCCCGTCCTCGATCAGCAGCGTCGCCGCGACCTCCGGCACGGTCCAGGCGACGAGGAAGGCGTCGGTCTCGGTACCGGCCCCGAAGAGGTGCGCCAGCGCCTGGTCCCTGCCGAGCCCCAGGAGCGCGCCCGCGATGGACAGGACGGCGGTGATCATCGTGGCGCGGGCGAGGAAGCCCCGGCTGGGCGGAGCGACCCCGGCGGCGTTGTCGGCGGCGGCGCCGGCCGGGGCGTCCGTGGGGGCCACCCGGGCGCCGGGCACCGGGATCGCGCCCCCGGCGGCCCGGCCGCGCCGCTTCGTCCTGCGGTGCCGCCCGGTCCCGCCCGCCGGAGCACGTCGTGTCGTCGCGGTCGCCGGCGCGGGCCGTTCGGCGTCGCCCGCGGGCCCCCCGGCCCCGGTCGCGGGAGCCGCGTCGTTCGCCCACGCCCCCGTCCCGTGCCGGGTCCCGGCACGGGACGCGGTGTCCTCACCCTCCGCCCGGGAAGGCGTCACCGTCATCGCTCCCCGGCCCCTTCGGGGGCCAGCGCCCACCACGCGGCCAGTCCGAACACCAGCGCGGTCAGCACGGTGGAGGGGCCGCCGATGTCGGCGTACGCGAAGTCGACGAGCTGCCAGACCAGCAGACCGCACGCGACCAGCGCGCAGTCGAGGCCGCGCCGCGACCGCCGTACGCGCGAGAGCCGCCGCAGGCCGCAGACCAGCAGCGCCAGCCAGCTCCCGGCCAGGGCGAGCAGCCCCAGCAGGCCCTGCTCACTGAGGATCAGCAGGTACATGTTGTGCGGCGACAGCAGCGGCTGCCGCTGGTAGCCGGACCCCGCGCCCTCCGTGTCGCTGCCCGACGACAGCGCCAGCGAGGCGTTCCCGTCGCGGTGGTCGGGGAAGCCCTTCAGCCCCACGCCGGTCAGCGGCTGGTCCCGCCACATCTCGACGGCGGCGGCCCACATCGTGTACCGGTCGGTCACCGACTGGTCCGGCGCGTCCGCGACCTGGGTGATGCTGCTGATCCGCTCCTGGAGCATCGCGGTGCCCACGCCCAGCCCGCCGACGAGGATCACCGCGCCGGCCGCCACCGCGGCGAAGACCCCCACCGCGCGGCGCAGTCCGGCGAGCGCCAGCTGCACCGAGCAGGTCACGGCCGTCGCGATCCAGGCGCCCCGGCTGAACGACAGCGCGAGCGGCACGAGGAGGGCCAGCGCGCACACCACCGCCGCCGTCCGCGACCAGGCTCCCGGCAGTCCAGGGCCGGACGGCCGGGCCCCGGTGCCGGTCCCGGCGCCCGGGCCGAGCGCCAGACCCAGCGCGCTCACGAGCCCGAAGGACACCACGGTCGCCATCCCCATGACGTCCGTCGGCCCGAAGGTGCCCACGGCCCGGATCTCCTCGCCCATGTACGAGGCGCCGGTCCCGGTCGCGTACTGGTGGACCCCGATCGCCCCCTGCCACAGCGCGATCCCGACCAGCGACCAGGCGACCAGGCGGGCGTCCCGCCGGTCCCGGACCAGCAGCAGCACTGCGGCGGGCACCAGCACGAAGATCTGGAGGTAGCGCACGAGCCCGGCGACCCCGACCCCCGGCGAGGCGGCGCCCGTCGCGGCCACCGCGAGCCCGACCACGGGCAGGCCCAGCACGACGGCCGCGGTACGGGACAGCGGGCGGAGGCGATGGCGTACGAGACGCACCGCGCAGCAGAGCACGACCAGCCCGGACACCGCGTCGGCCGCCGTGCCGCCGCCCTCCCCGGAGACCGGCAGCGCGAGCATGGCGACGAGCGCGACCACGGGCAGCACGGGCAGGAACCGCCGCGGCGCCGCGGCGACGGCGGCGAGCGGCGGAGCGGCGAGCAGTTGGGTCACGGCGTTCAGCTCCCCGTCGGACGGACGAGCGAGACCGCGGTGCGCAGCAGGATGCAGACGTCCCGCCAGAGCGACCAGTCGTCGATGTACGCGTTGTCGAACCGGGCCCGGTCCTCGATGGACGTGTCGCCCCGCAGCCCGTGGATCTGGGCGAGACCTGTGATGCCGGTCCGCATCCGGTGGCGGGTCGCGTATCCCGGATAGGTCTGGCTGAACTGGCCCACGAAGTAAGGCCGTTCGGGCCGCGGGCCGACCAGGCTCATGTCGCCCCTGAACACGTTCCACAGCTGGAGCAGCTCGTCCAGCGAGGTCCGCCGCAGGAAGCGGCAGAACCAGCCCATCTCCTGCTCGTTCGCCACGCTCCACCGGGTCGCCGCCTCGTGCGCGTCCACCGGCCGGTGCGTACGGAACTTCAGCAGTGTGAACGGCATTCCGTCCTTGCCGATCCGCTCCTGCCGGAACACCACCCCGCGCCCCTCGGTCACCCGCAGCACGAGCGCGCACGCCAGCAGCACCGGACCCGCCAGCAGGAGCAGCGCCCCGGAGACCAGGACGTCGAGCAGCCGCTTCCCGGCGCTCCCGTACCGCCGTCCGCCGGGCATCCGGCGGACGGCGAACCCGGCGAGCCGGTCGGCCGCCCCGTGCGCGGGCGCGCCCGCGTCGACCTCCCAGACCGTGCAGCCCGACTCGCCGAGGGCGCGCAGCAGCGGACCCTGTTCGGCCCGCACGGCCGGTCCCACGACGAGCACGTCCTGCACACCGTTCTGGATGAGGGCCCGCTGGACCTCCTCCCCGGTGGACAGGACCGGCAGGCCCTCACCGCCCGTCGGCTCGTCGGAGACGATGCCCACCGGCCGCACGCCGCACTGCGGATGGCGCAGGAAGGCGGCCGCCACGCGCTGCGCGGGCCCGGCGCGGCCCGCCACCAGGGCGGCGCGGGGCCGCCGCAGGAGCGCCCGGCGCCGGCGTCCGTGCACGAGGGCGCGGCCCGTGCAACCCACCGCGCACTGCACGGCGCAGCCGAGGACCAGGGTGCGGGCGGACAGCGCGTGGGCCGGGGAGTACGCCGCGAACAGGGCGGCGAGCGCGCACCAGCCCACCACGATCCGGCCGCACACGGCGGGCAGTTCGTCCAGCACGGCGGGTACGGCGGTGGCGCGGTACAGAGAGGCGTGGCCGTTCAACAGGAGCACGGTCAGCACGAGCAGGGCGAGCGGCAGGGGGTGCGCCCACGGCAGGGCCAGCGCGCCGCCGAGCAGCGCGGCGCAACCGTCCGCGGCAGGCAGCGGCACCCGTGAGAAGCGACGGACGAACGGGCGCCGCCCGCTGGGGAATCTGAAGCCGCCGGCGGCCTCGCGCGGCGGGATGACCGAGACGGGTGAGAATCCGTGGTCCGTCACCCGCGCCCGGCCACCGGGGGAGGGAACGGTGCTTTCCGCAGTCACGAGTGGATGGACTCCCTGTACTCGGTGTGTGCCACGCCCGTGGCCCGCCCGCCCGGCGCCGTGCCGAGCAGTTCGCGGTACACGTCGAGGACGGCCCCCGTCATGTGCCGTACGTCGTGCGTGGTCGTGACGTACCGGCGCCCCTGGCGGCCGAGCGACTCGCGCAGCGGCGGGTCGAGGAGCAGGTCGGCGACGGCGCCCGCCAGCGCGTCCGGCCGCTCCGGCGGCACCAGGCAGCGCGGCCCCTGGCCGGGCGGCAGGCTCTCCCGCGCGCCGTCCACATCGGTGACCACGACGGGCCGCCCGCAGGCCATGGCCTCCAGCGGGGCGAGGGCCATGCCCTCCCAGCGGGAGGGCAGGACCACGAGGTCGGCGGCCCGGTACCAGGGCACGACGTCGGCGACGGACCCCGCGAACAGCACGGACGAGGGAGCGGCGGCCCGCAGCGCCGGGGCGTCCGGACCGTCGCCCACCAGGACCAGCCGCGCCGAGGGCACCCGGCGGGTCACCTCGTGCCAGGCCTCGACGAGGACGTCCTGCCCCTTCTGCCGGCACAGCCGTCCCACGCAGACGACGAGCGGCGCCGTCGGCGCCGTCCCGTCGAGCAGCGCGATCCCGGACCGCCCGACGTGGGCAGGCACCGGGGAGAAGCGGTCGGTGTCGACGCCGTTGGGTACGACGCTCCACCGCCCGCCGATCCCCGAACGCCGGCCCGTGCACCGCTCCGCCTCACTGACGCACACCATCCGCGAGGCCCAACGAGCCCCCGCGCGCTCCCAGTTGAGTGCCAGCAGCCGAGTGGCGCCGCCGACGGCCTCGAACGACCAGGCGTGCGGCTGGAACACGGTCGGCAGCCGCCCGCGCACCGCGAGCCGTGCCACGAGCCCGGCCTTCGCGCTGTGCGCGTGCACCAGGTCGGGCGACACCTCCCGCAGGACCCGGCGCAGGTCCCGCACCTCCCGGGCGAGCAGCGGCCCCGGCGAGCGGGTGGCCCGCCAGTGCCGTACGTCGCAGCCCAGGGCCCCGGCGGCCGGCGCGAGTCCGCCGTCCGCCGGACAGGCAACGGTGACCTCCGCCCCGGCGGCCAGCTGGGCCCGCACCAGGTCCGTGACCACGCGGGCCACCCCGCCGTCGACGGGCTGGCTGACGTGCAGGACCCGCGGCCGAGGGCCGGTTGATGACAGTTGCATGGGCGCTTTCCTCGCTCACGGGTGGCGCTCGGAGGGAGCTCGGTGGAAAGGGGCGTCAGCGCTTCGCGTCGACGGCGACGAACAGCGCCCCGACCCACGCGGCGTCCCGGCGGGACTCCAGCCGGAAGCGCAGACCGTCGCCGCCCCGCCGCAGCACCGGACCGAGATCGAAGACGTCGGAGTCGTATCCGAGCGTGTTCGGATACGCGGGCGTGCGGCCCGCGGCGCGGGAGCCGGGCTCACTGATGGTCGAGTTCAGCACGTCGTCACGGGGGTTGGCGCCGTTGGCGAGGGCGACGGCCCGGCCGCGGCCCGGCGCGACCGTCACGGTGTCGCCGCGCCGCCCGCGGTCGCCGTTGTAGGCGACGAGACCGGCGCGGCCTTCAGCCTTTTCGGGGAATTTCACGCCGCGCAGCCGGACCGTCCGGTCCCGTCCCGCGCCGAGTGAGTCGAAGCCGTCCCAGATCGCGAGGTGCCGCAGCGGCTCCGCCTTCTTCTCGTACGCCACCATCAGCGTCCAGCCGCCCCAGGCGCCGGCCGCCGAGCGCCCCATCGCCACGTTGACCTGCGCCACCGTGTACGCGCCGGAGCCGCTCGCCCGCACCAGCCGGGTGACGTCGGCCGAGGCCTGGTAGGCGTCCGCGCCGTGGGCCACCCGGTGCCCGACGACGCTGTCCGCGAGCACCGCCTTGTACTCGCCGCCCGGTTCGGCGATCAGCACCCGCCCGTTGTCCGCGGGCGGCTTCTGCTCGCCGACCCGGAGGTTGCCGCCCCAGTACAGACGGGCGTGCGAGACGCGGGACCCCCTGGGCAGGCGGACCTCGGCACGGCTGGAGTTGTAGGTGTTCGGGTCGCTGTCGACGTCGATGTAGAACATGTCGAAGTCGTTGTTGGCCACCGCCCCGCCCGCGCGCGCGGACGTGCAGGCCGCGGAGGGTGCGGCGGGTGCCGGGGCCGCGGCGTTCGGGGCCGAGGACGGCGGGCGCTGCGGGGCTGTGCCGCGGCAGGTGATGGAGGAGTTGGCGGCCCGGACGATCCCGCCGTGCTGGAGAGCGTGGTACCGCTGCGTGAACGGGACCCTCTCCGCTTCTCGGGGGGCGGCGGGGGCGGCCGTCGCAGGGCCGCCGGGCGCCCAGAGCGAGGCCAGGGAGAAAACACCCACCGTTCCACGACGCAGCAGAAGACCCAGGGAATTGCGCATGACCGGCGTTGCCCTTTCGGGGGGAATTTCGCGGGAAGAGGTTTCCGAACCCTGCGGACGGACACGACGTGTCCATCACATGAATGCCGCCATGACCTGGTGTCTGTTTCGAGCGGCTTGAGGAGGAACGCAACTGTAGCCGCTGTGAGTATTTATCGGCGAAACCCGCCAAGTGTGTCGGAATGGTGAAGTTGACGACTTCGGGACATCACTCTTTCGGGGGCACAACCCGCGCCCGCGCCGCGCGTTGTTTCCAGAGTCGGGCATCCCCGCCCGGTTGTTCGTGCCAATTCCAAGGAGCACCTCCCCATGTCGCGTATCGCGAAGGGCCTGGTCTTTACCTCCGTTGCCGCCGCCGCCATGGCCGGTACCGCCGGCATCGCCGCCGCCGACAGTGACGCGCACGGCGCGGCCGCCCACTCCCCGGGCGTCCTGTCGGGCAACCTGATCCAGGCCCCGATTCACGTGCCGGTCAACCTCTGCGGCAACACCGTGAACGTCATCGCGCTGCTGAACCCGGCGTTCGGCAACGAGTGCGTCAACGACTGACGCTCCGGCGCAGCCCCTGACCGGCCGTCCTCCCGCTCGGGAGGACGGCCGGTTCGCGTTGTGCGGGGGGACCCGAATGGAGGGGGTGCGCCAAGTGCCCCAGAGCGCCCGCGCAGGTCCCCCACCAGCGGCGACGCGGGTCCGGAGGGATGCGCTGGGTGACGCTGAGTGGTCGATCGGTTGCACGCGGTGGCAACCGCTTTCACGGTGGAAGCAGGTTTCCAAGCACCACCGAAAGGACCCACCCCATGCGTGTTCTGCCCGCACGGCGTATCGCGACCTCCGCGCTCTGTGCCACCCTCCTGCTCGGAATCGCCGGCCCCGCCGCCGCTGCCGCCGACCACGGCGCGACGCGCGACGCCCGTTCCATAGCGGCCCAGGCGCCGGTGCCCGGAGCGGACGCTCTGCTGGCCCAGGTGAAGGGCCTCGGCGACCTCGCCGGGGTGCTCAAGCCGGTGACCGACCTGCTCAACGCCGTGCTCAAGGCCGACGACGGCCAGCTTCCGGCCGCCGAGGCCGCCACGCTGGCCGACGCGGTCAAGCAGGCGATCGCCGCCGCGGGCGCCGCCGCTCCGGTGACCCCGCCGGTGGACCTGCCCGCCGTCCCGGCGGTACCGGCCGTGCCCGCGGTACCGGCCGTGCCCGCGGTACCGGCCGTGCCCGCAGTGCCCGCAGTGCCCGCCGTGCCGGCCGTGCCGGCGCTTCCGGTACCGCTGCCGGTCGCCGACCGGGCCGCCGGCCAGGTCCCGGCCGACGTCAAGAGCGACGCCCTCGCGGCACTGCAGGCCTCGGTGGACGCCCTGGTCAAGGCCGCGACGAGCGGCGACGTCGCCGGTGTCGCCGCGGCCGCGCTCGCCGTCGTGACCGGGCTGGTGAACTTCGTCGTGGCGACCGTGCTCGGCGGCGGCCTGCCCGTGCCGAACCTGCCGGGCCTGCCCGCCCTGCCGGCACTGCCGACGGACGCGCTGCCGCTGCCGACGGACGCGCTGCCCCTGCCCACGGACGGTCTCCTGCCGTCGTGAAGGACCTCCCGCCCGCTGCCCACGGCGGTGCGGGAAGCCGGTGACTGAGGCGAAGCAGTCACCGTCCCGGACGTCGCGCCGGCCCGTTCCCGGGTCGGCGCGACGTCCGTTCGCGCATCCTTTCGGGGATCTCGTATGAGGGATCCCATTTGACGATGAGACACCCCTTCGAACGGGTGGGTTCCGGGAAAACCTCGGCGTACGGGGTTTCCGCCCCGTCCGGAGATCGTTGGGCAGGGCGCAGTGCGAGACCAGGCGCGCACAGGGCCTGATCGGCGCAGACTCCTCCCGGTGACGCTGGTCGCCGACGAAAGGAACACGATGAAGTCGCTGAAGGCCGCCGCCGTCGTTGCCGGGTCCCTGGTCATCGCGGGTGCCGCGGCGCCCGCCTTTGCCGCCGACCTCACGCCCACCAGCCTCAACGGCGGCCTCGAGTCGGCCCTCGGCTCGGTCGGCAGTCAGCCGCTGAACCCGATGCCGCTGCAGTCGCAGTCGAACGCGCTCGACACGGAGAACAAGGACTCCGTGCTCAGCACGGTGGACGGCGCCACCGAGGCCCTGAACTCGGCGGGCGGCCCCACCGGACTCCTGGGCGGACTTCCCCTGCAGAAGTGACGCCGGGAGCAATCGGCCGCATGACACGAGGACCGGATCCGTATCGCTCGGAATCGGTCCTCCGTGCTGTCACCCGCTTGCCCGTTCCCTTTCCGGTCGCGCCGATTTTTCATTCCGGCCGTTCGACACGATCCCTCTTTCGTGTGGAGAGCCCGCCGTAAATCCCCCGGGCGGGTGAGAAAGAGGGCTGGCACGTTCAAACGCGTCGATACGGTTCCGCGGTGACCTCAACCTCGAGCGAGACCCGTCCTTTCCACGCACCCGACCTCGGAACACTCGTCGTCATGGCGTGGAGCGGCGAACACCCCGACGGCGACATGCCCTATCTCCTCGCCTATTCCCTCGGGGACGGCGAGAACGGCCCCGAGGGCTCCGCGATCGCGGTCGGGCACCTCCTGCGCGCCAACGGCCTGTCCATCGGGGACACGGTCACGGACGCCACGCTGCAGCCGAGCTTCCCGGTCGGCCTCCTCGTCCAGGGGGAGCAGGCCGTCGTCACCATGCCCCGGCTCAACGCCCAGTGCCCCGTACCGCCGGAGTGGCTGGCCGCCGTCGGCGTGCGCGGTCACGCCTACCTCCTGTTCACCACCCGCCCCTGGCCCGAGGCCGCGCCGGGCAGGCCCGTCTCCCCCGAGGCCCTCGCCGCCTTCGCCGGGGACGAGGAGACCCTCAACGCCTCGGCGCACGCGCTTCTCCCGGCCCGCAGCCTGCGCGGCTGACGTGCGCGCCTCGGGCGCCGGCCGCGCGTTCGCCCTGCTGCTGGTGATCACGGGGGCGGCGGGGCTGCTGGCGTCCTGGGTGATCACTCTGGACAAGTTCAAGCTGCTGGAGGACCCGGACTTCACGCCCGGCTGCAGCCTGAACCCGGTCGTCTCGTGCGGCAACATCATGAAGAGCGAGCAGGCCTCCGCCTTCGGGTTCCCCAACCCGATGCTCGGGCTCGTCGCCTACGGCGTCGTCGTGTGCGTCGGCGTGAGCCTGCTCGCCGGCGCCCGCTTCCCCCGCTGGTACTGGCTAGCCTTCGACGCGGGCACCCTGTTCGGCATCGGGTTCGTCACCTGGCTCCAGTACGAGTCGCTCTACAGCATCGGCTCGCTGTGCCTGTGGTGCTGCCTCGCCTGGGTCGCCACCATCGTCCTGTTCTGGTACGTGACCGCGTACACCGTCCGCAACGCGTACCTGCCGGCGCCCGGTTGGCTGAAGGGCTTCCTGGAGGAGTTCGCCTGGGTCCCGCCGGTCCTGCACACCGGGGTGGTCGGGATGCTCGTACTGACGCGCTGGTGGGACTTCTGGACGAGCTGAGGATTCCCCCGACCGGGGGAATTTTGACCTGGTCCCGTGCGTCGGGTCGTTACCCGTTTCGGACGCAGCCCCCCGAACCCGAAAGGCCCGTACCCGAGATGAAGCCGACCACCCGAGGAACCCTCGCCGCCGTCGTCACCTGTGTGGCGGCCGCCGTCGCGACCCCCGCAGTCGCGGTCGAAGGGGTTCCGGTCGCGGTGCCCCTGGACGGTGTGGAGAAGTCCCTGAACGTCGAGATGCCCACCGTCGGCGGCACCGTGCCGGTGCTGATGCCGGGCAGCCCTGAGGGTCCCCGCTACGTCGAGGGCCGGCTGCTGCCGGACCGGACGGTCCCTCAACTGCCCCTCACGTCCGACCTGCCGTCGCTGGACCTGCGTACCCCGCTGCCGCACCTGCCGGGAGGCTCCTCCGACCACTTGTCCGCCGCCACCCCCGCGTCGGACCTGCGCGCCCTGACGCCCGGCGCCTCCCTGGACGCCCCGCTGACCGCGCCCCGCGCCGACAGCCTCGGCCTGCCGGGCACGAAGCTCCCGGAGGCCGGCCTCCTCACCCCGGTGCTGCAGACGGCGCCGGGCGCGGTCCTGGGCCTCGGCCCCGGCAAGTAGGACCCGTCGGACACGTGAACGGGGCGCCCGGACGGCGCCGAGGAGCTCGGACACGGAGGCGCGCGGATGGCTGCGGCGAACGGTACGCGGCGGAACCTCCTGGGCGGGCTGGTCGCGGCGGCGGCGGTCGCGGCCGTGTCCGCCGCCCTGGCCCCGCTGGTCGCCGCCTCGCGGCGCCCGCCGCCCGCGCCGGACGCGGCCGGTGGGCCCGGCGGGGCGCTCGGACGGCCCGGTGCGGGACCCGGGGAGGAGCCCCGCGGCGCGTTCGACGAGATGTACCGGGGCCACCGCATCCGCGGGGTGCGGGACACGGCCGACGGGGTACGGGCGGCCGGGGAGGCCGGTCCCCCCGCCCCCCCGGGGGAGTGGCGGGTCACCGTGGACGAGCGTCCGCTGCACCTCATGCGGCGGGCCGACGGCGGCTATCTGACCATGATCGACCACTACCAGTCGTACCCGACTCCGCTCGCCGCCGCCCGCGCGGCCGTGGACGAGCTGGTTGGCACGCAGCGACTGCGCGCCACCGCCGGGGAGGCGGAGCGGGGGGAGGGACACGGGCATGGCGTACACGCGTAAGAACGTGAGCGCGCTGACGAGCACCGAACGGCGCAGGCTCGTCGGAGCGTTCCTGGAGATCAAACGCACCGGCGAGTACGACGAGTTCGTCCGTCTGCACATCGACCACTACGTGGCGGACGGCGAGGGCGGCCTGCGCGCGGCCCACATGACGCCCTCTTTCCTGCCCTGGCACCGGCGGTTCCTGCTGGAACTGGAACGGGCGCTGCGCAGGGTGGACTCCGGGGTCTCCGTGCCGTACTGGGACTGGACGAAGGACCGTACGCCGGCCGCGTCCCTGTGGGCGGAGGACCTGCTCGGCGGCAACGGGCGGCGCTCCGACCACCAGGTGACGACGGGGCCCTTCGCCCGCCGCAACGGGAAGTGGACCGTCAAGGAGTCGATGACGGACGCCGACTACCTCACGCGCGACCTCGGCAGGCCCCGCGACCCGCTCGGCCTGCCCACCGCGCAGGACGTGGCGCGGGCGCTGGAGGACCCCGTGTACGACGTGTCGCCCTGGGACTCCACGTCCTCCAGAGGCTTCCGCAACCGCCTGGAGGGGTGGGGGACCGGGCGGGGCAACGACGCCTGGCGCAACCACAACCGGGTCCACCGCTGGGTCGGCGGGCACATGCTGGGCGGGGCGTCGGTCAACGACCCGGTCTTCTGGCTGCACCACTCGTTCGTCGACCTGCTCTGGACGCGCTGGCAGCGGCGGCACCCGGGCGCGCGCTACCTGCCCGGCTCGCCGCCGGGGCTCGGCGACCGGCAGCGCGGGCGGGTGGTGGCACGGAACGAGCGGATGCCGCCGTGGGGCGTCACACCGGACGCGACGGAGGACGTCAGCCGGATCTACCGGTACGTGTGAGGCCGGTGCGGGCGCCGAACGCGCCCGCGCCTCGGGGGCGTACGGGCTCCTGGGCGGCCCGGGGCCGGGACGGTGTCCAGGTGCCGAGGGGCGACGGGGCGCGTACGTCCGGCGGTGGGGCGTACGCCCGGAGGCGGATGCCGACCCCGGGGGACGGGCCGCCGGTGAGGACGGGGGGACGCGGGACTCAGGAGCCCGGGCACGGGAGCCCGGGCACGGGAGCCCGGGCACGGGAAGGCCCCCGGCGGTGTGCACCGCCGGGGGCCCGTCGCGTGGGGCGTGGCTCAGTGGCCGTAACCCTTGGGGGCGTCGCCCACGTTCGCGCACTTGTTGCCGAACGCCGGGTTCAGCAGCGCGATCACGTTCACGGTGTTGCCGCAGACGTTGACCGGCACGTTGATCGGCACCTGGATGACGTTGCCCGACAGGACGCCGGGCGAGCCGACGGCCTTGCCCGCGGCGCCCGCGTCCGCCATGGCCATGCCGGCACCACTGAGCACAACGGCACCCGTGCCGAGAGCGACACCGGTTGCCTTCGCGATGCGAGACTTCACGTTCTCTCCTTCGAATCGTCGAGCACGGCCGCCTGAGCGCGAACCGCACTGCCCCTTCAACGCGAGGAGGAACGACGGGTAACGGCGTGCGCCGGGGCATCATCCGCGCAGCGGTAATCCGGACGGGAACGGACCGGGTGGCGCAGGGCCGCCGCGCGGCCCGCCGACCGGGGCCGGCGGCGGGGCCGCGCACGCTGTCACCCGCGGGTGCAGCGGCCCGTCGGCGCGGCGGCGGGAGGACGGCACTGCAGGCCGAAGTCGGCCGACGCCGTGCTCAGATAGCGGCCGATGCAGGTGCCGGGCGTGGTCCTGCCGCGCTCGGCGCAGAAGGCCAGCGCCGCACGGCCGTCCGCGAACGGGCCGGGTGCGTGGATCACCCAGTAGCCCGGACGCAGCGACGCGTAGTCGTCGCTGCGCAGGACCTGGGCCTCCGGTACCGAGGCGCGGACGGCGGCGAGCCTGCGGTCCCGCGCGGCGGTGCCGGAGCCGACCGGCTCGGAGTGGAGCTGGGCGATCCAGCGGCCCTGTCCGGCGGGCGGCGGGGCCGTCGTCCGCGGCGGGTCCGGGGCCTTCGTCGCGCTGCTCGGCGGCGCGGACGTCGGTGTCCGCTTGCGCGTCGGGCTCGCGGACTTGGCCGCGGAGCGGGACGGCGTGGCCGAGGCGGCCGCCGTCGCGCCCCCGTTCCCCTCGGCCCTGCGGCCGTCGTCGGGCCTCGTCAGCGTCAGGACCAGGGCCGTCGCGGCCGTCGCGAGGGCTGCCACGACGGCGACGACGACCGCCGCCGTCCTGCGCCGGGGCGCCGGGGCGGGGCCGATGCGGGTGGGGTCGTCGCCGGCGCCCGCTGCGGTTCCGGGGCCCGGGCCGTGCGGGGGCCTCGCGCGCAGGACGTGCGTCGGGGTCGTCGTGGGGATCGGGGGCAGTTGCGCCGTGGCCGTGGGCAGGGCCCAGTCCGGGGTCGTGCCCGACTCCACCTGCGCGAGCATCGCGTCCAGCCGCGCCGCGTCGGGACGGGCCGCGGGGTCCCGTACGAGCAGTGCTTCCAGTACGGGGGCCAGCGGACCGGAGCGCACCGGGGGCGGCACGGCCTCGTCGAGGACCGCCGCCAGGGTGGCCAGCGTGGTGGCGCGGCGCAGCGGGCTGACGCCCTCCACGCAGACGTAGAGGACCAGTCCGAGGGACCACAGGTCGGAGGCGGGGTCGTCGTCGGTGCCGCGGATGCGCTCGGGAGCGATGTACTCGGGGGAGCCGATGAGTTCACCGGTGGCCGTCAGCGCGGTCGATCCGCGCAGGGCGGCGATGCCGAAGTCGGTGAGCACGGCGAGGCCGTCGGGGCGCAGCAGGATGTTGGCCGGCTTGACGTCCCGGTGCTGGATGCCGGCCGCGTCGGCGGCGCGCAGGGCGGCCAGGACCTGGCGGCCGAGGCGGGCCGCGTCCGCGGGGTGCAGGGGGCCGTCGGCGAGCCGGTCCTGCAGCGAGATGCCGTCGACCAGCTCCATCACGATCCACGGATGCGGATCGTCGTCGACGATGTGATGGATCGTCACCACGTTCGGATGGCTGATGCGGGCGAGCGCCCGCGCCTCGCGCAGCACCCGCTCGCGGACGGCCTCCGAGGCCGCCGCGTCCTGCCGTACGGCCTTGAGGGCGACCTCCCGGTGCAGCACGCTGTCGCGGGCCCGCCACACCGTCCCCATGCCCCCGCTGCCGAGCGGTCGGATCAGCTCGAACCGCCCGTCGACCATGTCCCCCGGTCTGCTCATGGCCGACAGATTAGAGGAGTTGACGCCTCCGACCGGCGGGCGGGGCGGGCCGGGGACCGGGCGGGGACGGGGTCGGTACGAGGCCGGGACGAAAGTCCGGGAAGCGGGAGGAGTGCGGGGGCCGGGGTGGGCCTGGCGGGGGCTGCGGGTCGGGGCCGGGGTCGGGCGACGGGCCGCTGGGCGCGCTGCGGGCGGGGCCGCGGCTCCGGGGCGGTGGGTGTCGTGGTGCCCGGCGGGGGCGGTCCGGGAGACCGAAACGCTTCGGTGCCCGCATCGTTTCGGGCGCGCGACGCCCGTAAGGGGGCGGAACCCGGGTGCGGCATGGGGCGGGTGGGGCGCCAGGGGCGTACGGGGCGCGCCACGGATGGCGTCGAATGGCCGACACGCCGGTGCGGTTCCGGCGAATGGCCCAACCGGACGGGCGGGGCGGCCGACCGCGGCGGGAACTTCCGGCCATTTTCCCGGAGGGCCCGGACGGGCTCCGCGACGCGCGTCACCGCGGGCTTCACGGCGTACGGCCGGACCGGTCCGACGGCTGCGGAAGGGGGCGAGGAGGAGGCGCGGGGGAGATCGGGCGGATGCCGGTGCCGGCGGACGGACACGCCCCGAACAGCGAAAAGCCCTCCCGGAGGGAGGGCGGGGAGTGAGCGCCCCCGGCAGGACTCGAACCTGCGGCCAAGCGCTTAGAAGGCGCCTGCTCTATCCACTGAGCTACGGGGGCCGGGTGTGGTGGCCTGTGGTGCGGGTGCCCGGGGTGCGGGCGGTCCGTGACCTTGCCGGGGACAAGGATAGAGCTCCCCGCTCCCTGTCCTCGGTGCTTCGCCTCCGTGGCTCGATGTGGAGGTTCAGTGAAGCGGTCCTGATAATCGCAGGCAGGTGCGAATCGTGCATCGCTTTTAGCGTCTCACGCCCCGGGTGTTGTGCACTCGTTATGCCTGCGCCCCAGTCGTCCCGTCCGCCTCGCGTACCCGATCGGCGCGCAGACATGGCCATATGCTTCAGAAAGACTCCAAAATTGGGCATTCTTCGCATGTGGTGACCTTGGACGTACGGCCTCAGCTGCTCGACGCACTCTCCGCCCTGCGCGACCGTGTTGCCGCTGCACGCTTTCCGCTGCCCCTGGCTGGGGCTCCACGCGCGCGTGCCAACCGCGACGAACTGCTCGCGCAGCTCGACGACTATCTGGTGCCCCGGTTGAGAGACCCCGAAGCACCGCTGCTCGCCGTGATCGGGGGTTCGACCGGGGCGGGCAAGTCGACGCTGGTCAACTCCCTCGTGGGGCGGCGGGTCAGCGAGGCGGGGGTGCTGCGGCCCACGACCCGGACCCCGGTGCTCGTGTGCCACCCGGAGGACCACCACTGGTTCAGCGGGATGCGCGTCCTGCCCGACCTCACGCGCGTGTGGGTGCCCCAACAGGACGCCGGGGACGAATCGCTGCTGCCGGGCGACGAGGGCCCCCGCACCCTGCGCGTCGAGACCGTCGACACGCTGCCGCGCGGACTCGCCCTGCTCGACGCCCCCGACGTCGACTCCCTGCTGGCCGACAACCGGGTGCTCGCCGCCGAACTGATCTGCGCGGCCGACATCTGGGTCATGGTCACCACGGCCGCGCGGTACGCCGACGCGGTGCCGTGGCACCTGCTGCGTACCGCCAAGGAGCACGACGCCACGCTCGTGACGGTGCTCGACCGGGTGCCGCACCAGGTGCTCTCGGAGGTGTCGCGCCAGTACGGCGCACTGCTCACCAAGGCGGGACTCGGCGAGGTGCCCCGCTTCACCGTGCCCGAACTGCCCGAGTCGGCGTGGGGCGGAGGGCTGCTCCCGGCGACCGCCGTGGCACCGCTGCGCGCGTGGCTCGTACAGCAGGCGCAGGACCCGGCGGCCCGCCGGCACGCGATGGCGCGCACGGCGCACGGGGCGCTCGACTCGCTGAGGACGCGGATGCCCGAGCTGGCCGGCGCGGCGGCCGCGCAGTACGCCGCCGCGCTGCGGCTCACGGCGGCCGTCGACGGGGCGTACGACAGCGAGTACGCGCGCGTGCGGGGCCGTCTCCAGGCCGGGGCCGTGCTCGCCGGCGGGGCGCTCAAGAGGTGGCGCAGCTACCCGCTCGACTGCACCGCCGGCGAACTGCTCGACGCGCTCAGCGAGAGCCTGGCCGCGCTCCTGCTGTGTGCCGTCAGCGCCGCGGACGAGCGCGTCGACGACGCCTGGCGGCGCGAACCCGCGGCGGGCGCGCCGGGGCTGACGGACCGTGCCCCGGAGGAGGAGAGCGCCGAGCAGCGCATCGGGGTCGCGGTGCGGCGCTGGCGCCGGGTCGTCGAGGAGCACGCCGAGGAGGAGGTGCGCGGCCTGGAGAAGGGCGTGGCGCCGGATGCCGAGGCGGTGGCCGCGCTGGTCGCCACCGCGCTGCTCGGCGGGCGCCGCGCACGGGCCGCGGGCGAGGGGCTCGCCGAGCGGATCGGGGCCCAGGGCGCGCTGCGGCTGCGCGACAAGGCGGGCCGCCTCCTCACCGACTACCTCGACAAGACACTGCGCGCGGAACGGGAGCGGCGGCTCGCCCCGCTCGACGCCCTGGACGTACATCCGGAGCCCCAGGCCGAACTCATCGCCGCGCTGTCCGTACTGCAGAAGGAGAGGTGACCGCGGTGACCGCCGTCACGGACCACACGGATCAGGCCGACCGTCCCGGGGACGACGACGGGCGCGACGACGCGCGCGTGCGCGAGGAGGACGACCGCGTGCCGGGGCGCGACAGCGCGCACCCGCGGGACGGCGACGACGGGCACGCGCGCGTGCGGGCCGACGGGGACGCCGCCGCGTCGCCGGAGGAGGGGGCGTCCGGCGACGGGGGTGCTGCGGGGGCGCGCCCGGGCTCCGGGGCCGCGACGGACCCGCCGCACACCACGGACGCGGCGGGTGTCACGGACACCGCCGACTCGCCGGGCGGCGAAGGCGCCGCGGACGCCGGGCGGGGGACGGACGGCGGGAACGGGGGGCCTGAGGCGGCCCAGGCTCCCGAGGCCCCCGAGGAGTCGGAGGGGGGCGCCTGGGACGACGGGCTGATCGCGCGACGCGTGGCCGTGGGCGCCGAGGGCCACGTCCGGCCCGTACCGGAGACGGCCGCGGACGACCGGCCGCCCGTGGTGACCCCGCTCGCGTACGACGGGCCGCTGCGGTCCCGGCTGGACGCGCTGCGGGAGCTCGTGGGCCTCTCCCGCGCCCGGCTCGACAACAGGACGCTCGCGGAGGCGGGACGCATCCTGGAGGAGGCCGCGGCGCGCCGCAGGCTCTCCGGGCAGCACACCGTCGTCGCCATCGCGGGAGCCACCGGCAGCGGCAAGTCCCAGCTCTTCAACGCGCTCGCCGGAGTCGCGATCTCGGAGACCGGCGTCCGCAGGCCCACCACGTCCGCGCCCATCGCGTGCAGCTGGAGCGACGGCGCGGCGACCCTCATCGACCGGCTCGGCATCCCGGGCCGGCTGCGGCGGCGGCCCCTGCAGAGCCCCGAGGCCGAGGCGCAGTTGCGCGGCCTCGTCCTGGTCGACCTGCCCGACCACGACTCCGCGGCCGTCCAGCACCGCGCCCAGGTCGACCGCGTCCTCGCGCTGGTCGACGCCGTCATCTGGGTCGTCGACCCGGAGAAGTACGCCGACGCCGTGCTGCACGAGCGCTATCTGCGCCCCATGGCGGGGCACGCGGAGGTCACCTTCGTCGTCCTGAACCAGGTCGACCGGCTGCCGGGCGAGGCCGCCCACCAGGTCCTCGACGACCTGCGGCGGCTGCTCGACGAGGACGGGATCGCCCTGGGCGAGTACGGCGAGCCGGGCGCCACCGTCCTCGCGGTGTCCGCGCTCTCCGGCGACGGCATCGGCGAACTGCGCGAGGCCCTGGGCCACTTCGTGGCCGAGCGGGGCGCGGCGGCGCGCCGGATCTCCGCCGACGTGGACGCTGCCGCCGCCCGGCTGTGGCCCGTGTACGCGAACCAGCGGCAGGCCGGGCTCACCGAGGAGGCGCGCGACGAGTTCGCCGACCGGCTCGCGGAGGCGGTCGGCGCGTCGGCGGCGGGCGAGGCGGCGGAACGGGAGTGGCGCCGCCATGCCAACCGTGCCTGCGGCACCCCCTGGCTGCGGCTCTGGCGCTGGTGCCAGGACCGGTGCGACCCTCCCACCGGCCGGATGTCCGTGCGGTCGCAGGCCGACGAGGAGGCCACGGCGCGCCAGCGCGTCGAGCAGGCGGTGCGCACGGTCGCCGACGAGGCGGCCGCGGGGCTGCCCGGCGCCTGGGCGCAGGCGGTGCGCGAGGCCGCCGTACGGGGCGCGCAGGGGCTCAGTGAGGCGCTCGACGAACTGGCGGTACGGGCCGGGACGCCGGCCGGCAGGCCGCCGCGCCCCGGCTGGTGGCCCGCCGCGGTGCTGGCGCAGGCCTCCATGACGATCCTTCAGGTCGTCGGCGGACTGTGGCTGCTGGGGCAGATCGTCGGCGTCCTGTCGCCGAACCTCGGGGTGCCGGTCCTGCTGATGGTGATCGGCATCGTGGGCGGTCCGGCCGTCGAGTGGGCGTGCCGGATGGCGGTGCGGGGACCCGCGAGGAGGTACGGCCTGGAGGCGGAACGGCGCCTGCGGGAGGCGGCTTCCGGCTGCGGCCGGGCCAGGGTCCTCGATCCGGTGGCGGCGGAGCTGCTCCGCTACCGGGAGGTCCGTGAGCAGTACGTACGGGTCATGGGGGTCGGTGCCGGTACGGGGTGAGGCGGGGCTGCCGCTGGGGGCGCGGGCCCGGGGTGGCGTTCCTGTACCGGGGCCGTGGGTTCCCGTGGTCGCTGGTCACCCTTGCGGGTGGCGGAGTTGTCCACAACCGGGCGGTGGCCCACAGCGCTCAGCGGGCCCGGCCGGGCGGAGGCAGTCTGGACCGCGGCGGACACGGGGCGGTCGGGGCGACCGGGCCGGGTCCGCCCCGGCGGCGGCGAGGGGCCGGCGCCGGCGCATCGGCACGGGACCGCCGTGCGTGTGGGCGAGGGAGGGGTTCGGGATGAAGGAGACCATGGTGTGCGTAGTGGGGAACGTGGCCACGCAGCCGGTGTTCCGGGAGACGGTGGCGGGTCCGACGGCGAGGTTCCGGCTCGCGGTGACCCAGCGGTACTGGGACCGCGAGAAGAACGTGTGGACGGACGGGCACACCAACTTCTTCACGGTGTGGTCCAAGCGGACACTCGCGACGAACGTCCAGGGGTCCGTCGCGGTGGGCGATCCGCTGGTCGTGCGGGGGAGGTTGAAGGTCCGCTCCGAGCAGCGCGACGGGCAGTCGTTCGCGTACGCGGACATCGAGGCCTCGGCGATCGGGCACGACATGGCACGGGGCACGTCGGCGTTCCGCCGGGGCCACAGGAGCGAGGCGGCACCGGAGACTCCCGCCGGTCCGGAGCCCAGTTGGGAGACCGAGCCGGGGGCCCGTGCGGAGCCGGGGGAGCAGGGGAGCCGGTCGGGGCACGTGAGCGGGGCGGGGCCGACGGACGGGGCGGGGCCGGCGGCGGGGGCTCGCGCGACGAAGGGGAGTGGTGGACCGGGCGAGAGCGGTCGGTCGCGCCGGGAACCCGCTCTGGCGACCTGAGTTCAGATGGCGGAACGGCCTGACCGGGCGACAGGTCCGGCGCCCGACCGGAGTGCGGCTTATCGGCCGTTGCGTTCACAACGGTCCCTGTGGATTTGTCGACAGGACCCGCTCGCGGCGGATCTTGGCGATAACGATTCCGATTCGGATCGTTCACGGGGATGGCAGGACCGGGGGGAGCGGTGCGCCCCGTCCTTAGGATGCCGGGCATAGCTCTCGGGGCTTCTGATTCTGCTGGTGGGACCGTAACCCCCCACGTGAACGGGTCCTGCTCGAAGGGGAATCCTGTGCTTTCTTCGTTCTCTGCGTCGCCCGCGAGGGGGCGGGGCCGCGTTCGCCTCGCCGCCGTGACGCTGGTGTCCGGACTCCTCGCCGTCGGTGCCCTCGCCGGTGCGGGTACGGCCGCCGCGGACGAGGGCCCGCAGGGGCATGGCGGCGCGACCGCCACGATAGGCGGGCTCAAGACGTCCGGTCCCGCCGTCATCCACGAGAACGGCCAGGACCTGCCGGTCTCCGCGGGGCTGTTCGAGATGTCCGTCGACAACGGCGGGACCCTGCAGACCTATTGCATCGACATCCACACCCCGACACAGAAGGACGCCAGGTACCAGGAGACGCCCTGGAGCGGCACCTCGCTCAACGGCAATCCCGACGCGGGCCGCATCCGCTGGATCCTGCAGAACTCCTACCCGCAGGTGAACGACCTCGCGGCGCTGGCCGGCAAGGCGGGCGTGAGCGGGCTCACCGAGCAGGACGCGGCGGCCGGCACGCAGGTGGCGATCTGGCGGTACTCGGACGGCGCCGAGGTGGACGCCGTGGACCCCGAGGCCGAGAAGCTCGCCGACTACCTGCAGCGCAGCGCCCGGGACCTCGACGAGCCCGAGGCGTCGCTGACCCTGGACCCGCCCGCGGTCTCCGGCCACGCCGGTGAGCTGCTCGGCCCCGTCACGGTGCGCACCAACGCGCGGGGCGTGTCGGTGACGCCGCCGGCCGAGGCGGCCAACGGCGTGATCGTCGTCGACCGGGACGGCAACGAGGTCACCACCGCGACCGACGGCGCCGAGCTGTACTTCGACGTCCCCGAGGACACCGCGGACGGCTCGGCAGCCCTCACGGTCCAGGCCTCGACGACGGTGCCGGTCGGCCGGGCCTTCGCCTCCGAGACCCGGAGCCAGACGCAGATCCTCGCGGGCTCCAGCGAGTCGACGGTCTCCGCCACCGCCACGGCGAACTGGGCCGAAACGGGTCCCGCGCCCGCGCTGTCGGCCGAGAAGAACTGCGCCGAGGGCGGCGTGGACATCACCGCGGTGAACAAGGGCGACGCGCCGTTCACCTTCGAGCTGATGGGCTCCACCCACTCCATCGAGGCGGGCGCGTCGCAGACCGTCACGATCCCGTTGCAGGAGGACCAGGCCTACGACTTCACGATCACGGGTCCGAACGGCTACGAGAAGCGGTTCCACGGAGTGCTCGACTGCCGGACGCAGAGCAGCGCCGGCGGAGAGTCGACCCAGACCCTGAGCGAGCCCAGCCCCGCGACGGCCGGCGGGATCACCAGCACCACGGCCGACCTGGCCGAGACCGGAGCCTCCGGCGCCACCCCGGTCATCGTCGGTGTGGCGATCGCCCTGGTCGTGGCGGGCGGCGCGGCACTGGTTCTGGTCCGCAGGAAGCAGACGCCCGAGCAGCACTGAGACGCGACGGTCCGCCGGCGACCACGCCCGGTGCCGCCCGGCGGCACCGGGGCCGTGTCCGGCGGTTCCTGGGGTCGCGCCCGGCGCTTCCGAGGGTCGCGGCCGGCGGTTCCGAGGGCCGTGTCCGTGAGGAAGCCCGGCGGAGCCACCGTCCCGGTCCGGTCCGGTCACCGGTGGTCGTTCCGGGGGCGCCGCACCGGCGGGACGGATCAGGTGCCCTGGTCCGGGCCCGGCGGAGTGGCGGTGAAGGCCGTGAGTGCGGGTCGGCGGGGCCCGCCGCCAATAGAAGGCCGGGGCCTCGCCGAGCGGACGCGGCCCGGTGGACCCGTCCGCCGAGGTCGTCGTCCGGAGCGCGGCTCGTCGTTGAGCGGGTGCCGCATGTCGTCCCGTGCGTGCGCCGACGCCCGTGCCCGTGCCGTTCGGTCGGCGCGTGATCGTCCCCGAGGGCGTCCCGGGGCAGGCCGTCGTGTCCGAAGGTGAGCGCGGGCGACTGACAGTGACGGGCGGTCCGCCTGGTGGGAGTGGGGGAGTCGCAGGTCAGGGGCCCCCGGCTGAACGGGTTTCCCCCGAGGGGTAGCCGTCAGGCAAGATGGGGTGTATCTGCCCACTGCCGATTTCAAGCGTCCGGACGGTTTCTCTTGGCTGAGTACATTTACACCATGCGCAAGACGCGCAAGGCGCACGGTGACAAGGTGATCCTCGACGACGTCACCTTGAGTTTCCTCCCGGGTGCCAAGATCGGTGTGGTCGGTCCGAACGGTGCCGGTAAGTCCACCGTTCTCAAGATCATGGCGGGCCTCGAGCAGGCCTCCAACGGTGACGCGTTCCTTTCGCCCGGCTACACCGTGGGCATGCTGCTCCAGGAGCCCCCGCTCGACGAGTCCAAGACCGTCCTGCAGAACGTCCAGGACGGCGCCGCCGAGATCATGGGCAAGCTGCACCGCTTCAACGAGGTCGCCGAACTCATGGCGACCGACTACTCGGACGCGCTGCTGGACGAGATGGGCAAGCTCCAGGAGGACCTGGACCACGCCAACGCGTGGGACCTGGACACCCAGTTGGAGCAGGCCATGGACGCCCTGGGCTGCCCGCCCGGCGACTGGCCCGTCACCAACCTCTCCGGTGGTGAGCGCCGCCGCGTCGCGCTGTGCAAGCTGCTCCTCGAAGCCCCCGACCTGCTGCTCCTCGACGAGCCCACCAACCACCTGGACGCAGAGTCCGTGCAGTGGCTGGAGCAGCACCTCGCGAAGTACCCCGGCACCGTCGTCGCCGTGACCCACGACCGGTACTTCCTCGACAACGTCGCCGAGTGGATCCTCGAACTCGACCGCGGCCGCGCGCACCCCTACGAGGGCAACTACTCCACCTACCTGGAGAAGAAGGCCTCCCGCCTCAAGGTCGAGGGCCAGAAGGACGCCAAGCGCGCCAAGCGGCTCAAGGACGAGCTGGAGTGGGTGCGGTCCAACGCCAAGGGGCGCCAGGCCAAGTCCAAGGCGCGTCTGTCGCGCTACGAGGAGATGGCCGCCGAGGCGGACAAGATGCGGAAGCTGGACTTCGAGGAGATCCAGATCCCGCCGGGCCCGCGTCTGGGCTCCATCGTCGTCGAGGTCAACAACCTCTCGAAGGCCTTCGGCGAGAAGGTCCTCATCGACGACCTGAGCTTCACCCTGCCGCGCAACGGCATCGTGGGCATCATCGGCCCCAACGGTGCCGGAAAGACCACGCTCTTCAAGATGATCCAGGGTCTGGAGACCCCGGACTCCGGCACGATCAAGGTCGGCGAGACCGTCAAGATCTCGTACGTCGACCAGAGCCGCGAGAACATCGACCCGAAGAAGTCGCTGTGGGCCGTCGTCTCGGACGAGCTGGACTACATCAACGTCGGCCAGGTCGAGATGCCTTCGCGCGCCTACGTGTCCGCGTTCGGCTTCAAGGGCCCGGACCAGCAGAAGGCGGCCGGTGTGCTCTCCGGCGGTGAGCGCAACCGCCTGAACCTCGCGCTCACCCTCAAGCAGGGCGGCAACCTGCTGCTCCTCGACGAGCCCACCAACGACCTCGACGTCGAGACGCTCTCCTCGCTGGAGAACGCCCTGCTCGAGTTCCCGGGCGCGGCTGTGGTCGTCTCCCACGACCGCTGGTTCCTGGACCGGGTGGCGACGCACATCCTCGCGTACGAGGGCGACTCCAAGTGGTTCTGGTTCGAGGGCAACTTCGAGTCGTACGAGAAGAACAAGGTCGAGAGGCTCGGACCGGACGCGGCGCGTCCGCACCGCGCCACCTACAAGAAGCTGACCCGGGGCTGATCTTGCGGCACATCTACCGCTGCCCGCTGCGCTGGGCGGACATGGACGCGTACGGCCACATCAACAATGTGGTCTTCCTCCGCTACCTGGAGGAGGCGCGCATCGATTTCCTGTTCCGCCCCGACAAGGATTTCCAGCAGGGGTCCGTGGTGGCGCGCCATGAGATCGACTACAAGCAGCAGCTCGTCCACCGGCACACGCCGGTCGACATCGAGCTGTGGGTCACCCGTATAAGGGCGGCGTCGTTCACCGTCGCCTACGAGGTGAAGGACCCCGACCAGGTGTACGTCCGGGCCGAGACGGTCATCGTGCCGTTCGACTTCGAGGCGCAGCGGCCCCGCCGCATCACCGCCGAGGAGCGGGCGTTCCTGGAGGAGTACACGGACGACGGGGCCGATCCCGCGGGGGCCGTCGCGGCATGACGGCCCTGGAGCTCGTCGACGAGGGGGAGGCGGCGGATCTCGCCGCCTTCCTCGCCCGGCTGATCCACTACGACCGCGCGGCCGCGGTCCGGCTGCAGGCGTCGGGGACCACTCTCGCGGTCTTCGGCCGGCCGCCGTCGTTCGAGGTGCTCGCGATCCGCGCGGCCCGGCTCGCCAAGCCGTACGAGAACGGTCTCGAGGTCGCGCTCGACGTGACCGTCTCGGCCGGTGAGCTGCTGGAGGCCCTCGACGAGCCGGCCGCCACGGCCGTCGTGCCCGCCGCCGTCACCGGCCCGCCGTGGGCCGGGGTGCTGCCGCCCCGCGGAGGCTGGCGTTCCGAGCCGGGGCTGCCCGTGCCCGGCGCCGTACGGACGATGGTGGGCGCCGCGGTGGCCGAATTCCGGGCACGGATCGACGAGTTGGCGCCGGAAGGACGTACGCGCGCCGTGGTCGACCGGATAGGGCGGGAGATCTGGTCCCGGCCCGTCGGGGACACCGGGCTGCCGGTGCGGGCCGCCCACGCGGCGCAGTCCCTCGGATTCCTCGGGCCCGCGCGGGCGGGAGCGCCCGGGGACGCCGTCCTGCGGCTGCTCGCCTCGGGCGCGTGGCTCAGGCTGTGGACCCCGTACGGATCGATCGCCGTCCGCAGGGCCGGACTGGGCGCCTTCGGCGTCACCGTGCGCTGAGCGTTCCCGCCCGCGCGCCGAACGACACAGCCGTTCGCCGAACGACACCGCCGTGTGCCGAACGGCCTCGCAGGGCGCCGAACAATCCCGTAGGCCCTGCGTGCCTTCGACCTGCGTCCCAGAGGGCGCCCCGGCGCCGGGCCGGGCGGCGCCCCGCCCGGTTCAGCCCTCCGTGTTGACCATCGACGCCGCCGCGTAGGTCAGGTAGTTCCACAGCGTGTGCTCGTGCTCCTCGGAGAGCCCGAGCTCCTCCACGGCCACCCGCATGTGCTTCAGCCAGGCGTCGTGGGCGGCGCGGTCGACGGCGAACGGCGCGTGGCGCATCCGCAGCCGGGGGTGGCCGCGGTTCTCGCTGTACGTGGTGGGGCCGCCCCAGTACTGGATCAGGAACAGCGTGAAGCGCTCCTCGGCCGGGCCCAGGTCCTCCTCGGGGTACATGGGCCGCAGCAGCGGGTCCCCGGCGACACCCTCGTAGAAGCGGTGCACGAGGCGCCGGAAGGTCTCCTCGCCGCCGACCTGCTCGTAGAAGGTCTGCTCCTGAAGCGTGCCGCGCCGAATCTCTTTCACGTCGTCCATGGTCTCAGACGCGGCGGCCGAGGACTCAAGGCTTAGGACCACCGCCTCCCGGGGGCGGTCCCGGGGCCGCGGGCGGCCCCGGCGCTCGCCTCCCGGCCCCTGCGGCCGCACAGTGGAGGTATGGGCGGGCACGCGACCGACCACGGCCTCGACGACCTCGCCGCCACGGCGCGGGCGGCGCTGGTGCGCGCCATCGAGGCGAGCGGGGCGTGGGACTCGGCCCCGGTCTGGCGCGATGCCTTCGAGAGCGTCCCGCGCCACCTCTTCGTCCCGTACTACTACGCGGGCACCGTGAGCGGCTACGAGCGCCGGTGGGGGGACGATCCGGCCCGGGGCAGGCGCGAGACCTGGCTGCGCGGCGCCTACGCGGACGCGCCGCTGGCCACCCGGATGCGGGACGGGGAGCTCCTCTCGTCCAGCAGCCAGCCGTCCCTGATGGCGACGATGCTGGTCGCGCTGGACGTGCGGGACGGCGACGCGGTCCTGGAGATCGGCGCGGGCACCGGCTACAACGCGGCCCTGCTCGCCCACCGGCTGGGCGACGCGCTCGTCACCTCGGTGGACCTGGACCCGGAGATCACCGAGGCCGCCCGGCGGCACCTCGCCGCGGCCGGCCACCGTCCGACGGTCGTCACCGGGGACGGGGCGCGCGGCTGTCCCGAGCGAGCCCCCTTCGACCGGATCATCGCGACCTGCACGCTCGGCTCGATCCCGCGCGCCTGGCTGCCCCAGTGCCGGCCCGGCGCACGCATCCTCGCGCCGTTCGCCACCGGGATCGTCGTCCTGCGGGTCCGGGACGCCGGCCATGCCGAGGGCCGCTTCCTGCACACCTCCGCCTACTTCGTCCCCCTGCGCGGCGGTGCCCCGCCGGGGCCCGAGCCGTCCGACCGGGAGCTCGACGCCCTGCCGCGCGGGGCGGGCCGCAACGAGCTGTTCCGCTTCCTGCTGGCCCTGACCGCGGGCACGCTCGCCGTGGACGAGGCGTACGCGATCTGGGAGCGGGAGGAGCGCCCGCAGCGCGAGCGGTACGGGATCACGGTCGACGACGGCCGGGCGTGGGCGTGGCTGGACGACCCCGGGGGGCCGTACACCTGGCCGCTTCCGTGACGGGCCCGCCCGGCCCCTGCGAGCCGGGACCGCGCACCCCGACCGGCGCCGAGCGAGCCCGATGCCCCGGAGCGGGACGAGCCACAGCGGAACGGTCCGGGACCCGGACCCGCGCCCCGGACCCGTGCCCGTCGGTCAGCCGCGGCGGATGGTGATCGTCGTCCAGGCGCCCACGTGGACCCGGTCGCCGTCCTGGAGGGGGATCGGGACGAAGGGCTGGATGGGCTCCTCGGCGCCGTTCACCGTGGTGCCGTTCGTGGAGTTCTGGTCCACGACCGCCCAGCCCCCGTCGGGCTGCTGGACGAGCACCGCGTGCTGGTGCGAGACGCCCGGGTCCTCCGGCGGCACCGCCAGGTCGATGTCGGGGGTGTCGCCGGTCGAGTGGCGACGGCGGCCGATGGTGATCTGGTTGCCGATGAGCGGGCGCTGCTGCTCGGGCGAGTAGGCGGGCAGGTTCAGGCCCGCGGCCTCGGGTCCCGAGCGCTGCATCATCGCCATGAAGTACTCGCGGTCGGGGCCGATCGTGATGCTCCACGACAGGGGCTGCTGCTGGTACCCGGGGGGCGCCTGCGTGGCGCCGGGCTGCGGGTAGCCGTAGCCGCCGCCGGGCCCGGGAGGGCCGCCCTGGCCGCCGGGCGCTCCGGCCGACGGCGGGGAGATCACCCAGTCGTCCTCACCGCCGCCGTAGGACGGTCCGCCGTGAGCCTGCGGGCGCCCGGTCTCCTGCGGGAAGCCGGGCGGGGCCGGTGGTCCGGGCTGCTGGTAGCCCTGCGGGCCGCCGGGGCCGTTCTGGCCGCCGTATCCGCCGGGCAGGCCGGGCATGTTCGTGGCGGGGCCGGTGGGTGCCGGAACCGGCTGCGACGGATCGCCGGGGAACCCCGAGGGGTCCTCGCCGTACGGCGGGATCGGCTCGGCGGGCCTGTTCACCCGCGAGGGCCGGGAGCCCTGGTAGTCGAACCCGCCGGAGCCGGGCTGGCCGGGCGGCTGCTGCTGGAACCGCGGCGCCGGGTTCTGGCCGCCGGGCCCGGGGGACGGCGGCCGGACCGCGGCCGGGGTGTACGAGGTCGCGGTGTTCGTGAGGAAGTTCCACCGGCACTCCTCGCAGAACGGCGCCCCGCCCTCACGGGGGGTGCGGCACTGCGGGCAGAGCTCGGCCCCGGACATCTGGTCGGGTGCCTGGGAAGGGTGGCGGCCGCCCTGGCCGGGCGGCGGATAGCCGTAGCCGGCGGCCGGGGGCGGCGGAGGGGGCGGGGGCACGGCACCGGCCATGCGGTGACCGCAGACCTCGCACCAGTCGTCGGAACCCGACTGGTGTCCGTTCGGGCAGGTCGGCATGTCGGCGCTTCCCCCTCTCCTTTTCGGCCCCGGATGGACCGTATGCGATGCGAACCGCGTGCTTCACGACCGCGGATCGATCTGATTCTTGCTACTTCTTTACACGAACAGTCTTTGTGGACCGTGTTTCGAGAGTCATCTCGTCGGCCTCCGCGACCTTCGCCTTCAATCGCACAGTACCCGCCGCGGCATCGACCACGTCCACCACCTTGGCAAGCAGTTTGGCGGTATCGGCGTTTCCCGAGGCACTGGCGAGCTGAACGGCGCGGCCCAGTTTGGCCGTTGCCCCGTCGACATCGCCCGCTTTGCGCGCGTCCAGCCCCTGCTGGATGACTTGCGCCAGTTCCGCCTGACCCGTGTAGTGCGCGACCTGCGGATTGATGGACGTGGACGCCGCCATGTCGTCGGTCCACACGGCCCGTACGAGCCCCTGCGCGCCGAGGTTCTGCGCCGGGCCGTCGCCCTGCGGGACGACCAGGGAGACCCGGGCGGCGAGCATCTCCTGCCCGATGCCGGCCTCGGGGACCTCGACGCACACGTGGTAGTCGCGGGACTCGTCGCCCCAGGAGCCGGTGGGGTAGTCCCCGGCGCGCGGGCCCGCCTCCGTGCGGCGGCCGGTCAGCTCCTCCACCGTGGGCGCGACCTGCTTGACGAACTTGATCGCGGTGCCGACCGGGGTCCACAGCCGCAGCGCCACGTCCGCGACCTCCTTGCCCATGGCCGTCTCCATCATCTGCGTGAAGTCGGCGGCCAGGCCCGCCGGATCGGCCACGATGTCGGCGGTGCCGAGCAGCGCGGACGCGATCCCGGTGACCTCCTTGACCTCCCAGTCGGTGCCGACTCCCCGCGCGTCGCACGTGAACCGCCCCGCGCAGGAGTCCAGCGCGGCCTTGAGGTCCTGCGGCGACTCGTGCTCGTTGCGGCCGTCGGTGAGCACGATGCCGTGCCGGATGTCGACCTCGGCGGACGCCAGCAGCCGGTCGGCCAGCCGCAGCCAGGTGCCGATCGCGGTGCCGCCGCCCGCGCTCAGCCTGCGCAGGGACTGCTTGGCCTGTTCGCGGGTCCGCGGGTCGGCGACGGCGAGGCCCCCGCCGCCCGGGTAGACCTCCTTGGCGACGTGCGTGCCGCCGATCACCGCGAAGCGCACCCCGTCCCGCAGCGCGTCGATCGCCGCGGCCGTCGCGTCCCGGGCGCCGCGCATCTTGGTCGGCGGGTAGTCCATGGACCCCGAGCAGTCGACCATGATCGCCACGGCCGCGTCCGGGCCCTGACCCGGTGTGTAGACGTGGGGTGCCGCCACGGCACTCCCGATCGTTCCGCCGCCGGTCGAGGTCACCGTGACGATCGCGTTGACCTCGCGGCCGCCCTCCGGCAGGTACTCGTTCTGGTAGACGTCCACCGAGAACTGCGGCACGTTCGACTTCGAGAAATTGGCCATGCCCTCTGTGCTCCCCCTCAGGACTCCCCACAGGCCGTGGGGTGATGTCGATGGGCGGACCGGTCCCCTCCGGTCCATGGGCCGTGCACGGCCCGCCCGTTCGCGCCGTCGCGGCCCGCACCCGGTCGTCCCGGGTGGGCGCGGCCCGTTCCCGCCGTTCCCTCCGGTCGCCCGGGCCGGGTCCCGTCCCGCCCCGGAGGCCGATACCGATTCGGCCTCAGGCCGATCCTGCCCCCGGAGAGGGGGCGGGGAACGGCACGACGGCCACTGTTACGTTGTCGTGGCCCCCGCCGTCGAGGGCGTGCCCCACCAGGACCTGCGCGCCGTGCAGGGGCCGGGCCGCGGCGTCGTATGGGACGACCTCGGCCATCTCCCCGGCCGATTCGGCGTAGTTCCACAGTCCGTCGGTGCACACCACGACGACACCCGGCCGGTCCGGCTTGAAGGACGCGGTGTGCGGCTCGATCTCGTACGCGTCGGCGCCGAGCCAGCCCGTGATGGCGTGCGCTCGGTCGTCCGCGTACGCCTCGGCCTCGTTCATCAGGCCCGCGGCGACCATCTGGGCCGCCCAGGAGTCGTCCTCGGTGAGCCGGGCCGGCGGCGACGAGCGGTCCACCGGGACCCAGTAGACGCGGCTGTCGCCGACCCAGCCGACGACCAGCAGGCTGGGCGTGACGACCGCGCCGACGAGGGTGCAGGCGGGGGCGTTGACGTGGGGCTGGTGCTCAGTGGCCGAAGTGGTGGGGTCCGCGAGGGCGTTGACCGCCCCGGCGGCGGCGAGGATGGCGTCGTGCATCGCCTGCTGCGGGTGCGTGCCCCGCGGGAGTGCCGTCAGCAGGGACTCGGCTGCCGACCGGGAGGCGGCCAGGGACGCCTCGTCGGGACGGGTCGCCGAGGACACTCCGTCGCAGACGATCGCGACGACCGCCGGCGAACCGTCGGGCAGCGCGGTCGAGGAGACGGCGAACGCGTCCTCGTTGCGGTGGTGGCGCAGACCCCGGTCGCTGACGGCGGCGACGCAGCTCAACTCCTGCTCCATGTGGTCCCGTTCGCGCGGCTGTGCGTGCCCGCAGTTCTCGCAGTAGCCGTCCCGGTCGACGTGGCCCGCGCGGCAGGCCACGCAGACCTTCGTGCCGGCGGCGGGCGTCGGGAAGGCTGCGGCCCGCGGATCGGCGGGCGGCTCCTCCGGGGGCAGCGGCGCGGCCAGCGGGTACGCGTCGGGCTCGCCGGACTGCCGGTGGCCCTGGGCCACCGGCTGCCCCGGGGGCGGCTCGGGCACGTGCTGCGGCGGTACGGGCGGCTGCGCGGGCCGGTCGAACCGGACGCCGGGGCTGTCCGAACCGCCCGACTCGCGGCCCTCGATGTCGGTGGGCAGCACCACGGGCGCGGGCGTGTCCGAGGACGCCGGGTCGGGGGCGACCGGCCAGTCCACGGGCGCGGCGGCCGAAGGGGCCGCCGGCTCCGTGCCGTTCATCGCGATTGTGGGGCTGTCGTCCGGCGGCACGGGTACGGCCGACAGGTCGAACCCGCACGCACCGCAGAAACGGTCACCCGAGTCCAGCGGTTCCTCACAGCTGGGGCAGGCGGCCAGTTGGGGCATCTGCGACATGAATTACACCCACGTCCGGGGGCGGTAGCGGTTGGCCCGCTCCACCAGATGGATCCTCTCCTCGCCACGCTGGGCGAGCCGGGCCAGTGTCCGGTACGAGCGCTCCAGACCGAAGCGCAGGCCCCGCTCGTCCAGATCACTGCCGAGAAGTACGGTCCGCGCACCGCCGCTCTGCGGGGCGGAACCCTGGCTACCGGAGAGTACCCAGTCCAGGGCGCTGCCAAGGACCTCTGTGGACAACTGCTCGCGCCGCACCGCGTCCAGACCGTACCCGTCGAGGGCCGCGACCTGCGCCGCGGCCGAGGTCAGGTCGTCGAGGAAGGGCACGTCCGGTACTCCGGGGGCGGGTGGCACGGCCCCGCCCGAACGCTGCCTGAGCCGGGCCCGCACCGCGGCGACCCGGGCCGCCGTGTAGTGGATCGACGACTCCGGCACCGACTCCAGCGTCCGCACCGAGCCCCTGCGGTCGCCCGCCGCGAGCTGCACGCGGGCCAGGCCGAACGCGGTGCTCACATAGCTGGGGTCGGTGGTCCACACGAGGCGGTAGTACTCGGCCGCGTTGTCGAGCTGCCCGAGGACCTCCGCGCACACGCCGAGCGCCAGCTTGGGCGCGGGCTCGCCGGGGAACGCGTCGTAGATCGCGTCGAAGGACACCGCCGCGACCTCGTGGTCGCCGGTGGCCAGCGCGGCCACGCCCCGGTACCAGACCACCCGCCAGTCGTCGGGGTGGTCCGCCTCCAGGGCTTCCAGCGCCCGGCCGGCAGGGTCGAGTTCGCCGAGCTCCAGACGCGCCCGCAGTTCCCGCAGCCGCAGTTCGAGGGAGGCGGCGGGCGCCGCCCGCAGCGCGGTGATCAGCTCTCCGGGGGCGGACGTCATCAGACCGGCCAGGAACCCGGCGTTCGGGTCGCCCGGGTCCACCCGCGGCACCGGGAGCGCCAGCGCCGCGGCGGCCGTGTCCAGCGCCTTGACGAGGGCGGCCGGTCCCGCCGGGGCGGCGGCCGCGGGCAGCGCGGGGGGCGCCCCGTTCGTGCCGGCCGTCAGCTCCGGCGCACCCCTCTTCCTCCGTACGGGCGCGATCCGCAGCCCGAGCCGCGAGACGTCCGACTCCAGCGTGCCGAACAACTCCGTTTCGGTGACCTTCAGTTCCGGGCCGAACAGCGTCGACAGCGAGGGCCGGGCACGTCCGCTCTGCACGGAGACGACCTCGCGCAGCACTCCCGTGAGCTGCTCCGCCATCTCCTGCGCGGAGGCGAACCGGCGGGCCGGGTCGGGGTCGGTGGCCCGTACGAGGAGCCGGTAGAAGGACTCGTAGGTGCGCAGCACCTCGATGGTGTCGGGATCGGGCAGGGAGTCCACGAACACGTTCGTGTAGCCCTGGAAGTCGAAGGTCAGGACCGCGAGGGTGCGGGCGACCGTGTAGAGGTCGGAGGCGACCGACGGGCCGACGTCCGCGACCTCGGGGGCCTGGTAGCCGACCGTGCCGTAGATGGCCGACTCGTCGTCGTCCATCCTGCGGACCGCGCCCATGTCGATCAGCTTGAGCTGGTCCTCGGTCTGGATCGCGTTGTCGACCTTGAAGTCGCAGTACAGCAGGTTGCGGCTGTGCAGGTGGCCGAGGGCCTCCAGCGCCTCGATGCCGTACGCGCACGCCTGCTCCACCGGCAGCGGGTCGCGGCGGCCGTCCGGGGTGCGGCGGCCGTTGGCGATCTCCTTGAGCGACTTCCCGCCCACGTACTCCATGACGATGTAGCCGTCGAGGGAGCCCGTGCGCTGGTCGAGGTGCTCGACGAAGTTGTAGATCCGCACGATGTTGGAGTGCTCGATCTCGGCGAGGAAGCGGCGCTCGGAGATGGCGGCCTCCATCGCGTCCTGGTCGCCCGTGTCGAGGAGTCCCTTGAGGACCACCCAGCGGTCGGACACCGCCCGGTCGACGGCGAGGTAGACCCAGCCGAGCCCGCCGTGCGCCAGGCAGCCCACGACCTCGTACTGCCCGTGCACGATGTCGCCGCCCGCCAGCTTCGGCACGAACGAGTACGGGTGGCCGCACTTGGTGCAGAAGCCCTCCGTGCGCCCGGTCCGCTCACCGCGCGAGCGGCCGACGGGCGCGCCGCAGTCGGAACGCGAGCAGAATCGCTTCCTCTCCGGGACCTCGGGGTTCTCCTGGACCATCTCCCGGGGGTCGGGGCGCGGCACGTCGGGAACCTGCACGAGGCCGACGCCGAGCCGCCCCCGGCCCGAGGACCCGGCGGTGGAGCCGGAGCTGCGCACCGACACCGAGCGGCTCGACACCCTGCCCGACAGGGAGCGCGACAGCCGCCCCGACACCGAGCGCCGCGACTGCGAGGAACGGGAGGAGCGCGACGAGGCCCGGGAGCCGGTGCTGCCGGAGCCGCGCGAACCCCGGCCGCCCGCGGTGATCCCGGTCGGCGGCGAACCCACATTGCCGCCCGACGGGACCTCGGGTGCCAGACCGCAGGTGTCGCAGTACAGCTCCCCGCCGCCCATGTCCTCGTACGCCCCCTCGCATCCGGGGCGCCGGCACTGCTGCCGGCTCTCTCCACCCTTGTTCGGCTCGTTCGGCTCGTTCGGCTGACTCACGATTCCCCCCTCCGGTCCTGCGGCCCGCCCTGTTCGGGGACCCTGGGCACCAGCAACTCGGCGGCCGCGTGCTGGTAGCGCAGCACCGCCGCCTCCGCCACGCGCAGATCGCACGGCGCGCTCCACAGCATGCGGCGCGCCGCGTCGTACCGCTCCACGAGCAGCGGGTCCTCGGCGAGGCCGTGCCGGGCGACCTTCGCCTTGTACGCGTCGAGGCGGCCGCGCAGTTCGGCGCGCACCGCGAGCGGCGCGGTGACCGCCGTCAACGACTCCCGGGCGCGCATCAGCTCGTCCTCGGCCTTCTCCTCCAGGGACTCCAGGAGCGGCGAGAGGCGGTGCCACTGGGCGTGCCTGCGGTACTCGGCGGCGGTCGCGAGCTGCTCCTGCAGCGCGGTCGGCGGACCGCTCACGGCGGGCACCTCCGACGCGGCGATCTTCGCGAGCACCTCACCCCGGGCGCTGCGCGCCTCGGCCAGGGTGCGGTCCGCCCGGCTCAGCACGTCCCGCAGCCGCACCAGCCGGTTCTCCGCGTCCTGCCGCACGGTGAGGACGGCGTCGATCTCGCGGCGCACCTCCTCCAGCGCCCGCGCCTCACGGTCGTAGCGCTCGCTGTCGGGACGGCCGCCGCCCGGTGCCGAACTGCCCTGCGCGGGACGCCAGAAGGCCAGCGGGTCCGACACCACCTGCTCGCGCAGGGACGTCAGGGCGCGGGTGATCCGCTCCAGGTCGTCGCCCGAGGGGTGCTCGCCGGGACGCACCCCCACGGAGTGCGCGAGCCGGCGGGTGCGCTGAAGCTCCGCGGCGAGTAAATCGATCCGTGCGGGCAGGGCCGACCACACGGCGTCGGCCGTCACCACCATGTCGAGCGACGAGGCGTACAACTCGTTCATCCGCTCGACGAGTTCGACGAGGGTGAAGCGCTCGCTGAGCCGGCCCGTGCCCGCCATGGTGGGCGCCGCGGCCGTCGCGGCGGCGCTGCCGGCCACCGTGACGCTCTCGCCGCGCAGCAGTTCCGTCAGCTCCACGAGGTCGTCGCGGCTCGACCAGCGCCGCCGCGCGCGGATCGCGCGCGCGGCCCGCAGCGCGTCCGCGTACGCGTCGAAGTAGGCCCACAGCAGGGTGACCGACGCCTCGGTGGTCCGCCAGCGCTCCTTGGTCGTGCCGGTGAGCTCGGCCCCCTCGAGGAGTCTGCGGCCCGCGTGGTCCTGCAGGGCGAGGAGCGAGGTCTCGATGGCCTCGTGCTCCGCGCCGAGCCGCGCCAGCGCACGGTCCACCTCGTCCCGGTCCATCACCGGCCCGGAGGCTCCCGTGACGCCCATCGATCACCTCTCGCTCTCGGTCGTTCCCGGCGCACTCAGGAGGTGCGCCCGGGCAACTCACTTCCCGTTCCCGGTCGTTCCCAGTCCGACTCTGCCATTCCCGGTCGGTTCCGGTCGCTCCCGGACGTTCCCAGCCGCTGCCGCTGCCGCTGCCGCTGCCGCTGCCGCTGCCGGTGGCCGGCGGTCCTCACCCGGAGCGCCCCGGCGGCGGGGTGCGGCCCGGGCGGCCGGGCCCGGTCACCGGTACTCGACCGGCGGCGGCCCCTCGGACTTGCCGAGGCCCTTCGCGAGCCAGGTGTCGTACGACTGCTGCCAGCCGTCCTCGCGGTAGTCCACCAGCACCTGGTTGACCCGGCGTACCAGATCGTCGGAGTCCTTCTTCATCGCCACGCCGTAGTACTCGTCGGTGAACGGCTCGCCCTTCAGCTCGACCGTCGGGTCCTGCGCGGCCTGGCTCGCCGCGAGCGCCCCGTCGGTCACCACGGCGTCCACCTCGCCGAGTTGCAGCCGCACCAGGCAGTCGAGCTGGTTCGGCACGGTGGTGCGGATGTCGGCGGACCCCACGAGGTCGCCGTCCTTCTTGTCGGCCGCCAGGGCGTCGTACGCCGTGGAACCCGTCGCCGAGCAGATCCGCTTGCCCGCGAGCGACTCGTCGTAGCCGGTGATGTCCGACTTCCGGGGGGCGAGCACCTGCTGGCCGGTCTCGAAGTAGGGCGAGGAGAACGCGACATCCTTCAGCCGCGCGCAGTTGATCGTCATGGTGCGGACCACCATGTCGACCTCCCCCTTCTGGATCGCCGGGATGCGCCGGATCGTCGGGATCGCGCGGAAGCGGACGTTGTTCTCCTTCTTCCCGACGATCCGGTCGGCGATCGCGTGCACGAGGTCGATGTCGAAGCCCTCCAACTGGGTGGTCTCCGAGGTGCTGTTCGGATCGCGGTAGCCCCAGCGGTAGCTGTTCTGGTCGACGCCAACCGTCAGGTAGCCGCGGTCCTTGATGGCCTGGACGTTCGCGCCGTCCTGGGGACCCGACGACGGCGACAGGCTCTGGTCCTCCGGGGCCTCGCACTCCTCGGCCCTGGCCTGCTCGCCGTGGGCCACGCCCCGCGCGCCGGCGTCCCGTCCGCCGTCCACACGGGACTGGGCCACCGGCAGCAGCAGCGCGAAGACCGCGGCCAGGACGCAGACGACCGCCATCGCGCCCACTCCGCCCCAGCCCCTCAGGCCGGCCCGCACACGCCGTGCGTTCATCGTCACGCCCCCTCTCACCGGTACTCCGACAACCGGCGCCCGATGCCCAGCACCGCTCCGGCCGCGGCCAGCACGGCGAGCACCGCGGCGCCCGCGGCGAGGCCGCTCATCGCGCCCAGACCGTCGCCCGCCGCCCGCTCGAACTGGACGCGCTCGTGCTTGAGCGCGGTGTTCAGGGCGTCGTCCACGTTGTCGAAGCACTCGCCCGTCGGCTCGTCCGCCTTGGAGCCGATGATCCTGTCGAGCGCGCCCTGGTAGTTGCCCGCGTCGTCCTGCGCGCGGGCTTCCCTGTGCCGGTCCTTCCAGACCTTCATGTTGGCCGTCGCCGCCCGGACCGGCCGCACGCCCGCGCCGTCGTCCGCGAGGGCCTCGGCCGCGGCCAGCTTGGTGGTCAGGTCCTTCATCTGGCGCTCGAAGTCGTAGTCGTAGACGTCCACGACCTTCACGTCCGCGCCGGTGCCCACCTCCTTGGTCTCCGCGCCGCGGGACACCAGGGTGAGGTTCTCGTTGCCGCGGGCCTTGAGCGAGGCGATCCGGGCGTCGTTGAGCGTGTTCAGCGAGCGGACGCCGTGGTCGTACGACTCGTTCAGACCGGCACGGGCGACGGTGTGGCCCACGGCCAGCCACAGCAGCACGATCGCGGTGGCGGTGGTCGCGGCCACCAGGCCGTGGTTCAGCACACGGTTCGTGCGGCGGTAGTTGCGGCGCTGGACCCAGACGAGAGCGCCCAGCGCGAGGACTCCGGCGCCGATCGCGATCCACGGGTACGGCGTCGCGTCGTCGTAGTCGGACCGCAGCCGCTGGTTCTCCACCTTGTAGAGCGTCTCGGCGTCGTCCAGCATGACCTGCATCTTCGAGTTCGCGTACCGCAGGTAGGCGCCGCCCAGCGGGAAGCCCTGCCGGTTGTTCGCCCGGGCGCGCTCCACCAGGCCCTTGTACTCGGGCAGCGTCTTGTTCAGCCGGGTGATGGTCTTCTCGGAGGGCGAGCCCGGCTCGGAGTTCGCGGCGGCCGTCACCAGCTTGTCCGCGGCCAGCCGGATGTCGCTCTCGTAGCGGGTGCGGGACGCCTCGGTCTCCTGGCCGCCCGCCAGGAAGCCGCTGGAGGCGGCCGTGTTGGCGTCCGCGAGCGAGCGGTAGATGTCCGCGGCGTCGGCGCTCAGCGGCTGGCTGCTGTTCAGCACCGCGTCCGCCGCGGTCGAACGCTCCGTCATCTGCCAGGCGGTGACCGCGCCGAACGCGACGACGAGGACGGCGAGGACGGCGCCGATGACGCGCAGCCGCCCGGGCTCCGTGGTCGCCGCGGCACGCAGCCTGTCGACACCCTCCGCCCAGGCCGTACGACGCGGGGGCGGGGTGTCGGGAACGCCCTGCGGGCCGGGCCGGGGCACCTGCGGCGGCACCGTGGGCGTCACGGGCACAGGCGGCCCCGGTGGCGCGGCGCTGCCCGTCTGCTGGTGTGTCACTTGACCTCCCCCATGGTCACGGCCGGTCACCTCCGCCCGGCGCCGGGAGGCACGGGAAGAGGTGCACGGCCGCAAGTATCGCCGCCGTGACTGACATCCGCACAGGCCTTGTCCCGATCTTGTTCCGGATCACCGCACCTCGAAGATCCCCCACCACCCCTGCTCATGAATACGCCAACCCGAACGGTTCGGTTCCCTGCGCGCTCAGACCTTCTCGTAATACGCGCGCACGCGGGCGTGCGCCCGGCCCGGCGCGCCCAGGTGGTCGAGTCCCAGGAGGGCGGCGCCGAGCACCGGCCGCGCGGTGACGACCCGGGGCACGGCCTTGGGGGCGCGCTCCGCCAGCAGTTCCCGCACCCGGTCGTCGAGTTGGGGGTGGCGTGCCGCCAGGACCCCGCCGCCGAGCAGCACCGGGGCCTCCTCGTCCAGCAGGCCGAGGCGGGTCAGCGCGACGACCGCCATGGCCACGACCTCGTCCGCGAGCCGGTCGACGATCCCGCGGGCGACCGGGTCGCCGGCCGCCGCCGTGGCGAACAGGACCGGCGTCAGTTCGTGCCGCCGCTCCTCCGCCACACGCTCCAGATGCAGCGCCTCGATCAGCGCGTACATGGAGTCGAGCCCGAAGTGCGCGGGCAGGGTGCGGGCCAGCGCGGTGGGGCCGCCCCGCCCGTCCTCGGCACGCGCCCCGTGCCACAGGGCCTCCTCGGCGAGCCCCCAACCACCGCCCCAGTCACCGGAGATGCGGCCGAGCGCGGGGAAGCGGGCGGTGCGCCCGTCGGGCCGCATGCCCACGCAGTTGATGCCCGCGCCGCACACCACCGCCACGCCCCGCGGCTCCTCGACACCGGCGCGCAGGATCGCGAAGGTGTCGTTGCGGACCTCCACGGTCGCCCCCCAGCCCCGCTCGTGCAGAGCGGCGGCCAACTGCGCCTCCTCGACCGGGAGATCGGCGTTGGCCAGGCAGGCCGAGACATGCTCGACGCCTCGCACGCCCGCCTCCGCGAACGCGCGCCCGACGGCGTCCGCGACCTTGTCCACCGCCTGGCGGACACCGACCGCGGGCGGCCGGAAGCCTCCGCCGCGCGCCGTGGCGAGGACGCTCCCGTCGGCCGCCACGACCGCGACGTCGGTCTTGCTGTTCCCCGCGTCGACGGCGAGGACATGTGCGGTCACGCCCACGCCAGGTGCTCCCGGTTGTGCGCGATCAGACGGTCGGTGAGGTCGTCGGCGTACGCGTACTGGCCGACCAGCGGGTGCGCGAGCAGGGCCCGGAACACCCGTTCGCGGCCCCCGCGCAGCGCGGCCTCCAGCGCCAGGTCCTCGTACGCGGTGACGCCGGCCATCAGACCCGCGTAGAGCGGGTCCACCGGTGCCACCGGCAGCGGAGCGGCGCCGGTGCGTCCGACGGCCGCCTGCACCTCCACGACGGCGTCGTCCGGCAGGAACGGCAGAGTGCCCCTGTTGTACGTGTTCACCACCTGGTACGGGCTGCCCCCGCCGCCGAGCAGCGAGGCCGCGAGGTCCACGGCGGCCTCGGAGTAGTACGCCCCGCCCCTGCGGGAGAGCAGCTCCGGCTTCTCGTCGAGCTGCGGGTCCCCGTACATGGCCAGCAGTTCCTTCTCCATCGCGGCCACCTCGGCGGCCCGTGACGGCTTCGTCCGCAGCTCCCGCACGACCTCGTCGTGGGCGTAGAAGTAGCGCAGGTAGTAGGACGGGACGACGCCCAGGCGGTCCAGGACGCCCCGCGGCAGGCGCAGGTCGTCGGCGAGGGCGTCCCCGTGCTCGGCCAGGAGCTTCGGCAGCACGTTCTCGCCCTCGGGCCCGCCGAGCCGCACCCGCGTCTCCCAGGTGAGGTGGTTGAGGCCCACGTGGTCCAGGTGCACGTCGGCGGGGGCGACCCCGAGCAGCCCGGCGAACTTCCGCTGGAAGCCGATCGCCACGTTGCACAGCCCGACCGCCCGGTGGCCGGCCTGGAGGAGGGCGCGGGTCACGATGCCGACGGGGTTGGTGAAGTCGATGATCCACGCGTCGGGGTTCGCGCGCCGGACCCGCTCGGCGATGTCGAGCACCACCGGAACGGTGCGCAGCGCCTTGGCGAGCCCGCCCGCGCCGGTCGTCTCCTGGCCGACGCAGCCGCACTCCAGCGGCCAGGTCTCGTCCTCGTTCCTGGCGGCCTGCCCGCCGACGCGCAACTGCAGCAGCACCGCGTCGGCCCCGTCGACACCCGCGTCGAGGTCGGCGGTCGTGGTGATCCGGCCCGGGTGACCCTGCCGGGCGAAGATCCGCCGGGCCAGCCCGCCGACCAGTTCCAGGCGGTCGACGGCCGGATCGACCAGGACCAGTTCCTCGATGGGCAGGGTGTCCCGCAGCCTCGCGAATCCGTCGATCAGTTCAGGGGTGTACGTGGAACCCCCGCCCACTACTGCGAGTTTCATGTCAGCCCTTCACTCCGGTGAGCGTGACGCCCTCGACGAACGCCTTCTGCGCGAAGAAGAACACGAGGATCACGGGGGCCATGACCAGGACGGTCGCGGCCATCGTCAGATTCCAGTCGGTGTGGTGCGCGCCCTTGAAGGACTCCAGGCCGTAGCTCAGGGTCCAGGCGCCGGGGTTCTCGGACGCGTAGATCTGCGGCCCGAAGTAGTCGTTCCAGGCGTAGAAGAACTGGAACAGCGCGACGGCCGCGATCCCCGGCTTCGCCATCGGCAGCACGACCTTGAGCAGGGTCCGCAGGTCCCCGCAGCCGTCGACCTTCGCCGCGTCCAGGTACTCGTTCGGGATCGTCGTCAGGAACTGCCGCAGCAGGAAGATGGAGAACGCGTCGCCGAACGCCATCGGGACGATCAGCGGCCACAGCGTGCCCGACAGGTCGAGCTGCTTCGCCCAGAACAGGTACATCGGGATGATGATGACCTGCGGCGGCAGCATCATCATCGAGATGACGAGCATCAGGGACAGGTTCCGGCCACGGAAGCGGAACTTGGCGAGGGCGTACGCCACGGGGACGGACGACAGCACCGTGAGGGCCGTGCCGGCGCCCGCGTACAGCAGGGTGTTGCGCCACCAGGTCAGGAAGCCGGGGGTGTCGAGGACCTTCGTGTAGTTGCCCCACTCCCAGGTGTCCGGGACCAGGTCCCTGCTCAGCGCCTGGTTGTCGCTCATCAGCGAGGTCAGCACCACGAACACGAACGGCAGGACGAAGAAGAGCGCGGCCGCCACCCCGAGGGCGTGCACGGCGATCCACTCCAGGAGCGCCCTGCGCCGGGCGGTCCGCTCGGCGGGCGACACCGGTGCCCGCAACTCGGTCGGCTTGTCGAGGACTTGGGTCATGGGTCAGTCACCTGCCTGGATGAGACCGCCCCGGCGCCGCATCAGGAACGCGGTGAACACCATGGACAGGGCGAACAGCACCAGCGCGACCACGCACGCCGAGCCGTAGTCGAAGCGCTGGAAGCCGAGGTTGTAGACGAGCTGCGGCAGGGTGAGCGTGGACTTGTCGGGGTAGCCCGGCTCGAACTGCTGGCCGGAGCCGCCGATGACGCCGGAGGCGACCTTCCCGGCGACCAGTGGCTGCGTGTAGTACTGCATCGTCTGGATCACACCGGTCACCACCGCGAACATGACGATCGGCGAGATGTTCGGCAGCGTCACGAAGCGGAACCGCTGCCACGCGGACGCGCCGTCCAGCTCGGCGGCCTCGTACTGCTCCCTGGGCACGTCCAGCAGGGCCGCCATGAAGATGACCATCAGGTCGCCCACGCCCCACAGGGCGAGCATCGTCAGGGCCGGCTTGGACCACGTGGCGTCCGTGAACCAGCCGGGGGTCGGCAGGCCCAGCCCGTCCAGGACCGAGTTCACCGGTCCGGTGCCGGGGTTCAGGAGGAACACGAACGCCAGGGTCGCCGCGACCGGCGGGGCCAGGTAGGGGAGGTAGAACAGGGTGCGGAAGACACCCGTGCCCGTGCGGATTCTCGTGATCAGCAGCCCGACGCCCAGCCCGAACACGACCCGGCAGCTCACCATGACCAGCACCAGCCACAGGGTGTTGCGCAGCGCCGGCCAGAACATCGGGTAGTCGTTGAAGACGTAGCTCCAGTTGCCCAGCCCCCTGAACTCGGGGACCCCGAAGCCGTCGTACTTCATGAACGAGAAGTAGACCGTCGAGACCAGCGGGTAGGCGAAGAAGACCCCGAAGCCGATCAGCCAGGGCGACATGAAGGCGAGCGTGCGCAGCGCCTGCCGCCGGTGCTTCGCGGCGAGGCCGGCGGAACCGGCCCCGGCGCGCGGAGTGTGCGTGGCCATCGCCGGCTACTTCGCCTGCTCGATGTCACGGTCGATCTGGGCGGCCGTCCTCGCCAGCCCCTCCTTGAGGTCCTTGGCCTTGCCGGACTCGTACTGGTACCCGAAGTCCTGGAGGGTCTGCTGGTACGTCGAGCCGTTGACGGAGGCCGGAGGGGTGTTGGACTCGGGGTGCTGCGCGATGTCGAGGAAGGTCCTGAAGCCCGGATCGGCCTTCAGGTCGGGGGACTTCAGCGCCTCGAAGGTGGACGGCACGTTGTGGATGGCGTTGGAGAAGGCGACGACGGCCTCGGTGTCGGTCGTCATGTACTTCACCAGCTCCCAGGCCGCGTTCTGCTTCTTGCTCTGCGGCGCGATGCCCATGATCGTGCCGGACAGGAATCCCTTGCCGTACTCGTCGGCCTCGTCGTCCGCCACCGGCATCGGTGCGGTGCCGATCTCGAACTTCACACCGGCGTCCTGGGCCATCCCGAGCCGCCACTCGCCGTCGAGCTGCATCGCCACCTGACCGGTGTGGAACGGGTGCTTGGCGCCCCACTCGTCGCCGAAGGTGTTGCGGTACTTCTCCAGCTTCGCGAAGCCCCCGAGGTCGTCCACGAGCTTCTTCTGGTACCTGAACATCTCCGCGAACGCGGGGTCGGAGGCCACGGTGGACTTGCCGTCCCTGCCGAAGTACGCGTGGTCCCACTGCGACATGTAGTGGTCCACGACCGTCTCGTAGCCGTGGTAGTTCGGCATGAAGCCGAGCCGCTCGTAGGAGTCGCCCTTCGGCTCGGTCAGCTTCTCGGCGACCTTCGCGAACTCGGACCACGTCCTCGGCGGCGCGTCGATGCCGGCCGCGGCGAAGGCGTCCTTGTTGTAGTAGAGCCCGTACGCGTCGCCGAGGAGCGGCATCGCGCAGCGGGTGCCCTCGAACTGGGTGTACTCCAGCATCGGCTTCGGGATGATCTTGTCCAGGTCGAGCTTCGACTTCTCGATGAACGGGCCGAGGTCGGCGAAGGCGCCGGAGGAGCAGAACTTGCCGACGTTGGACGTGGTGAACGACGACACGACGTCGGGGCCGTTCGAACCACCGGCCCGCAGCGCCTGGTTGAGCTTGTCGTCGTTGATGTTGCCGACGACCTTCACCTTGATGTTGGGGTGCTTCTTCTCGAACCGGCCGATGTTCGCCTTGATGGCCTCGACCTCGGAGGGCGCGCTCCAGCCGTGCCAGAACGTGATCGTGGTCTCGGCGTCGGGGTCGTCCGTGGCGCCGGTGTCGGCCTGACCGGTGCACGCGGTGGCGAGCAGGGCCACGGAGGCGACGGTCAGCAGCGCTTTTCTGGATATTCCGGGCATGGCGAGGTCTCCCTGGGGCGGGACGGGGTGGGTGAGCGAGACATGGCTACGGAGCGTGCGGGCGGTACGGGGCCCCGGAGGGCCGGGTCAGCGCGAGGTGTCGAAGACCTCGTCGCGGGCGGCCGCGAGCGCGCTCTCCAACGCGCCGCGCAGCACGGGGTGTTCATGGACGCCGCCGACGACCAGGCGGGGCCGGGACGCGGCGAGTTCCTCCAGTTCGGCCTGCACCAGGGCGCGCAGCGGTTCGCCGCCCCTGGTGAGCGAGGCGCCGCTGAGGACGACGAGTTCGGGGTCGAGGACGGAGACGAGCGAGGCGAGGCCGGTGGCCAGGCCCGTCGCGTAGGTCCGCAGGAGCTGCAGGTGGGGTCCCGTGCCGATGTCCGCCGCCTGCTCGACGAGCGCCGCGGCGGCCTCGGCGTACGGCCCCGCCGGTACGGGTTCGATGCCCAGTTCGCGAGCCAGTTTCGGCAGCGCCTGGGAGCCGGCCAGCTCCTGGTAGCCGCCGCTGTTGGCCTTGGTGACGTGCCGTACGAGGGGGGCGCCGGGCACCGGCAGGAAGCCGACCTCTCCCGCGCCGCCGGTCCAGCCGCGGTGCAGCCGCCCGCCGAGCACGAGCGCCGCGCCGAGACCGCCCTCGTTCCACAGCAGTACGAAGTCCTCGTGGCCGCGGGCCGCTCCGAGCCGCTGCTCGGCGATGGCGACGAGATTGACGTCGTTCTCGTACTCGACCGGCATCGGCAGCGCCGCCGCCAGTTCGTCGAGCAGGGTGGTGGAGTGCCAGCCGGGGAGGTGGGAGGCGTAGCGCAGCCGGCCCGTGTTCGGGTCGAACGCGCCGGGTGTGCCGATGACGAGCCGCTGGATGTCGGCCCGTACGAGGCCCGCCGCCTTGACCGCTCCGTCGAGCGCGTCGGTGACCTGCCGAACGACGCTCTGCCCGCCGCGCCGGCCGGGTGTGGGCAGTTCGTACTCGCCCACGGTCCGGCCCGTCACGTCGGCGACGGCGGCGAGGATCCGCTCGGGCGTCACATCGAGCCCGGCGGCGTACGCGGCGGCCGGGTTCACCGCGTACAGCTGTGCGTTGGGCCCCGGCCTGCCCTCGGTGGTGCCGGTGACGAGGACCAGGCCCGCCGCCTCCAGCCGGGCCAGCAGCTGGGAGGCGGTCGGCTTGGACAGTCCGGTCAGCTTGCCGATCCTGGTCCGGGACAGCGGGCCGTGGGCCAGCAGGAGGTCGAGTGCGGCACGGTCGTTCATGGCGCGCAGGACGCGCGGGGTGCCCGGCGTGCCGGCGGGTCCTGCGGGTCCAGCGGTTCCTGCGGGGCCTGTCACGGGGTCGACACCTGCCTTTCGGCTGACCAGCTTCCCAGTGGTGCCACCGGGAAGTCCACCGTGTGATCACTGTTAGGAAACTTTCCTATCGGTGGGAGGAAGGTAGGCCGGACGCGGGGGAGGCGTCAATACCGGCCACCCGCGGGCAACCAACTCGTTACCCCGCGACACACGTGTGGGGCGTCACCCGGATGCGCTCCGGATGCCGCCCCACACGTATGAGAAGGGTCTCGTCGCTACTTGGTCACATTCGTCGGCGCCGCGGGTGCGAGCGGGGACGCGGTCATCGACTGCGGGGACGCCGCGTTGGCGTAGGCGGACGGGGCCGCCATGCCGGCCGTCGGGTCCGCGGCCTCCTCGGCCGCAGCCGCGGGCAGCCCGCCCACGAGGCTGATGTCCGCCTTGTCGAAGGCGTGCTTCACGCGCCAGCGCAGCTCGCGCTCGACCGACAGGGCCTTGCCGGGCATGGTCTTCGCTGAGACGCGCACGACCACGGAGTCCAGCAGCACGCTGTCGAGGCCCAGCACCTCGATCGGGCCCCACAGGCGCTCGTTCCAGGGCTCGGACTTGCTCATGGCCTCGCCGACCTCGGTCAGGACCGCGCGCACCCGGTCCAGGTCCTCGTCGGGGCGCACCGTGACGTCGACACCGGCGGTCGCCCAGCCCTGCGAGAGGTTGCCGATGCGCTTGACCTCGCCGTTGCGGACGTACCAGATCTCGCCGTTGTCGCCGCGGAGCTTGGTGACGCGCAGGCCGACCTCGATGACCTCGCCCGAGGCCACGCCCGCGTCCACCGTGTCGCCGACGCCGTACTGGTCCTCCAGGATCATGAAGACACCCGAGAGGAAGTCGGTCACCAGGTTGCGGGCGCCGAAACCGATCGCCACGCCCGCCACGCCGGCCGAGGCCAGCAGCGGGGCCAGGTTGATCTCGAAGGTGCCGAGGATCATCAGTGCGGCCGTGCCCATGATCAGGAAGGACGCGACCGAGCGCAGCACCGAGCCGATGGCCTGGGACCGCTGGCGGCGGCGCTCGACGTTGACGAGCAGGCCGCCCAGCGCCGTGCCGTCGACCGCCTGGGCCGTGCGGTTCATCCGGTCTATGAGCTTGGTGATGGCCCGCCTGACGGCGACTCTCAGCACGGCGGCTATGACCACGATCAGCAGCACCCGCAGGCCGATGCTCAGCCATGTGGACCAGTTCTGCTCGACCCAGCTCGCGGCGTTGGTCGCTCTTTCCTGGGCGTCCTGGAGCGTCGGTGCCGTCGGTTCCTCGGTGGGATCGGCGGCCGACAGGACGGACAAGAACACGGCAGGTACCTCCAGGCGTAGCGGCCCGCCCGGGGCCGGGACATCGGGACAAATGCCGACGGGCGGAACCACCACACTAACGGGGCATCGTGTGTGGATCGTTGCAATGTTCGGGGGAGAGACGGTGCTCACCTGGGGATGAAGTACATGTGGTCGAAAACACTCCCAGCCCGTTACCGGGACATGGTGGCGCTTCCACCAGGCATGAGGGGAGACTGACTACAGATCGTCCCGGCGCGAGCCACGCGCCGCCGGCGTACAAGGAGGCCATCCGTGCCGCATGTCCTGGTCCTCAACGCGTCGTACGAGCCCCTCGGCGTCGTACCGCTCCGCCGCGCGCTCGTCCTCGTCCTGGAGAACAAGGCAGTCTGCCTCGAGGAGTCCGGCGCCTTCATGCACAGTTCGACCGTTACTGTCCCCGCACCCAGCGTGGTCCGGCTGAAGAGGTTCGTACGGGTCCCCTACCGCGGGCCCGTTCCGCTGACCAGGCGGGCGCTGTTCGCCCGCGACGGCGGCCGGTGCATGTACTGCGGTGGCGTCGCAACCAGCGTCGACCACGTCATCCCGCGCAGCCGCGGGGGTCTTCACGCCTGGGACAACGTGGTGGCGTCCTGCCGCCGCTGCAACCACACCAAGGCCGACCGGCACCTGGTGGAGATCGGCTGGCGCCTGCGCCACAAACCGGCCCCGCCCACGGGGCTCGCCTGGCGCATCATCGGCACCGGGCACAGGGACCCGCGCTGGCTGCCGTACCTGCAGCCGTACGGTGCCGAGGACGCCATGGCCCGGATCGACGGCATCTCCGCCTGACGACCCGGGCCTTCGTCTTGCCCGGAGCGGTCCGGGTCCCGCGTCCCGCGCCGGGCCCCCGGGAGGCCCCCCTCGCGCCTCCTGGGGACCCGGTGCGGTCCGCGACGCCCCCGGCCTGCCCGGCCGGTCCGCTCAGGCGAAGCGCAGCTCCGCCGGGCGGACCGAGCGGCTCAGCAGCGGCAGGGACGTGGCCGCGGCCAGCAGGCAGGCCGCGTACACGGCCACGGGCACGAGCAGCGGCACCAGCACCGGGACGATCGCGGCGTCCACGATCCTCCCGTAGACGAGGTGGATCGCCGTCCCGCCGAGGCCCGCGAGCAGCATCGCCGGAGCCAGCGGCAGCGCGGTCTCCAGCAGCAGCGCGCGGCCGAGCACCTTCCGGGGGACGCCCGCCGCGGCCTGGGCGGCGAGGCCGCGGCGCCGGGTGGCGAGCGACTCGGCCGTGCCCACGGCGAGGCCGGCCAGGCTGATCAGCAGCGCCACCAGGACGGCGGCACCCGCCAGGTCGATCCCGGTGGTGTAGAACGCCACGTCGTCGGGGCTGTACGGCACGCCCTGACGCGGGTGGTGCACGACGTCGAGGAACATCTCGCGCACCCCCGTGAAGCCGACGCCCACGACGGCCACCAGCAGCACGGCGGCGTTGGTGCGCGCGGTGGCCCACGGGTCGGCCCGGAGCCGTTCCGCGGCGAGCAGCATCGAGGGGTTCCCGGCCCGGGCGGCGAGCCGCCCGCCGAGGAACCGCGCGGTGACTCCGGCGGCCCCCACCGCGCCCGCTCCGGTCAGCGCCACCGCCGAGAACACCAGGAGGGGGAACGCGGTCTGCCCGGGTCCGGTGCTCCGCGTGACGATCAGCAGGGCGGCCAGACCCACGAGGGCGGCCGGCACCACGACGGCGAGGGCGGCGACCCGGCTGTGGGCCGGGCGCACCCGGAGCACCCGGCCGAGCGGCGAGGCCACGACCCGGCGCAGCGCGAGCACGCTCACCAGCACGGCCAGCAGCGGTACGGACACCGCTACCAGGGCGAAGCCGCCCCAGGCCGCCGCGGGCAGCGGCTGCCGCAGCACGCTCAGCAGGAGGAGCGCCGAGAACGACGCGGCGACGGCCGCACCGAGCAGGCAGGCGAGACCGGCCTCCAGGGCGGCGATCCGCCGCACCTGCCGCGCGGTCGCCCCGGCCAGGCGCAGTCCGGCCAGCCGGCGGTCGCGGTGCACGGCGCCGATGCGCGCGCACTGGCCGAGGAAGCCGAGCACGGGCACCCACAGCAGCAGCAGCGTGACGACCACCCCGGCGCGCTGCCCCGGCTGGTTCAGGAGGCCGTGGAAGTACGGTGTGGAGACCTGCCCCTCCACCGAGGCGACCGCGGCCGCCGCGAATCCGAGGGCGGTGGCGAGCGCGGCCCCCAGCGCCGTCAGGAGCACGCGCCACCACTCCCGCCGGTCCGAGCCGCGGGCCAGCAGCCAGGCGAGTGCGAGATCCCCGGTCACCGGACCACCTCCATCGCCTGCGCGTCCGACGGCACGAGGACCGTGCCGTCGCGCAGTTCCACCTCGCGGTCGGCGTACGCGGCCACCTGGGCGTCGTGCGTGATGAGCAGGACCGCGGTGCCGGCCTCCCGGACCGTGTGCGTCAGGGCCGTCATCACGTCCTCGCTCGCCAGGGAGTCGAGGGCGCCGGTGGGCTCGTCGGCGAAGACGACCTTCGGTTCGGTCACCAACGCCCGCGCCAGAGCCACGCGTTGGGCCTGGCCGCCACTCATCTCGCCGGGCCGCAGCTCGCTCTGGCCGCGTACGCCGAACCGCTCCAGCCACTCGTACGCCCGGACGTGGGCGGCCCCGCGGGAGATGCCGGCCAGCATCAGCGGCAGCGCCACGTTGTCGAGCGCGGTCAACTCCGGGATCAGCTGACCGAACTGGAACAGCACTCCGAACTCCGTGCGGCGCAGCTCGCTCAGCCGCTTCTCGGGCAGCGTGTCGAGGCGCTGCCCCGCGTAGACGACCGAGCCGCCGTCGGGTCGCGTGATCCCCGCCAGGCAGTGCAGCAGCGTGGACTTGCCGCTGCCGCTCGCCCCGGACACGGCGAGGATCTCGCCCGCCCGCAGTTCGACCGACGCGCCCCGCAGCGCCTCGGTCCTGCCGTGCGTCTTGGTCAGCCCCTCGGCCGTCAGGACGGGCACGGTTCGCTCCGTACTTCTCATGCTGTGTGGACCTCCGCGGTCAGAGTGCCGAGCCGGGCCGCGGTGGTCGTCATCCAGCGCAGGTCGGCGTCGAGGTGGTTGAGGGCGTAGTCGGCCGAGAGGACCGTGGCGAGATCCGTGCCCGGAGCGGTCTTGACCGCCGTCAGCTCCCGCATCCGCGCCATGTGCGCGGTCCGCTGGGAGGCCAGGTAGTCGGCCGGGTCGGCCGAGGCGAGGATCGTGCACACGACCTTGGCGAAGATCTCGTTGGTCACGAAGGGCGCCGGAGGGGTGATCTCCCCCGTCCAGCCGAGGAGTTCCTTCGCCCCCTCGTCGGTGGAGCGGTACAGCGTGCGCTCGGGGCCGCCGTCCGAGTCGGTCCCGTCGATCTCGGCGAGACCGTCGCGGACCAGGCGCTGAAGTGTCGTGTAGACCTGGCCGTAGGCCAGGGGGCGGGCCTGTGGGAAGCGTTCGTCATGGCGTCGCTTGAGGTCGTAGCCGTGGCTGGGACCTCCGGCGAGCAGGCCCAGCAGGATGTGACGGGTGCTCATGGCGATCATTATGCACTCGATATATGTACTGAGTGAATAGTCGAGAGGGAATTGGTGCCGGACGTGCGGGAGGGGTCGACGGGCCGGCGGCCGGACGAGTGGCGGGCCGTGACGGAGGGTATGTCTCCCGGTGCTCTTGGTCACCGGACGATCCGGGGACAGAATGTGACCGGGGGCACGTTGTCCGAGCCGTCACGTCTGCGGGCCCGCTCGCTGGGTAGGGCTGCCCGTACCCGCCCGCACGACCGACAAGGAGGCCCCTGTGGCCGCATCGGCACAGCTTCTGCTCTCGGCCCTCTCCAAACCCCCGGCGGACCTGCCCGCCGACGAGCCCGCCGACGAGCCCGTGGTGGACCTGCCCGCCGAACCCGACCCCTACCTGTGCGTGTTCAGCGCCCAGGGGGCCCGCGCCGAGGCGCCGCTCACCAGTGAGCCGCCGCTGCCCGACGCCGCCCCGCTCACCAGCGAGCCGCCGCTCGCCGACGCGGCGCCCCTGACCAGTGAGCCCTCCCTCCTGCTCGCCGCCCCGTCCGACCAGGGCGGGCCCTCGTCCACCGGTGTCGGCGCGGGCCCGGATCCCTCGGGGGTCTGATGCCGCTCTCCCGGCTCGCCGCGCTGTACGGCGTCGCCACCTCCTACAGTCCGTCCCCCGGCCGGACGGTCGCGGCCTCCGACGCCGCGGTGGTCGCCGCGCTCGCCGCGCTGGGCGTCCCCGCGGGGACCCCGGAGGCCGTGCGCGAGGCCCTCACCGCGCGCGAGGCCCACCTGCGGGACCGGCTGCTGCCGCCGACGGTCGTGAGCTGGATCGGGGCGGCCGGCACGGGGCCGTCCGGTGGCGCCGCGTCGCCGGGGGAGCCGTCGGGTGGAGGGGCCGGGGCCGCCTCGCCGGACGGGTCCTCCCGTGCGGCGGGGAGCGCTCGTACGGCCGGGAGTCCTGATGCGGCCGGGAGCCCAGGTACCGCCGGGAGGCCTGATTCCGATGAGGGCCCTGATGCGGTCGGGAGCGCGGGCCCGGCGGAGAGCGCCGGCGCGGCGGAGGCCGCCGCCGACGCGGACGGGACCGGGCTCCGGGCCGGGTCGTCCCTCCCGGCCGTCCTCGCCGCACTGCCGCCCGGCACCCGCCTGCTGATCCGCACCGAGCAGGGCGAGACCCGCGCGTCCACGGAGCGCCTCCCACCCGGTGTGCACGCGATGGAGGCCACCGCCCCCGACGGCCGCACCGCCCGCGCCCACCTCGTCGTCGCCCCGGCGCGGCTGCCCGCGCCGCCCGGACGGACGTACGGGCTGCTCGTGCAGGTCTACTCCCTGCTGTCCGGTCGCTCCTGGGGCATGGGCGACCTCGGCGACCTCGCCGAACTCGCCTCCTGGGCGGGGCGCTCCCTCGGCGCGGGGTTCGTCCAGGTCAACCCGATGCACGCGGCCGTGCCCGGCGCGCCGACCGACCCCTCCCCGTACCGGCCCTCCTCCCGCCGCTACCCCGACCCCGTCCACCTGCGCGTCGAGGACGTCCCCGAGTTCGCCCACACCGAGGACCGGGACCGCCTGCGCGCGCTCCTGGAGCGGGCCGAGCGGCAACGCGCGTCCGTGCTCCACAAGGACGCCCTGATCGACCGCGACGCGGTGTGGGAACTGAAGCGGGAGGCCCTGGAACTCGTACGGGACGTGCCCCTCGGGCCCGGGCGGCGCGCCGCCTACTGCGACTTCCTCGCGGAGGAGGGCGAGGCGCTGGAGGACCACGCCACGTGGTGCGCGCTCGCGGAGGTCCACGGCTCCGACTGGCATCACTGGCCGGCCGCCCTGCGCGACCCCCGCTCCGCGGAGACCGCCCGCGCCCGGGCCGAGTTGATGGACCGCGTCGACTTCCACTGCCGCCTCGCCTGGCTGACGGACGCCCAGCTCTCCGCCGCCCAGCGCAGCGCGCGGGACGCGGGGATGCCGGTGGGGATCGTCCACGACCTCGCGGTCGGCGTCCACCCGGGCGGCGCCGACGCGTGGGCGCAGCAGGAGCACTTCGCCGCCGGTATGACCGTAGGCGCACCCCCGGACGCCTTCAGCGTCCAGGGCCAGGACTGGGGCCTGCCGCCCTGGCGCCCGGACCGCCTCGCCGAGTCCGGCTACGCCCCCTACCGCCGCCTCCTGCGCGCCCTGTTCCGGTACGCGGGCGCCCTGCGCATCGACCACGTCATGGGCCTGTTCCGGCTCTGGTGGATCCCGCAGGGCCGACCCGCCACCGAGGGCGCGTACGTCCGCTACGACGCCGAGGCCATGCTCGCGATCCTGGCGCTGGAGGCCTCCCGGGCGGGGGCTCCGGTGATCGGCGAGGACCTCGGCACCGTGGAGCCGGGCGTACGGGAGACCCTCCACGAGCACGGGGTCCTCGGCACCTCCGTGCTGTGGTTCGAACGCGACTGGGCCGGTACGGGGCGGCCGCTGCCCCCCGAGAGCTGGCGTGCGGACTGCCTCGCCACGGCCACCACCCACGACCTGCCGCCCACCGCGTCGAGGCTCACCGGCGACCATGTCGAACTCCGCGACCGGCTCGGCCTGTTGACCCGCCCCCTCGCCGAGGAACGCGCCGAGGCCGCCGCCGAGGCGGGGGAGTGGCTGAGGCTGCTAGCCCGGCTCGGACTGCTCGAAGGGTCCGGCGGCGGAGTGTCCGAGGAGGCGGAGATCCAGGCGCTGCACCGCTTCCTGCTGCGCACTCCGGCCCGCATGGTCGGCGTCTGGCTGCCGGACGCGATCGGCGACCGCCGCCCGCAGAACCTGCCGGGCACCTGGGACCAGTACCCCAACTGGCGCCTGCCCGTCGCCGACGCGGACGGCCGCCCGGTCACCCTGGAGGAACTCGCCGCGTCCCCCCGGCTGTACGCCCTGTTCGACGTGGTGCGCGGGAGCCGGTCCGCCGACGCGGTCGCACCGGACGCGGAGGGCCCCGCACCCCGTACGGCACCCCCGGGCGCGCGGCCGGTTTAGGTGTTCGCTACGTTTGCACCGTGGATAAGAAGAACGCCCTGCGCGCCGGCGCCCTGGCTGCCGGTACGACGCTGATGATGCTGCTCATGTCGTCCCCCGCGCTCGCGCTGACGCGTGACGACGGCGACGGCCCCGGTTCCGGCCTCAGCGTCGTCGAGACGCTGGGTCTGTTCGTCGCCGCTCCGATCGGGCTGTTCGCGCTCATCACCGGTCTGGTGATGGTCCTGGACAAGTCGTCGGACCGGCAGCCCAAGGCCAAGGCCGGGTCGAAGGGCCAGGTCGAGGTCAAGACCTCCGCCTCCTGACCCCGGACGGCACGAGACTTCTCACCCGAGGGCACCGCCCTCGCCCACGTACGCGTTCGTCGCGGCACGTGGGCGGGGCCGGTGCCCTCGGCGCGTCCCGGCCCCGCGACGCGCCGGAGCGGGGTGCGGCGGGGCGGGGTGCGGCGGGACGCCGCGGGACTCGGCCGGGCTGGTGTGGCCGGTCGGGGCGGGACGGCGTTTCGGGGTGCCGAGGGGTGCCGAGGCGTGCAGGGGTGTGGCCGGCCGCGGCGGGTCGGGTCCCGGCGGGTCGGCTCCGGTCGGAGCGGGGGCTCCCGGCGGGTCGGCTCCGGTCGGAGCGGGGCCGGTAGTGGCATCCGCCGGGTGGCCGGGTGCGGGCGGGCTCAGTCCGACCGGCCCGGGTGCGCGGCTGTGAGGTAGCGCTGCACGGTCGGCGCCAGCCAGGCCGCGATCTCGTCCCGGTGCAGGTCCACGGCGGGCGGGAACCGCAGGACGTACCGCGTCAGGGCCATCCCCAGCATCTGCGAGGAGACCAGCGCGGCCCGCGCGGGCGCCTGCTCGGGGTCGGGGCACACACGCAGCGCGACCGGCATCAACTGCTGCTTGAAGATGCCCTGCATGCGCTCGGCCCCGGCGGCGTTGGTGACCCCCACCCGCAGCAGCGCGGTCAACACCTCGTTCCGTTCCCACACGTCGAGAAAGTGCTCGACGAAGACCCGGCCGACGTCCTCCCTGGGCACCGTGTCGGGCACCGGCAGCCTCAGGTCGATGTCGATGGCCGCCGCGAACAGCCCTTCCTTGTTGCCGTAGTAGCGCATCACCATCGACGGGTCGATCCGTGCGTCGCGGGCGATGGCACGGATGGTGGCGCGTTCGTAGCCGTCGGCCGCGAAGCGCTCCCGCGCGGCGGCGAGGATGGTCGCGCGGGTGGCGTCGGAGCGGCGGGGGGCCGTGTCCCGGGCGCGCTCGGCGGCGGTGGTGTCGGAGTCGGTGTCCGTCTCGATCATGCCAACAAGCGTAGGCCAACAACTGTTGACAGTCCAGGAGTGCCACCCTATGGTGGCAAACAAGCGTTGGCCTACAGGTGTTGGCCAACGGCTGTAGGCATCGAAGGCGTGACTGAACCGGTGAACGGCCGGGCCGGCCCACAACGGGTGGCCAACGGCTGTTGATCAGGAGCCGTAGGTCCCACCGCCCTCGACCAACGAGCGTTGGCATCAGGAGGCCGCCATGAACGGCACGACCCGTAACGCCGCGGACGCCGCCGCGCTGACAGCTCCCGCGGGCACGTCCGCCGAGACCCCGGCGGACGCTCCCGGCACCGCGCCCACCGCCGCGCGGGCCGAGGTTCCCGGCGCCGCTGCCGGCGGAGTGATCGTCGTCGGCGCCGGGCCCACCGGACTGCTGCTGGCCGGAGACCTCGCCGAGGCCGGAGTCGAAGTCACCCTCGTCGAGAAGCGCGCGCACAGGATCAGCAACCTCTCGCGTGCCTTCGTCCTGCACGCCCGCACGCTGGAGCAGCTCGACGCCCGGGGTCTCGCCGACGAGTTGGAGGCGAAGAGGCAGACCCTCGACCGGCTGGGCCTGTTCACCCGCCTCACGATCGACCTCGGCACGCTCCCGTCCCGTTTCAACCACCTGCTCGTGCTGCCGCAGTACGAGGTGGAGAAGGTGCTGGAGCGCCGGGCGGTCGCGGCGGGGGTGCGATTCAGGTACGAGACCGAGGTGACGGGTCTCGTCCAGGACGCGGACGGCGTGACGCTCCGGGTGCGCGGGGCGGGCGCGGACGGGACCGGCGGGACGGACGAGACCGATGCGGCGGATGGGGCGGATGGGGTCAGCGGGACGGATGGGGTCGGCACGACGGGCCGGGCCGGTTCGGGTGGCGGGGAGGAGCTGCGGGCCGCCTACGTCGTCGGGACGGACGGGATGCGCAGTGCCGTGCGGCAGGCGGTGGGGCTGGCGTTCCCCGGGCGTTCGGTGATCCGTTCCGTCGTGCTCGCGGACGTGCGGCTGGCCGAGGAGCCCGAGACGCTGCTGACCGTGAACGCGGTGGGGGACGCGTTCGCGTTCCTCGCCCCCTTCGGCGACGGCTACTACCGGGTGATCGGCTGGCACCGGGGCCGTGACGTCGCCGACGACGAGCCCCTCGACCTCGACGAGGTCCGGGAGATCACCCGGCTGGCCCTCGGCCGCGACTTCGGGATGCACGACGCGCGCTGGATGTCGCGTTTCCACAGCGACGAACGCCAGGCGCCGTCCTACCGCGTGGGGCGGGTCCTGCTCGCCGGTGACGCCGCGCACGTCCACACCCCGGCCGGCGGGCAGGGCATGAACACCGGTCTCCAGGACGCCGCGAACCTCGGCTGGAAGCTGGCGGCCGTCCTCGACGGGCGTCGGGACGGCGACGCCCTGCTCGACACCTACCAGGCCGAACGGCACCCCGTGGGACGGTCCGTCCTGCGCAGCAGCGGCGGGATCGTGCGGCTCGCGATGGCCAAGCGGCCCTGGACGCTGGCGGCCCGCCGGCTGCTCACCACGTTCCTGGACCATGTGGGCCCGGCCCGTACCCGGATGCTCGGCCGGATCACCGGCATCGGCTACGCCTACCCCGCGCCGCGCGGCTCCCACCCCCTGGTCGGCCGGCGCGCCCCGGACGTGGCGCTGCGCGACGGCCGCCTGTACGAGGCCCTGCGCGGCGGCAGGTTCGTCCTGATCGTCCCGGAGGAGCGCGCCGGAGCGTTCGCGGACCTCGACGGGGGTGACCGCAAGGGGAGGCTGGCGGTGGCGAGTTGGGCGAGCGACCGGCGTACGGCGCTGCTGGTCCGCCCCGACGGCCATGTGGCCTGGGCCTCCGAGTCGGCGGACGCGGCGGAGATCGGGGCGGTGCTGGCCGGCGCGGTGCCGTCTAGGACGGCGGGTTGACCGTGCCCGCGAGCAACTGACGGAGCAGGTCGGCCAGTTGGCCGGCCTGCTCCTCGTCGAGCGCCGACAGGGCCTCCGTCTGGAGGGCGAGCCCGGCGCCGACCGCCTCGTCGACGACGGCCAACCCCTTGTCGGTCAGCGTGACTTGAAGGGCCCGGCGGTCGTGGAGGTCGGGCGACCTGCGGAGCAGGCCCGCCCGTTCCAGCTTGTCGAGCCGGCCCGTCATGCCGCCGGTCGTCAGCATCAGGGTCGCCGAGAGCTGCCGGGGCGAGAGGGTGTGCGGGGCGCCGGAGCGGCGCAGCGTCGCGATGACGTCGAACTCGCCGCGTGAGATGCCGAATCGGGCGTACGCCTTCTCCATCCGGTCGCCCATGGTCCTGGCGAGCCGGTAGACGCGGCCGAAGACCTCCATCGCGGCCGTGTCCAGATCGGGCCGGACCGCGGCCCACTGGTCGACGATCGCGTCGACGGGGTCCCGGGATGCCTTGGGCGTGCTCATGAGGGCGAGTATCCGCCGCGGTGGCGCCGGACCGCAAGAAAGTAGCTTGACGGAAAGTAGCTTAGCGCTAAGCTATTTCTGCACTCGCCCGCGCCAGCCCATCTCCCCTCGACGGAGTCGGTCATGAACCGCGTCGCCACCACCCTCCTCACCGCCCTCGCGCCCGTCTCCTGGGGCTCCACGTACGCGGTCACCACGGAGTTCCTGCCGGCGGACCGCCCTCTGTTCACCGGGCTCGCGCGCGCCCTGCCCGCCGGACTGGTGCTGCTCGCCCTCGCCCGCAGGCTGCCCCGCGGTGCCTGGTGGTGGAAGGCGGCGACGCTGGGCCTGCTCAACATCGGCGCCTTCTTCCCGCTGCTGTTCCTCTCCGCGTACCGCCTGCCCGGCGGCATGGCGGCGGTCGTCGGTTCCGTCGGCCCGCTCTTCGTCGCGGGCCTCGCGGTGGCCCTGCTCGGCGAGCGCCCGACCCTGCGTACGCTGCTCACCGGGGTGGCGGCGGCGCTCGGGGTCAGCCTCGTCGTCCTGAAGGCGGCCGGAGCGCTCGATGCCGTGGGACTGCTGGCGGCCCTCGCCTCCACCGCCTCGATGTCGGCGGGGACGGTGCTGACGAAGCGGTGGGGGCGGCCCGAGGCAGTGGGCCCACTGGCCCTCACCGCCTGGCAGTTGACCGCCGGCGGGCTGCTGATCGCGCCGGTGGCCCTCCTGGTGGAGGGCGCGCCGCCCGCACTCGACGGCCGGGCGGTCGGCGGCTACGTCTACCTGGCACTGGCGAACACGGCGGTGGCGTACTGGCTCTGGTTCCGGGGCATCGGCCGGCTCACCGCGACCCAGGTCACCTTCCTCGGCCCGCTGTCCCCGCTGACGGCGGCCGTCATCGGCTGGGCGGCGCTCGGCCAGGCGCTGAGCCCGGTGCAACTGGCGGGCATGGCACTGGCCTTCGGCGCCACGGTGTTCGGGCAGCTCGGCGCGCGGCCGGGCGCCCTGCCCGCGACCCGCTTCCCCGGCCCGCGGGGCGGCGTGCGAGACGGGGTTCGGGAAGGGGCGCGCGAGGGTGCTGGCGGGGGCGTGCCGCGGACCGCCCGCGAGGACCTGGCGCGTGCGACCCACCAAGGCCGAACCGATGCGGCGCGCCACTGAGTCGACGCCACGGGCCGGAATCCTGCATGGGGCCGTAACTCCGCGCCGGGCCGTAATCCCGCGCCGGGCCGTAATCCCGCGCCGGGCCGTAATCCCGCGCCGGGCCGGAAACCCGTACGGGCCGAAAAGCCGTGCCCGGCCTGAATCCCGTACGAGGCCGAGGCCACCGGCGGGAGGAGGGTCGGCCGTGCGGCGCGGACCGGCAGGGCCGACCGGCAGGGCGGACCGGCCGGGGGCGGGAGGCCGTCGGGGCGGCGGACGCCGTTCGAGGGTGCCCGAGGGCGTCTGGGGGTGCCCGAGGGCGTCTGGGGGTGCCCGGGGGTTGCCCGGGGTCGCCGGAGGGACATCACTCCGGCATATTCACTCCGCTGTGCCTCCGACGCGGCCGCCACAACGGCCCCTTGACACCCTGACCCGGCCCGTCGAGCCTTGACGGGGCACGGACCCCGGACGCCCCGGGTTGCAGATGGGAACGCTCAACAGCCGTACAAGGGTGAGGAGTTGGCGTGAGGGTCAAGGGTGCCGGCAGCCGGGGAACCCCCTATCCCACCGTCGACGAGCTGACACGCGAGGCGCGCGCGATGGTGGCGGCGCGGCCCGACACCGTGCGCCTGCGGACCGTCGGGACCTCACGCGCCGGCCGCCCGCTCCGGCTCCTGTCCGCGGGGCACGGCCGCCGTCAGATCCTCACGGTGGCCGGGGCGCACGCGAACGAACCGGTCGGCGGCGCCTCCTCACTCGCCCTCGCCGCTGACTTCGTGCGCGATCCGCGCGTGCTGGACGAGCTGGACTGCACCTGGCACTTCCTGCTCTGCCTGGATCCGGACGGTACGACGCTCGGCCAGCGCAGGCTCACCGAACACCCCGCCGGGACCCCCACCCTGGACGGCTACTACCGGGGCTTCTACCGTCCCGCCTTCGTGAGCCAGCCCGAGTTCCCGCCCGTGTCGACCGATCCGCACCTGCCGATGCCCGAGTCGCGGGCGCTCATCGGGCTCATCGACGAACTGCGGCCCGTGCTGCAGTTCTCCCTGCACGGCGTCGAGGTAGGAGGATCGTTCCTGCAGCTGACCCGCCCCGTGGCGGGGGCGGCGCGTGCCTTCCGGTCCGTCGCGGCCGAGCTCGGCATCCCGCTGGAGTACCGGCCGTTCGACGGGATGGGCTGGTTCGTCGACAGCCCGGGGGTGCTCGTGCTCCCCGACGGCAGCCCCACCGACGAACGCGACCCCTCCGGCTACACGTCGCAGGCGACCTGGATGTACGCGATGCGCCACGGGACCGTGACGGCGGTCGTCGAGGCGCCGTTCTGGAGCGTGGCCGCCGTGAGCGACCCGAGCCCCGTCACCCGGCCCGAGCAGGTGATATCGCGGGCCGCCGAGATCCTGCTGGGCCGTGCCAAGCAACTGGAGGAGGTGCTCGGCGGGCTGGCCGACCGGCCGCCGCGCGACGCGCGCCGACTGGCCTTCCACACCGCCGCGCGCGAACTCATGGACATCGGCCCCGGAGTGGTGGACACCTGGAACACGCACGACGCGCACGGCCTCGGCGACGCCGAACTCGCCACGACCGTCGGCAACTCGGTCTCCCTGGGCATCGCGGCCCGCCGCATCCCGCTGCGCGCCGCCGCGATGATGCGCAGCGCCCTGGACGAGCCGTCCGAGGGCGTCGACACCCTGGTGCGCGAGTGGAGCCGGGAGCTGCGGGCCACCTTCGGCACCCGCTGGGTACCCGTGCACCGGCAGACCGCGCTGCACACCCGCACGATGATGCACCTGGCCCGGCAGCTCCTGAGCCCGTGACGGTCCCGCCGGACGGCGGCCTGCGTACGGCGTGCGGCGGCGGGCGTGAGGCGTGCGGCGGGCGAGCAGGCCCCCCGGGGACAGGGCGGCCCCGCGCGCTCGGGTCCCCCCGCGACACCACACCCACCGGCCGCCCCGCCCCACCGGCCGCCCCGCCCCGGAGCCGGGACTCCGCAGCGCCCGGACCCGGCAGCGCCCGGACTCCGCAGCGCCCGCTCGGCGCAGGATCCGCACGCGGCCGGTCCCCGCGCGGCAAGGCCCGTACGCGGCAGGGCCCGTACGCGGCAAGGCCCGTACAGGGCAAGGCCCGAGCGCCGCATCACGCGCGGAAGGGGCGCCCCGCGTGATGCGGGACGCCCCTCCTCGTACCCCGAAGAGCGGGGGAGCCGGCTACCGGGCCGCCGCAGCGTCCGCGGCCTGTGCCTTCAGCGCGCGCTCGATGCCCGAGCGGGACTCGGAGACGAGCCGGCGCAGGGCCGCGCCCGGCTCGGCGGAGGCCAGCCACTCGTCCGTCAGCGCCAGGGTGTCCGCGGAGACCTGGATCGACGGGTAGAGCCCGACCGCGATCTGCTGGGCCATCTCGTGCGAGCGCGAGTCCCAGACGTCCTTGACCGACGCGAAGTACTTCTCCGTGTACGGGGCGAGCAGTTCACGCTGGTCGGTCTGGACGAAGCCGCCGATGACGGCCTCCTGCACGGCGTTCGGGAGCTTGTCGGACTCGACGACCGAGGCCCAGGCCTCCGCCTTCGCCTCCTCGGTCGGGCGGGCTGCTCGGGCGGTCGCCGCGTGCCGCTCACCGGCCGCGGTCCGGTCGCGCTCGTACTCGCCCGCGATCTCCGCCTCGTCGAAACGCCCGACGGTGGCGAGCCGCTGGACGAACGACCAGCGCAGCTCGGTGTCGACGGCCAGGCCCGGGACGGTCTCCCGGTCGTCGAGGAGGCCCTCCAGCAGGTCCAGCTGCTCCGGCGTGCGGGCCGTGGCCGCGAAGGCGCGCGCCCAGGCCAGCTGGTGGTCGCTGCCGGCCTCGGCGGACCGCAGGTGGGCCAGCGTCGCGTCCGTCCAGCGGGTCAGCAGCGCCTCGCGGGTGGTCGGGTCCGCGTACAGCTCGATGGCGAGCTTCACCTGGCGGTGCAGCGACTGCACGACACCGATGTCGGACTCCTTGCCGATGCCCGACAGGACGAGCGACAGGTAGTCGCGGGTCGCGAGTTCGCCGTCGCGGGTCATGTCCCAGGCCGAGGCCCAGCACAGGGCGCGGGGCAGCGAGGCCTCGAAGTCGCCGAGGTGCTCGGTCACGAAGGCGAGGGACTGCTCGTCGAGGCGGACCTTCGCGTACGAGAGGTCGTCGTCGTTGAGCAGGACCACGTCGGAGCGGTGCTTGCCGACGAGCTGCGGCACGGCGGTCAGTTCGCCGTCCACGTCCAGCTCGACGCGCTCGGCGCGGACCAGCTTGCCGCTGCCCCCGTCGAGGCCGTACAGGCCGACCGCGATGCGGTGCGGCCGCAGCGTCGGCTCGCCCTTCGCGCCGGCGGGCAGGGCGGGGGCCTCCTGGCGGATCGAGAAGGAGGTGATGACACCGTCGGCGTCCGTCTCGATCTCGGGGCGCAGGATGTTGATGCCGGCCGTCTGGAGCCACTTCTGCGACCAGGTGCCCAGATCGCGCCCGCTGGTCTCCTCCAGCGCGCCGAGCAGGTCGGACAGACGGGTGTTGCCGTACGCGTGCGCCTTGAAGTAGGCCTGCACGCCCCGGAAGAACTCGTCCATGCCGACGTACGCGACGAGCTGCTTGAGGACGCTCGCGCCCTTGGCGTACGTGATCCCGTCGAAGTTGACGAGGACGTCGTCCAGGTCCCGGATCTCCGCCATGATCGGGTGGGTGGACGGCAGTTGGTCCTGCCGGTACGCCCAGGTCTTCATGGAGTTGGCGAACGTGGTCCAGGAGTGCGGCCAGCGTGACCCGGACGCGTACGCCTGGCAGGCGATGGACGTGTAGGTGGCGAACGACTCGTTGAGCCAGAGGTCGTTCCACCACTCCATCGTCACGAGGTCGCCGAACCACATGTGGGCCAGCTCGTGCAGGATGGTCTCGGCCCGGACCTCGTACGCGGCGTCCGTCACCTTCGAGCGGAAGACGTACTGGTCGCGGATGGTGACCGCGCCCGCGTTCTCCATCGCGCCCGCGTTGAACTCCGGGACGAACAGCTGGTCGTACTTGCCGAACGGGTACGCGTAGTCGAACTTCTCCTGGAACCACTCGAAGCCCTGCCGGGTGACCTCGAAGATCGCGTCCGAGTCGAGGAACTCGGCCAGCGAGGGCCGGCAGTAGATGCCGAGCGGCACCGACTGCCCGTCCTTCTCGTACACGCTGTGCACGGAGTGGTACGGGCCGACGATCAGCGCGGTGATGTACGTGGAGATGCGCGGGGTCGGCTCGAACTCCCAGACGTCGTCCTTGGGTTCGGGCGTCGGCGAGTTGGAGATGACCGTCCAGCCGCTGGGCGCCTTCACGGTGAACCGGAAGGTGGCCTTGAGGTCGGGCTGCTCGAACGAGGCGAAGACGCGGCGGGCGTCCGGCACCTCGAACTGCGTGTAGAGGTAGGCCTGCTGGTCGACCGGGTCGACGAAGCGGTGCAGTCCCTCACCGGTGTTCGTGTAGGCGCAGTCCGCGACGACCCTCAGGACGTTGCGGCCCTCCAGCAGGCCGGCCAGCGCGATCCGTGAGTCCTGGAAGACCTCGGCGGGGTCGAGCGCGTCGCCGTTGAGCGTGACTTCGTGGACGGCCGGGGCCACCAGGTCGATGAAGGACCCGGCGCCGCCCTCGGCCGAGTCGAAGCGCACCGTGGTCACGGACCGGTAGGTGCCGCCCTCCTGCGCGCCGGAGAGGTCGAGATCGATCTCGTACGAGTCAACGCTGAGCAGCTTCGCCCGCTGCTGTGCCTCTTCGCGGGTCAGGTTTGTGCCAGGCACGCGGTCATCTCCTCGTTATGTGTGGGTTGCGCCATCCTTCCACGGGAGCTGCGGGGAATGCGATGTCCGTTTCCCGCCGGTGGCCGGGTCCCCGGACGGCGAGGCTGGTGACATGGCGACACACACTCCGCGACCCGTCCCGCCCGAAGCACTCGAGGAACTGCGCGTCACCGACGACGCGGGGCGCGTCGCGCGTCCCCTGACCGACGAGGAGGGCGGCGCCCCGCTGCGCTGCTGCCTGCGCCGCAGCAGGCCGGGGGAACGCATCGCCCTCGTGTCGTACGCCCCGTTGCGCCGCTGGGCCGCGCTGACGGGTGCCGATCCGGGCGCCTACGACGAGCAGGGGCCGGTGTTCGTCCACGCGCTGGAGTGCGAGGGCCCGGAGACGGAGGCGGTCCCGTTCACGGGCGCCCACCGGACGGTGCGGCGGTACGCGGCCGACGGCCGGATACTCGGCGGCCGCCTGGTCGGGGCGCCGGCGGCGGAGGCCGACTTCACGGCCGCGTTCGCCGAGGCGTTCGCCGACCCCGAGGTGGCCGCGGTCCACGTCCGCGCCGTCGAGTACGGCTGCTTCCTCTACGAGATACGCAGAACCCCCTGACCCCCCGCACGACAAACCACCACCCACCCCCGACGACGCGGCACCCCAGGCCCCCACCTCGGGGGCGCGAGGAACGGCGCGCTCACCCACAACGGCGCGGCACCCGAGGAACGAGGCGCCCCAGGCCCCCACCTGAGGGGCGCGGGGAACGGCGCGCTCAGCCACAAGGACGCGGCACCCGAGGAACGAGGCGCCCCAGGCCCCCACCTCGGGGGCGCGGGGAACGGCGCGCCCAGCCAGAACGGCGCGGCACCCGACGGACGAGGCGCCCCAGGGCCCCCGGGCCGCGGCACGCAACGGGGGGCGGCCACCGCAAAGGTGACCGCCCCCGGAAGGCAGGAAAGACCGCGGCCTCAGCCGCGAAGCTCGGCAGCCACGAGCTCCGCGATCTGCACCGCGTTCAACGCGGCCCCCTTGCGGAGGTTGTCGTTGGAGACGAACAGCGCGATCCCGTGCTCGACGGTCTCGTCCGCGCGGATGCGGCCCACGAAGGACGGGTCCTGCCCGGCGGCCTGCAGCGGGGTCGGGATGTCGGAGAGCGCGACACCCGGCGCCCCGCCGAGCAGCTCGGTGGCCCGCTCGGCCGTGAGGGGCCGCGCGAAACGGGCGTTGACCTGGAGGGAGTGGCCCGAGAAGACCGGAACCCGGACACACGTGCCGGACACCTTGAGCCCCGGGATCTCCAGGATCTTGCGGGACTCGTGGCGGAGCTTCTGCTCCTCGTCGGTCTCGTTGAGCCCGTCGTCGACGACGGAGCCGGCCAGCGGGACGACGTTGAAGGCGATGGGCCGCTGGTAGACCTGCGGCTCGGGGAAGTCCACCGCCGACCCGTCGTGCGTCAGCCTGTCGGCGTCCGCGACGACCTTCTGCGCCTGGCCGTGCAGCTCGGCGACACCGGACACACCGGACCCCGACACCGCCTGGTACGTGGCGACGACCAGCGCCTCCAGGCCCGCCTCCTCGTGCAGCGGCTTCAGCACGGGCATCGCGGCCATCGTGGTGCAGTTCGGATTGGCGATGATCCCCTTGGGCCGGTCGGCGATCGCGTGCGGGTTCACCTCGGACACCACCAGCGGTACGTCCGGGTCCCGGCGCCAGGCGGAGGAGTTGTCGATCACCACGGCACCCTGGGAGGCCACCTTCTCGGCGAGGGCCTTCGAGGTGGCGCCGCCCGCGGAGAACAGGACGATGTCCAGGCCGGAGTAGTCGGCCGTGGAGGCGTCCTCCACGGTCACACCGTCGACGACCGAACCGGCCGAACGGGCCGAGGCGAACAGGCGCAGCTCGGTGACCGGGAAGTCCCGCTCGACCAGGATCCTGCGCATGACCGTGCCGACCTGACCGGTGGCTCCGACGATTCCGACCTTCACGGCGACTCCCTTTGCGTACGTTTCGCGTGGTCCAGCGCTTCCATGATGCGTCTCACCCGGGCCCGCCTGTCCAATCCTTTGCCGTCCGGCTCACGGAGTGGGACACGTCACGGCCGCGGGGGTCCGCCGGGAACGGGCGTGGCAGCGCCGCGCACGGCCACGTACGGCCGGGTGCACGGCCCGCGTACGGCCGGGTGGTCGGCAGCGCGGGGCCGGGGTGCAGGATGTGGCCCCGGGGCCCGCGAAATCCGCTCGAACGTTTCGCGCGGCGCCGGCGTCTTAGGGGAAACGCGGCGAGGGGAGGGGTGGCTGTGCTGCGCAGAATGGCCCGCCGCGTCCAGGGGGCCGGGGCCGGGGGAGGCCCCGACGACCCACTGGACGCGGCTCAGGAGCGCCGGGTGCGGGCGGTGCTCGCGCTCGGCGGGGTGCCGCAGGCGGACCTGCCGGACGGGGTGCAGCAGGTACGCCTGCGGCTCCTGGAGCGCGCGGCGAGCGGCACGGAGGCCCCGCGTGACGTGTCCGCGTGGGCCGCGGTGGTCGCCTCGAACCTGGCGATGGACTGGCACCGGGCCAGGCGCCGCCAGGAGCGGATAGGCGAGCGCCTGGCCTCGCTGAGGCACGCGGAGCACCCGGAGCACTCGACGGGCGACGACACGAAGGTGCTGTCCCTCGCCGTGGCCCAGGGCCTGGACGAACTGCCGGACGCCCAGCGGCAGATCCTCGTGCTGCGCTTCTACGCCGACCTGCCCGTGCGGGGGATCGCCGAGGAGCTCGGCATTCCGGAGGGCACGGTCAAGAGCAGGCTGCACACGGCGGTCCGCGCGCTGCGCGCCCGCCTGCACGAGGACGAGGTGGTGTGACGTGGCCGAGTACGAGGGAATCGACGCGCTGCTGGCCGCGCTCACCGACGAGCCCCTGCCCGAGGGGGCGGGCGACGACGCGGAGTTCGCGGCGGAGCACCGGGCGGCGGTCGCCGACGTGGCCCTGCTCAGGGAACAGCTCAAACTCATGGGCGACACCCTCGCCGCGGAGAGCGAGCACGCAGAGCGCACAGAGCGCACAGAGCGCACAGAGCGCACAGAGCGCACAGAGCACGCAGAGCGCACGGAGCGCACAGAGCGCACCGAGCGCTCGGCGGACCCCGGGCACGTGGACCCGGGCCGCGCGGACTCCGGGGACGCGGGCCGGTCCGCCCAGGTGGACGCGACGCACACGGACGCGATCCACGTGGAGCCCGCGCACACGGACGCCGCGGACACGGCTCCGGAGCGGACGGGCCGGCCCGTGCTGAACGGGCGGGTCCGGCACACCGCCCCGGTAGGGCGCGGGTCGGCCGCGCACGACGGCGCCGGCGAGCAGCGGGACACCCGGGCCCCCGTGAACGGGGCCGGGGTCGCGCACCGGGACACCCCCGGGAGTCCGGACGGTCCCGAGATTCCGGGCGGCCCGGACGGCGAGGTCGGCCGGGGGGACCCGGACGGTCCGTCCGGGAGGGGCACGGCTCTCAGGAAGGCGGGCACGTCCGGGACGGCCACCGCGCCGCGGCGCGCCGGACCGCCGGGGCGTACGGGGCCGGCCGGGCGCCACCGGGTCCGGCGCTACGCGGCCGTCGCCGTGGGCGCGCTCGCGGTGGCGACGGCGACGACGGTCCTCGGCGGGCTGGTGTGGCTCGGTCAGAACGGGGCCGGCGACGCGGACGTCTCGAAGGCGGAGAGCAGCCAGGCCGACTCCAAGGCGGGCGGCAGCCTGGACGGCGGCCGGGCGGAGTACTCGCCCGAGAGGCACATCGCGTGCTCGAAGGTCCTCGTCGAGGGAACCGTGCGGAGCATCACGCCCACGGCCGACGACACGGTGAGCGTCGTCCTGAAGGTGAAGCACTACTACCGGCCGGAGCGGTCCGTGGCGGACCACCCGACGATCGCCGTCACCCTCGCGGACAGTGCCCGCGAGGACCTGAAGGTCGGCATGTACACCCTGGTCAGGGTGCCGGTGAACCCGCAGGAGCGGCAGGACTGGGAGACCGGCTGGGGTGTCGGCGACGCCCGCAAGGACATCCTGAGGGCGCTGCCGGGCGCCCGGGGCGTCCCTTGCCCGGACGGGACGGAAGGCGGGACGGAAGGCGGCCCCTGACGTCCGGGGAAGGCCCCCCCGGGGCCCTCCGGCCGGTTCCGCCGACCAGGACAGCCGGTCCGGGAGAGCCGCCCGGCGTGGGCCGGTCCGTGGCCGGTCCGGGGGGAACCGGCCGGGGGAACGGAAGGGGCGGGCGTCCGGTGGACCGGACGCCCGCCCCGGGCGTTTCAGGACGTACCAGGTGCTACGGCACGACCTTCTCGATCAGCACGCTGCCGGTGCCGGCCACCGTGCCCCGCGCGTTCACGAGCTGCACGCGGCCGAAGAACGTCCGGCCCTCCGGCGGCGCGGCGTTCGCGACGACCTTCGCCGCGACCGGGGCCGAGGCCCCGGTGGCGAGCTTCACGGGCGTCGCGTCGACCTCGACCTGCCCGAGCGAGGGCGCGAAGTACACGTCGAGGTAGTCGTACGCGGTGGTCTGCGCCGGGACCGAGTAGCCGGCGACCTCGACGGTGTACGTGCCGGCGGCGGGCGACTTGACGGAGACGGCCTCCTCGGAGTCGCCGTCGGCCGACTGCCCGACCACCTTGCCGGTGGCGTCGTAGACCGTGAGGTCGAGGTCGGCGGCCGCGTCCGAGACGTTGCCGATCGACACGTCGAGCGAACCGGCGCCCGCGGGCACGTCCACCGTGGTGGTGTCCGTGGCGCCCTGGGCGATGGTCGGCCGGGAGGACTTCGAGGAGCCGAGCGGGCCGCCCTTGAGCGAGCCGTCGATCGCCACGAGCTTGTTCGTCACCTTCCAGGAGACCGGGGCCGGGGTGCCGACCTTGGCCTCGGGGACGGTCACGACGGCCGGGTCGAAGTCGGCGCCCAGCACCTCGACGTCCAGCTTGTACGGGTTGTCGAGCAGCGGCGACGTACGGCGCGACTCGACCTCGATCTCCCAGACGCCCGGCTGCGGGTCGCTGTACGAGCGCAGGTCGGGGCGGCAGCCGTTGCCGTCGAGGTAGTTGTTGTAGCAGTTCGGCGTCGAGGTGACGTCGACCGGGACGCCGTACGGGTGGATGGCGATGAACCGGGTCTGGCTCAGGCCCTTCAGCCCGCCGATCGCGACCTGGAGGGTCTTGGCGCCCTCGGGGACGGTCACGAAGTACGACTTGTGGTTGTTGCGCTGCACCGAACCCGACGCGGAGTAGGTGTACTTGAGCGGCGCGGAGGCGACCACGGTGCTCAGGACCTGCTTGTCGACGCCCTCGGTGCGCGGGTCGTCGACCTCCAGGATCGCGCTGCTGAGGCCGGAGTTCTCCGGCTTGGCGGCGATCTTGACGGTCACCGGCCTGTTCAGCGGGAGCGAGACCTCGTCGCTGCCGACGATCCGGAAGGTGTCGTCCCTGTTGTTCTCCAGGTGCAGTTCGTGCCGGACGGCACGGTCGGCTCCGGAGGTGCGGGTGATGGTGACGTCGTACGTCTTCTTCTGCCCGACGCGCAGACCGCCCTCGCGGTCGTAGATGCCGGTGCCGAAGCCCGGGTCCTTGAGCGCGAAGTCGATCGCGGTGTCGACCGGGGCCTTCACCGCGTAGGTGTGGGCGGTGGCACCGTCACGGATCGAGTCCCAGGCGTCGGGGACGTTGATCAGGCCGGCGCCCTCCGCGTACGCCTGCACACCGCTGATGTGGTCGGCGGTGGAGGCCAGCGCGGTGCGCAGGGTGGCCGGGGTGAGGTCGGTGCCGCGCTGCTTCGCGGCGCTCAGCAGCAGTGCGGAGGCGCCCGCGGCCTGCGGGGACGCCATCGAGGTGCCCTGCAGCATCGAGTAGCCGGCCGGCAGGGAGTAGCCGGCCTCGGCGACCGGGCCGCCGGGCAGCCAGGTCTGCGTGGTGTTGATCGACGCGCCGGGCGCGGTCAGCGTCGGCGTGAAGCCGCCGTCCTCGCGCGGTCCGCGCGAGGAGAAGGGCATCATCGCGTACTTCTTCTCCACGGCCGAGCCGTAGTTGGCGGCCCAGGTCTGCTTGGAGATGGACGCGCCGACCGAGATGACCTTGTCGGCCAGGCCCGGGTCGCCGATGGTGTTGGCACCGGGGCCGGAGTTGCCGGCCGAGATGACGAGCTGGACGCCGTAGGTGTCGATGAGGCGCGTGTAGAGCTCGGCGCGGGCGTTGTTGCCGTCGTTGAGCGCGGGCAGGCCGCCGATCGACATGTTGACGATGTCGACGCCGCGGTTGGCGACGAGGTCGATCATGCCCTCGGTGAGCGCCACGTTCGTGCAGCCGCCGGACCAGGTGCAGGCGCGGGAGGAGACGAGCTTCGCGCCGGGCGCGGCGCCGTTCATCCGGCCGCCGAACAGCTTGTTGGCGGCGGTGATGCCGGCGACGTGCGTGCCGTGCTCGGACTCGATGATGCCGATGTTGACGAAGTCCGACTTCTTGCCGACCCAGGTCCCGCCCAGCGGGTCCATCGGGACGTCCTTGCGGATCTCCACGACGAACGGCACCCGCTCGACGACGTCCGTCGCCGGGTTGTCGGTACCGAAGTAGCCGATCTGGTAGCCGTCCTTGTACGGCTTCATCGTCTCGTCGTCGGTGAAGTCGTTGTTGTCGTTCAGGTCGACGCGGACCGTGCCGGCCGCGGCGTCGTACAGCACGCCCCAGCTGTCGGTCGTGTCGCCGTCGCGGTTCAGGTCGCCGTTCGCGTCGCCGCCGACGGACGCCGACTCGCGGAAGCGGCTGACCGCGTAGTCGCCGGCCGGGGACTTCCAGCTCTCGCCGTCGAAGGAGAAGGCCGGGCCGGAACGGGCGTTGACCATCGCGCGCCAGGTCGCGTCGGCGTCCACCAGCGGGTCGGTCGCCGTCACCCAGTCGACGATCTTGCGCTCGCCGGTCGTGGTCTTCTGGAGCGCGGGGTGCGCCACGTCGACACCGGAGTCGAGGATGCCGATGGTGATGCCGCGGCCGTCCGCCTTCGGGTGGTCCGCCACGAAGTCGACCGCACCCGTCTCGAAGGACGGGTTGTACGGGTTCTCCGCGGGGGTGTTCTTCCCGGGGGCGGGGTAGGTGCCCGCCGTCGGGGCCGCCTTGGCGCCCTTGGCCCGGTCGGCGGAGGGCGTCGGGTCGTCCAGCGCGATCTCCTGCCGCAGGTCGATGCCGTGCACGGAGGAGAGCTTCGAGGCCGCCGCGATGGCCGCCTCGGCCCTGGCGGTGGGGACGGTGGCGCGGACGTAGCCGAGCTTGTCGTAGGTGCGGCCCACGGAGCCGCCGCGCACCGCGTCGAGCTGGTCGGCGACCTGCTCGGTCTGCCCGGGGGCGGTGGCGATCATCATCGTGACGTTCTTGTCGCCGTTCGCCACGGCCTCCGTGAGGAGGTCGGCGTCGGCAGAACCGAGCTTGCCGGTCGCGGACTTGACGGCCGCGTCGGCGGGTGTGCCCGGATCGTCCGCGGAGAAGGCCATGGGTATCGGCCCGGCCGCGGAGAGCGCGGCCACGAGTCCGGCGGCCACGGCGATGCGTGCCGCGCGTCTCGCTCCGGTGATCGGAGCACGCTGAGGGTTGGGGGTCATCAGCATCCTTGTAGGTAAAGGAATGGAGCGTTGGCGATCGGATCGATCACATCAGTCCGGTATGTGAACCCGGATGATCGCTCAGCTTTACCCAAGAGGCGCACGTTTGGGGAGGGTTGACCGTGGCGTGAGGTGTCCATGGCGTAATTCCGCCATACGTCATGCGGTGGATCTCCGGCCAAACCGGGACGTGCGACCCGCCTTGGCCTAACGTCGGCGCATGCACAAGGAGTTGAGGGTGGCGGCCTACGCCGTGTGTGTGCGGGACGGGCGGATGCTCCTCGCGCGCTGGGTGTCGCGCGACGGCCGCAGGCGATGGACCCTTCCCGGCGGCGGAATGGACCACGGCGAGGACCCGTACGACACCGTGGTCCGGGAGGCCGAGGAGGAGACCGGCTACGCCGTCGAGCCGCTCGCGCTCCTCGGCGTCGACTCGTTCCGGCGCAGCCATCCGCGCCGCCTGGGCACCGCCGTCGACTTCCAGGGCCTGCGGATCGTCTACGAGGTCCGGGTGACCGGCGGCGAACTGCGCAACGAGACGGACGGCTCCACCGACATGGCGGCCTGGCACCCCCTCGACGACGTGCCCGCGCTGGACCGGGTGGGCCTCGTCGACGTCGGTCTCGCCCTCTGGCGGGAGCGGCCCGCGGCCGGCCGCGTGACGGGGATTCCCGAGTTCCAGGAGGGCCCCGCGGACGGGCGGACCCCGCCCCTACCCCGCGACATGAACACGGAGTGACCGCCTCCCCTCGGTTCCGCGAGGGCTCGGTGGACGCGCGGGGCGGGCCGAGATCCACGTACGGTGATCGGTGTCGCCCGTTGCGGCCCAGTTAACGCCCAGGTCATCCCCGATGCCAACGATCCGGAGTGAGCGGGGAGTCCGTCAGCCGGACTCCCCGCGACCACTGCCGACGCGTTCGCACTCGGGGAGACCGCGCCATGCCGCGCATACGCTCTGTCGCCACCTCCACTGTCCGTGACCGCCGCGCCTTCCTGGCCGCCACCGGGGCCGTGTCCCTCTCCGCGGGCCTCGGCTTCGCGCTGCGTCCACCCGCCGGCGAGGCCGAGGCCGCGGCCGGTACCGCCACCACCGCCCACGGTTCGCCCGCCGCCGCCTCCCGGCGCGCGCCGGCCGCGCCCCTGGCCCCGTACACCCGCGGCACCACTCTCGCGAGCGTCGCCGCACCGCGTCCCGGATCGGGCTTCCGGCGGCTCGGCGACGGACCCGCCTGGCCCCGCGTCGTACGCGGCGAACTCGCCGCGCCCCGGGCGGGCCGCGCCGGGCGGCGTACCGCGCTCGCCTCGTTCGTGCAGTTCACCGACCTGCACCTGGTCGACGTCCAGCACCCGCTGCGGTACGAGTACCTGCGGGCGCAGACCGCCAGCGCCTGGCGTCCGCAGGAGTCCCTGTCGGTGGCCGGCGCGGTCTCCCTCGTGGAGCGCGTCAACGCGCTGCGGGGAGCCCCGATCACCGGCTCACCGCTGCACTTCGTGATGACCACCGGCGACAACACGGACAACAACGCCAGGACGGAACTCGACTGGTTCCTGAAGGTGATGAGCGGCGGCCGCATCACCCCCAACTCCGGCGACCCGGACCGCTACGAGGGCGTCCAGGACAGCGGCCTCAAGCTGTACTGGCAGCCGGACGCGGCCCTGCGCGACGCCGACAAGCAGCTCGGGTTCCCGCGCGTCGACGGCTTCCTCGCCGCCGCGATCCGCGAACTGCGCAGCCCCGGCCTCAACCTGCCCTGGTACTCGACGGTCGGCAACCACGACTCGCTGCCCGGCGGCTGCTACGCGCCCGGCGACTCGTTCCTCACCGACTTCGCGGTGGGCGGCAGGAAGCTGATGGCACTGGACGAACAGGTCGGCGCCGCGCTCTGGAAGAACGTCAGGAAGGGCCGCGACCCCAAGGGAGCGGGCTTCCGGGAGATGCTCAAGTCCCGTAGGCGCGAGATGCGTTCGGTCACCCCGGACGAGCGCCGCGCCCCCTTCACCCCCGCCGAGTACCTCCGGGCCCACCTCGACCCCGCGCACACCGGCGCGGGGCCCACCGGACACGGCTACTCGCAGGCCAACATCGACGCGGGGACCCAGTACTACACCTTCCGCATCGCGGACGGCCTGCTGGGCGTCAGCCTCGACACCACCGACCCGGGCGGCCACTACGAGGGCTCGCTCGGCACCGCCCAGCTCAGGTGGCTGGAGCGCACCCTCAGGGCCGCGGAGACGGACAAGGAGCACGTCGTCGTCTTCAGCCACCACACCAGCAGGACGATGCGCAACCTCCGCGAGGACCCGGCGCACCCGGGGGAGCGGCGGCACGGCGGGGACGAGGTGCTCGCCCTGCTCGGGGCCCACCGCCCGGTGCTGGCCTGGGTGAACGGCCACAGCCACAAGAACGACATCACCCCGCACCCCGCCCCGGACGGCCGCTCCTTCTGGGAGGTCTCCACCGCCTCGCACGTCGACTTCCCGCAGCTCGCCCGGGTCATCGAGATCGTCGACAACCACGACGGCACGCTCTCGCTGTTCACGACGCTGATCGAGTCGGGCGCCCCGCACCGCACGGACTTCGCCGACCTCTCCCAGACGGGCCTTGCCGCCCTCTACCGGGAGCTGTCCTTCAACGCCCCCGGCGCGCGCGCCGACCTGAACGGGCGGGCGGGCGACCGGAACACGGAACTGGTCCTGAGGAAGAGCTGACCACCGCACCGGCCGGTCCGGCGGGCCCGACACACCCGCCGGACCGTCGTGCCCGCCACGTCCGCGGGACCCGCCCCGGCACGAGGAGGGGCCGACGGACCTCGGTGGCACCTCCGCACGGCCCCTCCTAGCGCCCCGCGCCCCGCACCCCGCGCCTCCCGTTCCCGAGTGCGCGTGCAGGGGCCCCGGTCCGCCACTACCGGGGAACCACCACGACGTACGCGGCCGGGTCGCGGTCCCCCGAGGCCGTCAGAGCGGTCCGCACGACTGCCGCCTGCTGCTCCGCCGACTCCCGCAGCTTCCTCGGAGTGACGTGCACGACCGTGATGCCGAGCCGCTCCATGTGCTCGCGCCTGCGGGCGCACTCGGACCACGCGGCGTCCTCGTCCTGCCGGGGCGTCCGGGTGTCCAGTTCGAGGGCGACGGCCTGGTCGGGCCAGTACGCGTCGACGCCGCCCAGGTGCGGGCCGCCCGGCAGCCGCAGGTCCACGTTCCAGACCGGGTCCGGCAGGCCGTACTCGCGGACCAGCAGGTACAGGCGCTCCTCGGCGACGGAGCGGCCCTCCGCGACGAGCGAGTCCACGGCGTCCACGACGTGCGGACGGCCCAGCAGCCGGGCCTGGGTCAGCTCCCGTACGACGGCGGCCGGGTCGCAGTGGCCGCCGCGCACCGCCTCGGTCAGCAGCCGGCGCACCGCGTCCGCGTCCGTGAGGTCCGCGACCGCGTCGGCCAGGGCGCGCGGCACGGGTGCCACCGGCAGGCCGGCGACCTGCTCGGGCTCGGGCAGGCCCGCGGTGCGCACGATCCGCACGCAGCCCGTCGAGCGCAGCCGGCGCAGCCGCGGGACGAGCACGTCGACGCGGTCCAGGGACAGCAGCGGGGGAGCGCAGGAGAAGCGGTGCAGGGTGAGCGCCGCGAGCCCGGTGACCATCGCCTCCGCGTACTGCCGGGGTCCGTGCGGTTCGCCCGCGCCGGGCTGCGCGGGCACCGACGCGTGGGGAGCGGGGCAGCGCGCCGCGTACATGAGGGCCGCGTGCAGCCGCTCCTCGCCGGTGGCCGGGCCCGGGCGGAGCAGGAACACGCCCGGCAGGAGCTGCTGCCAGGGGCCGCCCGGCCGGCACCGCGCGTTGGTGTCCGCGGCGGTCACCCCGTGCGACCGCAGTTGGGCGGAGGTCAGCACGCGCTGCTGGACGTCGGGCACATGGCGGAGGGGGCGGGGGGAGAGCGGGGTGTCGTGGTTCATGCCCCGGGGTTTCCCGCCGCCGCCCCCACCCCTAACCGCTGTTACACGCCCGTAGGCAAAACCGGACGAGCCCGTCCTAAAGTGCAGACGTTCGACTGCCGAAACCCCCTGGTCCGTCCGGGGGTTACGGCGTCGATTAGCTGCATTCCGTAACTGTTATCGGCAGCTTTCCGTCAACCGGCTCAGCCGGCCGCCACGTCGCACGCCTGTCCGCGCAGCGCGCGCGCCAGGTCGTCGCCCGCCTCGAGGACCAGCCGCCGCAGCGCGGGCGGGGCGTCCTCGTGGGAGCGGAGCCAGGCGTCGGTCGCGTCCAGCGTCTCCTGCGAGGCCTGGAGGGACGGGAACAGGCCCCTGACCACGTCCATGCCGATCTGGATGGACCGCTCGGCCCAGACCCGCCCGATCGCCTCGAAGTACTTCGAGGTGTAGGGGGCTGTCAGCTCCCGCTGCGACGGCTGGGCGAAGCCCGCGATCGTCGCCTCGACCAGCGCGTTGGACAGCGCGTCCGACTCGACGACCGCCGCCCACGCCTGCGCCTTGACGGCGGCCGAGGGCCTGGCCGCCAGGCAGCGCACCTGGTGCCGCTTGCCCGACGCGGTGTCGTCCCTGGCCAGTTCGGCGGTGAGGACGGCCTCGTCGGCGGCGCCGTGCGCGGCCAGCGGCTCCAGGAACGCCCAGCGCAGCTCCTGGTCGACATCGAGCCCGTCGATCTTCGCCGTGCCCTCCAGCAGCCCTTCGAGCAACTGGAGATCGGCCGCGTCCGAGGCGACCGACGCGAAGAAGCGGGCCCAGGTGAGCTGGTGCTGGCTGCCGGGCTCGGCGAGCCGCAGCTCACGCAGCGCGCCCTCGGCGAGCAGCCGCGCGCCCTCCGCCCGCCAGGCGGGGGCCGCGTAGTGGGTGAGCGCCGACTCGGCCCACGCGTGCAGCATCTGGAGCACGCCGATGTCGGACTCCCGGCCCGCGAAGCGCAGCACCAGGTCGACGAAGTCCCGCGCGGGCATCAGCGCGTCACGGGTGAGGCTCCACAGCGCCGACCAGCACAGGGCGCGGGCGAGCGGGTCGGTGAGGTCGCCGAGCCGGGCCCGCAGGGTGTCGAGCGAGCCCTCGTCGAAACGGATCTTGCAGTACGTGAGGTCGTCGTCGTTGACGAGGACCAGCTCGGGCGCGTCCGCGCCGACCAGTTCCCCGACGACCGTGCGCGGTCCGTCGACGTCGACCTCGGCGCGCGCGTACCGCACGAGCGAGCCGTCCGCGTCCTGGCGGCGGTAGAGCCCCACCGCCACGCGGTGCGGCCGCAGTTCGGGGTGCGACTCGGCGGCCTCCTGGAGGATCGCCAGCTCGGTGACGCGTCCCTCCGCGCTCAGGATGACCTGCGGGGTGAGGGAGTTGACGCCCGCGGTCTGCAGCCAGGAGCGCGACCAGGCGGCCATGTCGCGTCCACTGGTCTCCTCCAGCACCGACAGCAGGTCGCCGAGGCGGGTGTTCCCGTACGCGTTGCGCTTGAAGTAGCGGCGCGCGCCCTCCAGGAAGGCGTCCCGCCCGACGTACGCGACGAGCTGCTTGAGGACGGAGGCGCCCTTGGCGTACGTGATCCCGTCGAAGTTGAGCTTGGCGTCCTCCAGGTCGCGGATGTCGGCCGTGACCGGGTGCGTGGAGGGCAGCTGGTCGGCGCGGTACGCCCAGGCCTTGCGGTTGTTGGCGAAGGTGATCCAGCCGTCCGTGAAGCGGGTCGCCTCGACCATGGAGAAGGTCCCCATGAAGTCCGCGAAGGACTCCTTGAGCCACAGGTCGTCCCACCACACCATGGTCACCAGGTCGCCGAACCACATGTGCGCCATCTCGTGCAGGATGACGTTGGCGCGGCGCTCGTACGCCGCCTGCGTCACCTTGCCGCGGAAGATGAACTCCTCGCGGAAGGTCACACAGCCCGGGTTCTCCATCGCGCCGAGGTTGTACTCCGGCACGAACGCCTGGTCGTACTTCCCGAAGGGGTAGGGGAAGTCGAAGTGGTCGTGGAAGAAGTCGAGCCCCTGCTTGGTCACCCGGAAGACGTCGTCCGAGTCGAAGTGCCGGGCCAGGCCCTTGCGGCACAGCGCGCCGAGGGGGATCTCCAGCCGCGTCCCGTCCTCGAAGACCCGCTCGTAGGTGTCCGTCACGTAGTGGTACGGGCCGGCGACGACGGCCGTGATGTACGTGGAGATGGGCTTGGTCTCGGCGAACTCCCACACGCCGTCGGTGAGTTCGCCGACGCCGTTGCTCCACACGACCCAGCCCTCGGGTGCCCGCACGTCGAAGCGGTACGGAGCCTTGAGGTCGGGCTGCTCGAAGTTGGCGAAGACACGGCGGGAGTCGGCGGGCTCGTACTGCGTGTAGAGGTAGACCTCGCCGTCCTCCGGGTCGACGAAGCGGTGCATGCCCTCGCCGGTGCGGCTGTACGCGCACTGGGCGTCGACCACCAGCTCGTTGTCCTCGGCCAGGTCCTCCAGGAGGATGCGGGTGCCGTCGAAGACGGCGCCCGGGTCGAGGTCCCGGCCGTTCAGGGAGACCGCCGTGACGCTCGGGGCGATCAGGTCGGCGAAGCTGGTGGCGCCCGGTTCGGCGCTGCGGAAGCGGATCGTCGTCACCGACCGGAACGTCCGCGGCCCGGTGTCCGGTCCGCCGATCGCCGACCGCAGGTCCAGGGACACCTCGTATCCCTCCACGGACAGCAGTGCCGCCCGCTCGCGGGCCTCGTCGCGGGACAGATTCTCACCGGGCACGGGCGGCACTCCCTCGTCGTGTCTTGGGTTCGTGTGAACAGGACCGATCCTGCCATGTGCCCCTGACGGCGGACACCCGGGAATGGCACGGGTGACCGGTTGCGTTGCACCTGTGGAGACGTGCATCGAGGACCCTCGAATCGCCCCGACTAGGAGAGCCATGTCCGAGCAGACCCCCGTCAAGACCCCCGTCGATTTCTGGTTCGACCCGCTGTGCCCCTGGGCGTGGATGACCTCGCGGTGGGTCCTGGAGGTGGAGAAGGTCCGGGACATCGAGGTCCGGTGGCACCTCATGAGCCTCGCCGTGCTGAACGAGCCGAAGCTGGACGAGCTGCCCGAGGAGTACCGGGAGATGCTCTCCACCAAGGCGTGGGGTCCTGTCCGCGTCGTCATCGCGGCCCAGCAGGAGCACGGCCCCGAGGTGCTCGGTGACCTCTACACCGCGCTCGGCACGCGCATCCACAACCAGGGCGAGGGCCCCGAGAAGGCGGTGGTGGCCGCCGCCGTCAAGGAGGTCGGGCTCCCCGAGTCCCTCATGGACCACTGGGACAGCACCCCGTACGAGGCAGAGCTGCGCGCCTCCCACCAGGAGGGCATCGACAAGGTCGGACAGGACGTCGGCACCCCGGTGATCGCCGTACCGGGCGCCGACGGCAGCCAGGTGGCGTTCTTCGGGCCGGTCGTCACCCCGGCCCCCAAGGGCGAGGAGGCCGCCAAGCTGTGGGACGGCACGCTGCTCGTCGCCTCCGTGCCCGGCTTCTACGAGATCAAGCGCAGCCGTACCAAGGGTCCGGACTTCAGCAACCTCTAGCAGCGGCCCGCGGCTGCTGCCCGCGGCGGCGACCGCCTGCGAATGCGACTGCGACGGTGGTCGCCCACGGACACCTGGGCGGCGGCCGGTCAGTCGAACTCGGGCATCCGCAGCGGTGGGTCGAAGGGGTCGTCGTCCCAGGCGTAGCGGACGTTGCGGCACTCGCCCCTGGTGCACATCCAGTAGTCGTCGACGTACTTCTTGCCGGTGAGCTCCCGGAGCCAGCGGCGCTCGGGCTCCCCGGCGGGCGGTCGGTGGGCCTCGTAGGTGCGGCAGGTGAAACAGCGGAACACTCTTTCGTTCGCCATCGAGCCACCATGCACGGAAATCGCGGCCACCGACAGTGTCCGGGCCGCTGCCCGGCCCGTGTCGCCCCCCCGGCGCCGTCGGCCGCCCGGCGAAAGGGAAGGGGTCCCCGCGAGGCTCGGCCTCGCGGGGACCCCTTCCCGTTTCGGGGGCGCGAGGCCGTTCCGGAACGGGGAGCGGTCAGCGCGCGGCGCGGGCCCGCTGGCGCGCGTACCCGACGAGCGCGAGGACCAGCGTCATCGCGCCGGTCGAGTAGAGCTGCACCCGCGTGTCCGGCTCCCGCGCCATCAGGACGAGGATCGCGGCCATGCCCGCCAGCGCCACCCAGGTCAGTACGGGGAACGCCCACATCCGGACGGTCAGCCTCTCGGGCGACTCGCGCTCCAGGGCGCGCCGCAGCCGGAGCTGCGAGACCGCGATGAAGATCCAGACGACCAGGATCACGGCCCCGATCATGTTCAGCAGCCACGGGAAGACGTCGTCGGGCCGCCAGTGGCTGAGCAGGACGCAGCCGAAGCCGACCAGGCACGAGACCAGCACCGCGACCCGCGGCACACCCGCCGACACCTTCCCGAGGGACTTCGGGCCCTGGCCCCGCGCCACCAGCGAGTACGCGATGCGCGAGGAGCCGTAGATGTTGGCGTTCATGGCCGAGAGCAGGGCGACCAGCACGACGACGTCCATCAGCCGGGCGGCGCCCGGGATGCCGAGCCGGTCCAGGGCCGCGACGTACGGGCCCTGCTCGACGACCGCCTTCGAGTCCCACGGGACGAGGGTGACGACGACCGCCATCGAGCCGATGTAGAACAGCGCGATGCGCCACATCGCGGTGCGGACGGCGCGCGCGACACCGCGGACCGGGTCGGGCGACTCGGCCGCCGCGATGGTGACGGTCTCCAGTCCGCCGTACGCGAAGACCGAGGCGAGCAGGCCGATCACGAGCCCCTCGCCGCCGTTCGGCAGGAAGTCGCCCAGATGGGCCGTCCCGGGGGAGTCGGTGCCCGGCAGGACACCGGCGATCGCCAGCACGCCCAGCACCAGGAACAGCGTGATCGCGCCCACCTTCAGCGCGGCGAACCAGAACTCGAACTCGCCGAAGTTCTTCACCGCGGCGAGGTTCGCCACGCAGAACACGACCATGAACAGCGCGACCCAGGCCCACTCGGGCGTCCCGGGCAGCCAGCGGGTGACGATCTTCGCCGCGCCGATGCCCTCCAGTCCGACGGCCGTGCACAGCAGCACCCAGAACGACCAGCCGGCGGTGAAGCCCGCCCAGGGTCCGATCGCTCTCTCGGCGTGCGCGGAGAAGGAGCCGGAGGACGGATGGGCGGCCGACATCTCGCCGAGCATCCGCATCACCAGCATGACGAGCAGGCCGGACACGGCGTAGGCGACGACGATCGAGGGACCGGCCGCGGCGATGCCGGCGCCGGAGCCGACGAACAGGCCGGCGCCGATCACACCGCCGAGGGCGATCATGGACAGATGGCGCTGCTTGAGGCCGTGGGAGAGCGCGACGTCCGTGTCCTGGCCGCTGCCGGACGCGGTGTCGGGGGTGGTACGGGACATGAGGGGGGGGTGGTCCCTTGCGTGCGAGGGCAAAAACGCCCACAGTCTGGGCAGCCTCCCCAGTCGCGGGAGGAGGCCGCCCAGCATGCGGACGCGCACGATACGGAACGTAAGACTCCGGTCACCCCGGGAAGGGGTCAGGCCACCGTCGTGTAGTGCGAGGCGTCGCCCGCGATCGAGCGGCTCGCGGTACCCCCGATGCCCACCGGCACGTCGCCCGCCACCGTCACGCGGTGCAGCCGCCGGGGCAGCCCGTCGTAGTTGTCGATCGCGTAGTGCTGCGTGATCCGGTTGTCGAACAGGACGAGCTGGTTCGGGGACCAGCGGTGCCGCAGGACGTTCTCGGGGCGGGTGACGTACGCCTGGAGCAGGTCGAGGATCTTGCGCGACTCGCCCACAGACAGCCCCGCGACGCGCTGTGCGAAGCCGCCGATGAACAGCCCGCGCTCACCCGTCAGCGGGTGGACCCGGACGACCGGGTGGGCCGTGCGGTAGGTGATGGACGTGAACTGGGCCCGCTGGGAGGACAGTTGCTCGTCCACCTCCTCCTCCGGCACCGCGTAGTCGTAGTCGTTGGTGTGCTCGGCCCACAGGCTGTCCGCGAGCAGCCGCAGCGGCTCGGGGAGGCTGCGGTACGCGGCGGCCGAGTTGGCGATCAGCGTCTCGCCCCCGTACGGCGGCAGCGTGATGCTGCGCAGGGTGCTGGCCTGCGGCGGGTTGAGCACGAAGGTGACGTCGGTGTGCCAGTGGTTGGCGGCGCGCCCGCGCTCGCTGTCCACGGGCAGCACGTTCGCCGCGCCGTCGATCGCGGGCACGGTCGGATGGGCGGTGGTCAGCTCGCCGAAGTGACGGGCGAACGCCTGCTGGCCCTCGTCGTCGAGGTCGACGTCGTCGAAGACCAGCGCCTTGTGCTCGTTCAGGGCGGCGCGCAGCGCGCCCACGCTGTCGTCGTCCAGCGGCTTGGCGATGTCGACGCCGGACACCTGCGCGCCGATGTGCGCGGTGACCTTGCGGATCTGGAGGTCGGCCATGGGGAACGGTCCTTTCCGGGGGATTCTCGGACGGGGTCGGTTCTCGTACGGGTGCCTCAGGCGAGGGCGGAGGCGTACTGGTTGGCGGGGCGCGGCAGTCCGTACCGCTCCCGCAGGGTCTGCCGCGGTCCGTACTCCGTGCGGAACAGGCCGCGGGCGCGCAGGATCGGCACGACGTGGTCGACGAACCGTCCGAGACCGGACGGGAGCACGGCGGGCATGATGTTGAACCCGTCGGCCGCGCCCTGCCGGAACCACTCCTCGATCGTGTCGGCGACCTGCTCGGGGGTGCCGGCGAAGGTCAGGTGGCCGCGTCCGCCGCCGAGCCGCCCGATCAGCTCGCGGACGGTGAGCCGCTCGCGTTCGGCCAGTTCCACCACGAGCGCGTAGCGGCTCCTCGACCCCTCGACGGCGCTGTCCGGCGGCAGGTCCGCGGGGAGCCCGGCGTCGAGGTCGAGGGTGCCGGACGGGAGGTTCAGCAGGTGTTCGAGACGGTTCAGCCCGTGCTCGTACACGATGTGCTCCTCCAGCACGCGGGCGTCCCGCAGCGCCTCGGCCTCGGTGGAGCCGACGACCGGGACGATCCCGGGCAGCACCTTGATGTGGCCGGGGTCCCGGCCCTCGCGCGCCGTACGGGACTTGAGGTCGGCGTAGAAGTCCTGCGCGTCCCCGAGCGTCTGCTGGGCGGTGAAGACCGCCTCCGCGTACCGCGCGGCGAACCGCTTGCCGTTCTCCGAGGACCCGGCCTGCACGAGCAGCGGGTAACCCTGCGGGGAGCGCGGGACGTTGAGCGCCCCCTCGACGCTGAAGTACGGGCCGCGGTGCCGGGGCGGATGGAGCTTGCGGGCGTCGCCCCACACCCCGGCCGCCTTGTCCGCGACGATCAGGTCGTCCTCCCAGCTGTCCCAGAGCTTGAGTGCCACGTCCAGGAAGTCGGCCGCGCGCTCGTAGCGGGACGCGTGCACGGGCTCGGCGTCGAGGCCGAAGTTGCGGGCCGCCTCGCTGCCCGCGGTCGTGACGATGTTCCAGCCGGCCCGCCCACCGCTGACGTGGTCCAGCGAGGCGAGTCTGCGGGCCAGGTTGTAGGGGGAGTTGTACGACGTCGACGCCGTGGCGATCAGACCGATGTGCTCCGTGGCCGTGGCCAGCGCGGTGAGCAGGGTGAGGGGTTCCAGCACACCGGAGGGCCGCTGGCCGACGTCGCTGAACAGCACCGGGCCGTCGGCGAGGAACAGCGAGTCGAAGGTGCCGCGTTCGGCGATCCGGGCGAGCTCGCGGTAGTGCGCGAGGTCGACGCTCGCGTACGGGTCGCTCTCCGGCAGCCGCCAGGAGGCCTCGTGGTGGCCGGTGCTCATGAGGAAGGCGTTCAGATGGAGCAGGCGCTGTGTCACCGGGCCGCCTCCTGCCGGGCGTCCCGCTCGTCCCCGGCGCCGTGGTCCTCCGTGACGCCGAGCGCGGCCAGCAGGCGCTCCCGGTACTCGCCGAGCAGCGGGTCCCGGTACGAGCGCGGGTGCGGGCGGTCGATGGCCAGGTCGAGGCCGATGCGGCCCTCGTCCAGCACGAGCACCCGGTCGGCCAGCACGATCGCCTCGTCCACGTCGTGCGTGACGAGCAGGACGGACGGCCGGTGCCGTTCCCACAACTCCCGCAGGAGGGCGTGCATACGTATCCGGGTGAGCGCGTCCAGCGCCCCGAACGGCTCGTCGGCGAGCAGGAGTTCCGGCTCCCGGACGAGGGACCTGGCCAGCGCGGCACGCTGGGCCTCACCGCCGGACAGCTCGTTGGGCCAGGCCCGTTCACGGCCCGCCAGGCCCACCTCGGCGAGGGCGGCGCGACCGCGTGCCTCTGCCTCCTTGCCGTCCGTGCCGAGGAGCACGTTGTCCAGGACGCGGCGCCACGGCAGCAGCCGCGAGTCCTGGAAGACGACGGACACCCGGTCGGGAGCCGTCAGCCCGCCGCTTCCCGCGACCTCGTGGTCCAGCCCCGCGATGGCCCGCAGCAACGTGCTCTTGCCGGACCCGCTGTGCCCGAGCAGGGCCGTGAACTGGCCCGCCGGCAGGTCCAGATCGACCGCGTCGAGGACCGTACGCCCGTCGAACGACCGGGTCAGCCCCGTGAGCCGGACGGCCGGTGCGGGGGCCGTGGACGTCAGCTGCTCAGCGTGCGTCGCCATGACAGCACCCTCCGTTCGACGAGACGGACCGCGGTGTCGGAGGCCAGCCCGAAGATCCCGTAGATCAGCAGGCCGACGAGGATGACGTCCGTCTGGCCGTAGTTCTGGGCCTGGAACATCATGTAGCCGAGGCCGCTGGTGGCGTTGATCTGCTCCAGGACGACCAGGGAGAGCCAGGAGCCGGTCACCCCGAGCCGCAGCCCGACGAAGAAGCCGGGCAGGGCGCCGGGGATCACGATGCTGCGGATGAACGCCACCCTCGACAGGCCCTGGACCTCGGCGAGTTCGACGAAGCGGTGGTCGATGCCCGACAGCGCGGCGTGCAGGTTCAGATAGATCGGGATGTACACGACGATCGCGATGATCGCGATCTTGAAGGTCTCGCCTATGCCCAGCCACAGGATGAACAGCGGGATCAGGCCGAGCGTCGGGATCGCCCGGTTGAGCTGGACCGTCCCGTCGATCAGCGCCTCGCCGACCCGGCTGAGCCCGGCGGCGAGCGCGAGGACCACCCCGGCGGTCAGCCCGATGGTGAACCCGTAGCCGGCGCGTTCCAGGGAGGTCAGCACGTCGGTCGCGAGGGTGCCGTCCCCCCACAGCCGGCCGGCTGTGGCGACGACCGTCCAGGGCGCGGGGATCGCCCCGGGGTCGAGCTGCCCGGCGGCCGAGGCGAGGGCCCACAGGACGGCGACCAGGGTCGGCCCGACGAGGCGGGAGGCGGGCAGCCGCTTGCCCGGCGCGAGGCCGCGCCTGCGGCGCCGGGCGCTCCCGCGCGCGGGAGCCGGCGGTTCCTGCGCGGACGTGGTGACGGCGGGTGCCGCCGCGGTGGTGGTCATGGCGGTCACCTCCGGTACTCGGTCGGGACGGCCCGCGCGGCGAGGCCCTCGAAGCGGCGGTCGAAGAGGGCCCCGACCTTGAACGCCTTCACGAAGCCGCCCTCGGCGAGCAGATCGGCGGTCTCCTGCTCCCAGGCCACGGCCCGGTCCCAACTCGGCGGGAAGTACGGCTTGTTGGCCAGTGCCGTGATCGACCGGGCCTGGGGGAGGGTGAGGTTCTGCGTCTTGACGTAGAACTCCTCGTTCCAGCGGTCCGGGTGCTCGTACGCCCACACCTGGCCCTTGGCCCAGCGCGGGATGTACGCGGCCACGGCGGCGGCCTTCGCGCGGTCCGCCAGCACGGAGGCGGGCGCCCACAGCAGGTTGAGCAGGTCGACCACGTCGGTGGGGATGGTGCGGGCGCCCCGGGGGCCGTACTGCTTGAGGTAGGCCGGTGCCTGCTGGTTGGCGAGGGGCGCGACGTCCACCTGGCCGGCCTGGAGCGCGGTGAGGAACTGGTTGCTGGTCAGCGGCACGAGTTCCACGTCGTCGTAGGCCAGCCCGGCCTGCTTCAGGGCGCGCAGCAGCACGACGCCCTGGGCCTGCCCCTGGGAGAAGGCGAGCTTCCTGCCCTTGAAGTCCCCGGTCCTCCTGATGTCGCTGCCGGGCTTGGTGGCGAACAGGTAGTTGGGCTTGCGGGTGATGTTGATCGCGACGATCTTCGCGTCGAACCCCTGGTAGTACGCCTGGATCGGCGGGATGCCCGCGTTGTTGGCGAGGTCGAGCGACTTGGCGCGGAAGGCGTTGATGACGTCGGGCCCGGCGCCGATGTTGGCCCAGGAGGACACCTCGAACGGCAGGTCGGACAGACCGGCGAGCTTGAACTGCAGCTGCTGGACGCCCTGGTACGAGGCGATCTTGAGGCGGGTGCCGGCCGGGACCTTGCTCGCCAGGGGAGCGGAGGCGGACCCCTTGCTCCCGGAGTCGGCGGCGCTGCTGCCCGCGCAGCCGCTGAGCCCGGCGACGGCGGCGGCACCGAGCAGGGAGCCGAGGAACAGGCGCCGGTCGAGACCGTGCGGGGCGTAGGACGGTGGTGGCATGGGAGGACTCCCGGGTTCCAGGTGGGCAGGAGGCGGTGGTGCGCGCCGGGACGGCGGCTCCGGGCGGGCGTGACCGGAGCCACCGGGGTTCCGGGGCCCGGCGGGGCCGGATCGCCGGAGGACCCGCCGGGCCGCGGGGGACCGGACGGGACGACGGCACGCGGGAAGGGACGCACGCCCGTGGGGCGGCGGAGGAAGGGGTACGACCGGGCGCGCCCGGAGCGCGGACGGCCGGGAGGACCCGGCCGGGGACCGGGCCCGCGGCTCGGCGGCGGGCCCGGCGGCGGTCCGTGCTCCGGCGCGGGTGGCACCGGCATCCGGCGCGGCGGCCGTCAGAGGGCTGCCGCGCCGGCGCGCCGGTTCAGCCGCGCGGCGGTGTGCCGGGGCGCCGGAGCGTCAGCAACAACGTGTGCGTGCGACCCGCATGAGGTCGACGACACGGCACTTGGTGAGCGGAACCTGCACCCGCGAGCTGCTCATGGGGACGATGCTCCTGGCCTCGTACAACCGCTGTCAACATTCGGATTCTCTGAATTAAATCGGCCCCGGTGGCGGGCCCACCGACCCCGAGGACACGCTGAGCGGGTCCCGGTACAGCACGTCCAGGGCCACCGAACCGCCCGCCACGGCGAGCACGGAGTCCGGGAAGCTGGTGGGCACCACGGCGGCGGCCCGGTCCGCGCCGACCTCCTCCCGCAGGGCCGCGAGGCACTCCGCCCGGTGGACGGCGCCCACCTCCGTCACGACCACCGTGTCCGGGTTGAGCACGTCGAGCAGCAGCCCCGCCGCCCGTCCGACCATCCGGGCGCGGTGCAGCAGCAGCCCGGCGGCGACACGGTCGCCGGCCGCCGCCGCGGCGACGACGTGCATCGGGTTCGAGGTCCGCAGCACGCCGGCCTCCCGCGCCCGGCGGCACAGTGTCAGCTCGCTCAACTCCGCCTGGAGGCAGCCGGTCCGGCCGCAGGCGCACGGCTCGGTGCCGCCCGCGAGCGGCAGGTGCGCGATGGCCCCGGACTGCGAGCGGGGACCGTGGTGCACCTCGTCGTGCGTGGCGAACGCGGCGTCCACCACGTTGCCGACGAACAGGTGCAGCAGGCTGGCGCCGCCGCCGCCGCGGCCCGCCCGCCCGAACAACCGCTCCGCGTTGACCAGCGACCGCGCGTGGCCGTCCACATGGACCGGGAGCCCGGTGTGGGCGCGGATCGCCTCGCGCACCCCGACCTCGCGCCACCCCAGCAGCGGGTGCTCCACGACGGTCCCGGAGGCCCGGTCGACCCAGCCGCCCGCTGCGGCCCCCACCGAGAGCGGGACGCGGGCCGGGGCGTCCGCCAGGAGGGAGCGCAGCGCCGCGGCGGCGTTCGCCAGGACGCGGCCCGGTTCGGTGGCCCCGTCGTGGTCGAGCCGGCGCTCGGCGACCACACGGCCGCGCAGGTCCAGCAGCGCGACGGTGGTGTACGGCACCGCCACGTGGACACCGCCGACGACGAACCGGGAGTCGTCCAGGTCGACCGGTACGTGCGGCCGGCCGACCCCGTTCGACCGCCGGGGCCCGGGCGTCTCCCGGATCAGGCCGAGAGCGGTGAGCCGGGCGCAGTGCTCGGTGACCGACGCGGCGGAGAGCCCGGTCAGCCGGGCGATGGTGCTGCGGGCGACCGGCCCGCCGTCCAGCACCGACCGCAGCACGGCACTGGCACTGGTCCTGCGCCGGTCGCTGTCGACGGCCCGGCGCACGGGCGAGGGGGCCGGACCTGGACCCGGGCGGTACGGGGGGAGCGGGCGGGGTACGACGGAGGAGCGGGGCATGGAGGACTTCCTCGAGGGCTGGTCGCGACACGGTGCCGACGTCTGTCTCGTCTCGGCGAGCCGGATCCCCTCCGCCCGCCTCAGCGGTGGCGACAGGTGGCCGTGCCCTGGCGTCGCAGGTCGACATAGCGACGCGACGCGAAGTTCTCTGCCTGGGCGACCATGGGTCGAGGGTAGGCGGACGGGGCCCGGTCCGGCCAGGGGGCCGGGTGACACCGTCTCAGGGGTTTGGTGGGACCCCACAGTCGTGGCCCCTTCCCGCTCGGGAAGCACACCGCACGCCACCTGGGTGACCAGCATCACGTCCACGCGGGTGTACACGACACTCTTTGTGAAAGGTCCACTACGCACCCGCTCCCCGCTTTGTCGAGCGCTGACGGTGATCGGCGCGAGCGCCCTGGGATAGCGTCACGAGGTCCCCACTGCCCTCACCCGCCGGAGTCCCCATGACCACCGCCGTCGCCCCCGCCCGTCCGGGCCAGGTGCTCGCCGACCTGCTCCCCGCCTCCCGTGTCAGGGACGCCGTACTGGTGGCGGGCGGCGCCGCGCTCACCGGTGTCGCGGCCCAGATAGCGGTGCCCGTGCCGGGCTCCCCGGTCCCGGTGACGGGCCAGACCTTCGCCGCCCTCCTGGTCGGCACCGCGCTCGGCGCCCGCCGCGGCCTCCTGTCCCTCGCCGTGTACGCGGTCGTCGGCATGGCCGGCGTCCCGTGGTTCGCCGAGGGCGGCTCGGGTGCCTCGGCGCCGTCCTTCGGCTACATCCTCGGCATGCTGCTCGCCGCCACGGTCGTGGGCGCCCTCGCCCGCCGCGGCGCCGACCGCTCCGTGCTGCGCATGGCGGGCACGATGCTGCTGGGTGAGGCGATCATCTACGCGGTGGGCGTCCCGTACCTGGCGCTCGCCACCGGCATGACGGCGACCCAGGCGATCGCCGCCGGCCTCACCCCGTTCCTGCTGGGCGACGCGCTCAAGGCGGTGCTGGCCATGGGGCTGCTGCCCGCCGCCTGGAAGCTGGTCCACCGCGAGGGCTGACAGCCGCGCGCGGTGCACGCGCCGGAGGCCCGCCGGGGGAGTCGTCCACACCGACTCCGGCCCGGCGGGCCTCCCGTGCGTCCGGGGCCGTACGAGTCCTCCGTACGGGCCCCGGGCGCGGATCCCGGGTGCCGGGGGCGCCCGGCACCCGGACAGCGGCCGTGCGTCCCGCTACTCGCTCGGCCGGGGCTGCCGCCGGATCCACCACAGGCCCGCGACGCCGGCCGAGACGAGTGCCGCGCCCGCCGCGCCGAGCGGCACGATCCGGTCGGCGGGACCGGTCTTCGGCAGTTCGTCGCCGCCCGGGGTGACCGGGCTGTTGTCCGTGCCGAGCAGGAGCGGTGTGGCGGGGGCGTTCGGCGACGGGTCGTTCGCGCCGAACGGGACCGGGCCCTGCTGCCAGAACGTCTTCGCCCCGTCGGCGTCCTGGACGGGCAGGCAGATCTTTCCCTCCTTCTTCAGATCGAAGGTGGCGTCCACGGCGTACGACTTCGACTTGCCGGCCGCCAGATTGTCGATCGCACAGGCGAAACCGCTGTTCGATCCCTCGGGAAGGTCCTTCTCCGCGATTTCCGAGCAGCCCTCGACACTCTTGACCGAGAGGCCGTCGAAACCGACCACGAGCAGTCGGATTTTGCCGCTGTCCTCGGTTCCCCCGTTCTTCACCGTGGCGGTAATGGCCGTTTCCTTCGAGCTGTTGTCCACTTCGATCTTCTCGGGCAGCAGCGTCGTCAACTTCACGCCCGCCGGTGCCTCGTCGACGGCCTTTCCGCCCTTGCCGCTCATCGGCCCCTGGTCGTCCGCCGCCGCGGAGAAGGGAAGGATCATCACTGCCGCGAACGATGCGGTGAGCAGCGATCCCGCGATGGACGTCGTACGACGAGAACTCATGTTCGTCCCCCTTGTATCCCCCTGACTGCGCCTGAATTCGCAGTACTTGAAGAGGTACCACAAGATTTCTCCGCACTATGCTGGTGTGGCACGAAGTTGTGGCCAATGTGCTTCTTTGCGATTCTTCTGTGGCGCGTGGTGAAGGGGGGAACGGGGGTGCCGGGAATAACCAGGGGCGGTATTCCGGGATTGCTGGTGACGGGCCGCTACCGGCTGGCCGGGATCATCGGGCAGGGGGGAATGGGGCGGGTGTGGCGTGCCGTCGACGAAGTACTCGACAGGCCGGTCGCCGTCAAGGAAATGCGGATAGACGGAATGGACCAGGAGGACACCCGGACCCGGCGCGAGCGGACGCTGCGGGAGGCCAGGGCCACGGCGCGGATGGACCATCCCGGCATCGTGCGCGTGTACGACGTCGTCGACGAGGGCGAACGCCTCTGGATCGTCATGGAGTTGGTCGACGGGCGCTCCCTCGAAAGGGTCGTGGCGGAGGACGGGCCGCTGGGCCCGCGCGGCACGGCCCGGATCGGACTCGAACTGGTCGCCGCGCTCGGCCAGGTGCACGCGGGGGGCGTGCTGCACCGGGACATCAAGCCGGGCAACGTCCTGGTCGAGCGGCGGGCGGGCCGGGTCGTCCTCACCGACTTCGGCATCGCGGCGATCCGCGACGCCGAGGCCCTGACCATGGCCGGGATGCTGGTCGGCTCGCCGGACTACATGGCGCCCGAGCGGATCTCCGGCCGGCCGCAGGGGCCGCCCTCCGACCTGTGGTCCCTCGGTGCCACGCTCTGCGCGGCCCTCGGCGGCCGCTCCCCCTTCTCCCGTGCGACGACGTTCGCCACGCTGCACGCGGTGCTGTACGAGGAGCCCGTGATCCCGCCGGTGGCCGACGGGCTGCGGGAGGTCCTGGCCGCCCTGCTGGACAAGGACCCCGCCCGGCGGCCCGGCCTGGACGCCCTCGCCGAGGCCCTCGGGCCACTCGCACGGGGTGACACCGCGTCACGGGGTACGGCGGGCACGGCGGCCGCTACCGGGGACGCGGGGCCGGACGGCCGCGTAGGGGCCGCGCGGTCCTCGCGGCAGCCGCCGGACTCCGCACCCGGCGCCGGCCCGGACTCCGGTTCGCGGACCGCCACGGCGTGGAGCGCCGGTCCGGCGCCCGAGGCGGACCCGGAGCCGGACCCGGGGGCGGACGCCGACGCTCCGGACGCGGAGCCCGCGCGGCCCGCCGCGGCCGGGGCCGGGCGGGCTCCGGCCGGGGGCGCGGACGCTGCCGTGGCGGTGGCCCCGGACCCGGGCACGGGAGCCGGTTCTGCCCCCGCCCGGACCGAGGGCTCGGTGCCGCGTCCGGGGCCGGACCCGGAGCCGGTCCCGTCGCCCCGCCGACGCCCGGACCCGCCGCGCGAGGCGCGGGCCACGGACACGGACCCCGGCGCAGGCACGGACGCGCAGCCGTCCGCCGGACCGGTCGCGGAAGCCGTCGCCGGGGGTCCGTCCCCGGACGGACCCCCGGAACCGCCGGCGGTTCCGGCCGCAGGCCCCGAGCCCGGGACGGAACCGGCGGGGAGGCCCGGGACGGGACAGGCCGGGGGCGAGTGCGGTGGACCGGCAGACGGGCCCGGCGCCGCTTCGCCCGGCGAACCGGACGAGGAGCCCGCCACGGGCCGGACCCCGGCTCCCGCACAGGAACAGGAACAGGAACACGCACAGGCGCCGCCCGAGGACGCGGTTCCCGTACCGGCACAGGCACCGTCGGCCCCGCCCGGGCAGCCGGCCGCCGAGCCGGAGCCCCCGCGGGCCGCCGTGACGGATCGCGAGGACCCCCGCGCCCGTGTCGCGACCGGTGACGGGACCGGAGAGGCGGATGGCCGGGAGACCTCCGTGCCCGAGGAGCCGCCCCCGCCGGTGGAACGCCCGACCTCACGGCTGCGGACGGACTCCGTCCCGCGCCGCCGACCGGCGGCCCCCGACCCGCAGGAACCCGTGGCCGCGTCCCGCCCGGACGCCGCATCCGCCGACCCCGACCCCGACCCCGCCCCCGCGGCGAACGAGGAGGCCGCGTCCGCCGGGACGGTGGAGGACGCCGTACCGGTACGGCGTACGCCCACGCCGTGGCACCGGCCCGAGCCCGGGGAGACGCCTCCCGCGGCGGACCCGTCGACCGGGGCGGGCGACCCGGTCCGCACCACCGCGGCGTCGACCGCGTCGGAGTCCCCGGCGGAGGCGTTCCCGGAGACGTCGCCGGGCCCGTCAGCGGAGAGTCCCACCCGCGGACCGCTGACCGTGGCCTCCGCCGGAACCGCGCTCCCCGCACCCCCGGCGGCAGCCGGCAACGTGTCCTCCGAGTCCTCGCCCGAGGGCACCCCGGAGATCTCCTCGGCGGGCGCCGCACCCGGCACGGTGTACGCCCCCTCCGGCCCCGGAACGGACACCGGACCGGGGGCGGACCCGTGGACAGGGACGGACACCGGACCGGGAGCGGACCCGGGCACGAACGCCGGGGCGCGGCAGCCGGAGGCGACGGAACCCGTCCGGGCGGCAGGCGAGGCGGGACACGAACTGCCCACGCAGTCCCGGCCCCTCGCCCCGCCCCCGCCGGTGTCCCCGGACGAACCGCCGGGCCCCGGCGGCCCGTCCGGTCCGCGTCGGATCGGCGGCCGGGGCCGCAAGGCGCTGATGGCGGCCGCGGGAGTGGCCGTTGCCGGGCTGGTCGCGGCTCTCGTCGTCCCGGGCCTGGGCGGATCGCCGGAGGGGGACGACAAGGCCTCCGCCTCCTCGCCCGCCGCGTCCTCGGCCGCGAGCGGCGGCCCGTCCTCCGGCGGGGGCGGGGGCCCCTCCTCCTCGTCCCCGCCGGGGTCGCCGACGGTCGCGGGCACCGTGCGTCCGCCCACCCTGCCCGCGGGCTCCCGTACCGAGGCCGGGATGTACGCGTGGGTCCCGCCCAAGGGCTGGGAGCGCGCGGCGCAGAGCGGTGCCGAGGTGCACTACAGCTCGCCCGACCGCAAGCAGGAGGTCCTGGCCAACGCCTCACCGGCCCGCGGTGACCTGTTCGCGCAGTGGAAGAAGACCGAGGAGATCAGGAGCAAGGGCCTGAACTACCGGAGGATCCGTCTGGAGGAGACCACGTTCCGCGGTGGGCCCGCGGTGGTGTGGGAGTACACCGTGACGGCCAAGGGTCTGCCCTGGCACGCGTTGCTGCTCGGGTTCGACTCGGGAGGCCGGACCTACGAGATCACCACGTGGTACCGCCCCGAGGTGTCGGAGCGGGCCGTTCCGGTCTACGAGGAGGTCAAGGAAGGCTTCACCCCCCTGTGAGCGGTCACCCCGGGGCGGCCGCCCTCGCCGGAACCACGACGCCCCCGCGGAGGTCCCGCGGGGGCGTCCCGTGCTGTGGCGTTGCGGCATCGAACGGCGAGCCGGGTGCCGGTGGGGACCGTCAGACCGTGAGGTCCCGGTCGGCGGCGCGCCCGCTGGCGGCCTTCCCGCGCCGGACCTTCTCCAGTACCAGCGAGATGCCGATGACGATCGCCGCCACGAGCAGCGACAGCAGCACGGTCTGGCGGCCGTCGTGCTCGGTGTCGGTGAGCATGTAGCCGAGGACGAAGACGATCAGCCCGATCGTCGCGTACGTCAGGTACGGGTAGAGCCACATCCGGACGACCAGCTTCTCCGGCGTCTCACGTTCGATGATCTTCCGCATCCGCAGCTGCGAGAGGCAGATGACCAGCCAGACGAACAGGGCGACGGCACCGGAGGAGTTGACCAGGAAGAGGAAGACCGAGTCCGGGAACTCGTAGTTGAAGAACACCGCGACGAAGCCGAACACGACGGACGCGATGATCGCCGTCCGCGGGACGCCCCGCTCGGTGGTGCGCGCGAAGGACTTGGGCGCGTCCCCGCGCCGGCCGAGCGAGAACGCCATGCGGGAGGCCGTGTACAGACCGGAGTTCAGGCAGGACAGCACGGAGGTCAGCACGATGAACTTCATGATCTCGCCGGCGTTCGGGATGCCGAGCGAGTTCAGGGCGGCGACGTACGAGCCGTCCTTCTGGATGGCCTCGGAGTCCCAGGGCAGCAGCGTGACGACGACCAGGATCGAGCCGAGGTAGAAGACGCCGATCCGCCAGATGATGCTGTTGGTGGACTTGGTGACCGCGCGCTGGGGGTTCTCCGACTCGCCCGCCGCGAGGGTGGCGATCTCGCTGCCCATGAAGGAGAAGACCACGAGCAGGATGCCGGTGAGGATCGCGCCGGGGCCGTTCGGCAGGAAGCCGCCGTGCTCCGTGAGGTTGCCGAGCCCGGCCGACTCGCTGTCGACGCCGGGCAGCACACCGAAGACCGCGAGTCCGCCGATGACGATGAACGCGCCGATCGCGACGACCTTGATTCCGGCGAACCAGAACTCGAACTCGCCGTAGGAGCCCACGGAGACCAGGTTCGTGGCGGTCAGCACCAGCATGACGATGAGCGCCCAGCCCCACTGCGGGACGGCCGGGATCCAGCTCTCCAGGATGACCGCGCCGGCGGTCGCCTCGATCGCCAGCACGACGACCCAGAAGAACCAGTACAGCCAGCCGATGGAGAAGCCGGCCCAGCGGCCGAGCGCGCGGTCCGCGTGCGCGGAGAACGAGCCCGAGGTCGGGTTCGCGGCCGACATCTCGCCGAGCATCCGCATCACGAGGACGACCATCGTGCCGACGAGGGCGTACGACAGGAGGATGCCGGGGCCCGCCGTGGCGATGCCCGAGCTGGAGCCGACGAAGAGGCCGGCGCCGATGACTCCGCCGATGGCGATCATCGAGAGGTGGCGGTTCTTGAGTCCTGCCTGGAGGCCGCCGTCGGGTTCGCCGGGGTCTCCGGGGCCGCTTCCGGCCTTCGTCAGGGTCGGCTGCGAGGTCATGGGGACTGTTCCTTTGTGCCGGGGACTGTGGGGGGAACTGCGTGGGGACTGGATGGGACCGAGTGGGACCTTTCCTGGGGGCCGCTCGGGGTGCCCGCACGAGCGGTGGGGGTGCGGGCGACGCGCTCCGGGAGCACGAGCCGGTCCAGTGAATCCCAGGTGAATTGATTCTTGAACCTCTGAATCCGGATTGTTACTTGAGGTTTCCTTGAGGTTCTATGGTCAAGCTCACATGATTCCGGCAATCGATGCGGAGCGTTCCGTGCGCCTGCCCCGACGGGGCCGATCCGAAACAGCCGTGTCACACTCGGACCATGCGCGTGTACCTCGGTTCCGATCATGCTGGTTTCGAACTCAAGAACCACCTTGTCGAGTGGCTCAGGGCGGCCGGGCACGAGCCCGTCGACTGCGGGCCCCTCATCTACGACGCCCAGGACGACTACCCGCCCTTCTGCCTCCGCGCCGCGGAGCGCACGGCTGCCGACCCCGACTCCCTCGGCATCGTGATCGGCGGGTCCGGCAACGGCGAGCAGATGGCCGCGAACAAGGTCGCCGGCGTGCGGGCCGTCCTCGCGTGGAGCGCGGAGACCGCCGAGCTCGGTCGTACGCACAACGACGCGAACGTCATCTCCGTCGGTGCCCGGATGCACTCCCAGGAGGACGCGACGAAGTTCGTCGAGACCTTCATCACCACGCCGTTCTCCGGTGACGAGCGCCATGTCCGCCGGATCGACATGCTCACGGCGTACGAGGCGACGCGCGAGCTGCCGCCCGTCCCGGCGCACCACCCGCAGGGCTGAGGCCCGCCCCCCTCTCCCGACCGAACCACTGTCCGCCCCTCCCCTCCCGACTCCCCTTCCGCCCGTGCGGACCAGGAGGCGGGAAGGGGAGGGTGGGGCGGCAGAGCACCGGAGGGCGAGGGGACCGGGGGATGCCCCGGCCCCTGCCCGACCGCACGCGGCGGCGGACCGGCCGACCGGACGCCGGGTGCCGCCCCGGAACGGGGAAGGCGTGGAGCAGGGCAGACGGACCCACCCGCCCACTCCCGATCCGACCAGGAGGCCGCCGTGCCCGAAGGGCACACCATCCACCGGCTGGCCGACGACTGCCTCGCCGCCTTCGGCGGACGCGGGGCGCGCGTCACCAGCCCCCAGGGCAAGTTCGCGGACGCCGCGGCCCTGCTGGACGGGGCACCCCTGACGACGGCCGAGGCCCACGGGAAGCACCTCTTCCTCGGCTTCGGGACCGAGGAGTGGGTCCACATCCACCTCGGCCTCTTCGGCAAGGTGGACTTCGGCGGCACCCCGGCGCCCCCGCCCACCGCGACGGTCCGCCTGCGCCTCGCGAACGACACCGCGTACATGGACCTCCGCGGCCCCACCACCTGCGCCCTGATCACCGACGCGGAGAAGCGGGCGATACACGACCGGTTGGGTCCCGACCCGCTGCGCGAGGACGCCGAACCCGCCCGCGCGTATGCCAGGGTCTCCCGCAGTCGCAGCACGGTCGCCGCGCTGCTCATGGACCAGAAGGTCATCGCGGGTGTCGGCAACGTCTACCGCGCCGAGGTCCTCTTCCGGCACGGCATCGACCCCTACCGGGCGGGCCGCGACCTCGGCCGCGCGGAGTGGGACGCCCTCTGGGCCGACCTGGTCGCGCTCATGCGCGAGGGGGTCCGCAACAACAGGATCGACACGGTCCGCCCGGAACACGAACCGGACGCCATGGGCCGCCCGCCGCGCAAGGACGACCACGGCGGCGAGGTCTACGTGTACCGCAGGGCCCTGATGCCCTGCCACATCTGTGGCGGCGAGATCCGCACCGCCGATCTCGCCGCCCGCAACCTCTTCTGGTGCCCCGGCTGCCAGCGGAGCTGACGGTCAGAAGCCGTGCGGCAGCCAGGGCGCGGAGGACGAGGCGAAGCCCGTGGAGGCCTCCGCGAGGGCACCCGCGCGCAGTTCCCGCACCCGCCCGGCCGCGGCCAGCGAGCCGAGGGACACACCGCCGAGGTAGGCCGCCCCCAAGTCCCGTACGGACAGGCGCAGATCGGGCGCGTCGGCGGTCCGCGCGCACGAGGCGCCCTTGCTGTCGCCGGACAGCCGCCAACGACCCTCGTTCCAGGGGCAGAAGGCGTCCTCGACCTCGAACACGACATCCACGGGCGCCTGGTAGGTGCGCGCCTCCAGCGCGCCGCCGAGGTCGACGAGCCGCACGTGCAGGGAGTCCCGCAGCCCCACGGCGCAGCGCCGGATGTCCGACACGAGATGCTGCCAGGCGTCGTCGACGGGCCGGTTGCGCACCACGACCTTCGCCGTCAGGTCGATGGCGAACAGGTGCTGCCACAGGGCCGCGTACGCCGCCGGGTCGAGCGCCGCCAGGTCGCGCAGCTCGATCGTGCCCCTGGGGCCGGCCGCGTCCCACTCGGGCTTGTTGAAGTACCGGGCGTAGCCGACGACTTCGCCGTCCCGCCGGGCGAGCACGCACTGCAGGGGCGACGAGCCCTTGCGGTCGGCCTCCGGGTCGAGCACCATCAGCCGCTCCCAGCCGGGCCGCCGCTCCAGCATCCCGGGCCGCCCGGCCACCTCATGCGCGTAGACGGCCTCGCAGGCCTCGCGCACCGCGGGGGCGTCCGGTGCCACGAGCCGCAGGCGTACGTCGTCGGTGCCCTCCGGCACCGACAGCCGGACCCGTGAGGTGTCGATCTCGGCACGCAGTTGCTGGGTCGCGATGCCGTAGCCGAAGCGGCCGTAGATGTCCGGCTCCGACGCGGTGAGCACGGCGAGCGGCTCGCCCCAGGACCGTACGTCGTCCAGTTGGCGCCGCATCATGGACGTCAGCACCCCGCGCCTGCGGTGCGTCGGGGAGACGCTCACCATCGTGACGCCGGCCGCCCTCACCGGCGCGCCGCCGGGAACGGTCAGCCGGAAGTCGAACGCCCCGGCCGTGCCCACGCACTCGTCCTCGTCCCAGGCGCCGATGAACCGGTCGGGCTCCGTGAGGTCCTTCCAGAGGGTCCGCTCCTCCGGGGACTCCGCGACCCCGCCGAACGCGAGCTCCAGTTTCCCGTACCACTCGTCCCAGTCGTCGGGGCTGAGCACACGCAAGTCTGTCGTCATGTACCCATGCCTACCAGGGCAATCCGGTATCAGCGACTGGATTTCTCAGGGCTCGCCGCTCCCGGGCGGCGATCCGGCCGTACCCTCGGCTGGGGCCGCACTTCCCTGTGACGTACGTCCCCGGACGGGGGACAAGTGGGACCTCCCGTGCCAAGCACCTGGTCCGATGGATAGGGTCCCGAACTAATGGCAGCAGGACGACAGCGGCGCGCGGAGGCCGAGACGTTCACGGCCCGGTTGAAGATGCAGGTACACCGGGCCCGCACAGGGCTGCGCAGATCCGCCGTCGACTACTTCCGCGGCGACGGATCGGACTGGGTCGCGCTCGCAGGCCTCCTGATGACCATTCCCGTGATCGCCTCGATCACTCTCGTGAATTCCGTCTGGTGCTCCCCGGCCATGCTGGTCCTGCCGATCGTCGCGGGCGGACTGCTGCTGCGCCCGTCCAGCCTGCTCGGCCTCTACGCGGCGGCGGCCACCGCGCTGATCGTGGAGTCCGTCCGGCTCGGCCCGTACACCGAGGGCCCGTCCCGGGTGACGCCGGGCATCGTGCTCGTCGTGGCCGCGTGCGGGTTCTTCGGCCTGCTCATCGCCCAGTTCCGCAGCCGGGTGGGTGTGCCCTGGCGCCGGGGCGGGACCATGCTCTTCGACCTGCGCGAGCGGATCCGGGTGCAGAGCAAGTTGCCCAAGCTGCCCATGGGTTGGCACCGCGAGATGGCGCTGCGCCCGGCCGGGGGGCAGTCCTTCTCCGGCGACTTCGTGGTCGCGGCCCGCACGAACGGCGGGCGCACCCTCGAAGTGGTCCTCACCGACGTCTCCGGCAAGGGGATGGACGCCGGGTCACGCGCGCTGCTGCTCTCCGGCGCGTTCGGCGGACTGCTGGGGTCGCTGCCCCCGCACGCGTTCCTGCCCGCGGCCAACGGCTATCTGCTGCGGCAGGACTGGGACGAGGGCTTCGCCACCTCGATCCACCTCGTCCTGGACCTGGACTCGGGCGACTACGAACTCTTCTCGGCCGGACATCCGCCGGGGCTCCAGCTCAGCGCGGGCAACGGGCGCTGGGAGGAGATGTCCGCGGAGGGCCCGTTGCTGGGGGTCTACGACGGGGCGCAGTTCGACTCGGTGAAGGGCTCGCTGCGGCCCGGTGACGTCCTGATGCTGTTCACCGACGGGCTCGTGGAGACGTCGGACCGCGACATCGTCGAGGGCATCGACCGGCTGACCGGGGAGGCCGACCGGTACGTCGCCGGCGGGTTCCACGGGGCGGCCTGGCACCTCATCGAAGCGGTGGCCAAGGACGTCAACGACGACCGGGCGCTGCTCCTGATCTGCCGCGAGGGCGCGGTGACCGGACCCGCGACAGTCTGAGCCGACCCCGCCCGACCCGGCCCGGCCCGCCGCGGCCGCTCGATGCCGGACGCGCGGCCGTACGTACTCGGCGGCCATCGGCGCCCGGCCGTCCGGCGGCTGGTCGCCGCTGGTGCTCGTTGCCCGCCGCCCGCCGCCTGCCGCCTGCCGCCTGCCGTCTGCCGTCTGCCGCCTGCCGCCTGCCGTCTGCCGTCTGCCGCCTGCCGCCTGGCGTCCCCGACTGCCGCCCGGCGCCCGGCGCCCGGCGCTCTTCTGCCGGCGCACCATGGCAGGCGCTCCCCACCCGGCGGCTGTCGGCCTTCCCGGCCGGTGTCCCCGCGCCGGTCCGCGGACGGAGGTCCCGCGGACCGTGCGGGACGGCAGCGATCCCGGCTGAACTGCCGCGGTCCCGTCGGGAACGGCCGCGGTCCCGTCGGGAACGGCCGCGGACCCGTGCGGACGCGCGGAAGCGGCGGCGGTGTCCCGGGACGGCCGCCGCCGCATCAGTACGCAGTGGAGTCCCGTCAGCCGGTGCGGGCCGGGAGTATCCGGGCCAGCAGCGCCGACCGTCCCGCCGCGAGCGGGCCCAGCACGGCGAGGAGCAGCACGTACCCGGCGATGAACGGCGACAGCCGGGAGTCGAGCCCCGCGGCGGCGGCCATCGTCGCCAGGATGAGGGCGAACTCCCCGCGGGCCAGCAGCGTGGTGGAGATGTTGGCCGCCGGCCCCGGACCGAAGCCGTAGATGCGGGCCGCGCCCAGGCCCGCCAGCACGTTCATGGCGAGTGTCAGCGCCACCGCCGCGAGGACGGGCCACAGGACCGAGGGCAGGTCGCCCGGGTCGATGGAGAGGCCGAAGGCGAAGAAGAACATCGCCCCGAAGGCGTCCCGCAGCGGGTGCACCAGCTTGCGTATGCGGGTGCCGGAGGCGGTGCTGCCCAGCATCAGGCCGACCATGAAGGCGCCGATCGCGTCCGCGACCCCGAACCACTCCGAGACTCCCGCCATGAAGACGGCGGCCCCGAGGAACGAGATGACCAGCAACTCGTCGTCCTTGGTGGCGAACAGGCGCCCCACGACCCGTGTCCCGAAACGCGCCGCGAGTGCGAGCAGCAGAAGGAAGGCGAAGGCCTTGCCCCCGTCGAGGACGGCCGAGCCGAGGGAGTCGGCCCCGGACAGGATCGGCTGGAGGGCGGCGAGGTAGAGGGCGAGGAAGACGTCCTCGACGACGATGATGCCGAGGATCGGCCTGGTCTCCGGGTTGCCCAGGCGGCCGGTGTCCACGAGGACCTTCGTGACGATCGCCGACGAGGAGATGCCGAGCACTCCGGCGAGCACCAGCGCCTCGGAGGAGCCCCAGCCGAGGGCGAAGCCGAAGCCCAGGCCCGCCCCGACGTTCAGGGCGAGATACGTACCTCCGGCGAGGGCCATCCGGCGCCCGCCCGCCTTGAGGTCGTCCATGTGGAACTCGAGGCCGAGGTAGAAGAGCAGCAGGACCAGGCCGAGCGCGGAGAGCATCTCCATGTCGTGCGGGTCCGAGACGAGGACGATGCCGGGTGTGTGCGGGCCGAGGAGTATCCCGGCCAGGATGAACAGGGGGATCGTGGGGAGCCCGATCCGGGCTCCCGCGCGGGCGAGTACGGCGGCGGCCAGGAAGGCGCCGCCCATGGCGATCAGGAGCTCTGCGTGTCCGATGGGCCGTTTCCTTCACGGTCGAGGGCGGTCGGCCGGCCGGGCGGCGGCCGGAGGACTGGTCCGAGAATCGTCAAGAGAGTGTCAAGGAATCGTCAGTAATTAGTTTACCAAACGATATTGCGCGCCTGTTCGGGTGTGTTTGCCCGGACTTGGCTGTGGCGAACGGCCGTTGAGGCCGCGTGGGGCGCGGCGGGGTGGGGCGGGGCGCGGCGGTGTGGGTCGGCGGTCGTCGGTCCCGCGTCGTCCCCACCGTCAGCCACGAGGGCCCGCGCACCCGTAGGCGACCGGGGCGGCGAAGGGCCGCAGGAGGCAGGAGGCAGGGGGCTCAAGGGAATTCGGCGGAAGGGGATGCGGCGGAAGGGCCGGACCGCGCCGGCGGCGCGCGGCACACTCGACGCATGACCGATCACACACCCCGCGCGACCGGCCGCCCACTGCTGGACCTGGTCGAGGTCGAGGCGCTGGCCCGTACCGCGCACGCCGCCCAGAGGGACAAGGCGGGCCGGCCGTACACCGAGCACCTGAGGGCCGTGGCCGACGGCGTGCGGGCGCGCGGCGGCGACGAGGACCAGATCGCGGCGGCCTGGCTGCACGACGCGGTGGAGGACGGGGCGCTCACCGAGGAGTGGCTGCGCGGCGCAGCCCTGTCCGGGCGGACGAAGGAGATCGTGCTCGCCCTCACCAAGCGGGCGGGCGAGCCCCTGGAGGCGTACGCGGGGCGTGTGCTCGCCACCCCTGGAGCCCTGATGGTCAAGGAGTCCGACCTCGCCCACAACGCGGACCCGGTCCGGCTCGCGGTCCTGGACGGGGCGACCCGCGACCGCCTGGCCCGGAAGTACGCGCGGATGCGCGAACTCCTGGGCCAAGCGGGGGAGTCGGAGCGGGGGCCGGCCGGGAGGGCCTCCGCGGGGTCCCGCCCGGCCGGCGGGGCCGGGAGCGGACTCCCGGCCCCGCCGGGCGGAGCGCGCGACCGCGCGGACGGGTCCTAGGACCTGGCCCGTTCGCGGGCCAGCTCCGCCGCGTCCCGCTTGAACGCCCACTCCATCTTCGGCTCCATCGCGAATCGGAACATCCGCTGGACCGGCGGGGTGCACAGCACGGTGATCAGTGTCGCGGCGAAGACCGTCAGGAAGATCTCGCCGAGCGGCTGGTGCAGCCAGGTGTAGTCGTCGTACCAGCCCCAGAAGCGGGAGCCCTTGGCGAGGAAGCCGTGCAGCAGGTAGCCGTACAGCGTGCCCGCGCCGAGCACCGTGAACCACGTCCTGCGGCCCGGCACCCAGGCGAAGAAGCAGGAGGTGAGGACCAGCGAGGAGCCGAACAGCGCGAGCGTCATCACGAGGCCCGCCCACCACGGGGCACCCAGCTCCTGGGCGCTGTCGCGGTGGTAGAACCACGCGGAGTTCATCCGCGGGCCCGCCCAGTACGCGAACAGCAGCGCCACCGCGAAGACCGGCACCGACAGGATCCGGACCTCGCGGCGCCGCAGCAGCTGGAAGTGCTCGGGCTTCATGAAGAGGCCCACGACGAAGAAGGGCAGGAACTGCAGGACCCGCTGGAGGTCCAGGTCGTCGCCGATGTCGGGGGAGACGGAGGCGAGGACCGCGACGGCGAGCGCGAGCGGCACCGGCCAGCGCACGACCTTCCACAGCGGGACGGTCATCCGCCACACGAACAGCGCGACCAGGAACCACGTCAGGTACCAGGGGTCGAGCAGGCTGATCGGGTGGCTGGGGTCGTCGTCGGCCCACCGCTTGAAGAGGGAGTACGCCACCTCGAAGAGGACGTACGGCACGGCGACGCCCGTGACGAGCCTGCGCAGCCGGTCGGGGCGCATGTCGAAACTGCGGGAGAAGTAGCCGGAGATGAGGATGAACGCCGGCATGTGGAAGGTGTAGACGACCATGTAGAGCGCCTCAGCGGCGCGGCTGTGGTCGGTCAGCGGCTCCCACGCGTGGCCCATCGCCACGAACACGATCGCCAGGTACTTGGCGTTGTCGAAGAAGGCGTCCCGCTGCTTGACGGGTGCGGTGCCCGGAGCGGCGGCGGTGTTTGACCCCGGCCGGTGCGAGGTACGCGGACTCGGCACTCCCCGTGCCGGTTCCGGTGTCTCTGCCGGTGGGAGCGGAGTCCTCCCGTGGCCGTGAGGACGGAGCGAGTTCGTCACAGACCCTCCCGCCAGGAACCGCGGGAGTCGATCCGGGACCTCGCTGCGCGTGCGGGGGACGAGGCAGCGTAGAACATCTGAGGGACCCTAGCGTTGTCTGTGGGATTCCGTAAAACCCCTGGGGTGAATCCTGCTTATCGCTGCCCGCCTACCCCGGATTCGGGGAAGTCAACATGATGATCCTCAACCTGATTTCCGTACCACCAGAGGGCGTTACGTCCTGACTCGTCATGACGTAACGGTGCATAACGCCCGCGGGGGACTCTGGTGGAATGTCCGGTTCATTGGCCTTTGGTCGCCGGTCCACCGGCCCGCCCGATGTGCCTGTGGCAACAATTCGAATTGCCTGCGAACAGGTTGTGTGGACACGGAAACGATCATCCTGAATTCCCGTACGGGGGGTGTCTCGAATTGTCGTGCGGAGAGCCGTCGTTCGCGGCCGCGGCCCGATGGATGCCTCACCCGCCGCATAGGCGGGGCCTGTTGGTGGCACGATGGTTCTGGCGGGGGTGTGCGGGGCTGCACCTCCGGGCCGGGAGAGCGGACCGACCGTAGGGTGTGATCAGTTGTGGCCATTTCGCTGTCAGTGGTGCTGCTGTTGGCGATCATCCTCGTGGTGTTGATACGAGGCGGATCGATCAAGGCGGGGCCGGCTGTAGTCGCCGTGCTCTTCGGCTTCTTCCTTGCCTCCACGGGCATGGCGGACGACATCCAGCGCTTCCTCAACTCGATAGCGGAGACCATCAACTCGATCCAGTTCTGACCCGAGGGCTTCGCGGGAACCGGTGACGAGCGGGCCTCGCGCGAGGCGACCCCGGCGCGAGAGGCCCCGCCCGGCGGCCCGCCGCGCTCCGCCCGGGGCGCCGGTCGCCCGCGGACGCGGCGGGGGCGAAGGTCGCCGTCAACAAGGCGGACCCCGGCCCACCCGGCGACGGCCCGTGCGACGCGGACCCCGCACCCCGATCCGGTGGCGGCGCACCCTTCGGCCCGGCGGCACGCACTCCTGCTTCCGGTGTGAGGCCCCACGGCGCCCGACTCCTCGCCGGGCGGTACGGAGAGTCACCGGCAGTGGCGCACGGCGAACTGAACGGCCGCCCGCGCGGCGGTGGCGCACGGCGACCGGAGCCGACGGGCCGCGAACGGGAGCGGCGGACCCCGCCGGAGCGCGGGGGACAGGCCCCGGAACGACAAGAGCCAGGCAGAGGAAGTGATCTCTGACCTGGCTCTACGTCTTTTGGAGCGGGCGACGGGAATCGAACCCGCGTAGCTAGTTTGGAAGACTAGTGCTCTACCATTGAGCTACGCCCGCGCGGAGTGCGCCGCAGGTCAGTGACGCGCGGCACGAATGCATCGTAGCGGGTCGGAGCCCCTCCCCGCACACCCCCTCCCGGTGTGCCGAAGTACCCCGGGAAATGCGGGAGTGGTGCTGTCTGCGGGCATGTACCCTACGTGTCGCACCAGACGGGGTGTGGCGCAGCTTGGTAGCGCGTCCGCTTTGGGAGCGGAAGGCCGTGGGTTCAAATCCCGCCACCCCGACCACCGCGCCGGACCACCGGCGAGATCGTCTTTTGGGGCGTGTACCGGCTGCGGCTAGTATGCAAACTGCGCGCCCGTGTGTCTGCATTGTTACGACGTCTCGAAGACGTCTCTCAAGGGCCGCTAAATCCGCTGAGGCTCGGCCGTACCCGGCACGAGGACATCGGCAGAACCCAGAGAAGTCAGCCCCCAAGGAGACCGAACCGTGAAGAGCGCCGTGGAGACCCTGAACCCGACCCGGGTTCGGCTCAGCATCGAGGTGCCCTTCGAGGAGCTCAAGGACAGCCTCGACGCGGCGTACAAGAAGATCAACCAGCAGGTCACGGTGAAGGGCTTCCGGAAGGGCAAGATCCCGGCGCGCGTCATCGACCAGCGGTTCGGTCGCGGCGCCGTGCTCGAAGAGGCCGTCAATGACGCGCTCCCGAAGTTCTACACCGAAGCGGTCAACGAGGCCGAGCTGAACGTCCTCGGCCAGCCCGAGGTCGACATCACCGAGCTGAAGGACGGCGAGACGCTGAACTTCACCGCCGAGGTCGACGTCCGCCCGACCATCGAGATCCCGGACTACTCCGGCATCGAGGTCGAGGTCGACGCGGTCGAGGTCGGCGACGAGGACGTCGACAAGGCCGTCACCGAGCTGCGCGAGCGCTTCGCCTCGACCTCCCCGGTCGAGCGTGCCGCCGAGGACGGCGACGTCGTGACCCTCGACCTCGAGGCCAAGGTCGACGGCGAGGTCCTGGAGGACGGCGTCGCGAGCGGCGTGTCCTACACCATCGGCTCCGGCGAGCTGCTGGACGGCATCGACGAGGCCGTGAAGGGCCTGGAGGCCGGCGGCGAGGCCACCTTCGCCTCCGAGCTGAAGGGCGGCTCGGCGGCCGGCAAGGAGGCCGAGGTCACCGTCAAGGTCACCCAGGTCGCCGCCCGTGAACTGCCCGAGCTGGACGACGAGTTCGCGCAGCTCGCCTCCGAGTTCGACACCCTTGAGGAGCTGCGCGCGGACAGCCGCAAGCGCCTCGAGAACATGAAGCAGTACGACCAGGCCACGCAGGCCCAGGAGCGCGTCCTGGAGAAGCTGCTGGAGCTCGTCGAGGTGCCCGTCCCCGAGAAGCTGCTCGAGGACGAGATCAACACCCGCAAGCACAACCTGGAGCACCACCAGCTCGGCCAGATGGGTATCGACATCGAGAAGTACCTCGAGATCCAGGGCAAGACGGCCGAGGAGTTCGACGCCGAGACCAAGGAAGCGGCCGTCAAGGGCATCAAGACCCAGTTCGTCCTCGACGAGCTGGTCAACAAGGAGAAGCTGAACGTCAACCAGGAGGAGCTCACCGAGCACCTCATGCGGCGCGCAGCCTCCTCCGGCATGTCCCCCGACCAGTTCGCCCAGGCCGTCGTCGAGGGCGGCCAGGTCCCGATGCTCGTCGGCGAGGTCGCCCGCGGCAAGGCGCTCGCCGTGGTCGTCGAGTCCGCCACCGTCAAGGACACGAACGGCGAGATCGTGGACCTGGACGACGAGGACGGCGAGGACGGCGAGGACGGCGTCTCCGCCGAGGGCTCGTCCGAGGACGCCGCCGAGGAGGCCCCCGAGGCCGCCCAGGACAAGTCCGAGGCCTGACCGGCCCCGCTCGCACGCCCCGGCGGGCCCCCTGGACCTCTGCGTCCAGGGGGCCCGCCGTCGTTTCGGGCCGTACGGGCCGTACGGCCCCTGCGGGTTCCGGGTCCTCAGGGCCGGGACGCCGCGAGAACGGCCCGTGCCGCCCCGTGCCGCCCGCGGACGGGGGTGAGGACGCCCCGGCGCCCGGGCGGCGCGACGCGCGGTTCCCCAGTCCCGTACGGGGCTTGCGGCCGTTCCCGTCCGACCACGGAGCGCATGCGCTCACAGCGAACAGTCACCTCTGCGGGATTCTCTGGAGGGACCAGCGCGTTAGGGTCCATGAGTACGAGGGCAGGGGAGTCCCCGGAGCCGTCCGACGCGGCGCGCACAGGGGCCCCACGCCCCGGCAGAACACGTGAGACGGCCCGGCGCCGTCGTAAGACGAGCAGGTGGATACGTGACGAATCTGATGCCCACAGCCGCCGGCGACCCCATCGGTGGTGGCCTCGGCGACCAGGTCTACAACCGGCTGCTCGGCGAGCGGATCATCTTCCTCGGCCAGGCGGTCGACGACGACATCGCCAACAAGATCACGGCGCAGCTGTTGCTCCTTGCCTCCGACCCGGAGAAGGACATCTACCTCTACATCAACAGCCCCGGCGGCTCGATCACCGCCGGCATGGCGATCTACGACACCATGCAGTACATCAAGAACGACGTGGTGACGATCGCCATGGGCATGGCTGCCTCCATGGGGCAGTTCCTGCTGAGCGCGGGTACTCCCGGCAAGCGCTTCGCGCTGCCGAACGCGGAGATCCTGATCCACCAGCCCTCGGCCGGCCTCGCCGGCTCCGCGTCGGACATCAAGATCCACGCCGAGCGGCTGCTGCACACCAAGAAGCGGATGGCGGAGCTGACCGCCTTCCACACCGGCCAGACGGTGGAGCAGGTCACCCGCGACTCGGACCGCGACCGGTGGTTCGACCCGCTGGAGGCCAAGGAGTACGGCCTCATCGACGACATCATGCCCACCGCTGCCGCGATGCCTGGCGGCGGCGGCACCGGGGCGGCCTAGGTCGGCGTAGACCGACGCAAGCCCCTCCGAGCCCCCAGCCGACCGCCTCAGCCATTTTCAGGCTCTCCAGGAGACACAGTGAACGACTTCCCCGGCAGCGGCCTCTACGCCCGCACAGAGGCCGAGTACACCGGCCCTCGCGCGGAGTCCCGCTACGTCATCCCGCGTTTCGTCGAGCGCACCTCGCAGGGCGTCCGTGAGTACGACCCGTACGCGAAGTTGTTCGAGGAGCGCGTGATCTTCCTCGGCGTGCAGATCGACGACGCCTCCGCCAACGACGTCATGGCGCAGCTGCTGTGCCTGGAGTCGATGGACCCCGACCGTGACATCTCGGTCTACATCAACAGCCCCGGCGGCTCGTTCACGGCCCTCACGGCCATCTACGACACGATGCAGTTCGTGAAGCCGGACGTCCAGACGGTGTGCATGGGCCAGGCCGCCTCGGCCGCCGCGATTCTTCTGGCGGCCGGTACACCGGGCAAGCGCATGGCTCTTCCCAACGCGCGCGTGCTGATCCACCAGCCCTACAGCGAGACGGGTCGCGGGCAGGTCTCCGACCTCGAGATCGCGGCCAACGAGATCCTCCGGATGCGCGGTCAGCTCGAAGACATGCTGGCCAAGCACTCGACGACGCCCATCGAAAAGATCCGCGAGGACATCGAGCGCGACAAGATCCTGACGGCCGAGGACGCGCTCGCGTACGGCCTGATCGACCAGATCATCTCGACCCGGAAGATGAACAACGCCGCGGTCGCGTGACGCAGCGCTGTATCGTCTGCCGCTCCTTGACGCGGTTCACGTCAAAGTGAACCGCGCCAAGGGGGGCCCGGACGGGGGGCCGGGCAAGGTACCGTCGGACATAAGGCAGCACCAGGAGCCGCTGGACCTAGGCGTCTCCCAGGCGAAGGGGAAGCACACCGTGGCACGCATCGGTGACGGCGGCGATCTGCTCAAGTGCTCGTTCTGCGGCAAGAGCCAGAAGCAGGTCAAGAAGCTCATCGCAGGCCCTGGTGTGTACATCTGCGACGAGTGCATCGATCTCTGCAACGAGATCATCGAGGAAGAGCTCGCGGAGACGAGCGAGGTCCGCTGGGAGGAACTGCCCAAGCCTCGTGAGATCTACGAGTTCCTCGAGGGGTACGTCGTGGGCCAGGAGGCCGCGAAGAAGGCCCTCTCGGTCGCGGTGTACAACCACTACAAGCGGGTCCAGGCCGGCGAGAACAGCGCGGGCCAGAACCGCGAGGACGCCATCGAGTTGGCGAAGTCCAACATCCTGCTCCTCGGTCCGACGGGTTCCGGCAAGACACTTCTCGCCCAGACCCTGGCCCGCATGCTCAACGTCCCGTTCGCCATCGCGGACGCGACGGCGCTGACGGAGGCGGGCTATGTCGGCGAGGACGTCGAGAACATCCTGCTGAAGCTCATCCAGGCCGCCGACTACGACGTCAAGAAGGCCGAGACGGGCATCATCTACATCGACGAGATCGACAAGGTGGCCCGCAAGAGCGAGAACCCGTCGATCACGCGCGACGTCTCCGGCGAGGGCGTCCAGCAGGCTCTGCTGAAGATCCTGGAGGGCACCACGGCCTCGGTCCCGCCGCAGGGCGGACGCAAGCACCCGCACCAGGAGTTCATCCAGATCGACACGACGAACGTGCTGTTCATCGTGGGCGGTGCCTTCGCCGGCCTGGAGAAGATCGTCGAGTCCCGCGCGGGTGCCAAGGGCATCGGCTTCGGCGCGACGATCCGCTCGAAGAAGGAGCTGGAGGCGAAGGACCGGTTCGAGGACGTCATGCCCGAGGACCTGGTGAAGTTCGGCATGATCCCGGAGTTCATCGGCCGCCTCCCGGTCATCACCTCGGTCCACAACCTCGACCGCGAGGCGCTCCTCCAGATCCTGGTCGAGCCGCGCAACGCGCTGGTCAAGCAGTACCAGCGCCTCTTCGAACTCGACGGTGTGGAGCTGGACTTCGAGCGCGAGGCGCTGGAGGCCATCGCCGACCAGGCCATCCTCCGCCAGACCGGCGCGCGCGGCCTGCGCGCCATCATGGAAGAGGTCCTGCAGGCGGTGATGTACGAGGTCCCGTCCCGCAAGGACGTGGCCCGTGTCGTCATCACCTCGGAGGTCGTCCGCTCCAACGTGAACCCGACCCTCATCCCGCGCGACGCGCGGGGCCGGGGCCCGGGCGAGCAGAAGACGGCGTAAGCGGGTTTCGTCAGCCGAGGGGACACCCGACGATGCAGGTCGGGTGTCCCCTCGGCCTATGCCCCGGTCGATCTTCGCCTGGATCAAGCCAGCTCACGATGCGTACCTTGGTGCCATGCACTCGCTGTTTGATCTCGTGACCTCCGTCAGGGGTGACCGCCCTGCGACGCAAACAAGACGGAGGGACAGGACACGAGGATGAAACGAGCGCTGGCGGCGGCTGGTTTGACTGCGGCGGCGGTGGTGGTGCCGCTTATGACCGCGGCGCCGGCACAGGCGAGCGCAGCGGACTGCCGGAACTATCTGGCGAGCCGGGGCTACGTCGTTGGTCCGAAGGTCACGGCGGCGTGTGCGCAGACCGGGCTCACCGGCTACCAGGCCTGCGTCCAGAGGCTTTTGAACATCGATGTGCGGTCCGAGCACGCCCTGATTGCGTGCAATAAGCGCTGATCGTGACTTCGGATCGCTGACCTGGGGGGTCCTGGTCGACCGCTGACCAGGACCCCTGTGTCGGTGCTTCGTCAGGCCTTTACGCGGACTTCCTTGCGCACCTTGGCGGTGGTGTCGGCCACCTCCGCGGGGTCCGAGCTCTTGCCGGCCGCCACGTCGGAGTACTCCATCGGCATCACGAAGCCGAGTGTGCTGTGGTCGCCCCAGACGCAGTACGTCACATTCATCGACTTCGGCACACCCGCGCCAGCGTCGGAGTTGTCGAACTTGGCCTCCTGGCACTTCAGGACGGCGCCGTCCAACGAGCTGGGCTCGTACGCCTTCGGGCTGCCGACGAAGGTGACGTCCTCGTCCTTGGCGTCCTTCTTCATGAAGCCGAAGAACCCGTCGACGGCCTTCTCCGGGTCCTCGATGTCGCCGTAGACACCGCCGAAGGTGAGCAGCTTCCCGGCCAGCGGGTTGTCCGCGTCCTCGCCCGCCTGGTAGGAGGCGCTGACGTCCTTGGGGTTCTTCACACCCCAGGACTCGGCGTCCTTCAGATCGGACTTGGTCATGCCGTCCTCGGAGTCCTTGCCCTTCTTGTACTCGGTGAGCAACGTCGCCGGCGTCGTCAGCTTGTGGGGGCCGTCGTCCGCGACCTCCGCGGAGCCGCTGCTGCCGAGGACGAAGTACGCGCCCACCGCGATCGCGGCCACGACCGCCACCGCTCCGACGATCAGTCCGGTCTTCTTCTTGCCGCCGCCGGGGGCCGGGGGCATCGGCGGGCCGTAGGGCGCGCCGGGCGGCTGCTGGCCGTAGCCGGGCTGCGGCGGGACCCCCGGAGGGGCCTGCTGGGGGTACCCGTAGCCGGGCTGCTGCCCGGGGGCCTGCTGCGGATAGCCGTAGCCGGGCTGAGGGGCCTGCGGCTGCTGGCCGTAAGGACCCGGCTGACCGTACGGTCCGGGCTGCTGAGGCTGCCCGCCGTACGGGCCCGGCTGGTTGTAGCTCATTCCTGGGTTCCCCTCCGGATGCTTTATGCGTTCCTGACATCCTGTCCCACGCGGCGGCCCGGCGGAGCGGCGGGGACATCACCGTTACCAAAGAATCCCGTTTCAGGACGAGCCCGTGACACCTCTAAACTGACTCCGTGACCGACAACGCTCAGCAGCAGCCGCCAGCCGACACCCCCGAACTGCCGACCCAGTACGCGCCGGCCGAGGTAGAGGGGAAGCTGTACGAGCGCTGGGTCGACCGGGGTTACTTCGCCGCCGACGCGCAGAGCGAGAAGCCTCCGTACACCATCGTCATCCCGCCGCCGAACGTCACCGGCAGCCTCCACCTGGGCCACGCCTTCCAGCACACGCTCATGGACGCCCTCACCAGGCGCAAGCGCATGCAGGGGCACGAGGCGCTGTGGCTGCCCGGCATGGACCACGCCGGTATCGCGACCCAGAACAAGGTCGAGCAGCAGCTCGCCGAGGAGGGCAAGTCGCGGCACGACCTCGGGCGCGAGGAGTTCGTCGAGCGCGTCTGGCAGTGGAAGGAGGAGTACGGCGGGAAGATCCTGGGCCAGATGCGACGGCTCGGGGACGGCGTCGACTGGGACCGCGAGCGGTTCACCATGGACGAGGGCCTGTCCAAGGCCGTCCAGACCATCTTCAAGAAGCTGTACGACGACGGGCTGATCTACCGCGCCGAGCGCATCATCAACTGGTGCCCGCGCTGCCTCACGGCCATCTCGGACATCGAGGTGGAGTACCAGGAGGACGACGGCGAGCTCGTCTCCATCAAGTACGGCGAGGGCGACGAGACCCTCGTCGTCGCCACCACGCGCGCCGAGACGATGCTCGGCGACACCGCCGTCGCCGTCCACCCCGACGACGAGCGCTACCGCCACCTCGTCGGCAGGCGCATCAAGCTGCCGCTGACCGACCGCACCATCCCGGTCGTCGCGGACACGCACGTCGACCCCGAGTTCGGCACGGGTGCCGTCAAGGTCACCCCCGCCCACGACCCCAACGACTTCGCGATCGGCCGGCGCCACGGCCTGGAGTCGATCACGGTCATGGACGAGCGGGCGATCATCACCGTCCACGGCCCCTTCGAGGGACTCGACCGCTACGAGGCGCGTTCCGCCATCGTCGGCGCGCTGCGCTCGCAGGGCCGGATCGTCGCCGAGAAGCGTCCGTACGTCCACAGCGTCGGGCACTGCTCGCGCTGCCGGACCACCATCGAGCCGCGGCAGTCCCTGCAGTGGTGGGTCAAGGTCGGCCCGCTCGCGCAGGCCGCCGGTGACGCGGTCCGCGACGGCCGGGTGAGGATCCACCCCGAGGACATGTCGAAGCGGTACTTCGACTGGGTCGACAACCTCAACGACTGGAACATCTCACGTCAGTTGTGGTGGGGCCACCGCATCCCGATCTGGTACGGCCCGGACGGCGAGACGGTCTGCGTCGGCCCCGACGAGCAGCCGCCGGGCACCGAGGCCGAGGGCTGGCGCCAGGACACCGACGTCCTCGACACCTGGTTCTCCTCCGGCCTGTGGCCGTTCTCCACGCTCGGCTGGCCCGAACAGACCCCGGACCTCAAGAAGTTCTATCCGACCGACGTCCTGCTCACCGGCCACGACATCATCTTCTTCTGGGTCGCCCGGATGATGATGTTCGGCCTGTACGCGATGGACGGCGAGGTCCCCTTCAAGACCATCGCCCTGACGGGTCTGGTCCGCGACGAGCGCGGCAAGAAGATGTCGAAGTCCTTCGGCAACGTCGTGGACCCGCTCGACTGGATGGACAAGTACGGCTCGGACGCCGTCCGCTTCACCCTGGCCCGCGGCGCCAACCCCGGTACGGACGTGCCGATCGGCGAGGACTGGGTCCAGGCGTCCCGCAACTTCGCCAACAAGATCTGGAACGCGACCCGGTTCGCGCTGATGAACGGCGCGACCGTCGAGGGCCCGCTCCCCGACCCGTCCGAGATGTCGGCGACGGACCGGTGGATCCTCTCGCGCCTCAACGAGACGGTCGCCCAGGTCGACGCGTTCTACGAGGACTTCCAGTTCGCCAAGCTCTCCGACGCGCTGTACCACTTCGCGTGGGACGAGGTCTTCGACTGGTACGTCGAGCTGTCGAAGACGACGTTCTTCGCGGGCGGCCCGGCGGCCGAGGTCAGCAAGCGGGTCCTGGGCGAGGTCCTGGACGTCACCCTGCGGCTGCTGCACCCCGTCGTCCCGTTCGTCACGGAGACCCTCTGGACCACCCTCACGGGCGGCGAGTCCGTCGTGATCGCCGACTGGCCCGAGGACAGCGGCTACCGCGACTCCGGCGCCGAGCGCGAGATCGGCACGCTCCAGGAGGTCATCACTGAGGTCCGCCGCTTCCGCGCCGACCAGGGCCTCCAGCCCGGCCAGCGGGTCCCGGCCAGGCTCACCCTCGACGGGACCGCGCTGGCCCCGCACGAGGCGGCCATCCGGCAGCTGCTGCGCCTGCAGCCCGAGGGCGACGGGTTCACGGCCACGGCGACCCTGCCGGTGGCGGGCGCGCAGGTCGCGCTCGACCTGTCCGGCACGATCGACGTGGCGGCCGAGCGCAAGCGGCTCGCCAAGGACCTCGCCGCGGCCGAGAAGGAGAAGGCCCAGGCGAACGCCAAGCTCGGCAACGAGGCGTTCCTCGCCAAGGCCCCCGACCAGGTCGTGGACAAGATCCGTACGCGGCTCGCCAAGGCGGACGAGGACATCGCCCGCATCGGCACCCAGCTCGAGGGCCTGCCCCAGGCCTGAGCCCGGCAGCCCGCCCCGGCCCGGCAGCACGCCCCGGAGGCCCGGAACCCCACACGGTTCCGGGCCTCCGGGGCGTCCGCGTGTCCGGAGCGTCCCGGTGTCGCCGGGGCTGTCCGGCCCACCGCCGGTCCGGCTCCGTAGACTGGGGCCCGTGAGTGAGCTCCCGCGCGACAGCAGTGAGTCCGACCCGTTCGACGAGATCGTCGAGGCCGAGACGGACCGTGACCCCGACCTTGCCGCCATCGAGGCCGGCAGCCGTACTCTGCGCACGTCGGGCAGCCGGCCGCAGGCCGACGTTCCCGCACGTCCGGCCGACCCCGAGACCGACAAGGCGCTGCGCGAGGTCGAGGCCGAGCTCGCCACCCGCTGGGGCGAGACCAAGCTCGAACCGTCCGTGAGCCGCATCTCCGCGCTCATGGACCTGCTCGGCGAGCCGCAGCGGGCCTACCCCTCGATCCACCTCACCGGGACCAACGGCAAGACGTCCACCGCCCGCATGATCGAGGCCCTCCTCGGCGCCTTCGACCTGCGCACCGGGCGCTACACCTCGCCGCACGTCCAGTCCGTCACCGAGCGGATCAGCCTGGACGGCGCCCCGATCCCGGCCGAGCGCTTCGTCGAGACCTTCCGCGACATCCAGCCGTACGTGGAGATGGTCGACGCGAGCCAGGACTTCCGGCTCTCCTTCTTCGAGGTGCTCACCGGCATGGCGTACGCGGCCTTCGCGGACGCGCCCGTCGACGTGGCCGTCGTCGAGGTCGGGATGGGCGGCAGCTGGGACGCGACGAACGTGATCGACGCGGACGTCGCCGTGGTGACCCCGATCGACCTGGACCACACCGACCGGCTCGGCACGACCCCCGGGGAGATCGCCCGGGAGAAGTCCGGGATCATCAAGCAGGACGCCACGGTCATCCTGGCCCAGCAGCCCGTCGACGCGGCCCAGGTCCTCCTCAAGAAGGCCGTCGAGGTCGACGCCACGGTGGCCCGCGAAGGGCTGGAGTTCGGCGTGGTGAGCCGCCAGGTCGCCGTCGGCGGACAGCTGCTGACGCTGCGCGGCCTCGGCGGGGAGTACGAAGAGGTGTACGTGCCGCTGCACGGCGCCTACCAGGCGCACAACGCGGCGGTGGCGCTCGCCGCCGTGGAGGCGTTCTTCGGCGTCGGCTCCCAGCGCCCCGAGCCCCTCGACATCGACACGGTCCGCAAGGCCTTCGCCTCGGTCACCTCGCCGGGCCGGCTGGAGGTCGTCCGCCGGTCCCCGACGATCGTGCTGGACGCCGCGCACAACCCGGCCGGGGCCCGCGCCACCGCCGAGGGCGTCCGCGAGGTCTTCGACTTCAGCCGGCTGATCGGCGTCGTCGGCGCGAGCGCCGACAAGAACGTACGCGGTGTCCTGGAGGCCTTCGAGCCGATCTTCACCGAGGTCGTCGTCACCCGGAACTCCAGCCACCGGGCGATGGACGTCGACGAGCTGGCCGGGATCGCCGTCGAGGTCTTCGGCGAGGACCGGGTGCAGGTGGAGCCGCGCCTGGACGACGCGTTGGAGGCCGCGATCACGCTGGCCGAGGAGGAGGCGGAGTACGCGGGCGGCGGCGTCCTCGTCACCGGTTCCGTCATCACGGTCGGCGAGGCCCGGCTGCTTCTGGGAAGGGGTTGATCCGTGCGTACGCTCGGTGCTTCGACGCTGATCGCGGAGTTCTTCGTGATCGGGTTCGCCGGACTCGTGGCGATGAAGGATCCCGATCTGTCCATGGCCACGGTCTGGACGGTCAGCGGGATCGCGATGCTGCTGTGCCTGCTGCTCTGCGGAATGATCACCCGGCCGGGCGGCGTCCAGCTCGGCTGGGCGCTGCAGCTCGGCCTGATCGCCGGCGGGTTCGTCGTGCCGGTCATGTTCTTCCTCGGCGTGGTCTTCGCGGCCCTGTGGTGGGCCTCGATCCATTTCGGGCGGAAGGTGGACGAGGCGAAGGCGCGGTTCGCCGCGCAGGCCGAGGCCGAGGGTCACGCGGCGTAAGGGGCCGGCCGGTCCGGTGTGCTGGGCCCGCCCGGCGTCCCGGGCCCCGGCGCGTCCCGGGCCCGTATCAGCTGACGCTGCGTGACCCGCGTCCCGACACGCCCTGTAGCCTCGTTCATCCGCACGTCCGTGACCCGAAGGAGCCATCACAGTGAGCCAGCGCACCCTCGTCCTTCTCAAGCCCGACGCGGTCCGTCGTGGCCTGACCGGCGAGATCATCAGCCGTATCGAGCGCAAGGCCGGCTGGCAGATCACCGCGCTGGAACTGCGCACCCTGGACCAGGACACGCTGGAGCAGCACTACGGCGAGCACAAGGGCAAGCCCTTCTACGAGCCGCTCGTCGCCTTCATGGCCTCCGGTCCGGTCGTGGCGCTCGTCGTCGAGGGCGAGCGCGTCATCGAGGGCGTACGGGCGCTCGCGGGTCCGACCGACCCGATCGCCGCCGCTCCCGGCTCCATCCGCGGCGACTTCGGTGTGATCGTCCGGGAGAACCTGATCCACGCCTCCGACTCCGAGGAGTCCGCCGAGCGTGAGCTGAAGATCTTCTTCCCGGGCCGCGCGTAGACCACCTCCGCGGCGGCGGGGTCCGGCTCCCCGGACGCCGCGCCCGTGTTCCCCACCGGGCGCACCGCGCCGCCGCGCGGAAGTGACCCCGGTCGTCCGGCCCGTCCGCCTCGCGGGCGGGCCGGACCTGTCGGGTCCGCCGGCCGGGCCGCCCGCACCGCCGGACCGCCGGCGGACCTCCGCCGTCCGCCCTGCGCCATCCGTCGAGCCGGGTGTCAGCCGTAGGGACCGGTCCGCCCGGTCGAGGGCCGTTCGTGGGCCGAACCGCCCCGTGCGGGGCGGTTCGGACACGGTCCCGGGATCGCGTCCAAAATGAAATGTTCGGCGCCGGAACCGCTGACACCGGATCAGGAACGTGACCGTCTGACCAGGGGCGGCAGCGCAAAAACGGCCTTAGGCTGGCATATGACTGCCGATCGGGGGAACGCGTTCCCCCGTTGGACCGTCTCCACAAGCGAGGCGGCTCATCATCTGCTGACAATGGCGGAGACCCTCGCGCAGTGCTCGTGCAGGCGTGACTACGATGGAGCCCTTCACGTCACAGCGCTCACCCTCGCCGTCCTAAAAAGCCATCAAAAGCTCCACTTGGGAAGGCCAGACGAATCCTGATGGGGAACTCAATGTCGTTCATCGGCCGTGACATGGCTGTCGACCTCGGGACCGCCAACACGCTGGTGTACGTCAGGGGTCGCGGGATCGTACTCAACGAGCCGTCCGTCGTCGCGATCAACACCAACACCGGTGGCATCCTCGCGGTCGGCGCGGAAGCGAAGAAGATGATCGGGCGGACGCCGGGCAACATCGTTGCCGTGCGCCCGCTGAAGGACGGCGTCATCGCCGACTTCGAGATCACCGAGCGCATGCTCCGCTACTTCATCCTGAAGATCCACAAGCGGCGCTACCTCGCCCGCCCCCGTGTCGTCGTCTGCGTGCCCTCCGGCATCACAGGCGTCGAGCGCCGCGCCGTCATCGAGGCGTCGTCGCAGGCCGGCGCGCGCCAGGTGCACATCATCGAGGAGCCCATGGCCGCGGCCATCGGCTCCGGCCTGCCGGTCCACGAGGCCACGGGCAACATGGTGGTGGACATCGGCGGCGGCACCACCGAGGTCGCGGTCATCTCGCTCGGCGGAATCGTCACGGCACAGTCCATCCGTGTCGCGGGCGACGAGTTGGACAACGCGATCATCCAGCACATCAAGAAGGAGTACTCGCTCCTCCTCGGTGAGCGGACGGCCGAGCAGATCAAGATCACGATCGGTTCTGCGTACGACCTCGACACTGACGAGCACACCGAAATCCGCGGCCGGGACCTGGTCTCCGGCCTTCCGAAGACCGTCGTCATCTCGGCGGCCGAGGTCCGCAAGGCGATCGAGGAGCCGGTCAACGCGATCGTCGACGCCGTCAAGACCACCCTCGACAAGTGCCCGCCGGAGCTGTCCGGCGACGTCATGGACCGAGGGATCGTCCTGACCGGCGGCGGCGCCCTGCTCCGCGGCCTCGACGAGCGGCTCCGCCGCGAGACCGGTATGCCCATCCACATCGCCGAGGACCCGCTGGACAGCGTGGCGCTCGGTTCCGGCAAGTGCGTCGAGGAGTTCGAGGCTCTTCAGCAGGTGCTGGACGCCCAGCCGCGCAGATGACGTAACTCTTCGATTCCGCCGTACGAGATGACCTCCTCTCGTACGGCGGATCGTTGATATTCAGGCATAAGCTCCCCTATAACACCCGTGAGTTCCGCCCTCCGGGGCGCAGCCGGGTGAGTCATACACGAATTCCGACGAGGAAGGCACGGCCGCCGCACGTGAGGGACACACGAGAGAGCCGGCTGCTCCTGGTGCTGCTGATCGCCATCGCGTTCGCTTTGATCACGGTGGACATCCGCGGTGGCGAGGACTCGCCCGTCGACGGCGCCCGGCAGGCCGCCGCCACGGTCTTCGGCCCGATCGAGGACGGGGTGTCGTCCGCCGTCGACCCCGTCGGCAACGCGATCCAGGCGGTCAAGGACTCCGACGAGCGCCACGACCGCGTCGCACAACTCGAACGCGACAACGCGGCCTTGAAGGCGAAGCTGGGCAGCGACGACCGCAACAACAGCCGCGTCAAGCAGCTCGGCAAGATCCTCAAGACGGCCGGTGCCGGGCAGTACGGCATCAAGGGCGCCCAGGTCATCGCGATAGGAGCGGCCCAGGGCTTCTCCTGGACGGTCACCATCGACGTCGGCGCGAAGGACGGGATCGAGCGCGACATGACGGTCCTCAACGGCGACGGACTGGTCGGGCGCGTCACCACCGTCGGCCCCGGCACCGCCACCGTACTGCTCGCCAACGACCCCGACTTCACCGTCGGCACGCGGATGGAGTCCACCGACGAACTGGGCTTCGCCTCCGGTCAGGGCGACCGCCCGCTGCGGGTCGAACTGCTCAACGGCAAGGCCAAGATCAAGAAGGGTGACCGGCTGGTCACCTTCGGCTCCCAGGCCGACAAGCCCTTCGTGCCCGGTGTCCCCGTCGGCGTGGTGTCCCGGGTGGACCCCTCGGGCGGCGACCTGACCCGCACGCTCTACGTCAGGCCGTTCGTCTCCTTCACCAAGCTCGACATCGTCGGCGTCGTCGTCCAGGCCCCCCGCAAGGACCCGCGGGACGAGGTGCTGCCGGCCAAGCCCAAACCGACTCCCACGCCGACCGTGACCGTGACGGTCACCCCCTCGGCGAACGCGCCCGCCGACGGTCTGCAGCAAGAGCAGTAGGAGCTGATCTGCCATGCGCTTCAACCGAATGCTGCTCTCCGCGACCCTGGTGATCGTCGCCCTGGTGATCCAGGTGAGCGTCCTCGCCCGCCTCCACCTTCCGGGCGCCGTACCCGACCTGCTGCTGCTCACGGTGCTGGGCCTCGCCCTGGTCTACGGACACGTCGGCGGTGCCCTCATCGGCTTCGGCGCGGGCCTGCTCGCCGACCTCGCCCCGCCCGCCGACCACGCCGTCGGACGCTACGCCCTCGTGCTGTGCGTCATCGGATACCTCGCCGGACTCGCGCGGCCCGACCACGGCCAGCTCAAGTCCGCGACCGGGCCCATGGCCGTGGTCGTCGCCGCCGCGGTCGGCTCCACGCTCCTGTACGCGGGCGTCGGCGCCCTCGTCGGCGACACGGCCGCCCGCCATGTCGGCCTGAGCGGCCTGCTGTTCACGGCCGCCCTGTACGACCTGCTGCTCGCCCCGTTCGTGGTCCCCGGGATCATGGCCCTGGCCAGGCGCGCCGAGAACGATCCGCTCTCCGAGGCGGGCGGCGGGTCCAAGGCCGCCGACGTCTCCGCGGGCTGGCTGTCCGCAGGCACCGGGCTGCGCATCGGCAGCCAGCGCGGCGGACTGCGGGTCAAGGCGGCCAAGGCGCGGGTCGCCAGGGCGGGACGCATCAAGGGGGTCAAGCGACTGTGAACGCGCACCCGTCGACCGCACTTGTCCACAGCGCGGCACTTGTCCACAAGGCGCCGCGCGTACACAGCCCGGTCGTGTACTCGTATGACACGTACGCGCACTGAGAGGGGGACCCAGCAGCAGTGACGAACATCCCCGAGACCGGCCGGACCCCACGGGTCCAGATCAGGCTCGTCGTCATCCAGATCCTTGTCCTGTCCCTGCTCGGCACACTCGGCGGACGCCTCTGGTACCTCCAGATCCGCAACGGCGACGAGTACGCCAAGGAGGCCTCGGGCAACCACGTCCAGCAGGTCGTCAGCCCCGCCGTGCGCGGCTCGATCCTCGACGCCCGCGGTGTGCCGATCGCCGACAACGAGACCCGCCTGGTGGTCTCCGCGTCCCGCACGGACCTGCTGAAGATGGACGACGACGGCAAGGCGGTGCTCACCAAGCTCGCCGGCGTCCTGGGCCTGAAGGCCAAGGACGTCATCGACAAGGTCCGGCTGTGCGACGCGAAGACGCCGCAGCCGTGCTGGAACGGCTCGCCCTACCAGCCGATCCCGATCACCGACGAGGCCACGCCCAAGCAGGCCCTGCAGATCCGCGAACGCGCCGAGGACTTCCCCGGCATCACCGCGGAACCGCAGGCCGTCCGGCGGTACGCGAGCCCCGCGAAGGCCAACACCGCACAGGTCCTCGGCTATCTCTCGCCCGTCACGGACGACGAGATCACCAAGGCCAAGGACACCGACTCGCCCTACCTGCGCTCCGACCAGGTGGGCCGCTCGGGCCTGGAGCGCCAGTACGACAAGGAACTGCGCGGCAAGGCCGGGGTCACCCGCTACGAGGTGGACAACCTCGGCCGGGTCATCGGCCAGGCCAAGAGCGACGAGGCGCAGCCCGGCGCGAACGTCGTCACCAGCATCGACTCCCGCGTCCAGCGCGTCGCCGAGTACGAGCTGAACGAGGCGATGAAGGTCGCCCGCACCGAGTACGACAAGAACACGAGCGAGAACTACAAGGCGGACTCCGGCGCGGTCGTCGTCATGGAGTCCAAGACCGGCCGGGTCGTCGCGATGGCGTCCAACCCGTCGTACGACCCGAACGCCTGGGTCGGCGGGATCTCCGGCAAGGACTACGCCAGGCTCACCGGCAAGGGCTCCAACTACCCGCTGCTGAACCGGGCGATCCAGGGCCAGTCGGCCCCCGGCTCGATCTTCAAGGTCATCCCGACGGCCGCCGCCGTCAACGCCGGGTACTCCTTCGACGGCCCCTACCAGTGCGCCAGTTCGTACTCGATCGGCGGCCAGGTCTTCAAGAACTTCGAGTCCAAGGGGTACGGCCCGATCAGCCTCGGCCGTGCGCTGGAGGTGTCCTGCGACACCGTCTTCTACAGCCTCTCGCACGAGGAGTGGAAGAGGGACGGGGGCATCAAGCCGAAGAAGAACGCGAAGAACTGGTTCTACAAGACGGCCCACCAGTTCGGCCTCGGCAAGGAGACCGGCATCGACCTCCCGAACGAGGTCACCGGCCGCGTCCCCGACCGCCAGTGGAAGCAGGACTACTGGAAGGCCAACAAGGACGCCTGGTGCAAGTACGGCAAGAAGGGCGGCTCGTACGCCCAGCAGATCGCGTACGAGAACTGCCTCGAAGGCAACCGGATGCGTGCCGGTGACTCCGTCAACTACTCGATCGGACAGGGCGACACGCTCGTCACCCCGATCCAGATGGCGACCATCTACGGGGCCATCTCCAACGGCGGGACGCTCTACGAGCCGACCGTCGGCAAGGCCGTCGTCAGCGCCGACGGCCGGAGCGTCCGGCAGATCGAGCCGAAGTCGAACGGCAAGCTGCCGATGTCCCGCAAGACGCGCGACGAGATAGACGGTGCCCTCGAGGGAGTCGCGACCCGCGGTACGGCCGCCTGGAGGTTCGGCGGCTGGCCGCAGGACAAGATCCCCATGCACGCCAAGACGGGTACGGCCGAGGTCTACGGCAAGCAGACGACCTCGTGGTTCGCCACGTACACCGAGGAGTACTCGGTCGTCATGACGATCTCCCAGGGCGGTACGGGCTCCGGCGCCTCGGGCCCCGCGGTGCGCAAGATCTACAACGCGCTCTACGGCGTCTCCGAGGAAGGCAAGATCGACAAGAGGAAGGCGCTGCTCCCCACCCCGCAGAAGAAGCTGCCGAAGATCGAGGCGGACGGCTCGATCGACGCGCCCAAGGTCGGCGTGTACCCGCCGAAGGCCGAGAAGAAGGCCGTCGAGGAGGGGCAGGCGCTGACGGGAGCCGACCCGGCGGCCACCGTGCCCGCGAACAACACGGGCAACAACCGTGACACCCGGCGGCGCGCGGCCCGCCCGAGGAAGAGGCGGAGGACGCTCACATGACCGGCGCGAACGGCTTCTCCGTCTCCGGATACGGGCCCGAGCGCTCCAGTTGGTCGCGGCTGTTCGCCCGCGACTCGCTGGCCCGCCGGCTCGACTGGCCGATACTGTTCTCGGCCGTCGCGCTCTCCCTGATCGGCGCGGCCCTCGTCTACTCGGCGACCCGCAACCGCACCGAGCTGAACCAGGGCGACCCGTACTACTTCCTGTTCCGGCACCTGCTGAACACGGGCATCGGCTTCGCCCTGATGATCGGCACGGTCTGGCTCGGCCACCGCACCCTGCGCACGGCCGTGCCGATCCTCTACGGACTGTCCGTCTTCCTGATCCTCCTGGTGCTGACCCCGGCCGGCGCGACCATCAACGGGGCCCACGCCTGGATCGTCATCGGCGGCGGCTTCTCGCTCCAGCCGTCGGAGTTCGTGAAGATCACGATCATCCTGGGCATGGCGATGCTGCTCGCGGCCCGGGTGGACGCCGGCGACAAGCCCTACCCGGACCACCGCACGGTCCTCCAGTCCCTCGGGCTGGCCGCCGTACCGATACTGATCGTCCTGCTCATGCCGGACCTCGGCTCGGTCATGGTCATGGTCATCATCGTGCTGGGCGTGCTGCTCGCCTCCGGCGCGTCCAACCGCTGGGTCTTCGGGCTGATCGGCACCGGCGCGCTCGGCGCGATCGCGGTCTGGCAGCTCAAGATCCTCGACGAGTACCAGATCAACCGCTTCGCCGCCTTCGCCAACCCCGAGCTGGACCCGGCGGGCGTCGGCTACAACACCAACCAGGCGCGCATCGCGATCGGCTCCGGCGGCCTGTTCGGCACCGGTCTCGGCAAGGGCTCGCAGACCACCGGGCAGTTCGTCCCCGAGCAGCAGACGGACTTCGTCTTCACCGTCGCGGGCGAGGAACTCGGCTTCGTCGGGGCCGGCCTGATCCTCGTGCTGCTGGGCATCGTCCTGTGGCGGGCCTGCCGCATCGCCCGTGAGACGACGGAGCTGTACGGCACGATCGTCGCCGCCGGGATCATCGCCTGGTTCGCCTTCCAGGCCTTCGAGAACGTCGGCATGACCCTCGGCATCATGCCGGTCGCGGGCCTGCCCCTGCCGTTCGTGTCGTACGGAGGCTCCTCGATGTTCGCGGTCTGGGTGGCCGTGGGGCTGCTGCAGTCGATCAGAGTGCAGCGGCCCATGTCGGCGTAGGCCGGGACGACGGGGAGCGGGAACCGGAGCGGAACGGACGCGTCGGACCGCTCGCGCCCCGCGGATCGACGGATTCGGGCCATGGGCAGGTCAGAGGGACTGCCCAGGGCCCGTTTTCACGTCTAGATTCAGTTCATGGCGGACACGAAGCGGGAGATCGAGCGTAAGTACGAAGCCGATGAGCATGCCGGACTGTCGGACCTGCCGGACCTGACGCGCGTCGCGGGCGTCTCGGCCGTCGTCGACAAGGGCGTCACCGAACTCGACGCGACCTACTACGACACGGCCGACCAACGGCTCGCCGCCGCGTCGCTCACCCTGCGCCGCCGCACCGGCGGGGCCGACGCGGGCTGGCACCTCAAACTGCCGGTGGCCGAAGGCGTACGGGACGAGATCCGGGCCCCGCTGTCCGACACCGTGCCCCGCACCCTCGTGGGACTCGTACGCTCCCGGGTGCGCGACGCCGAACTGCTCCCCGTCGTGCGCCTGCGGTCGGCGCGTGACGTCCGCCATCTCGTCGACGACGCCGGAGGCCTGCTCGCCGAGATCAGCCTCGACCGCGTGCGCGCCGAACGCCTCAGCGGCGGCGACGGCACCACCGAGTGGACCGAGATCGAGGTGGAGCTCGCCGACGACGGCGACCCCGCGTTCCTCGACAGGGTCGAGAAGAAGCTCCGCAAGGCCGGCGTCACCCGCTCCGGGTCGGCGTCCAAACTGGCCAGGGCCCTCCAGGAGACGGGACGCAGGCCGCGGGCGCGCGCCGTCGTCGCGGCGGCCCCCGTGACCGCGGGCGACCACGTCCTCGCCTACCTCCGCACCCAGCGCGACGCCATCGTCGAACTCGATCCCGCCGTCCGCCGCGACGTCTTCGACTCCGTGCACGCCATGCGGGTGGCCACCCGCCGGATGCGCAGCGCCCTGCGCTCGTACGGGAACGTCCTGGACCGGGCCGTCACCGACCCGATCCGCGACGAGCTGAAGTGGCTGGCCGGGGAGTTGGGCGTCGACCGGGACAGGGAGGTGCTGACCGAGCGCCTGACCGCGGCCCTCGACGAACTGCCGCGCGCCGTGCTCGCCGGGCCCGTCCGCGGCCGGCTGCGCACCTGGGCGCAGGCCCGCAGGTCCGGTTCGCGACGCCATCTGATCGCGGTCCTCGACGGACGGCGCCATCTGGACCTGCTCGTCGCCCTCGACGCGCTGCTCGCCACTCCGCCGCTGCTCGGCGCCGCCTCGGACACCACGGGCAAGGTGATCGGCAAAGCGGTGCGCAAGGACTTCGCGAAGCTCGCCGAGCTGATCGCGCAGGCCGTCGAACTGCCGTCCGGAGCCGACCGGGACCTGGCCATCCACGAGGCACGCAAGAAGGCCAAGCGCACCCGGTACGCGGGGGAGCTGGCCACTCCAGTGCTCGGCAGGACCGCGAAGAGCCTGGTGGGAGACATGAAGTCCCTCCAGACGCTGCTGGGCGAGCACCAGGACAGCGTCATGGCCAGGGACGCGCTGCGCGACCTGGCCGCGCAGGCGCACGCGGCGGGGGAGAACGCGTTCACCTACGGGGTCCTTTACGGGCACGAGGAGCGGACCGCCGCGTCCGTCGAGGCCGAGCTTCCGGGCACGTGGGAGGCGGTCCGCGGCCGTACGGTCCTCCAGGGGCCGGCGCGACGGGCGAAGGGGTGTCCACGAGCACGTTAGGCTTGAGGGTCACCCCTGTCAGCTCACGAAGGTTCGCGAGATGCCTGCCGAAACCGCTGTGTCGGTCTTCCCACAGCTCGAAGCTCTGCTCCCGCATGTGCAGAAGCCGATCCAGTACGTCGGCGGAGAGCTCAACTCCACGGTCAAGCCCTGGGAGGCCTGCGACGTCCGCTGGGCGCTCATGTACCCGGACGCGTACGAGGTCGGGCTCCCCAACCAGGGCGTCATGATCCTCTACGAGGTCCTCAACGAGCGCGAGGGCGTGCTCGCCGAGCGCACCTACAGCGTGTGGCCGGACCTGGAGGAGCTGATGCGCGAGCACGGCGTCCCGCAGTTCACGGTCGACAGCCACCGTCCGGTGAAGGCCTTCGACGTGTTCGGCCTGTCCTTCTCCACGGAGCTGGGCTACACGAACATGCTCACCGCGCTCGACCTCGCCGGAATTCCGCTGGAGTCCAAGGACCGTACGATCGACGACCCGATCGTGCTGGCCGGGGGCCATGCCGCGTTCAACCCCGAGCCGATCGCCGACTTCATCGACGCGGCGATCATCGGCGACGGCGAGCAGGCCGTGCTCGACATGACCGACATCATCCGCGCCTGGAAGGCCGAGGGCCGCCCCGGAGGCCGCGAGGAAGTCCTCTTCCGCCTGGCCAGGACCGGCAATGTCTACGTCCCGGCCTTCTACGACGTCGAGTACCTCCCCGACGGCCGCATCGCCCGCGTGGTCCCGAACAGGTCGGGCGTCCCGTGGCGCGTGTCCAAGCACACCGTCATGGACCTCGACGAGTGGCCGTACCCCAAGCAGCCCCTGGTGCCGCTCGCCGAGACCGTCCACGAGCGCATGTCGGTGGAGATCTTCCGCGGCTGCACCCGCGGCTGCCGCTTCTGCCAGGCCGGCATGATCACGCGTCCGGTGCGCGAGCGCTCCATCACGGGCATCGGCGACATGGTCGAGAAGGGCCTCAAGGCGACGGGCTTCGAGGAGGTCGGCCTGCTCTCCCTGTCGTCCGCGGACCACAGCGAGATCGGCGACATCGCCAAGGGGCTGGCGGACCGGTACGAGGAGGACAAGATCGGTCTGTCCCTCCCCTCCACCCGCGTGGACGCCTTCAACGTCGACCTGGCCAACGAGCTGACCCGCAACGGCCGGCGCTCCGGTCTGACCTTCGCCCCCGAGGGCGGCTCCGAGCGCATGCGCAAGGTCATCAACAAGATGGTGTCCGAGGAGGACCTCATCCGGACCGTCTCCACCGCCTACGGCAACGGGTGGCGGCAGGTGAAGCTGTACTTCATGTGCGGCCTGCCGACGGAGACGGACGAGGACGTCATGCAGATCGCCGACATGGCGATGAACGTGATCGCCGAGGGCCGCAAGGTCTCCGGCCAGAACGACATCCGCTGCACGGTGTCGATCGGCGGCTTCGTCCCCAAGCCCCACACGCCGTTCCAGTGGGCGCCGCAGCTCTCCGCCGAGGACACCGACGCCCGGCTCACCAAGCTGCGCGACAAGATCCGCGGCGACAAGAAGTACGGCCGCTCCATCGGCTTCCGCTACCACGACGGCAAGCCCGGCATCGTCGAGGGCCTGCTCTCCCGCGGCGACCGCCGCATCGGCTCCGTGATCCGCGCGGTCTACGAGGACGGCGGCCGCTTCGACGGCTGGCGCGAGCACTTCTCGTACGACCGCTGGATGCAGTGCGCGGAGAAGGCCCTGCCCGCCTTCGGCGTGGACGTCGACTGGTACACCACCCGCGAGCGCACCTACGAGGAGGTCCTGCCCTGGGACCACCTCGACTCCGGTCTCGACAAGGACTGGCTCTGGGAGGACTGGCAGGACTCGCTCGACGAGACCGAGGTCGAGGACTGCCGCTGGACGCCGTGCTTCGACTGCGGGGTGTGCCCGCAGATGGACACCTCCATCCAGATCGGCCCGACGGGCAAGAAGCTGCTGCCGCTGACGGTCAAGAAGGACGTCGCGACCAGCGGGCACACCCACTGACCCGAGCACCGCGCCACGGCGCGTCGTGAAGCCCCGGGGGACGGCAGCGGACACCACCCGCCGCCGTCCCCCGGGGCTTTCGCGTCGAGTGGGCGGCCGACGGAAGGTTCTCCGCATCCGTACGGGCCCTCGGCGCGTCTATCCCGGTATGAAGCTGGAGAAGCCGTCGCCGCACGCCGCGCCCGTGCCGTCCGCGGGCCCGGTGACGCCCCCGGCGCCCGTACCACCGGGCGGGCCCGCCGGGCGGCAGGACGAGGTGCCCGGAGGGTGTCTCGTGGTGGCGATCCGCGTCCCGGTGCGGATCGTGGTGTTCGTGCTGGTGGTGCCGGTGCGGATGGCGTGGGACGCGCTGGTGGTCGTGGGGCGGCTGCTGCGGGACTCGGTGCTCCGGCCGCTGGGGCGGGCCCTCGCGTGGGTGTTCGCGCCGGTCGGGCGGGCCGTCCGCCGACTCGCCGAGGCGGGAGTGGCCGCCGCCGGGTGGCTGCTGACCGGACTCGGGCACGTCCTGACGTGGCTGGGCAGACTGCTCTTCGTGTGGCCGTGGGTGGGGCTCTGGCGGTACGCGCTCGTGCCGACCGGCCGCGCCCTGGCCTGGCTCGCGCACGTCCTCGTCGTCGTCCCGGCCGGATGGCTTTACGCCCGGGTGCTGACCCCCTTCGGGCACGGCCTGCTGTGGGTGCTGCGGGGGATCGGAGCCGGATGCGCGTGGTCGTGGCGCGTCCTCGTCGTCGCGCCCGCCCGCCTGCTCCACCGGGCGCTGCTCGCGCCGACCGGGCGGGGGATCGCCTGGCTGGCCCTGGCGCTGTGGGGCGGCATCACATGGGTCGGTCGCGGGGTGTGGGCGGGCATCACATGGGTCTCGCGGGGCATCTGGACCGGTGTCGTCGGCGTCTCGCGCGGCCTGTGGGCCGGCATGACATGGATCGGTGGGGGACTGTGGGCCGCGCTGACATGGGTGGGACGCGGGATTCTGGCCGGTGCGACCTGGACCGCCACGATCGTCGCGACCCTGCTGCGCTGGGTTCTCGTCGTACCCGCCGTCGCCCTGTGGCGCTGGGTGCTCCTGCCGGTCGGCCGGGGCGTCGCCGTCGTCGCCCGCGAGGTCGGCGAGGCCCTGGGACACGCGTGGCGGGTCGCCGGCCACGTGTCGCTCGCCGTCGGGCGGTTCCTCGCCCGGCTCCTCCGGTGGATCTTCGTGGAACCGGCGCGATGGGTGTACCGGAGCGTGCTCGCACCCGCGGGCCACCTGGTGCGGGACGCTGTCTGGCGGCCCGCCGCCGAGGCCGCCCGGAGCGTGCGCCGCACCACGAGGCAGGCACTGGCGAGCGCCCGCGAGACGGCACGGCAGACCCGGGCCGACATCCGGCGCATCCTGTTCGGGGCGCCCCGCGAACCCGAGCGGGTGCTCCTGGACAAACCCCGCGGCGCAGGCGGTCCGGCGCGCCCCGCCGTGCCCGGAGGGGCCCCGCGGTCCGGGTCCGTCGCATCCCTGGGGGAACCGTCGGCCGCCGGGACACGTACTCTAGGTAGCAGTACGACCGCTCTCACGAAGGACTGAACGACACTGGGCAAGCGACAGCCCGAAGGCCCTCCGCCCGCACCCGCGGTGCAGCGCATCCGACTGCGCTACACCAAGCGCGGCCGCCTCCGGTTCACCAGCCACCGCGACTTCCAGCGCGCATTCGAGCGCGCGTTGCGCCGCGCCGAGGTGCCCATGGCGTACTCGGCGGGGTTCACGCCGCACCCGAAGGTGTCGTACGCCAATGCCGCACCCACCGGCACGGGCAGTGAGGCCGAGTACCTGGAGATCGCGCTCACCGAGGCGCGTGACCCCGACAAGCTCCGCGAGCTGCTCGACGAGTCGCTGCCCGACGGGCTCGACATCATCGACGCGGTCGAGGCCCGCACCTCGGGCCTCGCCGACCGGCTCACGGCGTCCGTGTGGGAGCTGCGCCTCGACGGCGTGTCGCCCGAGGACGCGCAGCGGGCCGTCGACGCCTTCACGTCGGCCGACACGGTCGAGGTCCAGCGCCGGGCGAAGAACGGCATGCGGACCTTCGACTCCCGCGCCGCCGTCGCGAGCCTGGAGGCCCGCGCGGCACAGCCCGAAGCACACGGTCCACAGGCTGATAGGCCGAGCGACCAGGCCTGTGCGATACTGCGGCTGGTTGTTCGGCACGTGACGCCTGCCGTTCGACCTGACGACGTCCTGTCCGGTCTCCGAGCCGTGGCCGACCTGGCGCCGCCGGTCCCCGCAGCGGTGACCAGGCTGGCGCAGGGGCTTTTCGATGAAGAGACCGGCACGGTGACCGACCCGCTCGCGCCCGACCGCGAGGCGGCAGAAGCGCCCCCTGAAGCTTTCTCCGGGGATGCCGCAGCCGCCGCCGCGAAGGCGTCGGCGTAAGGAAGGTCCCGCGTAGGGACGGACGTCGAAGCGCCGCCCTCGTATCCGGGAGCCACCTGGGTCGGGCAGCGCACCGACCAGAAGACTTTCGCCAGGCCGTACGCACACATGGCGTACGGAACCGGCGAGACAGGACACAGAGAGCTCCCGTGCGGCGCCCGCGCCCCGGACGGCGGCACCGCGCATCGCGCGAGCCGCGGACGTCACCGGAACCGCGGCGCCCGGGAGCCTGACGGGAGATCCACCCGCATGCTCGAGCCGACCGAACCCGCTGAGCCCTCGAAGGGCTCCGAGAACAACACCCCCAGCGACACCCTGCCGCCGCGCCGCCGGCGCCGTGCCGCGTCCCGCCCCGCGGGACCGCCCACGGGCCCCGGCGAGGGCACCGACGCCACCGCGACCGCCGCGCCGGCCATACCGGCCGCGAGCTCCGCCGATCCGGAGACGGACGAGCCGGAAGCGGTGGAGGAGGCGGCCGTGACGGCCGCCGAGCCGGTGGCCGAGGAGGCCGCCCCCGCGCCGCGCACCCGTCGCCGTGCCACCCGCCGCGCGTCCGCCCCCGCGGGCGCTCCGCAGACCGCCGAGGCCGCCGCCCCGGCAGCCGAGGAGCAGCCCGCCGCCGAGGCCGCCCCGGCAGCCGAGGTCACCCAGGCAGCCGAGGCAGCCGAGGTCGCCGAGGTCACCGAGGTGGAGGACGCCGCTCCCGCGCCGCGTCGCCGCCGCGCGACCCGCCGTGCCTCCGCCCCCGCCGGCGCGCCCCAGGCCGCCGACGCCGAGGGCCGGACCGCGGCCGAGTCCGTGACCGCCGCGCCGGCCGTCGAGGAGACGCCCGCCGCCGAGGCCGCGCCCGCCCAGGCAGCCGAGGTCACCGAGGTCGCCGAGGCGGAGGACGCCGCTCCCGCGCCGCGCACCCGTCGCCGTGCCACCCGCCGCGCCACCGCGCCCGCCGGCGCCCCGCAGGCGGAGACCGAGACACCCGCGGAGGCGCCCGCCGAGGCCGCCGCCGAGCCCACCCGCCGCGCCGCCGCGAAGGCCGGACGTGACGGGACCCCCACCGCGACCGACGAGCCCACCGGGGCCGTCGCCCGCGACGAGCGCAGGGAGGCCCCCGTGGCCGCTGCCGACAACGACCGGTCCGCCGAGGCCGACGCCACCGCCGACACCGCCGACACCGAGGACGGCGCCCCGCGCCGCGCCCGCCGCCGTGCCACGCGCAAGGCCGCCGGAGGCTTCTCCGCGCCCGCGCCGCACCGGACCGCGGAAGGCGGCGAGGACTCCTCGCGGCGCCCCGCACGTCCGGCCGTCGCCGTGTTCCAGGCCCCGGTGTTCGCCGAGCCGATGTTCCAGACGCCCGAGCGCGCCGCCGCTGCCGCCGCGGCCGAGGCCGCGGAGGAGATCGAGGAGCCGGTCCAGGAGACCGCCCCGGTCGTCGAGGAGGAGGCCGCCGCGCCGCGCAGGCGCCGCCGCAGGAAGGCCGAGGAGCCCGCCGCCCCGGTGGAGCGCGCCCCCGAGCCCGAGGAGCCCGCCGACGAGACCGGCGACGACGAGTCCGCAGAGGACGCCGCGGACGGCGACGAGCACGACGAGCACGACGAGAGCGCAGACACCGGCTCGCGCCGCCGTCGCCGCCGCGGTGGCCGCCGCCGCCGCAGGGGCGACTCGGCCGAGACGGACGGCGACGAGTTCGCCTCCGACGACGCCGGCCGCGACAGCGCCGGCTCCGCCGACGAGGGGACCGCCCGGCAGAGCGGGCGCGACGGTGACGAGGCGGAGGACGCCGGCGACGAGGCCGACGCCATCGAGGAGGCGGAGGACGCCGACGACCGCGACGAGGCGGGCGGCTCCAGCAGCAGCCGTCGCCGCCGTCGCCGTCGCCGCCGCGCCGGTGACTCGTCCGGCGAGGCCGAGTCCGGCGGTGGGGACCCCGAGCGCACGGTCGTGAAGGTCCGCGAGCCCCGCCGGAAGGACGAGCGTCCGCACGACAGCTCCGACGAGGTGCAGTCCATCAAGGGCTCGACCCGCCTGGAGGCCAAGAAGCAGCGCCGCCGCGAGGGCCGCGAGCAGGGCCGCCGCAGGGTCCCGATCATCACCGAGGCCGAGTTCCTGGCCCGCCGTGAGGCCGTCGAGCGCGTGATGGTCGTCCGCCAGAGCGGCGAGCGCACCCAGATCGGCGTCCTGGAGGACGACGTGCTCGTCGAGCACTACGTCAACAAGGAGCAGTCGACCTCGTACGTCGGCAACGTCTACCTGGGCAAGGTCCAGAACGTGCTGCCGTCGATGGAGGCCGCCTTCATCGACATCGGCAAGGGCCGCAACGCCGTCCTGTACGCCGGTGAGGTCAACTTCGAGGCGCTGGGCATGGCCAACGGGCCGCGCCGCATCGAGGTGGCCCTGAAGTCCGGCCAGTCGGTCCTCGTGCAGGTCACCAAGGACCCGATCGGCCACAAGGGCGCCCGCCTGACCAGCCAGGTCTCGCTGCCCGGCCGCTACCTGGTCTACGTGCCCGAGGGCTCGATGACCGGCATCAGCCGCAAGCTGCCCGACACCGAGCGGGCCCGCCTGAAGACCATCCTCAAGAAGATCGTTCCCGAGGACGCGGGCGTCATCGTGCGCACCGCCGCCGAGGGCGCGAGCGAGGACGAACTGCGCCGTGACGTCGAGCGGCTCCAGGCGCAGTGGGAGGACATCCAGAAGAAGGCGAAGAGCGGCAACGCGCCGACGCTGCTGTACGGCGAGCCGGACATGACCGTCCGCGTCGTCCGCGACATCTTCAACGAGGACTTCTCCAAGGTCATCGTCAGCGGCGACGAGGCGTGGGAGACCATCCACGGATACGTCTCGCACGTCGCGCCCGACCTGGCCGACCGGCTGTCCCGCTGGACCTCCGAGGTCGACGTCTTCGCGACGTACCGGATCGACGAGCAGCTCGCGAAGGCGCTGGACCGCAAGGTCTGGCTGCCGAGCGGCGGTTCGCTGGTGATCGACAAGACCGAAGCGATGATCGTGGTCGACGTCAACACCGGCAAGTTCACCGGTCAGGGCGGCAACCTCGAAGAGACCGTGACCAGGAACAACCTGGAGGCGGCCGAGGAGATCGTGCGCCAGCTGCGGCTGCGCGACCTCGGCGGCATCGTCGTCATCGACTTCATCGACATGGTCCTGGAGTCCAACCGGGACCTGGTGCTCCGGCGCCTCCTGGAGTGCCTGGGCCGCGACCGTACGAAGCACCAGGTGGCCGAGGTCACCTCGCTGGGCCTCGTGCAGATGACCCGCAAGCGGGTGGGCCAGGGCCTGCTGGAGTCGTTCTCCGAGACCTGCGTCCACTGCAACGGCCGCGGCGTCATCGTGCACATGGAGCAGCCGACCTCCGTCGGGGGCGGCGGCAAGCGCAAGAAGCGCGGCCGGGGCGGCTCCGAGCAGACCCACGAGCACGAGCACACGCACGAGACGGAGACGGCCGAGCCGGCCGAGACGGCGGCCGAGGTCGCCGCGGAGGCCGCCGAGCCCGTCGCGCTGCCCGAGCCCGAGTTCGTCCCGGACGAGGAGCTGTACGGCAGCGCCGCCGAGGCGGAGGCCGCGGCCACCCGTGGCCGCTCGCGGCGCCGGACCGGCCGGCGCGCGTCGGCCCCGGCCGGTGCGCCGCGCTCCGAGTCCCGCAGGGCCGAGCGGGCCGAGCGGTTCGAGGCGGCACGGGACGAGGACGAGCGCTCCGCGCCCACCGAGCCCGCCGCCGACGCGCACGCCGAGCCCGCCGCCGTGGAGGACCCGGTCGTCGAGGCGCCGGTCGTCGAGGCCCCGGCAGCGGAGGCCGTCGTCGACGACGCCGCTCCCAAGGGCCGTACGCGTCGCCGGGCCACCCGCAAGGTGTCCGCGCCCGCCGGTTCGCCGGCGTCCGCCGAGGCGGCCGTGGTGACGGTCACCGAGCCGGTCGCCGCTCCCGCGGAGCCGGAGGCCGTCGCCGAGCCGAAGGCAGCCGAGCCGGAGGCCGTCGCCGACAGCGCCGCCCCGGCCCGTCCGCGCCGCCGCGCGGTCCGCAAGGCCACCGCGCCCACCGCCGCCGCGGAGTCCGCCGTCACGGTCGTCCCCGCGACGCCCGCGGAGGCCCCGTCCGCCGAGGCGCCCGCCGAGGTCGAGGCGGCCGAGGACGCGTCCGAGGAGGAGGCGGCTCCGGCCAGGAAGACGGCCCGCAAGGCGGTCAAGAAGGCGCCGGCGAAGAAGGCCGCCGCGAAGAAGACGACGACGGCCAAGAAGACGGCCGCGAAGAAGACCGTGGCCAAGAAGGCGACCAAGACCGCCAAGACGGCCGCCAAGTCGACGTCGAAGAAGACCGCGGCGGCCGAGCAGCAGGCGCCGTCCGCCGTCACGGCCTCGACCGACGAGGACTAGCCGAGGACCGGAGGCCGGGGCCCGGGGCCCCGGCCTCCGGGCTCCGGCTTCCGACATCCGCGCCCTCCGGCCGGCGGGACGACCGCCGGCCGGAGGGCGTTGCCGTGTCCGGCGCCCGGATGCGTCCGTGTCCGCCAACTGCCGGGCGGACCGCCCCGTTTGGCATTGGCTGACATGGTTTCAGGAGCATCACGGATCTCACATTCCACCCCCCGCCCCTTGGATCGAGATCATCTACGTGTAAAACTCATGCAGTCGTTCGTGTGAATGCACGGGTGCGTGTTTGGGGAGAACGCTCACACGTGTCAGGGGAGGGGATCACCATGGCGCGCGTGCGCCTGAAGGGCACGGGGCGACACCGTGCCGTGAAGCCGGTCACCGGAGGGCGTCAGGCCGTCGCACTGGCCACGGTGCTGTCCGCGGCGGGCGTCCAGGCCGCCACGTCGGCCGGTTCGGCGCAGGCTCTGGACAACCCGACGTGGATCGAGGGGCCGATCTTCAACGATCCGCTCGGCACGGTCGACGAGCAGGCCGCGATCCGCACCCGGCTGATCGAGCTGACCAACGCGGCGCTGCCCGGGTCCACCATCAAGGTTGCGGTCTACCACGTGTGGGAGGCCGGCGTCGTCAACGCGCTCGTGGCCGCCAAGAGCCGCGGTGTGCACGTGCAGGTGCTGCTCGACGAGTCCAGCATCAGCGACCGGCCGACCAACACCGCGTACGGCGTGCTGGCTTCGGGCCTCGGCACGGACCGCACGCAGGGCTCGTACGTCGCGACCTGTCCGGAGAACAAGTCGTGCCTCGGCGACCCGAAGTTCGGGCAGTCGATCATGCACAACAAGTTCTGGCTGTTCTCCGCGGTGCAGGGCGCCACGAACGTGGTCGTGCAGACCACCTCGAACTCCACGCCCTCCGCGCACACCCGGTTCTTCAACGACGCGCTGCTGCTGCCCAACAACCCGACGATGTACGACGCGTACGCCGACTACTTCGACACGATGGTCGCGCAGGACTGGGAGTCCTGGAACTACCGCACGGTGAGCAACGGCCTCTACAAGGCGTACTTCTTCCCGCGGACCGGCAACAGCCGTGCCACGGACACCGTGTACTCGGTCCTCAACAACGTCACCTGCAAGTACAAGGACACCGCGGGCGTCACGCAGTCGACCAAGGTCCGGGTGGCGATCTTCAAGCTGACGCGGATGGCCATCGCGGAGAAGATGGTCGCGCTGAAGAAGGCGGGCTGCTCGGTGAGCATCGTCTACGCCGAGTCCGACAGCGCCAAGAGCACCGGCGGCACCCCGGGCACCTGGGAGAAGATGCACACCAGCGGCGGCCCGACCGTCCGCTGCTACAACGACGACCGGGACCCGCTGAACCCCGGCCAGAAGCTCACGACGCCGTACATCATCCACTCCAAGTACATCCTCATCGACGGCATGTACGACGGAGTGAAGAACAAGGTGAGCTTCACCGGCTCGGGGAACTACACGGGCCCCGCGCTCCGCGAGAACGACGAGTCGATCGTGAAGGTCGACGACGACGCCGTGCACGACATGTACCGCGTGCACTTCGACCGGGTGACCAAGGTGGCCTACCCGGGCACGGCGGACGCCACGGACCTGTGCAAGGGCGTGAAGCCGCTGCCGGCGGACGGCGAGAAGCCCACCGTCTAGGGGCGAGGGCTCGGGGGAGTCCCACGGGCCCGCTCCCGCGGCCGTCGGCGGCTCCCGTCCGCACGGGCCCGGGGAGCGGCGCGTACGGGCCGGTCGGGGCCCGCGGGGACCGGTCCGCGGCCCGTCCCGGGACCGCCCGGGGCCCGGTTTGACCCCCAGGTCGGGGCCCCGTAACCTTGACCCTCGGCGTGTCCACAGACACGCCGCATTCCCGTAAACCTCTTCCTCCCGGTGGCTCGCGCCCCGGGAGAGGCCACCTGCTTTGCGTCGGTGGCTGGACTGCGGGGATTCCGAGCGAACGAGAGAGAGATCAGCGTGTACGCCATCGTGCGCAGCGGTGGTCGCCAGCACAAGGTTGCTGTCGGCGACATCGTTGAGGTTGACAAGATTCCCACTGCCAAGGTCGGCGACACGGTCGAGCTCTCGACCCTGCTCGTTGTCGACGGCGACGCTGTCACCAGCGACCCGTGGGTCCTTGCCGGTATCAAGGTCCAGGCCGAGATCGTGGACCACCACAAGGGCGTCAAGATCGACATCCTTCGCTACAAGAACAAGACCGGCTACCGCCGTCGTCAGGGCCACCGCCAGCAGTACACGGCGATCAAGGTCACTGAGATCCCCGCGGCTGCGAAGTAAGGGACTGAGGAGAGATGGCACACAAGAAGGGCGCATCGTCCACCCGGAACGGTCGCGACTCCAATGCTCAGCGGCTCGGCGTGAAGCGCTTCGGCGGTCAGGTCGTCAACGCCGGTGAGATCCTGGTCCGCCAGCGTGGCACCCACTTCCACCCCGGCGCGAGCGTCGGCCGTGGCAAGGACGACACGCTGTTCGCGCTGGCCGCCGGTGCGGTCGAGTTCGGTACGCACCGTGGCCGCAAGGTCGTGAACATCGTTCCGGTCGCCTGACCGGTACTTTTCGCGAGGCGGACCTCACTTCCCGTACGGGAAGCGGGTCCGCCTTTCGCGTGTTCTAACTGAGTAGAGATCTCAGCTGGTCTTTCCCGTACGTAACTGGAGGCACATCCCATGACCACCTTCGTGGACCGCGTCGAGCTGCATGTCGCCGCGGGTAGCGGAGGCCACGGCTGTGCCTCCGTCCACCGGGAGAAGTTCAAGCCGCTCGGCGGTCCGGACGGCGGCAACGGCGGCCGCGGCGGCGACGTGATCCTGGTCGTGGACCAGTCCGTCACCACACTCCTGGACTACCACCACTCCCCGCACCGCAAGGCCACCAACGGCAAGCCCGGCGAGGGCGGCAACCGGTCAGGCAAGGACGGCCAGGACCTGGTCCTGCCGGTGCCCGACGGCACGGTCGTCACGGACCGTGCGGGGAACGTGCTCGCCGACATGGTGGGCAACGGCACGACGTACGTCGCCGCGGAGGGCGGCAGGGGCGGCCTCGGCAACGCCGCGCTGTCCTCGGCCCGCCGCAAGGCCCCCGGCTTCGCGCTGCTCGGTGTGCCCGGCGACCTCCAGGACATCGTCCTGGAGCTGAAGACCGTCGCGGACGTGGCCCTGGTGGGCTACCCGAGCGCCGGCAAGTCCTCGCTGATCTCGGTGCTGTCCGCGGCCAAGCCGAAGATCGCGGACTACCCGTTCACGACTCTGGTCCCGAACCTCGGCGTGGTGACGGCGGGCTCGACCGTCTACACCATCGCCGACGTGCCGGGACTGATCCCGGGCGCGAGCCAGGGCAAGGGCCTCGGGCTCGAGTTCCTGCGGCACGTGGAGCGCTGCGAGGTGCTCGTGCACGTGCTGGACACGGCGACCCTCGAATCGGAGCGCGACCCGATCTCCGACCTCGACATCATCGAGGAGGAGCTGCGGGAGTACGGCGGCCTCGGCAACCGTCCCCGGCTCATCGTGCTCAACAAGATCGACGTACCCGACGGCAAGGACCTCGCCGAGATGGTCCGCCCGGACCTGGAGGCGCGCGGCTACCGCGTGTTCGAGGTGTCGGCCGTCGCCCACACGGGACTGAAGGAGCTGTCCTTCGCGCTCGCCGAGCTGGTCGGGCAGGCCCGTGCGGCGAAGCCGAAGGAGGAGGCCACCCGGATCGTCATCCGCCCGAAGGCGGTCGACGACGCCGGCTTCACCGTCGTGCAGGAGGAGGACGGCCTCTACCGCGTCCGCGGCGAGAAGCCCGAACGCTGGGTCCGCCAGACGGACTTCAACAACGACGAGGCCGTCGGCTACCTGGCCGACCGGCTCAACCGCCTCGGTGTCGAGGACAAGCTGATGAAGGCCGGCGCCCGTTCGGGCGACGGCGTCGCCATCGGCCCCGAGGAGAACGCGGTCGTCTTCGACTGGGAGCCCACGGTCATGGCAGGCGCGGAGATGCTCGGCCGCCGCGGTGAGGACCACCGCCTGGACGAGCCCCGCCCGGCCGCCCAGCGCCGCCGCGACAAGCAGGCGGAGCGGGACGAGGCGGACCAGGAGTTCGACGACTTCAACCCCTTCTAGGGCGTCCGTACGGACCACCCCGCGCCCCGCGGCCCTCTCCGGAGGGCCGCGGGGCGTTCCGCGTTCCGTGCCGACCGCTTCCGGTCTCCCGTGCCCGTCCGGGAGCGGGCCGAGACCCGGGTGGGCGGGGGAGGGGCACGGGGTACGGGGCCTCTCCCCGGGCCGTGGGCGGCCTCAGGGTGAGCCCGCGGGTGACCGCCGGGTGCGGGGAGGCGGGGAGCACGCGGAAAGGGCCCCGGGAGAAGTCTCCCGGGGCCCTTTCCGCGTGTCGGTGCGTCAGCGCGTCACGCGTTGACGGAGTCCTCCGCGCCGTTCTGCTCCTGCGCGTCCTCCGTGGCGGCCTCCTCGGCGGCCTCGGCGACCGCCTCCGCGTCCCCGGCCCGGGGCGAGGGGATCTCCGAGGCGAGCCGCGCCTCCATGCGTACGCTCCGCTCGTCCGCCTGGGTGCACAGGTCGTCGATCGCCGCGTTGAAGCGGGCCAGCGACGGCGGGTCGGACGGACCGAGCAGGTGCTCCTTGAGGGTGGCGCGGGCCGCCGCGTGACCGTCCAGCTCCGGGTGCCGGACCGCTTCGAGGAGGTCCGCGACACCCTCGGCGGCGGGCGAGAGGATGACGCCCGCGGACACCGTCGGGAAGCCCGTGCGGAACGCCTCCTCGGACATCCCCGAGGTGTTGGCGACGGCGTACGGCTTCTCGCTCGACAGCCAGTCGGAGACGACCGACGACACGTCGCTGACGAGCAGGTCGGCCTGGTTGAAGCAGGCGAAGATCGCCGGCCGCGCCTCGGTGACGATCTGGTGCTCCCACTCGGGGAAGGACGCCCAGTAGGCCTTCTCCCAGGCCAGGGTGGCCTCGGTGATGGCGGTCTCGCGGTCGCCCTCGGGCGCGCCCTGGAGCAGCATCCGCTCCATTTCGTCGGCGCTCTCCCGGAAGGCGGTGGAGGTGAGCTGGTCCAGGGCGGTCGTACGGCGGGCCAGTTCGGCCGCCGCGCTCGAGTCCGGCCGGGCACCGGAGCGCCTGGTGTTGGCCTCGCGGATCATCGCCTTGATGCGCTCGTTCGCGGCGCCCGCGCGCGGGTCCACGGAACCGGTCATCGGGTGCGGCTTGTAGAGGAGGCGTACGCCCTCGTCGGCGAGCAGCCGGCGGACGATGTTCTCGCCGGCCAGCACCACCGAGGTGTTGCCGGGGTTGCCGTCCCAGCCCTCCCAGGTGGGCGCGTAGAGCACGTTCGTGAAGGTGCCGGTGGGGGCACCGGAGAACGGCCGGATCGGCGCGAGCTGCGGGCGGCCGACCTCCACGATGTCCTTGTCCTCGACGCCGACCTCGGCCAGCGCGTAGCGCTCGCGGGCCGCGGGTCCGGCCACCCACACCTCGTCGTACGCCTTCGCGTAGGGGTTGCAGGAGGACAGCTTGTCGCTCTCGCCGTGGTTGATGAAGGCGTGCTTGATCGTGGGGATGCGCAGCACCTGCGAGGTCTTCGCGGCGTTGGCCGGGTGCAGCATCATCTTCAGCGTCGAGTTCTCCAGCGAGAACATGGTCGAGACCTTCGGGAAGCAGATGACCGGCACGTCGGTGGCGTCGATCTTCTGCACCATGAACCGCTCGCGGAGCACGATCAGCGGCTTGGCGTCGATCGCGGAGAGCGTCGAGAGCCACATGTTCGCCTGGTAGGCGGAGGTCGTGCCGCCCGAGAAGTACATGGCGACGGTCGGCCGGTAGTCGGCGAGCCACTTGTCCAGCCACTGCACGACCTGCTGCTCGTTCCTGGCGCGCTTCCTCGGCAGCAGCCAGGTGGCGAGGTGGACCGTGCCGCCGCCCAGCAGGGCGAGGGAGACACCGAGGCCGATGCCGCCCCAGTACGCGTCCGTGGTGGCCGCGGTCAGCAGCAGGCCCGTCGTGGCCGGCACGGAGAAGGTGAGCAGGCGGTGGCCCTGGCGGCGGGCCAGGATGCGCGGCGGGGCGGCGGACAGGCGCAGTGCCGAGGCGTCGATGTTGCGCGTGACGATCGGCAGCGTGCGGGTGCGGCGGACCACGACCGCGACGGCCTGGCAGGCGAAGTGCAGCGCGTAGAAGGCGCACAGGGCGACGAGCAGCGGCGCCTGTTCGCGCAGCGGGTTGATGCCGTCGATCCGCAGAAGTGCCACCAGGACCAGCATGTCGCGCAGCAACTGCCGGACCGTGACGTCGAAGCGGACCTTGCCCAGCAGTGAGAGCAGCCCGGGGTCCCGGTACTGGAGCAGTACGTCGAGGGCGAGGCCGGCGGCGCTCACGGCGACGAACACCGGGACGTTCGGCACCAGTGCTGAAACGATCTGGGCCGTGAAGAGCGCGAACATCGCGAACAGCGCGGAGAGCTGCACGATGCGGCGGGGTGCGAGTCCGGCGGAGGGCACGGAATGGGCTCCTGCGAGGGATGCGGCGGATGGGGAAGGCGTCGGGGGGCGGGCCCCTCGTACCTCGTGAGAGAGAGGCCGATCCCTGACCGTATGACCTCTGCGGGTCGCCTAGCAATCTTGCGTGAGAACTATCACCGGATATCGGGCCAAAACGGCGAGAGCCCGTGCGGCGACCGGCAGTTCCGCCTCCCGCCCTGGTCCGCGGGCCTCCCGGCCGGCGCACTCGGCGTAGGGCGTGTCCCCGGTCACGCGGAGCGTCCGGGACCGTCACCCGGAAGGTCCCGGAGGCCGTCACCCGCAGGAGTCACGCGCCCGTCACCCGGAAGGCCGGACGCGCGGTGTCCGGCGGCGCCCTCGGGCCCGGTCCGGCGGGGTGTCCGCCACCCGGAATCCGGCGGCGTCCGGCACTCCCGGTCACGTAGATTGCACGCACCGGGCCCGCCGGAACACCGGGTCGGACGTTTCCGAACATGGGGGAGAGCGTGTCAGCGGCAAGGCAGGACGTGGCGGACGCCCGCCGGATCGTCGTCAAGGTGGGCTCCTCCTCCCTGACCACCGCCTCCGGGGGCCTCGACGCCGACCGGGTGGACGCCCTGGTCGACGTCCTCGCCAAGGGCCGCAGCGGCGGGGAGCGGGAGATCGTCCTCGTCTCCTCCGGCGCCATCGCCGCGGGCCTCGCCCCGCTGGGCCTGCGCCGCCGGCCCAAGGACCTCGCCCGCCAGCAGGCCGCGGCCAGCGTGGGCCAGGGCCTCCTGGTGGCCCGCTACACCGCGTCCTGCGCCCGCCACGGCATCCGCGTCGGCCAGGTCCTGCTCACCTCCGACGACATGAGCCGCCGCGCCCACCACCGCAACGCCTCCCGCACGCTCGACAAGCTGCTCGCGATGGGCGCGCTGCCGGTCGTCAACGAGAACGACACCGTCGCCACGGACGAGATCCGATTCGGCGACAACGACCGCCTCGCGGCCCTCGTCGCCCATCTCGTACGCGCCGACCTGCTGGTCCTGCTGTCCGACGTCGACGGGGTGTACGACGGCGACCCGGCCAGACCCGGCACCACACGGTTGGCGGAGGTGCGCACCCCGGCCGACCTCGCGCACGTCGAGATCGGCAGCACGGGCAAGGCGGGCGTCGGCACCGGCGGCATGGTCACCAAGGTGGAGGCCGCCCGGATCGCGGCGGCCGCCGGCATCCCGGTCGTGCTGACCAGCGCGGTCCACGCGGCGGACGCCCTCGCGGGACGCGACACCGGGACCTACTTCCACGCCACGGGCCGCCGCTCCGCCGACCGGCTCCTGTGGCTCCAGCACGCGTCGACCCCGCAGGGCGCGATCGTCCTCGACGACGGGGCCGTGCGGGCGGTGGTCGAACGGCGTACGTCCCTGCTGCCCGCGGGCATCGCCGCCGTGGAGGGCGACTTCGTCGCGGGCGACCCGGTCGAGCTGCGCGACGGCACGGGACGCGCGGTCGCCCGGGGGCTGGTCAACTTCGACGCCAAGGAGATCCCCCAGCTGATCGGCCGCTCCACCCGCGAGCTGGCCCGCGAGCTGGGAGCGGCGTACGAGAGGGAAGTCGTACACAGGGACGATCTGGTGCTGCTGCACCCGTAAACGGCCGAAAGGAAGGCTCCCGCCGGTGGACGTTCCGTAAAACCGTCACACGGAGCCGCCCCACCTGCTCAACTTTGTTTCAGGGAGACCCCCCGAGTCCGAGCGGACCCATGCGTGAAGGAGGCCGTCGTGAGACGAGTGCGCCCTGGGGCGGCGATGGCCCGTGAGGCCGGCGCGGCCCGGGCGGTCGGCGAGGAGCGGGCCCTCACGAGCGTCGCGGCCGGCGACGCCTTCGACGCCGGGGACCCGAGGGACCTGCCGCGGCTGTGGCACGTCACGCTCAGCGTCTCGGGCGAGGAGGCCCCGCTCAAGGAGGTCAGGCGAGGGCTCGAGCAGCTGGCCCACGACCATCCCTTTCTGCTGACCAGCAGGTACGCCAACGACCACGCGGAGATCCGCTACTGGGAAGAGGCCCGGGACCTGCACGACGCCGCCGCGGTCGCCCTGCGCCTGTGGGGGGAGCACCGGCAGACCGCGAAGCTGCCGCCCTGGGAGATCGTCGGCCTGGAGGTCATCGACCGGGAGACCTACCACCAGCGCATCGCCGAGGGGTTCGGCCCCCAGCCCGCCACCCCGGTCGGCGTGCACCCTTTCTAGCCTTCCAGGGCCGGTCCAGGACCTGTCTCGCGGTGTGGGACAACGGCTGAGCGCCTCTGGCGGGCGCACTACCCTGCGGGTTATGACCACGCTCTCGCCGTACGACTCGATGTCCCCGGTCGCGCAGGCCGCCTACCGCGCCAAGGGCGCTGCCGCCGACCTCGCCCCGCTGCCGCGCGCCGACAAGGACGACGCGCTGCTCGCGATCGCGGACGCGCTGGAGGTCCGTACGAGCGAGATCGTCGAGGCCAACGCAAAGGACGTCGAGCGTGCCCGCGAGGCCGGTACCGGCGAGTCCGTGATCGACCGGCTGACCCTGACGCCCGAGCGCGTCCGCGCCATCGCGTCCGACGTGCGCGACGTGGTGGCCCTGCCCGACCCCGTCGGTGAGGTCGTCCGCGGCTCGACCCTGCCCAACGGCATCGACCTGCGGCAGGTCCGTGTGCCGCTCGGGGTCGTCGGCATCATCTACGAGGCCCGCCCCAACGTGACCGTCGACGCGGCCGCCCTGTGCCTGAAGTCCGGGAACGCGGTCCTGCTGCGCGGCTCGTCCTCGGCGTACGAGTCCAACGCGGCCCTCGTCCGCGTGCTGCGCGACGCCGTCGGCGGATCGGGGCTGCCCGCCGACGCGGTGCAGCTCGTCCCCGGCGACAGCCGCGAGTCCGTACGGGAGCTGATGCGCGCCCGAGGGCTGGTCGACGTGCTCATCCCGCGCGGTGGCGCCTCCCTGATCCGCACGGTCGTCCAGGAGTCCACCGTCCCGGTCATCGAGACCGGCACCGGGAACTGCCACGTCTACGTGGACGCGCACGCCGACCTCGACATGGCCGTCGACATCCTGATCAACTCCAAGGCGCAGCGGCCCAGCGTCTGCAACGCCGCCGAGACGCTCCTCGTGCACCAGGACATCGCCCCCGAGTTCCTGCCGCGCGCCCTCGACGCCCTCGCGGACGCCGGTGTCACCGTGCACGCCGACGAGCGGGTCCTCGCCCACGCCAAGGACTCCAGGGCCACGGTGGTCGAGGCCACGACGGAGGACTGGGACACCGAGTACCTGTCGTACGACATCGCCGCCGCGGTCGTCGACTCGCTCGACAAGGCGGTGGCGCACATCCGGCTGTGGAGCTCGGGCCACACGGAGGCGATCGTCACCACCTCGCAGCAGGCGGCCCGCCGCTTCACCCAGCTGGTCGACTCCACGACGGTCGCCGTGAACGCGTCCACCCGCTTCACGGACGGCGGCCAGTTCGGCTTCGGCGCCGAGATCGGGATCTCCACGCAGAAGCTGCACGCGCGGGGCCCGATGGGGCTGCCGGAGCTGACGAGCACCAAGTACATCGTCACGGGCGACGGCCACATCCGGCGCTGAGCGGGGCCTTCGGCGCCGGGGGCGGGGCGGCGCGCGGACAGCCGTCTCGCCAGGCGGATGAATTTCCGTACGGTCTGCCCAAATTGACCACCCAGGTCTACTCTGGATCCGTGCCGGAGGACGTGGGGGGCACGCCGTTCCCTGACGGCTGGGAGCCCGACGACGACCGCGACCGCGGGGGTGCGGACGAAGAGTTCGCCTCCGTGGTCTTCGACGAGGCCTTCGTGCGGGCGGCGACCGTTCACGAGCCGACCGCCGTCGAACGCCTCCTCGCCGCCGCCCAGGCGAGAGCCGAGGCCTCGGAGGCCGAGGCGCGCCGGGCGCACGCCAGGGGCCTGCGCGGGGACGACGAACTCCACGATGACGGTTTCGGCCCCGACGACCGCGGGGGCTTCGGCCGCGACACGGATCCGGACGACCCCGACGAGTTCGACGACCGCGATGTGCTGTACCACGGCCACCGCGGCCCGGGCCTCTACGGGAAGCAGACCCGCTGGCACCGGCCCGTCGCCTGGATGCTCGCCCTCGTGATGGGCATCGGCATGGTCGCGCTCGCCTTCACCGCCGTCTACCGGGGGGCCTCCTCCGGCAGCCGGGAAGAGGTGCCGGCGCCCGCGGCCACGGGCCTCGAACCGGGCGGCGGAGTGGGGCCCTCGGCCTCGGCCGACTACTCCCAGCCGCCCGTGTCGGCGGTGCCGCGCATCCCCTGAGCGGGGGTCCCGCGCGCGGCCCCGCGGCCGTGCCGCGTCCCGAGGGGGAGGGCGGTGTCCCGCGGAAGCGCGTGGCGGGACGGGGGCGGACACGGGGGAGCGCACACGGGCCCGCGGAGGTTTGGAACCGTGCTCGCGAGCTCCGCTCGACCGTGCCGGAGCCCGGGGACGAGTCCGGTGAGAACCTGTCAGAACTTGTGGTGCGACGGGGCGTTTACCCGAGGTCCGGGAGACCTACTCTGAATGTATGGGCGGACCAGGAGACCCACCTGAAGGGGCGCCCGAGGGCGCTCCGGGCGGTGGCGAGGAGGAGTACCGATCCGTCGTCTTCGACGAATCGTTCGTCCGCGCTGCCCGCCTCCAGGAGTTCTCCGCCCAGGAACGGGTCGGCGACCACGCGCCGGCCGTCCGCCGCCGGCAGCCCGTGCGACGCGGCCTCTCCCGGCAGGCGCTCGTCCTCGTCGTCCTGATCGCCGTCGCCTTCGGCACCGCGATCTACATGGGCGTACGCCATCCGTACCAGACGCCCGCCGTGAAGCCGCCCGAGCCGCTGCGGATGACCGTGATCCCGCTGGCGCCGCAGTCCGCCGTGCCCGGCTCCGCCGACGTGGAGGCGCTGTTCGCGCACAGCCCGGCCGACCAGTTCCGCATCGGCGCCGAGGGCATCACCCTGCCAGCCTCCCGGCGCACCGCGCACTTCTCCGACAGCCAGGTCGTCACCGCCCTGACCACCGCGAAGGACTACCTCGTCGAGTCGGCGCTCGACCCGGACGTACTGACCGGCGGCGCCACCCGGCCCGTACGGATCCTGCTCGACCCGCAGCAGCTCGACCAGTTCGACCAGAGCTTCGAGCACCCGGTCGCGGACGGACGGCACGCCCCCACCGGCTGGCTGGTCCGCTTCGATCCGAACCGCGCCGAACTCGCCGACCCCAGGATCAGGGTGCAGGGCACCCTGGCCGCCGCCGAGACCGACTCGGACACCCTGGAGGTCAGCGCCGACCACACCTTCGTCTACGCGCTGCGGCCGACGGGCGCGGACGAGGAGGCCGAGGCCTCCCTGTTCACCGTGCGGCGCGAGCTGCACTTCCGCTTCGACCGGGACGACCTGCGCATGCGCCAGGTCGAGCTGGTCGTGTCGTACGTCCAGGCCGGGCCGCTGGCCTGCGCCGAGGACGCCACGAACCATCTGCGCCCGCTGCTCGCCGGGGAGACGGCCAAGGCGGGCGGCCCGGCCGGCACCGACCCGTACGCGACGGGCAGCGCCACGTCGCTGTGCGGGTCGCTGGCGGCCAGCGCCCAGCCCAAACTCTGATCCGTCAGGCACCCGAGCCAGGGCCGCCGTCGCCCGGACGGTCGGCGGGCGGCCCGTCCTGCGGCGAGCCTCCGTTGGCGAAGCCGCCGAAGCCCCGCCGCACCCGGCCGCCGAGGTCCCCCGCGCCGCCCGCGATGTCGCTGACCAGCTTCATCAGCGGGTCCTTCGAGTTCTTGACGTCCGAGGCGTAGCTCGCGGCCGACTGCCGGAAGGAGTCGGTCACCGAGGTGTCCCTGTCCTCGTCCCTGCGCGGGTAGTGGCCGTCCATGATCCGCTGGTGGTCGCGGGACTCGGCCCACTTCTTCAGCTCGGCCGCCCGGACCGTGGTGAAGGGGTGGGAGCGGGGCATCACGTTGAGGATCTTGAGGACGGAGTCGCGCAGGTCGCCGCCCGCCTCGTACTCCTCGGCCTGCGCGAGGAACGCGTCCACGTTCATCTCGTGCAGGTGGTTGCCGCCCGCGATCTTCATCAGGCCGCGCATCGACGCCTGGAGGTCCTGGCCGACCAGGAGCCCGGCCCGGTCCGCGGACAGCTCGGACTTGCGGAACCACTCGCGCAGCGCCGTCACGATCGCCATGATCGCGATGTTCCCCAGCGGGATCCACGCCACCCGCAGGGCCAGACTCGTCAGGAACAGCAATATCGTCCGGTAGACCGAATGGCCGGACAGCGCGTGGCCGACCTCGTGGCCGACGACCGCCCGCATCTCCTCCTCGTCGAGCAGCTCCACGAGGCCCGTGGTGACGACGATGATCGGCTCGTCCAGGCCGATGCACATCGCGTTCGGCTGCGGGTCCTGGTTGACGTACATCGGCGGGACCTTCTCCAGGTCCAGGATGTAGCAGGCGTCTCGCAGCATGTCGTTCAGGTGAGCGAACTGGGCGTCCGAGACCCGCACCGAGTCCGACAGGAACAGCAGTCGGAGGCTGCGCTCGGGGAGCAGTCCGCTCAGGGCCTTGAAGACGGTGTCGAATCCGCTGAGCTTGCGCAGGGCCACCAGGGCCGAGCGGTCCGCCGGGTGCTCGTACGCCCGCGAGGAGATCCCCTCGAAGCGCCGGCGCTGCCTGCTGGGTACGTGTTCGTGGCTGTCTTCTGGCATGTGGTCCCCCATGCGTTTGGTTGCCTTTCCGTGCCCCCAAGGCGGAGCCCAGCCTAGGCGGAGATACCGTGGACGGGCAGTACAGCGAAGGAGTAGTACGTCATGGAGCATCTCCCCGGACCCTGGCTCACCGAGGCCGCGAGCGCCGCCCAGCAGCAGGGGGCGGGCAATCTCCTCCGTGTCGTGCTGATCGTGATGGTCGTCGGCTGCGTACTGGTCGGCTGGTTCCTGCTGCGCGGCTACAAGCGGGACGACTGAGACCCCACCGAAGGTTCCCAACGGCGGAGTCGGAGTGATGCGGGAGAAGCCCCCCGCATACGATGTGCGGAAGTCTTTATCCCGCCCACACCGGATAGGTCCTGCCGAAGATGAGCTTCCACAGCGCCGCAGCCCAGTTGGTCACTCTCGCCGCCGAGGGCGAGGAGCACGGTGGCAACCACGAGAGCCTCAACCCGCTCCTGACCGGCGGTGCCGCCTTCGTCATCCTCATGCTGCTGCTGTGGATCACGACCCGCTTCAACCGCGACCGCTGAAGCCCGCGCGACAAGGCCCGCCGTCCGGGCCGGTAGGGTCTGCACGCATGGGAGAGCAGGACATGCCTACCGGTCCGGCGGGCGGCGCACGCCGTGACGCACGGCGCGGCCCGGGAAACGGCCCGTCGAACCCGGGCAAGCGCCGCCTCGGCGTCATGGGCGGAACGTTTGACCCGATCCACCACGGACACCTCGTGGCGGCCAGCGAGGTCGCCGCGCAGTTCCACCTCGACGAGGTGGTGTTCGTGCCGACCGGCCAGCCGTGGCAGAAGAGCGAGCGCGCGGTCTCCCCGGCCGAGGACCGCTATCTGATGACGGTCATCGCGACCGCCGAGAACCCGCAGTTCTCCGTGAGCCGCATCGACATCGACCGCGGCGGCGCGACCTACACCACGGACACACTGCGCGATCTGCGGGCCCTCAACCCGGACACGGACCTCTTCTTCATCACCGGCGCCGACGCGCTCGGCCAGATCCTCACCTGGCGCGCCGCCGAGGAACTGTTCTCCCTCGCGCACTTCATCGGGGTCACCCGGCCCGGCCACGTCCTGGCCGACCCCGGCCTGCCGGAGGGCGGTGTCTCGCTCGTCGAGGTGCCCGCGCTCGCCATCTCGTCCACCGACTGCCGGTCCAGGGTCGCCAAGGGCGACCCGGTCTGGTACCTGGTGCCGGACGGCGTGGTGCGCTACATCGACAAGCGTGAGCTGTACCGCGGCGAGTGAGCCGAGAGGGGCACCGGTGAACGACCGATACGACGCTGGGTACGGGGGCGACCAGTACGAACTCGTCGGCTACGACGAGTTCGGGCAGCCCGTGTACCGGCAGGCGCCGCAGCCCGGGCAGCCTCCGCAGGGCCCCGGGCAGGTTCCGCGGCAGCAGGAGTACGGCTCGTACGACCCCTACGCGGGGCAGACGTACGCGGCCGACCAGGGCTACGCCCAGGGCCAGGCGTACGGGAACGACGAGGGCTACGGCCAGGGGCCGACGCAGGTCCAGGGCGGCCAGGGGCAGGGCTACGGGTACGACCCGTACGCGACGGACCAGGGGCAGTCCGCGACCTCCGTGGGGTCGTACGACACGGGCACGCAGCAGCCCGTGCCCTCGTACGACACGGGCCGTCAGCAGCCCGTGGCGCCCTACGACACCGGCCGTCAGCAGCCCGTGGCGCCCTACGACACCGGATCGCAGCAGCCCGTGGCGTCCCATGACACCGGACGGCAGCAGTCCCGGGCCGCGGAGCGCACCGCCCGCATCCCCCAGCAGGCGGGGCCCGCGGAGCGGCAGGACGACGACCGGGAGCCCGAACGCGACTACGGCACCGGGCAGTTCGCGTTCGTCGAGGAGGAGCAGGAGAGCTCCGAGGACGTCATCGACTGGCTGAAGTTCACCGAGAACCGCACCGAGCGACGCGAGGAGGCCAAACGCAGGGCCCGCGGCCGCGTGGTGGCCCTCGTCGTGGTGCTGGCGCTGGTCGTGGCCGGCGGCGTCGGCTACCTCTGGTACGCCGGGAAGCTGCCCGGCGCCCCGGCCGACAAGAAGTCCGGCACGACCACCGCCGGCGGCGCCCAGAAGCGCGACGTGATCGTCGTCCACCTCCACAACACCAAGGGCGGCGGCACCTCGACCGCGCTGCTCGTCGACAACACCACCACCGGGCAGGGCACCACCGTCCTGCTGCCCAACGCCCTCGCGCTGACCGGTGAGGACGGCACGACCACGACGCTCGCCAAGTCGGTCGACGACGACGGTTCCTCCGGCACCCGCGACGAACTGGACACCGTCCTCGGAACGGACATCGAGGGCACCTGGCGCCTCGACACCCCGTACCTCAACAACCTCGTCGAGCTCGTCGGCAACATCGACATCGACACCGACGTGAACGTGCCGGACCCGGACGCCAAGAAGAAGGGCGAGGCGCCGCTGGTCCGCAAGGGCGAGGACCGGACCCTCAGCGGCCGTGCCGCCGTGGCCTACGCCACCTACCGCGCCCCCGGCGAGGCCCAGAACGCGCAGCTGCAACGGTTCGGGCAGGTCGTGCAGGGAGTGCTGCGCAAGCTGTCGTCCGACGAGCAGGCCGCGACGACCACCGTGCAGACCCTCGCGCAGATCCTCGACCCCTCACTGAGCGACAAGGACCTCGGCGCGTTCCTGGCCAAGCTGGCCGACCGGGCGAAGGGCGGCGACTTCAAGACCGCCCTGCTGCCGGTGCAGACGGACGGCAGGCTCAGCGCGCAGGCCGCCGACAGCGTGGTCGAGGACGTGCTCGGCGGCACCGCGAAGAGCCCCGAGAAGGGCGCGTCCGTCCAGGTCGGCGTCCGCGACGCGACGGGCGACGAGGACGCCACCGAGCAGGCCAGGGTCGTGCTGCTCAACGGCGGCTACACCTTCGTCGACGGCGGCCGGGAGGCCGTCGCGCAGACCGTGTCCCGGATCACGTACAGCGACGCGAAACGCAAGGAGGACGCGGTCGAGGTCGCCAAGACCCTGGGGCTGCCGACCACTGCCGTGAAGAAGGGCAGGACCACCTCGAACGCGGACGTGTCGGTCGTACTGGGCCAGGACTACGAGGTGGGCAAGGCCGCCGCCGGGTGAGGCGACACGGCGCCGGGGGCTCGTACGCCTCCGGCGCCGCGGTCCGCCCGGCACGGCCCGGGAGCGCGGTCCGTACGACGCGTGGGGCGCCGTCGGCGGTCCGTGAGACCCTTGGGGTATCCCCTCGGGGACTCTGACCGCCTACGGAAAGCCTTGTAGTGACCGCGACCGACCGCTCCCTCGAACTCATCACCACCGCCGCGCAGGCGGCCGCAGACAAGCTCGCGCACGACATCATCGCGTACGACGTCAGCGACGTGCTGTCCATCACGGACGCCTTCCTGCTGGCCTCCGCGCCCAACGACCGCCAGGTCAAGTCGATCGTCGACGAGATCGAGGAGCGGCTCAGCAAGGAACTCGGCGCCAAGCCGGTCCGCCGCGAGGGCGACCGCGACGCCCGCTGGATCCTGCTCGACTACGTGGACATCGTGGTGCACGTCCAGCACAGCGAGGAGCGCGTCTTCTACGCGCTGGAGCGCCTGTGGAAGGACTGCCCCGAGCTGGACCTGCCCGCCGACGCCAAGGCCACGCGCGGCAGGGCCGCCGAGCACGCCGAGCTCAAGGACGCGGAGGACACCGCCGAGCTGCGCGGAGAACTGCGATGAGCGCCGGGGCCGGCCGCAAGGCCGGTCGCGGGCGCCGCGTCATCCTGTGGCGTCACGGCCAGACCTCGTGGAACGTGGAACGGCGCTTCCAGGGCAGCACGGACGTCGAGCTCACCGAGACCGGCGTGGGCCAGGCCCGCCGCGCCGCCCGGCTGCTCGCGTCCCTGCAGCCGGACGCGATCGTCGCCTCGGACCTCAGCCGGGCGGCGAACACCGCCGCCGAGCTGGCCGCCCTCACCGGTCTCGACGTCACCCACGACGAGGATCTGCGCGAGACCTACGCGGGTGTCTGGCAGGGCCTGACGCACGAGGAGATCATCGCCCGGCACGGCGACGAGTACGCCGCGTGGAAGCGCGGCGAGCCCGTGCGCCGGGGCGGCGGCGAGCTGGAGAGCGAGGTCGCCGACCGTGCTGCGCCCGTGGTCCTGCGGCACGCCGAGAAGCTGCCCGACGACGGAACGCTCGTCGTCGTGAGCCACGGCGGCACCATCCGCACCACGATCGGCCGGCTCCTCGGGCTGGAGTCCCAGCACTGGGAGAGCCTCGGCGGCCTGTCCAACTGCTGCTGGTCCGTCCTGGGCGAGGGGGCCCGCGGTTGGCGGCTGCTGGAGCACAACGCGGGCACGCTGCCCGAGCCGGTGCTCGGCGACGACGACTAGGTGCTCCACGGGGTGCGGGGCCGGTCCGTCCTGTTCGTGGCGGGCCCCGGGACCGGATTTCACTTTCTGGCTGGTCGCAGGCTAAAGTTCTTCTTGTTCGGCCCCAAGGCCGGAAACACCGCAAGGGGCTATAGCTCAGTTGGTAGAGCGCCTGCATGGCATGCAGGAGGTCAGGAGTTCAATTCTCCTTAGCTCCACAGTTCGAAGGATCCCGTCCCGTCAGGGGCGGGATCCTTTGTCGTACCCGCGTGCCGACGAGCCGGTGTGCCGACGGTCCGGGAACCGGACTGCGGAGGCCTCGAAGGCCCTGCGGCAGCGGCGGTTCCCGACCTCGGGCGGGGGCCGCGCCGCCGGACGGGCGGACGTCCGGCCCGTCGTGGCGAGGCGTTCGGCACACTCTTCTTGGAGTGCTCTTGAGTCACTTGGGGCTCCGGCGGCGTATACCTCCTCAAGGACGCCTCCCGTCTGCGTGTTCGCGCCGGCCCCGGCCGCATTGACGGGGGCCGTGTCCGGACTGGTACGAAGGCGTCGCTGACCGTATTGCTCCGGCCGTGGCAGAATCAAACGGCCGGAAGGGGGCGCGGCCCGACGGGAGGGAGTGGCGATGCCTGCGAGCATCCTCGGGGAGGTCGACGACCTTCCCGGAACCGAGGTGATACGCGACCGGATCACCCGCCTCGACTGCCCTTCCTGCGGTTCGGCCCATGTCGCCCAGCTTCTCGGCGACAACGGCGGAATTTCCTACGTGTGCACGGCCTGCGGCCACAGCTGGAGCTGATCGATGGGTGCGCACAGGCGAAAATGCGATTGGTGCGGCAGCGGTACGCCGATTGTCCGCGACATGGAACCGGTCAACCACGACTACCAGTACTGGTGCGAGGAATGCGCACGGGCGCTGATCATAAAAGGCGACCCCATCGAGACGTACCGGGAGCTTGAGGGCGAGCCGATCTACGGGCGCCTCCTGGACGAGCACTGCACCCTCAAGCGCTTCTACACCTTCGCCACGGCCTGATCTCCGGGCCGTGGCCCCGCCACCGTCAACTCGGCGCCGTCCCACCGAGGTTCGAGCCCCCGCGGCCGTACGGCGCGGGCGGCCGGCGGCGGGCGGGCGCCGCGTCCCCGGCGAGGAACCGTCCACACGCGCCTCCCGCGCGCTCTCCCGGCCAATGACGGCCCGTGACCCCGTACGGCCCGCGGCAGCCCCTACGAGGGCCCTCCGGGGGCGGACGGCGTGGACGGGCGGCGGAGCGCGGCGGCACCGCCGGTGTCGTCCCGAGGCGCGTAATGGAGGCCGGGGCCCGGTCCGTGCGGATGAGGGGCGAGCCGGGCCCGGGACATCCGATTCGTCCACTTCATCCACTTCGGCCACTTCGTCCGGTGTCCCGGAAACGATTTGGTGGACCGCAGGGAGGACCGGTAATGTTGGCGACGCCGCCGGGGAGACCGGGCGGAACACCGCGAGGGGCTATAGCTCAGTTGGTAGAGCGCCTGCATGGCATGCAGGAGGTCAGGAGTTCAATTCTCCTTAGCTCCACAGCAGATGAAGGCGGGTCGTCCGATAGGACGGCCCGCCTTCTGCGTTGTCCGGGTCGACCGGGTGGGGGCGCGGTGCCGGTCCGGCGGCCCGGTCGCCCGGGCCGCCCGTACGTCAGCGCCCGCTGCCGAGAGCGCGGCGGCCGCGCCCCTCGCGCACGGCGGGGAGGTTCTGCCGCGGAGCCGCTCCTCGCGTGTCCTCCTCCAGGCGCAGGGCGAGCGCCGGGCAGCGGCGCACGGCCCGCAGGGCCTTCGCCTCCGCGTACCGGGGCACCTGGGCCTGCGCGACGGTGGGGAAGCCGTCGGCGCCCAACTCGAAGACCTCGGGAAGGATGTCCGCGCACAGTCCGTGCCCTCGGCACAGCGTCCAGTCCACGAAGATCTTCTGGCGGCTGGGGCCCTGGTCCTGCTCCGCCTGGCCGCCCGGGATGCCGGTGGGAAGCTGGCCGCCCTCGAACAGCGGCAGCACGCCCTCCACGGGCCGTCCGCAGCCGTTGCCGAGGACATGGGCCGCCAGGTCGTCCGTGAACGCCTTGATGGTCGACTCCAGGAACATCGCGGAGCCGTCCGGGTGCGAGCACGCGCCGCGCCGCTTCACGGAGTTGGCGACCTGCTTGAGGGCCTCCAGGGCGGCCGGACCGCCGCCGTTGAGGATGTCCTCCATGCCGCGTGCCGCCGCCGGCAGCCCGAGGTAGCAGGGGCCGCACTGGCCCGCGCTCTCCTCCGCCAGCCACTGCGCCACCCGCAGAGACTCGCCCAGCGGGCAGGTCGACATGCTGATCGGCATGATCGCGCCCGCGCCGAGCGCGCCGCCGACCGCGTCCAGGGAGTTGCGCGAGACGACCGCCTCGTTCACGGTCGCCGCGTCGATCCACTTGCCGTGGTAGCCGCCGGTCAGCACGCCCTGCGGGACCGGCGGGGCGCCGGCCAGCTGGAGGATGTAGCGCAGCGGCACACCGGTGGGGGCCTCGATCACCATGGGGCGGGCGACGGCGCCGGAGACGGTCAGCATGACGGTGCCCGGCTCGTCGTACAGGCCGGTGTTGCCGTACCGCTCGGCCCCGATGCGCGCGCCGATGGCGAGTTGGGCGAACGTCTCCGCGTTCGACAGCAGGGTGGGCGCGCCCCCCACGCCGTTCTGCGAGGCGCTGGTCTTGCGGCCGGGCGGGATCGCCGGACCGCCGTCGATGGAGCGGACCAGCGAGGCCGCCGCGCCGGTGACCATCCGTACGGGATTGCGCTGCACGCGTGCGCGGATGGTCGCCCCGCGCCGGTTGGTCAGGCCGCGCTCGGCGAGCGCGGCCTCCATCGACCGCTGCGTGGACTCACGGGTGACGCCGACGACCAGGGTGCGGGCGCCCAGCGCCTCGGCGACCAGCAGGGCGCCGTCCAGGATGAGGTGCGGGGCACGGTTGATCATCACCGTGTCCTTGCGGCAGGCGGGCTCGTCCTCGCTGCCGTTGACCACTACGACGGGCCGTACGCCGCGCTTGATCGCCGCCTCGGCGACCGACCGCAGCTTCTTGTGGAACGGGAAGCCCGCGCCGCCGCGGCCCTTCAGGGAGATGCGTTCGGAGAGCTGCGCGAGCTGCTCCCCGCCCATCGGCTCGAGCGGCCCGTGCACCTTCAGGTGCATGGGCAGATCGAGTCTCTCGACGAGGTCGAATCCGGAGGTGAGCTGGGGAAGGCCCACCACGCGGACTTCGGGGACGTCGGGAAGGGCCTCGTTCACTAAAAGCCTCCGGAAGGCGCGTTCCAGGGTTCGCCGTTGCTCGGTGCCTCGTAGGAACCGGGCAGCGTTTCAGTGGCGGGACCGCTGTTGTACGTGTCGTTCGGGTTGTACGTACCGAGGGGGTTGTTCGTCTCACCGGTGTCGTACACGTCACTCGCGCCGTACGTGACATTCGTGGAGGTGTCGTACGAGCCGCCGCCGTAGGACGGGTCGTAGGGCTGGTTCCCGGCGGGCCGCGGCGGGGCCTCGTAGAGGGTCGGGGACGGGGCCGGCCAGCGGGGACCCTCGCCGCCGTCGACGCGCGGCATCGCCTCGGTGGCCTGCATGTCCACCGGCTGCATGGCCTGGGTCGGGTCCTGCGGGCGCTGCGGGGAGACGGCCCGGTAGGCGGCGGCGAACCCCGCGGTGTCGGTCAGGGACCCGGTGTCCGTGAACGATCCGGTGTCCGTGAGGGCGGACCGCTGCGGGGAGTCGAACCGGGACGCGGACCGCTGCTGGGGGACCTCGGGCCGGCCGCCGCGGCCGGCCTGCCTCGCGCCGTCCTGGTTGCCGCGCCGGGCGTCGAGGTCGTCGCGGTAGGGCCGGTTGCCGGTCTCCAGCAGGGACAGGACGCGCCGGGAGACCTTGCGCTTGAACGAGGCCGGGGCCGAGCGCAGGCCCAGCGCGCCGATGACGGCGGCCAGGGCGAGGCTGTAGAGGATCACGAAGACGGGCTTCGCCTCGCGCCCCGCGAACAGGCCGTGGATCAGGGCCGAGCACCAGGCCGGGTAGGCCAGCATGTGCACCGCCCGCCAGCGTGCGGCGACCTCCGCGGGGGACGCGAACGCGCTGCGCAGGGCGCCGGTGAGGGCGGTGAAGACCATCAGCAGTCCGGCCAGGGTGCCGAAGCCGATGAGGCCGTTGGAGCCGGTGACGCCGAGGCCGAAGGGGATGACGACCGCGATCACCGACGTGTGGTCGAGTGCGAGCTTGACCGTGACGTGCAGCAGGAGGAAGCCGACGGAGCCGACCGCGGTCGACCGGTGCACGGCCTGGGCGATGAGCCGCTGGCGCGTGTTCAGGAAGACCCGGTCGGTCGCGACGAGTCCCCAGAGCACTGAGCAGGTGAGGGAGACCAGCGACAGGACGCCGGCGCCGAAGTTGAGGAAGTCGCGGAGTCCGTCACCTCCGACCAGGACGATCACGGGTATGAGCAGCAAGGCGGCAGCGGTCACTCCGCCCCGGACCGAACGGCCGGGCGTCGGGAGCGTGCTGTTGTTGCGGCGAGAGTTCATGGGGCAACTCCGAACAGTTCGGGAAAGCGGTCCCGCTGCCGCACTCTAGGTCGACCTCTACCGAGGGGTAGGAGGTTTGAGTTATTGCGTTGTTATCAAAGGGCAGCGAGGGAGTTGTGATGTCCCTTAGCGGCCCTTACGCGAAGTAACCTTTGACTCTTGTTCAGTTCTGGCCGACCCGGCGCGTGCGTGACACTCAGTGCCGGAGCGTAGCCCACGGCCCGTCGCGGCCCGCTCGGCCGCTGCGGTACCCTGACGCCATGCGTGCTGTACGCCTTCTGCTTAGCGAGCCGCGCTGATCATTCCCGGCCACCGGTGAGACCGTGGCCGGCATCGGCGCGGCGCCCCCTCCTGTGCGAGGGGTTTTTTCATTTCCGGGCCGCTGGCAGAGACGATCGATGGAGCTTTGAGGATCATGAGCGAGACGAACACCGCTGCCGCCTCCGAGGTGGCCGCGCCGCACCGCTACACGGCCGCCATGGCCGAGCAGATCGAGGCACGCTGGCAGGACTTCTGGGACGCCGAGGGCACCTACGAGGCGCCGAACCCGACCGGCGACCTGGCCGGTGACCCCGAGCTGGTCGCCCGGCCCAAGAAGTTCATCATGGACATGTTCCCGTACCCCTCCGGTACGGGCCTGCACGTCGGCCACCCCCTGGGGTACATCGCCACCGACGTGTTCGCCCGGTACCAGCGCATGACCGGTCACAACGTCCTGCACACCCTGGGCTTCGACGCCTTCGGCCTGCCCGCCGAGCAGCACGCCGTGCAGACCGGCGAGCACCCCCGGGTCACCACCGAGGCGGCCATCGGCAACATGACGTCCCAGCTGCGCCGGCTGGGCCTGGGCCACGACAAGCGCCGGTCGTTCGCGACGATCGATCCGGACTACTACAAGTGGACCCAGTGGATCTTCCTGCAGATCTTCAACTCCTGGTACGACGACGAGGTCGACAGGGCCCGCCCGATCGCCGAACTGGTCGCCCAGTTCGAGAGCGGTGAGCGCGCCGTACCGGGCCACGCGCGCGCGTGGCACGAGCTGACCGCCGTCGAGCGGGCCGACGTCCTGGGCGGGTTCCGCCTGGCCTACGCCTCCGACGCGCCCGTCAACTGGTGCCCCGGGCTGGGCACCGTGCTGGCCAACGAGGAGGTCACCTCCGACGGCCGCTCCGAGCGCGGCAACTTCCCCGTCTTCAAGGCCAAGCTGCGCCAGTGGAACATGCGCATCACCGCCTACGCCGACCGGCTGCTGAACGACCTGGACGCGCTGGACTGGCCCGACGCCATCAAGCTGCAGCAGCGCAACTGGATCGGCCGCTCCGAGGGCGCCCGCGTCGACTTCCCGGTCGACGGCGACGCCATCACCGTCTTCACCACCCGTCAGGACACCCTGTTCGGCGCGACGTACATGGTTCTGGCGCCCGAGCACCCGCTGGTCGAGAAGTTCACCCCGGCCGCCTGGCCCGAGGGCACCCACGACGTCTGGACGGGCGGCCACGCCACCCCCGCCGAGGCCGTCGCCGCCTACCGCGCCCAGGCCGCCTCGAAGTCCGACGTCGAGCGGCAGGCCGAGGCCAAGGACAAGACCGGTGTCTTCACCGGCGTGTACGCGACCAACCCGGTCTCCGGGGAGCAGGTGCCGGTCTTCGTCGCCGACTACGTGCTGATGGGCTACGGCACCGGCGCGATCATGGCCGTCCCCGCGCACGACACCCGCGACTTCGCGTTCGCCCGCGCCTTCGAGCTGCCGATGCGCTGCGTCGTGGAGCCGTCGGACGACCGCGGCACGGACACCTCCACGTGGGAGGACGCGTTCGCCTCGTACGACGCCAGGCTGGTCAACTCCTCGGGCGACGACGTCTCGCTGGACGGCCTGGGTGTCGTCGAGGCCAAGGCGCGCATCACCGAGTGGCTGGAGCGCCGGGGCATCGGCCGCGGCACGGTCAACTTCCGGCTGCGCGACTGGCTGTTCAGCCGGCAGCGCTACTGGGGCGAGCCCTTCCCGATCGTCTACGACGAGGACGGCGTCGCCCACCCGCTGCCCGAGTCGATGCTGCCCCTGGAGCTGCCGGAGGTCGAGGACTACTCGCCGCGCACCTTCGACCCGGACGACGCGGACTCCCGTCCCGAGACCCCGCTGTCGCGCAACGAGGAGTGGGTCGACGTCACCCTGGACCTGGGTGACGGCCCCAAGCGGTACCGGCGCGAGACCAACACCATGCCCAACTGGGCGGGTTCCTGCTGGTACGAACTGCGCTACCTGGACCCGCACAACAGCGAGCGGCTGGTCGACCCGGAGATCGAGCGCTACTGGATGGGCCCGCGCGCGGGGCAGCCGCACGGCGGTGTCGACCTGTACGTCGGCGGCGCCGAGCACGCCGTGCTGCACCTGCTGTACGCCCGCTTCTGGTCCAAGGTCCTGTTCGACCTGGGGCACGTCTCCTCCGCGGAGCCGTTCCACAAGCTGTTCAACCAGGGCATGATCCAGGCCTACGTGTACCGCGACAGCCGCGGCATCGCCGTCGCGGCCACCGAGGTGGAGGAGCGCGACGGCGCCTGGTTCCACCAGGGCGAGCGGGTCTCCCGGCTGCTGGGCAAGATGGGCAAGTCCCTGAAGAACGCGGTCACTCCGGACGAGATCTGCGCCGAGTACGGGGCGGACACCCTGCGCCTGTACGAGATGGCGATGGGCCCGCTGGACGTCTCGCGGCCGTGGGACACGCGCGCGGTGGTGGGCCAGTACCGGCTGCTGCAGCGGCTGTGGCGCAACGTGGTCGACGAGAACACCGGTGAGGTCACCGTGGTCGACACCGAGGCCGACGTGGACACGCTGCGCGCTCTGCACCGGGCGATCGACGGCGTCCGCCACGACCTGGAGGGCATGCGCTTCAACACGGCCATCGCCAAGGTCACCGAGCTGAACAACCACCTGACCAAGGTGGGCGGCCCGGTCTCGCGTCCGGTCGCCGAGGCGCTGGTCCTGCTGGTCGCCCCGCTGGCCCCGCACATCGCCGAGGAACTGTGGCGCAGGCTGGGCCACACGGACTCGGTCGTCCACCAGGACCTGCCCGTCGCCGACCCCGCGTACGTCGTGGACGAGGCCGTGACCTGCGTCGTGCAGATCAAGGGCAAGGTCAGGGCGCGCCTGGAGGTCTCCCCGTCCATCTCCGACGAGGACCTGGAGAAGGCCGCGCTGGCCGACGACCGGGTGATCGCCGCGCTGGAGGGGGCGGGCATCCGCAAGGTGATCGTGCGGGCGCCGAAGCTGGTGAACATCGTTCCGGCGTAGGTCCTGGGGCCTGGGCTTGGGCCTGGGGCCGGGCCGATGTCCGGGGCGGGGCTCGGGGTTCGCGCCCGGGTCCGCGCCCGGCCCGGGGTCTGGCGCGGGGCCTCGGACGGGGGCCTGGGATCGGGGCATGGCGTCGAGGCTTGGGATCGGAGCCTGGAGCGGGGCCTGGATCGGGCTGATGTCCGTGGCGGGCTCGGGGTTCGCGCGCGCCTTGGGCCCGGGCGGTCGGGGTTCGGGCTTGCGTCCTGGGCCGGGGCCGGGGCCGGGGTCGGGGTCGGGGTCTGGGTCGGCCTTGGGCCCCGGGGCCGCGCCGCGTTCCGGGTCGGCGCCGCGTTCCTGGTCCGCGCCGGGTTCGGGCCCGGGGTGCGGGCGTCCCGCGCCCGCGCCGGGCCGGGGTTCGGGCTGACGCGGTGCCCGGTCGGGTGCCGCGTCCGTTTCCCGGGGCCGGGAGGTCGGGGAAGTCCCCTACGGGCAGGTTGGGGGTTCCGCTGGAACCCTCCGCCCTCCTTTTCCGTTTACCGTGAAGAAGCCGGCCGTCACTGGACGCAGCACCCGAGAGGATCGTCATGGAAGCCGTGGTCGCAGTCGTGGCGCTGATCCTCGTGCTGTTCGTGGTGCTGGGCGCGTACGCCACGGTCAAGGTCGTCGGCGCGGCCAAGCGCGGGGTGGACCGTACCGTCGCGCAGGCCCGCCGCACCGTGGAGGACTCCGCGCTCAGGGCGAAGACCTTCGCCCAGCCCGGAGCCCAGGGCGAGCTGGCCCAGCTCCGGCTCTCGCTGCGCACGTCGATGCGGGCCACTCAGGACGCGCTGCAGGCGGGCGTGGCCGAGGACGAGTCGCTGAAGGAGTCCCTGAGCCTCTTCCAGCGGCTCAGCGCGCACGGGCACGAGCTGGACGACGAGCTGAAGCGGCTCCAGCACGAGCCGGACAGGGTCCGCCTCACCGAGCGGCTGCCGGAGCTGCGGGAGCGCGCCGAGCGGATCACGTCGTCGGCGGACGCGCTGCGCTGGGCGGCCCGCGACCGGGCACAGCGCTTCGGGAGCGACGACCTCGACTCCCTCAGCGACCAGATCGACGTCGAGGCCGGAGCCCTGCGGCACTGGACCACGGAACCCGCCCCGCGCACCGCCGAGGGACCGGCTGCCTCGGGCACGCCCGCGCAGGCCCCGCCCCCGTGGCCGGAGGCCCCGACCGTCGCCTCGGGGCGGCAGACCTGGCCGGACGGCCCCGAGTCGCGGCCGGCCGAGGAGCCCACCCGGGCCTCCATCGACCCGCCGCGCGTCCGGGCCGCCTACCCTTGGGAGAAGAAGCCCCGCCCCGAGAGCACGACTTGATCCCGCCGGACCGGCCGCAGGCGGGAGGGGCCGGGCTGCCGCCCACGGCCACCGACAGGTAACCTCCAGGTCATGTCCCGCCATGTCGCGATCGTCACCGATTCAACGGCCTACCTGCCGCAGCGGACGATGGAGCGCCACGGCATTACCGCGGTGCCCCTGACCGTGGTCCTCGGCGACCAGGCGCTCGAAGAGGGTACGGAGATCTCCGCCCGCTCACTGGCCCAGGCGCTGCAGAAGCGGCGTTCCGTCACAACCTCCAGGCCGAGTCCCGAGGTCTTCGCGGAGACCTATCGCAGGGTCGCCGCGTCCGGTGCCTCGGGCATCGTCTCGCTGCACCTCTCCGCCGAGTTCTCCGGCACCTACGACGCGGCGGTCATGGCCGCCCGGGAGGCACCCGTACCCGTGCGGGTGGTGGACACCGGGATGGTGGCCATGGCCCTCGGCTTCTGCGCGCTGGCCGCCGCCGAGTCGGCGGAGGCCGACGGCACGATCGACGACGCGGTGGCCGCGGCGGAGAAGCGGGCCGCCGGGACGTGCGCCTACTTCTACGTGGACACGCTCGACTATCTGCGCCGGGGCGGACGGATCGGCGCGGCCCAGGCGCTGCTGGGGTCCGCACTCGCCGTGAAGCCGCTGCTGCAACTGGACGGCGGGCGCATCGAGATGTTCGAGAAGGTACGGACCGCCACCAAGGCCATCGCGCGCCTGGAGGAGATCGTCGCTGAGCGGGCGGGCGACTCCCCGGTCGACATCGCGGTCCACCACCTCGCGGCGCCCGAGCGCGCGTCGGCCCTCGCGGAGCGGCTGCGGGTCCGGGTGCCAGGACTGGCGGACCTGCATGTCAGTGAGGTGGGCGCGGTGATCGGGGCGCACACCGGGCCCGGGCTGCTGGGGGCCGTCATCTCGCCTCGGTGAGGACGGTTGCGGGTTGGGAGGCCTGCGGGGCGGGAGGCCTGCGCGGCGGGTCGAGTTGCCGGGGCGATCTGCCGGACTGATCTGCTGGTTCGGTCTGCCGGACTGATCTGTTGGTTCGGTCGGCGGGCCGCCGGGGTCGGTCAGGCGTTTTGGCTGGCGTGCTGGCGTGCTGGCGTGCTCGCGTGCGGCTTGTTCGGCCGATCGTTGGCTCGTGTGGGTGACGGAGTTGTCCACAACCCGACGGTAATCCCCGGGAATTGAGCAAGATCATCGCGATGGGGCGGGTATGCCCGATCCTCCTCGCATGGCACTTCGATCTTCTTCACGGACAGCGACGGTCACCAGCGGACCGGGGCGCGGGCCGGTCTCCGACAGCCGCGCGCGACACCGCCCCCGCCCTTCCCGGTTCGGGTCCCGGCGCCGGGAGTCGGCGGCGGGTGCACTGCGCCTGCGAGCACGGGCGGCGACCCTCTTCGGAGAACGGGCCGGGGAGCGGCCCGAGGATGCGGCCGAGGGGCGGGACGGGGAACAGGCGGAGGGACGAGGGGAGTTCGGGCACGGCCCTCCGGCGGGGGCGGCCGGGCGTGCGGCGGGTCCGATGGCGCCCCGGGCGCCGAGGGTACGGGTGCCGAGGTCCCCGGTGCCGGGAGCGCGGGTGCCGAGGCCCGATGTCCCGAGGTGGGTGGACTCGGGTGCCGGTGCCGAAGCCGGTGCGCTTGCCTCCGCCGATGTGGGTGCGGGCGTGGGTGGTGTGGACGTCGGCGCGGGTGTCGGGAGCGGGTCGGCCTGGCGGGAGCGGGCCGGGCTCGCGGTCAGGGAGCGGATGCCCTTGTGGCTGCAGTCCCGGTGCGGACTGGAGCCGAGGAGCGTGGTCGCGCTCACGGTGGTGCTCCTGGTCGCGACGGTCTTCGCCGTGCAGCACTTCTGGTCGGGGCGCACCCAGCCGGTGCGGCCGCCCCAGGTGGTGCGGGCCGCGGCTCAGTACGGCGAGAGGGGCGGCCCCGGACCCGAGCCGGCACCGGGGTCCTCGGCCCTCGCCCGGGGCTCGGTGGGAGCCGCCGCGACGGCCGGTGCCGTCGTCGTTGTGGACGTCGGGGGCAAGGTGCGCGAGCCCGGTGTCCAACGGCTGCCCGCGGGTTCCCGGGTCGCCGACGCGCTCCGCGCCGCGGGTGGGGTGCGGCCGGGTGCGGACACGGGGGGCCTCAACCGCGCGCGGGTCCTCGTGGACGGCGAGCAGGTGGTGGTCGGGGCGCCCCAGGGGGCGAGCGGAGCTCCTCCGGCCGCGGCGGGACCCGGCCCCGCGGTGGCCCCGGGCCCCGGGGGAGCGGGTGGTGCCGCTCCCGGTCCGGCCACTCCGGTCTCCCTCAACTCGGCCACCCCGGAGCAGTTGGACACGCTGCCCGGCGTCGGCCCGGTGCTCGCGCAGCACATCATCGACTACCGCACCCGGCACGGCGGCTTCCGCTCGGTCGAGCAGCTGCGCGAGGTGACCGGCATCGGCGACCGCCGGTTCGCCGACCTGCGGAATCTCGTACGGCCATGATGGGCGCGGAAGTTCGCGACGCGGCGGGCCGGGGGCGCCGCGGGACCCCCTCGTCGACCTCCGGGCGGCAGGCCACCGGGAGACGGGCCGCCACGAGCGGTGGCCGGCCGGACGTGCCAGACGTGACAGACGTGCACGCGGCCGCCGGGAGTCCGCTCGGTGCCTCGCATCCCCGTCAGGAGGGGCCGGCGGATCTGCGACTGGTGCCGCCGGCCCTGGTGGCGTGGGCCGTCGCGGCCTGGGCGTTGGCCGCCCCCGCCGAGTGGGTCGTCGCCGTGACGACCGGGTGCGTGGTCGTGGCCGGTGGACTGCTGGCCGCCGGTCGACGCGGTACCGCCGCCGGTGCGGACCCCGATGCCGCCCCCGCCACCACCGCGTCCGCCAGGCCTGTCACCATGCCCTCGGGTCCGGCCACCACCATGTCCGCCGGGCCCGTCACCATGCCCTCGGAACCCGCCACCACGACCTTGGGGTCCACGCCCACGACCTCGGGGTCCACGCCCACGACCTCGGGGTTGGCCGCCGGTCGACGGGGCGGGCGGCGCGCGTGGCCCCCGAGGATGTGGTGGTGGCACGGGTGGCCGCGCGGAGCCGTCGCCGCCGCGCTGCTCTGCGCCGCCGCGGCGGCCGCCTCGGCGGGACTGCACGGGGCCGACCTGCGCCGAGGCCCCGTCCCGGAGCTGGCGCGGCGGTACGAGGTGGTGACCGCCGAGGCCGAGGTGACCTCGGACCCACGTCTCACCCGGCCCCGGATCAGCGGTGCCCGCGCCGCCCCGCCCGCGGTGCTGGTCGACGCCGAGGTCCGGAGAGTCGACAAGCCGGACGGCACGACGGAGGTGACCCGTACCCCGGTCCTGCTGATCGTGGACGCGAGTGGGTGGGCCGCCCGTGAGCGGGCCGCCTCGCCATGGCTCTCCCTCCTCCCCACCACACGGCTGCGGGTGACCGCCAGGGTCGTCCCCGCACTCGGGGGCGGCGAGCGGGTCGCGGCGGTCCTGAGGGTGCGCGGCTCCGGACCGCCGAGAGTGGTGGGGAGGCCGTCGGGCACACAGAGGTTCGCGGGGGAGCTGAGGGCGGGGCTGAGGGCGGCGACCGACGGGCTCGAGCCGGACGCGCGGGCCCTGCTGCCCGGACTGGTGGTGGGGGACACCTCACGGATCACGCCGGAGCTGGACGAGGCGTTCAAGGCCACGGACCTCACGCATTTGCTCGCCGTGAGTGGCGCGAACCTCACGATTCTCATGGCGCTGCTGATCGGCCCGCCCGGCCGTGCCCAGCGGATCGAGCGGCGAGGCCTCGCACCCGGGCTGGGCATCCCGCTGAGAGCGACCGCGGTGTGCGGCGGGGTGCTCACACTCGGCTTCGTGATCGTGTGCAGGCCCGACCCGAGCGTGCTGCGGGCCGCGGCCTGCGGAGCCGTCGCGCTGCTGGCCATCGCCACCGGCCGCCGAAGGTCGCTGATCCCGGCGCTGGCCACGGCGGTGCTCGTGCTGGTGCTGTACGACCCGTGGTTGGCGCGGAGCTACGGCTTCCTGCTCTCGGTCGTGGCGACGGGCGCGCTGCTCACGCTGGCGCCGAGGTGGAGCGCCGCGCTCCGCCGCAGGGGGATGGCCCCGCGGGTGGCCGAGGCGCTGGCCGCCGCCGCTGCCGCCCAGGTCGTGTGCGCACCCGTCGTCGCCGTGCTGTCGGCGCGGGTCAGCCTGGTGGCGGTGCCGTGCAATCTGCTGGTCGAGTTCGCGGTCGCCCCGGCGACGGTGCTCGGATTCGCCGCGCTGGGCACGGCTCCGTGGGCGATGCCGGTGGCCGAGGCGCTCTCGTGGTGCGCGGGTTGGCCTGCCGGCTGGATCGCCGACATCGCCCGCGCGGGGTCGGCCCTGCCGGGCGCGGGGGTGGACTGGCCGGGCAGTTGGACGGGTGCGCTGCTGCTCGCGTGCACGACGGTCGTCCTGCTGCTCGTCGGCCGGAGACTTCTCGGGCATCCGTGGCTGGTCGGCGCCTGCGCCGTGCTGCTCCTGCTCGTACTGGTGCAGCCGCCACCCCTCACCCGGGTGATCACGGGGTGGCCGCCGCCCGGCTGGAGATACGCGATGTGCGACGTCGGTCAGGGGGACGCGACGGTTCTGCACGCCGGCGACGGCGCGGGTGTCGTGGTCGACGCGGGACCGGATCCGGTGCTGGTCGACCGGTGCCTGCGGACGCTCGGCATCACCAGGATTCCGCTCGTCGTGCTGACCCACTTCCACGCGGACCACGTCGCGGGGCTGCCGGGTGTCCTGCGCGGCAGGTCGGTGGGGGCGATCGAGACGACGGGACTCCAGGAGCCGGTGGAGCAGGCGGAGTTCGTGCGCAGACAGGCGGCGGCGCGACGTATTCCGGTGACCCGGGCGGTGGCGGGGGAACGGCGGCGCGTGGGGGCGCTCGACTGGCAGGTGCTGTGGCCGCCGCCCGTGGTTCCGGGTACCGGGGGCCCCAACGACGCGAGTGTCGTCCTGCTCGTGCGGTCGGCCGGTCCGACCCTGCTGATGCTCGGGGACCTCGAACCACCGGCCCAGCGAGCACTGCTGGAGTCGCCGGCGGGGGCCGCCGTGCGGTCCGTAGACGTGCTGAAGGTCGCCCACCACGGTTCGGCCTACCAGGACCCGGACCTGATGCGCAGGGTGGCGCCGCGTCTGGCCGTCGTCTCCGCAGGGGCCGACAACCCGTACGGACACCCCGCGCCCGCCACCGTGGCGGCGCTGCGAGCCGGGGGTGCCGAGGTGCTGCGTACGGACCGGGGAGGGGCCGTCGCCGTGGCCGGGGGAGGTGATCGCCTGCTGGTGGCGCGAGACTGAGGGCATGAAACCCGCACAGGCTGACGCCTACCTCCGCCGGATCGGCGCCGCCCACCCCGCGTGGCCCACCGTCGACGTACTCCGCGAGCTTCAGTTGAGGCACCTGCTGACCGTGCCGTTCGAGAACCTGTCGATCCACCTCGGCGAGGAGATCGTGCTGCAGGAGAAGCGGCTCGTGGAGAAGGTGGTGGGCGCCCGGAGGGGCGGCTTCTGCTACGAACTGAACGGCGCGTTCGGGGCGTTGCTCAGTGCGCTGGGCTTCGGGGTGACACTGCTGGCGGGACGGGTGTACGGGGAGAAGAACCGGCTCGGCATCCCGTACGACCATCTCGCGCTGCGGGTGCGGACGGTGGACGGGGGCGATCTGCTGGCCGATGTGGGGTTCGGCGCTCACAGCCACTATCCGCTGGCCCTGGAGGAGCGGGGCGAGCAGGCGGACCCGGGCGGGACCTTCCGGGTGATCGTCGCCGGAGCGGACCCGGCGGGGGTGCAGGGGAGCGCGGGCCAGTTCGGGGACCTGGAGGTGGTCAAGGACGGCAAGTCGCAGTACCGCCTGGAGACGCGGCCGCGGGTGCTCGGCGACTTCACCGCGGGGGCGTGGTGGCACAGCACCTCGCCCGCGTCCCACTTCACCCGGTCGCTGGTGTGCTCTCGGGTCACCGAGGACGGCGGGCGCGTAACCCTCAGCGGGCGCACGCTCACGGTGACGGGCCCCGACGGCCGCAAGGAGACGTCCGAACTGGTGGCGGACGAGGACGTGCTGACGGCGTACAAGGAGCGGTTCGGGATCGTGCTGAAGAGCGTCCCGGTTGTCCGGAAAGGGGACTCCTGACGGAAAGACATAAACGGAGTGGGCAATCCGGTCTACCCGTGCGTAGTCCCATCACATGTGCTGGATTCCCGCGATGTGGTCACGCGTTGCTTCGAAGGTCGCAACAGTGGTCGGATACCGCCTCGACAACAGGTGATTTCACGTCGTTCGGCAGCGCGAGGGTGGGTCGCAGATGGTCGGCAACTGGCGGGGAAACCGTACGAACCGCGGGCAGCGGGAGGGACACCTCACCACGGTGACCGTGCCGGCCGGCGCCGGAGTGCTCGGGGGCCGGGTGCTGGACCCGGCCGACCAGCCCTTACGCCACGCGGAGTTCACGGTCGCGGACGCCTCGGGGCGCGAACTGGTCGGCGGCGGGCTGGACCCCTTCGGGTCCTTCATGGTGACCGTGCCCGCGGGGGAGTACCAGGTCGAGGTGTCGGCGGACGGGTACGCGCCCTGCCTGATGAACGCCACGGTCACCGAGGGGGAACTGGCGCCGCTCGGCGATGTGACGCTGAGCGTCGCACGGCCCCCGGCGCTCCCCGGGCCGGGCGACTGGGAGATCGAGCCGGGGCACTCGTCGATCACCTTCACCGCCCGGCACATCGGGCTGGCGCGGGTGCGCGGACGGTTCAACACCTTCGCCGGGGTGATCCGGATGGCCGAGCACGCGGAGCGGTCGGCCATGCACGTGGTGATCGACGCGTCCTCCGTCGACACCAACATGCGAAGACGCGACGAGCATCTGCGGTCGGCGGACTTCCTGGACGTCGCGCGGTTTCCGACCCTGGAGTTCTACAGCGAGCGGTTCACGCACCAGGGCGGCAGCCGGTGGTCCGTCACGGGAGACCTCTCGCTGCGCGGGGTGACGCGGACCGTCGGCCTCGACGCGGAGTACCTGGGGATCGGCAACGGCATGGACGGGGAGGTGCGGGCGGCCTGCCGGGCCACCGCCGAACTGCGCCGCGACGACTTCGCGCTGAACTGGCAGACCGTGCTCACGCGGGGCGTCGGCGCGATCGGTCCCCGCATCGCCATCGACCTCGACGTGCAGATCGTGCCCAAGACCTGACCCGGTGTCCCGAGGGCCAGGACCCCCGCGCGGGGCTCCGGACGCGTAGCGGAAGATGTCCGGGTGAGCGATGTGAGACATGTGCTGGTGCTGCCCGACCGCGATGCCGCCGAGGAGGCGGCCGAGGCGCTCGGGGAGCGGTTCGCACTCGACGAGGAGCCGCAGCTCGTCCGGGACGCCCTCGCCGGTGAGGACGACGCGGAGGACGCCCAGTGGCTGCTGGTCCTGAGGGACGAGCCCGGACGGCTGGACGCCCGGGAGCTGGACTCGTTCGCCGGGGAGTGGGACGGCTGGCGGGAGGAGCCGTAGCCGTCGGCCCGTTGTCGGTGCCGCGTGGGATGCTTGACCGCGATGGCCAGGAACCCCGCTCAGGACAACCCGCTCGCTCCCGTCACGATCGCCGTGGGGCAGGAGGATCTGCTGCTCGACCGCGCCGTGCAGGAGGTCGTCGCCGCCGCGCGGGCCGCCGACCCCGACACGGACGTACGGGACCTCACGTCCGACCAGTTGCAGCCGGGCACGCTCGCCGAGCTGACGAGCCCGTCGCTCTTCGCGGAGCGCAAGGTCGTCGTCGTGCGCGGCGCGCAGGACCTGTCCGCCGACACGATCAAGGACGTGAAGGGGTACCTGGGCGCTCCCGCCGAGGAGATCACGCTCGTGCTGCTGCACGCGGGGGCGGCCAAGGGCAAGGGACTGCTCGACGCCGCGCGCAAGGCGGGCGCTCGCGAGATCGCCTGCCCGAAGATGACCAAGCCGGCGGACCGGCTGGCCTTCGTCCGCGGCGAGTTCCGCGGGCTGGGCCGGGCGGCGACGCCCGAGGCGTGCCAGGCGCTCGTCGACTCCATCGGCAGTGACCTGCGGGAGCTCGCCTCGGCGGTGACGCAGCTCGTCGCGGACATCGAGGGGACGATCGACGAGGCGGTTGTCGGGACGTACTACACCGGGCGGGCCGAGGCCTCCAGCTTCACGGTCGCGGACCGGGCCGTCGAGGGCCGGGCGGCCGAGGCGCTGGAGGCGCTGCGCTGGTCCCTGTCGACGGGGGTCGCGCCGGTGCTGATCACCAGCGCGCTCGCCCAGGGAGTGCGGGCCATCGGCAAGCTCTCCTCCGCCCGTGGCGGCCGGCCGGCCGACCTGGCCCGGGAGCTGGGCATGCCGCCCTGGAAGATCGACCGGGTGCGCCAGCAGATGCGGGGCTGGACGCCCGACGGGGTCGCGGTCGCGCTGACGGCGGTCGCGGAGGCCGACGCCGGGGTCAAGGGCGGCGGGGACGACCCCGAGTACGCCCTGGAGAAGGCGGTCGTCGCGGTGGCCCGAGCGGCCCGTTCCCGCCGGGGATAGCGCACCCGCCTCCACGGCCCCGCCACCGGACGCGCCGGCCTCGGCCCTGCTCCTCGCCGACCTCGCCGACCTCGCCCGCCCGGACCTCGCCCGCCCCGCGCCTTGGCCCGGCCTGTCCTGCCGCGCCGGCCGTGACCCCGCCCCGCGCCCGAGCGATCGCGCCCCGACATGCCTCGCCGCGTCCCAGCCTGAGCCCCCGCCCCGATGGCACCCCGCGCCCGGCGGGCCTTGCCGGGCGCCGCGCCCAGACCCGGCCCCACCCGTCGACTCGCGCCCAGCGCACCCTGCCCGTGCCGCCCGGCGCCACTCCGCCCAGCCGTGCCCCCGCCCCGCGCCCGGCCGCCGGCCCTCGCCACCCCAGGACGCGCCGGACCACCCCAGGACGCGCCGGACCACCCCGGGACGCGCCAGGCCGTACCGGACCACCCCGGGACGCCCCGGACCACCCCGGGACGCCCCGGAACCATCGCCCGGCATGCCGAAGGCCCCGGCCGCTCGTCCTCGGAAAGGACGGGTGGCCGGGGCCCCGGTTCAAGCGATTGACCCGTACCCGCGTGGCGAACGCAGGCCGTGTACGAGTCGGGATGCCGGTCGGGAGCGGAGAGAGAGGGCCCGCTCAGGTCCTTCCGGCGTTCGAATCAAGTGGGTGACCGGCGGAGCCGAGTCACCCGGCAGAGGTTCAGGCCTGGAGGGCCGCGACCTTCGAAGCAAGCGCCGACTTCTTGTTGGCGGCCTGGTTCTTGTGGATGACGCCCTTCGAGACGGCCTTGTCGAGCTTGCGCGAAGCCTCGCGCGCCGCGACGGTGGCCTTCTCGACGTCACCCGCGGCAGCAGCCTCGCGGGCCTTGCGGATCGCAGTCTTCAGGGAGGACTTGACGGCCTTGTTGCGCAGCCGAGCCTTCTCGTTGGTCTTGATCCGCTTGATCTGGGACTTGATGTTCGCCACGAATGAGCCTTTTCAGGTTCAGGCGCACGAGGACTGGCCCCGCACGCCGTTTGATTTCTTGGGGTGTGCCTCCTGCTGAGAGGGCATGAGACACAGCCGCCCACACTACCAGCGGTACCCCGACCGGCCCAAACCGGTCGCACGCCCCCACCCATGGGACGATGGAACCTACGTATCGATCCGACCCGAGGCGACAGGCGCCTCAAGAGACAGGACCCTGCGTGCCCGCGACCCCTAACAATGTGCCCGAGCCGAGCCGTACCGACCCGGCTCTGATCCGCAACTTCTGCATCATCGCGCACATCGACCACGGCAAGTCCACGCTCGCCGACCGCATGCTCCAGCTGACCGGGGTGGTCGACCCGCGGCAGATGCGTGCCCAGTACCTCGACCGCATGGACATCGAGCGCGAGCGTGGCATCACGATCAAGTCCCAGGCGGTCCGGCTGCCCTGGGCGCCGACCGAGGACCCGGGCACGACCCACGTCCTCAACATGATCGACACCCCCGGGCACGTCGACTTCACGTACGAGGTGTCCCGGTCCCTCGCGGCCTGCGAGGGCACGGTCCTGCTGGTCGACGCGGCCCAGGGCATCGAGGCGCAGACTCTCGCCAACCTCTACCTGGCGATGGAGAACGACCTCAAGATCATCCCCGTACTGAACAAGATCGACCTGCCGGCCGCCCAGCCGGAGAAGTTCTCCGAGGAGCTCGCCAACCTCATCGGGTGCGACCCCGAGGACGTGCTGAAGGTCTCCGCCAAGACGGGCCTGGGCGTCGAGGCGCTGCTCGACAGGGTCGTCGCCGACGTCCCCGCCCCGGTGGGTGTCCAGGACGCCCCCGCGCGCGCGATGATCTTCGACTCGGTCTACGACTCGTACCGCGGTGTCGTGACGTACGTACGTGTCATCGACGGGCAGCTCAACAAGCGCGAGCGCATCAGGATGATGTCCACCGGAGCCACGCACGAGCTGCTGGAGATCGGCGTCTCGGCGCCCGAGATGAAGGCGGCCGACGGGCTCGGCGTCGGTGAGGTGGGCTACCTCATCACCGGTGTGAAGGACGTCCGCCAGTCCAAGGTCGGTGACACGATCACCACCCTGCACAAGGGCGCCACCGAGGCGCTCGGCGGGTACAAGGACCCCCGGCCCATGGTCTTCTCGGGCCTTTACCCGCTGGACGGGTCCGACTACCCCGAGCTGCGCGACGCCCTGGACAAGCTCCAGCTCAACGACGCCGCCCTCGTCTACGAGCCGGAGACCTCCGCCGCGCTGGGCTTCGGCTTCCGCGTCGGCTTCCTCGGGCTGCTGCACCTCGACGTGATCCGTGAGCGGCTGGAGCGCGAGTTCGGCCTCGACCTGATCGCCACCGCGCCCAACGTGGTCTACCGCGTCGAGATGGAGGATCGCAGCGAGCACACGGTCACCAACCCGAGCGAGTTCCCCGAGGGCAAGATCGACAAGGTGTACGAGCCGGTCGTGCGCGCCACGATCCTCGCGCCGAGCGAGTTCATCGGCTCGATCATGGAGCTGTGCCAGACCCGGCGCGGCACCCTGCTCGGCATGGACTACCTCTCCGAGGACCGGGTCGAGATCCGCTACACCCTGCCGCTCGCGGAGATCGTCTTCGACTTCTTCGACCAGCTGAAGTCCAAGACCCGCGGCTACGCCTCGCTCGACTACGAGCCCACCGGCGAGCAGGCCTCCAGCCTGGTCAAGGTCGACATCCTGCTGCACGGCGACAAGGTCGACGCCTTCTCGGCGGTCACGCACAAGGACGCGGCGTACGCGTACGGGGTGCGGCTCGTCGCCAAGCTGCGCGAGCTGATCCCGCGGCAGGCCTTCGAGGTGCCGATCCAGGCGGCCATCGGCTCCCGGGTCATCGCCAGGGAGACCATTCGGGCGATCCGCAAGGATGTTCTCGCCAAGTGCTACGGCGGTGACATCTCCCGGAAGCGGAAGCTGCTGGAGAAGCAGAAGGAAGGCAAGAAGCGGATGAAGATGGTGGGCTCCGTGGAGGTTCCGCAAGAGGCCTTCATCGCCGTCCTGTCCAGTGACGACAGCGGTGGTTCGGCCAAGGGCAAGAAGTAGCCGCCCCGCCGTCCGGTGGTCGGCCCCGCAATCCCGGGCCCGTCGCGCACTCGCGCGGCGGGCCCTCGGCGTCCCCGCGCGGCCGCGGACCCGTCGAATTCCGCCCGCGCTCTGTAGGAAGTGACAGGCCGCGGCCTCTTACGCACCGGCCGGTCGGCCTCTACTCTGATCACCACTCGATGGTTACTCGCGAGTTAAACAAGCAGTGCACCGAGCCGACCACAATGAGCCAGCCACACGCAATGTCGCGGGCCCCGGAGGATGTCGTGAGCGACACACTGACCCTGATCGAGAACCGTCCACCGTCCGTCTCGGCACTCTTCCTTGAGCGCGTGGCGGCCACCCCGGACGCGGAGGCGTACCGCTACCCGGTCCCGCCGGCGTCGGGCGAGGGCCCGGACGACTGGAAGTCGCTCAGCTGGACCCAGGCGGCCGACCGGGTCTTCGCGATCGCGGCCGGACTGATCGAGCTGGGCGTACAGCCGGAGCAGCGCGTCGCGCTCGCCTCCTCGACCCGCGTCGAGTGGATCCTCGCCGACCTGGGCATCATGTGCGCCGGCGCGGCGACGACGACCGTGTACCCCCAGACGAACGCCGAGGAGTCCGCCTTCATCCTGGCCGACTCCGAGAGCCGGGTGCTCATCGCGGAGGACGCGGCCCAGCTCGCCAAGGCCCGCGAGAAGCGCGCCGAACTGCCCGCGCTGACCCATGTCGTGGTCATCGACTCCACGGGTGTCGAGCCCGGCGCCGATGAGGGCGACTGGCTGCTCACGCTGGCCGAGTTGGAGACCCGCGGCGCCGCGTACCTGGAGAAGCACCCCGAACTGATCAAGGAGAAGGTCGCCGCGATCACCTCCGATCAGCTCGCGACCCTCATCTACACCTCGGGCACCACCGGCCGGCCCAAGGGCGTCCGCCTGCCGCACGACAACTGGTCGTACATGGCGAAGGCGATCGCCTCGACCGGCCTGGTCGGCCAGGACGACGTCCAGTACCTGTGGCTGCCGCTCGCGCACGTCTTCGGCAAGGTGCTCACCTCCGGCCAGATCGAGGTCGGCCACGTGACGGCCGTCGACGGCCGCGTGGACAAGATCATCGAGAACCTGCCGGTCGTCCAGCCGACCTACATGGCGGCCGTGCCCCGCATCTTCGAGAAGGTCTACAACGGAGTCGCGGCCAAGGCCCGGGCCGGCGGCGGCGCCAAGTACAAGATCTTCCAGTGGGCGGCCGGGGTCTCCCGCGAGTACGCGAAGGCCACGCAGGACAACTTCCGCCGCACCGGCACGGCGTCCGCGCCCTTCGGGCTCGCCGCCAAGCACAAGGTCGCCGACACCCTCGTCTTCGCCAAGATCCGCGACGCCTTCGGCGGCAGGCTGCGCGCCTGCGTCTCCGGATCCGCCGCGCTCGCGCCCGACATCGGCTACTTCTTCGCCGGCGCCGGCGTGCACATCCTGGAGGGCTACGGGCTCACCGAGTCCTCGGCCGCCTCCTTCGTGAACCCGGGCGAGGCGTACCGCACCGGCACGGTCGGCAAGCCGCTGCCCGGCACCGAGGTGCGCATCGCGGACGACGGCGAGATCCTGCTGCGCGGCCCCGGCATCATGGAGGGCTACCACGGGCTGCCGGAGAAGACCGCCGAGGTCCTGGAGTCCGACGGCTGGTTCCACACCGGCGACATCGGCGAGCTGTCCGCGGACGGCTACCTGCGCATCACGGACCGCAAGAAGGACCTGATCAAGACGTCCGGTGGCAAGTACATCGCGCCGGCCGAGGTCGAGGGCCAGTTCAAGGCCGTGTGCCCGTACGTCTCGAACATCCTCGTGCACGGCGCCGACCGGAACTTCTGCACCGCGCTGATCGCCCTCGACGAGCCGTCCATCCTCGGCTGGGCCGCGGACAACGGCCTCGCGGACAAGCCGTACGCCGAGGTCGTCGCCGCTCCCGCGACGGTCGAGCTCATCGACGGCTACGTCAAGGAGCTGAACCAGGGCCTCCAGCGCTGGCAGACGATCAAGAAGTTCAAGCTCCTGCCGCGCGACCTCGACATCGAGCACGGCGAGCTCACCCCGAGCCTCAAGCTCAAGCGCCCGGTCGTCGAGAGGGAGTACAAGCACCTGATCGAGGAGATGTACGAGGGCTCGCGCGAGGCATAAGCGCGAAGCCGGCCGGGTCCGGCGCCCGGCCGGACCCGGTGGTCCCGCCGGGAGAGCCGGCGGATGTCCGCTCGTGAGGGGCGGGGTCGCGGACCCCGCCCCTTCCCGCGTCCCGGCCCCCGTACGCGCCTCCCCGGCCCGCAGGTGCGGCGGCCCGCCTCCGGCCCCCGTACGGGTCCTGGGTGTCCCCGCGCCCCGTGCGGTGGCCCGCTCACGGCCCCTGCGCGCGTCCGCCGCGTCCCTGGCCCTTCACGTGCGGCGGGCTCGCCCACGGCCCCCGTACGCGTCCGCCGCGTCCCCGGCCCCTCACGTGCGGTGGCCCGCTCACGGCCCCTGCGCGCGTCCGCCGCGTCCCCGGCCCCTCACGTGCGGCGGGCTCGCCCACGGCCCCCGTACGCGTCCGCCGCGTCCCCGGCCTCCCCGCGTGGGGTGGTCCGCCGCGGCCCCCGTACGCGCCTCCCGTGTCCCGGCGCCGGTGTGCGCCGTGAGGTGTCGCGGGCCCGGACGGTCCACGGTGGACGTGCCGCGCTTCCGTCCCGTTGCGCGTCCCGCAGGGTGGGGAGTGTGAGGGGCGTGCCCGGATCCGGCGCCGTGCCGGTGGTTCCCGTGCCCGAATCTGTCCGACTTCGAGCACTCGTGTAGCACTGTTCTCACTCATGGCGGCCCACTTCGGTAACTCGGTGCTTATGGACGGGGCCGGTCTGTCACTCTGTCCGCATCGCCTGAGGCGTACTCGTCCGAACTGCTCAGGGAGCCGCACAGTGGGGGCAATACCGACGCAACGGGAGTCCGTGCACCACGCTCCTGGAACGCCTGTGCGCCCGCGCGCGTTCGCGCGCACCTCGTTACCGGGCAACCACCTCGCCCCCGGCGCCGCCCGCCGCTTCGTCCGGTGCGCACTCGCCGACTGGACCGAGCTGGCCCTGCCGGGAGCCGAGTTCATCACGGACCTGCTGGTGGCCGACGCCATGGTCATCGTCAGCGAACTGGTCACGAACGCGGTGGTGCACGCGGGCACCGACGTGGATCTGCTGTGCCGTCTCGACCCCCGCCCCGAGGAGTACCCGCCGCCCGCCCCGAAGCTCCCCGACGCGGCGCGGGACATCGCCCGGGACGACTCCACGGCCGCGATGCCGGACGGCGTCCCGGTGGTCGGCGTCCCGGTGGGCGGAGTGTCCGCGACCGCCGTGCCGCCGGGAGCGGACGGGCGGCAGCCGGAGCCCGGCGCGCTCGTCCTGGAGGTCTCCGACAACCGTCCCGCGCGAGGCGTCCGGGACGAGGGCGACGAGGACGACAGGTACGCGGACGGGGACGCCGGCACGGACGACGACGGCGACGAGCGGCCCCGGGACTCCGTCGAGTACGGGCGCGGGGTGCGGCTCGTCTCCACGCTCTCCGACGCCTGGGGCATCACCTACCGCGCCGGGACCAAGACCGTCTGGGCCCGGCTGCCCGTCGAGGGGGTCGCGCTCACCGAGAGGGCAGAGGCGTACGCCGGGGAGCACGCCCTGCTGCGCGGGCAGCGGGCCGCCGAGATCCTCGCCCCCGCGTACCGGCGCAGCGTCCAGGACCAGGAGTGGCTGAACCGCGGCGCGCTCTCCTTCCTCGCGGAGGCCTCCGACCTGCTCGCCGGGCAACTCGACGAGGACCTGGTCGCCGTGCTCACCGGACAGCTGCTGGTGCCCAGGCTCGCCGACTGGTGCGCGGTGTGGCTGGAGGACGAGGCACCGGGCCGGATGGACGGGGTCGTCGTCGGCGGGCCCCGGCTCGCCCGGGTATGGCACGGCAGCGAGAACCGCATCGAGGAACTGCGCCGGGTCCTGGAGAAGGACCCGCCCGAGCCGCCCGAGGCCCCGCACTCGGGGCCGGTCGCCGTGCGCTGGCCCGCCGAGGCCCTGGGCGCGCGCGGCGCCACCGGGTCGGCGCTCGCGTACCGGCTGGTGGCCGGCGGCAGGCCGCTGGGCACGCTCGTCATCGGGCGGGCCGGGCTGCCCCGGTTCCCAGACGAGATCACGGGGCTCGTCGAGGACCTCAGCCGCCGGGTGGCGCTCGCGATCGGCGCCGCCAGGCAGTACGCGCGCCAGGCCACCATCAGCCGCGTGCTCCAGAGGGGCCTGCTGCCCGGGGCGGTCGCCGAGATACCCGGTGTGCGCAGCGCCCTGGTGTACGAGCCCTGCGACAAGGGCGGGCCGAGCGGGGACTTCTACGACCTCTTCCCGGCCGGCGACGGGCGCTGGTGCTTCGCCCTGGGCGACGTCCAGGGCAAGGGCCCCGAGGCGGCGGTCGTCATCGGCCTCGCCCGGCCCTGGCTGCGGCTGCTCGCCCGCGAGGGGTACGAGGTGCCCGACGTCCTCGACCGCCTGAACCAGCTCCTCCTCGACGACGCCACCGAGGTGTCCGACGCGGCGGCACGGGCCCTGGTCGCGGCGGGCGGCCGGGGGCTCGCCGCGGAGGGCCCGCAGAACCGCTTCCTCTCGCTCCTCTACGGCGAGCTGGTGCCCTTCGAGGGCGGGGTGCGCTGCACGGTCGCCTCGGCGGGCCATCCGCTGCCGCTGCTCCTGGACCCGACAGGAGGAGTACGCGAGACGGCCCGGCCGCAGACCATCCTCGGTGTCTTCGAGGACGCGGCCTACCGCTGCGAGACCTTCGACCTGTGCCCCGGCGACAGCCTGCTGTGCGTCACGGACGGCGTCACCGAGCGCCGCAGCGGGCACCGGCAGTTCGACGACGACGAGGGCCTCGCCGCCGCCCTCGCGGACTGCGCTGGCCTCAGCGCCGAACTGATCGCCGAGCGGATCAGACGGCTGGTGCACGAGTTCGGCCCGAAGCCCCCCGAGGACGACCTCGCGCTGCTGGTGCTCCAGGCGGAGTAGGCATTCCCGGCGGTGCGGGACAATGGAAGGCATGCCTTCCGCACTTCCCGACGGCGAGCCCGTCCCCGACGACGGGGCTCTGCCCGCGCACGCCCTGGCCGGCGCGGCCGACCGTCCGCTCGGGTTCTACCTCCACGTCCCGTACTGCGCCACGCGCTGCGGCTACTGCGACTTCAACACGTACACGGCGACGGAGCTGCGCGGCTCGGGGGGCGTGCTCGCCTCCCGCGACAACTACGCCTCGACCCTGGTCGACGAGGTCCGGCTGGCCCGCAAGGTGCTCGGCGACGACCCGCGCCCGGTCCGCACGGTCTTCGTCGGCGGCGGCACGCCGACGCTGCTGGCAGCCGAGGACCTCGTACGGATGCTGGCTGCCGTGCGGGAGGAGTTCGGTCTCGCGCCGGACGCGGAGATCACCACCGAGGCGAATCCGGAGTCGGTGGACCCCGCCTACCTGGCCGCACTGCGCGAAGGGGGCTTCAACCGGATCTCGTTCGGGATGCAGAGCGCGCGGCAGCACGTCCTGAAGGTGCTGGACCGCACCCACACGCCCGGCCGGCCGGAAGCGTGCGTCGCCGAGGCCCGCGCGGCCGGTTTCGACCACGTCAACCTCGACCTCATCTACGGCACGCCGGGGGAGAGCGACGACGACTGGCGGGCCTCGCTCGACGCGGCGATCGGCGCCGGGCCCGACCACGTGTCGGCGTACGCGCTGATCGTCGAGGAGGGCACGCAGCTCGCCCGGCGCATCCGGCGCGGCGAGGTCCCGATGACCGACGACGACGTGCACGCGGACCGCTACCTCATCGCGGAGGACCGGTTCGCCGCCGCGGGCTTCTCCTGGTACGAGGTCTCCAACTGGGCCACCTCGGAGGCGGGCCGCTGCCTCCACAACGAGCTGTACTGGCGCGGCGCGGACTGGTGGGGAGCGGGCCCCGGCGCGCACAGCCATGTCGGCGGGGTGCGCTGGTGGAACGTCAAGCATCCCGGCGCCTACGCGGCGGCCCTGTCGGCGGGCCGGTCCCCCGGAGCGGGCCGTGAACTGCTGTCGGAGGAGGACAGGAGGGTGGAACGCGTCCTCCTGGAGCTGCGGCTGCGCGAGGGCGTCCCGCTGTCGCTCCTCCACACGGACGGACTGGCGGCGTCCCGCCGGGCACTGGCCGACGGCCTCCTGGAGAGCGGCCCGTACGAGGCGGGCAGCGCGGTCCTCACCCTGCGCGGCCGGCTGCTGGCCGACGCGGTCGTGCGCGACCTGGTCGACTGACCGCCGGGCCCCCGCCGGCCTCGGCGGGAGGGGGCGCGGGGCGCGGGGGCGGCAGCGGTCCTGGGGCGCCCGACGCCTTCCGCACGGTCCGGCTCCCCGCCACTGGGCTGAAGGGGCGCCCGACGCGTTCCGCACGCTCCGGCGCCCGCCACGGACCTGGAGAGGCGCCGGCGGCGGGCCGCGGGGCCGCACGGCCCAGCTCCCGACCGCCACGCCGCGGTCGCCACGGCCCTCCCGGCCGCCCGGCTGTTCCGGCGGCAGGGCCACCTTCCGGTCGCCCCGGCGGGTCCGGCTGTTCCGGCCGTCCCGGGCGGCCGGGGCCACCACATGGTCGCCACGGCGGTTCCGGTCGCCAGGGCCGTCACGGACGGCTCGGTCCTCGCGCCGCCGCGGTGCTCCTGGTGCTCCCCGTCGGCTCGGCCCGGCGGGCCGCCCCGGGGCTCCTGGTCCGCCCGGCCCTCACGGTCGCCGCCGGGGCCCTACGAGTCGTCCGAGCCGCTCCCCAGCCGCTCCCCGGCGGTCCCCGGGAGCGGCTCACGCGGCCCGAACCGCGACCGGCCCACGTGCCCGGCCCACGTGCCCGGCCCACGTGCCGAGTCCGGGGGCCGGTCAGGGGGCCGTGACGAAGTCGATCAGTTCCTCCACGCGGCCCAGCAGTTCCGGCTCCAGGTCCCGGTACGAGCGCACGGAGCCGAGGATCCGCTCCCACGCGGCCCCGGTGTTCTCCGGCCACCCCAGGGCCCGGCAGACGCCCGTCTTCCAGTCCTGCCCGCGCGGCACCCGGGGCCACTCCCGGATGCCCACGGACGCCGGTTTCACGGCCTCCCACACGTCGATGTACGGATGGCCCACGACGAGCGCGTACTCGCTCGTCACGGCCTCCGCCACACGGGACTCCTTCGAGCCCGGCACCAAGTGGTCCACGAGCACGCCCAGGCGGGCGTCCGGCCCGGGACCGAAGGCCTCGACCACGGCGGGCAGGTCGTCGACGCCCTCCAGGTACTCGACGACGACGCCCTCGACCCGCAGGTCGTCGCCCCAGACCCGCTCCACCAGCTCGGCGTCGTGGCGGCCCTCGACGTAGATGCGGCCCGCCCGGGCGACCCGTGCCCGCGCGCCCGGCACGGCGACCGAGCCCGACGCCGTCCGTGTGGGGCGCACCGGAGCGGCCGAGGGGCGTACGAGCGTCACCACGCGCCCTTCCAGCAGGAATCCCCGGGGCGCCAGGGGGAACACCCGGTGCTTGCCGAAGCGGTCCTCCAGCGTGACCGTGCCGGCCTCGCAGCGGATCACGGCACCGCAGAAGCCGGTGCCCGGCTCCTCGACCACGAGTCCCGGATCCGCCGCGACCTCGGGCACGGGCTTGGGCTTCTTCCACGGAGGGGTCAGGTCCGGTGAGTACTGGCGCATTCGCACGACGATAGGAGAAGTCGTCCCGCCCCGAGGGCCGGGCCCGCTACGACACGCCGAAACGGCGGGCCAGGGCGTCCCGTTGGGCCCGGACGAACGCCGCGTCGACCACCGCCCCGTGCCCGGGCACGTACAGGGCGTCCTCGCCCCCGAGGTCCAGCAGCCGGTCGAGCGCCGCGGGCCAGTGGGACGGCACGGCGTCGGGCCCCGCCTGGGGTTCGCCGGACTCCTCGACCAGGTCCCCGCAGAACACCACCCCGGGCGCCTCCGGCCCGGCGACCAGGACCGCCAGGTCGTGGCCCGTGTGGCCGGGCCCGACGTTCGCCAGCAGCACCCGCCGGCCGCCGCCCAGGTCGAGCGTCCACTCGCCGGACACGAGGTGCCGGGGCCGCACCAGCAGGTCGGCGGCCTCCGCGGCCTCCCCGGCGTCCGCCCCGTTGCGCACCGCGTCCGCGCGGAGTTCCTCCCCGCCCCCGCCGAGCACCCGCTCCACCCCCACGGCGGCGAAGACCTCGGCCCCCGCGAACGCCGCCGCGCCGAAGACGTGGTCGAAGTGCGGGTGGGTGAGCGCCAGGTGCGTGACCCGGCCGCCCCCGGCCAGCCGCTGCGCCCGCGTCCGCAGCAGCGCGCCCTCCCGCAGTCCCGAGCCAGCGTCGACCACGAGGGCCGCGCCCTCGCCCACCACCAGGCCGGCCGTGCAGTCCCACACCGGCAGCCGGCAGCGCCCCACGTGCGGGGTGAGTTCCTCCCACCCCGCCTCTTCCCAAGTCACCCTCATGCGCCGACGCTAGCCCCATGCCCCCCGAACAGCGTCGAAGGCAGCCCGGACAGAGCGGGACAGCCCCGTACACCTCGCCGTGGCGCGCGGGACCGCCCTTGCCCGGGTCGTACCAACCGGCCGTACACTTGGGCGGGGATGCTGGCACTCGTGCGCGCTGAGTGCCAGGCCGGGACCGGTCGAGGCGAGCGAAGACCGCGGGGAAGACCATCTGGAGGTGTGCGCGATGCTCAGTGAACGCAGGCTCGAAGTGCTGCGCGCCATCGTCCAGGACTACGTGGGCACCGAGGAGCCGGTCGGCTCCAAGGCCCTCACGGAGCGCCACAGGCTGGGCGTCTCCCCGGCGACGGTCCGCAACGACATGGCGGTGCTGGAGGACGAGGGCTACATCGCCCAGCCGCACACCAGCGCCGGCCGCATCCCCACCGACAAGGGCTACCGCCTGTTCGTCGACAAACTGGCGGGCGTGAAGCCGATGACCGCGCCCGAGCGGCGTGCGATCCATCACTTCCTCGACGGCGCCGTGGACCTCGACGACGTCGTGGGGCGGACCGTCCGGCTCCTCGCGCAGCTCACCCGGCAGGTCGCCGTGGTCCAGTATCCGTCGCTCACCCGCTCGACCGTGCGTCACGTGGAGCTCCTGTCGCTGGCCCCGGCCCGCCTCATGCTCGTGCTGATCACGGACACCGGCCGGGTGGAGCAGCGCATGGTGGACTGTCCGGCACCCATCGGGGAGGTGTCCGTGGCCGACCTGCGCGCGCGGCTCAACAGCCGGGTGGCGGGCCGCCGGTTCGCGGACGTGCCCCAGTTGGTGCAGGACCTCCCCGACGCCTTCGAGTCGGAGGACCGGGGTACCGTCTCGACGGTGCTCTCCACTCTGCTGGAGACCCTTGTCGAGGAGACCGAGGAGCGGCTGATGATCGGCGGCACCGCCAATCTCACGCGCTTCGGACATGACTTTCCCCTCACCATCCGTCCGGTGCTGGAGGCCCTTGAGGAGCAAGTGGTGCTCCTCAAACTCCTAGGTGAGGTCAACGATTCGGGCATGGCCGTCCGGATCGGTCACGAGAACGCCCATGAGGGACTCAACTCCACGTCCGTGGTCTCGGTCGGCTACGGTTCGGGCGGCGAGGCAGTCGCCAAACTGGGCGTGGTCGGACCGACCCGCATGGATTACCCGGGAACGATGGGAGCGGTACGAGCGGTGGCACGGTACGTCGGACAGATCCTGGCGGAGTCCTGAGTGGCCACGGACTACTACGCCGTGCTCGGCGTGCGCCGCGACGCGTCCCAGGACGAGATCAAGAAGGCCTTCCGGCGGCTCGCACGCGAGCTGCACCCGGACGTCAATCCTGATCCGAAGACGCAGGAACGCTTCAAGGAGATCAACGCCGCCTACGAGGTGTTGTCGGACCCGCAGAAGAAGCAGGTCTACGACCTCGGCGGCGACCCGCTGTCCCAGGCGGGCGGCGGGGCCGCGGGCGGCTTCGGCGCCGGCGGGTTCGGGAACTTCTCGGACATCATGGACGCCTTCTTCGGCACGGCCTCGCAGCGCGGCCCGCGGTCGCGCACGCGCCGGGGCCAGGACGCGATGATCCGGCTGGAGGTCGAGCTCGACGAGGCGGCCTTCGGCACCACGAAGGACATCCAGGTCGACACCGCAGTCGTCTGCACCACGTGCAGCGGCGAGGGCGCGGCCCCCGGAACCTCCGCGCAGACCTGTGACATGTGCCGCGGGCGCGGCGAGGTGTCCCAGGTCACCCGGTCCTTCCTCGGCCAGGTCATGACCTCGCGGCCCTGCCCCCAGTGCCAGGGCTTCGGCACGGTCGTCCCGACCCCGTGCCCGGAGTGCGCGGGCGACGGCCGCGTGCGGTCCCGCCGCACCCTGACCGTGAAGATCCCGGCCGGTGTCGACAACGGCACCCGCATCCAGCTCGCGGGTGAGGGCGAGGTCGGCCCCGGCGGCGGCCCCGCCGGCGACCTGTACGTGGAGATCCACGAACTGCCGCACGCGATGTTCCAGCGCCGCGGCGACGACCTGCACTGCACGGTCACCCTCCCGATGACGGCGGCGGCCCTCGGCACGAAGGTGCCGCTGGAGACGCTCGACGGACTGGAGGAGATCGACATCCGGCCGGGCACCCAGTCGGGCCAGTCGATCCCGCTGCACGGCCGGGGTGTGACGCACCTGCGCGGCGGCGGCCGCGGCGACCTCGTCGTGCACGTCGAGGTCATGACGCCGTCGAAGCTCGACCCCGAGCAGGAGCGACTGCTGCGCGAGCTCGCCCTGCTGCGCGGCGAGGAGCGGCCCACCGGGCAGTTCCAGCCCGGTCAGCAGGGCCTGTTCTCCCGGTTGAAGGACGCGTTCAACGGACGGTGACCGGCGCCCGCCGGGCGCCTTCCGAGGCCGCCCGCCGGGCCCTTCCCACTGGCCTATGCCACGCGGAAGGCCGGATTCGGACTTGTACGGGGGACGTGACAACATGCCGTCATGTCCTCCGCACTGACCGATCTTTTTCCTCTCCCGATCGTGCAGGCCCCCATGGCGGGCGGTGTCTCCGTGCCGCAGCTCGCTGCGGCCGTGTCCGAGGCCGGGGGGCTCGGTTTCCTCGCTGCCGGGTACAAGACGGCAGACGGCATGTACCAGGAGATCAAGCAACTGCGGGGGGCGACGAGCCGTCCGTTCGGCATCAACCTGTTCATGCCGCAGCCCGAGTACGCGGACCCCGCCGCGGTCGGCGTCTACGAGCACCAGCTCGCCGGCGAGGCCTCCTGGTACCGGACCGAGCTGGGCGACCCGGACAGCGGACGGGACGACGGCTACGACGCCAAGCTCGCCGTCCTGCTGGACAACCCGGTGCCGGTCGTCTCCTTCCACTTCGGCTGCCCGACGCGTGACGTCCTGGAATCCCTGAGCCGGGCGGGCACGCTGACGCTCGTCACCGCGACCACCGCCGAGGAGGCACAGGCCGTGCAGTGGGCGGGCGCCGACGCGGTGATCGTGCAGGGCGTGGAGGCCGGCGGACACCAGGGCACCCACCGGGACAACCCGGAGACCGACGGCTCGGGCATAGGGCTGCTGTCGCTGATCGCGCAGGTCCGCGAGACCGTGCAGATCCCGGTCGTCGCGGCCGGCGGCATCATGCGCGGCAGCCAGATCGCCGCCGTGCTGGCCGCGGGCGCCGACGCGGCCCAGCTCGGCACGGCCTTCCTCGCCACCCCCGAGTCGGGCGCCAACGCCCTGCACAAGCAGGCACTGACCAACCCCCTGTTCGTGCGCACGGAGCTGACGCGCGCGTTCTCCGGCCGGCCCGCGCGCGGCCTCGTGAACCGCTTCATGCGCGAGCACGGGCCGTACGCGCCCGCCGCGTACCCCGAGGTCCACCATCTGACGGCACCGGTGCGCAAGGCGGCGGCCAAGGCGGGGGACCCGCAGGCCATGGCGCTGTGGGCGGGACAGGGGCACCGGCTCGCGCGCGAGCTGCCGGCCGGGCAGCTCGTCGAGGTGCTGGCGGCCGAACTCGCCGCCGCCAGGACAGCGTTGTCGGCCCGGCAGGGCAGGGGGTCGGCCCGATGACGGCTCCCGTGTTCGTGGTGGACGAGGTGCCCCCCGGCCCCGAGTTCGTGCTCGACGGTCCCGAGGGACGGCACGCGGTGTCCGTGAAGCGGCTGCGCGCGGGTGAGGACGTGGTCCTCACCGACGGGCTGGGGCGCTGGGCGGAGGGCGTCGTGAAGGCGGCCGAGGGCAAGGACCGGCTCGTCGTGACCGGCGTCGACGGGGTGCGCGAGGAACCCGCGCCCGCCCCCCGGGTCACCGTCGTCCAGGCGCTGCCCAAGGGCGACCGGGGCGAACTGGCCGTCGAGACGATGACGGAGACCGGCGTCGACGGGATCGTCCCGTGGGCCGCCTCGCGCTGCATCACGCAGTGGAGGGGCGACCGCGGCCTCAAGGCGCTCGCCAAATGGCGGGCGACCGCGCGCGAGGCGGGCAAGCAGTCGCGCCGGGTGCGTTTCCCGGAGGTCTCGGACGCGATGACGACCAAGCAGGTTGCCTCACTTCTCGCCACGGCCGATCTCGCGGTCGTGCTGCACGAGGACCGCGCGTACGGGAGTGAGCCCCTCGCGACCGCCGAACTGCCCGCCACCGGGGAGATCGTGCTGGTCGTGGGACCCGAGGGGGGCGTGTCCCCGGAGGAGCTGGAGGCGTTCACCCGGGCCGGGGCGAAGGCGTACCGGCTGGGCCGCAGCGTGCTGCGCACCTCGACCGCGGGAACCGCGGCGACGGCGCTGCTGCTGGGGCGCACGGGCCGCTGGTCCTGAACCGGGGCCAACCGCGAACCGGTACACGGGACCCGTGACGGGGCACATGTCCAGTCCAGGGCCCGGTTCCGGGCCCACGACACGGCTCGGGTCCGCACCACGGCCCACGAAACGGCTCGCATCCAGCTCCGGGAGACACGCGGTGGAACTCGCTCAGGTACGGCTGCTCGTCTCGGACTTCCGGGTCTGCTACCACTTCTACGCCGACGTGCTGGGCCTCAAGCCGCAGTCGGGGGCGGTGGACGGGCCCTACGAGAGGTTCAGTCCCACGACCGGCTCGGCCGGGATCGCGCTCCAGGACCGGGGCGCCATGGCCGAGATCCTGGGCGAGCTGGGAGAGCTGGGCGCGTCGGACGGGCCGGGCGGCACGGAGGCCGGGCACCGGTCGCTCGTGGTGCTGAGGGTCTCCGACCTCGACTCCTACTGCGCCGGGATCGTCTCCCGGGGCGCGGCACTGCTCGGGGAGCCCGTCGCGCCGACGGACCGGCTGCGGGTGGCGTACCTCAAGGACCCGGAGGGGAACCTGGTGGAACTCCAGGAGTGGCAGCTGCTGCTCGGCTGACGCGCCGAACGCCACCGAACGCCACCCGATCGTGGCCGCATGCGGTCTACCGCCGCCCGCGCAGGGGTGGCACCCTGCCGTGCATGGGGGCATTGAGGCGTTTTAGGCGTCGTCCGAGTGGCCGCCGGGGTTCCCTGGCGGGCCTGGTCGCGGTGGCGGCCGTGTTCGGGCTGACGGCGTGCGAGCCCGGCGACGGGCTCAGCACGGCCGCGGTGGCGATCACGACCGACCAGACGGGCACCAAGGAGCTGGAGAGACGGGGCGTCGACGTGCGGTGGCTCACCTGCACGGCGTCCTACGGGGACAAGGTCACGGCGGGCAGCTCGCCCAGCGCGCGCAGTGTCGCGACCGTCGACTGCGTGGGGGAGACGAAGGACGGCGGGGACATCACCATCAAGGGCAGGGTCACCCAGGAGGTCAACGGGACCTGCGTGCGCGGCGACCTGACCGCCAGGGTGGACGGCAAGGAGCGGTTCCGTCTCGCCGTCCTCGGCAACTGCCGCGCGGGCACGCCACCGGTCGGCGCCCGGACGACCCCGCCGCCCGGACAGCCCGTGCCGACCGTCACGGTCACGCGGACCGTCACCGCGTACCCGAACCCGACGTGCTCCTGCTTCGAGGGCAAGTGATCCAAAGGCCTGGCCGCGGACAGGAGCGCTGCATAGGGTGATCGGGTGACACAGCCTGCATCCTCCGCATACCTCAGGTATCCCCATCTGCAGGGCGAGTTGCTCGCCTTCACCGCCGAGGACGACGTCTGGGTCGCGCCGCTCGACGGCGGTCGCGCCTGGCGGGTGAGCGCCGACAACGTCCCGGTCAGCCATCCGCGGATCTCCCCGGACGGCACCACCGTCGCCTGGACCTCCACCCGGGACGGAGCGCCCGAGGTGCACATCGCCCCGGTCGACGGCGGGTCCACCACCCGCCTGACGTACTGGGGCAGTTGGCGGACCCAGGTGCGCGGCTGGACTTCGGAGGGGCGGGTCCTCGCGCTCAGCACGCAGGGGCAGGCCAGCCTGCGCAGGAGCTGGGCGCGGTCCGTGCCGCTCGACGGAGGACCCGCCGACACCCTGCCCTACGGCCCCGTGGGCGACGTCGCCCACGGGCCCCGTACGGTGCTGCTCTCCGCGCCCATGGGCCGTGAGGCCGCCTGGTGGAAGCGCTACCGGGGCGGCACCGCGGGCAAGCTGTGGATCGAGGGGGAGGGCGAGGCGGCCGGGCGGTTCGAGCGGCTGCACGCGGACCTCGACGGCAACATCGAGTACCCGTCGTGGGTGGGCGACCGGATCGCCTTCCTGTCCGACCACGAGGGCGTCGGGGCCGTCTACTCGTCCCTCGCCGACGGCTCGGACCTGCGCCGGCACACCGCGGTCGACGGCTTCTACGCCCGGCACGCGTCCACCGACGGCACCCGTGTCGTCCATGCCTCCGCCGGTGAACTGTGGATTCTCGACGACCTCGACGGCGCCGAGCCGCGCAGGCTCGACATCCGCCTCGGCGGGCAGCGCGTCGACCTCCAGCCGCACCCCGTCAACGCGTCCCGCTGGTTCGGCGCCGCCGCGCCCGACCACACCGGACGCGGCAGCGCCGTCGCCGTGCGGGGAGCCGTCCACTGGGTCACCCACCGCTCGGGCCCCGCCCGCGCGCTCGCCGCCGAACCGGGTGTACGGGCGCGGCTTCCGCGTACGTTCCGCGCCGAGGGCGAGGAGCACGTGGTGTGGGTGACGGACGCCGAGGGCGACGACGCCCTGGAGTTCGCCCCGGCCACCGGCGCCGCCCCGGGCGCGACCCCGCGAAGGCTCGCCGCGGGCCGGCTCGGCCGCGTGCTCGGGCTCGCCATGGCCCCCGACGGCAGCCGCGCGGCGGTCGCCACGCACGACGGACGGGTGCTGCTCGTCGAGCGCGAGACCGGAGAGGTGCGGGAGGTGGACAGCAGCGACGACGGAGAGATCTCCGGGCTCGTCTTCTCGCCCGACTCGGCCTGGCTCGCCTGGTCGCACCCCGGTCCGCGGCCGCTGCGCCAGCTCAAGCTCGCCAACACCGCCGACCTGTCGGTCACCGAGGCCACCCCGCTGCGCTTCAGGGACTACGCGCCCGCGTTCACGCTCGACGGCAAGCACCTGGCGTTCCTGTCGGCCCGGGCCTTCGACCCGGTCTACGACGAGCACGTGTTCGACCTCGCCTTCGTCGGGGGCTCGCGGCCGCACCTCATCACCCTCGCCGCCACGACGCCCTCGCCCTTCGGGCCGCAGCGGCACGGCCGCCCCTTCGAGGCGCCGGACAAGGACGAGACACCCGACAGCGAGGGCTCGCCCGCCACCCGGATCGACCTCGAGGGACTCGCCGACCGCATCGTGCCCTTCCCCGTCGAGGCCGCCCGGTACTCGGGTCTGAAGGCCGCCAAGGACGGGCTCCTGTGGCTGCGGCACCCGGTGCGCGGCGTGCTCGGCGCCTCCCGCGCCACCCCCGACGACCCGGACCCCAAGACCGACCTGGAGCGCTACGACCTCGCCCAGCGGCGCGTCGAGCACCTCGCCTCCGACGCGGACGGCTTCAGGGTCACCGGCGACGGCAGGCGGATCCTGCTGTGGACCGACGGCAAGCTCAAGGTCGTACCGAGCGACCGGCGCGCGTCGAACGACGACGAGAGCGACAGCAACATCACCGTCGACCTGTCGCGTGTGCGCCAGAGCGTCGACCCGGCCGCCGAATGGCGGCAGATGTACGACGAGACCGGCCGCCTGATGCGCGACAACTTCTGGCGGCCCGACCTGGCCGGGGTCGACTGGGACGGTGTCCTCGACCGGTACCGGCCCGTCCTCGCCCGCGTCGCGACCCACGACGACCTCGTCGACCTGCTGTGGGAGGTGCAGGGCGAGCTGGGCACCTCGCACGCGTACGTCATGCCGCGCGGCGGATACGGCGGAGGTGAACGCCAGGGCCTGCTCGGCGCCGACATCTCCCGTCACGAGGACGGCAGTTGGCGCATCGACCGCGTCCTGCCCTCGGAGACCTCCGACCCGGAGGCGCAGTCGCCGCTCGCCGCGCCCGGTGTCGCGGTGCGTGCCGGGGACGCCATCGTGGCCGTCTCCGGGCACCCCGTCGACGCGCTGGCCGGGCCCGGCCCGCTGCTCGTCGGCACGGCCGGCAAGCCCGTCGAGCTGACGGTCTCCCCGGCCGGCGGCGGTGACCCGCGGCACGCCGTCGTGGTGCCGGTGGCCGACGAGGAGCCGCTGCGCTACCACGCGTGGGTCGCCGACCGGCGTGCCTACGTCCACGAGAAGTCCGGGGGCAGGCTCGGCTACCTCCACGTGCCCGACATGCAGGCGCCCGGCTGGGCCCAGATCCACCGCGACCTGCGTGTCGAGGTCGCCCGCGAGGGCCTTGTCGTGGACGTCCGCGAGAACCGCGGCGGCCACACCTCCCAGCTCGTCGTCGAGAAGCTCGCCCGCCGCATCGTCGGCTGGGACCTGGCCCGCGGCATGCGGCCCACCAGCTATCCGGAGGACGCGCCGCGCGGGCCCGTCGTCGCCGTCGCCAACGAGTTCTCCGGCTCCGACGGCGACATCGTCAACGCGGCGATCAAGGCGCTCGGCATCGGACCCGTGGTCGGCACCCGCACCTGGGGCGGCGTCATCGGCATCGACAGCCGCTACCGGCTCGTCGACGGAACCCTCGTCACCCAGCCCAAGTACGCGTTCTGGCTCGAGGGTTACGAGTGGGGCGTGGAGAACCACGGCGTCGACCCGGACGTGGAGGTGGTCCAGGCCCCGCACGACCACGCGGCCGGCCGCGACGTACAGCTCGACGAGGCGATCCGCATCGCGCTGGAGGCGCTGCGCGAGACCCCGGCGAAGACGGCCCCCGCCCTGCCGGGACCCGAACCCCGTGAGGAGCGGCCCGGCGGGGACGAGGAGTGACCCGGGGCGGACGGGGCACCGGCACCGGGTGACGGCACGAGCCCCGGGACGGACCGCGTTCCGGGGCCGCGGCATCCGGGGGCCGCCGGCTTCCGGGGACGCGCGCCACCACGGGCCGGGAACGACCCTTGGTCGATACGATGCCGACGCACCGATCATCCAGTGTGAGGAGGCCGCGCATGGCAGGGGAACCGCAGGACGACTGTCTGTTCTGCAAGATCGTCGGCGGGAGGATTCCGGCGACCGTCGTCCGCGAGACCGCGACGACCGTCGCGTTCCGGGACATCAACCCGCAGGCGCCGAGCCACGTCCTGGTGATCCCGAAGGTCCACCACCCGGACGCGGCCTCCCTGGCTGCCGCCGAACCGGCGATCCTCGCCGACGTGGTGCGCGAGACCGGCGAGGTCGCCTCCGACGAGCAGCTCGACAGCTACCGCGTCGTCTTCAACACCGGCAGCGGCGCGGGCCAGACCGTCTTCCACGCGCACGCCCACGTGCTCGGCGGACGCGGTATGCAGTGGCCGCCCGGATAGCCCGGCGGCCGGGGAAGGAACACGGGTAGACCGACGTGTCCGTACGCGAACTGGTGGTGCTCGGCACGGCCAGCCAGGTGCCGACCAGGCACCGCAACCACAACGGCTATCTGCTGCGCTGGGACGGCGAGGGCATCCTCTTCGACCCCGGCGAGGGGACCCAGCGGCAGATGCTGCGCGCCGGGGTCGCGGCGCACGACCTGCACCGGATCTGCGTCACGCACTTCCACGGCGACCACTCGCTCGGCCTCGCGGGCGTGATCCAGCGGATCAACCTCGACCGGGTGCCGCACGAGATCACCGCGCACTACCCGGAATCGGGACGGCAGTTCTTCGACCGGCTGCGGTACGCGACCGCCTACCGCGAGACGGTCCCGCTCACCGAGGCCCCGGTCAGCGCCGACGGCGTCCTCGCGACCACGAAGGCGTACGTGCTCGAAGCCCGCAAGCTCTCCCACCCCGTCGAGTCGTACGGCTACCGGCTGGTCGAGCCCGACGGGCTGAGGATGCTGCCGGAGCGGCTCGCCGCGCACGGGATCACGGGCGCGGACGTGGGCCTGATCCAGCGTGAGGGCGCGCTGGGGGACGTCGCGCTCGCCGACGTCAGCGAGGTGCGGCGCGGGCAGAGGTTCGCGTTCGTCATGGACACGCGGCTGTGCGACGGGGTGTACGCGCTGGCCGACGGGTGCGACATGCTCGTCGTCGAGTCGACCTTCCTGGACGAGGACGTGAGGCTCGCCGCCGACCACGGCCACCTCACGGCGGGCCAGGCCGGGGCGGTGGCGCGGGACGCGGGCGTACGGCATCTCGTGCTCACGCACTTCAGCCAGCGGTACTCGGAACCCGACGAGTTCGAGCGGCAGGCGCGGGCCGCCGGTTTCGAGGGCGAGCTGACGGTGGCGCACGACCTGCTGAGGGTGCCGCTGCCGAAGCGGCGGTGACCGCGGCGGCCCGCGGCGGCCCGGGGCGGCCCGGGGCGGCGGTGAGGGCCACCGGTCCCGAGGGGGCGGAAGGTGTCGACGGCGACGACGGCGACGACGGCGACGACGGCGACGACGGTGACGACAGGTCTGCCGTCCGCACCCTTTTCGATACTTGGGGTGAACGGTCGTACGATGCTTCGATGTCCATCCCGAAAGCTGAACTGCACCTCCACATCGAAGGCACCCTGGAGCCCGAGCTGGCCTTCGAGCTGGCCGCGCGCAACGGTGTCGCGCTGCCCTACGCGGACACCGGGGAACTGCGCGCGGCGTACCTCTTCGAGGACCTCCAGTCGTTCCTGGACCTGTACTACGGGCTGATGGCCGTGCTGCGCACGGAGGAGGACTTCGAGGACCTCGCCGAGGCCTATCTCGCTCGGGCCGCCGCGCAGGGCGTGCGGCACGCGGAGATCTTCTTCGATCCGCAGGCGCACCTTGCGCGCGGCGTCGGGATCGGGACGGTCGTCGAGGGGCTCGGCCGGGCGCTCGACCGCAGCGAGTCCGCGCACGGGATCTCCACCGGGCTGATCATGTGCTTCCTGCGCGACGAGTCCGCCGAGTCCGCGATGAGCACGCTGGAGGCGGCGAGGCCGTACCTCGACCGGATCGTGGGCGTCGGCCTGGACTCCGCCGAGGTCGGGAACCCGCCGGCCGGGTTCCGCGAGGTGTACGAGGCCGCCGCCGCCCTCGGACTGCGCAGGGTCGCCCACGCGGGCGAGGAGGGGCCGCCCGAGTACATCACCGAGGCGCTGGACGTGCTCGGCGTCGAGCGCGTCGACCACGGACTCCGGTGCATGGAGGACCCCGAACTGGTGGCGCGGCTCGTCCGGGACCGCGTGCCGCTGACGCTGTGCCCCCTGTCCAACGTGCGGCTGCGTGCCGTCGACGCGCTGGAGGAGCATCCGCTGCCCGCGATGCTCGACGCCGGGCTGCTGTGCACGGTCAACTCCGACGACCCCGCGTACTTCGGCGGGTACGCGGGGGACAACTTCCGTGCCGTGCGCCAGGCGCTCGGACTCTCCCCCGAGCGCCTGCGGGACCTGGCCCGGAACTCCTTCGTCGCCTCCTTCCTGGAGCACGACGAGGAGCGGCGGGCCCGGTACATCGCCGAGGTGGAGGCCTACGAGTTCGAGTAGGGGCACCGGTCGCGGGCCCCGGGCGGGTCCGTACGGCGCCGTCCGTTCCGGGGCGCCGGCCGAGTGGGCGGTCTCGGGGGCCGGTACCGGTGGGGCGGTCGGGGCGGTCTAGGGAGAGGTGGTCTCAGAGGGGCGGCGCGGCCGGCGCGGCGGCCGCGTGCACCGGACCGGCCGCGCCGAACTCCCGGCGGGCGGGGAGCGCGTGGTCGACCGTGATCTCCACGACCGGCTGCCCGGCGCCGCCCGCGCGCAGCACCGTGCTCGGACGCGGCGGTCGCCCGGCGGTGCGCAGGGCGACCGCCGCGAGGGCCGGGGCCAGCAGGAGCAGGGCGCCGCCGAGGACCAGGCCCATCGCCGGGTAGCCGGCCGCCGCGGAGAGCAGACTGCCGGTCAGCGGGCCGCAGGCCGTGCCGAGCGAGGACGCCGAGCCCACCAGGACCGCCCAGCGGCCGCGCGGGTCCAGGGACGCGGCGAGGCCGATGAGGTACGACAGGACCACCGGGTAGAGGGCGTTCCAGGCGATCTCGCCCGCCGCGAAGGACGCCAGGCCGTCGGCGCTCGCGCTCGCCGCGATGCAGCCCGCGATCAGGGCGGTGCCGGCACCGATGGGGAGCGCCCCGCCGAGCCTGGAGCCGAGAGCGCCCGCGCCGAGGACGCCCAGCAGGCCCGCGCCGAGGGCCGCCGCGAAGACCATGCCGACCGTCGCCTCGGTGAGACCGGCCTGCCGGGTGCCTATGTGGCTGCTGACGCCCCACAGCGAGTTCTGGGCCAGGGACCAGCAGAGCATCGCGGCGGCCAGGACCAGCCCGGCCCGGCGGTGCGGGAGGCGCGCCCGGGCGGCGGGGGCGCCGTCGTCCGGGGTGCTCGCCGCGGGGCTGCCGGGGCCCGCCAGCCGGGTCGTCGCGGGCCACACCAGCGCGGCGGTCAGGGCGGTCGCGCCGAGGGGGAGGCCGTGGCCCGGACCCAGGTGCGGAACCGTGAGGTAGACGGCTCCCGCCAGGGCGGAGACACCGAGCAGGCCCAGGGTGGAGACGCGGTGCGGATCGCGGTGGGAGGCGATGCCCGCCGCGGCGACCGCGGTCGACGTGCCGGAGCCGAGACCGCCGACGAGGGCGCAGGCGACGACGACGGGCACGCTGGTCGACAGCGCGGCGGCCCCGTAGCCCGCCACGGCGAGGAGCAGCCCCGCGCGGGCCAGTCGGCGGGGGCCCAGTCGCTGCACCCGGGAGGCGAGGGCGAAGCCCGCCGCGGCCGAACAGAGGAGCAGGGCGCTGCCGACGACGCCGGCCTGGGTGGCGGAGATCGGCAGGGCCGCGTCGAGCCTGCCGACGGTGGTGGGCAGCAGGTACGGGGCCAGGTATCCCGCCGTGAAAAGGGCGACGAGGGGCCAGGGCGGGGCGGTGGTGCGGGCGGACACGGGCGTTCCCAGGGCGTGCGGACGGACAGGGCGGCTCGGGGGAGGGAGTTGGTGCGGCCGTCGACGGACAGGGACGCGCGGGCAATTTGTATCAAGCGGCCGGGCACGGCGTGAGAGGCGCAGGGTGTGATCCCGGGCACGTTTTGTTTGCGCGGGACGGCTGGGGGTAACCACGGTCTTTCCGCTGGTGGGAGCGTGGGCGGGGCCGCCCGCCGGTGGGGGCGCGGCGGCTCCCGGCGGACGCGGGGGCGCCCCGGGACGGCCGCGGCGCGCCACGGGCCCCGGCAAGGACGCGGGGCGGCCGAGCGGCGGGCGCCGCGCCCCCGTGGGGCGTACGTGTCGGGGAGGGCCCGGCGTGACGCTCCCCGTCCCGCGGAGTGTTTGGTGCACACTGGCCTGAATCCGCACCACCGCAGGGGAGCGCACCGTGACCGCGTCCGACGGAGAGGGGCCGGGGCGACAGGCCCGGTTCGACCCGCTCGCCGCGCTGCGCGGCCCCGGCGACCCGCCCTGGGACGTCTACCTGACCGGCACGGTCTTCCTGGACATCATCTTCACCGGCCTGGACTCCGCGCCCGTGCGCGGCACCGAGTCCTGGGCCCGGGGCATGGGGTCGAGCCCCGGCGGCGTCGCCAACATGGCCACCGCCCTGGCCCGGCTGGGGCTGAGGACCTCGCTCGCCGCCGCCTTCGGGGACGACCACTACGGGGAGTACTGCTGGGACGCCCTGGAGCAGGGCGAGCACATCGACCTCTCGACCTCGCGCACCGTGCCCGGCTGGCACTCCCCGGTCACCGTCTCGATGGCGTACGAGGGGGAGCGCACGATGGTCAGCCACGGGCACGAGCCGCCGCCCGAGGGGACGGCGCCCGACTGCCCGCCCGGCGCCCGGGCCGCCGTCGCCTCGCTGACCCCCGGCGTCCGGGCGCCGTGGATCGCCGAGGCCGCCGGCCGGGGGACCCGGATCTTCGCCGACGTCGGCTGGGACGACACCGGCCGCTGGGACCTCGCGGGACTGCCCGACCTGGCGCACTGCGAGGCGTTCCTGCCGAACGCGCAGGAGGCCATGCGGTACACCGGGGCCTCGTGCCCCAGGGCGGCGGCCCACGCGCTCACGGACCACGTGCCGCTCGCCGTCGTCACGCTCGGTGCCGAGGGCGCGTACGCCGTCGACGGCCGGACCGGCGAGACCGCCGAGGTTCCGGCCATCGAGGTCGAGGCCCTGGACCCGACCGGCGCGGGTGACGTCTTCGTCGCCGGATTCGTCACCGGCACCCTGGCCGGCTGGCCGCTCGCCGACCGGCTGGCCTTCGGCGGCCTCACGGCCGCGCTGTCCGTCCAGGACTTCGGCGGCTCCCTGTCGGCCCCCGGATGGTCGGAGATCGCCGCGTGGTGGCGGCGCGTGCAGTCCTACGACGACCAGGACCCGGCGGCGCTCGGCCGGTACGCCTTCCTGGACGGCCTGCTGCCGCGCACGACCCGGGCGTGGCCCCTGCGGCGCGCGGTGCCCACGATCGGCTTCCGGCGTTCCGCGTGAGGCGAGAGGTGCCCCGGAAAACTCCCTCGGCGTTGTCGGTCCCCCGTCGTACTCTTGTATGCACAGCGCCGCCGTACTGGCAAGCGTGCCTCACCGAGGAGGATGAGCAGGCCTTCAGAGCCGGCCCATGACGCAGACACCCACAGCTCACACCCCCGCGCAGGGGCAGTCCCGAGCGCACTTCACCGTCCCGGCCAAACACCCCATGGTGACCGTGCTGGGTTCCGGGGACTCCCTCCTGCGCGTGATCGAGAAGGCCTTCCCGGCGGCCGACATCCACGTCCGGGGCAATGAGATCAGCGCGGTGGGCGACGCCGGTGAGGTGGCCCTCGTCCAGCGGCTGTTCGACGAGATGATGCTGGTGCTCCGCACCGGGCAGCCGATGACGGAGGACGCAGTGGAACGCTCGATCGCCATGCTCAGGGCGAGCGAGAACGGGACGGGCGACGGCCAGGAGACCCCGGCCGAGGTGCTCACGCAGAACATCCTGTCCTCGCGGGGCCGCACGATCCGCCCCAAGACGCTCAACCAGAAGCGCTACGTCGACGCCATCGACAAGCACACCGTGGTGTTCGGCATCGGCCCCGCCGGCACCGGCAAGACGTACCTCGCCATGGCCAAGGCCGTGCAGGCGCTGCAGTCCAAGCAGGTCAACCGCATCATCCTGACCCGCCCCGCGGTCGAGGCCGGCGAGCGCCTGGGCTTCCTGCCCGGCACGCTCTACGAGAAGATCGACCCCTATCTGCGCCCGCTGTACGACGCGCTGCACGACATGCTCGACCCCGACTCGATCCCCCGGCTGATGGCGGCGGGGACCATCGAGGTGGCGCCCCTGGCCTACATGCGCGGCCGGACGCTCAACGACGCCTTCATCATCCTGGACGAGGCCCAGAACACGAGCCCCGAGCAGATGAAGATGTTCCTCACCCGGCTCGGCTTCGACTCGAAGATCGTGATCACGGGCGACGTGACGCAGGTCGACCTGCCGAGCGGCACCAAGTCCGGGCTGAGGCAGGTCCAGGACATCCTGGAGGGCCTCGACGACGTCCACTTCTCCCGGCTGACGTCCCAGGATGTCGTCCGGCACAAGCTGGTCGGCCGTATCGTCGACGCGTACGAGAAGTACGACAGCCTGAACGGTACGGAGAACGGCGCCCACACGGGCGCCCGTAACAAGCGGAAGTAGACCAGCGCGACCATGTCGATCGACGTCAACAACGAGTCCGGAACCGAGGTCGACGAGCAGGCGATCCTCGACATCGCCCGCTACGCCCTCGCGAGGATGCGCATCCACCCGCTCTCCGAGCTCTCGGTGATCGTCGTGGACGCCGACGCCATGGAGCAGCTGCACATCCAGTGGATGGACCTGCCGGGTCCGACCGATGTCATGTCGTTCCCGATGGACGAGCTGCGGCCCCCGTCGAAGGACGACGAGGAGCCGCCGCAGGGGCTGCTCGGCGACATCGTGCTGTGCCCGGAGGTCGCCGAGCGGCAGGGCCGGGAGGCCCCGACGCAGCACTCCATGGACGAGGAGCTCCAGCTCCTCACCGTCCACGGGGTGCTGCACCTGCTGGGCTACGACCACGAGGAGCCCGACGAGAAGGCCGAGATGTTCGGCCTCCAGGCGGCCATCGTGGACGGCTGGCGCACGGAGAAGGGCCATACCGGCCCGTCCCCGGCCCCGACCGTCTCATGAGCCCCCAACTCGTCACGGGCGCGGTCGCCCTGGTCGTCGTCGCCTGGCTCGCCGCGTGCGCGGAGGCCGGGCTGGCGCGTGTCTCCAGCTTCCGGGCCGAGGAGGCCGTACGGTCCGGCCGGCGCGGCAGCGCCAAGCTCGCCCAGGTCGCCGCCGACCCGACCCGCTACCTGAACGTGGCGCTGCTGGTCCGGATCACCTGCGAGATGGCGTCCGCGGCGCTGGTCACCTACGCCTGCCTCCAGGAGTTCACCGAGACGTGGGAGGCGCTCGCCGTCGCCCTCGGCGTCATGGTGCTCGTCTCGTACGTCGCCGTCGGGGTGTCCCCGCGCACCATCGGCCGTCAGCACCCCCTGAACACGGCCACCGCCGCCGCGTACGTGCTGCTCCCGCTGGCCCGGGTGATGGGCCCGATCCCGCCGCTGCTGATCCTCATCGGCAACGCCCTGACGCCCGGCAAGGGCTTCCGGCGCGGCCCGTTCGCCTCCGAGGCCGAGCTGCGGGCCATGGTCGACCTGGCCGAGAAGGAGTCCCTGATCGAGGACGAGGAGCGCCGCATGGTGCACTCCGTCTTCGAGCTGGGCGACACCCTCGTGCGCGAGGTCATGGTCCCGAGGACGGACCTCGTCGTCATCGAGCGGTACAAGACCATCCGCCAGGCGCTGACCCTCGCCCTGCGGTCGGGCTTCTCGCGCGTCCCGGTCACCGGGGAGAACGAGGACGACATCGTCGGGATCGTGTACCTGAAGGACCTCGCCCGCAAGACGCACATCAGCCGGGACGCCGAGAGCGAGCTGGTGTCGACGGCGATGCGCCCGGCGGCCTTCGTCCCCGACACGAAGAACGCCGGCGACCTGCTGCGCGAGATGCAGCAGGACCGCAACCACGTGGCCGTCGTCATCGACGAGTACGGCGGCACGGCCGGGATCGTCACCATCGAGGACATCCTGGAGGAGATCGTCGGCGAGATCACCGACGAGTACGACCGCGAGCTGCCGCCCGTCGAGGACCTCGGCGACGACCGCTACCGGGTGACCGCGCGCCTGGACATCGGCGACCTCGGCGAGCTGTACGGCTTCGAGGCGTACGACGACGAGGACGTGGAGACCGTGGGCGGGCTGCTCGCGAAGGCGCTCGGGAGGGTACCGATCGCGGGGGCGTCGTCGGTCGTCGAGCTGCCCGACCGCCGTGAGCTGCGGCTGACGGCCGAGGCGGCCGCGGGCCGCCGGAACAAGATCGTCACGGTGCTGGTGGAGCCCGTGGGTCCGGCCGGGCCTCCCGAGGAGGAGAAGCCGGAATGACCCCGCGGGAACTGCGCGCGCTGTGCCTGTCCTTCAACGCGGCCGTCGAGGAGTTCCCCTTCACACCGCGGACCTCGGTCTTCAAGGTGCTCGGCAGGATGTTCGCGCTGGCCGACCTGGACGCCCGCCCGCTCACGGCCAACCTGAAGTGCGACCCCGAGGACGCCGTGCGGCTGCGGGGCGAGTACGAGGGCCTGGTCATCCCCGGCTACCACATGAACAAGCGGCACTGGAACACGGTGACGGTGGACGGCGGGCTGCCGGACGGCCTGGTCCGGGAGCTGGTCGAGGACTCGTACGACCTGGTGGTGGCCGGGCTCCCGAGGGCCGAGCGGCTGAGGCTCGACCGGCCCTGACCCCGGCCGGGTGCCGTCCCCTGCGCCTCCGGGCCCGCCCCTCCGCTTCCGGGCCGTCCCTCACCAGCGGTCCTGTCCCTCGCCGGCGGTCCCGGAGCCCGGGTTCCGGGACCGCCGCGGACCGCCGGGCGGACCGGCGGCGGGGCTTCGTATGCTCTGGGCATGACCGACAGCAGCGCGCTCGACCCCGAGGACCGCAAGATCGTCACCCTGGCCCGTTCCGCACGGGCCCGCAACGGTGTGCCCGAGGGCGCCGCCGTACGCGACGAGACCGGCCGCACCTATGTCGCCGGCACCGTGGAGCTGCCGTCCCTGCGGCTCAGCGCGCTGCGGACCGCCGTGGCCATGGCCGTGGCCTCCGGCGCGAAGTCGCTGGAGGCGGCGGCCGTGGTGACCGGGGAGTCGGCCGTCTCCGAGGACGACCTCGCGGCCGTGCGCGACCTCGGCGGTCCGGGCACCCCCGTGCTGGTCGCGGGCCCCGACGGCGTGGTCGGGCGGACGGTCACCACCGGCTGAACGGCCCGCCCCGGGACCCTGGCGCCCCACCGAACGACTTCGGCCACATCCGCCACCGAGCGGAAGTACCCCTACCGCTTCTCTTGCAATCACCGGCCGCCCGCGCGTCAATGGACGGCAGTTCTTCCGACGGACCGTCAGATCCGTTGCCCCGCGGCGCGCCGCACACCGTCCGCGGTGTGCCGCGGCGGCCCGCGCGCATCCCCGCACCGTCGCCGGCGGCCGAGTGCCCCGGCGGCAGGTCCGCGTGCCAGGACGACCATGGGCCCGTCGGCCGTCCCCATCAGGCAATTCCCGCGCAAGGAAAGGGAATCCCATGAGAAGCAAGCGATTCGGCATCGGCGCGGCGCTGGCCGCCGGCACCCTCGCCGCCGGGCTGGCCCTCGCCCCCGGCGCCGCGGCCGTGGTGCCCGTGACCGCCACGATCACCGCCGATTGCGGCGTCTACGGCGGCGGTACCGCCACGCTCACGGCCACCCAGGACGGCTCGGCCGCCACCGTCACCGTGACCTCCTCGATCACCGCCCCGCTCGCCCTCGCGGAGGACTCGATCACCTCCACGCTCACCCTGGTGGCGGCGGGCGGCGGCACGACCGCCTTCACGGGCACCGAGAACCCGCCCATGGCCACCGGCGACGCCGTCACGGTCGGCCCGCTGAGCGGCACCGTCGCCCCCGGCGACAGCCTGGAGGCCTTCGGCGGCTCCCTGGAGATGGTGATCTTCGGGCTGACGGTGACCTGTACGGCCGCCGGGCCGCAGGCGCCCGGCCCGTTCGTGTTCGAGTAGCCAATCGCGGCCCGGGGTCCCGGCAGGCCCCGCGGCCTGGGCGCCACGCGCTCCCGTCTGACCGCCCCGCGGGCGCCGCGGCGCCCGCGGGGCGGTCAGAGCGCGTCGGGGCCGCGTTCTCCCGTCCGCACCCGCACCACCGTCTCCACCGGCACGGCCCACACCTTGCCGTCGCCGATCTTCCCCGTGCGGGCGGCCCGCACGACCGCCTCGATGACGGACTCCGCGTCCGCGTCCTCCACCACGACCTCGACACGGATCTTGGGCACGAGGTCGACCCGGTACTCGGCACCCCGGTACACCTCGGTGTGGCCGTGCTGCCGCCCGTACCCGCCCGCCTCGGTGGCGGTCAGCCCGTTCACGCCCATCTCCTGGAGAACGGCCTTGACCTCGTCGAACCGGTGCGGCTTGACGATCGCGGTGATGAGTCTCATGCCTGGGGCTCGACCTTCTGCGCGGCGGGGACGGGGAGACCGGGGCGCCGGTCCCGAGCCCCGTGATCGTAGGCGTTCGGGACCCGCGCCGTAAGGCCCGCGCGAGGGCGCTCCCGGCCGGTCCCTACGTCCTCCCGCCGGGCGCCGCCCGGGCCGTCGTGGCGCCGGTCGGCCGTCGCCCCGCCGCCGGTCGCTCGGTAGCTCTGTCGTCGTCGGTCGTCGGTCGTCGGTCGTCGTCCGGTCGTGAGTCGGCCGGAGGCCGGATCGTCCGCGCGTGTCGGGCCAGCCCGGGTCGGCACGCGGTCCTGGGTACGCCGATCGTGCCGCCGGCCACGACGGGTCTTTCCCGGACGATTCATGACAGGGCGACGCCCTCGGGAGTCCGGCGCGCGGCCCGGGGCGGCTCGGGGTGCGGCAGGGCTCCGATGATCAGGGACAATGGGCGCCATGAGCGTTCGTACCCAGTCATCCGAGCCGCCGGAATCCTCGGGGGCACCCCACCGCGCCGGCTTCGCCTGCTTCGTGGGCCGGCCCAACGCGGGCAAGTCCACCCTCACGAACGCTCTGGTCGGCCAGAAGGTGGCGATCACGGCGAACCAGCCGCAGACGACGCGGCACACGGTGCGCGGCATCGTGCACCGGCCGGACGCCCAGCTGATCCTGGTGGACACCCCCGGCCTGCACAAGCCGCGCACCCTGCTGGGCGAACGGCTCAACGACATCGTGCGCACCACCTGGGCCGAGGTCGACGTCATCGGCTTCTGCCTGCCCGCGAACGAGAAGCTGGGCCCGGGCGACCGCTTCATCGCGAAGGAGCTGGCGTCGATCAAGAAGACGCCGAAGATCGCGATCGTCACCAAGACCGACCTCGTGGACGGCAAGACCCTCGCCGAGCAGCTCATCGCCATCGACCAGCTCGGCGCCGAGCTGGGATTCGAGTGGGCCGAGATCGTGCCGGTGTCGGCGGTCGGCGACGAGCAGGTGGGCCTGCTGGCCGATCTGATCGTGCCCCTGCTGCCGGAGGGCCCCGCGCTCTACCCCGAGGGCGACCTGACGGACGAGCCGGAGCAGGTCATGGTCGCGGAGCTGATCCGCGAGGCCGCGCTGGAAGGGGTGCGCGACGAGCTGCCGCACTCCATCGCCGTCGTCGTCGAGGAGATGCTGCCCCGCGAGGACCGGCCCGCCGACAAGCCGCTCCTGGACATCCACGCCTTCGTCTACATCGAGCGGCCCAGCCAGAAGGGCATCGTCATCGGGCCCAAGGGCAAGCGCCTGAAGGAGGTCGGCATCAAGTCGCGCAAGCAGATCGAGGCGCTGCTCGGCACGCCGGTGTTCCTGGACCTCCATGTGAAGGTCGCCAAGGACTGGCAGCGGGACCCGCGCCAGCTCCGCAAGCTGGGCTTCTGACCGGTCCCGCTCCCGCCCGGCCGTCCGCGCCCGCCCCCTCGGGGGACGGGACGGCCGGGGAGCGGCCCGGCCGGGGCCCCGCCGCGGTCCGTCAGCGCTGCGCCCGCAGCACCTCGCGCAGCCAGCCGTAGGACGCCTTCGGGGTCCGCTCCTGCGTCCCGAAGTCGACGTGGACGAGGCCGAAGCGGCGGGCGTACCCCTCCGCCCACTCGAAGTTGTCGAGCAGCGACCACACGAAGTACCCGCGTACGTCGACGCCGGCCTCCACCGCGCGGTGCAGGGCCCGCAGATGGCCGTCGAGGAACGTGATCCGCTCCTGGTCGTCGAGCCCCTCGTAAGAGCAGCCGTTCTCCGTGATGACCACGGGCGGGAGCCGGTCGCCGTACCGGCCGCGGAAGTCCAGCAGCAGTTCGGTGAGTGCCGCGGGGACCACCGGCCAGCCGAAGTCGGTGACCGGGTGGCCGTCGATCTCCCTTACCGAGAAGGGGAGTTCGGCGGGCATCGTCAGACCGCCGAACTCGATCTCGGCCCCCTGCGGCGCCCCCACCCGCGTCGGCGCGTAGTAGTTGATCCCGTACCAGTCCAGCGGCTCCCCGATGACCTTCAGGTCCGCGGCCACGTCCTCGGGGCTGCCGGGCATCAACTCGGCGATGCCGTCCGGGTACCGGCCCAGCAGCACCGGGTCGGCGAACAGCCGGTTGAGCAGCAGGTCGTAGAAGCCGGCCGCCTCCACGTCGGCCGGTTCCCCGGACGCGGGCCAGGTCGGGCCGTGCGAGTTGGCGATGCCGATGTCCGAGGCGCCGGCCGCCCGCAGGGCGCGTACGGCCAGGCCGTGGGCGAGCAACTGGTGGTGGGCCACCGGCAGCGCGTCGAAGAGGAGCCGCCGGCCGGGCGCGTGGGCGCCGAGGGCGTGGCCCAACAGGGTGTGCTCGGCGGGCTCGTTGAGGGTGATCCACTTGGTGACCCGGTCACCGAGCCGGGCCGCCACCAGGGCCGTGTGGTCGGCGAAGCGTTCCGCGGTGTCCCGGTCGAGCCAGTCGAGCTCGAGCGGCAGGTCCCAGTGGAAGAGGGTCGGCACGGGGCGGACGCCCGCCGCGCACAGCTCGTCGACCAGCCGGTCGTAGAAGTCCAGTCCGCCCGGGGAGCCGACGCGCGGCCAGGAGACCGAGAAGCGGTACGCGTCCACGCCCAGGTCGCGCAGGAGCGCCACGTCCTCGGGGTAGCGGTGGTAGTGGTCGCAGGCCACCGCCGCGGTCGAACTGTCCTTGATCCGCCCCGGTTCGGCCGCGAACGCGTCCCACACCGAGGGGCCGCGCTCGTCCGCCGCGCCCTCGATCTGGTGGGCCGAGGTGGACACGCCCCAGAGGAAGCCTGCCGGGAACCGGGGTATCGGGTTCGTCGCCATGCGGGCGATCATCGGGACCGGCGCCGACGGAGTCAACGGTGCGGCGTGAACGGGCCGTCCCGGCCCCGGCCCCGGAGGGCCCGCACCCGACGGCGGGCCCTCCGGGCGGCCCGTCCCGGACCTGGCGGGCGCCTGCGCCCGGGCCCGGGCGGATGGGCAGGATTCAGCCACCCCGCAGCGCCCGCGTCACCGGGCGGGCTGCCGCGCCCCGCCCCACCGGACTGCCTGCCGGGGACGGGGCGGTCGGACGGACGCCGACGCCCGGGCCGGGGCGGGTGGGCAGGGTGCAGCCGCCCCGCCCCCGGCCGCGTCACCGGGCGGGCTGCCGTACGCCGCCCTGTACGGGGCACCGGGCGGCCGGGACCCGGGCGGCCGGGTGCCTGCGGGCCCCGGGCCGACGCGCCGGGGCCCGGCGGGGCCGCCGGACGGCGGAGGGCGCGGGGGTCGCCCGGGGTCACGCGCCCTCCTTCAGGACCGCGGAGACCAGCCTGCGCTGGTCCTCCGTGAGGTGCGGGTCCGCGCAGTGGACCGTCCGGCCGTCCACCGTGATCCGGTAGGCGAACCCGTCCGGCACCCCGGCGGGCGGTGTGCCCCGGCCGGCCGCCACCGCCCGCTCGGCCAGGGCGTGCCACTCCGGTGCGTCGGGGCGCCCCGAGGTGTCCACCTCCGCACTCCGCTCGATACCGGCGAAGCCGCCCGTGCGCGCCACTCGAATCCGCATGGCCCCTGTCTAGTACGAATCGACGCGACGGGCCACGGTCACACGGTCCGCACCCCGACCTGCTCCCACGCCTTCGTCACGGCCTGGAGCTCGTCGCCGTCGCCGAACGAGGCGCGGGCGTTCGCCACGGTCAGCGTCGCGAAGTCCGTGAAGCCGGCCTCGGAGCCCAGTTCGCCGCCGGTCAGCACGTCGAACCAGATCCGCCCGGCCCGCTCCCACGCGTGCCCGCCGAGCGCGTTCGCGGCCAGGTAGAAGGCGTGGTTGGGGATGCCGGAGTTGATGTGCACACCGCCGTTGTCGCGGCCCGTGCGGACGTAGTCGTCCATCGTCGCGGGCTGCGGGTCCTTGCCGAGCACGTCGTCGTCGTACGCGCTGCCCGGCTCCTTCATCGAGCGCAGCGCCGTACCGGTGACCCGCGGGGCGAGCAGTCCCGCTCCGATCAGCCAGTCCGCCTCGGCGGCGGTCTGGCCGAGCGTGTACTGCTTGATGAGCGCGCCGAACACGTCGGAGAAGTGCTCGTTCAGCGCGCCCGACTGCCCGAAGTACGTGAGGTTCGCGGTGTACTGCGTGACGCCGTGCGCGAGTTCGTGGCCGATGACGTCCACCGGGATGGTGAAGTCGAGGAAGATCTCCCCGTCCCCGTCGCCGAACACCATCTGCTCGCCGTTCCAGAAGGCGTTGTTGTAGTCCTCGCCGAAGTGCACGGTGGCCTTCAGCGGCAGGCCCTCGCCGTTGATCGAGTTGCGCCCGTACGCCTTGAGGAAGAGGTCGAAGGTGGCGCCGAGGCCCGCGTACGCGCGGTTGACCGTGGCGTCCCTGCCGGGCTTGGCGCCCTCGCCGCGCACCTTCCGGCCGGGCAGTTCCTGCTTGTGCCGGGCGTCGTGGATGGTCCGCTCGGGCCGGTCGGCCGGCGCGCCGGCGGGCGCTGCCAGGGCGGGCGCGCCGATGACCGTGGTCAGCCGGCGGCGGGTGCGCTCCAGGGCGTCCCGCTCCAGGGTGCGGCGGGCGGGTCCGGCGAGCGCGGGGTCCTCGGCACGGGCGAGCGTGTCGAGGACGTGGGGCGGGACGATCGTGCAGAAGACGGGCTCGAAGCCCCCGTTGGTCGTCATGTCCGGCACCCTTGCACTGGGTGACGCGACTGTCACCAGGTGCCACCATGATTGGTGAAATGCGCGGATACGGGCACCGGGGGAGCGGCGCCGCGTGTTACGGAGGGTGGCGTTCCGTGGCGGTCCGGCCGCTCGGCGGCCCGCCCCGCGCCGTCCGTGGTGACGCGCGGGCGGGGGACTGTGTGACGCTGTGCACCTTTCGCCCCTTGTGGTCCCGACATCCCGCATACTGATACGACCCCTCACGCGGAGCGATGCTCGGATAGGCTGCCCTGCATCATGCGTTTCGGGCTGCTTCTCCTTAGCTGCCGCGGCGAGGGCCTGTAGTCGAGGCCGACCCCCTCCCCGCGGAGTTCGGCGTTGCGCCGTCGGCCGTCCCTCGGACCCTTCCGAGGATCAAGCGGACCAAGAGGAGCCCCTCGCATCATGGCGAACCGCCAGCAGCCCACCTCCATGCCGATCCACAAGTACCGCCCGTACGAGCAGGTCGCCATCCCCGACCGCACGTGGCCGCAGAACCGGATCACCGCCGCTCCCCGCTGGCTCTCCACCGATCTGCGTGACGGCAACCAGGCACTGATCGACCCCATGTCGCCCGCGCGCAAGCGCGAGATGTTCGACCTGCTGGTCAGGATGGGCTACAAGGAGATCGAGGTCGGCTTCCCGGCCTCCGGCCAGACCGACTTCGACTTCGTGCGCTCGATCGTCGAGGACGAGGACGCGATCCCCGACGACGTCACCATCTCCGTACTGACCCAGGCCCGCGAGGACCTGATCGAGCGGACCGTGGAGTCCCTGGTCGGCGCCAAGCGGGCCACCGTGCACCTGTACAACGCGACCGCGCCGGTCTTCCGCCGGGTCGTCTTCCGCGGCTCGAAGGACGAGATCAAGCACATCGCCGTCGACGGCACCCGGCTGGTCATGGAGTACGCCGAGAAGCTGCTCGACGAGCGCACGGTCTTCGGCTACCAGTACAGCCCCGAGATCTTCACCGACACCGAGCTGGACTTCGCCCTGGAGGTCTGCGAGGCCGTCATGGACGTCTGGCAGCCCGGCCCGGACCGCGAGATCATCCTGAACCTGCCCGCCACCGTGGAGCGTTCGACGCCGTCCACGCACGCGGACCGCTTCGAGTGGATGTCGCGCAACCTGTCGCGCCGCGAGCACGTCTGCCTGTCCGTCCACCCGCACAACGACCGCGGCACGGCCGTCGCGGCGGCCGAGCTGGCCCTGATGGCCGGCGCCGACCGCATCGAGGGCTGCCTGTTCGGGCAGGGCGAGCGCACCGGCAACGTCGACCTGGTGACCCTGGGCATGAACCTGTTCTCGCAGGGTGTCGACCCGCAGATCGACTTCTCGAACATCGACGAGGTCCGGCGCACCGCCGAGTACTGCAACCAGATGGCCGTCCACGCGCGCCACCCGTACGTCGGCGACCTCGTCTACACCTCCTTCTCCGGCTCCCACCAGGACGCCATCAAGAAGGGCTTCGACGCGATGGAGGCCGACGCGGCCGCCCGGGGCGTCTCGGTCGACGACATCGAGTGGGCCGTGCCGTACCTGCCCATCGACCCGAAGGACGTCGGCCGCTCGTACGAGGCCGTCATCCGCGTCAACTCGCAGTCCGGCAAGGGCGGTATCGCGTACGTCCTCAAGAACGACCACAAGCTGGACCTGCCGCGCCGGATGCAGATCGAGTTCTCGAAGATCATCCAGGCGAAGACGGACGCCGAGGGCGGCGAGGTCACGCCGAAGGACATCTGGTCGGTGTTCCAGGACGAGTACCTGCCGAACCCCGGCAACCCATGGGGCCGCGTCCAGGTGCGCAACGGCCAGTCCACCACCGACCGCGACGGCGTCGACACGCTGACCGTCGAGGCCGAGGTGGACGGCGCCGAGACCGTCCTGGTCGGCTCGGGCAACGGCCCGATCTCCGCGTTCTTCCACGCCCTCCAGGGCATCGGGGTCGACGCGCGCCTGCTGGACTACCAGGAGCACACGATGAGCGAGGGCGCCTCCGCACAGGCCGCCTCGTACATCGAGGTCGCGATCGGCGACAAGGTGCTGTGGGGCATCGGCATCGACGCGAACACGACACGCGCCTCCCTGAAGGCCGTGGTCTCCGCCGTCAACCGCGCTACCCGCTAGGGCCGTTCACCTGCGTTTCTCCGGTCCCGTCCGCCGCACAGGCGGGCGGGACCGCGATCTCTATCAGGCCATGTCACAGAGTGGTCTCGCCCGAGGTACTGACTCCGCATCAACAATGTGGCTAACATCACGCCAACGCGGCGATGTTGCCGTGGGGTTACGGAGGTGCGACGTGCTGCCAGGATGGGGACGAAACGACCGGTTTGCCCGTCTCGGCGCCTTGGGCGTCTCGCGCATCCTCGGGACCCGTACGGCGTGGACCACAGTCGGCGACGGGGAGTTCTTCTGCCCCGGCTGCGGAGGCGACCGGAACTACCAGCGCCTCACCGGCCGTCGGCGCTTCACCTGCCTCGGCGTCCCGGTCGTCCCGCGCGGCGAGACCGGGCCCGTCGTCGAATGCGCCGCCTGCGGCCGCCACTACGCTGCCGACGTCCTCGACCACCCGACCACCACCCGCTTCTCGGCGATGCTCCGGGACGCCGTCCACACCGTCGCCCTGGCCGTGCTGGCCGCGGGCGGCACCGGTGCCCGTACGGCGCTGGAGACCGCTGCCTCGGCCGTCCGCTCGGCCGGGTTCGACGACTGCACCGAGGACCAGCTCGCCGCGCTCGTCGAGGCGCTCGCCGCCGACACGGGCCGCCTCTTCGGCGAACCCTGCGGGCCCGGTCTCGCCATAGAGCTCCACGAGGCGCTGGACCCGCTGGCTCCCCACCTCGCTCCCGCGGGCCGTGAGGCCGTACTCCTCCAGGGCGCCCGCATCGCCCTCGCCGACGGGCCCTACACCCCCGCCGAACGCGAGACCCTCGCGACCGTGGGAGCGGCCCTGACGATCCGCACGGACGACGTGACCCGCCTGCTGACGGCGGCCCGCACACCGTCCTGAGCGTCGCCCCGTCGCCGCCCGCGCCCGGCACGCCGCCCGGCCGCCCGTCTCCCGTACGCCCGCCGAGGCCCCTCGGTCGGCGTCCTGCCGCCCCGCCGCACCCCGAAGTCGCCCCGGCCGCCCGAGCGGTCCAGCGGCCCTCCTGAAGCGTTCTGAGGCGTCCTGGCACGCCCCCGGAGGCTCCGCCGGGGCCCGGCGGCGGGCGATCCGTACTCCCGGGGGAGTAGTCCGGCCCCGCGGCCACCCGTGGCAGTACGCCCGACCTCGCCCCCTCGTCCGACGAAAGCCCGGCCCTCCGGCGGAAGTCTGGGGACCGGAACTGGCGCCGTCGGGAGGAGAAGGTTCATGGGGGCCGGAAGGACGACCATGTCGGGAACGAGCAGGGCACGGGCCGTCCCCTGGGCGCTGCTCGGGCTGTGGGTGGCCGTGCTCGCGCTGGTGGGGCCGTTCGCCGCGAAGCTCGCGGACGTGCAGCACGACCGCGTCACCGACTACCTGCCGGCGAGCGCGGACTCGACCCGGGCGGCCGAGATCCAGGAGCGGCTGCCCGGCGGGGAGAGCACCGAGCTGGTGCTCGTCTACCACCGCGACGGCGGGCTCACCGCCGCCGACCGGAGGACCGCCGCCGGCCAGCTGTCGGACATCGCGGGCGCGCACGAGCTGATCGGCGGCGCCCCGCGGGGCATCCCCTCCGAGGACGGCACGACCCTGATGTACCCGGTCGCCACCAACGAACCGGGCACCGACGAGGCCCTGCGGGACGCGCTCGTCGAGGACGTCCGCGAGAGGGCCGCGGGCGGCGGCGGACTGAGCGTCGAGGTCGGCGGCACCGGAGCGCTCGCCACCGACGCGGGCAAGGTCTACGACTCGCTCGGCGGCCCCCTGCTCTACACCACCGTCGCCGTCGTCGCCGTACTGCTCGTCCTGATCTACCGGAGCCCGGTGCTGTGGCTCGTGCCGCTCGTCGTCGCCGGGGTCGCGGACTTCCTGTCGATGGGCGTCGCCTACGGGCTCAACCAGGCCTTCGGGACCACCGTCTCCGGGCAGAGTTCGGGCGTGATGACGATCCTCGTGTTCGGCGCGGGGACCGACTACGCGCTGCTGATCGTGGCCCGCTACCGGGAGGAGCTGCGGCGCTTCGAGCGCCCGTACGAGGCCATGCGCGCCGCCCTGCGCGGCTGCGGACCGGCCGTGCTCGCCTCCTCCGGCACGGTCGCCGCCGGACTGCTGTGCCTGCTCGCCGCCGACCTCAACAGCAGCCGGGGGATGGGACCGCTGGGCACCGTCGGAGTGCTCTGCGCGCTCGTCGCGATGCTCACCCTGCTGCCGGCCCTCCTCGTCCTGCTGGGCCGAAGGGTGTTCTGGCCGCTGGTGCCCGCGTTCGGCAGCGAACCCGTACAACGGCGCGGTCTGTTCGCGGCCATGGGCACATCGGCCGGCCGGCGTCCGCTGACCGTCCTCGCGACCGGCGCCGTGCTGCTCGGAGCGCTCTCCCTCGGCACGCTCGGACTGCCGGGAGCCCTCAAGCAGGAGGACTCGTTCGTCGACACCCCGCAGGCCGTCACCGCCATGCGGACCCTGGCCCAGGCCTACCCCGAGCAGGGCACACAGCCCATCGACGTGCTCACCCCGCGGGACCGCGCGGACGAGACCCTCGCCGCCGTACGGGCCGCCCCGGGGGTCGCCGGCGCCGAGCGGGGCCGTACCGGCGGCGGCTGGACCGAGATCACCGTCATGGCGCAGGACGCGCCCCAGTCCGCCGCGGAGACCGCCACCATCGAGTCCCTGCGCGAAGCGCTGGACGGCTCCTACGTCGGCGGGGCCAGCGCACAGCAGATCGACCTGGAGGACACCAGCCGCCGTGACACGGGAATCGTCGTGCCGCTCGTCCTCGTCTCGGTGCTGATCATCCTGGTCGCGCTGCTGCGCAGCCTGGTCGCCCCGCTGATCCTGGTGGCCGCCGTGGTCGCCGTATGGGGCGCCGCCCTCGGCATCGGCGGACTGGTCTTCGAACCCCTCCTCGGCTTCGAGGGCACCGACCCCGGACTCCCGCTGCTGTCCTTCGTGTTCCTCGTCGCGCTCGGCGTCGACTACGGCATCTTCCTCATGCACCGGATGCGCGAGGAGTCCCTCGCGGGCGCCGAGCCGTCGGCCGCCGCGCTCACCGCCCTGCGCACCACCGGCGGCGTCATCGCCTCGGCCGGACTCGTCCTCGCCGCGACGTTCGCCGTGCTCACGAACATGGGCCTGGTGCCCCTGGTCGAACTCGGCTTCGTGATCGCCCTCGGGGTGCTGCTCGACACCTTCCTCGTGCGGACCTACCTGGTGACCAGCGCGAGCGTCGCGCTCGGCCGGAGGGTGTGGTGGCCGGGCGTCCTGTCCCGGCCCGCCGGACCCGCAGGGACGGGCGAGTCCAGCGAACCGCCCCGTCGGCCGGAAGCCGTCGGTGCTCCCTGAACCGGCGGACCGTTCCGGGCGCCCCTCCTGCCGGAGGGGCGCCCCGGTGGCGCAGGATGGACCCGTGCGGGAACGGGGAACGACGACCACGGCGGTGCGCGCGGGACGGGCCGGAGCAGGCCGGCCCCGCGCCGCCGAGCGCGTCATGGCCGCCGTCAACCGCGACCCGCTGACCGCGCCGCACCGCACCCGCAACGACGCGTTCGTGGCCCTCGGCGCGGCCCTGCTCGCCGTAGGCCTCGGCCTGCTCGTCGACGACGGACGCCCGCTCGACCCGCTCGGCTGGGCGCTGCTCCTCGGCGCGCACGTTCCCCTGGTGTGGCGGCGCTCGCGGCCGGTCCTCGTCATGGCGCTCGTGGTCGCGTTCGTCGCGCCGTACCACGGCCTCGACTTCAACCACGCGGCGCCGACCCCCGTCGCGTACTGCGCCCTCTACACCGTCGCCGCCACCGGACGGCCGCTGCGGACCGTGCTCGTCGGCGTCGGCGTCCTCGCCGTGTCCGTGGGCGTGATGCTCACCGTCAGCGCGAAGGAGGCGCTGCAACTGCTGGAGATCTCCGGCTGGGTCGTCGCCGTGCTCTTCCTCGGCGTCGACATCCGCTTCTACCGCCAGTACGTCGCCTCGATCGTCGAACGGGCCGAGCGTGCCGAACGCACCCGCGAGGAGGAGGCGCGGCGCCGCGTCGCCGAGGAACGCCTGCGCATCGCACGGGACCTGCACGACCTGCTCGCGCACAGCATCACGCTCATCGGGGTGCAGACGTCCGTGGCGGCCCACGTCCTCGAGGCCGACCCCGGGCGGCTGGACCGCGCGGCCGTCGCCAAGGCGCTGGACGACATCGCGGGCACCTGCCGGACGGCGCGCGGCGAGCTGCGCACGACACTGGAGGTGCTGCGGGAGGACGGCCCGGGGGCGGAGCCGGGACCGCCGGGCGTCCGGCCCCACGACAGCCGCGGCCCGCTGCCCGGACTCGACGGACTGCCCGCCCTCGCCGAGGCGGCCCGCGCCGCCGGGGCCGAGGTCGAGCTGTCCGTCGGCACGGACGACGTGCCGCCCTCGGTGGGCGCCGCCGCCTACCGCATCGTGCAGGAGGCGCTCACCAACGCCGTGCGCCACGGCGGCCGGGACGACCTCACCGTCAGGGTGGGCCTGTGGACCGAGGGCGGGGCGCTGCGCGTGAGCGTCACGGACGACGGGTCGGGCGAGCCGGCCGCCGAGCCGGGGTTCGGGCTCCTCGGCATGCGGGAGCGGGCCCGCAGCGTGGGCGGCACCCTGGACGCCGGGCCGGGCGCCGGGGCGGGCTTCGCGGTGACCGCCGCGCTGCCGCTGCCAGGGGAGGCCCGATGACGATCCGCGTCCTGCTCGCCGACGACCAGACCCTCGTGCGGGCCGCGTTCGCGATGCTGGTGGCGTCGGCCGGGGACATGGAGGTCGTCGGGGAGGCCGGCACCGGTCGCCGGGCCGTGGAACTCGCCCGGTCCACCCGGGCAGACCTCGTCGTGATGGACATCCGGATGCCCGACCTCGACGGGATCGAGGCGACGAGGCTGATCGCCGCCGACGAGGACCTCGCCGGGGTGCGCGTCCTCGTCCTGACGACGTACGACACCGACGAGCACATCGTCGACGCGCTGCGCGCGGGAGCCTCGGGGTTCCTGGTGAAGGACACCCGGCCCGCCGAACTCCTCGACGCCATCAGGACGGTGGCCGCGGGGGAGTCCCTGCTGTCGCCCGGTCCGACCTCACGGCTCATCGCCAGGTTCCTGCGCGCGCCGCGTGCCGTCGCGTCGCCGGACGCCGGCCCCGGCGGGCTGTCGGAACGGGAGCGGCAGGTGCTCGCCCTGGTCGCGCGCGGACTCAACAACACGGAGATCGCGGAGGCGTTGGGGCTCAGTCCGCTGACCGCCAAGACCCACGTCAGCCGGATCATGGGCAAACTGGGCGCACGGGACCGGGCCCAACTGGTCGTCGTGGCGTACGAGTCGGGGCTCGTGACACCAGGACTGGCGGAATGACGCACTGCAACGGCGCTGCTGTGACGCGTCCGGCGGCGTCGGGTCGCGCGGAACGCGTGCCGCGAGCCGCAGGACGGCACCCGGGGGCCGGGAGCCGGAACGGGAGTGGGAGAGGAGCCGGATGAACGGGACCCGGGACGACGGGACGGCGGGGGCGGACCAGGCGGGCGGGCGCGCGGGCACCTGGCCCGCGGGCACGCCGGGCGTCCTGCTGCTGCCGTCCGGGCGGGCGGTGCGGGGGCGGGGGCTGAGGCACGCGCTCGACCCGTCGGCGCCCCTGCCGACGTACGGCGTGTACCTGCTGGGCGCCCCGCCGCCCGAGGCCTCCTGGGAGACGGAGTGGCTGGCGTGGCCGGACTTCCGGCTGCCCCGCGACCGGGCGCGGGCGCGGCGCGTCCTGGCGGAGGTGTGGGAGCGGGCGGGCGACCCGGCCGAGCGCGTCGAGGTCGCCTGCCTGGGCGGCCGGGGGCGGACGGGCACGGCGCTCGCGTGCCTCGCCGTGCTGGACGGGGTGCGGCCCGACGAGGCCGTCCGGTTCGTACGGGAGGGCTACGACCGCCACGCGGTGGAGACGCCCTGGCAGCGGCGCTACGTCAGCCGGTTCCCGGGGTGATCCGCCGCCGTCCGGGGCGCGCGTGACGCGCGCGGCCCGCCCCGGACGGCCCGCCCCGGACGGCCCGCCCCGGACGGCCCGCCGACGGGGTGCCTGAGGGCGCCTCCGACGAAGGGCCCGGTGTCAGTTCTCCTTGCCCGAGCGCAGATACGCGCCCAGGCGGGCGATCGCCGAGGGGTTGCGGGGGCTCTCGACCAGGTCGGCGTAGTCGAGGACGAAGACGCGCTTGTCGCGGATCGCCGAGACGTTCCTCAGCGGGCCGTAGGACAGCAGGAACTCGCGCTTCTCCTCGGCGCCCACATCGCCGTAGTCGCAGATCACGATGACGTCCGGGTCGCGTTCCACCACGGTCTCCCAGCCGACCGTCGTCCAGGAGTCCGCGAGGTCGTGCATGACGTTCACCCCGCCCGCCCTGGTGATGATCTCCTCGGGCGCGGCGAAGCGGCCGGAGGTGAAGGGCTGGTCCTGGCCGCTGTCGTAGAGGAAGACCTTGGGCCTCTTCTCGGGCGCCCGGGCCTCGACGGCCGCGACCTCCTTCCGGAACCGGGCGATCAGCGAGGCCGCCCGCTCCTCGACGCCGAACAGCTCGCCCAGATTGGTGAGGTCGGCGTACAGGGCGTCCAGCGGCGGCATGATGCCGCGCGAGGTCTTCGTACGGCCGTTGCGGCACGACTCGGTCAGGACGTACGAGGGGATGCCGAGCTTCTCCAACTCGGCCGGGGTGAAGCCGCTGTCCTCGCGGAAGCCGTAGTTCCAGCCGGCGATGACCAGGTCGGCGCGGGCGTCGAGCACGTTCTCCCTGGTGAGCTGCTGCTTGGACAGCCACGGCACCTTGTCGTAGCCGTCCTTCCACGGGACGTCCGTCAGATCGCCCTTGTCGTCGGGCATGGCGAACCCGGCCATCCGGTCCTCCAGCCCGAGCGCGAACATCAGCTCGGTGATCCCCACGTCGTTCGTCACGACGCGCTCCGGGACCTTGTCGTACGTCACTTCACGGCCGCAGTTGGCGAGTGTGCGGCCGGCGGCCGCCTCGGGGCCGCTCGACGGCTCGACCTCGGCGCCGCAGCCCGCGGCGAGCACGGCGAGGCACAGCAGGGCGGCGGCAACGGGCTTGCGCATGGGCGGAGTTCCTCGGGTGCGCTAGGGGGCGGGCGGAAGAAGGTCGAACAGCAGCTGCACGGCACCGGTCTCCGGATGCCGCACGGGATGGGCGCGGACGCCGAACACCTCGGCCAGCAGATCGGGGCGGAGCACCTCGTGCGGCGGCCCGGAGGCGACCACCCGGCCCTCCGCGATCACATGCAGCCGGTCGCAGTGCGCGGCGGCCAGGTTGAGGTCGTGCAGGGCCGTCAGCACGGTCAGGCCGCTGTCGCGGACCAGCGACAGCACGTCCAACTGGTGCGCGATGTCGAGGTGGTTGGTCGGCTCGTCGAGTACGAGGACACGCGGCTGCTGGGCCAGCGCCCGGGCGATCAGGACGCGCTGCCGTTCACCGCCGGACAGCGCGAGGAAGCCCCGTCCGGCGAGATGCGCGACACCCGTGCGCTCCATGGCCGCGGCGCAGACCGCGCGGTCGCCCGCGGCGGTGCGGTCCAGGTGCGGCAGCCGCCCCATCCCGACGACCTCGGCGACGGTGAAGTCGAACTCCGACGACGACTCCTGCGGCAGCGCCGCGACCGCCCGCGCGGCGGTCCTCGCGTCCATGGCGCGTACGTCCTGCCCGTCGAGCCGTACCACCCCGCCCGCCGGACGCAGCGCCCGGTACACACAGCGCAGGAGGGTCGACTTGCCGCTGCCGTTGGGCCCGACCAGGCCGACGACCGTCCCGGAGTCCACGGTGAGCCGGATGTCCTCGACCAGCCGCACGGCGCCGGCGTCGACCGTCACCCCGTCCACGTCGAGCCGCATCAGCGCCCCCCGAAGGCGTAGCCGCCGCGGCGCATCAGCACCAGGAACGCGGGCACCCCGAGCACGGCGGTGATCACCCCGACCGGCAGCTCGGCCGGCGCCGGCATCAGCCGCGACAGGACGTCCGCCCACACGAGGAGCACGGCCCCGGCGAGCGGCGCCACCGCGAGCACCCGCCGGTGGCCGGCCCCGACGAGCATCCGTACGACGTGCGGCACCATGAGCCCGACGAACCCGATGGCACCGCTCACCGCGACCACGGTCCCGGTCACGGCGGCCGTCACGAGGAACAGCTCGCGGCGCAGCCGCTCCGGCCGCACCCCGAGCGCCGCGGACGTCTCGTCCCCCATGGCGAGCGCGTCCAGCGCCTCCGCGCGCCGGGCCAGCCACACCCAGCCCGCCAGGACCACCACGGCGGCCAGGGGCACCTGCGCCCAGGTCGCGCCGCCCAGACTCCCCAGCAGCCACATCATCGCGGAGCGCGCCGCCTCGCCCCGGGCCGCCCCGAACACCATGACGGTGGTGAGCGCCTCGAAGCCGTACGCCAGCGCGGTCCCGGTCAGGACGAGCCGCAGCGGGGTGAGCCCGTGGGACGACCTGGCCACGGCGTACACGAGCGCCATCGCCGCGAGCGCGGACACGAAGGCGGAGACGGACAGCGCCCACACGCCGAGTCCGGCGAAGGCGCCGAGCAGGATGACGGCGTTGGCGCCGACGGCCGCCCCGGACGAGATGCCGAGGACGAACGGATCGGCCAGCGCGTTGCGGACCATCGCCTGCACGGCCACCCCGACCGCGGCGAGCCCGCCCCCGACCACGGCGGCCAGCACGACGCGCGGCAGCCGGATCTCCCAGACGATGGTGTACGCGGCGACGTCCCCGGCGGGGATCGTGCCCCCGGTGACCCCGTCCCACAGGAACCGGACCACCTGCCCCGGGCCGATTCCGGACGCGCCGAGCCCCACTCCGCACAGCAGGGAGAGGCACAGCAGCAGCACCAGCGCCACGGCCAGCGGCACGACGGGTATTCGGCGCACGATCGGCGGGTCCTAGGGCTCGGGCCGCCTGGCGCACAGCAATCGGGGAGGCAGCCCGCACGGCCGAACCGCACGGTCCTGGGATTCCCTCTCGCAGTCCACGGCGAGCGTCATCGGGTCACAGCACCCCACGGGTGATCGGGCTCACGCGGCGGGCCGACGGGGCCTGCCGTGCTTACCGTTGCGGGTCAGCGCCGGACTCTCACCGGACTTCCCCCGAGGGACGCTCCGCGAGCGTAACAGGTCCGTTTCACAGGCCCCCGACGAACTCGGACCAGGCCCGTTCGCCCAGCACGAGCACGGGGCCGTCGGGGCACTTGCTGTCCCTGACGGGGAGGACACCGGGGACTCCGTCGGCGATCTCGACGCACTCGCCGCCGTTGTCGTCGCTGTAACTGCTCCTGCGCCAACGGGCGGCGCTCAGGTCGTGCTCCCGCATCGTCTGTGGTCCTCCGCCGCCGACTCGATCAGTGCCAGGGACGCCTCCGGAGCCAACGCGGCGGCCCTGAGCAGATCGTAGGTGTCCTGTACCCGCTTGACCAGGGCGGGATCGTCCAGCAGGTTTCCCGAATACACGGCTTCTGTATAGGCAGTTGGCGGGGCGTCCGCGAACTCCATGAGCTGCACCATCCGGCCCATGAGCGGATAGGCGCCCACCGAGTACGGCAGCACCTGTGCCAGCACCCGCCGCTGCCCGACCAGCCGCACGATGTGGTCGAGCTGCTCGGCCATCGCCTGTGCGGTGCCGACCGGGATCCTCAGCACGTGCTCGTGCAGGATCGCCCAGTACACGGGCCGCCCGGTGCCGTCCAGGATCCGGGCCCGCTCCCGGCGCGCTGCGGTCTTCTCCTCGACGTAGTCGTCGCTGATGAAGGGGTTGCCCGCGAGCATCACTGCACGGGTGTAGGGAGCCGTCTGCAGCAGGCCGGGCACGAGCGTGGGGGCGAACGCGGAGATCTTCGTCGCCGTCCGCTCCAGCTCGACGACCTCCGCGAAATATCCGGCGTACCGCCGGTCGTCAATCAGCTTTCTCCACGTGCGCTCGAAAAAGCCATCGGTTTGCAGTGTCCCGTCGATCCTGCGTGCCGCATCCAACTGCGGTTTCCGAATGGCCTGTTCGAATTGCCCAATATAGCCGCCCGACACGAAAACGCGAGAACCCAGCTCCGCCTGCGTGAATCCGGCTTCCTCGCGCCGCCTCTTCAGCTCCGTTCCGAAGAACTCCCAAGCCGCCTGCCGCGCACCGCTGACCATGGTCGATCCCCCCGTACTGCATCACCGTTGTTGGGCGTAGAGGTCTTCCGGAGTCTAAGCGGAGGGCGGCATCGTGGAGAGCGGAAGAGTGAAATCCAAAGGGAAAGGGGAATGTGGTGAAGTCCGGCCGCCGGTCCGGAACGCCGGTGGCCGGGGCGTACAAGTCGAACAAGCGGAGGAAAACCGTGAAGGAATTGCGCGAGGTGTCGGCGAACACCGGAATTTCGTTGCCGGCATCGCGTACGAGGCGGGCGGTCCCGGTCGCTCCGGCGGTCCCGGCGACGAGCGGGCCGTGTCCCCGTCCCGGCTCCGGCCCGCATGCCGCGGAGACGGCCGCCCGCGCGGCCGCGGTGACCGGATGAGGCCGACGGTCGGCACCTGTGCCGTGGACACGAGGACGGAGAGGATCGGCGTGGTGATGGGGCACGAGGGGCCGTACGTACAGCTCAGGCCGTTCGGTGGCGGGCGGGAGTGGGACTGCGAGCCGGACGCCGTCCGCGCGGCCACCCCGGCGGAGCGCCTCAGCGCCGCGACGGCGTACGCGAACGCGCGCAGTCGCGGCGAGGTCCCTTGAAGCAGGCCGCGCGGGCGGCGGCGGGCGGGAAGCGGCACAGCCGCACGGAGCCCCGGGGGCGTAGGCGAGAATGGGTGCCATGAGCCTGTTCCGTGACGACGGCGTCGTCCCGCGCACCCGGAAGCCGGGTGGCGGGCGATGAGCCTGTTCCGTGACGACGGCGTCGTCCTGCGGACGCAGAAACTCGGTGAGGCCGACCGCATCATCACCCTGCTCACCCGCAACCACGGACGCGTGCGCGCGGTGGCCCGCGGGGTCCGGCGGACCAAGTCCAAGTTCGGGGCCCGGCTCGAACCCTTCTCCCACGTGGACGTGCAGTTCTTCGCGCGGGGGAGCGAACTGGTCGGGCGCGGGCTGCCGCTGTGCACACAGAGCGAGACCATCGCTCCGTACGGTGGCGGCATCGTGGCCGACTACACGCGGTACACCGCGGGCACGGCGATGCTGGAGACCGCCGAGCGGTTCACGGACCACGAGGGGGAGCCCGCCGTGCAGCAGTACCTGCTGCTGGTCGGCGCGCTGCGCACGCTCGCCAGGGGCGAGCACGAGCCGCACCTCGTCCTCGACGCCTTCCTGCTCCGCTCACTCGCCGTGAACGGCTACGCGCCGAGCTTCAGCGACTGCGCGAAGTGCGGAATGCCCGGGCCGAACCGGTTCTTCTCGGTCGCAGCGGGAGGTTCCGTCTGCGTGGACTGCCGGGTGCCCGGCAGCGTCGTACCCTCGGCGCAGGCCCTCGAACTGCTCGGCGCGCTGCTGACCGGGGACTGGGCGACCGCGGACGCGTGCGAACCGCGGCACGTCAGGGAGGGCAGCGGCCTGGTGTCGGCCTATCTGCACTGGCACCTGGAGCGCGGACTGCGCTCGCTGCGTTACGTAGAGAAGTAAGCCGCACGGAGATCCAGAGGGAGACGAGAAGCACATGGTGGTACGCGGGATCCTGGGGCGCCAGCGCCGCGAGTACAAGACGCCGGAGCCGCACCCGTCCGGTGCCCGCGTACCCAAGCTCCCGGGCGAGCTGGTCCCGAACCACGTGGCGTGCGTGATGGACGGGAACGGGCGGTGGGCCAAGGAGCGCGGCCTGCCGCGCACCGAGGGGCACCGGGTCGGCGAGGGCGTCGTCATGGACGTCCTCAAGGGCTGCCTGGAGCTGGGTGTCAAGAACCTGTCCCTGTACGCCTTCTCGACGGAGAACTGGAAGCGGTCGCCCGAGGAGGTCCGCTTCCTCATGAACTTCAACAAGGACGTCATCCGGCGCAGGCGCGACGAGATGAACGACCTCGGCATCCGGATCCGCTGGGTCGGGCGGATGCCCAAGCTGTGGAAGTCCGTCGTCCAGGAGCTCCAGGTCGCACAGGAGCAGACGCAGGACAACGACGCGATGACCCTGTACTTCTGCGTCAACTACGGCGGGCGGGCGGAGCTGGCCGACGCGGCGAAGGCGATGGCCGTCGACGTGGCCGCCGGCCGGCTCGACCCGGACAAGGTCACCGAGAAGACGATCCAGAAGTACCTGTACTACCCGGACATGCCGGACGTGGACCTCTTCCTGCGCCCCAGCGGTGAGCAGCGGACCTCGAACTACCTGATCTGGCAGTCGAGCTACGCCGAGATGGTCTTCCAGGACGTCCTGTGGCCCGACTTCGACCGCCGCGACCTGTGGCGCGCCTGCGTCGAGTACGCCTCCAGGGACCGCCGCTTCGGCGGCGCCGTCCCGAACGAGGACCTCCTCGCGATGGAGGAGGGCATGCGGGGGCGCCCCGAAGGGGTCTGAGCGGAGCGCTCACGGGTGCGGCCCGGCGGGAACGAGTCCCGCCGGGCCGCACCCGTGAGTGAACTGCCGGGCCTAGCTCCCCGCGCGCTCCGCGCACTCCGCGCAGGTCCCGAAGATCTCCACGGTGTGGGCCACGTTCACATAGCCGTGCTCCGCCGCGATCGCCTCGGCCCACTTCTCCACGGCCGGTCCCTCCACCTCGACCGCCTTGCCGCAGACCCGGCACACGAGGTGGTGGTGGTGGTCGCCGCTCGAACAGCGGCGGTAGACGGACTCCCCGTCGGACGTCCGCAGGACGTCGACCTCGCCCGCGTCGGCGAGGGACTGCAGGGTGCGGTACACCGTGGTCAGTCCGACGGAGTCGCCCTTGTGCTTGAGCATGTCGTGCAAGTCCTGCGCACTGCGGAACTCGTCGACCTCGTCGAGCGCCGCCGCCACGGCGGCACGCTGCCGGGTGGAACGGCCCCGAACGGGCGGTCCAGCGGTCGTCACCGTTGCCTCCAAAACGTCTGCGGCTTGCCGGGCCATTGTGCCAGCCCGAGCCGGGCGCGGTCAGACGCCGGCCTTCCCGGCCGGGGCGCGGGTGGCGGGAATCGCGCACTCCGCGGGGTCTCCGGTCTCCCCGGCACGGGACCTGGCGAGAGCCCGGGCCCTTCTCCGCGCCAGCGGGGTGGCGAGTGCCGTGAGCAGGACGAACGCGCCGATGGCGAGCAGGACGATGGTCGCGCCCGGAGGCACGTCCTGGTAGTACGAGGTCGCCGTGCCGCCGATGGTCACGCCGATCCCGATGGCCACGGCGATCGCGAAGGTGGCGGCGAAGCTGCGGGTGAGCTGCTGCGCGGCGGCCACCGGGACCACCATCAGCGCGGAGACCAGCAGCAGGCCCACGACCCGCATCGCGACGGTCACGGTGACCGCGGCGGTCACGGCGACGAGCAGGTTCAGGGCGCGTACCGGCAGTCCGGTCACCCGCGCGAACTCCTCGTCCTGGCTGACCGCGAACAACTGCCTGCGCAGACCGAGGGTGACCGCGACGACGAAGGCCGCCAGCAGGCAGATCGCCGTGACGTCCGACTCGGAGACGGTCGACAGCGAGCCGAAGAGGTACGAGATGAGGTTGGCGTTGGTGCCGCCCGGCGCGAGGTTGATCAGCATCACGCCGCCCGCCATGCCCCCGTAGAAGAGCATCGCCAGCGCGATGTCGCCGCGCGTCCTGCCGTACCAGCGGATCAGCTCCATCAGCACGGCGCCCGCCACGGAGACTGCCGTGGCCATCCACACGGGGGACCAGGACAGCAGGAAGCCCAGGCCGACACCGGTCATCGCGACATGGCCGATGCCGTCGCCCATCAGGGCCTGACGGCGCTGCACGAGGTAGATGCCGACCGCGGGCGCGGTGATGCCGACGAGGACGGCGGCGAGCAGGGCCCGCTGCATGAAGGCGTAGTCGAGGATTTCGAGGTTCATGGCGGTCAGCTCAGCAGTCCCGTCCGGATCGGTTCGGCGTCGTGGGCCGCGTGCGGGTGTACGTGGTCGTGGCCGGGCAGCGCGTGCTGGCCCAGGGCCCGGGGCGGCGGACCGTCGTGCAGCACGCAGCCGTCGCGCAGGACGACGGCGCGGTCGATCAGCGGCTCCAGCGGGCCCAGTTCGTGCAGGACGAGCAGGACGGAGACGCCCGCGGCGACCTGCTCCCGCAGGGTCGCCGCGAGCACTTCCTGGCTGGCCAGGTCCACGCCCGCCATCGGCTCGTCCATGATCAGCAGTTCGGGCGCGGAGGCGAGCGCGCGGGCGATCAGGACCCGCTGGTGCTGGCCGCCGGAGAGGGCGTCCACGGAGTCCTTGGCGCGGTCGCCCATGCCGACCAGGTCCAGGGCGTGCCGGACGGCCTCGCGGTCGGCCCTGCGCAGCATGCCGAGCCGGGTGCGGGACAGCCGCCCGGACGACACCACCTCGGTGACCGTCGCGGGCACTCCGCCGGCGGCGGTCGTGCGCTGCGGTACGTAGCCCACCCGCGCCCAGTCGCGGAACCGGCGGCGCGGGGTGCCGAACAGCTCGATCTCGCCGCCCGTGACCGGCACCTGGCCGATGATCGTGCGCACGGCCGTCGACTTGCCGGAGCCGTTGGCGCCGAGCAGCGCGACGACCTCGCCCCGGCGCACACCGAGGTCGATGCCGCGCAGGACGGGGCGCGAGCCGAGCTCGGCCGTCACGCCGCGCAGGGATATGACGTGCTCGTCGTTCATGCCGCCGTCCTCCGGGGGCTCGTCACTTGGCGCCCAGCGCCGTCTGCAGTGCCTTGAGATTGGCGTCCATGACCTGGATGTAGTCGTCGCCGCGGGACTTGTCGGTGATGCCCTCGATCGGGTCGAGCACGTCCGTCCGCAGACCGGAGTCCTTCGCGAGGGTCTTCGCGGTCCTGTCGCTCACGAGCGTCTCGTAGAAGATCGTGGAGACGCCGTCGGCCTCGGCCGTCCCGGCGAGGTCCTTGACGCGCTTGGCGCTCGGCTCGCTCTCCGGGTCCAGGCCGTTGATGGCCTCCTCGGTGAGGCCGTAGCGCTCGGCGAGGTAGCCGAACGCCGCGTGCGTGGTGATGAAGACCTTCGTCGACGTGTTCCGCAGCCCGTCCTCGAAGCGGGTGTCGAGGTCGCCGAGCCTCTTCACCAGGTCCGCGGTGTTCTTCCGGTAGTCGGCGGCGTGGTCCGGGTCCGCCTTCGCCAGGGCCTTGCCCACACCCTCGGCGACCTCGGCGTACTTCACGGGGTCGAGCCAGATGTGCGGGTCCTTGCCGGACTCCTCGTGGCCGTGCCCGTCGTCGTGCTCGTCCTCGTGCTCGTCGTGGCCTGCCGCGTGGCCGCCGACCTCGGTGCCGTGCTCCTCCAGGGAGGTCAGCGAGGCTGCGTCGATCTTGGTCCTGGTCCCGGACTGCGCCACCGCGTCGTCGACCGCGGGCTGGAGGTTCTTGAGGTAGAGGACGACGTCCGCCTCCTGGAGCTGCGCGGTCTGCCTGGCGCTGATCTCCAGGTCGTGCGGCTCCTGGCCCGGCTCGGTCAGGCTGTGGACGGCGACGTGGTCCCCGCCTATCTGCTCGGCGAGGTACTGCATCGGGTAGAACGACGACACGACGTCGAGCCTTCCGCCTCCCGCGCCGTCGGCCGCTGTCGAGTCGGAGCAGGCGGAGAGGGTGCCGAGACCGAGCACGGTGGCCGCCGTGACGGCGGTACCGGATATGAGGCGTCGTCGTACGTTCATGACAGTCATTTTCAATGAAGCTGGAAACGATTGTCAATAACCGGTGCTGTGATCTGGGCTTCATCCCGGTATGGGCGGGGAGGTGAGCCGGGTCCGGGCCGAGACCCCCAACCGATTTGATCCGGGGGGCGGGGCCGCCGGTAATCTGAAGCATTCGCTCTGAAGCAATCGCTTCGTCGCCGTCGTCGTAATGAAGAGAGCACCGTGGCCGCCGACAAGATCGACACCATCGTCAGCCTGAGCAAGCGCCGTGGCTTCGTATTCCCCAGCAGTGAGATCTACGGCGGCACGAAGGCCGCCTGGGACTACGGACCGCTGGGCGTCGAGCTCAAGGAGAACCTGAAGCGCCAGTGGTGGCGGTACATGGTCACCGCGCGCGAGGACGTCGTCGGTCTCGACTCGTCCGTGATCCTGGCCCCCGAGGTGTGGGTGGCCTCCGGTCACGTCGCCACCTTCTCCGACCCGCTCACCGAGTGCACCTCGTGCCACAAGCGCTACCGCGCGGACCACCTGGAGGAGGCGTACGAGGAGAAGAAGGGCCACGCCCCGGAGAACGGGCTCACGGACCTCAACTGCCCCAACTGCGGCAACAAGGGCACCTTCACGGAGCCCAAGCAGTTCTCCGGCCTGCTCTCGACGCACCTCGGCCCGACCCAGGACAGCGGCTCCGTCGCCTACCTGCGGCCCGAGACCGCGCAGGGCATCTTCACCAACTTCGCCCAGGTCCAGCAGACCTCGCGCCGCAAGCCGCCGTTCGGCATCGCGCAGATGGGCAAGTCCTTCCGCAACGAGATCACGCCCGGCAACTTCATCTTCCGGACCCGCGAGTTCGAGCAGATGGAGATGGAGTTCTTCGTCAAGCCGGGCGAGGACGAGAAGTGGCAGGAGTACTGGATGCAGGAGCGCTGGAACTGGTACACGGGCCTCGGCATGCGCGAGGAGAACATGCGCTGGTACGACCACCCGGCCGAGAAGCTCTCCCACTACTCCAAGCGCACCGCCGACATCGAGTACCGCTTCCAGTTCGGCGGCAACGAGTGGGGCGAGCTGGAGGGCGTCGCCAACCGCACCGACTACGACCTGTCGGCCCACTCCAAGGCGTCCGGCCAGGACCTCTCGTACTTCGACCAGGAGGCCGGCGAGCGCTGGACCCCCTACGTCATCGAGCCCGCCGCCGGTGTCGGCCGCGCCATGCTCGCCTTCCTCCTGGACGCCTACATCGAGGACGAGGCCCCCAACGCCAAGGGCAAGATGGAGAAGCGCACGGTGCTGCGCCTCGACCCGCGCCTGTCCCCGGTGAAGGTCGCGGTCCTGCCGCTGTCCCGCAACCCGGAGCTGTCCCCGAAGGCCAAGGGGCTCGCCGCCGCGCTGCGCCAGAACTGGAACATCGAGTTCGACGACGCGGGCGCCATCGGCCGCCGCTACCGCCGCCAGGACGAGATCGGTACGCCGTTCTGCGTGACCGTGGACTTCGACACGCTCGACGACAACGCGGTCACCGTGCGCGAGCGCGACTCGATGAAGCAGGAGCGCGTCTCCCTCGACCAGATCGAGGGCTTCCTGGCCGCGCGCCTTACCGGCTGCTGACCGCCTCCCCGGAGGTCGGGCCCGGGTCCGCGCCCGGGCTCCGGTGACACACCCCGGTTCCCCCGCGTCCGCCACGGACGCGAGGGAACCGGGGTTTTCGCGTTCCGGGGGGCCCGTGCTCCGGGGCACGCGCCTGGAGGCGGCGACCAGTGCCCCCGGGTGCGCGCCGCCCCGACCCCGCGCGGGGGACGCCCACCGGCCGGGTCCTACACCGGGCCGGCGGGCCGCCCGTGCGATTGGTCCCCCATGCCGCCCGGCGATTGGACCTGTCGGCGGGGGGTGCCGGGTCGCCAGGGTGGGCCCATGAGCATCGCGTTCCTGCTGACCACCCTCGTGGTGGTGGCCACGCCCGGCACGGGCGTCGTCCACACCCTGTCCGCCGGCCTCTCCCGGGGCCGGCGGGCCGGTGTCGTCGCGGCCGTCGGCTGCACCCTGGGCTGCCTGCCGCACCTGCTGGCCACCGTCACCGGCGCGGCGGCACTGCTGCACACCAGCGGCACGGCGTTCCAGATCCTCAAGTACGCCGGCGTCGGCTACCTCCTGTACATGGCCCGGGCCACGCTGCGCGACCGGGAGGCGCTCGCGGTGGACGAGGACTCCGCGCCGCGGTCCGCGCGGCAGGACATCGTCCGGGGCGTGCTGGTCAACCTCCTCAACCCGAAGCTGACCGTCTTCTTCCTCGCGTTCCTGCCGCAGTTCGTGTCCCCCGGGGAGCCCGGGTCCGTGCCACGCATGCTGCTGCTCAGCGGGGTGTTCATGCTGACGACCCTGGTGGTGTTCAGCCTGTACGGAGTCCTCGCGGGCGCCTTCCGCAGCCAAGTCGCCGCACGGCCCGGTGCGACGGCATGGCTGCGGCGGGCCTTCGCCGGGTCGTTCCTCGCCCTGGGCGCGAAGCTCGCGCTCACCCCGCGGTAGGCGGGCGCGGGGCCGGCCGGGCCGTGCGGCCCGCGTCGCTCAACGCCCTGGAGTGCCTTGACGTTGTCGCCGTACGTCCAGGCCTCCGCCGCCGACACCTGTGCCGTCCGGTCGAAGCCCGCCGTGGGCCGGAGGTGCGAGGTGGCGACGCATGACAGATGACAGATGACAGATATTGAAATCTGTCATCTGTCATGCGAGGGTGGAGTGCGACCTTTCGAAGCGACCCAGGAGGAGCTCTCATGGAGACCCGATCCCTCGGCACCACAGGCCCCCGCGTCTCCGCTCTCGGCCTCGGCTGCATGGGCATGTCCGCGCTGTACGGCGACGCCGACCGGGCCGAGTCCGTCGCCACGATCCACGCCGCGCTCGAAGCGGGCGTCACGCTCCTCGACACCGGTGACTTCTACGGCATGGGCCACAACGAGATGCTCATCGGCGAGGCGCTGCGCAGCGCCCCGGCCGCGCGCCGCGAACGCGCCCTCACCAGCGTGAAGTTCGGTGCCCTGCGCGGCCCGGACGGAAGCTGGTCCGGATACGACGGGCGGCCCGCCGCGGTGCGCAACTTCGCGGCGTACTCGCTGCAGCGGCTCGGGGTCGACCACATCGACGTCTACCGCGTCGCCCGGGTCGACCCGGACGTCCCGATCGAGGAGACCGTCGGCGCCATCGCCGAACTGGTCGAGAAGGGCCACGTACGGCACATCGGCCTCAGCGAGGTCGGCGCGGAGACCGTGCGCAGGGCCGCCGCCACCGCGCCGATCGCGGACCTCCAGATCGAGTACTCGCTCATCTCGCGCGGCATCGAGGACGAGATCCTGCCGGCCGTGCGGGAGCTGGGCATCGGCGTCACCGCGTACGGCGTACTGTCCCGCGGGCTGATCTCCGGCCACTTCGCACGGGACCGCACGCTCGCCGCGAACGACTTCCGCGCCATGAGCCCCCGCTTCCAGGGGGACAACCTCCGGCACAACCTCGACCTCGTCGAGGCGCTGCGCGCCACCGCCCGGAACAAGGGCGTCACGGTGGCCCAGTGCGCGATCGCCTGGGTGCTGTCGCGCGGCGAGGACATCGTGCCGCTGGTGGGCGCGCGCCGCCGCGACCGGCTCACCGAGGCGCTCGGCGCGCTCGACGTCACCCTCGACGCCGCCGACCTGGCCGCGATCGAGGAGGCCGTCCCGGCCGGGGCCGCCGCGGGCGACCGCTACCCGGCCGCGCAGATGGCACACCTCGACAGCGAGCGCTGACCCCGCCTGCGGGTACCGTCATCGGCATGGCGACCACCGAGACCCTGACCGCCGAGCGCATCCTCGCGGCGACCGAGGAGGTGCTGCGCCGCCACGGCCCGGCGAAGGCCACCGTGGTGGACGTGGCCCGCGCGCTCGGTGTCAGCCACGGCACGGTGTACCGGCACTTCCGTACGAAGGCCGCGCTGCGGGAGGCGGTGACCGAGCGCTGGCTGGACCGCACGTCGCAGTCGCTCGCCGGCCTGGTGACCGAGGACCGCGACGCCGGGGCGCGCCTGCGCGACTGGTTCACGGCGCTGTTCACCGCCAAGCGCCACAAGGCGGGGGACGACCCGCAGCTCTTCGCCACCTACCAGGTGCTCATCGGCGAGAACAGCGCGGTCGTGGAGCGCCACATCGCCGACCTGACGGGCCAGCTCGCCGGGATCGTCGGGGACGGGGTCCGGCGCGGCACGTTCGCCCCGGTGGACCCCGCGGCGACGGCCCGCGCCGTGTTCGACGCCACGGGCCGCTTCCACGACCCGCACTACGCCCACGAGTGGGAACAGCCTGGGATCGAGGGCGAGTTCGGCGCGGTCGTGGACCTCGTGCTGCGAGGGCTGCGGGCCTGACCACCCGATCCGGACGGACCACCCGGGCGGTTCCCGTCGGCCCCGGGAACCGCCCGGGACCGTCAGCCCGCCGTGCCCTGCGCCTCCGTCGGGTCGACCGTCGCCTGGTGCGCCTCCGCGAGGTGCTCCTCGGCCTTCAGCCACGGCAGGAACTGCGCGCTCTTGCGCCAGCCGCACGTGTCGCATCTGATCGTCCGCTGCATGCCCGCGCGCTGGACGCGGACTATGTGCTCACGGCCGTGCTGGTCCCAGCGGCTCACCTTGCTGGTGCTGATCTGCAGCATGTCGCCTCCTGGTCGTCGCGCTCCGCTTGCGCGCGCTAAGGAGTGTGCAGCAAGAACAACATCAACAGTGGCACTTGTGTGGTGAGTTGTGTGCGAATCCCGCGCCCCGCGGCGATGCGGGTCCTCGTCGTCCGGGGGGGGGCGGTGTCAGGCCCGTACCTCCGCCGCCGTCCTGGCCTCCTGCTTCTCCAGCCGCCGCGCGGTGCGTTCCGCGGTCCGCCGCGCCCAGGGTCCGCTGGTGACGGCGCCGACGACCAGGACCACGACGCCGCAGCCGGTGATGATCCACCAGGCGGGTCGGGCGGCCGACGCGAACGCGTCACGGTAGGGCGAGGCCCCGACGCCCGAGGCCAGTACCGCCCCGACCACGGCCACCCCGAGCGTCTGGCCGATCTGCCTGCTGGTGGAGGCGACGGCCGCGGCGACGCCCGCCTGGGCGCGCGGCATCCCGGAGACGGCCGTGTTGGTGATGGGGGCGTTCACGAAGCCGAAGCCGAGGCCGAAGAGGAGGTAGCCGACGACGAGGGCCGTGTTCGCGCTCTCCGCGTCGAACGCGGCGAAGAGCACCCCGCTCGCGGTCATCGCCGTGCCGGCGACCAGCAGGGAGAGGCGGGGACCGCGGCTGCCGACGAGCCGGCCCGACAGCGGTCCGCAGACGAGGGTCATGGCCGCCATGGGGAGCATCCACAGGCCCGCGTGCAGGGCGTCGAGACCCCGTACGTTCTGGAGGTGGAGCGTGGACAGGAACAGGAAGCCGCCCAGCGCCGCGAACGCGCTGACCGCCACCACCGTGGCCCCGCTGAACGGGGCCGACCGGAAGAAGCGCAGGTCGATGAGGGGTTCGTCGCGCCGGGGCTCGTAGCGGAGCAGCGCGGCCAGCGCGGCCAGCGCGATGCCCGCGAGGACGAGGAGTTCGGTGGCGCCGGAGTCGGGCGCCTCGATGATCGCGTACGTCAGGGAGCCGAGCAGGGCGATCACCAGCAGCTGCCCGACCGGGTCGGGGCGGCGGGCCCGGGGCGCGCGCGACTCGGGGACGTACCGGAAGGTGAGCAGGAGCGCGGCGAGACCCACCGGCAGGTTGATCCAGAAGATCGACCGCCAGCCGACCGAGTCCACCAGGAGCCCGCCGACCAGCGGCCCCGCGGCCATCGAGATGCCGATCACCCCGCCCCAGACGCCGATCGCGCGGGCGCGCTCGCGCGGGTCGGTGAACGTGTTGGTGATGATCGACATCGCCACCGGGTTGAGCATCGAGCCGCCCACGGCCTGGACCATCCGGAAGGCGACGAGCAGTTCGAGGCTGGGGGCGAGGGAGCACAGCACCGAACCGATGGTGAAGACGACCAGGCCCGCCATGAACACCTTCCGGCGGCCGATGCGGTCGGCCGTCGACCCGGCGAGCATCAGCAGGCCGGCGAGTACGAGCGTGTACGCGTCGATCGTCCACTGGAGGCCCGCGAGGCTCGCGTCCAGGTCCTTCTGCATGGAGGGCAGGGCGACATTGAGGACGGTGTTGTCGATGCTCACGATCAGCAGGCTCATGCAGCAGATGGCGAGGACGAGCATGCGTCGGCGGTGGCTGGGCTCGGACATGACCACCAGAGTACGCCGATTTCGGTAGTGTGCCTAACTAACTAGTAGCCCATCCGGGGCACCCTCGCGCGTGCGCGACAATGGGGGAATGCCCACGTCCACGTCCGCGGTGAACTCCGCTCTGCAGATCGGCCCGCACACCGTCCGGCCGCCCGTCGTGCTCGCTCCCATGGCCGGGATCACGAACGCGCCGTTCCGCACGCTGTGCCGGGAGTTCAGCGGGGGCAAGGGCCTGTTCGTCAGCGAGATGATCACCACTCGGGCGCTGGTCGAGCGCAACGAGAAGACGATGCAGCTGATCCACTTCGACGCGTCCGAGACCCCGCGCTCGATCCAGCTCTACGGCGTCGACCCCGCCACCGTCGGCAAGGCCGTCCGCATGATCGCGGAGGAGGGCCTCGCCGACCACATCGACCTGAACTTCGGCTGCCCCGTCCCGAAGGTGACCCGCAAGGGCGGCGGGTCCGCGCTGCCGTACAAGCGGAACCTGCTGCGGGCGATCCTCCGCGAGGCGGTCGCCGGGGCGGGCGACCTCCCCGTCACGATGAAGATGCGCAAGGGCATCGACGACGACCACATCACCTTCCTCGACGCAGGCCGGATCGCGGTCGAGGAGGGCGTGACGGCGATCGCGCTGCACGGCCGCACGGCCGCGCAGCACTACGGCGGAACGGCCGACTGGGACGCCATCGCCCGGCTCAAGGAGCACGTCCCGGAGATCCCCGTCCTCGGCAACGGCGACATCTGGTCGGCGGAGGACGCGCTGCGGATGGTGCGGGAGACCGGGTGCGACGGCGTCGTGGTCGGCCGCGGCTGCCTGGGCAGGCCGTGGCTCTTCGGCGACCTGGTCGCCGCCTTCGAGGGCCGCGACGACTACGCCCGTCCGACCCTGCGCGAGGTGGCGTCCGTCATGGTGCGGCACGCGACCCTGCTGGGCGAGTGGATCGGCGACGAGGCCCGCGGGGTCATCGACTTCCGCAAGCACGTCGCCTGGTACCTGAAGGGCTTCGCGGTCGGCTCGGAGATGCGCAAGCGCCTCGCGATCACCTCGTCGCTCGCCGAGCTCTCCGAGGGCCTGGAGGAGCTGGACCTCGACCAGCCGTGGCCCACGGGGGCGGACGGCCCGCGCGGCCGGACGTCGGGGAACAACAGGGTCGTCCTGCCGGACGGCTGGCTCAAGGACCCCTACGACTGCGCCGGCATCAGCGACGAAGCGGAACTGGCCACCTCAGGAGGCTGACGCCACCCCCCGCCCCGTTCAGGGGCGCGGGGAACGCCGCGCCGGGCCACACCCAACCGGCACCGGACGACTGGGCCGGAGGCCCCGCAGGGGGCGCGGGGAACGCCGCGAGCAACCACGACCGACCGGCACCCGACGAACCGGGCCGGGAGCCCGGTTCAGGGGCGCGGGGAACTGCGCGAGCAACCACACTCAACCGGCACAGGACTGCCGGGCCAAGGGCCCCGCAGGGGGCGCGGGGAACTGCGCGAGCAACCACACTCAACCGGCACAGGACTGCCGGGCCAAGGGCCCCGCAGGGGGCGCGGGGAACTGCGCGACACCCAAGGACACGGCACCCACCCACAGCCCGGGCTCACAGAAAGCCCCCCAACCCCCCAACCCCCCAACCCCCCAACCCCAGCCGGAGGCGACGACGTCACGCCCCTCCGACGGCAGTCAGCAGCGCCAACGGAGCCGCGGCGGACCGGGACTCCCGCACACAGGCATGCGGACAGGGCACGGGCTCGGCATGAGCCCCACGCGCGTACCCCGCAAGCACCTCCGGCAACCGATGCCCCGCCGCGGTGGCCGCGTCCACCAGCGCATGGGCGACCGTACGGGCCTCGTCGTGCAGCCCGTACCGCGCCAGCCCCAACGCGATCAGCGCGTTGTCGTGCGGCCACACGGACCCCCGGTGGTACGACAGCGGATGGTAGGCGGCCTGCCCGGCGGCCACCGTCCGCACGCCCCACCCGGAGAAGAAGTCCGGTTCCAGCAGCCGCCGCCCCACCAGTTCCCCGTACTCCTTGTCCAGCAGCCCCGACCACAGCAGGTGCCCGGCGTCGGACGCGAGCGCGTCGACGTGCTTCCCCCCGCCGTCCAGGGCGAGCGCCGGAAACGCGTGGTCCGCCATCCAGAAGTCCCGCTGGAACCTGTCCCGGAGGTCGCCCGCGGCCTGTTCGAGCAGTGCCGCGTAGACCTCGTCGTCCCAGACCGTCCGCGCCAGGTGCGCGGTGCGGCGCAGCGCGTCGTACGCGTACCCCTGCGCACCCGCGGCCATCACCGGGCCGGAGGGACGGCTGCCGTCGCCCGAGCAGATGGCGCCGGGGGAGTCCTTCCAGTTCTGGTTGGCGAGACCGCCCTCGTCCGCGCGGTAGACGAGATAGCCGCGCGAGGTCAGGCCGCCGTGGTCGAGCATCCAGCCGATCGCCGCGCGGGCGTTGGCCTCCAGCCGGCGGGCGAGCACGACATCACCCGTCTGCTCGACGTACGAGCCCAGCAGCACGAGGAACAGCGGAGTCGCGTCGACCGAGCCGTAGTAGCGCCCGTAGGGCACCTGCCCGAAGTGCGCCAGCTCGCCGTGCCGCACCTCGTGCACGATCTTGCCCGGCTGGGCCACCGCTCCCACCCCGACCTCCGTCGCCTGCGCCGCGGCGAGCGCGGGCAGGGTGGCGGCGGCGAGCTGCGGGCGGTAGGGCAGCGCGAACAGCGAGGTGAGGAGGGCGTCCCGGCCCAGGAGCGTCAGGAACCAGGGCACCCCGGCGGCCGGGACGCGCAGTTCCTCCCCGTCGGGACCGGTCGCGGGAACCTGGAGCACGGCCAGGTCGGACAGGCCGCGGGCGCAGGCCGCCGCCAGTTCGGGCCAGCCCTTCGGGAAGGGCACACCCCGCGCGAACTCGCCCTCCAGCGCGAGCAGTCGGCCGTTCGCGGCGGCCGGTGTCGAGGGCACCTCCGGGCGCGGCATACCGTGCGGGCGGGCCGCGACCCGGAGGGCCAGCTCCGCCGAACCGTGCGGCGCGAGATCGAGGGTCCACACCAGGCGCCGCGCGCCGGTGCCGGTCTCCTCGACACCGTCCGGCGCCGGTTCGGACGTGACGGTCGTGCAGGAGCTCCACTCCCCGCGCCGGTAGCCGAACTCCACGCCGTCGTCGAGGACCTTGCGGGAGCGGACGGCGCCGGCCTTCGTGTAGGTGCGGTGGTCGGAGCGCAGTTCGAACTGGTCCGTGAAGTCCGCGTCGGCGGTCACCGCGATGCGTACCGCGGTGGCCACCGGACGATTGCTGGTGACGCGCAGCGACTCGACGAACGCGCCCTCGGTGACGGCTTGTTCACGGAAGAGCGTGTACGCGGGCGGCTCCTGCCGGCCGCCGCGCGGGACGAGCACGCAGCGCGCGGTGTCGCCGTCGGCGACCGGTGACAGCGCCTCGGGCACGGCGCCGTCGACGGTGAGCTGCCAGCGGCTCAGATGCCGGGCGTCGCGCACGAACAGCCCGTCGGGAGCGGAGTGCGAACCGCCGCCGCGCACTCCGCTGATGTCTCCGCCGTCGCCCACGGCCGCGAACGTCCCGCCGTGCACGAGCAGATGATGCCGCTCCGTCATCGCAGGTCCCCTCCCTCGGTGCCCTCGCCGATCTCTCGCGTCGTGCCGCGCGCCCCGTCGGGCGCCTCGTGCAGCAGGTCCAGCGTCAGCGCCGCGGTCCAGCTGAAGCCGAGCGCTCCGCACGCCTCGCCGGTGTACGGGTCCACGTACTCGGCGAACCCGGACGTGTCCGCGGTCTCCAGCAGGGCGCCGCGCAGCCCCTGCGCCCGCGCGTGCTCGCCGTGCACCCTGAGCCCCCGTTCCAGCAGCCAGTTGGTGTTGAACCAGGCCGGACCCCGCCAGTACCGGTGCGGGTCGAAGGCGTGCCCGGCCAGGTCGTAGCTCGGTACGAGCCGGGTCGCGCCGGCCAGTCCGAAGTGCGGTCCGTGCAGCGTCGCGACGAGCGTGTCCGCGGTCCCGCGGGGCAGCGCCGGCAGCAGCAGCGGGACCAGTCCGGAGACCCCGCGCTCGGGGATCAGTCCGTCGGCGCGCAGGTCGCGGCAGAAGAACATGCCCTCCGCCGGGTCCCACAGCCGGTCCACCAGCGCGGCCGTCAGCCGTTCCGCGCGGGCGTGCCGGGCGGTGCCCGTCGCCCCCAGTTCCCGGGCGATCCGCGCCAGCGCGTGCTCGGAGGCGATCAGCAGGGCGTTGAACGCCGGGTCCTCCACGGCGAACCCGTCGGCCCGCCGGCCGCCGGAGCCGGTCGCGCCCGTCGGGTGATCCGCGTATCCCCCGTCCCGGTAGTCCGCCGCGAGCCGCACGTACCGCCCGTAGTCGAGGTCGGTGGGCCGGTCCTCGGCCGCGCCGTGGTCCAGGTCCGCGCGGCGGAAGGAGCGGGCCGGCGCGGGTGCGACCCTGGCCAGAGGCGCGTCCCAGCTCGGCGCGTTGTCCATGCCCTGCTCCCACGGGTGGACGACCGAGGCGAGGCCCCCGCCGCCCAGGTCCCGGCGGTGCAGCAGATAGCGGTGCCAGGCCGCCAGCCGGGGGTAGATCCTGGGCAGGAAGGACCGCGCGCGCGACAGGCCCGGGTCGGCGACGTGCACCAGCCAGGCCGCGAGCGCGTGCACCGGTGGCTGCACGATGCCCGAGGTCTGTACGGTGCGCGGGGCGCCCGCGGAGCGTCCCGCGGTCGAGGACCGCCAGAAGTCCGGGCTGGGGAAGTACGCGTCGAGTGGCACCGAGGGGTTGAACACGATGTGCGGGACACGGCCGTCGCCCCACTGCGCGCCGAGCAGCGTCTCCAGTTCCGTCTGCGCCCGCAGGGGCGACAGGTGGCGCAGGCCGATCGCGATGAACGCCGAGTCCCAGGACCACTGGTGGGGGTACAGGCCGCGGGAGGGCACGGTGGACGTTCCGGTCCAGTTGCCCTCCAGCACCTCGGCCGCCCTGAGGTGCAGCGATCCTGCGGGCCGTGCCGTTTCGCGTACGGCAGCCTTCGCCGGCCCGGGTTCGTCCCGGCGGGTGGCGGGCGGTGACGACGCGATGAGTACGGGATCCGGGCGCTCGGTGCGGCGAGCGGTGAGCTGCGTCGTGCGGTCCACTCAGGTCTCCCCGAAGACATGCGGCCGGCCGGTTCGGCAGTGGCTACCGTAGAGTTACGTCTATTTAACACGCAAAACTCAATATGTAATGCAGAGTTGGTGAACGCAAGGGGTTCGCACGACCGGAACCGTCGGAAGGAGCGGAATGGCCACAAGGACCGGGAGGACCGGGAGCCAGGCGAGCTCCGGCGACCTGCTGGAGCTGGTGCGCAGCGGCCGGGCCACCACCCGGGGCGCCCTGCAGCAGGTCACCGGGCTGTCCCGGGCCACGGTCGGCCAGCGCCTCGACCGGCTCTTCCGCGCCGGCTGGCTGCGTGAGGGGGCCGCGGGCCCGGTGGACTCGCCGCTCGGCGGCCGGCCCTCGGTCCGCCTGGAATTCGACGACGCCCACGCGGTCGTCCTCGCCGCCGACCTCGACACCCGCCACGCGCGCGCGGCCGTGCTGTCCCTGGCGGGCGAACTGCTGGCCGAGCACGCGGGCCCGCTGCGCGTCGAGGACGGACCGGACGCCGTGCTCGGCGAACTGGGCCGCTGGTTCGGCGAACTGCTGGAGAAGGCGGGGCACGGGGCGCACGAGGTGTGCGGCATCGGACTGGCCGTGCCCGGTCCCGTCGACACCGACACCGGACGGGTCGTGCAGCCGCCGATCATGCCGGGCTGGGACGGCTACGACATCAGGGGCCGCCTCACCCGCGCCCTCACGGAGCACACGGGCGCCCCGGCCGTCCCGGTCCTCGTCGACAACGACGCCAACCTGATGGCGTACGGGGAGCAGCGCACGGCCCACCCCGACTGCTCGGCCTTCGTTCTGGTGAAGGTCTCCACCGGTATCGGCGCGGGTGTCGTCGTCGGGGGCGCGATCTACCGCGGCATCGACGGGGGCGCCGGGGACATCGGGCACATCCGGGTCCCGGAGGGCGCCGACGCGCTGTGCCGCTGCGGCTCGTACGGCTGTCTCGCCGCCGTCGCCAGCGGAGGCGCGGTCGCGCGCAGGCTGGCCGGGACGGGGGTCCCGGCGGCGTCCGGCTCGGACGTGCGCGACCTGCTGGCCTCCGGGCATCCGGGCGCGGCCGCGTTCGCCCGGGAGGCCGGACGGCAGGTCGGGGACGTGCTGGCGACGGTGGTGACCCTGCTGAACCCCGGGGTCCTGATGATCGCCGGGGACCTGGCCGGAACGCCGTTCGTCACGGGGGTGCGCGAGCTGCTCTACCAGCGGGCGCTGCCGCGTTCCACCGCAGGACTGGACGTGGTCACCTCACGGCTCGGCGAGCGGGCGGCCCTGGTGGGAGCGGGCGCGCTCGTGGTGGAGCACCTCTACGCGCCCGGGCGGGCCGAGGAGCGGCTGCTCGCGATGGGCGTGTGACGTCCGTGTTTCCGGCGGGGGAGGGCGGTCCGGATGCTGAAATCCGGTCGGCCGACGCGGCGTGATTCTCGCCACGCCTGATAGATGTTTCGCTCAGATGAGCGGATCTTGGGCGGCTGCACTTCTCCAAGGGGTGGCACTCAGTGCCACCCCTTGATCGTTTATGACCTGAACTCAGGCGTGTGAAGCATCGCTCATGTGAGCGAAATGCAGGATCTACGTGCGTTGACTCGTTCAAGAGGTGAACGCATTGAGCCCGGACGGCTTACCAATTGTTGACTTTCGATCTGCTGGCGGACGGGTGGTTACAGCCGTATGACGCACAAGTGGACGTACCCAGGTGCCTTCGATCTGGGTATGTTCCTGCCCGTCAGGGCAGCCACCGCGTCCTCGAGGAGTCGAGACCCGTGTCGGAAAACAAAGATCCCCACGTAGCCGAGAGCGGCGACAGTGGTGTCGGCGGAACGAAGTTCGTTTACGACTTCACGGAGGGCAACAAGGACCTCAAGGACCTTCTCGGCGGCAAGGGTGCCAACCTCGCCGAGATGACCAACCTGGGCCTTCCCGTCCCGCCCGGCTTCACCATCACCACCGAGGCCTGCAAGACCTACCTCGACAGCGGCGAGGAGCCGGCGGCACTGCGTGACGAGGTGAGTGCGCACCTCGACGCGCTCGAGGCCAGGATGGCCAAGCGGCTCGGCCAGGCCGACGACCCCCTCCTCGTGTCGGTCCGCTCCGGGGCGAAGTTCTCCATGCCCGGCATGATGGACACCGTCCTCAACATCGGGCTCTCCGACAGGTCCGTGCAGGGCCTGGCGAAGCAGGCCGGCGACGACCGCTTCGCGTGGGACTCGTACCGCCGCCTCATCCAGATGTTCGGCAAGACGGTCCTCGGCGTCGACGGCGAACTGTTCGAGGACGCCCTGGAGGCGGCCAAGACCGCCAAGAAGGTCACGGTCGACACCGACCTGGAGGCGGCCGACCTCAAGCGGCTCGTCACCAAGTTCAAGAAGATCGTCAAGACCGAGGCCGGCCGGGACTTCCCGCAGGACCCGCGCGAGCAGATGGACCTCGCAATCCACGCGGTCTTCGACTCCTGGAACACCGAGCGCGCCAAGCTCTACCGCCGCCAGGAGCGCATCCCGCACGACCTCGGCACGGCCGTCAACGTCTGTTCCATGGTCTTCGGCAACCTCGGCCCCGACTCGGGCACAGGCGTCGCGTTCACCCGCGACCCGGCCTCCGGCCACCAGGGCGTGTACGGCGACTACCTGCAGAACGCGCAGGGCGAGGACGTGGTCGCGGGTATCCGCAACACCGTCCCGCTCGCCGAGCTGGAGCAGATCGACAAGAAGTCGTACGACCAGCTCATGCAGATCATGGAGACGCTGGAGAACCACTACAAGGACCTCTGCGACATCGAGTTCACCATCGAGCGCGGACAGTTGTGGATGCTCCAGACGCGGGTCGGCAAGCGCACGGCCGGTGCCGCCTTCCGTATCGCGACCCAGCTCGTCGACCAGGGGCTCATCGACGAGGCCGAGGCGCTCCAGCGGGTGACGGGCGCCCAGCTCGCCCAGCTGATGTTCCCCCGCTTCGACGAGGACGCGAAGGTCCGGCAGGTCGGCCGGGGCATCGCCGCGTCGCCGGGCGCCGCGGTCGGCAAGGCGGTCTTCGACTCGTACACCGCGGTGAAGTGGTCCCGTTCCGGCGAGAAGGTCATCCTGGTCCGCCGCGAGACGAACCCCGACGACCTGGACGGCATGATCGCGGCCGAGGGCATCCTGACCTCGCGCGGCGGCAAGACCTCCCACGCGGCCGTCGTCGCGCGCGGCATGGGCAAGACCTGTGTCTGCGGCGCAGAGGAGCTGGAGGTCGACACCAAGCGCCGCCGGATGACGGTGCCCGGCGGGCACGTCGTCGAGGAGGGCGACCTCATCTCGATCGACGGGTCGAGCGGCAAGGTCTACCTGGGCGAGGTCCCCGTCGTCCCGTCCCCGGTCGTCGAGTACTTCGAGGGCCGGATGCACGCCGGCGCCGACGACGCCGACGAGCTGGTCGAGGCCGTCCACCGGATCATGGCCTTCGCCGACCGCAAGCGCAGCCTGCGCGTACGCGCCAACGCCGACAACGCCGAGGACGCTCTGCGCGCCCGCCGTTTCGGCGCCCAGGGCATCGGCCTGTGCCGCACCGAGCACATGTTCCTCGGCGACCGCCGCGAGCTGGTCGAGCGTCTGATCCTCGCGGACACCGACGCCGAGCGCGAGGCGTCCCTGAAGGCGCTCCTGCCGCTGCAGAAGAAGGACTTCGTCGAGCTGTTCTCGGCGATGGACGGCCTCCCGGTCACGGTCCGTCTCCTGGACCCGCCGCTGCACGAGTTCCTCCCCGACATCACCGAGCTGTCGGTGCGGGTCGCGCTCGCCGAGTCCCGCAAGGACGCCAACGAGAACGACCTGCGCCTGCTCCAGGCGGTGCACCGGCTGCACGAGTCGAACCCGATGCTGGGCCTGCGCGGCGTCCGCCTCGGCCTGGTCATCCCCGGCCTGTTCACCATGCAGGTACGGGCCATCGCGGAGGCCGCCGCCGAGCGCAGGAACGCCAAGGGCGACCCGCGCGCGGAGATCATGATCCCGCTCGTGGGCACGGTCCAGGAGCTGGAGATCGTCCGCGAGGAGGCCGACCAGGTCATCGCCGAGGTCGAGGCCGCCACCGGCGTCCACCTGAAGCTGGCGATCGGCACGATGATCGAACTGCCGCGCGCCGCGCTGACGGCCGGTCAGATCGCCGAGGCCGCCGAGTTCTTCTCCTTCGGCACCAACGACCTCACCCAGACGGTGTGGGGCTTCAGCCGCGACGACGTGGAGGCCTCCTTCTTCACGGCGTACCTGGAGAAGGGCATCTTCGGCGTCAGCCCCTTCGAGACCATCGACAAGGACGGCGTCGGCTCCCTGGTGAAGTCCGCGGTGGAGGCCGGCCGCGCGACCCGCCCCGACCTGAAGCTCGGAGTCTGCGGCGAGCACGGCGGCGACCCGGAGTCCGTGCACTTCTTCCACGAGGTCGGACTCGACTACGTGTCCTGCTCCCCGTTCCGGATCCCGGTGGCACGCCTCGAGGCCGGCCGCGCGGCGTCCACCTCGCAGGGCAGCGACCACCGGTAGGCCACCGACCCCGGAGCCCCGCCCGCCACCCGACCCTCACCGGCGGGCGAACGGCCCCGGCGCGCGAGGAAGAAGGGGCGGCACCCTGTGCGGGGGTGCCGCCCCTTCGGCGTGGCCGGGCGACCGTCGAGCAGGGCCGCCGGCCGGGCGGGCTGCCCTGACACGCTTCACTGCAGAAGGATCTCCTCGGGGCGCCGACCGGTGATCGGCACGCCCTGCGCGTACAGGATGTGATCGAGGCACGCGGCGAGATCGAAGCCCCCGTGTACGGAATCGTGAGCGTCTGCCCGCCGGGCTCGGTCGGCAGGGCCGCCTCGAAGGTCCGGAGGAACTCCCGGTGCCAGGGCAGGAGGGTGGGGGTGTGGTCGTAGTGGTCCGAACCCATCGCGTGGGTCTCGGTGCGCAGGTCGTAGCCGCTTCGGGATTTTGCCGAGTACGCCATTCGGGTGACCTCCCCGGAGGGCCGTCCCCGAGCGGCCCCGTGCGGCTCGCGAGCCGCACGGGGCCGTCTCGTCGCCGTGGGCTCAGGGGGTGTCCCGGTGCTCGCGGCGGCGGGCCGTGATCAGTACGGCGCCTCCGGCGAGCAGGGCGACCGCGCTGCCGGCCGCCAGGTACGGGGTGACGTCGCTGCCGCCTGTCTCCGCCAGGTCCGTGTCCTGCCCGTCCGAGGTGCCCGCGGCGGTGTCCTCGGCGCCCGAGTCCTCGGCCCCCTCCCCGTCCCCGTCCGCGCCCGAGTCCGCGCCCGACTGTGCGGGGACGAAGTCGGCGGGCGGCTTGTCGCAGCCGATGCCGTCCTTGTCGCGGTCGAGCCGCTCGGCGTAGTGCGCGTCGCCCAGGCGGATGTTGGCGTACCCGTTGTCGTACGCCTCGGTGCAGTTCGCGAAGGGGTGGCTGCCGTCGTGGGCCACGGCGGCGGCCGGCAGGGCGGCCAGCGCGAGTGCGGTCACGGCCACGGCGGCGGGCTTGCTGAACAGGTTCACGGAGGGGCCCCCAGGTTTCGGTCGATATCCGTACGCATGATCACGCAGTGCGACCAGTCGGATGCGAGGTGACGAAAGTATGGGGGGACGGCTGGTGCGGGGGCGGATTGGCGGACCCGTGATGCGAACGTGACGTGACCGGACGGTAGCTCTCCGCTCACGGTCCACCGCCCCCGCGGAGCCGCTACGCGCGGAACGGCCCCCTGACCTCGTACGTGATGCCGCCCGAGGAACTGCCGCTGGTGCCGCGCTGGCTGGAGAAGTAGAGGCGGGTGCCGTCGGGGGAGAAGGCGGGCCCCGTGATCTCCGAGCCGGACTGGCCCTCGACGCGCAGGAACGGGGCGACCACGCCGCCCGGCGTGATCACGCAGATCTCCATGGTGCCGCCGTCCTCGGCGACGAACAGGTCTCCGGAGGACGACCCGGTGATGTTGTCGACACCGGTCAGCGGGGCCGACCCCGAGGTCACCAGCGAGTCGTCGTAGGCGAGTTCGTACGTACCGGCCGCCAGGTCCAGCTGCCAGACCCGGTTGTCGCCCTTGGTCGTGAACCAGACCCTGTCGTCGGCGTAGTGGCACCCCTCGCCGCCGTTGAAGGACTTCGACCCCGGGACCTGGGTGCGCGTGCTCGTCGGGGAGCCGTCAGGGTCCGGGACGTCCGCCCAGGTGAACGAGCCGGACGTGGCGGTGCCCGCGACCATCACCTGGAGGGTGCCGGCGGACAGGTCGCCCCAGGCCGCCGACACGAAGCGGTAGAAGCGGCCGTTCGTCTCGTCCTCGGTCAGGTAGACCACCCGGCGGACCGGATCGGCGGCCGCCGCCTCGTGCTTGAACCGGCCCATGGCGGTCCGGCGCACCGCCGCGGCGACGCCCCAGGGGTCGGTCTCGTAGACGTACCCGAGGGACACCTCCTCGCAGGACAGCCAGGTGTTCCACGGCGTCCGCCCGCCCGCGCAGTTCTGCCGCGTGCCGGACAGGATGCGGTACGCGCCGGTGACCGTGCCCGCCGACGAGAACCTCAGCGCGCTCGCGCCGCCCGACGGGTCGACCTCCGAGTTGGAGACGTAGATCCAGCCGGTGCCGTCCGCGTAACAGGCCCCGCCGTCGGGAGCGTTGTGCCAGGTGTACGAGGTGCCGGGCACGGCCCGGCCCGATCGGGCCACCACCCGGCCGGTGAAGCCGCCGGGCAGCGCGAGGCCGTTCGCGTCGGCCGCGCCGAGCGCCCCGTACGGGCCGCTGCCGGGCTGGGCCGGCGCGGCGTACGCGGCGCCGCGCCACAGGGTTCCGCCGAAGGCGGCGGACGAACCGCCGAGGACGGCCGCGCGCAGGAGGGTACGACGTTCCACTGTCGCTCCAAGGGGGTGCAGTGACCGCCCCGTCCGCCGGTCGGCGACGGGGTCGCGCACCGCCGGAGCCTAGAAGCGCGGGGTGGACGCGCCATGGACGCAGGGTGACGTGTACGCGCCACTAGTGTGGTCGGACCGCCCGCCCGGGCGTCAGGCCCGCGAGCCGTCGTACGCGACTCCCGTCAACCGCTCCGACGCCTCCCAGAGCAGCCGTCCCGCCGTGTCGTCGAGCGTCCAGCGGGCCCGCCACGAGCGGGCCGGCGAGCCGCGCCAGCCGAGGATCGCGGGGCCGGTGAACGAGTCCGGCCGCACACCGGGGGCGGTCGCCGCGTACAGCGTGGGCAGGGCGCCCGCGTCGGCGGACTGGGCGACGACGCGGTTGCCGATCCGGAAGAGCCGCTCGGCCCCCGTGCGGCCCTCCATCCGCGGACCCGCCGCCTGGAGGTTGGTGGACGCGTAGCCGGGGTGCGCGGCCGCCGCCACGACGTCCGAGCCGGCCGCGGCGAGGCGGCGCGCCAGCTCGTGCACGAAGAGCAGGTTCGCGGTCTTCGAGCGCCCGTACGCCGTCCAACGCCCGTACGAGCGCTCGCAGTCGAGGTCGTCGAGGTCGATGTTCGACACCGCGTGCATCGCGCTCGAAAGGCTCACGACCCGGGCGCCGGGGGTGCCGAGCAGGGCCGGCAGCAGGAGTCCGGTGAGGGCGAAGTGCCCGAGGTGGTTGACCCCGAACTGCGTCTCGAAGCCGTCGGCGGTCCGCCCCGGCGGCAGCGCCATCACGCCCGCGTTGTTGACGAGCAGGTCCAGCCGGTCGTGCTCGCGCGCCTGGGCGGAAGCGAACTCCCGTACCGAGGACAGGTCTCCGAGGTCCAGCCGCCGGAACCCGGCGTCCGCGCCCGGCACTTCGGCGGTCAGCCGGGCCACCGCCTCCGTCCCGCGCGCCTCGCTGCGGCAGGCCAGCACCACCCGGGCGCCCCGCCGGGCCAGCTCGCGGGCTGTGACGTACCCGATCCCGCTGTTCGCCCCGGTGACGACGGCCGTGCGGCCGCTCTGGTCGGGGATGTCGTGCGCTTTCCAGCGGGTCATGGCCCTGGCTCCCTCGGCGTCGGGTGGGCCCCCACCCTATGAGGAGCGGCCCGCCGGGCACCCACCCCGGGCGGGTGGCCCGCCGCGCGTTCCGGTCGCGGTCCCGCGGGGACCGCCTGACCCTCAGCGCGTACGCACCTCGTACGTCGCCACCGCCACCGTCTCGTCGTCCAGGCACTGCCCGGACTCCAGATCGAAGCGCTGCTTCAGGAGCGGCGAGGCGACGAACGGGCGGCCCCGGTGGGTGCCGGTCAGCCCGCGGGACAGCACGGCGGCACCGGAGAACGGGTCGCAGTTGTCGATCGCGTACATGCGCCCCGCGCGGTCCAGGAACAGCGCCGCCTGGCGCCCGTCGGGCAGCAGGGCCGCCACCCCGCGCCCCGGCGTCAGCACGGTCGGGTCGCAGACCGTGAACCAGTCGTCGTCGAGCCGGAGTTGGAGCTTCAGGGCCGTCGTCTCTGGTGCGATGGTCATCGCTGGGCGCTTCCTTCCAGGAGGGGGGTCCCGCCCATCGGGGCGGAACCGAGGGCGCGGGGGCGCGTGCCGATGGCCAGCAGCGGCAGGTCGGGCTTGATCTGGTCGCGCTCGGGGACGAACCCGACGACGGGGTCGGGAGTGTCCGGCGCGTTCACGAAGGACACGAAGCGCGACAGCTTCTCGGGGTCGTTGATCGTCTCGGACCACTCGTCGCGGTAGGCGGCGACGTGCGCGGCCATCAGGGACTCCAGTTCCTCGCAGATGCCGAGGGAGTCGTGGACCACCACGTCGCGCACGTGGTCGAGGCCGCCGGCGATCCGCTCCAGCCATGTGGAGGTGCGCTCCAGACGGTCGGCCGTGCGGATGTAGAACATCAGGAACCGGTCGATCAGCCGGACCAGTTCGGCGTCCGACAGGTCCTGGGCGAGCAGGTCCGCGTGGCGCGGCGTCGCGCCGCCGTTGCCTCCCACGTACAGGTTCCAGCCGTTGGCCGTGGCGATCACACCGAAGTCCTTCGACTGGGCCTCGGCGCACTCGCGGGCGCACCCGGACACCGCCGACTTCAGTTTGTGCGGGGACCTGAGCCCGCGGTAGCGCAGCTCCAGGTCGATGGCCATGCGCACCGAGTCCTGCACCCCGTACCGGCACCAGGTCTGCCCCACACAGGACTTCACCGTGCGCAGCGACTTCCCGTACGCGTGCCCCGACTCGAAGCCCGCGTCCACCAGCCGGGCCCAGATCAGCGGGAGCTGTTCGACGCGGGCGCCGAACATGTCGATCCGCTGACCGCCCGTGATCTTGGTGTAGAGGCCGAAGTCCCGTGCCACCTCGCCGATCACGATGAGCTTCTCCGGAGTGATCTCGCCACCGGGGATGCGCGGCACGATCGAGTACGAGCCGTTCTTCTGGAGGTTGGCGAGGAAATGGTCGTTGGTGTCCTGGAGAGAGGCCTGCTCGCCGTCCAGGACATGGCCGTCCGCGCCGATCGTGGGCGCCAGCGAGGCGATGATCGAGCCGACCGCGGGCTTGCAGACCTCGCAGCCGTCGCCGCCGCGCGCGTCCTCGCGGCCGTGCCGGTCCAGGAGTTGCCGGTACGAGGTGACGCGCAGGGCGAGGACGATCTCGTACAGCTCCTCGCGGGTCTGCGCGAAGCAGCCGCACAGGCCCTTGTCGACCTCGACGCCGCTCGCCTCCAGCTCGGCGGTGACGAGCTGGCCCAGTACCTTCACGCAACTGCCGCACCCGGTGCCGGCCTTGGTGCACTTCTTGACCTCGGGCACCGTCGTGCACGCGTGCTCGGTGACCGCGCCGCGGACCGCTCCCTTGGTGACGTTGTGGCAGGAGCAGATGATCGCCTCGTCCGGCAGGGCGGACGGGCCGAGCTGGACGGGGGCGCCGGCGCCGGCCGGCAGGACCAGCTGCTCGGGGGCGACGGGCGGCACCGAGCCGGTGAAGGCGCGCAGGGTGCCGTAGGCGTCCGCGTCGCCGACCAGGATGCCGCCGAGCAGCCGCCCGTCCCGTCCGATGACCAGCTTCTTGTACGTGCCCGAGCGGGAGTCCGCGTAGACGACGTCCAGGCAGTCCTCGGCGGCCCCGTGCGCGTCGCCGAACGAGGCGACGTCGACGCCGAGGAGCTTCAGCTTGGTGGAGAGGTCTGCGCCGGTGAACGCGGCCTCGTCGGCGGCGATCGTCGCCGCCGCCGTCTCGGCCATCTCGTAGCCGGGCGCGACCAGTCCGTACACCCGGCCGTCAGAGGCCAGCGCGCACTCGCCGATCGCGAAGACGTGCGGGTCACCGACCGTGCGGCACTGCTCGTCGACGCTGATGCCGCCGCGCTCCCCCACGCTGAGCCCGCACTCCCGCGCGAGGGCGTCGCGAGGGCGCACCCCGGCCGAGAACACCACGAGGTCCGTGGCGATGGTCGAACCGTCGGAGAGCCTCATGCCCGTCACGGCGCCGTCGCCACCGGTCAGGATCTCCTGGGTACCGGTGCCGGTGTGGACGCTCAGGCCCATGTCCTCGATGGTGCGCAGCAGCGCCGCGCCGCCGCCCTCGTCGACCTGCACGGGCATCAGGCGCGGCGCGAACTCCACGATGTGCGTGCCGAGTCCGAGCCCCTTGAGGGCCCCGGCGGCCTCCAGGCCGAGCAGCCCGCCGCCGACCACGGCCCCGGTCGTCGCCCGGGCCTTCGCGTACTCCTCGATGGCGAGCAGGTCCTCGATGGTGCGGTAGACGAAGCAGCCGTCGGCGTCCTTGCCGGGCACGGGCGGCACGAAGGGGAACGAACCGGTGGCGAGGACCAGCGTGTCGTACGCGACGACCAGCCCGGAGCGAGCCGTCACCGTCCGCGCGTCCCGGTCGACGGCCGTGGCGGGGTCGCCCACGTGCAGTTCGATCCCGTGGTCCTCGATGAACTCCATGTCCGTCACGGACAGTTCCTCGGGGGTGCGGCCCGCGAAGTACGAGGTGAGCTGTACGCGGTCGTAGGCCGGGCGCGGCTCCTCGCAGAGCACGACCACGCGGTGCGTGGCGGTCAGGCCGCGTTCGGCGAGCGCTTCGAGGAAGCGCTGGCCGACCATGCCGTGGCCGACGAGCACGATCGTGGGGGTGGCCCTCGGGGTGGCGGACATCAGGAGCCTCCATCGTTGGTGAGCAGGTGGAGCAGCGGAGCGCCGTCCGTGGGGAGCGGCTCCGCTCCCTCCCAGGCGCGGGCGAGCGCGCCGACGGTGCCGAGTTCGCCGACGAGCACGCCGCCGACCAGCCGGTCGTCGCGCACGACGACCTTGCGGTAGGTGCCGCGGGTGGCGTCGGCGAGCTGGATCACGTCGTCGCCCGGACGGGGCGTGGGCTCGCCGAAGGCGGCGAGGTCGAGCGGGGTGCCGGAGGCGAGGGTCAGCCGGGTCAGGGCGCGGGTCCCGGTGTAGCCGGCGGCGGTGCCGGCCGCCGCGGTGCCGGCCAGCAGCCCGGCCAGTACCTCGGCCTGTTCGAGCGCGGGCGCCGCCAGGCCGTAGACCCGGCCGTCGTGCTGCGCGCAGTCGCCGATCGCCCGGATGTTCGGGTCGGAGGTGCGCAGTTCGTCGTCGACGATGACGCCCCTGTGCACGGCGAGCCCGGCGTCCTGTGCCAGCCCCACCCGCGGGTGCACGCCGCAGGCGAGGACCACGAGGTCGGCGCCGAGGGTGTAGCCGTCGGCCATCTCGACCGAGCGCACCGCGCCGCCGACGCAGCGCACACCGCGGACCCGGCACTCGGTGTGCACCTCGACGCCCCGGTCCTTCAGGTGCCGCAGCACCAGCGCGGACGCCGGCGGGTCGAGCTGCCGTTCCATCAGCCGCTCGGACTGCTGGGCGAGCACCACCTGGGCGCCGCGTTCGGCGAGCGCCCGGGCGGCCGAGACCCCGAGGAGGCCCCCGCCGATCACGACGGCCCTGACCCCGGGGCGCACGGCGCCGGACAGGCCCAGGCAGTCGTCCATCGTGCGGAACGCGTGGATGCCCTCCGGGAGTTCGTGCCGGTCGGGGGAGAACAGGCCGCGCAGCGGCGGCAGCACGGGGTTGGAGCCGGTGGCGAGGACCAGCGTGTCGTACGCGATCGCCGACCCGTCGGCGAAGTGGACCCGCCGCTCCGCGCGGTCGACGCGCACCGCGCGACCGCGGGTCAGCCGCTCGGGCGACGGCAGCGCGATGACCTCCGGCGCGTACCGGCCGGCCAGGACCTCCGCGAGCAGGACCCGGTTGTACGGGGTGTGCTCCTCGTCGCCGACGAGCACGGCGGGCACGCCGAGCTCTGCGAGCCTGCGGGCGAGCCGTACGCCCGCGAGGCCGGCGCCGATCACCACCACACGCGAATTCGAGGTCATGACCGCAGCGTGCGGTGCCGGTGTTACCCGGCAGCATCACGACTGTTTCCCGTGGGGAACGCTGCCCTCAGCGGCACCGGGACGGCGGTGTGAGGGTTCTCGGCGGGCCGTACGGGGGCCCGGTGAGCCGGCGCCGGGGGAGTGGGCGGGGCCCCGGCGCGGCCCTTGCCGGGAGGTGGCGTGAATGGCCCCGCGCGGGGAGAACACCAAGCTCAGAAGTCCCTCAAGCTTCACCGGGACTCATGGACGCCGCGTCCGTCCCGTCCTTAGAGTCGCGATCATGCCCGACATATCGCTGACCATGGTCGTCGTCCTCTGCCTTGCCGCACTCGCCGCGGGCTGGATCGACGCCGTGGTGGGCGGCGGCGGGCTCCTGCTGCTGCCCGCGCTGCTGCTCGGCCTGCCGAACTCGGCGTCGGCGGCCCAGTACGCGCTCGGCACCAACAAGGCCGTGGCGATCGTCGGGACGACGGGCGCGGCGGTCACCTACGCGCGAAAGGCCCCCGTGGACGTCCGTACGGCCGTCCGGATCGGGCTGGCCGCGCTCGCCGGGTCCACGGCCGGGGCGTTCGTCGCCGCGGGAATGAGCACCGAGGTGCTGAAGCCGGTCGTCATGGTGGTCCTGCTCGGCGTCGGCACGTTCGTGATCATGCGACCCGCGTTCGGCTCGGCGCCCTCGTCCGCGCCCGTCACCCCGCGCCGGGTGCTCGCGGCGATCGGGCTCGCGGGGCTCGGCATCGGCTTCTACGACGGTCTCGTCGGACCCGGCACGGGCACGTTCCTCGTGCTCGCGCTCACCGCGCTCCTGCACCTCGACCTGGTGACCGCCTCCGCCACCGCGAAGATCGTCAACTGCTGCACCAACGCGGGCGCGCTCGCGATGTTCGCCTGGAAGGGCACGGTCTTCTGGCAGCTCGCCGCGCTGATGGCGGTCTTCAACCTGGTGGGCGGCACGGTCGGCGCGCGCACCGCCCTCAAGAAGGGCAGTTCGTTCGTACGGGGCGTGCTGCTGACCGTGGTCTTCGCGCTGGTCGCGAAGCTCGCCTACGACTTCTGGCTCTGAGCCCGGGGCGCGCACGCTCGGGCCCACGTACGCGAACGCCGCAGGGGCCCGGCGGGCGGGGCGTCCCGCGGACCGGCACCCGAGCGGCGCGCCGCACCCGGGCCCGTACCCCCTGCGGCCCGCACACCCCGCACACCCCGTACCCCCGTGCGCCCGGACCCCGTGCCCGCGTCAGCGGCTGCCCGTCAGGTGGGCGAAGACGACCACGTTGCCCCGGTAGCCGGTCGCCGCCGAGTATCCGCCGCCGCAGGTGATCACCCGCAGTTCCGGGCGCCGGGCGGCCCCGTACACCTTCTCGTCCGGGAAGTCCCCGGCGTCGTACACCTCGACCGCGTCCACCGTGAACAGCGCGACGGTGCCGTCCCGGCGGGCGACCTCGATCGTGCTGTCCCGCCGCAGTGCGCCGAGGCGGTAGAAGACGGCGGGACCCTCGGCGTTGTCGACGTGCCCGGCGACGATCGCCGTGCCCCGCTCACCGGGCGTGGTGCCCGCCTCGTACCACCCGGCGAGGTTCTTCCTGGCGGCGGGCGGCACGTCGAGGCTGCCCTGCGGGGTGAGACCGAGGCCCATGAGGGGCGCGTCCACCCGGATCGACGGGATGCGGACGCGGTCGGGCGGTGAGGGCGGCAACGCGGGGGCGGCGGGCCGGTCGGGACCGCCGTCCGAGCGGGCCTGCGAGGCCGAGGGCTGCGGCGGGGCGTGCGTCTCGGAGCCGCTGTGCAGCAGCCAGGCGCCGCAGACCAGGGAGGCGGCGGTCACGGACGAGACGAGGGGGACGGCGCCCGCGCGGACCGTGCCGGGCCGCCGCGCCGGGCGGAGGCGGCGACCGGGGAGGAACCGGCGGCCTGCGGGGAACCGGCGCACGCGCGCCTCCTTCCTGGGCGTGGGCCTGCGGCCCCGCGAACGCTTCCGTCCCGCGTCCCCCTCCGGGCCGCGAGGGGCGTCGGGTCCGGAGGGGGAGGGGACGGCGGTACCGGTGGACAGCGGAGTGTGTCCGTCAGATCCCGTCGCCTCTCGCCCGGCGATGCAGGAGCCAGGTACCGCCCGCGGCGGCGACGGCCAGGGCCGCCACTCCCGCCGCGGTCTGCACGGGGTCGGGGCCGAGTGCGCCGCCGACCCCCGTCTTCACGCTTCCCTTCGGGTGGACCCCGCCGGGCGCGGTGCTCCCGACGGGGCCGACGCTCCCGTCGGTCCGTCCGGTGGTCCCGGCCTCCGGGGCCGTCCCCGGCCGCGTCTCCTCGCCGGTCCTCCCCGGCCCGCCGCTCTCCCGCGGCCCGTCCGCCGCCCGGGACCCGTCGCTCGCGCGCGGCTCGGCCGGCTTCCGCGACTCCTCTGCCCCGCTGGTCTCGCCCGCGCCGCCCGTCCGCGCGGCCCCGGGGGTCTCCCGGCCGGAGGTGAGCGTGACCACCAGGTCGCCGGCCAGTCGCTTGCCGCCGGAGCAGCGCGCGACGATCTCGTACGTGCCCGGCTGCGCGGACGGCGGCACCGTGAACTGCCCGACCGCGTCGCCCTCGTGCTGGCTGGGCGTCACGGCGAAGTCGCCCGCGCCGACGGCTCCCGCGTCACCCGAGACCGACTCGTCCGCGCCGCACCCCGCCGTGTTCACGGTGACCTCCGCCCCGGGGGCGACGGCGGCCGGGTACACCTCCAGGGATCCGGCGTCCGCCCCGTACGCGGGCGCGGCCGCGAACCCCGCCGCGACGACGAGCGCGGTACCGGTCAGTAGACGGGCTGGGCGCATCGTGCTCCTCCGGGAAGGCACGGCCCGCGGCACCCCCATGTGCCGCTGCGTCGGTCGTGCCCTGCTTCTTCGAGGTAAGGGGCAGTCGACGGCGCTCGCCTTCTGATGGCGCGTCAGAAACGCGGTGAACCGGGGCCGGACGGGAGCGCGCGATGCCGCGCCCGCCGGTGTTTCAGCAGGTCACCGCCTCCCTTCCGGCGCGCGGGAGGAGAGAACGCGAAGCCGGAGGGCGGCACGTGTGAACGGGTGACCGGCGCACCGGGGCCGCGGCTTGACCTCAAGTTTGATTGAGGTACGAGGGTGTTCCCCATGACCCCAGCCACGGATGCCCCCGCCGCCCCCGCCTCCTCCGCCGGACCCGTCCCCGCCCCCGCCGCGCCCGGGACCGCCCCCGACCGCGGCGGCCCGGCGCCGGCTCCCTCCCGCGACCCCGTACCGGCCTCCGTCCCCCGCCCGTCCAGGGTCGCCGTCATCGTCGGCAGCAACCGGGAGGGACGCTTCGGCCCCGTCGTCGCGGACTGGCTCCTCGGCCACCTGGGCGACCGCGCCGACCTCGTGGCGGACGTCGTCGACACGGCGGACACCCGGCTCCCGACGGCTCTCTCGCACTCCCCGTCCCCCGAGGTCGCCGCCGAGCTGGCCAAGGTGACGCCGAAGCTAGCGGACGCGGAGGCGTTCGTCGTCCTCACTCCCGAGTACAACCACTCGTTCCCAGCCGCCCTGAAGGCCCTCGTCGACTGGCACTACGCCGAGTGGCGCGCCAAGCCCGTCGCCTTCGTCTCCTACGGCGGCGTCTCGGGCGGTCTGCGTGCCGTCGAGCAGCTCCGCCAGGTCTTCGCGGAGCTCCACGCCGTCACCGTCCGCGACTCCGTGTCCTTCCACAACGCCGGCGCGTCCTTCGACGAGCTCGGCCGCCACCGGGACCCGGCGGCGGCGGACGCGGCGGCGAAGGTGATGCTCGACCGGCTGGTGTGGTGGGCGCTGGCGCTGCGCGACGCGAAGTCCGTCCGTCCGTACGAGGGTTAGCGGGTGCCCCTCCGGATCGGTCCGGTGCTGTTCGGCGCGACGCGGATGAGCGCGGCCGAGGGCGGCCGCGAGCCGGGCCGACCGATCCGGACGGCACCCCCCGGGGCCGCCGGACCGTGCGCGGCGCGCCCGGCCGGCGGCGACGCGGCGGCCGGGCGCGGCCCACCGGCCGCCTGTGCCCCGTCCCGGGCGCCCCGGGCCCGCGCGGCGGCGGCCGGACTGATCAGGAGGAGGTTCCGGCGTACTCCGCGAGGGCCTCGCGCACCGTCCGGTGGGCCACGGCGGCGAGCACGGGGTTCGTGGTCCGGTACTCATGCCCCGCCGTCAGGCCGAAGTACAGGGCCCAGCCGCGCCCCCTGGCCCAGGTCGCGTCGTCCACGCCCGCCGCCGCGCGGAACAGCTCGCGGGTCCCGGGCGTGAACACGGCCCAGGCGGCGAGCACGTCTGCCGCCGGGTCGCCGACCCCCAGCCCGCCGAAGTCGATGACCGCGGAGAGCCGGCCGTTCCCGGTGAGCAGGTTCCCCGGGAGCAGGTCGCCGTGCAGCCAGACCGGGCGGCCGCTCCACCGGGGCAGCCGCAGGGCGTCCTCCCACGCGGCGGTCGCGACGCGCGCGTCCAGCGCGCCGTCCGCCGCCAGGCCGCGTACGGCGGCGCGCACGCCGGGGTCGTCGGTGAGGGGCCCGCCGCGCCACGAGGGCGGCCCGCCCGTGGCGTCGGCCGCGCGCAGCGCGGAGACGAAGCCGCCCAGCCGGACCGCCGCGTCCGCGAGGCCGGCGGGCCCGGTGGGGGGCGCGTCCAGGACGGTTTCGCCGTCCAGCCAGCGGAACACCCCCCACGGCAGCCCGTACCCCTCACCGGGCGTGCCCGACGCGACGGGTACCGGCACCGGCAGCGGGAGGTGCGGGGCGATCAGGGGCAGCCAGCGCTGCTCCTTCGCGGCCTGGTCCGCCCCGCCGGGCCGCCGCGGCAGCCGTACGACGAGGTCGTCGCCGAGCCGGTACATGGCGTTGTCGGTCCCGGCGGAGGGCACGCGCACGACGGGCAGCCCGGCCCAGCGCGGGAACTGCGCCGCGACCAGCCGGGTCACCAGCGCCGCGTCGATGTCGAGTTCGTCGGGGTGCATCCTCGCGCCGGGCATGATCCTCCGTGGGTGGTCGGGCGGCAGAGCGTAGCCACCGGGGCCGGGCCGCCTCCACGTGTTTTCCGCCCGGCGACGGCCCGGACCGACCCCGACGGCCGGGACCGACCCCGACGGCCGGGACCGACCCCGACGGCCGGGACCCGCCACGACCGGCCCGGACCCACCGCGACCGGCCGGACTCCGACGGTCCCGACGGCCTCACGACCCCGACGGCCTCACGACCCCGACGGCCCGTATCCCGGCGCGGGTCGGCGCAGGCGGTGTGCGGGCGGCGCGGGTGCCGCAGGCCCACGGCGGCCCCCCAACGCCCCGACTCCGTCGCGGGATTCGAGGGCATGCGGCGTGAAGGGACCCGCCGCCGCGCTCAGTTCACGGACACGGCCGACCAGGCGGCACCGACCGCCGCGTACACGGCGCTGTCCGCTCCGTACAGCTCCTCCGCCGCCTTCAGCGTGGCCGTCCGGGCTCCGGCGTACGTGGTGGAGGACGTCATGTGGACGGTCAGCGCGCGGTACCAGACGGCACCGAGCCGGTCCCTTCCGATGCCCGTCACCTCGGAGCCGTCGCAGGTCGTGCCGTTGTGGGCGACGCCGCCGATCGTCCTCGGGCCGCTCCCCTCCGCGAGGAGGTACGCGAAGTGGTCGGCCACTCCCGAGGAGTGGTGGACGTCGAGACTCCGGACCGCCGGGCTCCAGCAGTCGGCCGAGGCGCCGTCCCTGGAGGGCCGGTCCATGTACCGCAGGGCGGAGCGGCCGAAGCCGGGCCTCACGACCTTCTCGCCGATCAGCCAGTCCCCGGGGTCCGAGGCGTTGTCCGCGTGGAATTCCACCAGCGTGCCGAAGATGTCGGAGGTCGCCTCGTTCAGCCCGCCGGACTCGCCCGAGTACGTCAGTGCCGCCGTCGCGGACGTCACGCCGTGGGACATCTCGTGCCCGGCCACGTCCAGGGACACCAGCGGTCCGAAGGCCGTCCCGTCGCCGTCCCCGTACGTCATGCAGAAGCAGCCGTCGTCCCAGAAGGCGTTGTTGTAGCCGTTGCCGTAGTGCACGCGGTTGAACGACCCCTTGCCGTCGCCCGCGACACCCCTGCGACCGTGCTCGCCCTCGAAGTAGTCCCATGTGGCGCCGGTGCCGTACTGCGCGTCCACCGCCGCCGAGGCGCGGTCCCGCGCCGTCCCGGTGCCCCAGTGGTCGTCGGTGTCCGTGAGCACGGGCGCGGCGGCCCGCCCGAGGCAGATGACGAGGAGGCAGGTGTCCGTCCTGTTCGCGGTGTCGCCCGTGCGGGTGCTCCCCCTGGTGGGGTCGGCCAGCCGGTACCCGGAACCGGACGGGGCGGTCTCCAGCGGGACCCTGCCGCTGTAGAGGGAGCGGCCGTCGCCGCCCGCCGACGCGACGCCGTCCCAGGCGTCGATCTGCCGGCCGTCCAGCGCGTCGGTGACGACCACGCGGGCGACCGGGTTGCCGAGCGTGTCCTTGCCCGCGGCCTCGGTGCGCCAGGCGAGCCTCGGAGTGCCGTGCAGGGCGTCGACGACCAGCCGTGGTGCGGCGCTCACCGCGCGGAGCGTCTCGCCGGCGTTCGCGAGCCGCAGCGCGGCGCCGGCCAGGTCGGACGCCTCGGGGGCCGGCACCGAGGGCTCCACACCGGGCAGGGCGATCGGGCGGGTGGTGGCGCGGTCCGTGCCGAGGTGGTCGCCGCCCGGCCCCATGTGGAGGACGAAGTCCCCGCCCATGACGGGCAGTCGGCGGTACGTGCGGTCGTAGCGCACGTGGCGGGTGCCGTCCGCGTCGACGATCACGTCACGGACCCGCGTGTCCTGCGCCGACGTGAGGCCCAGGTCTGCGGCCCGCTCGGCGAGCACGGCCGCCGCGTCGCCGAGGACGGCCTCCCGGCCCGGCTCGTCGGCCGCGCGTGCTCCCGGCACGAGCACCCCCGCCAGCAGGGTGGTGGCCGCGGCCGACACGCCGACCGTAGCGAGGCGTGAACCCCGGACGTGGCGACCGCGCCGGCGTATCGGGTTCATCGGGCGCATGGGGTTCATCGGGCTCCTCGGGAAGTCGCGCGGAACGCGCGGTGGTGGGGGGACGCGAGGGGTGGGGGGACGGCCGTGCGCGGCGCGTCCGGGCGTGCGTGGGGGCGCGGCGGACCGCGTGGGGTGCCGCGGGGGTGTGGGGGCGGTGTGGGGGTGGGGTGGGTTCTACTGATCCCCGCAACACCCTGTAGTTCAGGGGTTGCGGGGATTATGGATTTCA
>NZ_BMWD01000007.1:0-263338 GCF_014651055.1 Streptomyces fructofermentans
GGAGCCCGCATGCAGATGATCGTCGTGATGAAGTTGACCGCGCCCAGGATCGTGCCGAAACCCAAGAACGCCAGACCCATGATCCACATGTCCGCGCCGATACCCGGCGAACGCACCGCGTCCGACAACGGGCTGTACGCGAACCAACCGAAGTCCGCCGCACCCTGCGGCGTGAGGAAACCACCCACCGCGATCAGCGACCCGAACAGGTACAGCCAGTACGCGAACATGTTCAGCCGCGGGAACGCCACATCCGGCGCACCGATCTGCAACGGCATGATCCAGTTCGCGAACCCCGCGAACAACGGGGTGGCGAACATCAGCAGCATCACCGTCCCGTGCATCGTGAACGCCTGGTTGAACTGCTCGTTCGACATCAGCTGGGTGCCGGGACGGGCCAGCTCCGCGCGCATCAGCAGCGCCAGCACACCGCCGAAGCAGAAGAACGCGAACGACGTGACCAGATAGAGCGTGCCGATCGTCTTGTGGTCCGTCGTGATCAGCAGGCGGACGGCGGCGTGGCCCCGGCGCCGGGGTGCGGGCGGCGGCGCGAGGGCCGCGGTGACAGTGTTGCTCTCCATGCCCCGCCTGTGTCCGCGCGCGGCCCCGGGGTCACACTTGGACGCGGCGACAAACGTCACCGCATCCGGGTGTGACGATCGAGGACCTGCCGGACACGTACCGAACATGAGCAACGACGAGATCTTCGCCGCTGCCTATCGCGAGCACTACTGGGCGGTCAGCCGCTACGTTGCACGGCGACTGGACGGCGGGACGAGCGAGGTCGAGGAAGTGGTGGCGGAGGTCTTCACCGTCGCCTGGCGGCGCAGGTCCGACCTGCCCACGCCCCCGCTTCCCTGGCTGTACGGAGTGGCGCGCAACTGCCTCGCCAACGCCGTACGCGGCCACGGTCGCCGCCGGCGGCTCGTCGACCGGCTCGGCCACGACGAGACGGCGCACGGCAGGCAGATCGTGCACAGCCCCGACACCGAGCCGCCCGGCGCGTGGGTGCACGAGGCGCTGGCCCGGCTCTCCCCGGCCGACCAGGAGGTACTGCGGCTCACCAGCTGGGAGGAGCTCGGCGTCGACGAGGTCGCCGTGGCCCTCGGCTGCGGCAGCCGCGCCGCGGCGATGCGCCTGCACAGGGCCCGCCGCCGGCTCAGGGCCGAGATCGACCGCATGCGGACCACCGTGGCCCCCGGCGCCGGCGCGCCCCGCCGCGACACCCCGAAGGAGCAGGGCCATGGCTGACGAACTCGAACTGCTGCGCCGGGCCAACCCGGTGCCGTCCGCCGATCCCCGCTTCCGCGAGGGCCCGCTGCCTCCCGGTGCCGAGCGCCACCTCGACCTGCTCACGCGTCGGGCGGCCCCCGCGCCGAACCGCCCCGCCCGCCGGCCTCACGTTCCGCGCCCGCGGCGTGCGCACCTCGCGTGGGCGGTCGTGACGGCCGCCGTCGTCGCCGTGACGGCCCTGGCCCTCCTGCTCGCGGGGCCGGCCACTCCGTCGGCCGTGGCCGCGCCCCGCCCGCTGACCCCGGTCGCGGGATCGGCTCCCGTCTCCCTGGAGCGGTTGGCCGAGCGGGCGCGGACCGCCGCCGGGGAAGACGCCTCGCCGCGTCTGCGCCAGGGGACCCATGTGCAGTCGTGGAGCCTGAGCATGACCTCAGGACCGGACGCCCGGCGGCCCGTCACCCTCCCCGAGGAACGTGTCGTGCGCTGGCGGCCCGACGGAAGCCGCACCGAGCTCGTCGTCGCGACGGACCCGCGCAGGCCGGGGCAGCCGGTCGTCACCGACCCGGGCGGCGATCCGCGCACCGTGGACGACGGCCACGTCCTCAGCAGGGTCACCCTCCCGCCGAGCTGGAGCGACGCCCCGCCCTGGGCGCGGCCTCCACACGACGCCCGGGGCCTCCGCGCCTACCTCGACGAACTCGACCGTGCCGGTGGTCAGGACACGCCCCGGCTGCTCGACGCCGTGGCCGAACTGCTGGACCACTGGACCCTGGGGGGCCGGGAGTCGGCGGCGCTGGCACAGGTTCTCGCCGACGCCGGAGGACTGCGCCCCGCCGGTGGGGTCACGGACCGTCTCGGGCGCCCCGGGCAGGCGTACACCCACTCGGCTCCCGGCATCCGCCGCATGATCGTCCTCGCCCCCGACACCGGAGCCGTCCTCGGCCTGGAGACCACCTTCACCAAGGACCAGCCGGACCTCGCGGTGAAGGCCGGCGACGTCATGGCCTACCGCGCGTGGATGCGCTGACCGTCCGCCGGACGGCCGTTCCGCGCCGCCGTCCGCGCCCGGTCGGCGTCAGTGCCGGGCGCGCCGACGGTGTTCCCCCGCAAGGCGGTTGACGGTCCCCGACGGCCCCGCTGCCGTACGCGTGAAACGGCGTCCTCGGATGCCGGCGGGGCCGGGGAGCGCGGGGCGTGGGCACCGGGGGACCCGGGTGCGCGGGCCGGGTGTGTGATCCGCCACGTGGGGCGGCGGCGGTCGCCGAGGCGCTTCGGCGCCCGATGTGACTGGCGCCTCCCCCGGGTACGGCCCTCTCCGCTTGCCCTACCCCCAGTAACAAGATCAAAGTGGGAACCGAGCGACTCGGTCACCCATTCGAGCGTTCCTCCCCTTCGTGAGCCGCGCGGCATCCGTGCGGCCCCAGGCTTCCAGGACCAAGCATGCACCCCTCGCCCAATGCCCTCGACCAGGCACGTATGTCCTACGAGAACCATCTGGCCACGTGCCGCCAGTGCGCCGCGGACGGACTTCAGTGCGCCGTGGCGAAACTCCTCAGGCGTGAGTACAACAACCAGAACAGGGCCTCCCTCCGAGGCCTCGCGGACGCTCCCGCCGCCCAGGCCCGCTGACCCGCGGCGCCATGCGCCGCCCCTCTCCGAGCCGTCCTGCGCCCACCCGCCCACCGAGCGGGTGGGCTTCGGCGTTTCCGGGCCACGGCCCCGGACGGGCCGCGGTGTGCCGGACGTCACGTACGCCGCCGAGACCCGCGCGACGCGGACCGGTGCGATGACGCGCCAGGGCCCCGCGCTCCGAGGGGAGCGCGGGGCCCTGGCGCCTCACGTGCGGGCGTGGCGCGGGGAGTCGGTGGCGCCCTCCGGCACCGGGTGCCGGTGCCGGAGGGCTGTGGACCTGTCCTTCGCTCAGCGGTTCCTGCGGGCGGTGGACGCCCCGTTGGGGGTTCCGGAGATGGTGAACTGCGAGCCCGGTTCGATCAGTACGCTCCCTTCGGCCGAGTCGGTGATCGTGACGTCGGTCAGGGTCGCGCTGCCGCGTGCGCCGCTCATCGCGAGGATGCCGGAGCCGTTCCTCGACCCGTCGATGCGCACGCCGGTGATCTTCACTCCCGGCATCGCGCCGCCACCCGTCTTGAACTGGATGCCGTCGTACGTCGAGTCGAAGATCTCGGTGTCCCGGATGGTCACGCCCGGGATGTCCTGGCCCTGGGCGAAGAGGGTGATGGCCCCGAGCTCCTGGTCCTCGTTCCAGAACGCGCCGCCCGTCCGGTGCAGGGCGTTGCCCGCGATCAGGGTCTGCCCGGAGAACGGCAGCGGGTCGTGGTCGGTGGCCAGCATGATGCCGGGGTAGTTCATCGTGTCGGCGATGACGTTGTTCTCGATGGTGTTGCCGTAACCGCCGTACACCGCGATGCCGTTGGCCCGCCACGGCAGCTGGATCGTGTTGTTGCGGAAGTGGTTGTCGTGGCCGACGTCCACCGAGGTGTCCTTGACGTACTTGCTGGCCCAGACGGCGAGGGCGTCGTCACCCGTGTTGCGGAAGGACGAGTTGTAGACGGTGGAGTTGCGGGTGCCGTTGGCGAAGTTGATGCCGTCGGCGTACGTGTTGCGGATCCGTACGCCGCTGAACTCCAGCTCGTCGCCGGGTCCCCAGAGTTCGGGGATGTTGGAGTAGTCGCGGCCGGCCCAGACGCCCACGTTGGCGTGCTCGATCCAGACGTTGGTGATCTTGGTGCCCTTGCCGAAGCGGCCGTTGAGGCCGACGCCGCCCTCGTGGTTGCCGTCACCGCCGCGGATGGTGCCCGAGCCGAAGATGGCGATGTCGGAGATCTGCGTGTTGTGGTCGATGTCGAAGCCGAAGTTGCCCTCGTGCGGGTGGTTGATGCCGCCCGCCTGGTGGGGCGGGGTCAGCGTGTAGAGCTGGGAGTGCCACATGCCGGCGCCCCTGATGGTGACGTCCCGGATGCCGACCTGGTTGAACTGGCCCCGGTTCTGCGGGTCGTCGGTGAGGATCTTCTGCTCCTGGCGCCACTGCCCGGCCGGGATCCACACGCAGGCGATCTGGCCGTTCTGGTCGGCCGTGACCGCGCGCTGGAGGGCGTCGGTGTCGTCGAGTCCGTCGTTGGGGACGGCCCCGTACTCGGTGATCGAGGTGCAGTTCGCCGGCTTGGCGGCGGCGGGCGCCACCTGCTCCAGGTCGACGAGGTCGATGACGTAGAACGCGGCGGTGTCGCCCGCGTCCCGCTGGAGGCGGAACTTGGTGCCCACCGGGTAGGTCCGGGACAGCAGCGCGTGCGACTCGTCGAAGAGCCGCCGGGCGTCGCTGCCGGGCGTGTTGGTCAGGCCCTCGGGGTCGTCGGTGGTCCCGTACAGCCAGCTGTGCTTGGACGACAGGTTCAGCTTCCGCACGAAGGTGTCGTCGGCGTACAGGCTGATCGTGGCCTCCGCTCCGCCGCCGCTCGCGGCGTCCGGGACGGAGTTGCGCACCACGATCGAGTTGGACGGCGTCGTCGAGGTGAACTCGACGAACTGGCCGGTGGAGTTGAGCCTGACGGACTTGCGGCCCGAGGACTCGGTGGCGAAGTTGGTGTGCCCGAAGGTGCGCTTCGCGTCGGCGCTGAGCAGGGTGCCCTGGTAGCGCCCGTCCTCGGCCTCCAGTTCGGTGTAGGGGACGGCGGCGCCCCGGCCGGCGACGAGGGACTTGGTGAGCACGTTGTTGTTCTCGTTGGTCTCACCGACCACGCCGGTGGCGTCGGCGGTCGCGGTGAGGGTGGCCCCGCCGCTGGTGGCCGTCCAGGTCCCGCTGATCGCCACGTTGACCGTGGCGCCGGAGGCGATCTGGCCGGTCGTGCCGTTCAGGGTGGTGGAGCCGACCTGGAGCCTGGTCACGGAGCCGGCCGGGGCCGCGGAGGTTCCCCGGTTGTGCACGGTGACCGTGAAGGAGACGGACGAGCCGACGGCCGGGTTGGCCGGGCTGGTCGCGATGGCCCGCACTTCGAGGTCCGGGCCGGGGGCCTGGCCGACGACCAGCCGGTCGGCCGCCGTACGGCTGTTGTTGGTGTCGTCCAGCTCCGCGACCGTGCCGCGCGGGTCGACGACGGCGGAGACGGCGTAGTTGCCGGCCGGACGGGTGCCCGCGGCCACGGCGACGGTCGCGGAGGCGCCCGGGTCGAGCGCGGGCACGTTGCCGCTGCCGGCGACCGTCCCCTCCAGACTGGCCTCGACGGTAGTCGCCGCGGACCGCGCGGTGCCCGCGTTGCGGACGGTGGCGTTGACGGTCACGGCGTCCCGCTCGGAAGGGGCGGCCGGTGTCCAGGTCAGACCGGTGACGGTCAGGTCGGGTGCGGGTGCCGCGGTCCCGACGACCTGGAACTCGGCGACCTGTCCGCCGGGCGCCCCGGTGTTGGAGAAGAACCGGAGCCGGACGTCCGACCAGCGGCCGGTGACGGGAATGGTCACCGAGTTGTTGTCGCGGGAGGGGCTGAAGGCGTAGTCGGCGCGGTCGCGCAGCGAGGTGAAGCCGCTCGCCGAGCCCTGACGGCCCAGCACCTGGATGCTCTGCGTGCGGGCCGACCACACCTGGTCCGGGTTGAGTTTGACCACGACGGCGTCGATGTCGGCGTCGGCGCCGAGCTTGACCGTGAGGTCGGCGGGGTGGCCGGCCGCCTCCCAGTAGGTGGAGGTGGAGTCGTCGGTGGCGTTGGCCGCCACGAAGTTGTGGACCGACGACGTGGCCTCGACCGGCTTGTTGCGCGCGAGGTTGGTGCCGGTGGGGGGCGGAGTGGTGCCGCCGTCGTCCCCATGCACCTCGAGTTCGGAGAGCTGGGCGGCGTTCCAGCCGGTGTTGCCGGTGATGTGCACGCGGACGTAGCGCGCCTCCGAGGGGGAGGAGAGTTCGACCGGCACGGTGTTGGCCTGCGCGGGGTTGAAGGTCCGTCCGGTGGACGCCGAGAGCGTGCGGAAGGACGAGCCGTCGGTGCTGCCCTGGAGCGACAGGGTCTGGCTGCGGCTCTCCCAGGCGGCGGGCAGTTTGAGCACCACCCGGTCGACCGTGCGGGTCGCGCCCAGGTCGACCTGGACCCACTGCGGGAACGTGCCGGCCGGCCCTTCCCAGTACGACGCCTGGGCGCCGTCGGTGACGTTCCCCGCGGTGTAGGGCCCGTTGGCGCCGCCCGCCGTGGCGGGACGGCCGAGCGCGTGGTTGACGTCGGCGGCCGCGCCCGCCCGGTCGGTCTCCACGGGGGCGGTGGCGGCCCGGGCGGTCGAAGTGAAGGCCAGGGGGATCAGGCCGGTGGTCATGAGCGCGGCTATGACGGCACCGGTCAGTGACCGGCGGCCGAGGGGTCTCCATCTCATGGGGTCCTCTGTTCCGTGGGGGAGGCGGGGAGCGAGGCAGGCAGGCCGGGCACGCCGGGGCAGGCACGGGGGAGTCAGGGGAGGGAAGAGTGTCCGTCGAGGAGTGCACCGGCCTTGCACGCAAATTGAGCTGCTCAGTCGATTCTTTGCGGAAACTACGCCCACAGGTTTCTAGGCCGTCTCCGCTTTGTCAACGGTCCCGGTACTACCGGTAGTTGAGGTGGAAGCGGCTTGCGTCACTTGCGTTCCCACTTGCGTTTTTCGACAGCTCTCACGAAAGCCGCTGGCCCGCCGCCGCAGCAGGTGGGGACGGACCCGGAGTCCCGCGTTTCGGGCATGCTCACGCCATAGACGTACCGTCAGGTGTCTGCAACTCTCTGATCGATCGACGCAAAAGAGAGTGCGCTCCGCCGCACATTGAAGCGCGACGCACCGACCCCCACGGACACCCACCCACACAACCGCCCCGGTGCCGTCCACCTCCGGTCCGGGACGGAGATCGGGGACACATGAGACCGCAACGCCGGGGACGGCGGGGGGCAGCCGCCGTCCTCTCCGTCCTCCTGCTCCTGCTGGGCCTGCCGTCACTGACCGCAGCGTCGGCGGCCGAGGGCCCCAACCTCGCCGCCGGCCGGCCCGCCACCGCGGGCAGCGCCCACACCGAGTACCCCGCACGCAACGTCACCGACGGAAACCAGGGCACCTACTGGCAGAGCGCCGGGAGCAGCTTCCCCCAGTGGGTCCAGACAGACCTGGGCTCCTCGGTGCGGGTCGACGAAGTGGTGCTGAGGCTGCCGGCGGGCTGGGAGAGCCGCAACCAGACGCTGTCCGTGCAGGGCAGCGCCGACGGCACGAGCTTCTCGACGCTCAAGGCCTCCGCCTCCTACGCGTTCAGCCCCGGCAGCGGCAACACCGTCACGGTGGGCTTCCCCGCCACCCAGGCCCGGCACGTGCGGATCGAGATCACCGCCAACACCGGCTGGCAGGCGGCCCAGTTGTCCGAGCTGGAGGTCCGCGGGGCCGGTGAGTCCTCCGTCAACCTGGCCCGCGGCCGCACGCTGACCGCCTCCGGCCACAGCGAGTCCTACGTGCCGGCCAACGCCGCCGACGGCAACAAGGCCAGCTACTGGGAGAGCCGGAACAACGACCTGCCGCAGTGGATCCAGGCCGACCTCGGGTCCTCCGTGCGCGTCGACCGGGTGGTGCTGCGCCTGCCCGACGGATGGGGGGCCCGCACCCAGACCCTCAAGATCCAGGGAAGCGCCAACGGCACCGACTTCTCCGACCTGACCGCCTCCCGGGCCCACGCGTTCGCCCCGGCCGACGGCAACTCGGTGACGATCGCCTTCGACGCGACCACCACCCGGTACGTACGGGTCCTGATCACCGCCAACACCGGCCAACCGGCGGGCCAGTTGTCCGAGCTGGAGGTCTACGGCCCGGCGACCGGGGACACCCGGGCACCGAGCGCCCCCACGGACCTGGCGTTCACCGAGCCCGCCACCGGCCAGATCAGGCTCACCTGGAAGGCGTCCGACGACGACACCGGTGTGACCGGCTACGACGTCTACGCGGACAACGAACTGCTCACCACCGTCGCGGGCTCCGTCACCACCTACACGGACAACCGCCCCGCCGGTGCCACCGTCTCCTACTTCGTACGGGCCAGGGACGCGGCCGGAAACGTCTCCGGCGACAGCAACACCGTCACCCGCCGCGGCGAGAGCGGCGACACCCAGGCGCCCACGGCACCCGCGAACCTTGCGCTCACCGAACCGGCCGCCGGGCAGATCAGGCTCTCCTGGAACGCCTCGACGGACAACACCGGCGTCACCGGCTACCAGGTGTACGCCAACAACGTCCTGCTCACCACGGTCGCGGGCTCGGTCACCACCTATACCGACAACCGTTCCGCCGGTGCCACCGTCTCCTACTTCGTACGGGCCAGGGACGCGGCCGGAAACGTCTCCGGCGACAGCAACACCGTCACCCGCAACGGCAGTTCGGGACCGGGCTCCAACCTCGCGGTCGGCCGGCCCATCACCGCCTCCTCGACCGTGCACACCTTCGCCGCCGAGAACGCCAACGACAAGGGCACGTCCACCTACTGGGAGGGCTCCGGCCACCCGGCCACCCTCACCGTGAAGCTCGGAGCCAACGCCGACGTCACCTCGCTCGTCCTCAGACTGAACCCGGACAGCTCGTGGGGCGCCCGGACCCAGAACATCCAGGTCCTCGGCCGCGAACAGGACGCCACGGCGCACACCAGCCTCGTCGCCGCGAAGGACTACGCCTTCAGCCCGACGAGCGGCAACACCGTGACCGTGCCCGTCACCGCGCGCGTCGCCGACGTGCAGTTGCGCTTCACCTCCAACACCGGTGCACCGGCAGGCCAGTTGGCCGAGTTCCAGGTGATCGGGACCGCCGCGCCCAACCCCGACCTGGAAGTCACCGCACTGACCGCCTCGCCGGCCTCACCGGTCGAGTCCGACGAGATCACCCTCACCGCCACCGTCCGCAACGGCGGCGAGAGCGCCGCACCGGCCAGCAGCCTCGCACTGCGCCTGGGCGGCACCAAGGTCGCCACCGCGGCCGTCGGCTCCCTCGCCCCCGGGGCGCAGCGCACCGTCAGCGCCTCCGTCGGCGCCCGGGACGCCGGCACCTACCAGCTCAGCGCCGTCGCCGACGAGGCCGGCGAGGTCATCGAGCAGAACGAGACCAACAACACCTACACCAACCCCACTTCACTGGTCGTGCGACCGGTCAGCAGCTCGGATCTCGTACCGGTGCTCACCACCTCCCCGTCGGGACCGGCGGACGGCGACACGGTCACCTTCAAGGTCGCCGTGCGCAACCAGGGCTCCACCGCCTCGGCGGGCGGCGCGCACGGCATCACCGTCGCGCTGGTCGACTCCAAGGGCGCCACCGTGCGGACGCTGACCGGTTCGTACGAGGGCACGATCGCGGCCGGCGCCACGAGCGGGGCCGTCACGCTCGGCACCTGGACCGCCGCCAACGGCTCGTACACGGTCCGGACCACCGTCGCCGCCGACGCCGACGAACTCCCGGGCAAGCGGGAGAACAACACCGCGAGCCAGGCCCTGTTCGTCGGACGCGGCGCCAACATGCCCTACGACATGTACGAGGCGGAGGACGCCGCCACCGGCGGAGGTGCCGAGACCGTCGGGCCCAATCGGACCGTCGGCGACCTCGCGGGAGAGGCCTCGGGCCGCAAGGCCGTCACGCTCGACAGCACCGGCGAGTACGTCGAGTTCACCACCAAGGCGGCCACCAATACCCTGGTGACCCGCTTCTCCATCCCGGACTCCGCGGGCGGCGGCGGGATCGACGCCACCCTCAACGTCTACGTCGACGGCGCCTTCCGCAAGGCGCTGCCGCTCACCTCGAAGTACGCCTGGCTGTACGGGGCGGAAGCGGGCCCGGGGAACTCCCCGTCGGCCGGCGCTCCGCGCCACATCTACGACGAGGCGCACCTGATGCTGGGCGGGACCGTCCCGGCCGGCGCGAAGATCCGGTTGCAGAAGGACACGGCCAACACCTCCCGGTACGCGATCGACTTCGTCAGCCTCGAACAGGTCGCGCCGATCGCCAACCCCGACCCCGCCGCCTACGCCGTGCCCGCGGGCTTCGGCCACCAGGACGTGCAGAACGCCCTGGACCGGGTGCGCATGGACACCACCGGCAAGCTCACCGGCGTCTACCTGCCGCCGGGCGACTACCAGACGTCGAGCAAGTTCCAGGTGTACGGCAAGGCCGTGCAGGTGGTCGGAGCCGGGCCCTGGTACACGCAGTTCCACGCCCCGGCCGGCCAGGACAACACCGATGTCGGCTTCCGCGCCGAGAACTCCGCGAAGGGGTCCTCGTTCCGCAACTTCGCCTACTTCGGCAACTACACCTCCCGCATCGACGGGCCGGGCAAGGTGTTCGACTTCGCGAACGTGTCGGACATCGTCATCGACAACACCTGGACCGAACACATGGTGTGCCTCTACTGGGGCGCCAACACGGACCGGGTCACGATCAGCAACGCGCGCATCCGCAACACGTTCGCCGACGCCGTCAACATGACCAACGGCTCGACGGACAACCACGTGGTGAACAACGAGTCCCGGGCCTCCGGCGACGACAGCTTCGCGCTGTTCTCCGCGATCGACGCGGGCGGCGCCGACATGAAGGACAACGTCTACGAGAACCTGACCTCGATCCTCACCTGGCGGGCGGCCGGCATCGCCGTCTACGGCGGCTACGACAACACCTTCCGCAACATCCACATCGCGGACACCCTGGTCTACTCGGGCATCACGATCAGCTCGCTGGACTTCGGCTACCCGATGAACGGGTTCGGCACCGAACCGACGACCGTGGAGAACGTGTCGGTCGTCCGCTCCGGCGGCCACTTCTGGGGCGGTCAGACCTTCCCCGGAATCTGGCTGTTCTCCGCCTCGAAGGTGTTCCAGGGCATCCGCGTCAACGACGTGGACATCGTGGACCCGACCTACAGCGGGATCATGTTCCAGACCCAGTACGTGGGCGGGCAGCCGGTGAACCCGATCAAGGACACGGTCCTGACGGACATCTCGATCTCGGGAGCCCGCAGGAGCGGGGACGCCCACGACGCGAAGTCCGGCTTCGGACTGTGGGCCAACGAGCTTCCGGAACCCGGTCAGGGCCCGGCGGTCGGCGAGGTCACCTTCAACGGACTGCGCTTCGACGGCAACGCCGTCAACGTCCGCAACACCACCTCCACCTTCAAGATCAACATCAATCCCTGACCCGTACGCCGTAAGACACCCATCGGTTCCTGACGGATGACGAACGGAGGCACCAAGGCTGGCGCAAGCCGTTTGCACGGCTTGCGCTAGCCTTGCGCTCATGACGCGACGACTTGCTCAGGTAGCCAAGAAGGTAGGGGTCAGCGAGGCCACGGTCAGCCGGGTCCTCAACGGCAAGCCCGGAGTCTCGGACGCCACCCGGCAGTCCGTACTCACCGCGCTGGACGTCCTCGGCTACGAGCGTCCCACCCAGCTGCGCGGCGAGCGCGCGCGTCTGGTCGGCCTGGTCCTGCCCGAACTGCAGAACCCGATCTTCCCCCTGTTCGCCGAGGTCATCGGCGGAGCGCTGGCCCAGCAGGGGCTGACCCCGGTGCTGTGCACGCAGACCAAGGGCGGCGTGTCCGAGGCGGACTACGTCGAGCTGCTGCTCCAGCAGCACGTCTCCGGCGTCGTGTTCGCCGGCGGCCTGTTCGCCCAGGCCGACGCGCCGCACGACCACTACCGGCAGCTCGCCGAACGGCGCATCCCGGTCGTGCTGATCAACGCGCCCATCGCCGAGCTGGACTTCCCGTGCGTCTCCTGCGACGACGCCGTCGCGGTCGAGCAGGCGTGGCGCCACCTCACCCTCCTGGGACACGAGCGCATCGGCGTCGTCCTCGGCCCCGCCGACCACATCCCCTCCCGGCGCAAGCTGGCCGCCGCCCGGGCGGCGGCCGAGGCGGCGGGCGGGTCCCTGCCCGACGAGTACGTGGAGCGGTCGATGTTCTCCCTGGAGGGCGGCCAGGCGGCGACCACCCGGCTGCTGGCGCGCGGGGTCACCGGCATCATCTGCGCCAGCGACCCGCTCGCCCTCGGGGCCATCCGCTCGGCCCGCCGGCGCGGCCTCGCGGTCCCCGAGCAGGTCTCGGTCGTCGGCTTCGACGACTCGGCCTTCATGAACTGCACCGAACCCCCGCTGACCACGGTGCGCCAGCCCATCGAGGCCATGGGCAGGGCCGCCGTGGACCTGCTCTGCGCCCAGATCCAGGGCGCCGAAGTGCAGCCCGGAGAGCTTCTGTTCGAGCCGGAGCTGGTGGTCCGCGGCTCGACGACGCAGGCGCCCCGCGGCTAGCACGCGACGACCGGGGCGCCCCGGGACCCGTGCCCGGCGGTCCGGGCGCCCCGAACCCCCCTCCGGGCGCCCGCACTTGCCCGCGTCCCGGGGTACTCGCGCAGGTACCTCCCCGTGCCCGTCCGGGCCGCTGCGCGGCCCCTCACGGCACCCGCGCGGCCGTACCCCCGCCCCGGGAGTCCGTGTCCGCCGTCGGGTACCGGCGTGCGCGCATCCGGCGGACCCGCCGCGGGCCGGACGTCGTCGTCGGCGCGGACGCTTGCGCCGTCCCACCTCTCCGGACCCACTTGTATACGCCGGACTGTCAAACTTTTACGAAAGCTGCGCGAGATATTGCGGTGACTTGTTGGCGGTGGTTGAGTGTGCGGCGCCCCACATCGCACCGGCGATGAGGGCGCCTTCCACGTTCATGCCCGAAGGGGACCACCCATGAGAAGAGCTCGGTTCCGCCGTACCCGCCGCGCCGGCGCGGTCACCCTCGCCTCCGCGCTCACGCTGACGGCACTCGCCGCCTGCGGCACGAGCAGCAGCAGCGACGACGGCGACAACGGCTCCGGCAACAGCGCGAAAGCCGACCCCGCCGCACCGCTGGACCCGAAGACCAAGGTGTCCATCACCATCGACTGCATGCCCCCCGCGGCGAAGGCGGCCGAGCTCAAGCAGTGGAACGAGGACGTCAAGGAGTTCAACAAGAAGTACCCCAACGTCACCATCGACGGCCGCTCCACGCCCGGGCAGTGCCTCGAGCCCCCGCGCTTCACCGCGATGCTCAAGGCGAAGTCCCAACCCGACGTGTTCTACACGTACTTCACCGACCTGCCGCAGGTCCTCGACAACGACGGCGCCCAGGACATCACCGCGTACGTCAACGACAAGAGCGTCCCGCTGCTCAAGGACATCGACCCCGACGTCCTCGGCTCGCTGAAGAAGGACGGCAAGCTGTACGGCCTGCCCACCAGCAACTACCGCATGGGCCTGCTGATCAACCGCAAGCTCTTCACCGAGGCCGGACTCGACCCGGACGCTCCGCCGGAGACCTGGGAGGAGGTCCGTACTGCGGCCAAGAAGATCGCGGGCCTCGGGGGCGGCGTCGCCGGATTCGGCGAGTACAGCGCCGCCAACACGGGTGGCTGGCACTTCACCGCCCAGATGTACAGCCTCGGCGGTGACGTCGTCGACGCCTCCGGCAAGAAGGCCGCCTTCAACGACGAGACCGGCCGGAAGCTCGCCGAGAACCTGCACGCCATGCGCTGGGACGACGACTCCATGGGCAAGACCCAGCTCCTCAAGTGGGGCGACCTCCAGAAGCAGATCGCCACCGACAAGCTGGGCATGTTCCTCGCCGCGCCCGACGACGTCACGTACATGGTCCAGCAACTCGGCGCCAAGTACGAGAACTTCGGCATGGGCCCGATACCGGGCGGCCAGAACACCCTCGCCGGCGGCAACAACTACATGATCAAGCAGGGTATTTCGGCCGACAAGGTCAAGGCGGCCGTCGCCTGGCTGAACTTCAAGTTCACCACCGTCGGCAAGGGCCACTACGACTGGAAGCGCTCCAAGGCCGACGGACTGCCCGTCGGGCTGCCGCAGCCGAACCTGTGGCTGAACGGCTCCAAGACCGAGGACGACGCGGCCCGCAAGGAGTTCGCCACCATGCCGGTCGAGAACTTCAAGGCCTTCATGGACAACCCCGTCCCGGGCAAGGCCGAGCCGCCGAAGGCCCAGGAGATCTACAAGGTCCTCGACAACGTCATGTCCGGCATCCTCACCAACAAGGACGCCGACATCGACAAGCTCCTGTCCACCGCCGAGTCCCAGGTCAACAAGGTGCTCGCCAACCAGTGACCACGCGGGGGGCCGGGCGGCGTCACGACCGCCCGGCCCGCCCGCACGCCGCGCACCCGCACCCGGGGGTCCCGTACCCCCGAGCCGGTACACGCGGCGCGGACGAGAGCCAGACCTCCCACGGCATGTGCCCGGACCCGACGCGTCCGCCGGCACCGCAGCACGTCAAGGAGCGACGATGTCGGCCCCCACCCTCACCAAGGACAGGACGGTCAAGGACCGCCGTCCCCGCAGACCCCGTACCGGGCCCCCGCACCTTCACGACGGCGGGCTCGGCACCACCCTGCGGCGCAACATCACCGCCCACGGCTTCCTCATCGGCGCGGTGCTCTGCTTCGCCTTCTTCTCCTGGTACCCGATCGTCCGGGAGTTCCTCCTCGCCTTCCAGAAGACCGAGGACGGCCGTGTCAGTTGGGTGGGCTGGGAGAACTTCGTCACCGTCTGGAACGACCCGGCCTTCGGCCAGGCCTGGCGCAACACCCTGTGGTTCACCGTGCTCGCGCTGCTCCTCGGCTTCGTCGTCCCGTTCGTGGCCGCCCTCGTCATCAACGAGTTCCGGCACGGCCAGGGCTATCTGAGGCTGCTCGTCTATCTGCCCGTGATGCTCCCGCCGACCGCGTCGGTCCTGCTCTTCAAGTACCTGTACGACCCCGGGTACGGCATGTTCAACGAGATACTCGGCGTCTTCGGCGTCCCGGCCCAGCAGTGGCTCCAGGACCCGGACACCGCGATGCTCTCCGTGGTCGTCGCCTCCACCTGGATGAACATGGGGGGCGCCACTCTGATCTACCTCGCCGCCCTGCAGAGCGTGCCGGGGGAACTGTACGAGGCCGCGGAACTCGACGGCGCCGGGCTGCTCCGCAAGGTCTGGCACGTCACCGTGCCGCAGACCCGGCTCATCCTCCTGCTGATGCTCCTCATGCAGATCATCGCCACCATGCAGGTCTTCATCGAGCCGTTCCTGCTCACCGGCGGCGCGGGGCCCGAGGGGTCCACCACCACTGTCGTCTACCTGATCTACCAGTACGCCTTCAACTTCAACAACTACGGTGCCGCGGCGGCGCTCGGCCTGCTCCTGCTCGTGCTGCTGGCCGGCTTCTCGGCCGCGTACACCAGGCTCAACCGCGCCGAGCAGGACTAGGACCGGGGGAGACACGGACATGTCCACTCGCACGCTCATCTCACCCGCCCAACTGGCCCGCCCACGCGGCAAGGCCCTCTACTGGGTGTGCTTCGCGCTCGTCGTCGTCCTGTTCACGCTGGCCTTCCTCGGCCCGCTGTACTGGATGGTGTCCAGCGGGCTCAAGACCACCCAGGAAGCCGTCCAGACGCCGCCCACCTGGGTGCCCGGCTCCGTCCATCCGGAGAACTATCAGCGCGCCTGGGAGGTCATGGACCTCGCCAGACTCCTGCTCAACACCCTCTACTACGCGTTCGGCGCCCTCGCACTCCAACTCGTCCTGGACGTCGCGGCCGCCTACTCGCTGTCCAAACTGAGGCCCGTCCTCGGCAAGTTGATCCTCGGCATGATGCTCGCCACCCTGATGATCCCGGCGACCGTGCTCGTCGTACCGCAGTACCTCACCGCGCTCGACGTACCCATCGTCGAACGCAACCTGCTCAACTCGCCCTGGGCGATCTGGCTTCCGTCGGTCACCAACGCCTTCAACATCTTCCTGCTCAAGCGGTTCTTCGACTCGATACCCAGAGAACTCCTCGACGCGGCGTCGATGGACGGGGCCGGCCCCCTGCGCGTCCTGTGGTCCATCGTGCTGCCGGTCTCGCGGCCCATCCTCGGCGTGGTGTCCATCTTCGCCGTCGTCGGGGTCTGGAAGGACTTCCTCTGGCCGATGCTCGTCCTGCCCGACCCGCAGCAGCAGACCCTCGCCGTCGGCATCTACTCGCTCGCCACCAGCGTGCCCGAGAACGTACTGATCGCCGCGCTGTCCATCGCGTCCCTGCCCACGCTCCTCCTCTTCCTGCTCTTCCAGCGCAACATCATGAGCGGACTGACGGCGGGCGGCCTCAAGGGCTGACCCAGCACACGCCGTCCGGGCACCACCCGCAGCGAACACCACGCGGTGCCCCCACCGATCCTCCGCCGCCGCCCCGTTCCCGACGCCTCGCTGTCCGGGGCGGCGGCGGAGAACCACCCCTGCCCCGAAAGGACCGACACGTGGCAGCCCCTCAGCCCGGACCCACCCCCGGCCACACCGACGACTGGTGGCGCGGTGCCGCCATCTACCAGGTGTACCCGCGCAGCTTCGCCGACGGCGACGGCGACGGCACAGGGGACCTCGCGGGCGTACGGTCGAGATTGCCCTACCTCGCCGACCTGGGGGTTGACGCGATCTGGTTCACCCCCTGGTACCTGTCCCCGCTCGCCGACGGCGGCTACGACGTCGCCGACTACCGCGCCATCGACCCCGCCTTCGGCGACCTGCACGAGGCCGAGCGGCTCATCGCCGAGGCACGCGAACTCGGAATCCGCACCATCGTGGACATCGTCCCCAACCATGTCTCCGACCAGCACCGGTGGTTCCGGGCGGCGCTCGCCGCAGGACCCGGCAGCCCGGAGCGCAAGCTCTTCCACTTCCGCCCCGGCCGCGGCGAACACGGCGAACTCCCGCCCAACGACTGGCCGTCGCAGTTCTCCGGGCAGACCTGGACCCGCGTCGAGGACGGCGAGTGGTACCTGCACCTGTTCACCCCGCAGCAGCCGGACCTCAACTGGGCCCACCCCGCGGTGCGCGAGGAGCACGAGGAGGTGCTGCGGTTCTGGTTCGAGCGCGGAGTCGCGGGTGTACGGATCGACTCGGCGGCCCTGCCCGCCAAGGACCCCGACCTGCCCGACTTCGTCGAGGACCGCGACCCGCACCCGTACATCGACCGCGACGACCTGCACGAGATCTACCGCTCCTGGCGGCGGATCGCCGACGCGTACGACGCCATCTTCGTCGGCGAGGTGTGGCTGCCGGACTCCGAGCGCTTCGCCCGCTACCTGCGCCCCGACGAACTGCACACCGCGTTCAACTTCTCGTTCCTGTCGTGCCCCTGGGACGCCGACCGGCTGCGCGCCGCCATCGACGACACGCTCGCCGAGCACGCCCCGGTCGGCGCGCCGGCCACCTGGGTGCTGTGCAACCACGACGTCACCCGCACGGTCACCCGCTACGGACGCCAGGACACGGCCTTCGACTTCGCCACCAAGGCCTTCGGCACCCCCGCCGACCTGCGGCTCGGCACCCGCCGGGCCCGCGCCGCCGCCCTGCTCGCCCTCGCGCTGCCCGGCTCCGTCTACATCTACCAGGGCGAGGAACTCGGCCTGCCCGAGGCGGAGATCCCCCGGGACCGCATCCAGGACCCGATGCACTTCCGCTCCGGCGGCACCGATCCCGGCCGCGACGGCTGCCGCGTCCCGCTGCCGTGGACGGCCGACGCCCCGTACGCGGGCTTCGGCTCACGCACCGAACCCTGGCTGCCCCAGCCCGAGGGCTGGCCCGACTACGCCGCCGACCGCCAGGCCGCCGACCCCGACTCCATGCTGAACCTCTACCGCGCCGCACTGGGACTGCGCCGCGCCGACCCCGCCCTCGGTGACGGCCCCCTGCGGTGGCTGCCCTCCGCCGACGGCGTCCTCACCTTCCACCGCTCCCCGGACCTGGTCTGCGTGGCGAACCTCGCGGAGACCCCGGCCACCCTGCCCGACCACACGGAGATCCTGCTCTCCAGCGGACCGCTGGACGCCGACGGCAGGCTGCCCTCCGACACGGCGGTGTGGCTGCGGACCTGAGGCCGCGAGAGGGCCGGCCCCGCTCGGCGCACCGTCCGGACCCGGGCGCGCCGCCGAGCGGGGCCCGGCGACGGCCGCGGGGCGTGGCCGGCGCCACCGGACGCACGTCAGAAATGGGTGGCCACGCCGAAGGCCCGCCGCAGCCGCGCCATGTCGTGGCGGTCGTGTTCGGCGGGTTCGTACCCCTGGTGGAAGAAGACCTGCTGCTCGACCGACAGGCACGGGACAGGCGCACCCCCGATCGTGCCGTCGACGAAGCACGTCGCGGGATAGGGGAACGGGCGGTGCGGGTCCGGGGAGGCCTGCACCGCCGACCCGTCCGCCGCGAAGACCAGCGGATGCAGGTCGATCTCGCGTCCGCGCGCGTCCGCGACCACGAACCGTACGGGGCGCAGGTCGAGCGTCTCGGCGAACCCGGCACCGGCGAGCGCCGCGAGGACTGCCGGCTCCTGCTCCTGCCGGTGCATCAGGTCCAGGTCACGGTGGGGGCGTGTCTGCTCCCCGACCAGGGCGTCGACCCCCCACCCGCCGCCCACCCACACCTCGGTCCCGGCTCCCCGCAGCACGGCGAGGACGGTCAGCACGTCGTCGGCGGTCATCACGGTGGCACGGTAGCGGCGGGCCGACCGGGAGGGCGAGTGGATTCACCCCACCCGACCGCCCCGGTCACTCGACGACGGTGACGCCGTAGTGGCGGGCGAGCGCGTCGAGGCTGTGGTCGTAGCCCTGGCCGACCGCGCGCAGCCGCCAGAGCGGTCCGCGGCGGTACAACTCGGCAAGGAGCATGGTGCGTTCGGACGTGGCGGCGTCGAGGGTGGACTGGACGAGCGGCGCCGCGCCGGTGCCCGGTCCGGCGGCGATGTGGATCGCGCCGATGTCCCCGAAGGTGGGACTGCCGTCGATGGCCGCCGCGACCACGACCTTGCGGGCCGACGGCGGCAGCGAGGCGAGCCGCGTGGCGATCGTCTGCTCGCTGGGTCCGTCGCTGAGCAGGCGTACGGCCTCGCTCGGGTTCTCCGGAGCCCCGTAGAAGACGAAGTCCTCGTCGCACGCGACCTGTTCGTCCTCGTCCACGACGAAGGCCACCACGTCCACCTCGCACGCCGTGTTCTGCGCCCAGGCCGCGGTGACCGTCCAGGAGACGTCCTGAGCGGGGGAGTCGGGCAGCGGAAGGTCCACGACGCCGCCGCGGGGCAGCACGTTCACGACCGCGCGCCGGTCGCCGGAGGCCCGGGACCCGGTCACGTGGGGCGCGTCGAGCCAGGCGGGCGGGTGCGTGGGGACCTCGAGGGAGGTGATTCGGCTCATCCGGCGATCGGTCTCGCCGCCGTCGAGGAGTACGACATCGGTGACGCTCGCGGACAGGTTGATGGCCGCGGCCGCACCGAGGTCGACGATCCGCGCACGGGTCGCCGCGGCCCGGGGGTGCGTACCGCCGAGGACGAGCACGCGCCGCCCGGACAGGGGCCCGCGAGGAGAACGGCGCCGCCCGGCGGATGGCGCCCTGGTCCCCTGTCCGACGGGCTCGGTCCGGGCCGCGGGGACCGCCGCCGGTGTACCGGGTGCGCCGGGACCGAAGGACTCCGGTGTGTCCGGTGCCGTGACGTTGGTCCCGGACAGCTCCGGCTCGGCGGGCTCGGCCGGCACGGGAGCCGACGGCGGACGGGCCACGGGTGCCGCGGCGGGCGGTACGGCAGCGTCGGCGGCGGAGATGTCGTGCGGCACTCCGGCCCGCACATCGCCCAGCAGGCGCAGGAAGGTCCGCTCGTCGACGACAGGTACGCCCTCGGCCCGCGCGCGCCGCGCCTTGGCGGACCCGGAGCCGCCGTCGTCGGTGACCAGCACGCTGGTGTGGCGGCTGACGGAACTCATGACGTTCAGGCCCGCGGCGACGGCGCGTGCCACCAGCTCGGCGCGCGGGGTACGGGTCTCCCCGGTGACGGCGATCTTCATGCCCTGCCGCAGCGGTCCGCCGGGCGCCGGGCGGCCCGGGTTGCGGAAGGCGCAGGGGGTCTTCGCCGACCGGGGCGTGAACCGCGGGTCCTGCCGGGGCGGGCACGGAACGAGGGGCAGAGGCAGGTCGAGGAGGGCGGCTTCCCGTAGCGAGGAGCGCAGGATTCCGGCCAGGACCCGGGTGTCGTCGAGGGCGTCGTGCGCGTTCACCTGGGGGACGCCGTAGTGGGCGGCGAGCGTGCCCAGCCTGAGGTCGCTGGTCGGCGGGTCCACACGCCGGTTCAGTGCCAGCGTGCACAGCCGTCTGCCCACGGGCAGCGACTGCCCGGCGCGAGCGAACTCGTGCGCCAGGAAGTCGTAGTCGAACTGCGCGTTGTGCGCGACCATCACCCGGTCCTGGAGCATCGCGCCGATCCGCCCGGCCACCTGCGCGAACGTCGGAGCGCCGCGCAGCCGTTCCCTGGTCAGCCCGTGGACGTGGACCGGACCCGGATCGCAGCCGGGATCGAGCAGGGTCGAGAACTCGCCGGTCTGCCGGCCGTCGGGGCCGAGTGTCACGACGGCCACCGAGAGCACGCGATCGCGACGGGCCACCAGCCCGGAGGTCTCCACGTCCACCAGCGCCCAGTCGAAGGCGTAGTCACGCAGGTGGGACAGGTCGGCCAGGTCGGGAGCGGGATGCGCGAGGGGCATGAGGGCAACGATCGGCCGCCTGACCGGTGTCCTTCAAGCCGGATGCCGGTTGATCCGCATATGCCCTCACCGCAGGGTGGGACGGCTCCGACGGATGTGCGATTCCGAAGGGTTCCGGGGGACGAGCGGGTCCTGTTCACTGGGCCGACACTGCCCCCGCGGCCCGCAGCCGGGTCACCGCCTCCGCACGGCACCCGCGCCCCCGCCGAAGGACGAGCGGGGCCGCGGGGTGACGCGCGAGGCACGGAGAGGACGGAGGGGCGTACGGGGGCTGCGGGGGCCGCGGGGCGGACCCTACTTGCCGAGGGCCGCGACGCCCGCCCGGGCGTACTTCTCGTCGAGGTCGCCGGAGGGCGCGCCCGCCACGCCGATGCCCGCGACGGGCGCGTTCTTGGCGGTGACCGGCGCCCCGCCCGCGAGGAACAGGGTGCCGGGGATGTCCTTGAGGTTCGGCGCCTGCTTCAGGCGCTCGGCCAGCTCGGAGGTGGGCGCGTTCCACGACACCGCCGTGTACGCCTTCTTCTCGGCCGACTCGTACGACTGCGGGCCCGCGCCGTCACCGCGAAGGGTGACGATGGTGTTGCCGTTGCGGTCGACGACCGCGACGGTGACACGCTGGTTGTCCTTCCGCGCGGCGTCGAGCGCGGCCTGCGCGGCGCGGCCGGCCGCGTCCACGGTGAGGTGGGTGGACTGCGTCAGGTCCTTGTTCGAGGCGTCGGCCGCGACCGCCGCCCGGGCGGCGGGTGCCGGGGAGGAGGCGTTCGCCGAGTAGGCGCCGAAGCCGCCGAGGGCGACGGCGGCGACGAGGGCGCCACCGGTGACGGCACGGGTACGACGGGAGACCTTCTTGACGTGCTTCATGGCTGCCCATTCCTGGATGTCTGCGGATGGTGGTGGCGGGCTCCGGCCCCGGGGGCCTCCCGCTCTGCACTCCATCCTGGGTCCGCGACCGGTACCCGGCCGTCGGCGTTCCGGCTGGACGCGGCGCGCCGGACGGCCGACACGGGCATCAACCGATCGGTTGACCCACACGTGCCGGCCGCCGGGCAACAATGGAGGTGTCTGCCCAGTTCGAAGCCGGTTCGGGGCCCGGAACCATCGCCCGGTCCACGGCCGGTACCGGAGCAGGCTCCCGGCCCGGACGGAAGGCAGGGACCGAACCCGGACCGCTCCGGACGACTCCGCGCGGCTCTACGGCAGGAGGCACACGTGCGGCCCGATCCCAGCGGTTCGCCCCCGGAGGACACCGCGTCCGCCGCCGATCCGGACGAGCGCAGGCTCGCGACGGTCATGCACGTCGTCTTCTACGTACTGCTGGCCACCTGCCTCGTCCGGTTCCTCCAGCGCCACGCGGAGGAGCCCCGCGCGCCCTGGGTGATCGCCCTGACCCTCGTACTCGCCCTCCTCTACGCGATCGGCGGCGTTCCGAACGCCCGACCGCGCCCGGAGCGGGTGCGCGACACCTGGCCGCCGGCCCCGCGCCTGGCCCGCCTGGGTGCCGTCGTCGTCACCTGGGCGGTCCTCGTCGTGGTCGCGCCGAGCTTCGCGTGGGTTGCGGTGCCGCTGCTGTACGCCGCCCTCCGCACACTCCCGACAGCCGCCGCGTACGCCCTCGTCGCCTTTCTCACGCTGCTCGTCGTCCTCGCCCAACTCGCCCTGGCACCGCGGTTCAGCCTCGACCTGGTGATCGGCCCGGCGGCCGTCGCCACCCTCGCCACCGCGGTGTTCACGCACGCGCGACGGCAGGCGGACCGTCAGCGCGCACTCATCGACGACCTGATCCGCACCCGCAGGGAACTGGCCGCGACCGAGCGCCGCGAGGGCGTCCTCGCCGAGCGCCAGCGGCTGTCCATGGAGATCCACGACACCCTCGCCCAGGGGCTGTCCAGCCAGCAGATGCTGCTCCAGGCGGCGTTGAGGACCTGGGAGAACGATCCGGCCACGGCACGCGGGCACGTGCGTACCGCCACGTCCGTCACCGAGCACAACCTCGCCGAGGCCCGTCGCTTCGTGCACGACCTCGCACCCGCCGACCTCGCCAGGGGCGGCGGGCTCGAAGCGGCGCTCCGGCTGCTCGCGGCCCGCGAGTCCGGGGCCGACCTCACCGTCCGGGTCCACATCGACGGCGGCGGACGTACGATCCCGCTGTCCGACCGCGCGCAGTCCGCGCTGCTGCGGATCGCCCAGGGCGCCCTCGCCAACGTACGGGAGCACTCGGGTGCCGGAACCGCCGCGCTCACGCTCACCCGACTCGACGACCAGGTCGTCCTCGACGTCGCCGACGACGGCCGCGGCTTCGACCCCGCGGCCGACACCGGTGCCCCGTCCGACGGCCGCGGACACGGAATCCGGGCGATGCGGGCCCGGATGCGCCAGCTCGGCGGCACGCTGGCCATCGAGTCCGCACCGGGGGAGGGCGCCGTCCTGACCGCCGCCGTACCGGTCACCCAGCACACCGAGGAGACGCCGCGATGACCGACCTGCCCGCCGGACAGGAGCCTGCGCGCCCCGTGCGCCTCCTGGTGTGCGACGACCACGCCGTCGTACGCGCCGGACTGCTCGCCCTGCTCGGCAGTGAGCCCGGCATCGAGGTCGTCGGGCAGGCCGGAACCGGCGAGGAGGCGCTCGCGCTGGCCGCCCGGCTCACGCCCGACGTGGTCCTGATGGACCTCCAACTCGGCGCGGGCATCGACGGGGTGGAGACCACGCGCCGGCTGACGGCGTCCCACGGCGCTCCGCACGTCCTCGTCCTGACCACGTACGACACGGACGCCGACATCACCCGTGCCATCGAGGCCGGAGCGACCGGCTACCTGCTCAAGGCCGAGCGGCCGGAGGAACTGTTCGCCGCGATCCACGCCGCCGCGCAGGGGCGTACGACACTCTCGCCGCCGGTCGCCAGCCGGGTCATGGCCAACCTGCGCGCCCCGCGGCCCACGCTCACCGACCGCGAGCACGACATCCTCGCGCAGCTCGCCCGGGGACTGGGCAACCGCGACATCGCCCGGGCGCTGTTCATCAGCGAGGCGACCGTCAAGACCCACCTGGGCCGGATCTACGACAAGCTCGGCGTGGACACCAGGGCGGGAGCGGTCGCCGTGGCCAAGGAACGGCGGCTGCTGTCCTAGCGGCTGCTGTTCTGGCGGCGGCGGTCCGCGGGTCGCGCGGTTCGATCCGCGAGTCCAGCAGGAATGCCGTGGCGAGGTGGCGGGGCGCGTTGGCAGGATGGGGCCGATGCCCACTCGACCTCCCGACCTCGGCCCTTCCGACCCGCCTCCCGCAGACTCCCCTTCCTCGGACACCTCCTCCGGCGGCTCCCCTTCCTCCGACTCCCTTTCCCTCGACCACCGTTCGGCCGCCCGCGACTCCCTGCGCGGGCTCGCGGTGGGCGACGCCTTCGGCGCCCAGTTCTTCGTGCCGGACAACCTCCCGTGCCTCCGCGAACGCCGGCTGCCCGCCGCTCCGTGGCCGTGGACGGACGACACGGAGATGGCCTGTTCAGTCCTCGACGTACTGCGCGACCGCGGCAGCGTGGACCAGGACGATCTGGCCCAGGGCTTCGCCCGCAGGCACGACTTCGACCGCGGCTACGGTCCGGCGATGAACAGGCTGCTGCGTCTGGTCCGCGAGGGCGGGCGGTGGCGGGAGCTGGCCGCCGGACTGTTCGACGGCCAGGGCTCCTGGGGCAACGGGGCCGCGATGCGGGTGGCGCCCCTGGGTGCCTGGTTCGCCGTGGACCCGGCCGAGGCGGCCGCCCAGGCCGGCAGGTCGGCACGGGTGACGCACACCCACCCCGAGGCGGCGGCCGGGGCCGCCGCCGTTGCGGTGGCCGCCGCGTACGCGGCTCGCCGCGGCGAACAGCCCCTGACCGGGGCCCGGTTGCTGGCCGCAGTGGAAGAACTCACACCGCCGGGACGGGTGCGCTCGGGGGTGGCCGAGGCGCGTCGGCTGCTGGACCAACCGCACGCCGGGTACGCGGCACACCGGCTGGGCAACGGGCGGGAGGTGAGCGCGGTGGACACCGTGCCGTTCGCCCTGTGGTGCGCGGCCAGCCACTTGGACGACTTCGAGCGGGCACTGTGGGAGTGCGCGTCCGCGGGCGGCGACGTGGACACCACCTGCGCGATCGTCGGAGGGATCGTCGCCGCCCGGGTGGGTACGAAGGGCATCCCCGCCGAGTGGCGCGCCGCGTGCGAGCCGCTGCCCGAGTGGGTCGCGGAGGACGTGCCGGGTGAGGACCTCGGCCGCGCCGCACTCGGCCACGAGGTGACGCCGCCGCGGCGCCCGCAGCCCATTCCGCCGCCGGACCTGGAGTGGACCGCCGGCCAGTGGCAGCGCGTCCGGCACGGCATCCGCTCGCGGGACATGGACGAGAAGTGGGAGGCGTACCTGGAGGACGGGCAACTGCACCTGCACCGGAGCCGGTCCGGGTACGGCGTCTACCGGGTGACGGTGGCCGAGGGCCCGAACGGTCCCCGGCCGGTCGCCGCGTACGTCGAGTCCGACCCGGAGCGCCACCGCCGCCGGAGCGACGCGGCGGAGAGCGCATTCCTGGAACTCTTCCTGCGCGCTTGGTACATGGATGACACCCGCCCCGAACTGTGGGACCGCTACACCGAGTTGTGCCGGGCCGAGGAGTAGGGGCCTGTCAGGTCGGAGCGCTGCAGGGCGCCGGGCGGCCCCGGTCGTACGGCTCCTCGCCGCCCCGTGCGCCGAGCGCCGTATGAACCGTACGTCGCACGAACCGCAAGCCATGCGCACCGCGTGCTCGAGACGGTCCGGAGCAACGAATTCCCGTCCGCCACCTGCGCACTTCGAGCCTGCTCGCAGAGCCTGTGGGCGGCACGATCTCGGCTGTCACGATGACGGCGCTGCGGACCGTCATCGGGACGGTCCCGGACCTGGAGGTCTTGATGTACCGAGCCGTCACCACTCTTGTTGCCGGGCTGCTCGTCGTCGGTGGAGCCGCGTTCAACGCCTCACCGGCAGCGGCGGCCATCCCGACATGCAACTCCGCCAAGGCGGTGCCCGGCTACAACAACATCTACATGCGCGTTCCCGTGCACGCGGCGACCGGCTCCACCGTGTGCGCGCTCGCCCAGGGAAATGCGGGGGCTGGAGTACTTGAACTGCAGCGGGCGCTCAACAAGTGCTTCTACCAGGCCTACGGGTCCAGCAGGTCCTACTGGCCGCTCGTCGAGGACGGGGACTTCGGCCCCAACACCAAGAAGGCGCTGACCGAGGCGCAGGACCACCACACCGATGTCCCGGAGGACATCGACGGGGTCTACGGCCCCATCACCCGTGACCTGCTGCTCTGGCGCCTGGCCAGCGGCAACGGCTGCTGGTTCAACTGATCCGCCGTCACCCGCTGCCGCACCGATGAGAACGGACCCCGACTCCTCGTCGGTGCGCGGCCGGGCCCCGTTGCGTGGCGGGGCCCAACCGTCGCCCCATCGTGTGACAAGGTCCGAACGCCGCCCGTCGGACCCGGACAGCCGGGCGCGCCCCCGTCAGACGGTGGTCAGCCAGATCGTCACCCCCGCGGTGGCGACGAGCCCGACGTTGAGTGCGACCTGGCGGTCCTCGCCGGTCAGGTGGACGGCGATCGCGCCGATCTGCAGGAGCACGAACCCGGTGGCCGCGGCCGTCGCCAGCCAGGGGGCGACACCGGTCAGGGGCGGCAGGACCAGCCCGATCGCGCCGAGTACCTCCACCGCTCCCAATGCCCTGACGGCGGACAGGGGCATCCGGTCGACCCAGGCCATCATCGGACGGAGCTCCTCCCGGCTCCGGAAGACCTTCATCGCGCCCGAGTAGAGGTAGAACAAGGCGAGCAGTCCGGCGACGATCCAGTAGGCGATGTGCATGGTTCCCATCCGCGGCCACCGGTCGGGGTGGCCCGTCGATTCCAGGGCGGCCCCCTGGAGAGGGCCCGGGCCACTGCCTGAGTGGCCCGGAGGCTGACGGCCGCGAGCGACCGCCTTGCCGCCCCCGGGACCGCCGGTCACCGGCCACCGGTTCGACGGGGTCGTTGAGGTCGGCGGAGCCGGCCGACGACGTCGGAACTCGCTCGCGCATGCCCCGAGTGCACCGCCCCGGCCCTGCGACTGTCCAAGACCCGTTCCGCCGAACCGATACCTGTTGGGTATCGTCGCAGCGTGGAGCTACGTACCCTGCGCTACTTCGTGACGGTCGCCGAGGAACTCCACTTCGGCCGGGCCGCCACCCGCCTGCACATGAGCCAGCCACCGCTGAGCCGGGCGATCAAGCGGCTGGAGACCGAGGTCGGGGCCCCGCTCCTCGTCCGCTCGCCCGCCGGTGTCACGCTCACACCCGTGGGCGCCGTGCTGCTCGACGAGGCACGGTCACTGCTCGACCGGGCCGACCGCCTCCGCGTGCGGGTGGGCGCGGCGGCCGACGTCGCCACCATCACCGTCGGCATCCTGGGGGACAGCACGGACCGGGGAACGACCAGGCTGGCAGCGGCCTATCGACGGAGCCACCCCGGTGTGGACATCCGGGTCCGCGACACCGACCTCACCGACCCGACCTGCGGTCTGCGCGCCGGCCTGGTCGACGTGGCGCTGACCCGCGCGCCGTTCAACGAGGCCGCGCTGACCGTGCGCGACCTCCGAGCCGACCCGGTGGGCGCGGTCCTGCGCGCCGACGACCCACTGGCCCGCCGCGGACAGCTGTACCTGGCCGACCTGCGCGACCGCCGCTGGTTCCAGTTCCCGCACGGAACCGACCCGCTCTGGCAGGCGTACTGGAACGGCGGCGAGCCCCGCGAGGGCCCGGTGGTGCGCGCCGTCCAGGAGTGCCTGCAGGCCGTGCTGTGGAACGGGACGGTCGGCATGGCCCCGCTCGGGCACGACCTGCCCCCGGAACTGGCCGTGGTGCCGCTGGCCGACATGGCGCCGAGCCGGGTGGTCGTCGCGTGGAACGAGGGGGACGGCAACCCGCTGATCCGATCGTTCATCGAGACCGCGACAGCCGCGTACAGGGAGTGACTGCCCGCAGCGGGGCCACCAGGTGTGACAATTTCGAACATATTGCACAATTTCTTCATGCAAGCGTTGCCGGTCCCCTGCCCCGCCCACCTCGTCCCGGTCGCCAGCGGCACCAACGCCTTCCACAAGGCGTACCGGCAGGCCATGGCACACAAGGCCGTGTTCGTCGCCATCGAGTCCGAGGGCCCGCGGTGGACGGTGAAGGCGGACACGCTCACGGCAGGCCCCGGACACATGGTCGACAACGAGGTGAACGAGGCCCTCCGGAACGCGATCACCCGCCTCGTCGACAACCACGAGGTCGACATCGACGCCTACAGGGGACCGATCTACTTCATGATGCGCACCACGTCGAGCGAGGAGCGCGTCCGTGAGCTCGCCGCCGCGCTGCACGCGGCCCTGTACGGCGACCTGGACCCGCTGGACCGGGCGGTGCCTCCCACACCTTGACCAGGTGTTCTGAGCCCTGGCCGTGACCTGGGTACGGCGGGACCATGTGGGTCGTGGCCTGGGCGGACCCGGCAGCGGGTGGCCGCGAGTCAAACGGGGCGAGCAGGCGGGGTGCCCGGTGTGCGGGCGGGCGCCGGACGTCCTCGCGGACGGTCCGGCGCCGGTCGTGGGCGGAGTCGCCGTGCTTCCCCGCCCACGAGGGTGCCTATCGTCCGGCCTGCAGGGCTGTCCAGGTCTGCGGGCCGACGTCGCCGTCGACGCCGAGGCCGCGGGTGGTCTGGTAGTCGCGCACGGCTTGTTCGGTGTTGGGGCCGAAGTCCCCGTCGATGCCCACGGTGCGGCCGAGTGCCGCGGTCAGTGCCCGCTGCAGTCGGCTGACGTCCGCGCCGGTCGACCCGTTCTGAAGCGCCGGTGTCGAGCCGTACGACAACAGGGCCGTCCAGGTCCTGGGGCCGATGTCACCGTCGGCCGTGAGGCCCCGGGCGGACTGGAAGGCCGTCGTCGCCGATGCGGTGTTGGGCCCGAAGTCGCCGTCCGGTTCTCCCGGATTGTGTCCCGCGGCGATCAGCCGGCATTGCGCCGCCTTGACCAGACTGCTGTTGGAGCCCTGCTGGATGAGGGGGTACGCGGTGAAGTCGAGGTTGACGCCGCTGCAGGTGGGCGGTGGCGTGCCGCCGCAGTTGTTGCTGGTGACGTTCCGCCAGGTCCGGCCGTTGGCCTGGCCGTACTCGACGCCGTTGAACCAGGGGCGGATCCGTTCGGAGGTGGAGTTGCCCCAGGTGGCGGATCCGTTGTTGTCGGCGTCGTAGGCGAGCTCGAAGTGCAGGTGCGGGTGGTCGTTCGAGGTGGGCCCCGTCCTGCCGACCCGGCCGATCAGCTGGCCGCGCTGCACCGTCTGGCCCACGCTGACCTCGCGGCTCTGCAGGTGCAGGTAGGTCGTGAAGTAGCGCTGCCCGTGGTTGATCTGGATCACGTTGCCGGCGTTGGAGTGGTAGAAGGACTGCCGGACCGTGCCGGAGGCCGGAGCCAGCACCGGTGCTCCTTCGGTGCCGGCCTGGTTGGGCTCGCGGACCATGTCGAGCGCGGGTGCGTGCGCCCAACTGTCGAGTCTCCACTGCTGGCCGCAGGTGAACGGCAGTTGGAAGGCGATGGGCGGGGCCGCCGCGGCGGCGGGTGCCGCGGTCTGCCAGGGCAGGACGACGAGGGCGGCGACAACCACGAGCAGTCTGCCGAGCAGCGCCGGGGTGAGGGTGCGGATGAGGGATATCAACGTGCCTCCTTCTTTGGTGCCGGGTTCATGCGTGTCCGGGACGGGTTGTGCGCGCGGCGATGGGACGGCAGTTGCCCTTCCGCTGTGGCTGGGCGCTGCGGGACGGCCGCGTCCGGTCGCGGTGTGTCGCCCGCATGGCGGTCACGATGAGGGCCGAGGTGGCGGCAGCCGTGCACGGCCCTCATCGTGAGCTCGCCGGCGGGGGGAGCGACCGGTGCGCTGAGCGTGCACCGCGTCGGTATAGCGCGGGTATTTCCGCAGGTCACCCGGCCGTCCTGGGCGGTGGTGCCGGCCCCGGACCGCTTGCGGGGGAGCACACCGTGCCGGCGGCGTGCCCGGGTCAGGGCTGCGGGCAGAGCGCGCCGGTGTCCTGGCCGGGGAGGTGGCGGTCGAGTTGCGCCGCGGTGGGCGGGACGGCGGTGGCTCGGCAGATGCGCCGGATGGCTTCGGTCGCGGTCAGCGGCCAGTGGATGATGCGCTGGTCGGCGCCCGCGGACAGCAGGGTTCCGTCCGGGGTGAACGCCAGGCCCTGCACGTCTGCCGAGTGGCCGGTGAGGGTGGCGATGCGCCGGTGGGTCCGTACGTCCCGGACGACGATGGTGTGATCCTCGCCTGCCGAGGCGAGGAGGCGCCCGTCCCTGCTGAAGGCGAGCGTGCCGACCGCCGCGGTGTGGCCGGTCAGGGTGCCCCTGCTTTTCCATGTCCGGGTCGACCACAGGCGCACCGTGTGGTCCGAGCCGGCGGTGGCGATCAGATCGCCCGCCGGAGTGGCCGCGATGTCCTGCGTCGACCCCTGCGTGGCCGGGAAGGCCTTCACCAGCCGGTCGTCGGCGGTGCTCCACGCGGCGATGCCGCCGGCCGGTGTGCTCGCGACGAGGAGGCCGCCCCGGGCGGGGTAGGCCATGGCGGTCGAGGTGCGCGGGCCGGCCGGCGCCGGCAGTCGGCGGGGGTGTGCCGGGTCGCCGACCTTCCACCGGAACGTTCCTCCCAGCGACATCACGGTGACCGTGCTGCCGTCCGGGCTGAAGGCGACGTCCGTGCCGGTGCCTATTCCGGTGAAGGCGATGGTGGTGTGGCGCCGCCCGGTCGACGGGTTCCACAGAGTCAGGGTGTGGTCGCGCGTCACGGCCGCCAGTACCGTGGCGTCCGGGTTGAACGCGACTGCCTTGACATGGTCGGAGTGTCCGCCGAGCAGCCGTTCGGCGGCGCCGGAGGCATTCCAGATCCGTACGGACCTGTCGTCGCCGGCGGAGGCGACGAGCCGGCCGTCGGGGCTGACGTCCACGTCGTTCACGGCGCCGCCGTGACCGCTGAAGGGAAGGGCCGTACGGCGCACCACGATGGTGCGTCCCAGGCCGCCCGAGACCACCGTGCTCGCGTCCGGTGCCAGGTCCAGAGCCATGGTCTCCGAGCGGTAGCGGTCGGCGTGGCGGGCGATCTGCTCGCGGCGCCGGTAGTCCCAGACCGAGATCATGCCCTCTTCGTCGGCGATCGCGATCCGGTCACCGACCGGCGCGGAGATCATCCAGGGGAAGGCCGTCTGCACCGGGAGGTCGGCGAACTGGCGGGCCGAGCGGCCGGTGAGCCGCCAGAACCTGATGCCGTGTTCCTCGGAGGCCGTGGCCAGGACATCGGATGTGGAGCCGAACCGGGCCACTTGGGCGCCTTCGGTGGGCAACTCGAAGCGACGGCGACCGGTCTCGATGTCCCAGACGGCCACCGTCCCGTCGGTACGGGTGACGGCGAGCGAGCGCTGATCGCCGGCCAGGCTGAGTGCCGCGGGCATTCCGGTGGGCAGGAACGCGGCCTTGCCACCGCCCAGCGTGGCCACCCGTGTGCCCTTGCCGGTGCCGTAGGCCACGACCGTGCCGTCGGCGTTGAAGGCCAGACCGTTGCTGAGGTCGCCGGACACGACCTGCTTGAACAGCACCTTCCTCGACCGGACGTCCCGCACGACGACCGAGCCTCCGGTCGGCTGCTTCGGATTGTTCGACCGGGCCAGGGACGCCAGCCGGGTACCGTCGGCGTTGAAGGCCACCCTCAGCGCGAAGAACCCCTGGGGGAGCGGCTTGACGACATGCTCGGTGAAGGAGGCCAGCCTCCTGTGTCGCTTCGGATCCCACAGCTCCACGGTGCCGTCGCTGGTGGCCGCGGCCACCAGCGAGCCGTGAGGGGACAGGGCCAGGCCGAACGACGCGGGCCCGTTCGTGTTGAGTGCGACGCTGGGCTGCGCGGACGCCGACGTACTGATCACCGCGCCCAGGGTGTCGGCGTCGGGATGCAGCCGATGGGCGGCCAGGGCGAGCGCCCGGGCGACGTCCGGGTCGGTGGCGACCAGCGAGCGCGACGTGAGCGCCGCCTGATGGGCCAGGACGGTCAGGTGCTCGCGCTGTGCCACCTGCCGCTGCTGCCAGGCGGCACCGCCCCCGGCCACGGTCGCCACCAGCAGCACCGCCAGCACCATCGCCAGGACCCTCAACCGGCGGACCCGGCGCCGCGACGCAGCGAGTTCGGACTCGGCCAGTTCCTCGCTGGCGTCGAGGAACTCACGCTCCAGTAGGTTCGACTCCGGGCGGTGCGGGCGCGCGTCGGCCAGCCCCGAGCCCCGATAGAGCCCTCCGGTGTCCCGCCCCGACTGCTGCCAGACTCGGGCAGCGGCAGTGAGCCGCTGCCGTACGACCAGGCGCCGGCGGTCCTCGCTGAGCCAGGTCCGCAGCCTGGGCCACGCCACGATGAGCGCCTCATGGGCGATCTCCACCCGGTCCTCGTCCACGACCACCAGGCGCGCCGCCACCAGCTCGTCGACCACATCCGCGAGCGCGGCGACCGGGCCCATCCCGTCGAGTTCGGTTTGCGGGACCCGTCGACGACTGTCCCGCACCCCGTCCTCGTCCAGGCTGATCAACCGCTGCATGAGCCGGCGCACCAGGTCCTGCTCGGCGGGTTCGAACTCGGAGTAGACGTGTTCGGCGGTCTGGGCGATCGCACCGTGCATCCCGCCCCCCGCCTGGTACGCCGCGAGAGTCAGGGTGCGGCCGGCCCGCTTGCGCCAGGTCTCCCGCAGCGCGTGGGACACCAAGGGGAGTGCGGCGGCGGCGCCGGACGCCTCCGCCACCACGGTGGCCAGGAGATCGGCGTCGACCGAGCAGCCCTCAAGATCCGCCGGCCGGACGATCAGCTCCCGCAGCTCCGCGGCCGACGGCGGACCGACCAGCAGCTGCGCCTTGCTCATCAGCGCCGGCGCCAGCTCGCTCAGCCCGGTCATCTGGACGAAGAAGTCCGCACGGACACTGAGTACGACCCTCGTTCCGGCATGGGACGCCGCCAACAGCCCGGCGACGAATTCCTCCCGTACCGCGGGATCGGAGCACAGGGTGAACAGTTCCTCGAACTGATCGACCACCAGCAGCAGTTGACCGGCGGGCCGGTCGTGCTCCGCGAGCGAGGCCGCCAGTTGCTTCACCGGCTGGTCGGTCGGTGTCATCATGACCGGCTGCCATCGAGCGGTCGTGTCCCGCCGGATCCGGCCCAGCAGGCCCGCCGCCAGCAGCGAGGTCTTCCCCGATCCCGACGCGCCGAACACCACGACCACCGGGAAGCGTTCCACGCGCTCCCACAGGAGCCCGCACAGCCGGTCGCGGCCGAAGAACCGGTCGTGATCCGAGGAGGTGAACGCCGGCAGGCCCCGGTAGGGGTTGGCCCCGACCGGCACCAGTGCCGCGACGGGGACCGGAGCGGGCATGAGGTCCTCATCGCCGCGGAGCATCGCCTGGTGCAGGCGCTGCAGCCCCGGGCCGGGCTCGACGCCCAGTTCGGTCCCGTACAGCGCATGGGTCCGCCGGTAGAGCCCGAACGCCTCGGCCTGCCTGCCCGAGCGATACAGGGCCGTCATGAGCTGGCCGCGGAGCGACTCGCGAAAGGGATGCCGGTGCAGCAGCTCCGTCAGCTCCACGACCACCTCGGCATGCCTGCCGAGGGCCAGACCGCAATCGGCCCACCGCTCATGCACGGCGAGACGCAACTCCTCCAGCCGGGCCGCCCGGGTCGCGACGGCTTCGGTGTCCAGGAACTCCGCCAACGCAGGCCCGTTCCAGCACCGCAGCGCCTCACCGTGCAATTCGTGCGCGCCCGCCGTCTCACCCTTGCGCAGGGCCTCCTCCGCCTGGAGGGCCAGCCGTTCGAACCGCGTGGCGTCCAGCGCGTCACCCGCCACCACGCGATAGCCGTCGCCCTGCCGTTCGACGCGTTCCGGGCCCAGTGCCTTGCGCAGTTGATGGACGTACAGCTGCAGGTTCTTGCGCGCCGAGCGCGGCGGTCGCTCGCCCCACAGTGCGCTCATCAGGAGCTCCGAAGGCACGGGCCGGTCGGGCCTGCTCAGCAGGACCGCGAGCAGCAGACGCGCCTTGGGCGATCCGATGTCCACCGGCAAGCCCTCGCGACGGACCGACAGATCCCCCAGAATCCCCAACTCCACTTGGCCGCCCCCAAGGCTGCATGGATCAACGCCGGCGGCCCGAAGGTACACCAGCCTTTCCGACTCGGACCCGCGCCTGCCCGCCCGAGCCACGCATGACGCCTCACTGACGCGGATCAGCGGATTGCCGCGCGGCGCGGCCTCCCGGGCCGGCAACCCCTTGCCGCATGCCCCAAGGTCCGCGACGCGCGGTAGGCGGAAGCCACGCCCGACGACCTCCGCACGCGTTCCCATCAGGACTTATACGGCCCCTATACCGCGTCTCACAACGATCGCTTCCCGTACCCGGCCCACCGCCTCCTCGGCCCTTCCCTTCAAGGAAGGAACGGGTGCGCCCATCCAGAACGACGCCGACCAGTCCAACAGGCGCCCCCGGCCGTGGAGATGACGTCGGAGTCGCGGAGAACGCGAAAGGGCACAGCGTGAAGCTCGGGTTCAGCTCCGGAAGCGATCAGAACACCCATCAGCGAACCACCGGGAAGGCAGGACAGCACATGCGTACAAAGCTCGCGGCAGTCGCAGGAGTGGCCGTCATGACCGCCACGCTCGCACTGGTCGGCGCGTCCCCCTCGGCCGCCGGCCCCAACTGCGGCGAAGGCAACCACTGCGTCTTCTACACCGACATCAACTCCGCACGGCAGTCCTTCTTCAACTCCGATCCGGACTTCTCCAACGACACCTTCGACGAGTACAACGTGAGCGGGAACGGTCTCAACCGCCCGGTCAACAACAACGTGTACTCGGCCAGCAATTCAAGCACCGGGAACTACGAGAGCCACTACTGGGACAACACCAACGGAACGGGCTTCCTGTTCTGCCTGAACCCCGGTCACTACGTCAACTCCGCCTCCACCGTCGACCAGGCGGGCAAGCAGAGCGGCGATCCGCTCCCCTCCGGCCTCCGGGACCGGGCCAGCCGGCTGACGCTCCCGGGCCGGACGTCGACCGACTGCTTCTGACCTCGGCGAACGTGCGGGCCCGGCGCGAACCGGGCCCGCACGTTCCGGACCCCGACAGGATTCACATGGCACTGAGCTTCCACGGCACTCGCCGATACGTCGCCGCCTGCGTCCTGACCGCCACGGTGGGAGCAACGACCTGGGCGCTCGCCGACGCGAGGGCCCGGAACCCCGAACCCCGGCCCCATCGTCCGCCGTCCCCGGCCGCACTGGCCGAACAGGGCCTGCGTCCGCCGATCTACGCCCAGCTCTACGCCTGGACCCGGAGCGGCGAACAGATCGCGACCGCCCAGCAACAGGTTCTCGTCTCCTGCATGGCCGAGCGCGGATTCACCATCGAGCCCGCTCCGGTGGCGAAGGCGGGCGACGCGGCCGTGTCCCGCCCGACGCCGTTCGGTCTCGAGACCCTCGAAGAAATCGGCGCGGACAGTCAGAGGCAGGCCCCACCCGAGCAGCCCCAAGGAGAGGCCTTCAACCGCGCCCTCTACGGCAGACCCGGACACGAGATCTCCGTCAAGGGCAAGCTGCTCAAGGTGAGCATGCCGGCGGGAGGCTGCCAGGCCGAGGCGGAGAAGCACATGCTGGGCGACGGCCGGGTGCGGTGGACGGAACTGCGGATGCAGCTCAACGAAGGGGAGCAGACGGCGTTCAGGTGGCTCAAGCGCGACTCCCACTTCCGCGAGGCGAACGAGGGCTGGCGGCAGTGCATGCTCACCAACCGCGTCCAGGCCAAGGACCCCCTCGACCTGATCAGAGCCTTGCCGCCCGACACGGACATCCGCACCCACCCCGCGACCAAGGCGGACGTCCACTGCAAGCAGGAAACCGGATACCTGCGCACCGCCTACGCCAGACTCGCCGTGATGCAGCAGCGCTGGCTCGACGATCACCCCGACGTGCTCAAGGACCGCACCGCGCTGCGGGACAGGCAGCTGACAATCGCCCGACAGGTCCTCCGGGGACGGATTGGCTGAGCACCCGGCGCACCCGGTCTGCCCCGGCCCGGCTGCACCGGGTGCTCACGGCTGGGTTCGGTAGCGGAGGTAGACCACGCCGCTGGTTAGCCGGCGTTCGTCCAGGAGCTCCAAGTGGAGCCGGGCCCCGTCGGGGAGGAAGGGCTTGCCGCCGCCCATCACGGCGGGGCCGACGAACAGGTGGTACTCGTCCACCAGCCCTGCGGCGATCGCGTCGGCGGCGAGGGCGGCCCCGCCGACGGTGAGGTCGCGTTCGGAAGATGCCTTCAGCCGCCGAACCGCCTCGGGGTCGAAGTCGCCTTCGATCCGGGTCCGGGTGGTGGAGGCCGAGTCCAGCGTCCTGGAGTACACGACCTTGTCGGCCGCCTGCCAGATCTCCGCGAACTCCCGCGCCCCGGGCGACCGGCCCGCGATGGACGGGTCGGTCTCCCAGACGGCCATCATGTCGTACAGCCGGCGCCCGTACAGGTAGGTCCCGACCGGCCGCAGCACGTCGTTGATGAAGGAGTAGTACTCCTCGTCCGGTACCGCCCAGTCGAAATTGCCGTCCGCGTCGGCGATGTAGCCGTCCAAGGACACATTGAACATGTAGATCAACTTGGCCATGCGAGCCTTCTCCCAGGTCGGGGCCACTTGTACGTCCCGCAGCACACTAGCCCGCGCCTGTGACAATGCCCGGCGACCGCACGGCCGTCGCTGCGAAGGGCTGCGTCCGGGACTGCCGCGGCTCCGGCCGTTCCGCCCGGCCCGTTCGCGGACCCGGCCGCGCAGCCGGTGGTGCGGCTCGGTGCCCCACGCGCCGGCGCGCCCGGCGGATCCGCACGGCCCGGACCTCGGGGAAGTCCGCGAGCGGTTCGGCAACGTGAGCCGGGAACCCCGCCTTGCCCCACCGGCCGCGGGGCCCTCTAGGCTGAGCCGTCGTCCGCACTGCCTGGGAGCGTCATGGCCAGTAGGTTCACCGAGTTGGTTGTCGACTGCCACGATCCGGAGCGCCTCGCTCAGTTCTGGTGCGCGGTCCTGGACTTCGAGGTGATCGACCGGGGCGAGGGCAAGGTCGAGATCGGTTCCTGGGAACCGACCGTCGAGGAGGTCCGGGCGCGTCAGATGCCGCCCACAGTGGTGTTCATCCGGGTGCCCGAGGGCAAGACCGCGAAGAATCGGCTCCACCTCGACGTCAGCCCCATCGACCGCGGTACCGACGACGAGGTGGCCAGGCTGCTGAGCCTCGGCGCCACCAGGGTGGACGTGGGGCAGGGGCCAGGCCGGAGTTGGGTGGTCATGGCCGATCCCGAGGGCAACGAGTTCGACGTGCTGCGCAGCCTGGCACCGCACTCCGGGACCGGCCCCACGGGGTGATGCCCGGCCCAACGGGGCGCCGGTGCCGCGGTCTTCCTCGGTGACGAGTGCGGGCGGGAGCCGGCGGGACCCGGACCACCCCCGCCACGACGGCTGGGGGATGGGCGGGTCCCGTCGGCTCCCGGAGTCGCGACCGCGCTAGCCCTTGGCGACCAGGGCCTTGAGGGCGGTGTTCAACTCCAGTACGTTGACGCGGGGTTCGCCCATGAAGCCGAGCATGCGGCCCTCGGTGTGGTCGGCGACCAGTTTCTCGACCTGTCCGACGCCGAGGTCGTTCCGCTCGGCGACGCGGTGGACCTGGAGTTCGGCGTACGCCGGGGAGATGTGCGGGTCGAGGCCGGAGCCCGATGAGGTGACGGCGTCGGCCGGCACGTCCCGCGGCGCGACCTTGTAGGACTTCGTCGTGTTGTCCGCGACGACCGCGGCCTTGGCGTCCTGGACCAGCTTCACCAGGTCCGGGTTGTCGGCGGCCTTGTTGGTGGCTCCCGAGAGGATCAGCGCGTACTGGGTGTTCACGCTGTTGGAGCCGAGACCGTTGGAGGGGCGCGGCTGGAACCACTTGAGGTCCGGCTTCGCGGCCTCGTCAGGGTCGTCGGGGTTCCGCTCGGGGAGGTTGTAGGTCTGCCCGATCAGGGACGAGCCGACGGTCCGGCCGTCTTCGTCCTTGATCTCGGAGCCGTTGGCCCTGGCGGGGAAGACGGCCTGGGCGACGCCGGTGACGGCGAGGGGGTAGAGGACACCGCACAGGACGGTCAGGACGATGAGGGCGCGCAGCCCGGCACCGAGGAGTCGGGCGGTGTTGGACACCGAGTTGTTCATGCGGATCATCCAATGCCGGGGATGAGGGAGATGACGAGGTCGATGAGCTTGATGCCGATGAACGGGGCCACGAGACCGCCGAGTCCGTAGACGGCGAGGTTGCGGCGGAGCATCGTGTCCGCGCTGGTGGGCCTGTACCGGACGCCCTTGAGGGCGAGCGGGACGAGGGCGATGATGACCAGCGCGTTGAAGACGACGGCCGAGAGGATCGCCGACTGCGGGGAGTGCAGGCCCATGATGTTCAGCCTGTCGAGGCCGGGGTGGGCCACGGCGAACATGGCCGGGATGATCGCGAAGTACTTCGCGACGTCGTTGGCGATCGAGAACGTCGTCAACGCTCCCCGGGTGATGAGGAGTTGCTTGCCGATCTCGACGATCTCGATGAGCTTGGTCGGGTTGGAGTCCAGGTCCACCATGTTCCCGGCCTCCTTGGCGGCCGAGGTCCCGGTGTTCATGGCCACGCCCACGTCGGCCTGGGCGAGGGCCGGCGCGTCGTTGGTGCCGTCGCCGGTCATGGCGACGAGCTTGCCGCCCGCCTGCTCCCGCTTGATGAGGGCCATCTTGTCCTCGGGGGTGGCCTCGGCGAGGAAGTCGTCGACACCGGCCTCCTCGGCTATCGCCTTGGCCGTCAGCGGGTTGTCGCCCGTGATCATGACCGTCCTGATGCCCATGCGGCGCAGTTCCTCGAACCGCTCGCGCATGCCGTCCTTGACGACGTCCTTGAGGTGGACGACACCCAGGATCCGTGCGCCCCGGCCGTCCTCGACGGCGACCAGGAGCGGGGTGCCGCCGGCTTCGGAGATGCGGCGCGTGAGGAGTTCCGCGTCCTCGGCGACGTGTCCGCCGCGCTCGCGCACCCAGGCGGTGACCGAACCGGCGGCGCCCTTGCGGGTCTTCCTGCCGTCCACGTCGACGCCCGACATGCGGGTCTGCGCGGTGAAGCCGATCCATTCGGCCTGCGCGAGTTCGCCCTGGTGGCGTTCGCGGAGCCCGTACTTCTCCTTGGCGAGGACCACGATCGAGCGGCCCTCCGGCGTCTCGTCGGCGAGCGACGAGAGCTGTGCGGCGTCGGCCAGTTCGGCCTCGGTGACGCCCTCGGCGGGCACGAACTCGGAGGCCTGGCGGTTGCCGAGGGTGATGGTGCCGGTCTTGTCGAGGAGCAGCGTGGAGACGTCACCCGCGGCCTCCACCGCCCGCCCGGACATGGCCAGTACGTTGCGCTGGACCAGGCGGTCCATGCCGGCGATGCCGATGGCGGAGAGCAGGGCCCCGATGGTGGTCGGGATCAGGCAGACCAGCAGGGCGGCCAGCACGATCATCGACTGCTCGGCGCCGGCGTAGATCGCGAACGGCTGGAGGGTGACCACGGCCAGCAGGAACACGATCGTCAGCGAGGCGAGCAGGATGTTCAGGGCGATCTCGTTGGGCGTCTTCTGCCGGGCCGCGCCCTCCACGAGCGCGATCATGCGGTCGATGAACGTCTCGCCGGGCTTGGTGGTGATCTTCACGACGATCCGGTCGGACAGCACCTTGGTGCCACCGGTGACCGCGCTGCGGTCGCCGCCCGACTCCCGGATGACCGGGGCCGATTCGCCCGTGATGGCGGACTCGTCGACGGAGGCGACGCCCTCGACGACGTCACCGTCGCCGGGGATCACGTCCCCCGCCTCGCAGACCACCAGGTCGCCGATCCTGAGGTCGGTGCCGGGGACCTGCTCCTCGCCGGTGCCGTCCTTGGTGAGGCGGCGGGCGACGGAGTCGGTCTTGGCCTTGCGCAGGGTGTCGGCCTGGGCCTTTCCGCGCCCCTCCGCGACGGCCTCGGCGAGGTTCGCGAAGATCGTCGTCAGCCACAGCCAGGCGGTGATCGCCCAGCCGAACCAGTCCGTCGGGTCCTTCAGTGCCAGCAGCGTCGTGACGACGGATCCGACGAGGACGACGAACATGACCGGGGACTTGACCATGACGCGGGGGTCGAGCTTCCGCAACGCGTCGGGCAGGGACCTGACCAGCGCGCCGGGGTCGAAGAGACCCCCGCCGACACGGTCGGCCGGCTTGTGTCCCGTGGGCAGGTCACCGTGCGGGGCACGGGGTGGGGTGATGGTGCTCATGACGCGAGCCCTTCGGCGAGCGGCCCCAGCGCGAGGGCGGGGAAGTAGGTGAGACCGGTGATGATGACGATCGTGCCGACGAGCAGCCCGGCGTAGAGCGGCTTGTCCGTGCGCAGGGTGCCCGCGGTGGCGGGTACCGGACGCTGTTCGGCGAGCGAGCCGGCGAGCGCGAGGACGAACACGATCGGCAGGAAGCGGCCCAGCAGCATGGCGATGCCGATGGTGCTGTTGAACCACTGGGTGTCCGCGCTCAGACCCGCGAAGGCCGAGCCGTTGTTGTTGGCACCCGAGGTGTACGCGTAGAGGATCTCCGAGAAGCCGTGCGCGCCCGGGTTGGACATCGAGTCGCCCGGTGTGGGCAGGGCCATCGCCGCCGCGGTGAAGCAGAGCACCAGCGCCGGGGTGATCAGGATGTAGCAGGCCGCGAGCTTGATCTCGCGTGTGCCGATCTTCTTGCCCAGGTACTCGGGGGTGCGGCCGACCATCAGACCCGCGATGAACACCGCGATGATCGCCATGATCAGCATGCCGTAGAGGCCGGAGCCGACACCGCCGGGCGCGATCTCGCCGAGCTGCATGCCCAGCAGCGTGATGCCGCCGCCGAGGCCGGTGTACGAGGAGTGGAAGGAGTTCACGGCACCCGTCGACGTGAGGGTGGTCGCCACCGCGAAGATCGACGAACCCGCGATCCCGAAGCGGGTCTCCTTGCCCTCCATGGCGCCACCCGCGGCCTGGAGCGCGGGTCCGTGGTGCGCGAACTCGGTCCACATCATCAGACCGGTGAAGGCGACCCAGATGATGCCCATCGTGGCGAGGATCGCGTAGCCCTGGCGCAGGTTGCCGACCATGCGGCCGAAGGTCCGGGTGAGGGCGAACGGGATGACCAGGATCAGGAAGACCTCGAAGAGGTTCGAGAGCGGGGTGGGGTTCTCGAAGGGGTGCGCGCTGTTGGCGTTGAAGTAGCCGCCGCCGTTCGTGCCCAGCTCCTTGATCGCCTCCTGGGAGGCGACCGCGCCGCCGTTCCACTGCTGGGTGCCGCCCGTGAACTGGCCGACCTCGTGGATGCCGGCGAAGTTCTGGATCGCACCGCACGCGACGAGGACCAGCGCCCCGACCACGGCGATGGGCAGCAGGATGCGTACGGTGCCGCGCACCAGGTCCGACCAGAAGTTGCCCAGTTCACCCGTGCGGGACCGGGCGAAGCCGCGTACGAGCGCCACCGCGACGGCCATGCCCACGGCGGCCGACACGAAGTTCTGCACCGCAAGCCCGCCGGTCTGCACGACGTGGCCCATGGCCTGCTCGCCGTAGTACGACTGCCAGTTGGTGTTCGCCACGAACGACGCGGCCGTGTTGAAGGCCTGGTCGGGGTCGATCGACGCGAAGCCGAGCGAGCCGGGCAGGCTGCCCTGCAGCCGCTGGAGGCCGTAGAGGAACACCACGCCGACCGCGGAGAAGGCGAGGACGCCACGCAGGTAGGCGGGCCAGCGCATCTGCGTCGACGGGTCGGCGCCGATCGCCTTGTAGATCCACTTCTCCGGCTTCCAGTGCTTCTCGGAGGAGTAGACGCGTGCCATGTAGTCGCCCAGCGGGCGGTAGGCGAGCGCGAGCGCAGCCGTCAGGGCGAGGAGCTGGAGTACACCAGCGATCTCGGGGCTCATTTCGGTGCTCAGAACCTCTCCGGATACAGAAGGGCGAGGACGAGATAGCCCAAGAGGGAGACGGCCACGACCAGGCCGACGACGTTTTCGACGGTCACAGCTTGGCCACCCCTCGGGCGACGAGAGCCACCAGCGCGAACACCGCGATCGTGGTGACGACGAAGGCCAGATCGGCCATCGTGAGCTCCTGGATGAAGTGATGAGACGGAATCGGCCGGATGGCCGATGTACAGCAAACCGCCAGGTCGGCACGGTGGTGCGCCCTCTTGACGGGCTCCATACGGGCGCGGTCGCGCTCTTGACGTGTCGCTGACGCCACTGCTGACGGCGACACACCGGTCACGATGAGTCGCCGTGTACGCCCGAGCCGGCGGCCGTGCCGCCCCGGTGGGGCGCCTCCCGTCCGCTGGTCCGCCGGGATGCGGGGGCGTCACGTCCGCGGGTCCCCCCCCATTACCGTCTTCGTAGCCCCGCAACGGGGCGCCCGGCCTTCGGAGTTGGCATGGCTTTCTCCCCCTGTCGATCGCATGTCTTGGGGGGTGGTGTCACCAACTCCGGAGGCATCGACAGACCGCTGATTAGGGGCATGACCACTGGCTTCTTCGCAGGCCGGGAGGCTCTTCGCAATGTGGATGTGGCGATCGGTGCCGTGGGACGGCCGGGCGAGGACGACCGAAGGACGCACGTGATCGACGTCAGTGACATCGGCGCCTTCCTCGGCCTGGACGTCGGCAAGGGCGAACACCACGCCACCGCCGTCACCTCGGTCGGGAAGAAAGCCTTCGACAAACGGCTGCCCAACAGCGAACCCAAGCTCCGCGAAGTGTTCGGCAAACTGCAAGCCAAACACGGGACCGTGCTCGTGGTGGTCGACCAGCCGGCCTCCATCGGGGCCCTGCCGCTGGCGGTGGCCAGGGACATGGGCTGCCCGGTCGCCTATCTGCCCGGCCTGACGATGCGGCGGATCGCCGACCTGTATCCCGGCGAGGCCAAGACCGATGCCCGCGACGCGTTCGTCATCGCGGACGCGGCCCGCGTCATGCCGCACACCCTCCGCTCCGTCGACCTCCAGGACGAGACCATCGCCGAGCTGGAGATGATCGTCGGCTTCGACGACGACCTGGCCGGCGAAGCAACCCGCATCAGCAACCGCCTGCGGGGCCTGCTGACGCAGATCCACCCGTCGCTGGAACGGGTCCTTGGCCCGCGCGTCCAGCACCCGGCCGTGCTCAAGCTTCTCGACCAGTTCGGCTCCCCGGCCCAGATCCGCAAAGCCGGACGCCGGCGGCTCATTGCGTTGATACGTCCGAAGGCACCGCGGATGGCTGAACGGCTCATCGAAGACGTCTTCAGCGCACTGGACGAACAGACCGTCGTCGTCCCGGGCACCGACGCGGCCGCTCTGATCGTCCCCAGCCTCGCGGGCTCCCTCCGAGCGGCGCTCGACCAGCGGAAACTCCTGGCCACCCGGATCGAGGAACTGCTGGAGAACCACCCTCTTTCGAAGGTCCTGACGTCCATGCCGGGGATCGGTGTCAGGACCGGAGCCCGCATCCTCATCGACGTCGGCGACGGCAGTTCGTTCCCGACCGCCGCCCACCTCGCCGCCTACGCCGGCCTCGCCCCCACGACCCGCAGTTCAGGCTCCTCGATCCGCGGCGAACAACCGTCCCGCCGCGGAAACAAGCAGCTCAAACGAGCCTTCTTCCTGTCTGCGTTCGCGGCTCTGGCCGACCCGGTCTCCCGGACCTACTACGACAAGAAGATCAGCCAGGGAAAGCACCACACCCAAGCGCTCCTCTGCCTCGCGAGACGACGAGCGGATGTGCTCTTCGCGATGCTCCGCGACGGCACCTTCTACGAACCCCAGCCCGCCCCATCAGCTTGACGAAACCCATAGGGGCACCCCCCCCGCGTCACGACACCGCGTCCTCCTTGTACTGCCCCAGGTACCGGAACCTTTCGTCGGTGGCCCGGAACACGAACATCGCGTCGTGGTTGTAGCCGAACCCGGTCTCGTACTTGAGCGTGCGGGTGATGCCGGAGTACGTGACCTCGGGCATCCTGCGGGCGATCGCGCCCCGTTCCGCCAACGCGGTGCCGTCCTTGGCGCAGGCCCGGGCCAGGAACATCACGGCGTCGTGGGCCTCGGCCGCGTACCAGCCGGGGGCGGTGCCGAAGCGGGCACGGTAGGCCGTGGTGAACGCGCGGACGGAGGCGCGGCCCGTCGGGTCGGTGAAGCCGGTGACGAAGACCCAGCCCTTCGCGGCGGCGCCCGCCGTGGAGAGGAACCGCGGGTCGAGGGCGCGTTCCGTCGCCATCCGGGTGCCGGTGAACCGCGCGGCGCTCAGGGCCGACGCGAGGCCGGCGGCCCGGGGCGCGTCCCCGGTGAACACGACCGCGTCGGCGCGGGTGGCCCGCACTTCCGCGGTGAGCGACGCGTAGTCGATCCTCCCCGCGGCCACCCGCGTCACGGTGGCCTTCCGGCCGCTGCCCCGCAGCGCCTTCTCGGCCTGGTCGCAGATGGCCCAGGAGAAGTCCTTCTGCGCCCGGTCGTCCACGAGGAGCACACGGCGGGCGTCCACGTGGTTGCCGAGGTAGCGGACGCACGGGGTGGCGAGCAGCTCGTACGTGACCCGCAGCGCCGCATGGCAGTGGAAGACGCTCATGCCGAACGTCGAACTCTGCGTACTGGTGCCCACCGAGACGGACACGAAGGGCATCACCGCCTCGGTGTACGTCCTCTCCGTGGCGCTGAAGCAGGCGTCGCTCGTGGGGCCGAGCACGGCGAGCACCTTCGCGTCCTCGGCCAGCCGGGCGGCCAGTTCGCGGGCGCGCCCGGTGTCGCCGCCGTCGTCGTGCGCCCGCAGCCTCAACCGGAAGGGCCGGTCCTTCCGCGCGTTGAACTGTTCGACCGCCAGCCGGGCCCCGTTGAGCTGGGACCGCCCGATCGCCCTGTCGGCGCCGGTCAGATCGCCGTGGAACGCGACGACCAGTTCGGGGCGCGGACGACCGGTCCCCGGCGGTTTCGGTGTTCCCGGCTCGGTCCGGGTGCTCCACCACCAGGCCCCGCCGCCCGCCGCGAGGAGTCCCGCCGTCGAGCCGAGGCGCAGGAAGCCGCGTCGGGCGAGTGCGCGGGGAACGGAGTCCGCTGCCGTCGTCGCGGCGTCCGACGACACCGTGTTCGCCGCCCTCGACCCACTCGTCGTGCGGGGCGGCGCGGACGGCGTGTCCGCGGGCACCCGGGTCGGCTCGATCGCGCCGATGGACAGCACGGCCGCGGACCTGTCGTTGATCAGCCGGGTGACCGGCGCCGGCAGCCATCCGGAGGGTTCGGCGGGGCCGGCTGCCGCCGTCTCGGCGCTGGCGGAGCCGGCTGCCGCCGCCGTCTCCACGAGCTGGGCGCGCAGTACGGCGGGGCTCGGGCGGCGGGCGGGATCCTTGCGCAGGCACTCGCCGAGCAGGTCTGCCAGCGCGTCCGGGAGCGCCGCCGGATCGGGCTCCTCGTACACCGTGCGCAACAGCACCCCGGCCACGGCGCCGCCGCCGAACGGCCGTACCCCGGTCGCGGCGAACGCCAGCACGCACCCCAGTGAGAACACGTCGCTGGGCGGGCCGGTCCCGCCGCCCCGCGCACGCGCCTGCTCGGGCGACAGGAAGCCGGGCGAACCGACGATCACGCCACTGGAGGTGAGAGCGGTGGCCTCCGAGGAGCGGGCGATGCCGAAGTCGATGAGCCGGGGCCCGTCCGGAGCCAGCAGGACGTTGCCCGGCTTCACGTCGCGGTGCACGAGGCCGGCCCCGTGCACCGCCTCGAGCGCCTCGGCGAGCCGTACGCCCAGCACCCGCACGGAGGCGAGCGACAGCGGCCCGAAGGCGTCCACCGCCTCGCCGAGCGAGGGCCCCGGTACGTACGAGGTCGCCAGCCACGGTGTCCCGGCTTCGGCGTCCGCGTCCAGCAGCGGGACCACCCAGCGGCTGTCGACGTGCCGGGCGGCCTCGACCTCGCGCCGGAACCGGGCCCGGAAGCCGCTCTCGTCGGCGTACGAGGACCGTACGGTCTTCACCGCGGCGATCGCCCCGCCGGGCGCCCGGGCCAGGAAGACCACGCCCATGCCGCCGGCGCCCAGTCGCCGCAGCAGGCGGTAGGGGCCGATACGGGAAGGGTCGCCGACCCGCAGAGGCTCCATCAGACGGTCAGCGGCGCGGGGCCGTCGTACACGAAGCGCCCCTGATCCACGCGCCAGAGGAAGCCGCCGGTGCCGTCGAGGACCATCATCCCGTTCTTCTCGAAGGCGAACGTCTTGGTGATGCCCTCGTACTTCCCCGTCCGTACGGCCGTGAGCAGGCCCTGCCGGGTGCGGCCCTTCGACGGCAGCCCGGCCAGGGCGTCGAGCAGCATCCCGGTCACGTCGTAGGCCTCCGCCGCGTACACGGGCGGCGCCTCCTTGAAGTGCTCGCGGTAGGCGGCGGCGAACTTCCGTGCCTCGGGTTTGCGGGTCGCGTCGACTACCGGGGCCACCATCACCCAGCCCTCGGCGCCCTCCTGGGCGAGCGTCAGGAACTGATCGTCCAGCAGCGCGGGGCCGGAGATCCGTACGCCCTCGAAGGCGCGTTCCCGCAGGGTCGTTGCGATGAGCGCGCCCCGGTCGGGCAGGCCGGCGAAGAACACGGAGTCGGCACCGGCGGAGAGCACCGAGTCCACCGCGCCGCCGAAGTCGCGGCGCATGGCACTGACGACTTCCGGCACCGAGGGGTACTGGACGCTGTTGAGCACGTTGCTGAGGGAACTGGCCAGATTCGTGCCGTAGTTGCCGGCAGGGCGGTCGACGACGATGCCGACCTTGCTCGTCCGCGCGCTGCCGCGCAGGTAGTTGCTCACGTAGATGGGCAGCACCGCGTCGGGCATCCGCGCGAGCAGGAACGAGCGAAACCCCTGGATGGACAGGGCGGTCGTGCCGGGGGACACGCCGACGACCGGCAGCAGTCCGGCGTCGTACGTCGCGAGCGCCGCCTGCCCGGTGTCGTCGGTGGTCGGGCCGACCACGGCCAATACCGCCGGATCGTCGGTGAGTTGCGCCGCGACACGGGCCGAGGCCGCCGGGTCGCCCCCGTCGTCGACGGCCCTGACCTTAACGGTGAAGGGGATGTCCCGACGGGCGTTGAACTCCGCGACGGCGACGCGCAGTCCGCGCTCCTGGGCCCGTCCGATCCGACGCTGCGGGCCGCTGAGGTCTCCGTGCAGGGCGACGGTGTGCACCGGCCGGCGCGAGGACGCCGCGCCTGCGCCCGCGCCCCCCGAGCCGCCGTCGCGGGCCGCCGCCCACCAGGCGCCGCCCCCGCCGGCCGCCAGCGCCACGGCCCCGCCCGCCAGCAGCAGGAAACGGCGCCGGCCGGGCGGCCGGGAGTCCTGCGGCTCGGCCGCCCCGGACGTCTCACGTGTGTCGGGCTCCGCCGGGCCGGATGCGGACGGCGTGTCGGACGGCGCCAGCGTGTGCTCGATGTCCGGCAGGGCGAGCGCGGCGGCCGAGCGTTCGGCGATCAGTCGAGTCACCGGCTCGGGAAGCCACCCGGACGCCTCGTCGTCCCGCGGTGCGGCCGCGTCGGACACCTCGCCGTGGCGGGGTGCGGCCTCAGGCTCCTCGCCGTCCCGATCGCCACCGTCCGCCGTCAGTTCCCGCACCAGCTCAGCGGCGTCCGGCCGCCGGGCGGGATCCTTGTCCAGGCAGCGGTCCAGCAGTTGGAGCAGCCCCGCCGGCACCGCGTCGAGGTCCGCCGGGTCGTGGACGGCCCGGTACAGCAGGGCGTCGACCTCTCCGCCGCCGAACGGTGCCCGTCCCGTCGCCGCGAACGCCAGGACGCAGCCGAGGGAGAACACGTCGCTCGCCGGCCCGATGCCGTCCCCGTCCCGCCCACCGGCCTGCTCGGGGGACAGGTAGCCGGGTGTGCCGACGACCATCCCGGTCGCCGTGAGCGTCAGGTCGTCCGGAGCGCGGGCGATGCCGAAGTCGATGAGCCGCGGACCGTCGTGGGCGATCAGCACATTGCCCGGCTTCAGGTCCCGGTGGACCAGCCCGGCCCGGTGCACCTCGCCCAGCGCCTCGGCCAGCCGGGCGCCGAGCAGCCGTACACCCCGCTCGGACAGCGGCCCGTACGCGGACACGGCCTCGGCCAGCGACGGTCCGGGCACGAACGCCGTCGCCAGCCACGGCGCCCCGGCCTCCGGGTCCGCGTCCACGAGCGCCACCGCCCAGCGGCTGTCGACCCGCCGGGCGACCTCGACCTCGCGGCGGAACCGCTCCCTGAAGTCCGGCTCCTCGGCGTACTCGGAGAGCAGCACCTTCAGCGCCACCAGCGCGCCGCCCGGGGTGCGTGCCAGGTACACCACGCCCATGCCTCCGGCACCGAGCCGCCCCAGCAGGCGATGGTCAGCGATGCGCGCGGGATCCGACGAACGCAGGGGCTCCATCAGCTGTCTCCTCCGAGCTCGGACTGCACGCGGTTGAGCATCGTGACGTTCGCGTGCGACGTGTACTTGTTCAACTCGTCGTCCGAGTAGCCCTTGGCGCCCTTCACCGACACCGCCAGGGTCACCGTGCCGAGCCGTGTGACGTACCAGCGGTAGGCCCGCTCGCTCCCCCCGGTGAGGTACTTGCCCATCTCCACCACCTGGTCGTCGGCGAAGGTGTTGTTGCCCTGGCCGTAAGGAGTGGCCACCGACATGAGCTCGGTGATCCGCTCGTCTGCACGGACCTGCTGCCGGCGGCAGCGCAACGGCTCCTCCAGGGTGGCGGCCAGCCGCTCGTCGGCGTCGCGCACCGTCGCGTGCACGGTGACCGAGGCGGTCACCTTGAGTTCGCCCCTGCCGTCGGCCGCGGGGATCTCGTTGTAGCGGGACGCGGAGGCCAGCACGCCCCGGGGGAGCGGCCGCCGCTCCCACCGGCACCGCTCGTTCAGCACCGCGACGGTGCCCGGGGTGCTCGCGGCCGGCCGCTGCGCCCGGAAGTCGGGCCCCCACCCTCTCGGTCTCAGCACGACGGCGGTTGCGAGCGCCTCGGCCCGGCTCCTGGTCGTCGGCACCTTGGCGGGGTCCGGCCGGAACGGCGTCAGCGGCGACGCGTCACCGCTCGGCGCGGACGGGGACGCCTCGGCCGCGGACCTCGAAGGTGCCGAGGGGCTCGGCGCGGCCGCCTTGCCGTCGCCCCCGGAACCGCAGCCGCCGAGCACGACGGCCGCCGCACCGACCGACGCGGCGAGCCGCCATGGCCAAGTACGCACGCGCACAACGACGTTGTCCCCGTCCATCCCCGCCCCCCTCGCTCCGTGAGACCCCGCTCACGTGCGGTGATCGTACCGACGGGCACGGGGAGTGGGCGGGTGATTACGTGAAGAGGCCATGGGCGCCGACGAGGCGGGTGGCGGATCGACGAGACCCGCGTGCTGCGGCGGGAGGTCGCGCGGGCCTGATCTCCAGTCAGAGTTCGTAGGGGTAGAGAGCGATCCTGTCGCACCGGACGAGGATCTCGACCCATGTGCCGTCGACGCCGTCGGGCAGCGGTTCGGCGAAATCCAGCAGGACGGTCACGTCGTGCAGGTCCAGCAGGCCGACGCCGTCTTCCTCCAGGCGCAGACGTCCCCGCAGGACAGAGCGGTGCCCGCTGCGGCGGATCCCGTGCCCGTGCGCGGTTGCCGGCCCGGCGTTCCGTCCCCACGTGATGTCATCGTCGACCGTCCACTCGACGTGGTACTCGCCCGGCTCGGCGGCCGGGTCCCCGCACCAGCGCACCGAGGTGTCGCCGATGCGCGTTCTCACCCGAGCGAGCAGTGGGCCCCCGGGGAGTTTCGCGATGTTCACCACCTCGACCAGCATCGTCCGATCATGCATCAGGGCGGGCATTCTGGTCGATGCGCTTCTGCGGCCCCGACGACGCGAGGAGGGGCGGTCAGCATCTGACGGCCTGATCGCCGGCGGTCATCGGTGGGGCCTGCGATGCGTTCTGGTCCGCTCAACCGGTGTGGAGGGTTGTCGGGGGTGCGGCGGTCGCCGTATGCCCGCGCGTCAGCTCGCCGGATTCCCTCCCGTCGATGCCGCCCCTTGTCCTGCGGACGGGTCCAACGGGGCAAGGCCGTCCCGGGGAGGGGATGTCTTGCCCGACCCCACTTGCCGGCCAGCGCGCTGCCGAGCCCGTCCGCCCGACATGGGACCGGTCTGCTCGTGCACGGCGAAGCAGCACCATGAGTGGCCGCCCAGTGCTGCTTCCGCCGGGCCCTCGGGTGGCCGGGACCTGGTCGGCGAAGTGGTTCCGTCCAGCGGGCGAACTCGGCGGAAGCCGGGATGCGGCGGTCGCTGTGAGCAACGACAGTGGCCTCATGGCGATCGTTGTGATGCGCGAGCTGCGCGAGGAACTCTCCGAAGACTCCGGCCAGGGCGATGCGGCGTCGCGTATCAAGGCGGTGCATGCGGCACCGACCGATTCCGGCCCCCACGCGCTTCCGGGAGAGCAGACGTTCTGCGGCCGGCCGACGGACGACATGGAGCGGATGGACTACGAGCCCTCGGGACCGCAGGAGTGGGTGCCGCCCGACATGGAGAGCTGGGCCTGCTCCGAGTGCGCCACCGCGATCCGATCGGCCTAGCGCTCCGACGAGGCCACCGGCCGAGCGGCGTGCGGGGGACTGCTTCACGCATTCGGGTTGTCGTCGTCGCGTCCGGGACCGGTGCTCGCGGTCGGCGCCGCGGCCTCGTCGACCGGGATGCCTCCGGTGGGGTCCGGTCCGCCGTAGGTTGGTGTCGTGGCGGGTGACTGGAGGACGGACCGGATCGGCAGTGCTCTCCGAGGTGAGAACCCGACCGTGCTGCGGCGCCTGGAGTCGGGGTTCGCGGTGATCGGCGACGTTCAGTTCCTGCCGGGCTACTCGGTCCTCCTCGTGGACGAACCAGGTGTTCAGCGGCTGTCCGATCTGCCGAGGGCGAGGCGGCTGTCGTTCCTGTCCGACATGGACCGGCTGGGAGAAGCCGTTGAGCGTGCCTGCCGACGCGCGGACCCCGCGTTCCGCCGGGTGAACCTGGAGATCCTGGGGAACACCGACCCGTTCCTGCACGCCCACGTCTGGCCACGGTTCGAGTGGGAGCCGGCCGGGCTGGTGGGCAGGCCCGTGTGGCTGTACCCGGCCGACCGGTGGAGTGACGAGGGGTCCGTGCTGGGGCCGCAGCACGACGTGCTGAGGAACGGGATCGCGAGCGAACTGGATCGGCTGCGTCCGTTGGGCTGACGGCATGAGCCGGTCGGCCGTCGGTCCGGAGGGCTCGGTGACAACTGACGGTCAAGGGGGGCCACCCGGTCCGTCGCAGCGGAACGAACGGGACGGACTGGGAGACAGGCCGGTTCTGGCACCATCAGTGCTCCGCCCGGCCCGCACTCCCGGGGCCACGACCTTCCTCGTGTCCTCGCCGCGCGCCGTGCGTGGAGTGGGAGGACGAAGAGACATGGACGTGTACGAAGCCGTGGACAGTCGCCGGGCCGTGCGGGCGTTCAGTGACCGGCCGGTCCCCAGAAGCGTGCTCGAACGGGTGCTGACAGCGGCGACGCGCGCTCCGTCGAGCGGGAACCTCCAGCCGTGGCGTGTGTACGTCGTGACCGGTGAGCCCTTGGCCGGGCTGAAGGGCCGTGCCACGGCCAGAGCCCTGGCGGGAGACCCGGGTGACCGGCGGGAGTATCCGATGTACCCGGCCGAACTGGGCCCGCCGTATCGGGAGCGCTTCTCCGCCGCGGCGGCCCAGCGCTACGAGGCCCTGGGAATCGACCGGGACGACCCGCACCGGCCCACGAGGATCGCCGCCCTCAACTCCGGGGCGTTCGGGGCGCCGGTCGTACTGTTCTGCTACCTCGACCGGACGATGGGGCCAGGGCAGTGGGCCGACGCGGGGATGTACCTGCAGACGGTCATGCTGCTGCTGAGGGCGGAAGGGCTGCACAGCTGCCCCCAGGTGATGTGGACGATGTTCCGCAGGACCGTCAGCGAGACAGTGGGAGCCGATGAAGGGCTGACACTGTTCTGCGGTGTCTCGGTGGGATTCGAGGCGGAAGACACGCCCCGACTGCGCACCGGGCGGGCCGACATGACGGAGACCGTGAGCTTCATCGGGGTGTGATGTGCCTGCCGGTGGCGGACACAAGAACACATCGTCCGTGGGGCCGAACAGTGTGCAATGACCTCCCTGGGCACCTGTGTACCGTGCAGGAGTTGCTGCGCGGCCTTCCGCCACTCACCGAACGGTGGGCCACTCGCCGTGTTCCGGCTCTCGCCGAGGACCTGGTGGCCGGGATCGACGCAGATCTCGATATTGGCGCACCACCGCCGCGTACTCGCGGGCGACCCGAACCGCGGTCGATCACGAAGTCCGCGCCCGGGTGAGCGGGGACCGCATGCCGAGCCACTGCTCGGCCCCCCAGGCCTCGAACCGCTCCACCTCGGAGAAGCCCAGCCTCGCCGCGAGGCGCATCGAGCGGACGTTGGCGCTCTGGGTGGTGAGCACCACCGGCTCGCCGGGAAGCGCGCCGAAGAGCCAGCCGAGTGCCGCCGCGCACGCTTCGGCGGCGTACCCGGATCCCCACGCCCGGGGCATGAACAGGTAGCCGAGATCGAGCTTCCCCACGGCAACCGGGCGGCTGTGCCCGGTTGCTCGTCTGAGCAGGACTTGGCCGATCATCGACCCGTCGAGATCGACGGCGAAGCTCCCGGGCCACCGCTCGGGCGCGGCGGACAGCCCGCGCTCGAGTTCGTCACGCGGTCGGGGACCGCCCAGATAGGTGTGCACCTCGGGCGAGGCGAGCAATTCGATGAACGCCGCACGATCCCGGGGCTCGGGCTCACGGAGCACGAGCCGCCCGGTTCTGATCGGGTCTGGTGGCCAGGCGACGTCTCCGAGATCGGTCATACCGGCCAGCCAATCAGCGGGCTCCGCAGCGATCAAGGTCCGCGGGCAACTCCTCGAGTCCGCCACCACCGCTCCACCGTGGTGCGGCAGCCGCGGACGGAACTTCACTCGCACCTCTGCCCCGCTGGTCACCGGGTCTCCGGGGCGGGGAAACCGCGTGGCCTGCGAGTCCGCGGTGCCGGTATCGTCCGGGCTCCCGGCCCGCCGTACCAGCGGGCCACGCGGAGAGAGCCATGCGGATGACCAGCCGGCAGACAACGACGACCCTGTGGCGCCCGACCGGCCCCAAGGAGCTCGATCTGGTGAGGGAGTCGAACTGGCGTGCCTGGCCGCCCCGCCTGCCCGAGCAGCCGATCTTCTACCCGGTCATGAACGAGGACTACGCGATCAGGATCGCCCGGGACTGGAACGTGAAGCACGTGCGCCACGAGGCGCTGCATAACCGAGTGGGGGTGTAAGACCCCCGCCTTCCGGCGGTCGCAGCCGACCGGAAGAAGCTGAGGACAGTCCGAACCGGGGAACGCCGGCAAGGGCAGGAGCAGTCCTGACAAAGCCCGGACGCGCCAGAACTACCAGATGGTGCGGGTCGGGCAAGCGAGGTCAGAAGGTGTAACGAGAGTGAACCGGCATTCGAAGCCCCGTAACAGTTCCAGCGGCTCAAATCTGGTGGATATGGGCCGTGATGCAGTGCGTGCCACCTCTTTGTTTTCGGAGGGGGCAACTCTGAAGCCGACTGTGTTTATCGGCGAGGAGGCCGTGCCGAATGTCTGCGGCGTAGGTACGGCGATGCTGCCGGGGTATAGCCGGACGCCTAACTGGCCAATCGGTTATGTGGTGAACGTGGGAACCACCTGCGGCTACCCTCTGCTCCGGGCATCCATCCCGGATGGCGGGAAGGTCCGTTGCCGACTGACGGCCGCAGTGTGGGACGGAGGCCCCGTAGTAGTCCGAGCGTGCGAGAGGCACGTGCATGGCGAAGGGGGCCAGCAAGTCAGCAGTAAGGATGCTGGAATGCCAGGAGGACGACGGTGAATACCGACGAACTGGAATGGGCGGTCACCAAGGCCGAACGCCGGGTACTGGAGATCCAGGCCAAGCTGCACTGTTGGGCAAACGACGATCAACATCGCAGGTTCGACGACCTGTTCAACCTCGTGGCTGATCCTGCCTTCCTTTTGGTGGCGTGGTATCGGGTACGAGGAAACAAGGGGGCGCGCACGGCCGGAGTGGACGGAAAGACGGTCCGCTCCATCGAGGCCGGACAGGGCGTCGAGGGGTTCCTCGACAAACTGCGCTCTCAACTCAGAGAGCTGACGTTCCGGCCGGTTCCGGTGCGGGAAAGGATGATCCCCAAGGCGGGCGGAAAGCAGCGCCGCCTGGGCATCCCTACCGTGGCGGACCGGGTGGTTCAGGCTTCTTTGAAGCTGGTGCTGGAGCCGATCTTCGAGGCGGATTTCCTCCCGTGTTCCTACGGGTTCCGCCCCAATCGCCGGGCCCACGACGCAATCGCCGAGACTCGCCTGATGACATCCAAGAATTATGAGTGGGTGGTAGAGGGCGACATCAAGGCATGCTTTGACGAGATCTCGCACCCGGCCCTGATGGGCCGAGTGCGGGGCAGGATCAAGGACAGGCGCGTCCTGGACCTGGTGAAGGCATTCCTCAAGTCAGGCATCCTTTCCAAGGACGGCCAGGCACGGGAAACCCACACCGGCACCCCGCAAGGAGGAATCCTTTCACCGTTGTTGGCGAACATCGCCCTCTCCGTGCTGGACGAGTACGTGGCCAGTATGGACGGTGGGCCGAACTCGACCTCCTACGCGCGCAGAAAGCGCAGGCGCCAGGGACTCGGAAACTACCGGCTCGTCCGGTATGCGGACGACTTCCTGATTCTTGTGTGGGGCACCCGCGACGACGCGGGGGCCGTGCGCGATGAGGTCGCCTCGGTGCTCGCACCGATGGGGCTCACCCTGTCGGAGGAGAAGACGTTCATCACGCACATCGATGAAGGGTTTGACTTCCTCGGATGGCACATCCAGCGCCATCTCAAGCGGGGCACGGACAGGCGGTATGTCTACAACTACCCCTCCAAGAAGGCGCTCAACGCCGTCAAGGAGAAGGTGAAGAAGATCTGCCGGAGCAGTACGAACCTTCCCTTCACCGCCCTGTTGCACCAGCTCAACCCGGCGCTCTTCGGGTGGTGTAACTACTTCCGCCCCGGAGTGTCCAAGGTGACGTTCCAGTACCTCAACCACTACACGTGGAAGAGGGTGTTCATCTGGGCGTGCCGTAAACACAAAGGAATGCGGCTGAGTGGATTCCGCCGAGTTTATTGCGACGGCGGATGGGAGCCCGTCACGGAGAGCGGAAAGCTGTTCCAGCCGGGTCGGATGTCTACTACCCGATACCGGTTCCGTGGATACAGCATCCCTACACCGTGGACGGTGACTGCATGAGATCACAGAATGCCCGAACGGGACTTGTGGAGAGCCCGGTGCTCGGAGACGGGCACGCCGGGTTCGGAAGGCGGTCCGGGGAAACCCACCAGCGGCAACGCTGGCAGGGCGCCCCGGGCCGACCTTACGACGGCGCCGGTTTCGTCACCCGTTTCGAGGTGGAGTCGGAGTTCCTGAGCCGCTATCCCGTCCAGCAGGCCGGCGGGCGGACGATCCTGGAGCTCTGGGTTCCGGCCGAGGACCTCGACGACTTCAACGCCCACATCGTCGGCGAGATCCAGGTGGTCCACGAGTTCCGCTGAGGCGGGTCCGCCATGCGGTACGTGCGGGTGGCTGCCCCTGGCGGACCCACAGGCCGTGCCCGTGCCGGTGTCAGGGCGGCGCAATGATCCGTCCCCGCGGCGCAAGCGGTGCGTCAAGGGGACGGTGCCGGTCCTGCCCCGTGCGCTTCGCTGGCCGCCCGTGCCCGTGCCTGGGCGCGGACGGACCGCGAGGAGTGAGTCACCGATGGACATGGGCGAGCGGCGGGTCATCGCCGGAGTGAGCGGGTCGCCGGGGAGTCTGGCGGCTCTGCGCCGGGCCGCGCTGGAGGCCCGCGACACGGATGCCGAGTTGATCGCCGTACTCGCCTGGGAACCGCCGGGCGGTGAACTCGCCCACCGCGGTGCGCTGTTCCCGCTCGCAGACGCCGAGTTGCGCAAGTACGCGGCCCTGCGACTGCTCAGCACCCTCGGGACGGCCTTCGGAACCGCGGGGCCGGGGGTGTCCTGGCAGGGCCTCATCGTGCGGGGCACTCCGGGGAGGGCGCTGGTGGAGACCGCCGACCGTCCCGACGACATCCTGGTCGTCGGTACGGCGTGCGGTTCGAGTCTGCGGCGCGCCCTGTTCCCGTCGGTCGCCCGCTACTGCCTCGCGCACGCCGCCTGCCCGGTGCTGGCGGTACCGCCCTCGCCCCTGCGCGGCGAACTCGCCGAGGTCCGCCGCCGGATCCGCCTGGGGCTGCCGCTCGACGCGCGGGAACTCACGGAGGGCGGGGGCTGAAGTGTGCCCCGGCACCGCCTCATGACGCCGCGGGCCCCGGGACCGGCGGGCGAGGCATCCCGGGTCCGGCAGTCCAGGTGCCCACCCGGCGTCAGGGCGGCGTCATGGCTCCCGGCCTCCGCGTCAAGCAACCGTCAGCGGGCGGCCGGCTCCGGCGGCGGCGGGCATAGCGTCGGGGAGCGCCCTGCCGAACCGGCGGGGCCACCTCCTTCGACCACCAGGAGCGACCTGATGTCTGCGACCCATGGTTCCGAGGACGAACCGGAACCTCCCGATCCCTATCCCGCCCCCGCCGGCGCCGATCCCTCCGACGCCGATCCCCCTGAGCACGGCCCCTCGGGTCCGGAGCCCTCCGCCCCCGGTGCCGCCGAGTCACTTCCGGTCGGGCTTCTCCACGTCCCGGTCAGGACGGGTCCGGCCGGCGGGCGTACGGTCCGCTTCTTCCGGACCCCGCTCGGGGACCGCACCGCCGTCGGATTCACCTCGCCCGCCGGGCTCGCCGGGACCCTGGGCGCGTACCAGGAGAGCGTTCGGCTGTCCGAACCCGCGCTGCGCGCCCTCGCCGGACCGCTGGGTGTGCGCTCCCTGATCGTCGACCCGCGCTTCTCCGCCCCTCCGGCCCGCCTGCGGGGGAGCGGTCGCGTCGCCCCCGCCGACGCACGCGGCGCCCACCCGGCCGCCGACGACGCACGCAGAGCCTGCCCGGCCGCCGCCGACGCACGCGGCGCCCACCCGGCCGCCGACGGCCGCACCGGCACGGACACCGGTCACGAGCCTCGTGCACGCACCGCCGCGGGCGTCGAGCACGAGCCCCCTGCGCGAAGTGCCGCGGACACAGGGCACGAGCCCCGTACGCGAACCGCCGGTGTCCCCGCGAGCCCGGAAGCGGCGGTGGCCCCCGGAGCTCCCGGTACCGCCGCCGCGGTCGCGCACCCGAACCCGACGATCGGCTGAGGAGACATCGCCATGACCCTTTCCCCCGCGCCCGCGTTCCCTCCGGCCGCGCCGCGCGTCCCCTCCCCGGATGCCCGGCGTCCGGCCCAACTCCCCGCCGAGCAGGACCTGTCGGTGTGGCCCCGGTCCGCCCGGCCGGAGCCGGACGGTGACGTCACCGTCGGCGGAGTCTCCCTCGCCGAGGCCGCCGACCGCTTCGGCACCCCGGTGTACGTGCTCGACGAGCAGGAGGTCCGCGACCGCTGCCGGGCCTATCGCGACGCGTTCCCCGAGGCCGACATCGTCTACGCGGCCAAGGCGTTCCTGTGCCGTGCCGTCGCGCACTGGGTGCGGGAGGAGGGACTCGGCCTCGACGTCTGCTCCGCCGGTGAACTGGCCCTCGCCGTGACCACCGGCTTCCCTCCCGAGAGGATCGTGCTGCACGGCAACGCCAAGAGCCCCGAGGACCTGAGTACCGCGCTGCGCCTGCGGGTCGGAAGGGTCGTCGTCGACAGTGCTTCGGAGATCGCGCGGCTGGCCGCCCTCGCTCCGACGGACGCCAGGCAACGGGTCATGGTCCGGGTCGTGCCGGGCATCGCGGCAGGCGGGCACCTCAAAGTGCGCACGGGCACCGACGACCAGAAGTTCGGCCTGTCGATCACGGACGGTTCCGCACAGCACGCGGTGGCCCGGCTGCTGGACCAACCGCACCTCGAACTCGTGGGCCTGCACTGCCACATAGGCTCGCAGATCGACTCCGTGAAGCCGTACGTGGCCGCGGTGCGTCGCACGGTGGGCCTGATGGCCCGCATCCGGGACCAGCACGGCATCGTGCTCCCCGAGTTGAACATCGGGGGAGGGCACGCCATCGCCTGCCGTCCCGGTGAACGCAGCCTCGATCCGGGCGTGCTGGCCGTCAGGGTCCGCGCCGAACTGGCGGAGGGCTGCCCCCGGGCGGGTCTGCCCGTGCCCCGGCTGACCCTCGAACCGGGCCGCGCGATCGTCGGACCCGCCGGGGTCGCCGTCTACCGGGTGCTGGCCGTCAAGGAGACCGCGGGGCGCACGTTCGTCGCCGTGGACGGCGGCATGAGCGACAACCCCAGGCCCGCGCTGTACGGCGTGCGGTACGCGCCCCGGCTCATCGGCCGGCCCGCGACGGCGGCGCCCCGCCGGGTCACCGTGGTCGGACGGCACTGCGAGGCGGGCGACATCATCGCGGACGGGGTGGCCCTGCCGGGGGACGTACGACCCGGAGACCTCCTCGCCGTCCCGGCCTCCGGCGCCTACCACCTGTCCATGGCCTCCGGCTACAACCTGGTCGGCCGTCCACCCGTCGTCGCGGTCGCGGACGGCGGCGCGCGCGTCCTCGTACGGCGTGAGTCACTGGACGACATGAACCGACGGGACGTCGGTCTGTAGACACGCGGGCTGCGGGAGTCACGGTCCCGCAGCCCGCAGCCCGCAGCCCGCAGCCCGCAGCCCGCAGCCCGCAGCCCGCAGTCGTACCCGGCCGTCCCGTCGTTCCGAGGGCGCGTGCGGCCCCGGCGGTGCCGTCACACGGTCGCGAGGGCGATCTCGGTCGACTTGATCAGCGCCACGACGGGGGTACCGGCGGCCAGTGCGAGGTCGCTGACGGCGTCGGCGGTGATCGCCGCCGTCAACTCGCCCCCGGCGACGGTGACTTTGACGGACGCCATCGCGGCACCCGCGGTGACGTCCGCGACCGTTCCGGGGAGCTGGTTGCGGATCGACACGCCCTCGACCGCGGCGGTGGCGAGCGAGACCTCCGTGGACTTGACCAGTGCGCGCACCGGAGTGCCCACGGCCAGGCCGAGTTCCTCGACCGACTCCCGTGTGATCGCCGCGGTGACGACCTGGCCGCCGTCGAGGCGGACCCCGACGGTCGCCATCGCGGTGCCGCCGGTGACGGCGGTGACAGTGCCGGGGAGTCGGTTGCGGATGCTCAGGCTCATGACGGAACGCCTCACAGTACGAAGGGTGCGGTTTGCGGCTGTTCGACCGGTTCTCAGTCGTGGACTCCACCGTAGTGAGGGCGGCTGCCGCCGGTCGGCGACCCGCCGTGTCCCGTCCCCTCCGGACATCCACGGCTTCCGCCCGACCTCCGCCGTCCCGCCGGGGCGGACGGTTGCGCCCGCGTCACATCCCGGCGGGGATGTCGTCGGTGCGGGCGACGAAGCGTGGCGCCCCCCGTTCCATCCGGAACAGGAACGTGCCGCCGTCCTCGTTGGTCTGGAGGAACTGCGAGGTCGGCTCGTAGCTGAACCGGCGGGTGATGCCACGCCAGGGGCGGCGCAGCAACTCGGAGCGGAGGGTGGACCGGCCGTCGTCGCCCGCGGCGGACAGGCCCTGGGCCGCGTACCGTACGGCGTCGTACGCCTCGGCGGACCAGAACCCCGGGGCATCGCCGTACCGGGCGCGGTGGGCCGCGGCGAATGCCCTGGTACGGGAGTCGGCGTTCGGGTCGGTGTGTCCGGTGCCGACCATCCAGTCCGTGCCGTCGGTCAGGAACCGTCCGCCCAGCACGTGTTCACCGGCGACCCGCGGGCCCCGGTGCCCCGCTTCCCGCAGGGCGCGGGCGCAGGCGGCGGCGCGGGAGGGCGTGACGCCCCCGAACAAGACCGCGTCCTCGGGCCGCGCGCCGACGCGCCGGGCGAGCTGCGCGAAGTCCCCGTCGGACGCGACCTCCTCGACGACGGTGCCACCGTCGAGATGGCCGTGGACCGTGGTGATGCGCACGGTCTGCAGGCTCTCCACCGCGTCGGCGAGGTCGTGCACGACCACGGTGCGCTCGGGCTTCGCGACCCGGTTCAGATAGCGGATTCCGGCGATCGGCCCGAGGGTGAGGGTGGGGCGCAGGACCAGCGTGGTGGTCGTGTTGACGTTGTCGACGGCCGCGCTGTCGGCACGGGTGATCAACAGGGTCAACCGGCCCTCGTCGCAAGGGGACATGGCGGCAGGGGCGGTCCGGCTGGGGCCGGCGGCGATCAGTACGGACACGTCGGGGTCGGCGGCCAGCCGCTCCGCCGCCCCGGCGGCTCCGGCGGCCGTGCCCCGGTCGTGGGCGACCCGCAGGACGAGGTCGACGGTCCGCCGGGCGTCACGGTTGTGCCGCGTGACGGCGAGGCGCGCGCCGCGTTCCTGGGCGGTGAAGGCGGCGTCCTTCTCGTCCCCGAGCAGGGCGACCACATGCCGGGGCCGCCGTGCGGACTCCGCCCGCGCGGAGGTGTCGGGCCGTCCCCACAGCCACCAGCCGCCCGCGCCGGCCGCGGAGACGCCGAGCGCCGCCCCCGCGGAGAGCAGTCGGCGCCGGGCGGGCCCGGGTGACGCGTCCCGCACGGGCTCGGCGGAGGGTACGGCGACGACGGTGGGTTCGGGCACCGGCAGGTCGAGAACGCGCCCCGCACGGGCGGCGACCAGGGCGGGGAGCCCTTCGGGAAGCCATCCGTCCGCGTCGAACGCACCGAATTCGGAACGCAGTTCACGGACCGTCGGGCGCTCACGCGGGTCCTTGGCCAGACAACGCCGCACGATTCCGGCGAGGTTGTCCGGCAGCCCGGTCAGGTCCGGCTCCTCGTGCACGGTCCTGTACAGCACCCCCGCGGCGCCGCCCCGCCCGAACACCGGCCGGCCCAGGGCCACATGGGCGAGGACGCAGCCGAGGGAGAAGACGTCGGACGGCGGGCCCACACTGTGTCCGCGGGCCTGCTCGGGCGAGAGGTAGCCGGGCGAGCCCACGACGGACCCGTCCGCGGTGAGCGCGGTCGCCCCGACCGCCCGGGCGATCCCGAAGTCGATCAGGCGCGGCCCGTCGGCGGCCAGGAGGACGTTGGCGGGCTTGACGTCCCGGTGGACGAGCCCGGCCGTGTGCACCTCGTCCAGCGCCTCGGCCAGGGCCGCGGTCAGCGATCCGATCCGGTCCGGCGGCCAGGGGCCGTGCAGTTCGACGGCCTCGGCGAGCGAGGGTCCGGGAACGTACGCCGTCGCGAGCCAGGGCGAGCGGGCCTCGGCGTCGGCCGCGACGACCGGCACGGTCCACCGCCCCGTGAGGCGTGCGGCGAGGTCCGCCTCGCGGTGGAAACGGGCGCGGAAGCCGGGGTCGGCCGCGTACTCGGCGCGGATCACCTTCAGCGCGCACCAGGCGCCGTGCGGCGAGCGGGCCAGGTAGACGACGCCCATGCCGCCCTCGCCGAGCCGCCCGGCGAGACGGTGGCCGCCGATCAGGGACGGATCGGCGGGCCGTAGCCGTTCCACGTCGGTCAGTCCCCGCCCTGCTCGCCCCGCCCGGCACGCTCCAGTCCGCTGAGCGTGCCGAGTTGCCGGAACCGCCCGTCGCGGACCTCGTGCACGTACGTGGCGTCGGCCCAGCCGCGGGAGGACGCGTCGTAACCGTGGTACTGGCCGAAGGCGTAGGTCCGGCCGATGCCCTTGTACTCGGCCTTGGCCAGGCGAGTCGCGAGCGCGCCCCGGGCCGGTCGCCCGCGCGCCCCCGCCGGGACCGTGCGGGCGAACTCCGCAAGGAGCATGCGCACGGTGTCGTAGGCCTCGGCGGCGTAGGGCTCCGGGGCCGTGCCGTACCGGTCGCGCCACGCGCGCGTGAAGTCCTTGGCCGGCTTCGTGTCCATCGCGGCGGCGTCGACGGCGGCCGTCACCGCGTACCACCCCTCGCCCGCGGCGCCCGCCCGGCGCGGGAAGTCCGAGCCGTACAGCTGATGCGACATCCAGCGCGGTCCGGTGAAGCCGGCCTCGGCCAGGTCGCGGGCCGCGCGGACCGTCGCGTCCAACGGGCCCAGGTAGGCGAAGGAGTCGACGCCGTCGGCGAGCAGGGAGCGCACCGCGGCCCGGCCGTCGTCGGTGCCCTCCGCGACGACACGGGGTACGACCTCGCCGCCGAGGGTGTCGCGCCACTGGGCGACCAGCAGACTGCCCTGGTCCTGGACCGGTGTCCTCCCCGCCCGGTCGATGACGACGCCGATACGGCCCAGCCTCTTGGTGACCTGGGCGTGCAGCCCTATGTAGCCGCCCAGGGCCAGGTGGGGGGAGGCCGTCTGGAACGAGGACTTCGGCGACAGCACGAAGTAGTCGTTCTGCCCCGTGGTGCTGGACACGTGGGTCAGCCCGGCCTCCCCGTACACGACCGAGGCCGTCCGCATCGGGATCTCGCCGACCGGACCGAGTACGGCGACCACGTCCCGGTCGGCGGTGAGGCTCCGGGCCGCCTCGCGGGCCGCCTCGGCCTCGCCCCGGTCGTCGACGACCCGGACCTTCAGGTCGTAGGCGCGGCGCCGGTCGGCGTTGTGCTCGGCGATGGCGAGGGCGGCCGCGCGCTCGCAGACCCGGCCGAACCGGGCGTCGTCCCCGGTGCGCGTGGTGTGCACCCCCAGGACGTGGACGGGGCGTTCGCCGCCCGCGTCGTCCTTCCCGCCGTCGCCCCTCGCCCAGACGGCGGCTCCGGTGCCGCCGGCGGCCAGCAGCAGCGCCCCGCCGGCCAGCAGCAGCCGGCGCCTCCCCGGGCGCGGTCCCGTGTCGTCCTCGGCGGCGGGCCCGCTCACGGCGGTCGGCTCGATGTCGGGCAGGGCGAGGCTCTCCGCGGAACGTGCGGCGATCATGCGCGCGACGGGGTCGGGCAGCCAGTCCGCGGCGGACCCGGGCACGTCCTCGGCCAGCAGGTCCCTGACCTCCCCGGTGGTGGGCCGCGCCGCGGGATCCTTGGCCAGACAGCGGGCCACCACGGGCCGCAGGTCGTCGTCCACCGCGTCGAGAGCGGGCTCGTCGTGCACCGTGCGGTACAGCAGCGCGTCCGGGGCGCCGGTTCCGAAGGGCGGGCGGCCGGTGAGCGCGTGGGCGAGGACGCAGCCGAGCGCGAAGACGTCGCTCGCGGACGACGCCGGTTCGCCCCGGGCCTGCTCCGGGGCGAGGAAGCCGGGCGTGCCGACCACCAGCCCCGACGCGGTGAGAGCCGTGTCGTCGGCGTCCCGGGCGATCCCGAAGTCGATCAGGCGCGGCCCGTCCAGGGCCAGGAGTACGTTGCCCGGCTTGACGTCCCGATGGACGAGCCCGGCCTCGTGCACGCTCTCCAGCGCGGCGGCCAGCAGCCCGCCGAGGACACGGACGGCACGCGCGGGCAGCGCGCCGTGCGCGGCCACCGCCTCGGCGATCGAGGGTCCGGGGACGAACGAGGTGGCCAGCCACGGTTCGCGCGCCTCGGCGTCCGAGTCCAGGACGGGCACCACCCAGGGGCCGTCGACGCGGCGCGCCAGTTCCGCCTCGCGGGCGAAACGGGCCCGGAAGCCCTCCTCCGCCGCGCTCTCGGCCCGGATCACCTTGACGGCCGCGAGACCTCCGGAGTCCGAGCGTCCCAGGTAGACGACACCCATGCCTCCGGCGCCGAGCCGTCGCAGCAGACGGAAGCCCGCGATCCGGGACGGGTCCGAGGACTCCAGCGGCTCGCTCATCGCCCTGCCCCCGTCGGACGGGCGGCGGCGCTGGCGCCAGGGGGCCCGGAGGCCGGGGCGAAGGAGGCTCCTGTGGTCCCGCCGGCGCCACCGGTACCAGCGGTCCCGGCAGTCCCGGTCGAAAGGGCGGTGCGGCCCGTGCTGTCGGTGCGGCCGGCCCGATTCCCCTGTTCCGTCGGCTCGTTCCCCTCCGCCTGGTCCTTCCCTTCCGCGTCGGCGTCGGACTCGCCGCTGCGGTCGACCTCCGCGGAGACGAAGCTGACCCCCTTGGCCACGTCGAGCGTCACGTCGTTCTCCTCCGCCTCACTGCGGCCTCCACCGAGGCGCGCGGTCGCGGCGACGGTGACCGGCCCGACGCGCTCCTTGAACCAGTTGAAGGTGCGGGCCTTCTTCGACCCGTCGACGAGGTACTCCCCGAGCTCGATCAGGTCGTCCTCGGACACGACGGACCGCTGTTCCGTGTACGGGTCGGCCCGGGAGGTCAGTCCGCGCACCCGCTCCGTGGCGCTCAGGCGCTGGTCGGGGCAGCGCAGCGCCTCCTCCAGCGACACGGCCATGTCGCGGCGGGCCTCGGTCGCCGAGGCGTGCACGGTCACCGTCACGGAGACGCGCACCGCGCCCCTGCCGTCCGACGCGGGCAGCACGAGGCGCCGGGTGAGGCTTGCCAGCACGGACTTCGGCAGCGGCTCGCGCTGCCAGACGCAGTCCTCGTCCAGCACCGCCCAGCCCCCGGGATCGGTCTCGTACGGGACGCGCTTGCGGTAGCCGGCGCCGAAGTGGTCGGGCCGTACGGGCAGTTCGCGCACGAACGCGACGGCTTCGGCCCGCGTCCGCGGCGCCCGGTCCTCGGCGAGCGTGTAGGGCTCCCCGACGCCCGGCGCGGAGGCCGAGGGCGAGCCGCTCGGAGCCGGCCCGCCGCCCTCACCCGCCCGCTTCGACGGCGGCCTCTCGGTCCCGGTCGCCGGTCCGTCGTCCGTACCGCCGGTGCACCCCGCCAGAAGCAGCGCGCAGGATGCCGCGGACAGTGCTGGTCTCCACCCGGTCATACGGCGAATGCTAGTGCCTCGGAGGGCTCAACTCCTCATGTGCAGAAGGGTACTTGGCGAATTCTCAACAACTCGCGGTCCGTCGCGGCGATTCGCCGGGGTACGCGGCCGCGAAGCGAGGGTCGCCGCGGCCGACGGCCTACTGGTACGCGTCCCACCGGGGGGCCGTACGAGCCCAATCGGCGTGCCACCGCGCGAGGTTGCGCCGTTCGAGGCAGCGGCCCGCGTACCGGTACACCGCGGCGGCGACGAGGGGGACGGCCAGCGCGGCGGCGAGTGCGGTGCCCATCGTGCGGCTGCGGATCTGGTCGCCGTTCATGGGCGGATCGGTGAGGCGCCCGTCCGCTCCGGTCCAGACGGACACGGTGCTGCCGGCGGGCAGACCGGGCAGGACGTCCGCACGGCCGGTGCGGGTGCGGTCCTGAGCGTCGCTGTAGCGGACGTCGACCGGATAGCGGGTCTGCCGCGCCTCCTCCGAGCCGGGTTCGGGATGGCGGGGCGCGTCGTGGACGAGGACGGCCGTGGTGGAGTGGCGGGTGGCCGCCTCGTGGCGTGCGGTCCGCAGATGGTGGCGGTAGGCGGCGTCACCGGCCAGGAACATGGCGGCCGGCACCGCCGCGAGCACCGCCAGGAACAGTCCGAGAGCGATCCATGCCTGCACGAGGTCGGAGCGGCGGCGCAGGGGATTGCGCCGCCAGCGCCACAGGAGCAGGCGGGGGAGGTCGTCGGGCGGTGGCTGAGCCGGGTGGGTCCCCGGGTCCACGGTGTCTCCTTCCTTGCGGACCCGCCCCTGGACGGGTCCCTCCGTGCCGGACGTGCCCTGGCGCGATCGGGGCTGACGCGGCTGTCGGCGGCCGTCGTCCGGCGGGGTTCCCGAACCGCGCGGGTGCCCACGGCGGGCGTGCGCACCGACGGCGGGGCGCCCCCCGGGTTGTTCGGGTGTGGCGCCCGGCTTCGGTCCTGTGCTTCGGCCGACGTGCGCTGCACCGGGTGGCGGCCGCCGGGTGTCGTACGCCGGGTCGGGATGCGGTGCCGGTCGCCGGGCGGCACCCGGCACCCCCTACCCGCCAGGCACCCGCGGCCGCCCGCCGACACGCACCCGGAGGGCCACGGACGGCGGGCGACGGGTGCCGCACGCAGGTCGCAGGTCTCCGGGCTCGGTGGCCCGACTCGGCCGCCCGGCTCGCGCGGGTGGTTTCGGTCCGCCGGGCCCGCACGGCCCGCTCAGTGCGCGTGGGCCGATTCGGCGGTCCCGGCGTGCGACGGATGGGTGTGCGCGGCCTCCAGCAGCAGCGCCGCACCGCGCACGGCGGCGAGATGCGGCGCGGGAGCGGGCCGTACGGGGGAGTCCAGCCGCCCCGCGAGGGGATAGGTGATGTCGGGACGCAGCGCGCCTCCGCCGGCCAGCAGCACCCCCCGGCGCAGCGCGTCGACTGTCTGGACGGTGCGGTCCTGCTCCAGGATCGCCGTGACCATGGTGACGATCGCGTCGGTGATCCGTACGGGCGGCGTGTCGCCGTCCAGGTCGCCGGTGCCCAGAGCGGTCCGGCGGGCATCGGTGACGGTGCCGTCGGCCAGCAGCACGACCTCGGTGATGTGGGCACCGATGTCCACCACGAGCAGCGGCGCGACCGGGTCGGCGTCGGCCGCCGCCGCGACGGCCCGCGCGGCCGGCACCGTCAGCACCGCGCTCGGCATCAGGGACTCGACGGCGACGCGGGCCTCGGCACGGAAGGCGACCCCGCCCAGCACCGGCGCCGTGAGGATCAGCAGGGGCCGGCTGTGACGGGGCACGCGGGGACCGAGCAGCCGCTCGACCATCCGCGCGGTGCCCGGCGTGTCGACGATGGTGCCGCGCTGGACGGGGTGGACCGGGTGCACGGTGCCGTCGCCGGGGAAGGTCGCCGTCGGCACGTCGAAGATCACGCCTCGGCCGGACATCCAGGCCCTGGTACGGGAGCTGCCCAGGTCCAGGGCGATGCCGCAGCACCTGCGGCACCAGGGCCACGGCCGGTGCCGGACGGGAGGCCGGATCGGGTCCGCGGTCATCGTCCGGCCTCCCTGACCTGCTGGCAGCGCCCGCAGTACCGCGCCTGCGGCACGATCGTCAGCCGCTCCCGGTCGATGGGCCTGCGGCACAACTGGCAGGCGCCGTAACGGCCCTCGTCCATCCGGGCGAGAGCCGCCTCCACGTCGGCGAGGACCATGCGCGCGGAAGCGGCGAGCTTGACGCAGACCTCCGTCCGGGAGGCGGTCTGCCGGTCGAGCAGTGACTCGCCACGGGTCGTGACGGCGGCCGCTGTCTGCTGCAACTGCTCCTGACGGAACAGCCGCTGCTCGTGCAGGCTCTCGCGCAGGGCGGCGAGGTCCTCGGCGGACAGGGTCGTACGGCGGTCGCCGATGATCTGATCATTCACCACTTCACCCCTCGGGCAGGGCGGGAATCCGACGGAGAGGGAGGTATCAGACGGCGTCGCGCAGGCAGGGGACGCAGAACCGCGTGTAGGGCAGGATCTCCAGGCGCTCGACCGGGATCGGCTTGGGACAGCCCTGGCACACGCCGTAGGTGCCGTCCTCGATCCGGCCGAAGGCGGCGTCGATCTCGGTGAGCACCCGCCTGATCGTGTCTTTCTGCGCCGCCATCACCTGCTGCTCGGCGTTCTGTCCGCCCTCCTCGACCGCGTGCAGCTGCGTGAGCCGGGAGTTGCGCTCGTGCTCGAGGCGCTGCCTGGCCTCGTGGGGTGTCAGAAGTTCGGAACGGCGGGGCTCCGTCCGGGGAGTGTCGAGCGACATGGCGAGTCCTTCCTTCGGCACGGCGGTGCCCGCGGCACGGCCGTGACAAGGGCGGTGCACCCGTGCCGGGCGAGGTGCCTGGCAGCGGGTGAGTGTGTGATGCCTCCACCGTGGACGATGCGCGAGGGGAATCCCATCGGGCGCAATACCCATCTGTGTCGGCCCGGGGCCGTCACGGCGTGGCCCGCCCCGCGGCGGGGAAATGGGCACTGGACCCCATCGACGGGCGATGCCCGTCCGGGCAGGCTGGAGGGCAGCCGGCCGGCCGGAGCAGAGGGCCGCGGCTCAAGCTGTGGGTGCGCGGCGACCGACAGTGGAGGGAAGGCCGTGTCACATGAGGAAGGCTTCGTCCCTTGACCCTGTTCTGGCGGATCTTCGCGCTGAACGCGGTGGTGCTGGGAAGCGCCACCGCGCTGCTGCTGTGGGCTCCGGTGACGGTGTCGGTCCCCGTGGTGCTGACCGAGGCGGTGATCCTCGTGGGCGGCCTGGCCGTGATGCTGGTCGCCAACGCGGCCCTGCTGCGCATCGGTCTGGCACCCCTGGACCGGCTGACGAGGCTGATGACCACGGTGGACCTGCTGCGCCCCGGCCAGCGGCTGACCGAGTCCGGACGCGGCGAGGTCGCCGACCTGGTCCGCACGTTCAACGCCATGCTCGAACGGCTGGAGCACGAACGCGCCGCGAGCAGCGGCCGTGTCCTGCTCGCCCAGGAGGCCGAACGGCGCCGTATCGCCCAGGAGCTGCACGACGAGGTCGGCCAGACCATGACCGCGGTCCTGCTGTCCCTGAAACGGGCGGCGGACGAGGCGGGCGAACCACTGCGCGGCGAACTGCAGCACGCCCAGGAGATCACACGGGGGAGCCTGGACGAGGTGCGCCGCCTGGTGCGGCGCCTGCGACCCGGCGTGCTGGAGGACCTCGGCCTGGTCAGCGCCCTGACGTCCTTGACCACCGAGTTCGCCACCCACACGGGGCTGCGGGTGCAGCGCCGTTTCGACACGGGCCTGCCCCCACTGGACCAGCAGACCGAACTGGTCCTCTACCGCGTGGTCCAGGAGGCGCTGACCAACGCCGCCCGGCACGCCGAGGCCGGCCGGGTCGAGGTGAGCCTCGACCGCGGCGAGGGCGAGGTGGTGCTCGCGGTCACGGACGACGGCCGCGGGTCCGGCATCGCCCGGGAGGGCGCCGGAATCCGCGGGATGCGCGAACGCGCCCTGCTCATCGGCGCCACCCTCGACATCCGTTCCTCGCAGTCCGGTACCCAGGTCCGGCTGACCGTGCCCGACTCCGTGCCCGACGCCAGGAAGCAGTCATGACGACGCCCGACAGCCCGGTGATCCGCATCCTCCTCGCCGACGACCACGCGCTGGTGAGGCGCGGGGTGCGGCTCATCCTCGACCAGGAGCCGGACCTGGAGGTCGTCGCCGAGGCCGGGGACGGCGCCGAGGCCATCGCCCTGGCCCGCAGCCACGAGGTCGACCTGGTCGTGCTGGACATCGCCATGCCCCGCATGACCGGTCTGCAGGCGGCCCGCGAACTCCTCGTGCTGAAGCCGGGCGTACGGGTCCTGATGCTGACGATGCACGACAACGAGCAGTACTTCTTCCAGGCGCTGAAGGCCGGTGCCAGCGGATACGTGCTCAAGTCCGTGGCCGACCGCGACCTGGTGGCCGCGTGCCGCGCGGCCATGCGGGACGAGCCCTTCCTCTATCCCGGCGCGGTCACGGCCCTGGTCCGCAACTACCTGGACCGCGTCCGGGACGGCGAGGAACCCCCGGAGCGGGTACTGACACCCCGTGAGGAGGAGGTGCTCAAGCTCGTGGCGGAGGGCCACTCCTCGAAGGAGATCGCCGAGATGCTCTTCATCAGCATCAAGACCGTCCACCGGCACCGGGCCAACCTCCTGCAAAAACTCGGTCTGCGCGACCGCCTGGAGCTGACCCGGTACGCCATCCGGGCCGGCCTCATCGAGCCCTGACCGCCCGTTCCCACCGAGCCGGCCGAGGGCCGCCCCTGCCCCTGCCCGCCCCCGCACATGCCGTCGACCACCCCCCCGAAACTCCCCGTCCCCGCCCCGCTCCTGATCACCCCGCCCCGAAGTCCCCCGTCCCCTGAAGTACCCGCCTCCCGGGCGGCACCCGTCCCTCCCGAACCCCCGGGCTCCGGCCGCCCACTCCCCGGCCGGGGCTCCGGGTCGCACCCGGAGCCCACCTCCCGGCCGGGCCGGGAGCCGACCGATCACCGGCCACAGCCGACCAGCCACCGCGACACGACGAAGGGGGCGCCGCATGCCACGCCCGTCCCGCGTCGTCCCACGCGCCGGCACCACCACGCGCCGGTCACCGGTGGTCACCGCCCTGCTGTCCCTCCTGCTGGCCCTCGCCGTCACCTCGGTGGGCCTCCCCGCCGACGCCGCCACGAGCCCCGGCACAGCCGCAACCGCGGGCACGGCCGCGGGCACCGGCCCGGCGACCCCCACCGCCACCGCGACCGCAGCCGACGACGGCCCGTCCGCCGGCAACGCCCTGGTCCGTGGCCCGCGCGACGTGACGGGGGAGCGTCCGACCCCGCCGTCCGCCGCGCCGGCCTCCCCGGACCGCCGTGCGGCGCAACCGCCGCGCGGCGCCACCGTGCTGCCCCGGCCGGCCTCGCCTCCCGCCCCCACCGGGGCGGCGGACTGCCGCAGGGAGAGAGCCCCGCCTCCGGCCCGGAGCGCCCCGGACACCCCCGCGACCCCGCCCCTCACCGGGCGTCCGGCCGGACGTGACCGCGCCGCTCCCCGCCCCGCCTCGTCGCCCACCACCCCCTTCTCGCCTTTCCGCTCATTCCGTTGACCGCGGTCGATCCACCGGCCGCCGTCCGTCGGCCGGAGGCCCGCCTTGACCCGCGCCATGCGCATCCGAGGGCTGCTCGCGCTCGCCGCAGTCGCCCTGTCGCTCTACATCGCCGTGACCGTGCCCCTCCAACTCGGACTCGATCTGCGCGGCGGCACGCAGATCGTGCTGGAGACCCGCCCCGCCTCACCCGCAGACGACGCCGGGGACGCGGTGGACCGCACCGTTGAGGTCCTCCGCGGGCGTGTCGACGCGCTCGGCGTCGCCGAACCCACCATCGCCCGCTCGGGCGACGACCGGATCGTGGTCGAACTCCCTGGCGTCCAGGACCCCGCCGAGGCGGCGGCCGTCCTCGGCCGCACCGCCCAGCTCACCATCCACCCGGTGCTCGGTACCGCGTCGGGAGCCGACGACACGGCTCCGGCACTGCCGAAGCGGCCCCGGCAGGTCGTACTGCCCGACGAGTCCGGCCAGTACCTGCGCCTGGAGGCCGCGGAGCTGACCGGAGAGGACGTCGACGAGGCCGCGGCACGCCTCGACCAACAGGGCGGCGCCGGATGGCACGTGACCGTCGACTTCAAGGGCTCGGGCCGTGACGGATGGGCCCGCCTCACCGGCGAGGCGGCCTGCCACCCGGCCGGGGACCCGTCCCGCCGGGTCGCCGTCGTCCTGGACGACACGATCATCTCGTCACCGCAGGTCGACCCCTCCGTCGCCTGCGGCGCGGGAATCACCGGCGGCTCCACCATGATCACCGGATCGTTCACCGACGACGAGGCCCGAGAGCTGGCGCTGCTGATCAACGGCGGGGCCCTGCCCGTACCGGTCGAGACCGTCGAACAGCGCGTCGTCGGCCCCACCCTCGGAGCGGACGCGATCAGGGCAAGCGCCCTGGCCGCGGGCATCGGCACGGCCCTCACGGCGCTCTTCGTCATCGCCGTCTACCGGCTGATGGGCGCCGTGGCCACCCTGGCGCTCGCCTGCTACGGCCTGATGTCCTACGCGGCCCTGGCCGCCGTCGGCGCCACCCTCACGCTTCCCGGACTCGCCGGCTTCGTCCTGGCCATCGGCATGGCGGTCGACGCCAATGTGCTGGTCTTCGAACGCGCCCGCGAGGAGTACGCCTCGAGGCTGCGCCCCACCCCGCGCTCGTCGCTGACCGCGGGCTTCCGCGGTGCCATCAGCGCGATCGCCGACTCCAACATCACCACGCTCATCGCGGCCGGCCTGCTCTTCTTCCTCGCCTCCGGGCCCGTACGCGGCTTCGGCGTGACGCTGGGCATCGGAGTGCTGGCCTCCATGGTCAGCGCGCTGCTCATCACCCGTGTGCTCGCGGACCACGTGGCCGCGCTGCCACGGGTACGGCGACGCCCCCGGATCACCGGCATCGCCCACACCGGCGGGGTCCGCGACCGCCTCACCCGCCGGAACCCCGACCTGATGCGGGCACCCCGCCGCTGGCTGGCGGCCTCCGCCGCGGTCCTCGTCCTGGCGGGCTCCGGCATCGCGGTGCGCGGCCTCGACCTGGGCGTCGAGTTCACGGGAGGCCGCCTCATCGAGTACGCCACCTCCACGGCCGTCGACCCGGACCGGGCACGCGCCGCCCTCGCCGACGCGGGGTTCCCGCGTGCCGTCGTGCAGACCTCGGGCGAGGACCGGCTCACGGTCCGTACCGACCGGCTGACCAACGCCGAGGCGGCGACGATCACCGAGGCGGTGGGCGCTCTGACCCCGCGGGCGGACACGCTGCGCGACGAGACCATCGGCCCCAGCCTGGGCAAGGAGCTGCGCCAGGGTGCTCTGATCGCCCTCGGGGTCGCCCTCGGCGCCCAGCTCCTCTATCTGGCCGCACGCTTCCGATGGCTGCTGGGCACCGCGGCGGTGGTGGCTCTGGCCCATGACGTGGTGATCGTCGTCGGTGTCTTCGCCTGGCTCGGCAAACCGATCGACGGCGTCTTCGTCGCCGCCCTCCTCACCGTGGTCGGCTACTCCGTCAACGACTCGGTGGTCGTGTTCGACCGGGTCAGGGAACTCCACCGGCTCGACCGCGCGGGTCCCTTCCCGCGCACGGCGAACCGGGCCCTCCTGCAGACCCTGCCGCGCACCGTCAACACCGGCCTGGGCGCGGCCTTCATCCTGACCGCGCTCGCGGTGTTCGGCGGCGACACCCTCGCCGACTTCGCCCTCGCCCTGCTCGTCGGACTCGTGGTCGGCACGTACTCCTCGATGTTCACCGCGACACCTCTGGCCATCGAACTGGACAGGCGTGTCGGCCCCGCGCCCCGGCGGTTCCGTACCCCGGACCCGGCCCGGGCCGGCTGACGGACCGACCGGCTGACCGGCCGACGGAAGGGACCGTACGGATCGCCTCGCACGGGCCGTGCCAAGAGGAAGGAGGGCCGGCCCCGGGAGGCGGTCCGTGCGGGTTCCCCCTGCGTTTGCGGACGCGTGTACGGCGCGTTTCAGTGGGAGGAACCCTCCGGTATCAGGAGCTTCCCATGTCGATGGCGTACGGTTCCCCGTTCGGTTCGTCCGATCCCTTCAGCGACCTGCTGAACAGATTCTTCGGAATGTCGCCGGGATCGTCGCCACCGGCCGTGCAGCGCGTACCGATCGGGCGGCTGCTCACCGAGCCGTCGCACGAGCTCCTCAACACGGCCGCGCGCCGGGCCGCGGAGGACGGGACGGCCGACCTCGACACCGAGCACCTCCTGTGGGCGGCGACCCAGGTCGAACCGACGCGCCGGGTGCTCGCGCAGGCCGGGGTCGACCCCGAGGCGCTCGGGGCCCGGATCGGCGGGGTGCTGCCGCGGGAGTCCGTCCAGCCGTCGGCGGAACCCGGACTCACCCCGGCGGCCAAGCGCACGCTGGCCGCCGCCTACGCCCGCTCGCAGGAGGCGGGGGTGTCGTACATCGGCCCCGAGCACATCCTCGAAGCGCTCCTCGGCGACTCCGACTCGGGCGCCGGGCGGTTCCTGCGCGCCGAGGACGTCGACCAGCAGAAGCTGCGCGGCCTCACGGACCGGCCGTCGGGCGCGGAGGCCGGCGGCGCGACGGGCCGACAGCAGCAGCCCGCGACGACCCTGGACGAGTTCGGCAGGGACCTGACCGAGGAGGCCAGGGCGGGCAGGCTGGACCCCGTGGTCGGCCGGTCCGAGGAGATCGAGCAGACCGTCGAGATCCTCTCGCGGCGGTCCAAGAACAACCCCGTACTGATCGGTGAGCCCGGAGTCGGCAAGACGGCCATCGTCGAGGGGCTGGCCCAGCGCATCGTGGCGGGCGAGGTGCCCGACACGCTGAAGGGCAAGAGGGTCGTCTCGCTGGACCTGTCCGGGATGGTGGCCGGCGCGCAGTACCGAGGGCAGTTCGAGGAACGCCTGAAGAAGGTCATCGAGGACGTCCAGGCGGCCGAGGGCGACATCGTCCTGTTCATCGACGAACTGCACACGGTCGTCGGCGCGGGCGCGACGGGCGAGGGCTCGATGGACGCGGGCAACATGCTCAAGCCCGCGCTGGCCCGCGGCGAGCTGCACGTGGTGGGCGCGACGACCATCGACGAGTACCGGCGGCACATCGAGAAGGACGCCGCCCTCGAACGCCGCTTCCAGCCCGTCCTGATCCCGGAGCCGACGGTCGAGCAGACCGTGCTGATCCTGGAGGGACTGCGCGACGCGTACGAGGCGCACCACCAGGTCCGCTTCGACGACGGGGCCCTGGCGGCGGCGGCCGAGCTGTCCGACCGGTACGTCAGCGACCGGTTCCTGCCCGACAAGGCCATCGACCTGATGGACCAGGCCGGTGCCCGGGTGCGGCTGCGCAGCGCGATTCGCTCCACCGAGGTCGTCAGCCGGGAGGACCGCCTCGCGAAGCTGCGGCGCGAGAAGGACCAGGCCGTCGCGGGCGAGGAGTTCGAGCGGGCGTCGGGCCTGAAGTCCGAGATCGCCGGGGTGGAGGCCGAACTCGCGGGCATCGAGGAGCGGCGCGAAGGAGTCGTCTCGGTGACGGCGTCCGACATCGCCGACATCGTCTCCCGCCGCACGGGCATCCCGGTGTCCCAGCTGACGGAGAGCGAGAAGGAGAGGCTCCTCAAGCTGGAGGAGGAGATGCACGACCGGATCGTCGGTCAGGACGAGGCGGTCACGGCGGTCTCCCAGGCCGTGCGCCGCAACCGTGCCGGCATGGGCGACCCGAACCGCCCGGTCGGGTCGTTCCTGTTCCTCGGGCCCACGGGCGTCGGCAAGACGGAACTCGCCAAGACGCTCGCCGAGCTGCTGTTCGGCGACGAGAGCCGCATGATCCGCTTCGACATGAGCGAGTTCCAGGAGAAGCACACGGTGGCCCGGCTCGTCGGCGCGCCCCCCGGATACGTCGGCTACGAGGAGGCCGGCCAGCTCACCGAGAAGGTCCGCCGCCAGCCGTACAGCGTCGTCCTCTTCGACGAGGTCGAGAAGGCCCACCCCGACGTCTTCAACACGCTGCTCCAGATCCTCGACGACGGCCGTCTCACGGACGGACAGGGCCGCACGGTCGACTTCCGGCACTGCGTCGTCATCATGACGTCCAACATCGGCGCCCATCGCATCCTCGCCCACGAGGGCGACGCGGCCGAGCTGAAGGACGAGTTGATGGGGGATCTGCGGGGCCGGTTCCTGCCCGAGTTCCTGAACCGCATCGACGACATCATCGTCTTCCACAGCCTCACCGAGGCCGACCTGTCGGACATCGTCGAGCACCTGCTGGACCGCAGCAAGCACCGGGTCGCGGCGCAGGGGATGCGGCTGGAGGTCACCGAGGCGGCGAAGAGACTGCTGGTCGCGCACGGCTACCAGCCGGAGTTCGGGGCCCGCCCGCTGCGCCGCACGATCCAGACGGAACTCGACAACCGGGTCGCCTCGCTGCTGCTCGGCGGCGAGGCCGGGCCGGGGGACACGATCGTGGCCGATGTGGAGAAGGACTCGCTCCACTGCTCGGTCCGCGCAGGGGTTCCGGGCGCCGACGCGGAACCGGCCGACGCGCCCTCGTAACCCGCCGGCCGCTCTCCTGCGGGGTGCCGGCCGCGCAGTACGCGCGGCCGGCACNNNCCCCACTTCCGTGCTCCGGGCTCCGGTGGCCCGGTTCATCCGCGGTCCTGGGCCCGGCGGAGCCTCAGGCGGCGGGACCGATGGTGACCTTGACGTGCTTCATGATCGGCTGGTCGCTCTGGGTGCTGTAGTCGCCGAGCGCGCACAGCACGTTCATCTCGGGCATGTACCCGGCCGCGCAGCCGCGCGGGATGTCGTACGGGACGGCCACGTACCCCTTGACCGAACGCGTGCTGCCGTCCTTCGCGGTGCTCGTGATGTCGACGTGCCCGAGGTCGGCGATACCGCGTTCGCGCATGTCGGCCCGGTTCATGAAGACGAGCGTGCGCAGGTTCTTGATGCCCCGGTAGCGGTCGTTGTCGGAGTAGATGGTGGTGTTCCACTGGTCGTGGGACCGCATCGTGCCGAGGGCCAGGGTGCCGGGGGCCGGGACGACGTCGGGCAGGGCGGCCGAGGAGAACTCGGCGCGTCCCGTGGGGGTCAGGAAGACCAGTTCACGGGCGGGCTGCTTGATGCGGAAGCCCAGGGGCAGCCGCACCCGGCGGTTGAAGTCCTCGAACCCGTCCAGGGCCTGCGCCATGGTGTCGCGGATCCGGTCGTAGTCCTCGATGTACCACTCCCAGGGCGTGGAGCTGTCGGGCAGCGCCGCGCGGGCCATTCCGGCGACGATGGCCGGCTCGGACAGCAGGTCCCCCGAGGCGGGCCGCTTCATGCCGACCGACAGGTGGACCATGCTCATCGAGTCCTCGACGGACGTGCTCTGGACGCCCCGGCGCTGGTGGTCCTTCTCGGTCCGGCCGAGGCACGGCAGGATCAGGGCCCGGCGGCCGTGGACGACATGACTGCGGTTCAGCTTCGTGCTCACCTGGACGGTGAGGTCGCACCGGCGCAGCGCGTCACAGGTGTACGGGGTGTCCGGCGCGGCGAGGGCGAAGTTGCCGCCCATGGCGATGAAGACCTCGATGTCGCCGCTGTGCATCGCCTTGATCGTGCCGACCGTGTCCAGGCCGTGCTCGCGCGGCGGTTCGATCCCGCACGCCTGCTCCAGCCGGTCGAGGAACTCGTCGGTGGGGCGGTGGTCGATGCCGCAGGTGCGGTTGCCCTGCACGTTGCTGTGCCCGCGCACGGGCGAGGGCCCCGCTCCCTCCCGGCCCAGGTTGCCGCGGAGCAGCAGCAGGTTGACGATCTCGCGGACGGTGTCGACGCCGTGCTCGTGCTGGGTGAGCCCCAGACACCAGCTGACGATGCTGCGGTCGGCCTCGGCGTAGACGCGCGCCGCCTCCAGGACGTCGGCGCGGCTCAGTCCGGACTGGTGCTCGATCTCCTCCCACGGCGTGGCCTCGCACAGCGCGCGGTACTCCTCGAAGCCGGCGGTGTGCCGCTCGATGAACTCCCGGTCGAGTGCCTTGGGGTCGGACGCGGACCGCTCCAGGATCGCCTTCGACATGCCGCGCAGGAGCGCCATGTCGCCGCCGATCCGGGGCTGCAGGTTCAGGGTGCTGGTCCGGGTCGACTTGAACAGGGCCATGTCCATGAAGTCGTGCGGGACGATGGTCCGGGTGGCGGCCGCCTCGACGAGCGGGTTGACGTGCACGATCTGTGCGCCGCGGTGGTAGGCCTCGGCGAGCGCGGTGAGCATCCGGGGCGCGTTCGAGGCGGCGTTGACCCCGAGGATGAAGAGCGCGTCGGCGGAGTCCCAGTCCTGGAGGTCGACGGTCCCCTTGCCCGTGCCCAGGGACGCCTGGAGGGCCCGGCCGCTCGCCTCGTGGCACATGTTGGAGCAGTCGGGCAGGTTGTTCGTGCCCAGCTCGCGGGCCATCAGCTGGTAGAGGAACGTGGCCTCGTTGCCCAGCCGGCCGGAGGTGTAGTACGAGGCCCGGTTCGGGTCGTCCAGCGCGCGCAGGGTGCTCCCGACCAGCTCGAACGCGTCCTTCCAGGTGATCGGGACGTAGTGGTCCGTGTCCGGGTCGTAGACCATCGGCTCGGTCAGCCGGCCCTGGTTCTCCAGGTCGTAGTCGCTCCACCCGGCCAGCTCGGTCACCGAGTGGGCGGCGAAGAACTCGCGCCCCACCCGTTTGCGGGTCATCTCCCAGGTGACGTGCTTGATCCCGTTCTCGCAGATGTCGAGGTGCAGCCCTTTGGTGTCGTCGGGCCACGCGCATCCGGGGCAGTCGAACCCGGTGTTCTCGTGGTTCATCCGCATGATCGCCCGCGGCCCGTCGACCAGCGCGCGCTCGCGCACCAGGAAGCCGGTGACGCTCTTGGCCGCACCCCAGCCGGCGGCCGGGTGGTGGTACGGGTGGAACTCGGGCGGCGCGTCGGGGGCGGGCCCCGCGGCGGGCTCCCGGGGCTCCTGCTCGTCAGTGTTGGCGCTCACGGTTCTCAACCTTCCACCACAGGGTGACAAATCGGCCTTGATAGGTGCTTTCGGGCAGGCTATGCCGGGCGGTACCCGCCTGCCATTCCGCCCCGGACGGGCCGCCCGGCCGCGCGAGGGGCGCCACGGCCTCCGCTCCCGGCCCGGCCGAGGCCGCGCGCTCCCGCGTGGGCCGGGCCGCCGAGCGACCGGCTCGCGCGGCTGCGTCGGTATCCGCGCACGGATACGCTTGCTTAGTCCTAATTATGACGATTGATGCTGAATGCTGAACCCATTCGTCAAGCTTCGACGGGAGTCGCATGGCCGAGCCCCAGTCCGTCGTCATCCCGCCCTCCAGAGCGGCGGTCTTCCTGGTGGCCACCATGTCCCCCGGGGGCGAGGACACCGTCCGCGAGACGCTCCAGGACCTGGCGGGGCTGACCCGCTCGGTGTCCTTCCGCTCCCCCGAGGACCGGCTCACCTGCGTCGCCGGCATCGGCTCCGAGGCCTGGGACCGGCTCGCCGGCGGACCCAGGCCCCGCGACCTGCACCCCTTCCGGCCCCTTGAGGGCCCCCGGCACCGGGCCCCGGCCACACCGGGCGATCTCCTCGTCCACCTGCGCGCCCGCACCATGGACCTGTGCTTCGAACTGGCCAGGCTGATCGTCGACCGGCTGGGCGACGCCGTGACGGTCGTCGACGAGGTGCACGGCTTCAAGTACTTCGACGAGCGCGACCTGCTCGGGTTCGTCGACGGCAGCGAGAACCCCGAGGGCCGGCCGGCGGCCGAGGCCGTGTTCATCGGCGACGAGGACCCGGACTTCCGCGACGGCAGCTACGTGATCGTGCAGAAGTACGTGCACGACATGGCGGCCTGGACGAGCCTGACCGTCGAACAGCAGGAACGGGTCATCGGACGCTCCAAGGCGGCCAACGTCGAGATGCCCGACGACGTCAAGCCCGCGGACTCGCACGTCGCGCTCAACACGATCGAGGACGACGGCGTCGAACGGAAGATCGTGCGCGAGAACATGCCGTTCGGCCGGGTCGGCAGCGGAGAGTTCGGCACCTACTTCATCGGCTACGCGCGCACCCCCGACGTGACCGAGCGGATGCTGCGCAACATGTTCATCGGCGATCCGCCCGGCACCACGGACCGCATCCTCGACTTCTCCACGGCGGTGACCGGCGGCCTCTTCTTCGTGCCGAGCGCCGACCTCCTCGACGACTTCCCCGCCCCCTCGGACACCGGTGCCGCCGCCCGCGGAGGCGACCTCCCGGCCCCGCACCCCGACGCCGCCCGCCTCGGGGACTCCCTGGGCATCGGCAGCCTGAAAGGAGCCCGACAGCCATGACGACCCCAGCGGTGAACAACCTGCACCGCGAACTCGCCCCGATCACCCCCGCAGCCTGGGCCGAGATCGAGGAGGAGGCCCGCCGCACCTTCCGGCGCCATGTCGCGGGACGCCGTGTCGTCGACGTGCCCGACCCCGCCGGGCCGCAGCTCGCGGCCGTCGACACCGGGCACCTCTCCTCGATCACGCCCTCCGCGCCGGGCGTCACGGCACGCCTGCGCGAGGCGAGGCCGATCGTCGAACTCCGGGTGCCGTTCACCGTCGACAGGGCCGCCGTCGACGACGTCGAACGCGGCTCCAAGGACTCCGACTGGCAACCGGTGAAGGACGCGGCGCGCACCATCGCGTACGCCGAGGACCGGATGATCTTCGACGGGTACGCGGCCGCCGGCGTCGACGGCCTGCGTACGCGCTCCTCGAACCCGGTGCTCGCCCTGCCCGCCGAACCGCGCGACTACCCCGACGCCGTCAGCCGGGCACTGACCGCGCTGCGCCTGGCGGGCGTCGACGGCCCGTACGCGCTGCTGCTCGGAGCCGAGGAGTACCGGGCGGTCAGCGAGACCTCCGACCACGGCTATCCGATCGCGGCCCACCTGGGCCGGATGCTGGACGCGGACCCGATCTGGGCGCCCGCCCTCAGCGGCGGCTTCGTGCTCTCCACCCGCGGCGGCGACTTCGAACTGGTCCTCGGCCAGGACGTGGCGATCGGCTACACGACCCACGACGAGACCAGCGTCGAGCTGTACTTCCAGGAGACGCTGACCTTCCTCGCCTACACGGACGAGGCCGTGGTCGTCCTGGAGACGTGAGCCCTTCTCCCAGCGAACGAGGCGGTTGCCCGTGAAGCCCATGAACACGTGGCTGGTGCCCGCCGTGCCCCGGCTCGCCACCGCGGCCGCGGCCGGCGCGGCGATCGGCGCGCTCGTCGCCGTGCTGACCAACACCCCGCTCGGAGTCCTCTCCGGAATCGCCGCCGCGCTGACACTCTTCGTCGTCGCGGGCTGGATCGTCCTGTGGCCGATGGACGCCGAAGCCACCCACCACAACGCCCGCCGCGAGGAGTTCAGGCCCGTCGCCGAGGAACTCGTCGTCGTCGCGGCCGCCCTGTGCGGACTGGTCGGCATCGTCGTGCTGCTCCTGATCGGAGACTCGGACCTGAGCCACGCGGCGGCAGCCACGGCGCTCTGCGGTGTCTTCATGGCCTGGGCGGCACTCCACCTGATGTACGCCGCCCGGTACGCGTACATCTACTACCAGCCGCCCGAGGGCGGCATCGACTTCAACTCCGACGACCACCCCAGGTACAGCGACTTCCTGTACTTCAGCTACAACCTCGGGATGACCTACCAGGTCTCCGACACCGACGTCTCCAGCTCCACCGTCCGCGCCATCGCGCTGCGGCACTGCCTGCTCTCGTACCTCTTCGGCGTCAGCATCCTGGCCACCACCATCAACCTCGTCACCGGCATCGTCACCGGGTGACCGGGCGGCGTCCCGCGGGACGCCGCCCGGTGCCGGGAACGCCCGGTCAGACGAACCGCCACAGGTGGTCGTCGGTGCCGTTGTCCTCGAACTGGACGACGTGGGCGCTGTTCTGGGTGGACATGCCGTCCACCCCGAGCACCTTGCCGCTGTGCCGGTTGCGGATCAGGAACCAGCCGTCCGCCGCGTCGACGAACTGCCACAGGTGGTCGTCGGTGCCGTTGTCCTCGAACTGGACGACGTGGGCGCTGTTCTGGGTGGACATGCCGTCCACCCCGAGCACCTTGCCGCTGTGCCCGTTGCGGATCAGCGACCAGCCCTCGCCCCGGTCCACCACCTGCCAGGCGTGGTCCCCGGTCCCCGAGTTGTCGAACTGCACCACGTGCGCGCTGTTCTGGGTGGACATCCCGTCGACGGCGAGCACCTTGCCGCTGTGCTTGTTCCGGATGCGCCGGTACGGCGGCTCGGGCTCCCAGGGCGTGCCGTCCGGCGAGGCGGTCGGGAAGGAGGCGATGCGCAGTCTGGCCGCGCCCATCGGGATCAGGGTGACCTGCTCCACCGCACCCGACGAGCGGGCCGGGCTCCGCTGCAGAGGGGCGACGACGTGCTCGTCGTCCGCGACCCACTCCGGGAGCCGGCGCGCCTGCGCGGTGATCGAGACCGGCGCCGTCGCCTGCGTGAACGGGTTGGCGGCCACCGGCCCGGCGGCCCGGCGCACGTCCAGCCGCCCGCCGGGCACCAGCCCGTAGTTCCAGGGACTCGTGGCGTGCACCTCGTACTCGGGGAACACGGAGTCGCCGCCGTAGCGGACGTACCGCTCGCCGATCCGCAGCGCGTACCGGAGGGGGCCGTGGCTCACACTCACCGAGTCCCCGTTCCCCGACCAGGTGCGCACGTCCGTGCGCTGGGGCAGGCGCAGGCTGACCCGGTCGCCGTCGGACCAGGTCCGGTCCACCCGGACGAAGGCCGGTCCGCCGCTCGCGGCCGTGGCACGCCCGTTGACCTGGAGCCGTGGCGCCGCGCACCAGCCGGGGACCCTCAGCAGCAGCGGGAAGCGCACGGGCCGGGGTACGGAGACGACGAGCTCGACGCTCTCGCCGAACGGGTAGTCCGTCTCCTCGGTGACGGTGACGGTGGTACCGCCCGCCACCTGCGCCGTGACCTGGCTGGGCGCGTACATCGCCGCCGCCAGGCCGCCGTCCGGTGTCCCGAGCCACAGCTCCTCGGCGAAGTAGGGCCAGCCCATGCCGTAGTTGTGCGGACAGCAGCGGTACTGGTCGATGCCGGGCTGGAACGACTGCATGGCGAAGCCGTTCTGGAACTGCCCCTGTGTCTTGCGGGCGTTGTCGAGGTCGACACTGTTGGCGCTCGTCACGTAGTGCACGGCTCTGCCGTCCGGGTCCAGCGAGGCGGGCAGCATGTTGAACGCCAGGTCCTCGCAGCGGTCGGCCCACACGGGATCGCCGGTGACGCGGGTGAGCAGCTCGTGGCTGGCCATGAACTCGACGACACCGCAGGTCTCGAAGCCCTGCCGGGGATCGCCGAAACCGGGCCGGATGTTCTCGTCGCCCGCGAAGCCGCCACCGGGGAACTGGCCGTAGGCCTCCAGGAGTTCGGAGTACGTGCGGTAGCTGGCGCGTGTGTGGTCGGCCGAGCCGGAGAGTTGGGCGTACTGGGCGGGCTCGCGGAAACCCTGCGCGATGTTGACGTTGTGGGCGTTGGGCAGCGCCCCGGTCCAGTCGGCGCCCCAGGCGTGCATCTTGTCGACGAGGTCCAGGAGGAAGGGCTCCGGGGTCCGCCGGTACAGCCACACGGCGACGTCCATGCAGTCGCCCCACCGCTGCGACACCCAACTGGTGTCGAAGGCGCCCTTGCCCTGCGCGTTCATGTAGCGCAGGAACCGGGTGAGGAAGGGCACGATCCGGGTGTCGCCGGTGAACTCCTCGAAGGTGCGCAGTGCTTGGAGGAGGGGGAGGAAGGGCCAGAAGTCGGGACCCCCGTTGAGCGCGGTGCGCAGGGCGCGCGGGCCGAAGAAGCCGTCGCCCTGCTGGGTGGCGAGGACGGCGTCGATCCAGCGCCGGGCCCGGTCGAGCGCCGCGGCGTCCCGCGTGGCGACGGCCAGCGGCACGTAACCCCGCAGCCAGTAGGGCAGTTCCTCCCACGCGCTGTTCTCGGGGTGGACCCAGCCGCTCGTGGCGAAGTCCAGGAAGTGGGACTTCTCCGTGAGGCGGCCGCACAGCCCGTCGAGCTGCAGTCGCAGCTGACCGGCGAGCCAGCCGCGCGGGACGATGCTTCCGGGCTTCAGGCGGAGGAGGGCGTCGGCGGCCGGCTGGGCAGCCGACGCCGCGGCCGCGGCGGGTCCGGCGTTCACCAGGGGCACGCCGGCGCCCAGTACGAGGCCGCTGGTCTGCAGCAGGTGGCGTCTGTTGATCGGCATCTCACTGCTTCCTGTCGGGGGAGGAAGTGACCGCCGACGGCTGCCGTGGAGGGGGTCCGGCGGCTGCCGTGCGCGGCGGAGGGGAGGCGATTCTTACAACGTTGGAAATTCGGCTTGCGGCATCACAGCACGACGTACGGCGGCTGTCCAGAGAAATGACAAGGACATGCCCGCTCCGCCCTGCGGGGAGGCCCCGGACGTCGTATGGTTGACGCGCCTGTTGTGACGTGTGGACTGCGGTCTCGGCAGCGCCGAGCCTCCTGCCACCGGCCGACCGATATCCCCGGGAGAGTCCATGGGTAGCCAGTTCGAGGCGACAGTCGACATCGACCGTCCGATCGGAGAGGTCTTCGCCTTTCTGTCGGACGGCACGAACGACCCGAAGTTCAGTCCGCGTGTGCAGCGGATCGACAAGAAGCCCGACGGGCCGACAGCCGTCGGCACCGTCTTCAACAGCACGGTCAAGGACGCCGGCATGACCACCCGGCGCGAGTTCGAGATCACCGAACTCGTCTCGCCCAGCCGCATCCGCTGGAGCGAGCGGTCGAAGAACCTGGTCACCGCCGCCGAGGGCGGCTACGACCTGGAGCCCACCGCGAGCGGCGGCACGCGCGTCCGCATCCACAACGTCCTGGAGGGCCACGGCATCGGCAAGCTGCTGCTGCCCATCGCGGGCAGCGCGGCGCGCAAGGACGCCCCCGCCTTCGGGCAGCGCATCAAGGCGGCCGTGGAGGCTTCCTGACCTGAGCCGGCCGGTGCCGTTCGCGCCGTCGGGGAGGCGTGTTCCCCGGCGGCCGAGGGTGCGGGCGGCGGTGCTCGTTCGCCGCCGCCGTACGCCTGCCGGTCCGTCGCGGGGCCGTCGCCGGGGCGGGGGCGGGTTCCGCGCCGCCCCGCGCTTCAACCCCGGTCGGTGGGGGCGCCCGCGTACGTGTCCGTGTCGGGGAACCGGGTGCGCCGCCCCAGGTAGGTCTTCAGCGGGATCAGCCCGAGCCAGGCCCACATGACCCCGGGCCCGAACACCAGCGCCGCCGGGACGCTGAGCAGGAAGACGACCGCCGTGCTGCCCAGGTCGGCGGCGAACCACACGCCCTCGGGCATGGGTTCCTCGGTGCGCAGCCAGGGCCGCCTCCGCAGTACGACGAGCAGTCCCAGGTGCGCCGTGCTCAGGGCCGCGACGGCCGCGGAGTAGATGGCCACGGAGGCGGGGTCGCGGCCGTACTCGGAGACCAGCGTGGTGGGGAACGGCAGCAGCGCCGTGACCCCCAGGCCGAACATGCACAGCGTGACCACCGTCGAGTCGATCTGCCGGACGATGCGGAAGATCCGGTGGTGGTCCCGCCAGAAGCCCACGAGGACCACGAAACTGAGTGCGTACGCGCCCAGATTGGGCACGAGCCCGCGCAGCGCCGTGTGGAACCCCGCGTCGTCCAGGTCCGGGGGGACCGAGACGTCGAGCACGAGCAGGGTCATCGCGATGGCGTACACGCCGTCGGAGAACGTCGTGAGGCGTTCGGGACCGCCGGCCGGTCTGGGTCTGCGCATCCCGCCACGGTAGGCAGCGCGCGCCGTCCCCGCGGGACCACACGCCTGGCCTCCCCGCGGCACGGGTCGGCCGCGCGGCCGGACGGGGGAACGCGGATGGGGCACGAGACGCACGTGGTCCCGGCATCATTTCCGTTGTGCAAGAGGACGAGAAGGGACTCGGAAGCGCGCTCTACGCGCTGACCGAGACGGAGCACGGTCATGTCTGGGGCGTCTGCGCCGAAGTGGAGGGGCTGTTCGGAGAGCCCCGGCGCGGTACGTACGAGCTGTTCGGCTGGGTTCCGGAGGGATCCGGGGTGCCCGCCTGGGCCGGCAGCAGGGTGTGGCTGGTGCCTGAGGAAGAGGCGTTCGAGGCCTGGCTGCTGGAGGACGCGGAGAGTTTGGGGCAGCCCTCCGGGACGGACAGTCTGGTGCTCACCGGCCTGGACGACCACGAGGGTCCGCCCGAGGGGTACCGAGGCCCCGTTCGCGTGCACGACGGGCATCGCCGGCTGGGCTCCTGCCGGGAATTCACCCGCATCCTGCCGCCTGACCGGATGCCTGCACCCATCGTCCTGCGAGGGCTCGCGCAGAGTGATCAGCTCAGAGCGGCCTTGGCGGAGGGCACCCGGCGGGCGCTGGACCTGGACGAGGCCGCGCTGGAGATACGGGACGGCCGGGGCGAACCGCTCACCGATCGGCTGCTGCAGGCCACGATCAGCGGCTGGCGCCCATCCTCCTACGGGGCGGACCTGATCGACCTTGAGCTCGACGGAGGCCGCTTCACACCGGTCCCCGAATACGCTCGGCCGATCTGGGAGAGGTGGCTCGCCGGGCCACCGACCGCCGTGAACGCCTGGGCCGACCTCGACACCCGCCGCCGCGGGGCCTGGCACGACCTTGTGAGAGACCGGGCCTTTCGGCGAACCCGCCGTGACCGGCCGGCCGGCCACGTCCACGAACTCGACGGCCGGTACATCACCGACGAACCGGCTCTCCATCTGGCGATCGGCGAGGCGGTCAACGGACCCGGCGGCTACTTCGGCGGCTGCCTCTCCGCCGTCACCGACTGCCTGCGGGGCAACTTCGGCTACACCGCCCCCGGCGCCCTTTTCTGGCGGGACGCCGCGACCGCGCGCGAGCACCTGTCCCGCACCCTTACTCCGGACGGCCGGCCCTACGACCTGTTCACCGCAGTCCTTGAAACCCTGGCCGAGGGTGGCATGGACGTCACCCTGGCATGAGCCGCTGTCCGATCGGTACCTTCGCCCTGCCCTTCCCCTACGCCCCCTGGGGCCTGTTCCGCGAAGGCCGCCGGTTCGCGGACTCCGTGGTGCCCAACTGGGCGCAGAGCGCGGCTCAGTCGGCCCGGAGTTCATCTCCGACTGCCTGGATCCACGGATCAGGCGCGGTCGCGCGTCATGCCGAAGCGAAATGCGCAGGCGGCGACTGAGTGCTCCAGTTGGCGAACGGCGCCAACTGGAGCGCTCGGTCGCATCCGAAATGGCGCGCCGCCGATCGCCGCACCGCAGTGCCCGATGACCGCGACCGACCGCTCCCTCAGGGGCCCGCCGTGCAGAAGACCGTCCTCGTTCCCTACGCCCACCTGACCCAAGAGCACCACGACCGCCACGTCCTGACCAGTACCGTCGATGTCTTCGGCGCCGCCCACTGGCTGCCTGCCGAACGCGCTCCCCGGTCCGGCGGCCGTATCCGGGTGGGGCACATCGACGAGCACCCGGTGGGAATCCGCTGCTGGAGCGGATTCCCAGCGTTGGAAGGCTTCACGGCGGCTCGGGCATCGATCGGCTGGAGATCCGCGAGCCCGCAGCAACCGGCTTCGCCCGCTTCGGAGTGGAGCCGTCGGATGGCGGACACGGCCGCGGTGACGCTTGCGGTGAGGCCGAGCGGCTTCGGCATCGGTCATGCCCTTGACCGTGGTGAACGCCGGCCGGACTCCAGCCCCGTTCGGTCGCTGCCGGGACGGTCGGGGCGCTTGGGACGGTACGGGGGGACGGGTGTCCGCGGCGGTGCCGGGCGTAGGCTCCTTCCGTACGTACCCGTGCAGCCCGCGGTCGCCCCCCGCGGCAGGCCTTGGAGTCGAGAAGTGCCCATGTCCAGGCGGCCCGTGGCCGTGTCCGCGCCGGCGCTCGCGGCGTGCTCCCGCCGGTCCCACGAGGGCCCGGCATCCGCACCGGCGGAACAGGCGGTGGGGGCGTGACGGCCGGGACGCGGACCCGGACCCGGCACCGTGTCCTCGCGGTCCGCAACGCCGCGCGCAGCGGGCCCGGCCGCCTGCCCGCGTGGCTCGGGGCCGAGGGCATCGACGTGCTGGAGGTCGCGGGAGCCGACGCGCCGGACCGCGCGGACGGCTTCGCCGGGGTGCTCCTCCTCGGCGGCGGGCTCCTCCCGGACGACGACACCAGTGCCCCCTGGCTGCCGTCCCAGCGGGCCCTGGCTCTGCGGGCCGTCGAGGACGCCGTACCGCTGCTCGGCATCTGCCTGGGCGCGCAGGTGCTGGCGCTCGCGGCAGGCGGCTCGGTACGGGGTGCCCACGGAGAGCCCGAGCGGGGCAGTTGCACGGTAGACCTGCGGGCCGAGGCCGCGACCGACCCTCTCTTCCGGGACCTGCCCAGCCGCTTTCCCGTGATCCAGAACCACCGGGACCAGATCACGGCGCTGCCGCCCGGCGCCGTCCATCTGGCGGGGAGCGACGCGTGCCCCGTCCAGGCGTTCCGGCTGGGCGCCCGTGCCTGGGGCGTCCAGTTCCACCCCGAGGCGGGTGCGGAACGGCTGAGCCGCTGGGACGAGGCCGCTCTCGCAGACGAGGGCGTCGACCTGGCGGGGCTCAGGGCCCGCGCCGAGGCCGTGGAGCCCGAGTCGGCCCGCGCCGCCCGGCGCCTGGTGGCGGGGTTCGCCGCGGTGGTCCGCGAGCGTGCCGCATCCCGCGCGGTGCCCGCCGTGCGCCCCTGACCCGCATACCGGCCCGGGTGCCGACCGCCGACGATGCCGGGCCGCCCGTCGTCCCGCGCCCACGCGGACCGCGCGGCGACCGTCGCGTCGCGCCGGCGGACGGCAGGGGTGCGCCGGGTGGTCCGGCAGCCAGGCCGGCTCCCGACGCCGACCGGGGGCGACACGGTGAGGCGGCCCGATGGGGACGCCGTGAGGCGCGTTCGAAACGCGGTGGAGTCGGGCCCGCCCGGCTGGTTATGGTCGCCGGATGAGCACTCGTACCTTCCGTATCACCGTCCGTGGTGTCTTCCACGGCCTCGGTGCCGATCAGCGGGCCGCGCTGCTGGCCGACGCCGCCGAGCACGACGTCCTGCGCGCCGCCTTCACGCCCGAGGGGCACCTCAGCTACGACATCGCGGCACGGCCCGCCTTCACCTTCCGGTTCCTGGACTCCGGGGACGCGGAGGAGGACATCCTCGACGCCGCCGAGCGCGCCGAGGAGGCGGCCAGGGCCTGGCTGACGGAGCGCGGGTACGGCTTCAAGAACCTCCGGTCCACGGCGGAGGACCTCTCGCAGGCGCCCCTGGGCAAGCGCGGGCGGCGCGAGGCGGCCCGGAAGTTCGACTGACGGGCCGCGCGGCCGGCTCCGGCCCGGTTCAGCAGGGCTGCCTGCCGAGCGTGCGCGCGAGTTCCGTCGTGGCGTGCGCGATCTCGGTGTCGTCCTCCGACATCAGGACGTCGATCGCGTCCTGGCGGGCGTGGACGGCCTCGCGGGCCGCGCGCTCCCAGGCGGCGGGGTTCTCACGGTGGTTGAGCAGCTTCGGGTACGCGTCCGCGATGCTCTCCCACTGCCGGGTGTCGGCGATGTTCTTGAGCAGCAGCAGGATCTGCGGACGGCAGGTCACCTGGGGCAGCTGCGCCAGCTCCCAGAGGAACGGGACCGTGGCGGCGGTCGCCTGCTCCACGACGAAGCCGTACTGGCAGATACGTTCACGCAGGTCCTTCAGAGCCGTCGCCGCCGTCTCCGCGCTGCCCCAGGCCACGCTGCTCAGAAGCAGCGGGATGGCGGTCGCGGAACCGGTGGAGTCGCGCATCTCGCTCCAGGAGACACGGCCCATCGCGGTGAGCGGCGTGATCGTCGCCATCCCCGTCGAGGGCTCCTGACGCCCTCGGTGCCCGGCCCTCGGCTGTTCCGGCGGAACGCTATGCATGGCGTGATGCCCTTCCGGCGTGTCGTATCGGTTGGACGGCGGGACCGCCCCGGTGGTCCGCGTGGTCGTCCCCTCCCGTGCGTCCGGTCCGGCTCGCACCGGACGGATCATGTGCGGACGGATCGCGGCGTGCCGGAGGCGACGAGGCCGGAAGCGACCGGACCGTGCCGGTCCGGGCCGCGATGCCGGTGAAGCCGTCCCGGTCACCCTTCGGCGGTGCCGCTGCCCGCGGCGAGGAGAGTTCCGGACGCGCAGGTGACAACACGTCATCTCCCTGATGTGGCGTCAGGACGCGATGCCCTGGCTGGGGTTGTCGGCGCTGGAGTTAGTATCCACGCTGAACGCCGCCGCGTGCAATTGCACGGGAAATTGCGTGAAGTTTGGCTGAAGCGGGTAGGGCGGACACAGCGTCGCGAGTCTGCGCGGCACCGAGTTCACGGTGCGGCGCACGGTGAGGACGGGAACAGTGAGGAGAACGCGGTGCCACAGGTGGAGAACGGGATCCAGGCCAGTTCGCTGCGCGCCAGCTGGATCAAGAGCAGGCACAGCACGGCCGAGGGGAACTGTGTGGAGGTCGCCCGGATCGCCGGCGGCATAGCCGTGCGCAACTCCCGCGACCCGGAGGGGCCGGCGCTCGTCTACACGTCCGCGGAGCTGGCGGCGTTCCTGGCGGGGGCGAAGGACGGTGAGTTCGACCACCTGCTGTGACGTGGGGCCCAACTCCCCATCCACAGAGGGGGGATGCGGTGCGGCGCTGTCCGGTGCGATACTGTTGCCGTCCTTGTGCCGGACCGCGGGGGAGTCGAAGATGGTCGCCGAGTCGCCTCGCGTCGCACGGCTCGAATCCTATCTGGAGCGGTCCGAGCCGGCCCCGACCCTGCTGAAGATGCTGGTCGGCGTCCAGCTGTCGGGGTTCCGCGAGGACGCCGGCCTCTCCCAGGACCAGGCCGCGCGCTCGCTCGGGTTCAGCGGCGCCAAGCTGTCGCGCATCGAGTCGGGCAAGGGCCGCAAGCCTCCGACCGAGACCGACGTACGCGCGCTGCTGGAGCTGTACGACACCGACGCGTACGAGGGCTCGGTGCTCCTCAAACTCCTCCAGCGGGCCAACGAGCCAGGCTGGTGGCAGCGTTACGACAAGCGCCTGATGCCCGAGTGGTTCGAGCGGCTGGTCGGACTCCAGGAAGCGGCCGCCGCGATCCGGACCTTCGAGATCCAGTACGTGCCGGGTCTCCTGCAGACGGCTGCCTACACCAGGGCCGTCGTGGAGCGCGGCCTGCCGAACGCGCCGTCCAACGAGGTGCAGCGCCGGGTTGAACTACGGCTGCGCCGAGCCCAGTTGCTGAACCGGGCGGACTCCCCGCAACTGTGGGCCGTCATCGACGAGTCCGTCCTGCTGAGGGTGCTGGGCAGCAAGGAGGCGATGCGCGAACAGCTCGCCCACCTGGTCGACATGGCCGAGCGGCCGCACGTGATCCTCCAGATCGTGCCCCTGGACGTCACCAACGCCTCGGCGCCCGCCATACCGATCACGTATCTGCGCTTCGGCGGACTCGACCTCCCGGACATCGTCTACCTGGAGCACATCAGGAGCGCCCACTTCCTGGAGGACCGCGACGAGACCGAGGAGTACCGGCACACACTCGACCGGCTGGCCGACGAGGCCCTCAAGCCGCGTGACTCCCTGGAACTCCTGCGGAGCACGATGGAGCAGCGTTACCCGGCCGTGTGATCACGCGACGCGGTCGTGATCTCCGCGGGGTGCGCAACGAACACGCTCAGCCGGCGGACGGTCGGGTGCGACAGGCGTCCGCAGAACGTGTCGATCCGGACAAGCTCCTTGTCGTACGGCTCGTTCCCGGCGCGCAGGTCGCGGAGGCGGGCGTGGAACTCCGACTCGTCGCGAGTCTCGAACACCACTGCCCAATAACCCTTGTCCGGAGCGGTGCGAGCGGCAGCGCGCGCCCGTGCGTCCCGCTGCTTGCGCTTCCTCTTCCCCTGTCCCGGCATCGGACCAGCATCACCGTCCCGACCTGCCGGGGCAAGGCCGTATCTCCCGGTCGGTGGACTCGGGAGACGCTCGCCTGACGGACGGGCCCGGACGGGGTGCCGCCCGGACCGACGGCACACTGTCGAGCCCGCGCCCGACAGTGGCGACCGATCTCAGCGAAGCCGGCCGAGACCGCCGAACTCGATCCACTCCTGGGTGAGTTGGCGGGTGTGGACCTCGGTGTCGGGGCGCCAGGTGGAGACCTCCACCAGTCCCGGCTCGATGATCTCCATACCGGCGAACAGCTCCGCGACGTCCTTCTCCTGCCGCACACGGCCCCAGTGCCCCTGGGTCGCCCGGTCCATGAAGTCGGTGACGAACTCACGGACTTCGGGGTCCTCGCTGACCAGTTGGCAGATCACCATGAAGCTGCCGGGCGCGAGCCGCTCGGACACGCGCCGGATCACGGCCTGCGGGCCGTCGGTCTCGCTGTCGGGGATGCAGTGGAAGACCGAGTTGAAGAGGGCGGCGACCGGCTGCGAGAAGTCGATCAGGCGCTCGGTGTCGGGGTGGGAGAAGATCGCGTCGGTGTCCCGCAGATCCGCGTGGATGACCGCCGTACGCTCGTTCTGTTCGAGCAGTGCCCGGCCGTGGACCAGCACCATGGGGTCGTTGTCGGCGTAGATGACGCGCGAGTCGGGGTCGATGGCCTGGGCGACCTGGTGCACGTTGTTCTGTGTCGGCAGGCCGGATCCGTGGTCGAGGAACTGCCGGATGCCGTAGTCCGTCGCCAGGGTCCCGACGACCCGCTGGAGGAAGCGCCGGTTGTTGAGCGCCAGGCGGCGGGTGCTCGGGACGACCTTGTCGAGCTCCTCGCAGGCCGCACGGTCCGCCGCGTAGTTGTCCTTGCCGCCGAGGTAGTGGTCGTACATGCGGGCGGCGGTCGGCACGGTGGCGTCGATCTTCTTGGACAGAGGCCTGTCGGTGTGCATGGTTCCCCCAGCTCGATCGGCGCCTACTGCGTGCTTAACGGGAACTACATCTTAGGGAGTTGGCGTTTGCGCCTGCCAGCCCGTCAGGAAACCGGCCCTTTCGAATGAACCGGAGGACCCCCCGACCGGACCCGCGTCCGGGAGGGCCCGCGGCTCCGGGTGCCGCGGGGGCCGCAGGGTCCTTCGGGTCCCGGCACCCGTGATCCGGCCGTCCGGGACCGCATCCGGACCGCCCTGACGGCATCGCCCGGTCCCGCCCGGTGGGGCGCCGGGCGGAAAACTGGTTCGACACGGGTCGAACGTAGCGTAGAGTTCGGACTACCGACGCGGGGTGGAGCAGCTCGGTAGCTCGCTGGGCTCATAACCCAGAGGTCGTAGGTTCAAATCCTGCCCCCGCTACTCGAAGGAACATCGGGCCCGGCGCCATCGCGCCGGGCCCGGTGCCGTTCCGTGGGGCCGCCGCTCCCGGCGCGGTCCCCGCACGGCTCCCGGTCCCGCCCGCCCGGCCCCGGTCGGATCTCCCCGTCGCACCCCGTCCCGGTCCGGCCGGCCCGCGCTCCGGGGCGACCGGAATCGGGCGAACGAAACCGGCCGAGACCGGACGCAATCCGACCGGACGGGTGGGCTCAGACGAGGGGGCGAGCAGCCGGGTCTCCCTCCGGCCCGCGGGTGCCCGGGGCGCTGGTTCCGGCCGCGTGGAGACTCGCCTCCAGGTCGTCCAGGGACCGCCTCACCACGGCGATCCGGGCCCTCAGGTCCTGCTGCCCGGGATCGGCCGACGGTTCCCCCGGACCCGGCGGGGCCAGTTGCGCGGACTGCTCGCGTTCCAGTTCGCGCGCCTCGTCGAGCGAGCTGATCACGACGCCGATCAGCACGTTGACCAGTACGAACGAGGCGAAGAGGACGTACGAGGCGTAGTAGACGATGCTCCAGCGGGAGATCTCCAGGCCCGCGCGCACCGCGTCGCCGAGGCCGTCCAGGGTCATCAGCAGGAACAGGGTGAGCACGGCGCGGCCGAGCGAGCCGAAGTGCTCGGGGTCCGCCTCGGCGAAGAAGACCCAGCCGACCATGGCGTACACGTACAGCAGGAGCGCCCCGACGACCAGGAAGCTGAAGGTGCCGGGAAGGCTGCGGCCCACGGCGACCATGAAGACGCGGAGCTGGGGGAGGAAGCGGGCGGTCCGCAGCACGCGGGCCAGCCGCAGCAGGCGCAGGACCGTGCCGTTCTCACGGACGACGGGAAGGAACGCCGACAGCACGACCGCCAGGTCGAACAGGTTCCAGGGGTCGCGGAAGAAGTCGCGCGGCCGGTCCGCGTGCGCGCAGGCACGCAGGAGTATCTCGGCCGTGAAGGCGGCGAGGCACAGGTGTTCGGCGAGGCGCAGCTGCTCGCGCCAGCCCTCGGCCGCGGTGGTGTACGTCTCCAGGCCCAGGAGCGCCGCGTTCGTGAGGATGAGGACGAACACGGTGACGGCGAACCAGCGGGCCTCCGTGAGGGCGCGGGCGCGCTCGGCCAGCACTTGGCGTGCGGGCTGCCGTGCCGTCTCCGTACGGTCGTGGGGGTCGATCATCGTGCCCTACCTGCTCCTTCGCGCAGCGTGATGCTTCCGGCCGACCGGGTCGGAGGGCCGTCTTGTCGGACGATCATGCTCAGGACAGACTTCTACAGCACTGTCGATTCGGGCTCGGAGGCGGTCACCGTACGAGACTGCCCGCGGGGCAACTCGCTGACGCTTCCGCCCAGTCGGCTGTGCGCGGACGCCCGAGGACGCGGGCCGGATCGACGGGCGCGGCGGCGACCGGGCGGCGGCCGTGCCCCGCCGGAACGGGCCCTACGGACGTCCCGCGCCCGAATCCCCTCAGCGGCCGGTGTGGATGAACGGCGCCCAGCTCCCACCCGCGTCCGGTGCCGGTTCCCGGCCCTGGTGCGCAGCGCGACTCCGGACACGCCCGACTGCCGTACGTGCGGGGGCTGTTGTCCGGCGGAGGGCCGTGCGCGTGATATCGCGGTGCGTCCCGGGGCAGGGGCGTGGGAGTCTGTGGCCGTGCTGCTGAACGACCACGAGAGCCGTGTCGAACTCCGTCCCGTCCGCTATCAGTTCGCCGGGACCCGAGGGTGCGTGTACGACGACAACTGGCTGGTCGTCGCGGGCGAGGTGACGACCCCGGAGGGCAGTTGGTCCTTCACCGATCCCTGCCTCATGGTCGACGAGGCCGGTCAGGTGGCCGACTGGCTGCGCGGAGCCGCCGACGGGACGGTCGACGTGCGGGGGCCCGACCCCGAGGACGGATGGATGGACCCGGACACGTGGTTCGTGGAACCGGTCCTGGCCTTCAGCCTCGCCGGGCGGCATGAGGACGGGGTGGCGGTCCGGGTCCACTTCTCCCTGGAGGCGGCACCTCCGTGGGCACGGGCCGGCCGGACGGATGAGGCGGGCGGGCCCGCGGAGGGCGAGGGGACGGACGGAACGACCAGGACCGGCATCTACCAGTTCTTCGTCACCGTACGGGTCGCCACGAGCGCCCTGCTCGACGCGGCGGAACAGTGGGAACTGGCCATGACCGCCTTCCCGCGCCGCTGACGGGACCGCGCGGCCCCCTACCTCCGGAGGGCTCAGCGGGGCAGGTCGAAGCGGAACGCCGACTGAGGGCTGCCCAGTTGCAGCCACACGTGCTCGGGCTGCCGTACGAGCCGCAGGGCGACGGCGTCGCAGCCGGGGCAGCGGCCCGTCAGCCCGGGGTCCGTCCCGTACACGTGCAACTCGGCCATCGGCGTGACCAGTCGGCATGCCGAGCATCGGCGCCAGGCGGTGGTCGGTTCGAGGGCGAGGACGTCCGCCAGCGGCCCGGCGAGACTGTTGCCGTCACGATGAGTGTGGGTGGACATGAGACCTCCGGGCTGCCTGGCGATGGTGGTGCCGCACCTAGCCGAAGCGCTCGGTGCGGATGAGTTCCGGCGGATACCCCGCGGTGACCAGCAGATTGCCGACGTGCTCGACGAACCCGGTGGGACCGCAGACGTAGCACTGGGTGCCGAGATCCGCTTCCTTCCCTTCGCGCGACGGGAAGGAGGACGGAGGGCCCGACGACGGGACCGTCCCGGGCGCCGCGTCGGACGGCGCGGCGGGCGCAGTCCCGGAAGGCGGCGAAGTCGGTGGCGGTGGCGGCGGCGGAAGATCGGAGGCCCGGACGCGGCCGGGGAGCCGGGGCGTGTGCGGCGGCGCGTTCCGCGAGTACAGCGTGTCCACTCTCAACGAGGCGTCCGGAGCCGCGAGTTCGTCCTGGTACCAGACCCTGTCCGGATCGCGGACCGAGTAGAGGAGATGGAACGGCGCGGTGGAGCCGGCCTCCCGCCGCGCGCGGACCATCGCGATGACGGGCACGATGCCCGCGCCGCCCGCCATGAGCAGGACCGGCCCCCGGCGCTCGGGGTGCCAGACGAACCAACCGCCGAGCGGTCCCGTCACCTCCACGTCGGCTCCCACGGGCAGGGTGTCGGCCAGGTACGGGGAGACCTCGCCGCCCAGGGCGGGCTCGATGCCCAGCTCGATGCGCCCGCCGTCCGCGGGCGCGGCCAGCGAGTAGCTGCGGACCGCCTGGTATCCGTCCTCGGCGGTGAGCCGGACGTCGACATGCTGGCCCGGCAGGTGGCCGGGCCAACTCGGCGCCTCCAGCAGGAGCGTGCGGGCCGTCGCGTTCTCCGGTCGGCGTGCGACGAGGCGCGCGGAACGCCATGAGCCGGGCACGGTCAGTCGCTCCAGCCGCGCTGCTCGCGCCACGGGTCCCCGTAGTTGTGGTACCCCACCGACTCCCAGAACCCCGGGTCGTCGTCGGGCATCATCCGGATCCGCCGCACCCACTTCGCGGACTTCCAGAAGTAGAGGTGCGGTACGAGCAGGCGTGCGGGGCCGCCGTGTTCGGGCGACAGCGGGTATCCGTCGTAGGTGTGGACGAGCCAGGCCTTGCCGTCCTGGAGGTCCTCGAGCGGGAGGTTGGTGGTGTATCCGCCGTAGCTCTCCGCCATGACGAAGTCCGCCGCCGTCTCCACGTCGTCCAGGAACGCGTCGAACGGGACGCCCTGCCAGCGGGTCCCGAACTTCGACCAGCGGGTCACGCAGTGGATGTCGACCTCCGGCTCCTCCTGGGGCAGGGCTTTCATCTGCTCCCAGTTCCAGTCGCGGGCCGTCCCGTCCTCCGTGACGACCGAGAAGGTCCAGCTGTCGGTGGGCACGTTCGGCGTGGGCCCGGCGGAGAGGACGGGGAAGTCCTCGGTGGGGTACTGGCCCGGGGGCAGCCGTCCTTCGAAGCGGTGGGTGCGCCCCTGGAATCCCGGAGAGAACGTGTTCATGTGGTCGCCCGTCCGATCTCGTACGGCTGCCGCCGCCGACCCCGCGTCTCCCGGCGCCCAGCGGATGCGGTCACGCGCCGACCCGGCTGTCCTGCCCGGGGCGGGCGGACCGGTCCCGGCATCCCGTTCGGCGGGATGCGGGTGGACCCGTTCCCAACCGGCCCTCGTGGCAGGGGAGTCGGGACCACGCGCCCGAACGCGGCGACCGGATTCCGCGGCACGAACCGCGGGCCGGGCGTCACGCCCGGCAGGCGACCGCACGGTGACGGCGATATGCGACCAATCTACCCGAATGCCCGGACGGGGCGCGATCGGAACAGGGGCTGAGCCGACGGCTCCGATCGGGAAGGGGACATGCCGGGGGACGGGACGAGGAGGGGGTGCCGAGACCGCTCGGCGCGCCGGGACGCGGCCCCTGGACTAGGGTGATCCGGACGACGTGCCCCGTGCGATCGGCCTTCGCTGCCGGCCCTGCCGTCGTCTCCGCACGCCTGGTGCGCCCCTTCCCGGTTCGGCATCGCAGGCCGTGCCGCGGGCACTGAACTCCACCGGACACGGGGAGTTCCGGAACAGTACGAGAGGGACATGACATGCCCTTTGCCGCTGCCAAGGACGGCACCCAGATCTTCTTCAAGGACTGGGGGTCGGGACAGCCCGTGGTCTTCTCCCACGGCTGGCCGCTGACCGCCGACGCCTGGGACCCGCAGCTCAAACTGATGGCGGACAACGGCTTCCGGGCCATCGCCCACGACCGGCGCGGCGGCGGGCGCTCCGGCCAGAGCTGGGACGGGAACGACCTCGACACGTACGCCGACGACCTGGCCGCGGTCATCGAGAGCCTCGACCTCCGGGACGCCATCCTGGTCGGGCACTCGACGGGCGGCGGCGAAGTCACCCGCTACATGGGCCGGCACGGTACGGGCCGCGTCGCCAAGGCGGTTCTGGTGGGGGCCATTCCGCCCCTGATGCTGAAGACGGAGGCCAATCCGGAGGGCCTGCCGATCGACGTGTTCGACGAGATCCGCGAAGGTGTCGCGTCGGACCGGTCCCAGTTCTACAAGGACCTCAGCGCCCCGTTCTACGGCGCCAACCGTGACGGGTCGACCGTCACACAGGGGACGCGGGACGAGTTCTGGCTCTGGAGCATGACGGTGGGCATCAAGGGTGCCTACGACTGCGTCAAGGCGTTCTCCGAGACCGACCTGACCGAGGACCTCAAGAAGATCGACGTCCCGACGCTGATCGTGCACGGCGACGACGACCAGATCGTCCCCATCGTCGCCGCGGGCGACAAGTCGTCGAAGCTGGTCGAGAACGTGGTCTACAAGGTCTACCCGGGCGCCCCGCACGGCCTCGCGATGGTGCCCAGGTTCGCGGAGCGGTTCAACGCGGACCTTCTGGAGTTCGCCCGCGGGTGAACCGGCGGGCCGCACGCGGCCGACCCGCACGTGGTCGACCCGCGCTCGGACGGCCCCGCGTCGGCGTCGCGCGGCAACCGGCCGCGAGTAGCGACTCCGCCGCGAGCGGCGACTCCGCCGCGAGCGGCGACTCCCCGCGCCCCCGGCCCATCACGGCCGGGGGCGCGGGGGATCTCGTGACGTCTCAGGGTGCGAGGGCCTGACCCAGAGTGGGATGGCAGTCGATGACGGTGTCGATTCCGACGAGTTGGATCGTGCGCAGCACGGGCGGAGTGGGCGCGGCCAGGCGGAGCCAGCCGCCCGACCCGGTGAGCGTGCGGTGCGCGGAGACGAGGATGTTGACGCCGGTGGAGTCCATGAAGGTGACCCGGCCCAGGTCGACGACGATCCGCGCGGGCGTGCCGTCGGGGACCTCCAGCGCCTGGGCGAGCAGGCCGCCGGTGTGATGGTCGATCTCTCCCGTGAGGGTGACGACGAGAACGCCGTCGGCGGCTTCGGACCCGACCGAGAGTCCTCGGGGCTGCTCGGCCTGACTGGTGTCCGCCATTTTCTCCTCATCCGTGGGAAGCGCACTCGCTCAGCGGGGTCTTCGCCAGGAGTGCTGCCCCCGCATCGTAGGGGTGATGCCTTTGAGTGGCCGAGACAACAGAAGGTGGGGGGAATGAGTGGCCGGAACAGGGGTAAGCGCGCATGGCGAACAGGGCGGTGAAAGCGATATTTGGGGAACCGGGCCCGTGGGGTGAGGACGGCGGGGCTCCGCACGCCCGGGTGCCGCGGGCGACCGTGGCGCTGGACGGGAACGGCTCGTGCATCGCCGAAGCCCGTCACCTGGCGGCCGAGTTCCTGGCCCGCGTGGAGTCCGAGGCCGGGACGGCCGTGTCCGCCCGTGCCATGGACCTCACGCAGCTGGTGGTCAGCGAGCTGGTCACCAATGCCCTGAAGTACGCGCCCGGTCCCGTACTCATGGACCTGCGCATCGCCGACGGCACGGTCGTGGTGGTGGTGTGGGACTCCGATCCGGTGCTGCCGGTCGCCCGCGCCGCCGACGCGGGCCGGGTGGGCCAGCACGGGCTCGAGATCGTGATGGCGGTGGCCGAGGAATTCGAGGCGCGGCGCGAGCCCGTGGGCAAGCGCATCACCGCCCGCATCGCCCTGGCGGACGCCTCGGGGGACCGCGGTCTCGTCAACGGTCCCCAGTAGTGGGCGAGTCGGCCCGCCCGCCGGCCCACGACGACCAGGGCCCGCGGCCGGGCAGGACGGCCGGGGCAGCACGGGTGACCGGGTCCGGGCGCGGCCGGCCGCGCTCCGACCCGGTCCGGAGTCGGCCGCCGCCGTACCCCACCCGCGATGCCCCCTCCCGACCCGGCGTGCGATGTCGGCCCCCGGACCCGGCCCGCGATGCCCGTCCCGGCCCGAAATACCCGGGCCGACCAGTGATCATCATTGATACGGTCCAGCCATGCCCGGACCACACGAAGCCCGCGAACCCGTCACGGCGACCGACGTCGAGCACACCGTCAGGCTGGCGGTGGCGGCGCTGCGCTCGGCCCGGGGCGCCGACTGGGGGGCCGGGGCCGGCTCCCTGGAGTGGGACTGCTGGGAGACCGTCGAGCACCTCGCCGACGACCTGTTCTCCTACGCCGCCCAACTGGGCCCGCAGGCACCTCCGTCGGACACGCATGTGCCGTTCGCCTGGAGCCGGCGGAGGCCGGGCGGTCCGGCGAACGTCGTCTTCGCCGACCGCGAGGGCGGCCCCGCCGGCCTCCTGATGGTGCTGGAGGCGTGCGGCGCGCTGCTGACGGCCGTCGTGCGCACCACACCGTCGACGGTGCGCTCGCACCACGTCTTCGGAGTGGCGGACCCTGAGGGGTTCGCCGCGATGGGCGTGGTGGAGACGCTGGTCCATACGTACGACGTCGCCCAGGGCCTCGGGATCGACTGGGCGCCGGACGCGGACCTGTGCGCCCGGGTGCTGGCGCGGCTCTTCCCCGACGTACCGGCGGACACGGACCCGTGGCCCACCCTGCTGTGGGCCACCGGGCGCGGGGACATCCCGGGGCGGCCGCGCAGGACGGAATGGCGCTGGTACGGCGCGCCCCTGTCCGACGGCGCTCGGGCCGGCTCGGGGACGGACGCCTCGGGCTGACGGGCGGAGGCCTCCGCCCGGCGCCGGGACGGACGCCCACGGCCGACGCGGCGGACGCCCGCCGCCCCGACCCGGTTCGGAGCCGGACCCGGTCCGGCCGCCCCGACCCGGAGCCGGACGCCCCGGACACGCGGTCAGACGGCCCCGGCCCCGAGGGTCCGGCGCAGCGCGGCCAGGCCGTCGCTGTAGATGCCGTGGAAGAGGGCCTCGGCCTCCTCGTCGGTGACGCCGTGCGGCGTGAACGTCCCCGACCACTGGACGCGGGAGGCGTCCTCGCCGGGCAGGGCGTGCACGGTGAGCGTGGACAGGTAGCCGGTGACGGGGAACGGGGCCCGCAGGATCGAGTAGCTGTAGGTGCGCGCAGCGTCGTCGAACGCCACCAGGCGTTCCACGATCGCTCCGCCGTCCTCACTGGTGAGGGTGCGTACTCGCCCTCCCTCGCTCAGCTCGCTGGTCGGGATGTAGGGCAGCCAGTCGGGAAGCGAGTCGAAGCCGCCGATGAGCCGCCAGACGCGGTCGGCCGGCACGGCGATGTCGATGGACGCGGTGGTGCTGGTCACGGGTGTCCTCCTGGACGTTGTGTGTGGGGGATGGCCCGGAGGGGGCTTTCGGGGGTGCGGGGGCGGGGAAGCGCCCGGTGGGGTCAGGCGGAGGGAGCGGGCACGGGCGCCGCCTCGGAGACGAGCCCCTCCTCGCGCAGGTCGGTCCAGAAGGCGGCGGGAATCGTCTCGTGCAGGGCCGCGACGTCCTCGGCGATGCGGCTCGGCCTGGTGGCTCCCGGGATGGCCGCGACCGTGGCCGGATGGGCGAGCGCGAACTGGAGCGCGGCTGCCTTCACGCCGACCCCGTGCCGGCCCGCGACCGCCTTGATGCGCTCCACGGTCCCGACGACGGCCGCGGGCGCCTTCTGGTACTCGAAGTGCGTGCCGCCCGCGAGGATTCCCGAGCTGTACGGGCCGCCGACGACGATGTCCACGCCCTGCGCGGCGGCGCTCGGCAGCAGCCGCTCCAGCGCCCTGCCGTGGTCGAGGAGCGTGTAGCGCCCCGCGAGGAGGAAGGCGTCGGGCTTCGGCTCGTCGAGGTCGAGGGTCAGCTCCAGCGGCTCCACGCGGTTGACGCCCAGGCCCCAGGCCTTGATGACACCCTCCTCGCGCAGCTTCTGGAGGACGCGGAAGGCGCCGGTGCGGGCACTCTCGTACGCCGCCAGCCACTCGTCGCCGTAGAAGTCCTGTGCCACGTCGTGCACCCAGACGATGTCGAGCCGGTCCGTCCCGAGGCGCTTGAGGCTGTCCTCGATGGATCGCAGCGTGGCGTCGGCGGTGTAGTCGTTGATCATCCTGTTCGGGCGGCCGTGCTCGAACAGCCCGCCCTTCTCGCCGAGGTCGCGGGCGGCGGGGTCCTCGATCTCGTCGAGGACGACTCGGCCGACCTTCGTGCTGAGGACGAACTCGTCGCGCGGGTGGCCGGCCAGTACCTCGCCGAGCCGGATCTCGGAGAGGCCCGCTCCGTAGAAGGGCGCCGTGTCGAAGTAGCGGATGCCCTGGTCCCACGCGGCTTCGACGGTGGCCGCCGCCTCCTCGTCGGGGATGGCGCGGAACATGTTGCCGAGGGGGGCGGTGCCGAAGCCGAGGGCGCCGGGGAGAAGGGGCTTGATGGTCATGGCGGGTTCCTTGCGAAGCGAAGTGGTGGGTCGGTGGCACGAGCCGACGCGTGAACCGTCCGTACGGGCGGATGCTCCGGCGTACGGGCGGACCTGCCCGAGCGGGTGGTCCGCCCGTACGCCGGACCTGCCCGGACGGGAGATCCGTCCGTACGGCTGGTCCGTCGGCCTCGTGGGATCGAGGCTAGGATCTCCACATGAGACTGTCCAAGACTTACTTCGACTCACTTGAGTCTTCCGAGGTCCGACATGCTTGACCTGCGACAACTCCGCTACTTCGAGGCCGTCGCCGAGACGGAGCACGTCGGAAGGGCCGCCGAGCGCCTCCGTATCTCCCAGTCGCCCCTCAGCAGGCAGATCGCGCAGCTGGAGAAGAGCCTCGGCCTGACGCTCTTCGAGCGCAGCCAGCAGCGCATCCGGCTCACCGCCGACGGCCGCGTCTTCCTGACGGAGACCAGGGCCCTGCTGCGCCACGCTGACCGGCTGGCGAACCTCGGCCGGCGACTCGGCCGGGGCGAGGAGGGCGGCCTCTGTATCGGGTACATGGCCGACGCCATGCACACCGGGATCCTGCCCGCCGCCCTGCGCGCCCTGCGCGAGGAGAGCCCCGACATCCACGTCGCGCTCTACGACCAGCCCTCCGACGCGCAGTTCGAGGGCCTGCGCCAGCGCAGCCTGGACATCGCCCTCGTCCGCACGCCGCCACCCGCGGGCGATCCCGACCTCGACGCTGCACCGCTCCTGCGGGACCCCCTGCTGCTCGCTGTGCCCGAGAGCCACCCCCTGGCCGACCGGTCGGAGGTGCCCGCGGAGGCGCTCGACGGACAGCCGTGGATCGCCGTCGGCGACCCGCAGGACCCCGGCTGGCGCGACCGGTTCGTCGCCTCCTGCGTCGCGTCCGGGTTCACCCCGGACATCCGGCTCGACGCCTCCGACCCGCTCACGGCGCTGGGACTGGTCGCCTCGGGCCTCGGCCTGGCGCTCGTCCAGCGGAGCATGGTCCGCGGCGCCACCGAGGGCACGGTGGTCCGCGAACTCCCCTGGTACGAGGAGTCCGTGCGGCTGTGGGCCGCCTGGCACCGCGTCGACCTGCGCCCCGTCGTGGCATCGTTCCGGGCGACTGTCCTCGCGGAGGCGGAGCCGGCCTGAGCTGGGGGTCCGACAGCAGCTCCGCGCGGCGTCCCGGGGCGTGTGCGTCGGGACGCTCGATCCTGGAGGAGGACGCGGCGCGGGCCCCAGGCGTGGACGGCGCCCGCGATCAGGCGCCGACGCCTCGACCCGCCGGAGGACGCCGGGCTGATCGCCCGGACCATGACGCGGCCGACCGCCGCCGGGACCACGTGCGAGTGCGGCTCACGCCGGGGGGAGGCGACGCCTTCGAACGGCATGCGGTGTCCGAGCGGCGCGGTGCGAGCGCGCCGCTCTCAGCGCCGACCGAAGCAGGGAGACGGACGCCCGGCGACCCGCCGAGGCAACCGGTCGGGGCCGCGCGGGCCGGGCGGGACGCGTCCCCACCGAGAAGCTCCAGGACAGCCGCGAGGTGACCTGGATTCTCGGTATCCGCCCGCCTACGCCTCTTCGTCCCATGCCTGCAGCACTGTCTGGTCGACGATCTTGCCGTCACGCAGCGACATCATCGAGTTGGCGAGCACCTTGACGCCGTCGGAGTACTGGCAGGACTCCGTGAACGCCACCTGGTCGCCCTGGACGACGCAGTTCTCCAGCTTGTGGGTCATGTCCCGGCTGTAGACGTCGTCGAGCATCGTGCGGATCTGCTCGCGGCCGTGCATGACCATCGGATGGCTGGGCTGGGTGTTGCGGTCGACGACGCGCATCTCCGCGTCGTCGGCGTACAACGACAGGAGTGCTGACGCGTCCTGGCCTTCGATGCCCCGGCGCAGCGTTTCGGTGTCGAAGGCGGGGCCTGCCGCGGTGCCCATGATGGACCTCCTTGTGGACCACTGGCGAAGGCCGCGGCCCGCCGGTGCGCAGCGGGCCGGCGCGGTCCTCTCCCTTCGAGCGTCCTCCGGCCCGCGGGACACGGCAAGCGCAGACGGTCCGATGCGCCTCACGGGTGAGCGGAGGGACGGGGCCGTGTCCACGAGCGGCCCGGCCGCGTTGCTGAAAGCATGATCTCAACACGACGTATGGTCGCCGCCGTTGGTCTCGCCGTCGGCGTCGCGGGCCTCGCGGTCCCCTCCGCCGGTGCCACCACCCCGGAGACGGGAAAGCTCAACCCCATCGCGGAACTGGACTCGCTCGCCGTGAGCGACATCCCGGTGGAGCACAGGGGCCAGATCCCCAAGGTCTCCGACCAGCTCGCCGGAGTGAACAAGCTGAACGACCTCCAGCAGCTGCAGCAGTTGCACCAGGTGACGGACCTCGCCGCTCCGGTCGCCGGCCTGCTGCCCGCTGTCGGCTACTGAGCCCTCCGCGCGTCGGAGACCTTCGGCGTGCGCCGCCCCCGTTCCACCGGGGGCGGCGCACGCCTTCGTCGTTCGACCGCCCAGGTCCGCCCGGGCGACTTGGATGTGCGGCGGCACGGTCAGCCGCGGTCTAGCAGATGCTCTGGCTGCTGTTGACGAGCGTGTTGTTGCGGAACGTCGTATTGGTTCCGCAAGGGCTCTCCCTGATCGCGGAGTTGGTCACCGTCAGGTTCTGGATGAGGATGTCGGAGTTGTTGGGGAACTCCGAACGGGCGGCCAGGCGGATCTCGCCGCCGCCGGTGACGCTCCCGCCCTGCGCGGCGAGGTTCACGTTGGAGCAGTTCTCGATCAGGACCGCGTTGTTGCCGGTGTTGGTGAGCGTGACCCGGTCGATGGTCGCGCCGCCGCTCTCGGAGACGCAGAAGACACCCCGGCCGCCGCCGCGTGCGACGACCTCGCCCACCCGGATGTTCGTCGGGTAGCCGCTGCCGATCCGGCCGTTGCGGTTGGCCATGCGGAACGCCGCGTACCCCGTGCCCGTCCCCGCACCGTCCGCGTCGACCTTGGTCACCGTGGCGTTGACCGTCTGGTTGAGCAGGAGCCCGGACTCGCCCACGTTGCGTGCCGTGACCGTGCCGACGGTGAGGCCGTCGACGCCGTACGTCTCCACCGCGTGGCTGCTCGCCCCGGACACGTACACGGAGTCGATGCGGACGTTCCGTGTCCACTGGCTGGTGTCGCCGCGGTTGTCGATGCGTACGCCGAGCCCCGCCGACAGGCGCATGTCGATCTGGCCGAGCACGACGTCGGTGACGTTGCGCATGAAGATCCCGTAGAGCGGGGCGCCGGTCACGTTGAGGTGCTGGACCTCGATGTCGCGTACGCCGCGTGCGTAGACCGGGGCCTGGTCGCCGCTCCCGGAGCCGGTCACGTTGATCGTGCCGCACACGTCGAGCACGGTGTGGCTCGGCAGGGAGACACGGGCCCCGGCGCCGATCGTGCCGGAGCCCCGCACGACGACCCGTTCCTTGGACGTGCGGCCCGAGGTGAGGCTGCCGATCGCCGCCTGCATCGCGGCCCGCATGTCGGTGCCGGTGTGGACGACGACGCTGCCCCTGCGTGCGGTCCAGGTTCCGCCGCTGAGCGTGGCCTCGGCCTGGTACGTGCCCTCGCCGCAGGCCGCCGTCCGCTGCGCCACCGTGTTCGCGGGTGCGGTGAGCACGGCCGCCCCGGTGAGCAGGGCGACGGCGCACGCGGCGCCGGCGACGGCCCGCCCGCCACGGGCCCGTACGGTCGTGGGGGAGACCAGGGAAGCGAGCCCGGCCCTCAGGGCGCCCGAGACCCCCGACGGCCCGAACGCCCGTGGCAGCCCCGGGGCCGGTAACGGCTCCGAAGCACCCGGCGGCCCGGAGGCGCCCCGGGCCCTTGCCGCTTCCGGGTCGCCCCCGGTTCCTGCGGCCCTCGCCGGCTCCGCGGACCGCGCGGCCCCTTCGAGCCCGGTGCTCCCCGAGCGCACCGTGCTCGACCTGCTCACCGCGTTGTCGGTGCTCGTGGCCTCCTCCGAAGTGGTCGCGCCGTGTCGATCAGGTTCGGGTGCGGCTCTGCGTCCCATCTCTTCTCCTGTGTGGGGTCCGTCGCTCGCGCGATCGCGTGGCAGCAAGCGTTTTCCAACCGCGGGCCGGAGTGTGGCAAGGGCTTTCTATGTCGTCAAGGGGCGTGTGGGGCGCGAGGGCCGGTCACCGGTCGCGGTGCACCAGGAACGACAGCAGCGCACGCAGGTCGGCGGCCGTCCGCGGTGCAGGAGCGGCTTCCTCGAGACATGCGTCGACGACGGCCAGATGCCTACGGGCCTCCGCCAGCGCGGCCGCCCGCCCGCCCGCCTCCTCGACGGCGGTGGCGGCTCGCCGCGCGCCCGCCTCGTCGAGGTCCTCGGCGCCCGACAGGAGGCGGCCGAGCGACGCGCCGGCGGAGGTGCCGAGGGCCGACAGGACGGGGAACGTCTTCTTGCGCCTGCGCAGGTCCGAGTGGACCGGCTTGCCCGTGACGGCAGGGTCGCCCCAGACGCCGAGGACGTCGTCGGCCACCTGGAAGGCCACACCGAGATGCCGGCCGGCCCGGTCCAGCGAGGCGACGGTCGTCGCCGGAGCCCCGGCGAGCACGGCTCCCAGGGAGGTGGCGCAGCCCAGCAGGGCGCCGGTCTTCCGCTCGGCCATCGTGCGGTACTCGCCCGGACCGACGGCGTCCGGGCCCGTCCAGGGGCGGGTCTCGAAGAGCAGGTCGTCCGCCTGGCCGAGGACCAGGTCGTGGAGCGCTGCGGACAAGTGGCGTACGGCTGCCGGGACATGAGGGCCCGGTGCGCCGGCCACGGTCTCCACCGCGAGGGCGAGCAGCGCGTCGCCCGCGAGGACGGCCGCGCCCGTCCCGTACGCCTTCCACGCCGTGGGCCGGCCCCGCCTGGTCGCGTCGCCGTCCATGATGTCGTCGTGGAGCAGGGAGAAGGTGTGCACCAGTTCCACCGCGACCGCGGCGGTGACCCCGGCGCCGCGGGGAGCCCCGGCCGCCCGCGCGCCCAGCACGGCGAGGGCCTGCCGGAGGCCCTTGCCTCCGCCGGTGTCGGAGGGGGCGCCGCCCGCCTCGCACCAGCCGAGGGAGTAAGCGGCCATCTCGCCCACCCACGGGTGCAGCCGGCCGACCGCCGCGGCCAGCGCCGGCCGTACCGACGACCTGCATTCCGACAGCAGTCGGGGGCCGTCGGGGGAGGTCTCGTACGCGATCGGGAGGGGCGGGGCCGGAGTGGGGGTCGAGGTCATCGCCGTGCCTCCGTGCGGGCGGCGGCCAGGGGCGAGGCGTCCGCGTCCGCCCGTGCGGCGGCGTCGCGGCGCGCGTCCGAGCGGACGGGTGCGGAGGCGTCGACAGTGCCGGCGCCGTCCTCGTCCGCGGTGATGCCGAGTTCCGCCCGTGCCCGCGCCACCATCCGCCGGGCGTGCCGCAGCCCGATCCGTTCCAATGCCCGCGCGAGACCGGTCAGTTCGGCCGCCGTCTCGTCGACGGGCCGGCCCAGGCGGGCGTGTGCCTTCGCGAGCCCGAGCCGGGACAGCGCCTCGCCGCGCGGTTCGCCCATCTCGCGGAACTCCGCCAGGGACTGCTCGTAGACCGCGCGGGCCTCGGCGTAACGGCCCGCGCGGTACAGGACGTTGCCGCGCATCTTGTGGTTGTAGGCGAGCGCGCTCGACAGGCTCATCGCACGGCAGATGGCCTCCGCCTCGGCGAGCAGCCCGAGTGCGCGCTCGGCGTCCCCGTCGCGTTCGGACACGATGTCGGCGAGCCCGCGCAGCGCCCAGGCGTGGCCGCGCCGGTCGCCGGCCCGGCCGGCGATCCCGGCGGCCTCCTCGAACATCGCGTACGCCGTGTCGTGGGAGCCGGAGTTGCGGTGCATCTGGGCGATGCCCTCCAGGGCCCACACCGTGTGCCGGGCCTCGCCGCGCGCGCGGGCCTCGGCGAGGAGCTGCTCGTGGAGGGCCGTGACGGCCGCGTAGTCGCCCTGGATGCGTCCGGTCTCCGCCAGTCCGGCGAGCGAGTAGCCGCGTACGACGATGTCGCCGCCGCGCTCCCCGAGTTCGGCCGCGTGGCCGAGCAGCCGCCGGGCCAGGGCGAACGAGCCGCACTGGCGGGCGAGCGTGCCGCCGCTCCACAGCGCCCAGGCCATCAGAGCGGTGTCCCCGGCCTCGCGGGCGGCACGGTAACTCGCCTTCCACGCCCGGTCGGCGTCGTCCACCTGCCCGAGCCGCCTATGCGCCTCCGCGACGGCGAGCCCCGAACTGGCCGCCTCCTTGCGCCGCCCCGCCCGCTCCGCCGCGCGCAGGTGCTCCGTTCCGGCGGCCAGGACGTCGACCAGGGAGGAGTTGACGGAGAGCTCGGTGAGCGAGCCCCGGTACTCGGGCGCGAATGCCTTGCCGTACATGGGTGCCTTTCGGTCCGCGAATGCTGTTCGGGCGCGGCGGACCTGTATATACGCGGCATGTATACATTGCATGTATACGCACTGTGTATAGTGCCCCGCCCCTCAGGCCTGGACAGCTCTTCGGGGAGTACGGGTCACCGGCGCCGCCGCGCCACCTCGTTGCGGACCAAGACGTGGGAGCCGGCCGCCGGGTTGCCTCCGCGTCGCAGATCACACCCGCGGGTGCCGGGCCGGGCGCCGGCCCGAGGCGCTCAGCGGCGCGACAGGACCCCTCGAACGAACGCCGCCTGGCCCACGTGCTGGAGGCTGTCCGAGACCACGCTGACCAGGCGCACGCCGAGGGTCACCGGAGGGGACCAGTTCTCGTCGACGACGCGGTCCAGATCTTCGGCGCGCAGGCCGTGCAGGCAGGTCAGCGACCGCTCGTGCACGGCGTCGTAGTGGTCGAGCAGCAGGTCGCCCCCGTCCACCCGGACCTCGGCGACCTGTCGGGGAGTGTGCGCGTACCCCGTGTCCTCGACGGCGAGGTCCAGGGCGAAGCGGTCGGCCCAACCCTCCGACGTCCAGAGCTGATCGAGCCCGAACGCGCCGGCCACGTGATCGTCCTGGATCCGCGTGAGGTGCCAGACGAGCCAGCTGATCGAGTTCGACCGGTCGTCGAGGCGGGCGTTGAGATCGCCGGGCGGCAGGCCCTCCACGACGGCGTGGACCTCCTCACGGACACGACCGAGCGAGTCGACGAGAACGTCCTTGGCGCGCATGGGCTCCTCCACGGTCTTCGCGGGCACCTGTACCTGCCAGTGTCCCCCGCGGAGCGGCCCGGCGCCTCAGTGCCAGCCGGCGGAGAACGGCTCCTCGCACAGCCTGAACACCGGCTCGCGGCGCACGGGGTCGGACGCCGTGGCGAGTTCGACGCGGTCGCCGGTGCGAATGGCGATGAGCGGCCCGGAGACGCGGCCCCGCAGGGTGAATCCCTCGGCCATCTCGACGAGCGACACATTGCGGGCGCCCGGTGTGTTGCGGTGGATCACGGTCGTGTGGCGGATGACGCCCAGGCCCGCGCTGCGCTCCGTTCGCAGATCGCTTCCCGCGCAGACGGGGCAGAGCAGCCGGTGGAACGTGGCGGTCCCGCACCAGCGGCAGCGCTGGTAGAGGAGTCCTTGCTCGGTCTGACCGGTGGCGGCCGCCGCCTCCGGGTCGAGTACGTCGGTCGTGGTCCCGCTTCCTTGGTGGAACACGATGTCATCTCCCTGCGCCGGGCCGGAATCCGATGTGCGCGGAGCACCGCGCACGCGCCATACGGTATGGCACGCAGTGCCACACGTAAAGGCACTCAGTACCCTCAATCAGTCGGATGTACGGCCCAGCGCCGTCTCGATCTCCTGGACGACCCGCCACATGGGCGCGCCGCGCCGGGACACGACCACCACGACGTCCTCCTCCGTGTCCCCCGCCGCGGGGGCCGGGGCCGCGGGCGGGTCCGGCGCGAAGACCAGCCGCACATGGGCGAGCGCGTGGTCCACGGCGGCTCCCGCGTCCTCCTGCCCGTCCGAACGGAGCCAGGAGCGCAGCCCGTTGTTGTGCGCGGCGACCACGGCCGCCGCGACGACGTCGGCCCGCAGGGTCCCGTCGGGGCGCCCGGCGAAGCGGCCGCGCAGGTACTCGGCCAGCGCGCGCTCGTAGCGCCACACCACCGACAGCTCGTACGCCCGCAGACCCGGTACCTGCCGGGTGAGGCGGTAGCGCTGGACGGAGAACGTCGGATTCTCGGCGTACATGCCGAGCACGAGGCGCGCGGCGTCGCAGACCCGGGCCACGGGGTCGGCCGCGTCGTCCCCGTCGCCCAGGAACGCGGTCATCTCGGCGAGGCAGCGCTCGTGGTCCGGGAAGACCACGTCCTCCTTGGACGGGAAGTACCGGAAGAAGGACCGCCGTCCGACGCCCGCGAGGGCCACGATGTCGTCGACGGTGGTCTGTTCGTACCCCCGCTCCAAAAACAGCCGGAACGCCGCCGCCACGAGGGAGTCCCGCATCGGTGGTTTCGGCGGTGTCGCATCGGCCGACCGGTCGGGACGTGCTGCCTCGCTCATGCTGGGGAACCTAGCACCGCGCGGCCCGCCCGATGGCACTCAGTGTGCTCCGAACGGGGAACTGAGTGCCATCTTGATCGACGGGGGTGCTTGCAGGGAGGGCGCGGCTCCCGGGATAGGGTCCCGGCCTGTGGCCGGCCACGGGGCCGGAACGGACACGTACGCCGGTGTGACGGGGGTCGGGAACGGTGCGGCGCTGGATCAAGGTCTCGGTGGCGGCTGCGATGGTGCTCGGGGTGGCCGGCTACGCGGCCGAGCCCTCCGTACGGGACTGGATGCTCGCCGGCAGCGCGTGCGGCGGGGCCCTGCCCCGGGACGTCGTGGAGCGGCTCACCCCCGACGGCGCGCATCTGGAGAGTGAGGAGTCGCGGCGGACGGAGGCACTCGGATCGTACGAGTGCGTCCTCTCCGTCGGGGGCGACGAGGTGCGGGACTCCCGGCTCCTGGAGATGGAGGCCCACACCCGGCGCGACGACCGGGACCGTGAGCTGTTCAGCGCCTTCCCGCAGGACGGCTTCTCCGCCCAGTACCCCCTTCCCGGCGGACTGCCCGGATTCGTCGACCAGTACGGCGGGATCGACCTCCTGCTGCCCTGCCCGGGACTCGGCGAGGACGACGAGGGGCGGCGCGCCGAACTGCTGGTGCGCACGTGGATGGGCCGCGACACGCTGTCCGGTGTCCCGGGAGCCGCCTACCGGGCGGTGGTCGCGCTGGCCAACTCGGCCTCGGACGAACTGGGATGCGAGGGCGAGCCGCTCGCGGAGTACGAGGGGGACGCCGTTCCGCCCCGGCCCGGCGACGAACCGCGGACCGTTCCGGTCGCACGCGCCAAGGGCACGACGTGCGCGTGGGCGGCCGGGGCCGGGCTGCCGGACAGCGGCGGCTGGCGGCTCGCGGCGGGCATGAACGACGCCGCGCCCACGGGGCGTTGCACCCTGCGGGGCCCGGCGGCCGGGACCGGCTCCGGGAGCGACTCCGTGCTGACGTTCGTCGCCTGGTACGGGGACTGGAGCAACCGCCTCGTCTTCGAGGACAGCGCAGGCGGGTTCAGGTCCATGACGGCCACCGCGCGCTGCGACGGCCAAGCCGCCAACTTCGCCCTCGGGGGCTCGGGAGACGTTCCGGGCGTCGGTGCGGCCGACAGGCGCCGCATGCTCAAGAGGTTCGCGCAGGACCAGGTCGACCGCCGGGACTGCTCGGACCTGCGCTTCCGCTTCTGACCGCGCCCCGTCCGCCGCCCCCGTCCGGCCGGGCCCGAGGCCCTTGTCGCCCCGCCGGGGGGCCCGGGCGGGGCGGGCGATCAGGCCCTGTTCACCTCAGCCACAGCGCGCGTACGTACCAGTTGTCGAGCAACTGCCGCATCGCGCCCAGTCGTTCGTCCGGCACGTCGCGGTGGCCCGCCCACTCGTCGAGCGCCTCGGTCAACTGGTGGCGGCCGTCCAGCAGGTCGCCGCGGACCGGGCCCGCGGTCGGCCGGTCCGCGATGTCACCCATCGGCGGCCGGGAACGGAGCTGCCGGGCGGCCGGGCGGAACGCGCCGCGCGTGTGTGCCCGGACCGCCTTGTCGAAGGCGGCGGGATCCGCGATCGTGCCGTCCCGGATGTGCCGGGCACGGAACTTCATGAGCGTGCCCACACGGCCCGCGATGTCGTGGAGGTCGTGATCCGGCCAGTCCTGCGGGGTCGTCGTGAAGCGCTTGTCGGCGGACGGCCGGAAGTCCGGGTCGCCGCCCCGGTCCGTCAGTCGCTCCAGGTAGTACGCGAGGTGCGCGCGTTCGGCGTCGTAGAGGATCGCGAAGGCCTCCGGGTCCTCGGCGAGTTCGGCGACGAGGCCCTCGATGTCCGCCTCCGCCTCCGCGACCGCGTCGGCGTGCCCGAAGACGGCATGCGCCTCGCCCGGTGCCAGGAACCGGCCCAGAGGGGAGTATCCGTCCTCGTCGGGTGCCGCCTCCTCGGCCGGGAGCGCGGGGCGGTTCACCCCGTCGTCGCGCAGCCGGTCGTCCCGCCCCGCGTCGACCACGTACTCGGCCAGCATGCGTGCCACCCCCGGTGCGAGACCGGCGGGTATCTCGACGCCGTGCAGCGCGGCGGCCACCCCGTACGCGGCGCGCGCCTGGGCGAGCGTGTGCGGGGTGCCCGTACGTCCCGCTTCCGACCCGGTGGCCGCGGCCACGAGGCGGCCCAGCGCGCGGGCGCCGTCGCCGCACACCTTCTCGTGGGCGAGCAGCTTGCGGACCGTACCGAGCCGCTGGAGGTCCTCGCCCGGATCGAGTGCCCGGGTGGCCGCCGCGGTGTCGTCGGCGAGCGCCCGCCGTCCGGTGGTCAGGGTCCAACAGGGCTTGTCCGAGGAGGAGTCGGCGAGGGCCAGTGGAAGGGAGATGCCGGCTGCGACGGCCGCGGTCAGGGCCGCCGCGGCGAGTCCCCGGTGCCGGCGCACGCGTCGGGCCAGTGCGCCCGCGAGGCCGCCGGGACGGCCGGACCGCTCGTCGGTGGCACCGCCGCCGCTGTCATGGCCGTGTCCGTCTCCCCCATTACGCATCCCGGCAGGGTAGCGAGCGTGATCGTCCGGGCCGCCGTCGGGTCCGGGAGGCGGGCGGTCAGTGGCCCTGGCGCGCGTTCTGGCTCTCCACCAGGGCCTGCGTGACGACCCTGACGCCCCGGGCGATGTGGTTGAGCTGGGCCATCTCCGCCGCGTACAGCTTGATCGTGTGCTCGATGACCGACTCGGGCATCCCCATCGCGGGCAGCTCGGCCCGGGCGCTGTGGAGCGCGGTCCGCACGACGCGTATCTCCAGTTGGAGCTGGATCTGCGCGTGGCGCGCGAGCAGCACGGGCTGGCGGACCAGCAGCGGGTAGCTGCCGTAGCGGGACGGGACCAGTTCGCGCAGCCACTTGGTGGCCGATCGTTCCCAGTCACGGCTGCCGGGCGTCTTGACCTGACAGGGCCAGTCCGTGCTGATGGGCGAGTACGTCAGGGACATGATCATCGCTTCCGAGGTGGCCGGCAGGTGGTTCGGTCGTTCTTGGCGGCCCCGGCCTAGGGGATGACCGGGGCCGCCACGGGCGCGCGAGCGGTGCCCGTCGTGCACCCGGGGCCGATGCGAGAAGGGAGCGCCGTACCCGGGCCGACCAGGACCCCACCGGATCCCGATCAGCGAGAAGTATTCATATATACCGTGCGGTACGCAAGGGTATGAAAAAATTCATGTTCGAGACGGCTGAATCTTGTCTTGTGGACGCCGTTCGTCGTATGCAGGCACGGGCCGAACCCGTGACATCAGTCCTTGACGAAGAAGGCGTGCTCGTCGGCGACCTGCTCGTAGTCCTCCAGGCGCGCCTGGGTGCGCTCGGGGTCCGCGTCCGTCATGGCCTGCAGCAGGGCGGCCGACAGCACCGCGGGCGCCGCGTACGAGTCGAAGACGAGGCGTGAGCCGGTGCCTGTCGCGAAGACGACGTCCGCCTCGTCGGCCAGCGGCCCCAGCCCCAGGTCCGTGATCAGCGCGACCCGCAGACCGGCCCGGCGGGCGACCCGCACCGCCGTCAGCGTCTCGTGCGCGTGCCGGGGCATCGTGAACGCGAGCACCCAGGTGCCCCCGGCCTCGCGCGACTGGAGCAGCGCGTCGTACGCGACGCTGCCGCCCCGCGTCACCAGGCGGACGTCCGGGTGGATACGGCGTGCGGCGTAGGCGAAGTACTCGGCCAGCGAGCCGGAGATCCGCAGGCCGAGAACCGTGAGCGGGGCCGACCGCGACAGCGCGCGACCGGTCTCGATGACCTGCTCGGGATCGGCGAAGTCGCGGCGGAGGTTCTCCAGGTTGTCGATCTCCGCGTCGACGGCCGCCTGCAGCTCGTTCGGGCGGGCCTCCTCGGCGGCCTCGGGAGAACCGGCCAGCTTGCTGAGCGCGATCGACTGGAGGCGCTCGCGCAGCGCCGGGTAGCCGCTGAAGCCGACCGCCGTCGCGAAACGCGTCACCGACGGCTGGCTGACACCGACCCGCTCGGCGAGATCCGTGATCGACAGGAACGCCGCCTCGGAGAGGTGCTCGATCAGGTACTGGGCGATACGGCGCTGCCCGGGAGAGAGACGGGGGCCGTCGAAGAGGTCCCGCAGCCGGGTCGTGGGAGCGGCCTCCTCCTCCGGGACCGGTCTCCCCGAGCTGATCGCTGACGCCTGCGCGCGTGCCTGCTGCGGCGATGGCACCGGTGCGCCTCCTTCGTGTCCCACTGACGTTCAACATAACGCACGGGCCGGGTCGTCCGGCGGGCAGTCGCGCGGTGCCCGGACGGCCGTCCGGAGGGGTCGCGCGGCGAGTGTGCTTCGATGCCGGGATGAAGATCGAGACGATCGGCGCCCGGGGCCGCGGTGCCGTCCGGCCGCGCGCGGACCGCGACTTGGCGGCGTGCGTCCGCGTGCTCGCCGAGGTCCACGCGCACGACGGCTACCCGGTGAACTGGCCCGATCGGCCGGGCGAATGGCTGTCCCGGCCCGGCGGCCTGGGCGCCTGGGTCGCGGAACTGGACGGCGGGATCGTCGGTCACGTCGGCCTGTCCCGCGCCGAACCGGACGACGTGGCCCCCGCCCTGTGGCGCGCTCGGCACGGCGGGGACGGCGATGCCGCCGCGGTGGTCAGCCGCCTCTTCGTCGCACCGCACGGGCGCGGCCACGGCTTCGGCGCCCGGCTCATGGCGTGTGCGACCCGGGAGGCGGAGCGCCGCGGGCTGCGCCCCGTACTGGACGTCGTCGCGACCGACGCCGCGGCGGTCGCGCTGTACGAGCGGCTCGGCTGGGAACCACTGGGCACGTCGGAGCAGCGCTGGGGCCCGGACCGCACGGTGTCCGTCCGTTCCTACGCGGCCGCCGACACGTCCTCCGAGCGCACCGTCGGTACGGGCGGGGACGCGGGCGGCGCGCCCACCGGGGGGACCGTGTGAGCGGCGGCACCCGGCCCGTCCGGGGCCCCGTGGAGGTCCGGCCCTGTCAGCCGTGACGGGGCGATGAACCCGGCACCCCCGCGCCCTGGCATGATCGGGCGCATGGCTGAACGCGTAATCGCCGCGTGTGACGGGGCGTCGAAAGGAAACCCCGGGCCCGCCGGCTGGGCCTGGGTCATCGCGGACGGGACGGGCACGCCCGCACAGTGGGAGGCCGGACCGCTCGGGACGGCGACCAACAACGTCGCCGAACTGACCGCGCTGGAACGGCTGCTCGCGACCGTGGACCCGAGCGTGCCGCTGGAGATCCGGATGGACTCCCAGTACGCCATGAAGGCCGTCACGACCTGGCTCCCCGGATGGAAGCGCAAGGGCTGGAAGACCGCGGCGGGCAAGCCCGTGGCCAACCAGGGCCTGGTCGTGCGCATCGACGAACTGCTCGACGGCCGCTCGGTGGAGTTCCGGTACGTTCCCGCGCACCAGGTCGACGGCGACGTCCTCAACGACTTCGCGGACCGCGCGGCCAGCCAGGCCGCCGTCGTGCAGCAGCCCGCGGGCAGCGAACAGGGCTCGCCCGAGCCCCCCAAGTCCTCGGCTGCCAAGAAGGCGGCCCCCTCGCGCGGGCGCGCCCCGTTCTCCGGCACCTCGTCCCCGGGTGCGAAGGCGTCACCGTCCGGGCCGTCCGCGAAAGCGGGCTCCTCGCGCACCCTCAAGGCCAAGTTCCCCGGCCGCTGCCGGTGCGGACGCTCGTACGCGGCGGGCGAGACCATCGCGAAGAACCCCGACGGCTGGGGTCACCCGGAGTGCCGTACGGAAGCGTAGGAACGGTACGGGAACCCGTCCCGAGCGGTCCGGAGGGGTCTCCCGACCGCCTGTGTGCGCCACGGGACCGCCGGTCGGGGTTCCCGTACCGCCCGTCGGAGCGCCGGTCCTGCCCGGATGCGAAACCCGCCACCTGCGGTGACCCTGGATACGTGGGGGTGAACCAGTCAGGAGGACGAGCCATGTCCGTCATGGACAAGATCAAGGGCATGCTGAAGGGCCACCCGGACCAGACCAGCAAGGGTGTCGACAAGGCCGGCGACTACGCCGACGGCAAGACCCAGGGCAAGTACAGCGGTCAGGTCGACACTGCTCAGGACCGGCTCAAGGACCAGTTCGGGGCGAACCCGAACCAGGACCGGCCGCCCCAGTCCTGACACCGAGGTCGCGGGCGGACGGCGGGAACCACCGGGCCTCCGCCACGGGCCGGTCCCTTCGGGGCCGGCCCGCTTCCGTGTGCGCGATCCCTTGCCGCCCCCGGCTGACGAGCCGCGGCCGGTGTCAGGCGGGTGCGGAGAGGCGGTCCGCGAGCCAGCACTCGATGTCGTGCCGTGCCGCCGCGGCCATGCCCGTCGAACGGGACGTGAATCCGTGCCGGGCCTCCGGGTAGATCCGCAGGTCGACCTCCCCGCCGGCCGCCGACAGACGCGCGGCCATGGCCATGTTGTCCTCCAGCAGGACGTCCGAGGTCCCGACGACCATCAGGACCGGAGGCAGGCCGCGCAGGTCGGCGTAGACGGGGGAGATGTCCGGCTCGGTGCGGTCGGCCGCATGGCCCGCGTACGCCTCGATGAAGAACTCGTCGGCGATGAGCCGGCCCGCGGGGGTCAGACCGCTCATGTCGTAGGTGCCGAACTGGAGCGCGGCCCCGGCGAACGCGCCGCTCACCCCGCGCTCGCGCAGCCGCAGCAGTGTCGTCACGGCCAGCGTCGCCCCCGCCGAGAACCCGCCGATCGTCAGCCGGGCCGTGCCGAAGCGGGCCGCGGCGTGCTCGACGAGCCACAGGGCCGCCGTCTCGCTGTCGTCGGGCGCGGCAGGCCAGGGATGCTCCGGGGCGAGCCGGTAGTCCACGCTCACGACGGTGACTCCGAGGGCGTCCGCGAGACGCCGGTTGCGGGCGTCGTCCCGCGCGGCCGACCCCATGTAGAAGCCGCCGCCGTGGATCTCCAGATGGACGCCGCGCGGCTCGCCGCCACCGGGAGTGAGAACGCGTACGGGTACGCGCCGGCCGGCTGCCTCGACGACCTCCTCCGAGACCGGCGGTCCGGCGGCGCCGGAGGAGGCCGGCGGGACCGCGTCCTGCTGGGCGCGTGCCTCCCTCAGCTCCTCCGGGGTGCTCGGTCCCCTCCGGCCGGCCGCCGCGGCGTTGGCCGCCCGGGTCTCCCCGACGTGCGCCGCGAGCCCCGATTCGACAAGGCCCTTCAACCCCCACTGCATGAGCGTCCCTCGATGTACGTGCCACGGACCTGCCCGGACGCGGCGCCTCGCCAACCAACGGTCGACGAGATTATCCACCCCTCCTCCGTCGTGAGCGGCGGCCGTCCGGGCGGCGCCGTCCGCGGCGCGGCTGGGTTCATGGCGCGGACGTGCCCACCCGTACCCCTCGGCTCTCGCCGTCCGAGAGGAACGCGGCGAGAGCCCGGGCCTCCTCGGCGACCGCGGCGCGCTCGGGCCGGGAGAAGGCGCGCAGCGGGGTGACGGTCACCGTGCCCGCTTCGACGTTCCAGGTCGCCGCGACCCTGCCGTCGAGCAGCACGACCCGCTCACCGGCGACCGAGAGCCCCTTGTGCTCGTCGTCGACGATCCGGCCGCGGTCCTGGTAGCCGAGGAGCGCGTTGTCGAACGCGGGCAGGAACCGCACCGGCGCGGGAGTGCCGGGGTCCGGGCGGGGAGCGTCCGGCAGGTCCAGCAGCTCCCGGCCGCGCTCGTCGCGGAAGGCGACCAGTTCCTCGCGCAGACCCGCCACCGCGGCGGGCAGTCCGGCCAGGCCCGACCACGCCCGCAGGTCGGCGGTCGCCGCCGGACCGAAGGCCCCCAGGTAGCGCCGCACCAGCGCCCGGCCGGCCGGGTCGGAGCCGTCAGCGGCGGGCGGGTCGATCTCCCGGCCGAGCCAGGAGGAGAGCAGGACGTTGCGCACGCCCGCCCGGGTGCGCCACAGACCGCGCGGCGGGACCTGGGCCATCGGGACGAGGGCCGCGACGACCATCTCGCCCAGGGGCCGGCGGCCCGGCGCGGGCCAGCGTTCGGCCAGCACCTCCACGAGTTCGGCCGCCGAGCGGGGTTCGCCGTCGGCCATCAACGCCCGTCCTGCCGCGGCGAGTTCGTCGAGGTCGACACCTTCGAGTTCTCGGCGGTCGGTCCCGAGGACCCGTTGGCGCAGCATGGCGTCGTGGCGGGACCGCCAGGCGACGACGTCGTCCGCCGTGACGAGGTGGACGGTGCGGCGCATCAGGTGCGTACGCACCAGGCTCCGCCCGCTCACCAGGTCGGAGAGGACAGCGGGGTCGAAGGCGCGCAGCCGGGACCAGAGCCCGACGAACGGCTCCTGCGGCTCCTGCGCCTGCAGCCCGCCGAGGTGCGCCACGGCGTCGGGGACCGGGAGATCGGCCCGGTCCAGGAGCAGTTGGCGGGCGAGCGTCGCGCGGTTGAGTGCTCTGTTGTCGAGGACGGTCACGCTGGTGCTGTTCCTTTCGAGCCGTGCACGGCTTGCGGGGTCTCCCCGCCCCGGGCGGGTCGGGCGGCCGACGTCAGCTCGACTTCTGCCCGTCGAGCGTCTCGCGCAGGATGTCGGCGTGTCCGGCGTGCTGCGCCGTCTCGGCGACGAGGTGCGCCAGCACCCGGCGCACACTCCGTACGGCTCCCGGCTCGTTCCAGGGCGCTTCGGGCAGCGGGTGGGTCGCCGACAGGTCGGCCAGGGCCGCGACGATCCGATCCGTCCGCGAGGCGATGTCCTCGTAGTGGCGCAGGACCCCGGCCAGGGTGTCGCCCGGCCGCATGCTGAAGGCGGCCCGGTGCTCCACGGCCCACCGGGGGAGCTCGCGGGCGGTGCCGGCCGCGAGGTCTCCCCAGGTGACGCCCTCGGGGAGGTCGTAGCGCATCGCCGAAGGGCCGTCGACGACGAAGCGCATCCAGCTCTCCTCCATGGACGCGACGTGCTTGATCAGGCCGCCGAGGCAGAGTTCGCTCGCGGTGGGGCGTACGGCCGCCTGCGCGTCGTCGAGCCCGCGTACCGTCCGGGTCAGGGCGGCACGGGCGTCCGCCAGGGCGGCGAGCAGGTCGGTCCGCTCGTCGTCGAGCACCGGGGAGGCGGCGGTCGCGGGGGAGGCCTCGGAGGAGGGGGAGTTCGTGGCGGTCACAGGGTTCGGCCCTTCGGGTCGCTCTCGTCGTGCGGAACGGGACCACCGTCGCACGGGTGGAGGACAGGGAGTGTCCGCTACTCCGGTCCTCCGGTCCTCCGCTACTCCGGTCCTCCGGTCCTCCCGCGCTCTCCGGAGGACACCGGGGTCTTCCGGCTCTTCCGCGGCGACGGCCGGAATCCCGCGGAACGGAGTCGTGACGCCTCCGTCCCGCGGGATTCCGGCCGCCTGCCCGGCGGTCACCTCTCACGGAGCCAGGTCAGTGGTGCCTGCAGTCCCAGTGGCCCTTGACCCACTTCTTCTCCCAGTGGGCGGGCTCGTAGACCCACTTGTAGGAGAAGTGGTGCTTCCAGTGACCCTGGTGCCAGTGGCCGTGCTTGTCGTGGTGGCCCTTGACCCAGGTCTTGTGGTGGACCTGCTTCTTCTCCCAGTGGCCCTTGACCCACTTCTTCTCCCAGTGGCCCTTCTGCCACTCGCACTTGCCGTGGTGGTCGCCGGTCACCACGGTCGCGGCGGTCGTCGGCGCGGGGGCCGCCGTCGCCGTGCCGGACATGCCGAACGCGGCTCCTCCGGCCAGCAGTCCCGTCGCCGCGGCTCCGGCCACCAGACGACGTATTCGCAGGGATGCGGTCATCGGACATCTCCCTCGGAAATGTTGAGCGATGAGCACGGTCGAGGCGGTGCGGGCTTCCTTCCCCGGTGGAACCGGGGCGGGTGCGATGCGCAAGGAGCACTGTTCTGTGCCTCGCCGTGCCGGTCGTGGGGGATTCGGAGCCGCGGGCCGGGCGGATGAGCGGTACGCCGAAAAAGGTGCGGACGGGGCGAAAAGCCGCGTCGTGTTCCTCGTCAGGCCGAACGGCGGGTGGGCCGGGCTCCGATGGCGGAGGGTCGGCAGTCCCCGGAGGGCGTCGCGCCGAGGCACCTTGAGCCACCGCAGGCAGCCCGCCGCTGCGCCGACTGCGGCAACTGGCGGCACTCCCAGGTGGCGCCTCGGCGGTCCGGTCGGGTGAAGTCCGCGCCTGGCCGAACGCGCCCCGCGGCATCCGGGCGCCCAGCGGCTACGAATTCCCAGCGACAGGAGAACCTCACGATTGAGCCGTTCAAGGGAGCGCTCATGTCCATCACCGCATCACCACCGAGGACAGCGCGGTACTCCGTCGCCCTGCCGCACACCCCGCACGCCCCCTCCCTCGCCCGCCGCGCCAGCGAGGAGTGGCTGCGCGACGCCGACCCGTTCGACCGCGTGACCGACGCGGTCCTGGTCGTGTCCGAACTGGTGACCAACGCGGTCCGCCACACCGGTGACGACTGCCGGCTGACCCTGACCGTCCGGGACGGCGAACTGGACATAGCCGTCGCCGACCACAGCGAGGAGTTCCCGGACATGCACCGGAACGGGGGCGGCGACGAGCACGGAGGCTTCGGCATGGACGTCATACGGAGGCTGGGAGGACGTATCAGACTGGTCCCCGCCCTCGGCGGCAAGACCGTCCACGTCCTGCTCGATCTGCACGGCGAGAACGACGGGCCGTCACCGGAGCGATGACACCGATGACCCCGTACCAGGACGGAAGGCGCGAGGGGAGCAGGGCGTGCTGCACGGTTCCGAGCCGAAGGCCGGGGTGGAGGAACTGCTCGCCCGCGTGGCCCACGGCGACCACGAGGCCTTCACCGGCGTCTATGACGCGTTGTCCGGCACGGTGATGGGTCTGGCCTGCCGGATCCTGCGGGACGCCGCGCAGGCGGAGGAGGTGACGCAGGACGTGATGACCGAGGTCTGGCGCACCGCGGGCCGCTACGACCCGAGGCGCGGAGCGGCGAAGTCCTGGGTGCTCACCCTCGCCCACCGGCGGGCCGTGGACCGGGTACGCGCCGCCCAGGCCGGCACCGAACGCGAGCACCGGGCCGGACTCCTCGGCCCGGAGCGGGAGTTCGACGAAGTGTTCGAAGCCGTCCAGGACCGCGACGAGCAGCGCCGCGTCTACCGCTGCCTCGCCTCCCTCGGCCGGCAGCACCGCGTACCCCTGATGCTCGCCTACTACCAGGGCCTGACGTACGTGGAGGTCGCGGACGCACTGTCCACCCCCGAAGGAACGGTGAAGTCGCGCATGCGCGCGGGGCTGCGGCAGTTGCGGGACTGTCTGGAGGTGGGCACATGACTCCCGAGGAGGACCCCCACCTGGCCGTCGGCGCGTACGTCCTGCACGCGCTCCCTCCCGCCGAACGGGCCGCGTTCGAGAACCACCTCGCCGGCTGCGGCCGGTGCCGCGACGAGGTCGCCGAACTCCGGGAGGTCGCCGACCGGTTGGCCTCCGCCGAGAGCGTCCCCGTGTCCGCGGAGGCGCGCGCCCGCACTCTCCGGGCCGTCGCCGGCACAGGGCAGGAACCGTCCCCGCGGCGGGCCCCGGGGCGCGCCCGCCGCGCGCTGGGCCTCGCACTCGCCGCGAGCGTCGCGGCCGCCGCAGCGCTCGGCGGAGTCGCCGTCCGGCAGCACGAGCGGGCCGACGAGGCGCACGACCGAGCTGTGCGGGCCGAACAGCGGGCCCTCACCGCCGACTCCGCGATCAGCGACGTCCTCACCGCCGCCGACGCCACCCTGCACACCGGCACGCTGACCGGAGGAGCCACGGCCGCCGTCGTGGTCTCCCGCAGCGAGGCACGCGCGGTCTTCGCCGCGCACGACCTTCCCGCCCTCCCCGAGGGGAAGGTCTACGAACTCTGGTACGCGGCCGAAGCGGGTGATCTGAGCCCGGCGGGCCTGCTGCCCGGCACCGGTGAGAGCGAAGCACGCGTCCTCGACGGATCTCCCGGCCGGGCGGTCGCCGTGGGCATCACCGTCGAACCCGCCGGCGGCTCGAAGCAGCCGACCACCGACCCCCTCGGCATCATCCCCATCTCCGCCTAGGCGGACACGGGCGCCCCAGGGTCCTCGTGGAAGGAGCATGGGGCGGTCCGCACGGACCCCGTCCGGACACGCGGGAGCCCTGGCAGGACAGGGTGCGCCTGCCAGGGCGGTACCGGGCCAGTGCGGGTTCCCGCGCGGCCGTCGGCACGCGGTGCCGGTCCGACGGCCGTTACCTCCCCGCGCCGGGCGCGGGGAGCGTGACACGGGACGGGGGTGGCCCGGGGAGAGGTGGATCAGCGGGTGTAGGTGACCCGCTGCTCCTTGAGAGCCGCGCAGTTGGAGCCGGACACCTGCACGTACACGTTGCTGATGTGGCCGCCCCAGTTCACGCAGTGACCCTTGCCGTACACGTACGCGGGTCCCGCGTACGACGTGAACCGGCCGTAGTCCTCGGCGGCCTCGTCGGTGTCGGGGACGTGGATCCAGGTGGACATGTCCACCGCGGTGCCCGGGTTCTTGCGGATGGTCACGACGCAGTTCTCGCCGTTCGACGAGTTGTACGTCAGGTAGACGGTGCCCAGCGAGCCGACGGGAACCGAGTTCACGGTCTTGTAGGCGCTTCCACAGACCTTCTGCGGCGTGGTGTTGGGCGCCGCGGAGGCCGTCGTCGCCAGAGCGGTGGTGCCTCCCACGGCCAGGGCGGTGAGGACGGCACCCGTCAGGACGGAACGGTTGAATCTCATATTTCCCCTTTGTGATCTTTGGAGATGTTTGCTCCTGCCCGGTGTGACCCACGAGACATCGGAAGGGTTGTGCGCTGCTGTCGAAAGTCGTACCAAGTCCGTTTCGCGGTACGGGTGTTCACCTGTATGCGCGGTCAGGCGCGGTGGCGTGCCCACCAGACGGCGAATGCGGTCACGGCCGCCGTGACGGCCAGGAGCAGCCCGGCCATGACCCACTGCATCGGCCAGAAATGGGAGGCGGGGTGGTACTGCGCCCACGCGCCCACGACGTCGTGCGCCTTGAGGCACTTCGCCGAGGCGGCGGTGAAGTCCCCGCAGGCGCCGGAGGTGAAGTGGTCGCCCGAGGAGGTGAGGTAGCCCGAGTCCAGATTCCAGGCGCTGTACGACTTGTTGGGCAGGTCCGTGGGCCACGCGTTCGGGATGAGATGGCCCAGCGGGATCGGCGAACCGAAGTAGTCGGCGGTGATCCGGTCGACGGTCACCTCCCGGACGGGCCACAGGAGGGGCCGCAGCACGTTGACCCCGACCCAGCCGACGACGGCGACCGCGCAGGTGACGGCCATCGCGGCCACCGGGCGGCGCAGCACCATCCCGATCGCCGCACCGGTGACCAGGGCGAGCAGCGACAGCGCGACGGGGACGACACCGACGTTGTTGAACGGTGACTCGTACCAGTACATGCCCTTCATCAGGGTGTCCGCCGGCTGCCACCACCATGTGTACAGCGCCGCCACGGCACTGGTACCGATGAGTGTGACGAGCGCGGGAACGCCGAGCTTGAACGCGATCCAGCGGGTGCGGCTGACCGACTGCGTGCACGACAGGGCGTAGGTGCCGTTCTCCAGTTCGCGGGAGAGCAGCGGGCCGCCGAGGAAGACGCCGATCACCAGGGGGACGAAGGAGACCAGCAGGCCGGTGTAGTGCATCACGTCGTAGAAGCGGCCGCGGAAGGCGTTCACCTCCTCGCACCGGGCCTCGGGGGACTCGTAGACGCAGCCGGCGAGGTTGTGCGCGTCGATGTCGGCGACCATCCCGGAGCGCCGCGTGACGACGAAGGCGGCGAACACGGCGAGCAGCACCAACCCGGTCCAGAAGGCGGACCGGTGCTGACGCCAGATCAGCCAGGTGAGCCCGGAGAGGTGGGGGCCGCGCCGGGTCCGTACGGTGGCGGGCAGTGGGCTGGTGGCACTCACGCGGCTTCCTCACTCGCTTCGACGCGTGCGCTGGCCGTCAGCAGGGGTGTGCTGTCGGGGGCGCGCAGGTAGGCGATCAGCAGTTCTTCCAGACCGGGCTCGTGGCGGGCCCACCGGCCCGTCACGGGGCCCTGGGGGCGGATCAGGGCGGAGAAGTGCTCGCCCACCGTCTTCGTCGACACGACGATGTGGGACGCGAGATCCGGCGGACCGTCCGTCTCCCGGTGGCGGCTCGACAGCAGGGTGTGGGCCGCGAGGATCGTGTCCACCTCGCCGGCAAGCCGCACCCGGCCCCCTGTGATCATGAGGAGGTAGTCGCACACCTGGTCCATCTCGGAGACCATGTGCGTCGACATCAGCACCGTGGTGCCGTGTTCGGCCACCTCGCTCATCAGGGCGGCGGTGATCTCGTGGCGTACCAGGGGGTCGAGGTCCGACATCGGCTCGTCCAGCAGCAGGAGCCGCGGCCTCTTGCCGAAGGCGAGAGCCAGCGCGACGCGGGTGCGCTGTCCGCCGGACAGGGTGCCGACCTTGGCCGTGAACGATATGTCGCCCTGGCGGACCAGCCGTTCCGCCGTGGCGTGGTCCCAGTCCGGGTTGAGTTCCCGGCCGGCCCGCAGCATCTCCGCCACGGTGAAACCGGGGTACAGCGGCTTGCGCTGCCCCATGAACGCGACGCGGCCGCGGCTGGCCGGCGTGCTCGGCGCGTCCCCGAACACACGGAGTCGGCCGCGGGTCGGTTCCAGCAGGTCGGCGGCGAGGGAGAGCAGGGTCGTCTTGCCCGCGCCGTTCGGCCCCACGAGGGCGCAGATCCGACCGGCGGGGAGCCGGAAGTCGCAGTCCCGCAACGCCCAGTGCTTGCGGAACCTGTGCCCCAGCCCTCGGGCTTCGAGCGCCGGCGCCCCGTCGTCCGCCGCGGCGATTCGTCCGGGTCCGTCGTCCGGACCAAATGGTCGGTGTGCCGGTTCGTTCACCCTGCGTCCTCCGTACTCGTGCGCTGTGTGTCGTTCGTCTCCCGGGGTGCCGCGACGCCCCGGACCGGTGCAGGAGCCCCGCGTTCCGGGCGGGGCGCCGGGGTTGGGCCGCCGTACCGCTCCTCCGTGAGAGCCGTGAACAGGGCGCTCACGTCGTCCTGGTCGAGTCCGGCCGCGTGCGCCCCGCGCAGCCACTCGCGCAGTTCCTCGCCCAGCGCGGAACCCGCGGCCGCCTCCGGCCGCGAGAGCGAGCGGACCACGAAGGTCCCCGCTCCCCGTCGCGACTCGACGAGCCCCTCCTGCTCCAGCTCCCGGTAGGCCTTGTGCACGGTGTTGGGATTGATCGCGGTGGCGGCCACGACCTCCCGTGCCGTGGGCAGCCGGCTCCCCACGGACAGCACGCCCATCCGCATCGCCTGCTTGGTCTGCCGGACGATCTGCATGTGAGCGGTCACGCCACTGCGACGGTCGATGCGGAACTGCATCCCGGGACACCTTCTACTAGTGAACTAGTGGAAGCAGTCTGGAGACTGATTCACACGATGTCAAACCACACCGTGTGATGACGTCCCGGTCGCCCGCCCCGGCGGGGTCGCGGGCGGCGCCGCCGCCTCGTCACGCGTGCCGTGCCGCGTGAAGTCGCGAAGATTCACCCATTTCATGCCGTATGGGCGCCTGTTCGTGGGCGCGATGGGAGCAGGGGCTGACGAGGGCGGCGGTTGGCGGGTGAGGCAGGCGGCGTGTAGGCGGGGTGACGGCGGGGCGGGCGAGGGTGAAGAGTGGAGGGGCGTGAAATCACACTGTTGTGATGTGCTCGGGGTCCGGTACGACCCCGCCAGGTCCGCCCGCCCCGGCGAGAGGGTTCAGCACTGCTGCTCGAAGCGCAGGGCGGCGTACTTCCGGGCGGCGATGTCCGTCCTGGTGCCCACGATCAGGTTCATGGTGAACACGTCGTGGTCGATCGCCTGCCCGGCCATCTGCGCGAGGAGTACGAGATCGCCCTCGTCCGGTGCCATGTCCCACGGGTCGGAGAACCCGCCGAGCTGCACGCCGACCCCAGGGCGGGTGCCACCGCAGAGCGCGTCCAGGACGGCTCTCTCGAAGTTGTCCAGCACGTCCTCCGCCGTGGTCCCTCCCGCGCCTTCCTGGCCGGCGACGCCCGCGTCGCCGGCCAGGAAGGCGCGGGTCGCAGGGGCCTCCCGCCAGTCGCTGCGGCAAGTCTGTCCCGTCAGGGGGTAGAGGCTGCGCGGCTCGTAGACGGTGGCCCGCACGGTGTCGCCGTCGAGCTCGTACGTCGCGGAGTGCTCGGTGGTGGGTACTCCCGCGGGGACGTGCAGCACGACGGACGAGTCCGGCTCGTACTCGATCTCGGTGAAGAACAACAGGTGTCCGTCGGCGGGCAGTTCGATGTCCAGGACCTCGCGGGGCAGCATGGCGCAGTCGACGCTCAGGACGAGCGGCCCGCCGTGCCGGGGCCGGTCCGTCCCGTCCGGCAGCGCGGGGAGCCCGCCGGTCCGTGCCGCCGGGCGGGCGTTCTCCCGTCGGGACAGGGGGACTTCGTCGTACGGCACGAGGTGGACGCACGGCCGGGACCGGGCGATGAACTCCTGGGCCACGGGACCGGGAACGCCGTGCTCGGCGGCCGTCGCGCGGACGAGCTGCTCGTCGATCGGTGTCATGGCCGCGATCGTGCCATCCGTCACTGACAGAGTCCTCCCCGCGTCCCGGGACGGCATCCCAGGCACCCGCGTCCTTCGCAGGTCAACAGGGGTGGGACGGTCCCACCGTTGCAGGTGCGGCGGCAACGCTGGCCCCGGGTCACGGGCGTCCCCGAAGCTCTGGGTGTCGCCCCGAACGAGGCGCGACGACCGCCCCGGAGGCACCACGCCACCGCGACAACTCGGCACGGCAGCAGGCTTTTTGCCCGATCGGGCACTCGGGCCCGCATGCCGTGGCATCGGACCGCGACCGGGGTGGCGACCACCACGGCAGGCGCACCCGGCCCGGAGCCGGACCTGCCGGAAGCAACCACACGGACCCAGAAGAGGGAAACCCACATGAGCAGCAAGTCCTCCACACCCCGTCGCCCGGGCCGCCGCGCGATGGTCGCCGCCGGCCTCGTACTGGCGGTCGGACTCGGGGTGTCGACCCAGGTGTCGGCGCAGGCGTCCGTCCAGGCCCCCGCGAAGGCGTCCGCCGCCGCGCAGCGGACGGTCAGCGGCACCACGGGACAGGCGGAGACCCGGGTCGCCGACTTCTACGGCGCGTACATCGACGCCAAGGGCGACTACGAGGCCCCGGACGCCACGCTGGCCAAGGCGCTCCGCAAGCACTACCTGACGACCGACTTCGCCGAGCGGCTGGCGCTCTGGGAGGAGCAGAACGGGGTGGACGGCGTCCTGCGCGCGCAGAACGTCCCGGCGAAGTGGACCGTGAGCGACAACGGCGCCGCGGGCAACGGCCGCGAGGTCGTCGTCACCCTCACCTACGGCAGCGGGGGGACGACGCAGAAGATCAAGCTCTTCGTGCTGGTGGAGCGGTACAACCGCATCGCGGACATCGCGACGACGACCGGCCGCTGACGGCGGAACCCCCTCCATGTCCGGCCCGCCTCGCTCGGGGCTGGCCGGACACGCCTTCAAGTCGTCGCGACTACAATGAATGTGACGAGCCCTCAGCAGCCACGATCGGCTCACGGACCGCTTCGGCACGTCCCGACCGGGCCGTGATCCGCACACGCGAGGGCCTGCTCGACCAGGCCGCGCAGCTCTTCGTCCTGGAGGACCATCGGGTATCCGCCGTCCGCGGACAGACGGCGTTCCGAATCGCGCACGACCGTCAGCGCGGCCCGGATCGCGGGGCTGATCCCGTCCATCCGGACCAGGGCCGGCAGGGCTTCCCGGAAGAAGCCGAAGCCGTCACCGCCGTCGGCGATCGGGAGGACGAACTCCTCCAGGACCCGCATGCTCGGTTCGGCCCGACCGGTGATCTCCCAGAGTGCGATCGCCGAGGTGAGCCGCGGCCAGTGCGTGGTCCGCTCCATCACGTCCCGGACGGAGTCCGCGTACGGTGCCGCGTCGCGGCCGAACCCGGCGAGGGACCCGATCGGCCCGTACCCCGGTGGCTCCGCCGTCCTGACCGCCTCGCCCACGGTCCTCAGAGCCGCCTCGCGGTCTCCGCTCCCGCACGGGGCCGTCCGGGGGAGACCGGGCGGGGCGGGCGGCGGAGCCTCCACGCCCCAGGCATCCAGTACCTCCAGGAAGACGCGGGCGGCGCGCCCCTGGACGCCGCCCCGCCCGATCGCCTCGCGCATCGCGGGCAGCAGGACGTCCGCACGCGCGCGCAGCGGGATCAGCACGTCCCTTGCCTCCGGCCGTCGCGGTTCACCGATGACATAGCCCCGGCCCTGCTCCTCCTCCTGTGCGTGGAGCTGCTCGATCAGCCCCGGCAGCGCGCGCGGGTCGTCGATCCGGGCCAGCGCCCATCGCGCGTACTCCCGGACCGTTCCGTCGAGGTACTCGTCCGCCGCGTCGTCGTCGAGCAGTTCGGCGAGCCGGTCCGCGTACGGGGCGGAGGCCCGGCCCAGCGCGGCCAGGATGTTCGCCGCCCGCAGCCGCACGGCACCGTCCGGGTCGGTCAACAGGCTTCCCGCGAGCGGCAGTAGGGCGGCCTCCGCCGAGCGCCGCTCGGTGAGGACGTGCCACGCCGCGTCCAGTGCCTCCCGGCACAGCGGCGCGTCGCCGGACACCTGGGCGCCCGAGGCCAGCCGCACGGCGAAGGCGAGTTCGGCGCCGGGCTCGTGCCGGAGCAGCCAGGACGTCGACCGGACCACGTCCTCGCGGGTCCAGTGTCCCTCGACGGCCGGGTCGTACCAGACCTCTTCGAAGCGTGGTCGCAGCGCGAGGTCGGAGAACACCTCGATCAGCCGGTCCAACCGCCGTACCGGCAGCCCCGGGTCGAGTCCCGCCGATGCGTGCACGGCCGCGACCCACAGCACCGGGTCGTCGCTTTCCGGCACCTCGGCGAGCACCGCTCGCGCCCGGTCCACCGCTCGTGTGCCGCCGGTCCCGGACGCGGCCGCCGCGCCGATGGCCAGCAGCAGGGGCACTCGTACCGCCGGGTCCGTCTCGGTCCGCCACCTGGCAAGCAGCCGCACCAGGCCGACCGGCATCGCGGTCGCCGCCCTCCGCACCGCCGGATCGGGGTCCCCGAGCAGCGCCCACGCCCCCGACCAGTCCTCGCCGGCCAGGGCGGGCGCCCACATCGAGGCCAGGACGTCGACGAGTTCGGTCCGCGCGCCCATGGCGGAGTCGGCTGCGAGGGCGATCACGAACGGCAGGGCGGCGGCCGCCGCGGGCGGTGTGTCGTCCCCGTCCCGGGTGACGAGCGAGTGGAGCGGGTGGCAGTGCTCCTCCTTCGCCTCCGGGCCCGCCGAGACGAGCCGGCGAAGCGCACGCGGCACGTCCTGGACCGGATCGGCCGGGCCGCCGGCCCCGAGCCGGTCCCACGCCACGGCGTTCAGCGCCTCCAGCAACTTTCCCGCTTCCACAACCACGTTCACCACCCGGTCAGATCCAGTGCAGACAGTGTGGGGTGCGCTCGGTGCGCTCGGTGCGCTCGGTGCGCTCGGTGCGGAAGAGGGCGTCGGCGAGAGCAGCCGCCCCGGGATGGTGGGCCCGTATGTGTCCGGCACGCACGAGGGTGCTCGGAGGTGGTGCCGCCGACGTGGACGGAGCCCAGGTCGTGTCCGAGCAGGAAACGGGCAGGCGCCGTCGAGACGGTGTCGCCGGCGGCCACGGTCTCGTCGACGGTCAAGGTCCCGCCGTCGCCGAGCGAGTGGCCGGCGTACCCGTCCGGGACGCAGTCGGCGTCCCGGTGGACGGCGACGTGGTGCGGTGCCCGTGAGACCGGGGGCTGCCCCGCGCGCAGGGCCCACCAGCGGTGCGGCCGGGCGAGCGCGCCGGGGCGCGCACGGCGGTACCCGTTGTGGACCTCCTTGCCGCAGTCGGCACGGCGCAGTACCTCGATCGAGCCCTTGCCCGGTCCGCCGTACGGGTCGGCCGTGCCGACGGGCCGTCCGTCCTCGGTCGGTGCGAGCAGACGGCGGTCGATCTCGAGCGCCGACCACCGGAGCCCGCCGACGTCGACCGGAGTCTCGGGGAAGGGCCCGAACGCCGAATGGACCGCGTCGACGAAGACATCAAGATCCTCATCGGTCGTGGAACGAATCTCCATCGCGGCCCTCGACTCCTCGGCCTACGGCACCACACGCGTGGTGTCCGGCCACAGTGCAGCCCCGACTCGTGCCGAGGGCAAGCGAATTACGGCTTCGCGACCTGCACGGGCCCCACTGGCCGCGCGGACCCAACCGACCCTGGCCCCACAGGTCCGGCCGATGGCACGATCACCACGTGGTCGGACACCCGGTGACCTTGCGCAGAATCGAGCTCGCGGACTGGCGGGCCGTCCATTCCTGGGCCTCCCTCGGCGAGGTCTGCCGCTTCCAGACCTGGGGGCCGAACACCGAGGAGCAGACGCGTGCGTTCGTGGAGACCGCCGTCGAGGCCTGGGCGCACTCGCCCAGGCAGCGGTTCGCCTACGCGGCTCGTGTCGAGGGACGTGTGGTCGGCATGGGGGAGCTGCGCGTCCGCGACCGGGGGCAGCGTCAGGGCGAGATCGTCTATGCCGTGCATCCCCGGGTCTGGGGACGGGGCGTCGGTACGGCCATCGGCGAGGAACTCCTCGTGCGAGGGTTCGAGGACCTCGGACTCCACCGCGTCCATGCCACCTGCGACCCGCGGAACCTCGGGTCGGCCCGGGTGCTCCGCAGACTCGGCATGACCTGGGAAGGGCGTCACCGGCACACCGCGCTGCTCCGGGACGGCTGGCGGGACTCCGAGGTGTTCAGCATCCTGGAGGACGAGTGGCGGGCGAGGAACGGCCCGGACGCCGACGGGTAGCCGGGCGGGCCCTGCCGGTCGAGCGGGGATGTCAGGCCGCGGGCCGGCGTGACCGGAGGGACGGCCTCCGGGGTGGTGCCCTCCACCTGCCGACTGGTCGGACGTGACCTTCGCGCGGGCGCTCCGGGCGGACCCCGGCGAGGCGCGGCGGCCGGCCGCCGGACACCATGGACCCATGCCCAAGACCTCGGCGCGCCTGCTGTCGCTGCTCTCCCTGCTCCAGTCGCGCCGGGACTGGTCGGGACACGCGCTGGCCGAACGGCTGGAGGTCAGCGCGCGTACCGTCCGCCGTGACGTCGACCGCCTGCGCGAACTCGGCTACCCGATCCACGCCGTGAAGGGGCCGGACGGCGGCTACCGCCTCGGCGCCGGTACGGAGTTGCCGCCCCTGCTGTTCGACGACGAGCAGGCCGTGGCCGTCACCGTCGCCCTCCGCACGGCGGCACTGACCGGGGCCGGCATCGGAGAAGCTGCCGAGCGCGCGCTGAGCACGGTCCGGCAGGTCATGCCCGCGAGGCTGCGCCACCGCGTGGACACTCTGCGGGTCACCGCCGTGGAGCGCCCGGGCCCCCGGCCGGACCCGCAGGTCGACCCGCGGCTCCTGCTGACGCTCGGCGCGGCCGTCCGCGCCCGCGAAGTACTGCGCTTCGACCATGCCTCCGTGCCTCGGCCTGCGGCAGACGGCACCTCCCCACGTCAGGAAGCCCCCGGCGCCCGGGACGTCCTTGGCACGCCCGGCACCCGGGAGGCCCCCGAACCCGCGAAGGCCCCGGAGGAGCCCCCCGTGCTGCCCGCGACCGGACCGCGCCGCGTCGAACCGCACCACCTGGTGACGCTGGGCGGCCGCTGGTACCTCGTCGCCTGGGACCTCGACCGCGACGACTGGCGCGTCTTCCGTGTGGACCGGATCACCCCGCGTACGCCGAACGGCCCGCGGTTCACCCCGCGCGAGGTGCCCGGCGGTGATGTCGCGGCCTTCGTCACCAGCCGGTTCCGGGGGTCGGACGGCACCGGCGGCTGGCCCTGCCGGGGCGAGGTGGTGCTCGATCTGCCGGCGGCCGTCGTCGCCGGCCACACCCGCGACGGGGTCGTGGAGGAACTCGGCCCCCACCGCTGCCGGCTCGCCCTGGGCGCCTGGTCGTGGCCCGCGCTCGCCGCCGCCATCGGCGCGTTCGACGCCGACATCCACGTCATCGGGCCACCCGAACTCAGGGCCGCTTTCGGGCAGTTGGCCCGTCGTTACGCCGGGGCCGCCGCGGAGGAACCCACGTCGCCGCCCCGCGCCTTCGACGCCTGAGCACGGCATGTCCCGGTCCGGCATGCCCGGTTGGCCTTCCCGGGCCCGCCGTGTGCGCCGCTCGGGTCGGCCCCAGGGCCTCCGGCTCACCCGTGACCCTTGCGCACGTCATCCCGGAGCGCCGGCCGGACGGATGAGCCGGAGCGGAAGGATGAGCCGGACCGGACGGATGAGCCCGGTCGGCCCGGTCGGTCCCACCTGCCCGGTCGGCCTCATCGGCCCCAGTGCGTCCTACCGGCCGTCCGCAGTGGTGCCGGGGGAGGCGGGCCCCGGGTCCAGGGCGTCGCGGACGGCGGTCAGGATGTCCTCCGTGTCCGCGCCGAGGGCCCGCGCGGCCGAGGTGAAGTCACGTGCGAGCGTGGCGAGTTGGTCCGTGTCGAGCGCGTGGGGCTCGGACGGGAGCGCTGCGACCCGGGTGCCCGCACCCCGCCGGGTGCGGATGAGCTCGGCGGCCTCCAACTCGCGGTAGGCGCGCGCCACCGTGCCGGGCGCCAGGTTGAGGTCGGCGGCGAGCTGGCGCACGGTCGGCAGGCGTTCGCCCTCCGTGAGCCAGCCGGTGAGGATCAGCGCGGCCAGTTGGGCGCGGATCTGCTCGTACGGCGGTACCTGGCTCGTGGTGTCGACGCGGACGGCGGGGTCACTCATCGTCGAACGACCCGTCGTCGGCGTGGTCGTCGACGGCCCGGGGCGCCGCGACGGTGACCAGGGACCAGCCGAAGGTGAACAGGCTCAGCAGCCCCAAGGGGCAGATCGCCACGATGGTGACCACTCCGGGCGGGCCCGCGCAGGCGCCGTCCGTCAGCGCGACGAAGATCATCAGTACGACGAGCAGGAGTTGGCTCGACACCAGGAGTCCCCAGGCTCCGGTAATCGCCCAGGCGCGGGTGTGGCGCTGCTGGTCGTCGCCCGGGCCGTGGGCGATACGGCGAAGGGCCCAGACGCAGACGGGGGTCGCGACCGCGAGGGCGGCGAACATCGGGCCGCTGTAGTAGAGGCCGGGCCACGGGCCGAGGGGTGTGGGCATCCCTCCGCAGGTGACGGTGAGGACGCGGCCCGCGCCGCCCGCCCGCCCCGGGCCGGAGGAGGCCGTGGTGGCGCCGATCACCAGCAGGGCGACCAGGGAGGTCGCCTGCAGGACGAGCAGGGGCGCCATGCGGGGCGGCACCTGGTCCCGCACCAGGCGCGGGGCCAGACTCGCGGTCCGTACCGCCTCCTGCGGGCGCAGGGTCAGTGCGTCGCCGAGCAGGACACCGCCCACCGCGCACAGGCCGAACGCGGTGATGGCGAACACGAGGGGCGTCGTGATGTCCCCGCTGCGCATCGTGACCAACTGCTGGGCGGCCACCATGCCGATACCCAGTCCGGACCAGCGCGCGTAGTGGTCGGCGTGCTCGAGGAACCGGGACTGGAGCGGAACGGTGTCGAGCATGTGGAGATCCCCCCAGATCATCTTGTATCAAGTGGTGGGTACAAGGTGCCCTGGCCGGGATCTTGTGTCAAGCCGTCGATACAAGGTTGCGCGCGAGGGATGCCCTCCGTTGCCGAGAGGGCCTTCGCATGCGCTGGTAGACACTGTCTACTACTGCCTGGTAGACAGTGTCCATGGATGAACAGGAGCAGGGGCTCAGAGCTCGACTGGTGTCCGTCGGCGTGGAGTTGGTGCACCAGGAGGGCGCGCAGGCCCTGACGCTGCGGGAGATCGCCCGCAGGGCGGGGGTCTCCCACGGCGCCCCGCGCCGATACTTCCCGACCCATCTGGAACTGCTCTCGGCGATCGCCCGGGAGGGCTTCGGCGAGCTGGGGGCCGAGGTCGAGGAGGCGGTGCGCGACGACACGGGCAGCCCACGCGACCGGATCGCCGCGCTGGCGGGGGTCTACGTCCGCTTCGCGCTCTCCCGCCGGGGCATGTACGAGCTGATGTTCCGCCACGACCTCCTGGAGAGCAACGGCCTGGGCCTGCGCGGGACCAGCCTGCCGCTCTTCGAGGGCCTCGTGGCGCTGGTGCGCGCGGCGCGCCCCGACGCCCGGGCACCCGAGGTGGCGGGCGCCCTCTGGGCCAACCTGCACGGCATCGCCCAGCTGTGGGGTTGGGGCAGCCTCCAGCTCGCGACGGGAGCCGGAGACGTGGACCCGCTCGTACGGGCCGCCCTGGACGCACACCTCGGTCCGGAGCCCCGGTGAACCCGGTTCGCGCCCGGCGGGTCACGCTCGCCGCCGGCATCGTCGGAGCCGTCCTGGTGGCCCTCGACGGGACCGTCCTGACGGTCGCCCAACCCGCCCTGCGCAGGGACTTCGACGCCTCGTTCGTCCAGGTGCAGTGGACCACCACCGGCTACCTCATCGCCGTGGCGAGCCTGCTCGTCCTCTCCGGGCGCCTCGGCGACCGCTACGGCCACAGCCGCGTGTTCGCGCTCGGCGTCCTCGGCTTCGGCCTCACCTCGGCGGCGGTCGGACTCGCCCCGGACATCGGCTGGGCCGTCGCGCTGCGCGTCGTCCAGGGAGTCTTCGGCGCACTGATGCAGCCGGCCACCCTGGGCATGCTGCGCGCCGCCTATCCGCCCGACAGGCTCGGCATGCCGATCGCCCTGCGCACCAGCGCCATCGGCGCCGCGGCCGCACTCGGCCCGCTCCTCGGCGGCGTGCTCGTCGCGGAGTTCGGCTGGCGGTCGGTCTTCTACGTGAACGTCGTCCCCGCCCTCGCGGCGGGTGCGTTCGTCCTCTCGGCGCGCCTGCCGTCCCGGACCACTGACGTGCGCCTCGACCTGCCGGGCGCCGGCCTGCTGGCCGTGACCCTGGTGTGCCTGGTCCACACGCTCGTCGCGCTCCCGGAATACGGCGTCACGGCGGCCTCCGTACTCGGACTCCTCGCCGCGACCGGCGCCTGCTGGGCCTTCGTCCGCCATGAGCGCCGTACGGCCGAACCGCTCGTCCCGCCGGGCGTGTTCCGCTCGACCGTGCTCACCTCCGCCCTCGGCACGCTGGTGGCGGTGTCGGCCGCGCTGTTCGGGACGCTGTTCCTCATCACGTACTACCTCCAGGACGTCCTGGGCCTGAACCCGCTGCACGGCAGCCTGCACGCGCTGCCGCTCGCCGTGGCGATGGTGGCCGGCGCGCCCGTGTGCGCCGTACTGCTCCGCCGGTACGGCCCGCGCGGGACCGTCACGACCGGGGCGCTCCTCGTCGCGCTCGCCGTGCTGCTGATGTCCCGCCTCGGCCCGGCGTCCGGCCCGGTGGGGATCGGAGGCTGCTTCCTCCTGCTGGGCGCCGGATTCGTCGCCGTCATGGTCACCGCGACGGCCGTCCTCGTACGGGAGGCGCCCGTGGAGTCGGCGGGAGTCACCGGAGGGCTCCAGCAGACCGCCATGAACGTGGGCCCGATGCTCGGGGTGGCCGTCGCGACGACCCTGGCCTCGTCCGACGGTTCGCGGAGGGCCGCCGCGCTGGTGGTCCTGGCCGTCGCGGCCCTGCTCGGGGCGCTGCTGGGCCGCCGGCTTCCCGCGAGGGGAAGCAGCGGGGGAGGAAGCGCCGGCGGCGGTGCCGGACGGGACCCGAGGCGGGGGAGCGCGGCCGGGGACCCCCACCGCGGTTCCGGTGCGCCCGCAGGACGCGGCTGACGCCCGGCCCGCGGCGTGCCGCGCCCCGGGTGCGGGGCCCGGCGGAACCCGGAACGGTCAGGCCCTGACCTGGATCAACGCGTGCGTCCCGCTCGTCCGCCACGCCGCCCCCGAACCCGCCGGGTCCTCGGCCGCCTCGGCGTGCAGGCGCTCCAGGGTCCCGGCCGGGAGTCCGGTCACGACGTCGCACTTCAGGGTCCGCAGCGCTGCGACCGGACCCGGGAAGTACGCGGTCACCTCGTCGAACGCGATCGTGGCGGGCCAGTGCCGATCGCCCACCAGACGACGGTAGTTGAGGTCACCCTTCATGATCGTCAGGGTGGCCGACGCGAAGTCGTCGCGGAGGTCGGCCGGCATCAGCCCGTAGCCGTGCGGCGCGCAGGAGAAGGGGTGCGCCCGCAGGACGAGCCGTCCCGCGCGCAGGGCCTGCCGCAGCCGCGCGCCCACCCGCGCCGCGGGCTCCGCCGCCCCGCTCAGCCGGTCGAGGCAGGCGAGGACGTCGGCGGTGGTCGCGTCGGAGACGTAGTAGGGGTACGGCTTGAGGTGCAGGACGACCGTGTCCGCCCGGCCCGAGCCCAGGAGGTGGTCGGCGAGCACGAGGTCGGGCAGCAGCTCGGGGCCCGCGTTGTCGGCGACGAGGCAGACCGTGCCGGGCGGTCCCGCGTCCAGGACGCCCCACAGCGCGGCCGAGTCGTCGACGACGAGCCCCGGAACCCGCTCGGCGAGTCCGCCCGACCCCGTGGACATCCGGAAACCGAGGTCCGCGCGGTTGCCCCAGAGCGAGGACAGGAGCAGGGTCCGGTCCCGCTCCGCGGCGGGCAGCCCGGGGAGCCGGTCGAGGGCCGACAGCTCGTCGTCGACCTTCGTACTCGTGAGTTCGGCCTCCTTGAACGGGGCGAAGGGGTCGATGCCCTGCCACGGCCCGGGCCCGAAGTGGCCGAGGGCGGCCAGCAGCCGCCGGTAGAAGTAGCTCTCGGCCCACAGGAACGGCACGTCCGCCCAGGGCCGCCCGTAGTGGGGCTCGTCCCGCCAGCGCTCGGCGCCCGGCTCGTCGTCGGCCAACCGCTCGACGACGCCCTCGGTGATCTCCTCCAGGAGCGCGTCCAGCGCGCGCTGAAGAGCCGGAGGATACGGAACGGCCCGCCGTACGCGCTCGATGAGGGCCGGGTGCCGTTCGTCCAGCACGCTCCGGGCGAACGAGCCCGGGGTACCTACCACGACGGGCGCGGACCCGTGCGCGGAGTCGGTGCCGTCCGCGCTCTCTGCGCTGCCGGCGCTTTCGGCGGAATCGGCACGCGCCGTACGGGCGGCGGCGGTGCCGGTGCTGTCGGAATGACCGGAGCGGGAGCTGGGGCGCGTCATGCCCTCAGTAAACCGCCCGCCCCGGCCGTACCGTGACCGTGTCGCACACCAGCCGCCCCGCTTCGCCCCGACGACCCGGGACCGCGCCCCGTACGCCGGTCGCGCTCCGCCCCGCAGCCCGCCCGCCGACCCGCCGGGGCGCTCCCGCTCCTCGGCGCCGCACGGTCCCCTCGTCAACCGCCGGAAGGAACAGCCGTGAACCACCCGACCGCCCCGCCGCTCCCGCGCACACTCCTCGCGATGTCCGCGCAGATCCACGGCATGCTCCGGACCGACCCCGCGTTCGACCGGCTGACGGAGGTCGCCACGGTCGACCCGGACCTGCTGGTCACCGACTTCGACTCGGCCGAGGCGGCCGTGCTCGCCGGAACGGAGGTCCTCTTCACCCACTGGGGCGCGCCGCGCCTGACCGAGGACGCCCTGCGGCGCATGCCCGGGCTGCGCGCGGTCGTGCACGCGGCCGGCTCCGTCAAGGCCCATGTCACCGACGCCGTGTGGCAGCGCGGCATCACCGTGTCCTCGGCCGCCGCGGCGAACGCCCTGCCCGTGGCGGAGTTCACCCTCGCCGCGATCCTCTTCGCCAACAAGCGGGTCCTCGACGTCGCGCACACCTACCGCACCGAGCGCGCGCCGATCGACCTCCTCACGTTCTACGGCGGATACGGCAACCACCGCCGCACCGTGGGCGTCGTGGGCGCCTCGCGCGTGGGCCGCCGGGTGATCGAGCTGCTCCGCCCGTTCGACCTGGACGTCCTGGTCCACGACCCGTTCCTGGCACCGAAGGACGCGGAGGCGCTCGGTGCGGAGCCCGCGGGGCTCGACGACCTGGCGCGGCGCAGTCACGTCGTGTCCGTCCACGCACCCGAACTGCCGGAGACCCGGCACATGTTCGACGACCGCCGGCTCGCGCTCATGCGGGACGGCGCGACGCTCGTCAACACCGCGCGCGGCTCTCTCGTCGACACCGGCGCGCTCACCCGTGAACTGGTGTCCGGTCGCCTCCACGCGGTCCTCGACGTCACGGACCCCGACGTCCTGCCCCCGGACTCACCGCTCCACGACCTGCCCAACGTGCTGCTCACCCCGCACATCGCCGGCTCGCTCGGCAACGAACTGGGCCGTATGACCGCGTGGGCGATCGACGAGGTCGACCGCTACGCGCGCGGACTGCCCTTCGCCCACCCGGTCGGACCGGACGAACTCTCCCGACTGGCCTGAGGGCGGGTACCGGGTTGCCGCGGACGGACGGCAGGGGCGTCCAGGTCCTGATCGCGGCCGTCCCGGACGGATCTCGACCCCGGCGGCCCGGGAGGCCGTGCCGGTCCCGGCACGTGGTCGGGCGGGGCGGGGGGATCAGCCCCAACTCTGCGAGTACTGGCTGCGATAGCGCTTGCGCCCGCGCTCCGAGCGGATGCGCAGGGCCACCAGCGCCAGCATGCTTCCCGCGATCAGGAACAGTCCCGGGCCGAGGTTCTTGTACTCGGCGACCTTGTCCAACGCGATGGTGACAGCGTCGGCGCGCTCCTCGGGAACGGTCTCCACCGAGCCCATCGCGCCGGGCAGGACGGCGCCACCGGGCTCCGCCGAGGACGAACCGGGCGGCACGGCACCGCCGTTGTCGGTGCTGCCCGCGCCGCCGCCACCGGCCGCCGGGGCGGAGGGCGTCGACCGGCCGGCCGAGGCGGGGTCAGCCGCCAGTTTCACTCCGAGCGTGTCCAGCGCCCGGGTCACCGGCTGGAAGAACGTCGTACCGCCCTTGGCGCAGTCGCCGCTGCCGCCCGAGGTGACGCCCAGGGCCAGTCCGTCGGCGAACATCGGGCCGCCGCTGTCGCCGGGCTCCGCGCACACCGTCGTCTCGATGAGCCCGGTGACGGTGCCCTGCGGGTAGTTCACCGTGGCGTTGAGTCCGGTCACGTCACCCGACTGCAGACCGGTCGTGCTGCCGCTGCGGAAGACCCGCTGGCCGACGGCGGGGTCCGCCGCGCCGGTGATCCGTACGCCCTGGCCGTTGCCGACGGCCACGATGTCGGCTCCCTTGAGCGCGGTCCCCGCGTCGTAGCGCACGAGCGAGAAGTCGCCGCCCGGGAACGAGCCCGAGACGGTGGCCCCCACCTGCCGTTCGCCCTGCTGGTCCGAGAACCACGTCGTGCCCACGGGGCCGCAGTGGCCCGCCGTCAGAATGAAGTCGGCCTGTCCGTTCGTCACGTTGAACCCGGCGGAGCACCGGCCGGAGCCCGCGAACATCGCGTCGGCCCCGTTCAGCCGGGGGGTGAACGTGCCGTCGACGCGCTCCATGCGCACCGTGGCGCCGATGCTCTTTGCCACCTCCGCCATCCGGTTCCACTCGGTGGCGGAGACAGTGCTGTCGGCGCGGACCACCACCTGGTTGGAGGTGTAGTCCATGGCCCACGAGGTGCCCGCCACACGGGGGGCGTCCTTGAGCGACTCGGTGGCCGAACGGAGGTCCCGCATCGTGTACTTCACGACCTTGGCGACCGCTCCGGCGTCGCGGACCTCGGCCGCGGCCTTCTCGTCGGTGACCGCGACCACGGGACGCCCCTCGGCGTCGATCCAGCTGCCCGCCGTGCGTGACGTGCCCAGCTCGGTGACCAGTTCCTGGCCCGTCGCGGCGGCCCGGGTCTCGGCGTTCGGGGCACTCGGTCCGCCCGGCGTCTCGCTCGCCACGGCGTGCGAGACCATCAGCCCCCCGCACACCAGTCCGCCGAGGGCGGCGAACCGCGCGATCCGCTGAACGTTCCGTCGTGCGTGCTTCATCCACGGCTCCCGTGCGACTGTCCTGACCCAGCGTCACCTCTGCGAGCGGCCCCGCGTGGGTGACGCCCTCCTTCAGTACGTGCGGTCCCACGGTCCGGTTCACCGGCCCGCCCGGCACTTCGGAGTCGGCCGGAACCCGCCGCCGGGTTCCGGCCGACATCGCCTGCCGCCGCCCGCCACCGGGCCCGCCCCCGCCCGCCCCGCCCGCCGCCGTCCGCGGCCCCATGCCCCGGCCCGTGCGGCCCCGGGTTGCCGGAACGGCAACAGCGCTCGCGCCGCGGCCACCCGGTCACGAGGATCGGAGGCAGCTTCCCGTACCAGCCCGGGCACCGGCCCGAGCACCGGTCCGGGCACCGCCCCGAAGAGCAGACCGAGTACCGGCCCGAAGGCCGGCCCGAGGAGGACACGTGACACAGGCAGCCGCCGGCCCGCGGACCCCGGAGAACGCACGGCACCGGATGGTGGACGTTCCCGGCGGCCGCGTCCACCTGGTCGAGCAGGGCACCGGACCGCTGGTCCTTCTCGTCCACGGATTCCCCGAACTGTGGCACTCCTGGCGTCACCAGCTCCCCGCGATCGCGGCGGCGGGCCACCGGGCCGTCGCCGTGGACGTCCGCGGATACGGGCGGTCCTCGGCGCCCGCCTCCGCCGAGGAGTACCGGATCGGCGCCCTCGTCGAGGACAACGTGGCGGTCGTGCGCGCGCTCGGCGAGGAGACCGCCGTGATCGTCGGGCACGACTGGGGCTCGACCATCGCGGCGGACTCGGCCCTGCTCAGGCCCGACGTGTTCACGGCGGTCGGTCTGTTCGGCGTGCCCTACGCGCCGCGGGGCGCGATCCGGCCGACCGACGCCTTCGCCCTGATGGGCGGCGACGAGGAGTTCTACGCCGCCTACTTCCAGGAGCCCGGCCGGGCGGAGGCGGAGATCGAGAAGGACGTACGGGGCTGGTTGGCGGGCTTCTACGCGACGCTCTCCGGGGACACCCGGCCGGTGTCGGGCGAGGGCGCGGCGTTCTTCGTCCCGGCGGGCGGCAGGATGGGCGACCGTTTCGTCCGGGCGCGTCCGACCTGGCTCGACGACGCGGAACTCGACTTCCTGGCAGCCGAGTTCGAACGGACCGGCCTCACCGGAGCGCTCAACCGCTACCGCAGCATGGACCGTGACTGGGAAGACCTCGCGGCATGGGAAGGAGCGCCGATCACCCAGCCGTCCCTGTTCGTGGCGGGCGCGCTCGACGCCTCCGTCGCCTGGCTGGCCGACGCCGTCGAGGCGTTCCCCGTCACCCTGCCGGGTCTGGTCGCCTCCCGTCTGATCGAGGGGAGCGGCCACTGGGTCCAGCAGGAGCGCCCCGACGAGGTGAACCGCGTACTGGTCTCATGGCTGCGCGCCCTGGAGGGGCGGACGCCGTCGACACCGCCCCGCTCCCCGCGCTGACCGATGGCACGGCAGCCGTCCCGGCGGGCCCTCAGAGCCGCGCCGAGTGCAGCGCCGTACGGGCCACGTCGACGAAGGACACGACCGACTCCCAGAAGGGGGCGAAGCAGTCGGCGAAGCGCTGACCCGCGTCCGTGTCGCCCGTGATCATCGCGTCGAGCGCCCGGTAGTGCTCGCTGGTCGAGCGGCGCAGCCGGTCGGCCGCCGCGGCGACCGCGGGCGGCCCCTCCAGGTCCGCCACCCAGACCCGCTGGCGCAGCACGGCGTACTCCCCGCGGAGCCGTACCCGCAGGTCCAGCAGGGCGGCGAGCCGCTCGTCGGCGTCGTCGATGCCGTGCGCGTCGGTGACCTTCCAGTAGAGGTCACCCATGCGCTGGGCCTGTTCGATGACGTCGACGTACGCGGAGCGGCGGGCCGCCCTGAGCCGGTCCGCCTGCACGGTGGCCGCGGCGGCGTCCGCCTGGATACGGGCGGCCCGCGCGGTGCCGTGGCTGGTCACCCAGCTCGCGAGCACCGCGGTCGCGGCGGTGAGAGCGGCCACCCACAGTGTGGCGTCACCCATTCGGTCTCGTGCCACCGAGTCCGGGCGGGCCGACCGTCAGGCCCCCAAACCGCCAAGTCCCCGTCGCTCCGGGGCCGTTCGTGTCCGTGGTCATCGTCGGAGTCTGGCACGGGAGGTGCCTGTGGCGGGCGCGTACGCCGGTGGACGATCTCCGCCGGACCGGGTCTGCGGGCCACCCCAGCAGCCCCACCGGCCTCACCCGGCCGACCGGCCTCACCCGGCCCGCCACCGCGCACGGCGGGCGCCGTGGGGCGGACGGACGGGGCGGGGGAGCCGGAGGCCTGGGCCTACGGGCGGCGCGGTGCCTCCCGGGTCGCCGTCAGATGGGCGAAGACGACGACGTTGCTGTGGTACCCGGTCCTGCGGTCGTACGCGCCGCCGCAGGTGATGAGCCGGAGCTCAGGCCGCGTCCGGATGCCGTACACCTCCGAATCGGGGAAGCGCGCCTTGTCGTAGGTGCGTACGGCGTCCACGGTGTAGACGGCGGTGCGGCCGTCCGCGCGCCGGGCCTCCACGAGCCGGCCCGGGGTCAGTGTGCGCAGTCCGGCGAAGACGGCCGGCCCGGTGCGGGTGTCCAGGTGGCCGACGACGACGGCGGTGCCCCGTTCGCCCGGCGTGGGGCCGCCCTCGTACCAGCCCACGAGTTTGGGATTGTCCACCGGTGGTGTGGTGAGCCGCCGGTCGCGGTCCAGCCGCACTCCGACGACCGGCGCCTCCAGGCCGAGCCGGGGGATGCGCAGGACCACGGCCCTGGAACGCGTGAGGGGCACGGGCGGGGTGGCCCGGGGGCGCGCGGGCGGCCGTTCGCGGACCTCGCGGCGGGGCCCGGGTTCGGTGGAGGCCGGGGGACCCGGGGACGCCTTGGCGTCCCCGGGCTCCCTCGTGGCGGCGGCGGGCCCGGGAGGCACGTCGTCGCCCGCCCACCAGACGGCGCCCCACACGAGCGAGGACGCCACCACGACGGTCCTCGTCAGGCGGTAGGCGCGCGTCCTGTACCAGGGCCTGGGCGCGCGCCTACGCGGCACCGTCGGGCCGGCGACGCAGCATCCGTACGTAGGCGAAGCCCGAGACCCCGATCAGTCCGATCGCCGCGGTGGCGCCGATCGCGGACACGCCCGGGGTCTCGGCGAGACCGCCACCGCCCGCGGGCGGGCCTCCGTTGGGCCCTCCGCCGTTCGGTCCTCCGCCGTTGGGCCCTCCGCCGTTGGGTCCGCCGGCGGGCGGCGCCTTGCAGTCGACCTTGAACACCTTCTGCTTGCCCGCCCCCAGGCCGCCCTCGATCTTCCAGGTCAGCTTGTACTGGCCGTCGGGCAGCGTCAGCAGCTCCGAGTTGCCCGCCCCGGTCGTGAGCGTCAGGTTGCCGTTGAGCGTCGCGCCGCCCCTCCTCGCGGGCTGCGGCTCGATGAGCCAGGTGACTCCCTGAACCGTGTCGAAGTTGAACGCGGCGAGATGGAACTTGCAGACCTTCGGGTCGTTGCGCTGGTCGGTGGGGGCCGTCGTCTCGGCGTGGATCTTCACGTCGCCGTTGTCCCCGGGGGCCGCGAAGGCGGTCGGCGCGGCGACCAGCGCGGTTCCCGCGAGGGCCAGTGCGGCGACGGCCGTCGCGCCGATGCGGGTCCGCGTGCCGGGGCGTACGGCCCCCGAGCCGGTGGGTGCGGGGCGGGAGTGAGGTGAGGCGGGCATACGTAGGTCCTCCGTGCGAAATGATTGTCGTACTAATGGGTTCTCGTGTGACTCTCTTTCACGATCAAGGACCGGACGCGCGGCGCATCGCTGACGAGCCGTCGGAAGATCGCCCGTACGGGCCAAGGGGCCCCTCGGCCGGCGGGGGCCTAGACTCACGGCGTGGACACAGCTTTGGAGCGGCTCGCGGCAGGCAAGTACCTACTGGTCACCAGCTACCGGAAGAACGGGACGCCCGTCGCCACGCCGGTATGGGTGGTGCGTGACGGCGAGGCGCTGGGCGTGTGGACCGTCACGGACTCCTGGAAGGTCAAGCGGATCCGCAACCGCGCCGATGTGCTCGTCGGGCCCTGCGACGTGCGCGGCAGGCCCACCGGGGACCAGGTCCCGGGCACCGCCGAGATCTGCGACGCGGACGCCACCGCGCGGTACCGGAAGCTGCTCGCCCGCAAGTACGGCGTCCTCGGCAGGATGACCCTGCTCGGCAGCCGGGTGCGGCGCGGGAGGACGGGGACGGTCGGCATCAGGGTGTCGCTGACTCCGCCGCCCGCGGGCGGGACCGACGCCTGAGGGGCCCGGGCCGCCGGAGGCGGTCGGCCGTCAGCGGCCGTCCCCCTCGGGGTCGCGCCCCGGCCGCAGCCATGCGTAGTCGACGGGCTGGCCGACATTCCAGAGCGCGGCCGACTCCCGGTCCACCGGGACGAACCCGGCGGCACGGTAGCAGGCCAGGGCCCGTTCGTTCGCGGGGTGCACCCGCATGAAGACGTCGGTGTGCCCGGCCGCGCGCGCCTCCTTCAGCAGTCCCGCGACGAGCAACCGCCCAAGTCCCGTGCCGCGGGCCCAGGGTGCCACGATGATCCGCGCGAGCTCGACCTCGTCCTCCTCGGCGTCGAACCACAACTCCCCGTAGGCGACGATCCGTTCGCCCTCCAGGAGCATCCGGGCCGTGACGTCCTCGGCCTGCGCCCACCCCGCGACGGTCCTCTCGTCCACGGGGAACTCCTTCGCCCCGCACCACATCACGGCCTCCTCCGCCGAGGCCGGCCAGCCCGCCACGGTCGCCGCGTGGACGGTGGTGAAGGGGAGAAGCTGCATGGTTCCGTCCCGTGGGGTCCAGGTGGAGGGCGGCCGGGGCGGGGCTCCCCGGCCGGGCTTCGGCAGGACCCCGGTCGGCCCCGCGACACCCGGCCGTGCGGGCCGTCCTCCCGTGCCGTCCCGCGCATTCTAGGTGCGGGGCCGCGCCGCACGCCCGCGCCGGGGCAGCCCGCCGTCCGGCCCGCTCGGCCGGGCGCGGCGGGCCTTGACCGCGGCAGGGCGGTGCCTAGAGTGGCAAGTCATTGAATGTCGAACCGCTTTCCCTTCCGTGCCACCCCACGAGGAGCCCGCGATGAGCGAGGACCTGAACGCGATCGAAGCCGAACGGGCGCGCATCCGGGACGCCTACCTGGCCCCCGGCCCGGACAGGGCGCCCAGCTCGGCCCGCGGAGTGCACCATGTGGCCCTCCTGTCCGCCGACGTCGAGCGCACCGTCCGCTTCTACCAGGAGCTCCTGGAGTTCCCGCTCACGGAGATGATCGAGAACCGCGACTACAAGGGCTCCACCCACTTCTTCTTCGACCTCGGGCACGGGAACCTGCTCGCCTTCTTCGACTTCCCCGGGCTCGACGTCGGCCCGTACGCGGAGGTCCTGGGCGGACTGCACCACCTCGCGATCTCCGTGGAGCCGTCGACCTGGCGGCGGCTGCGCGACAAGCTCACCGCCGCCGGAATCCCGTTCCAGGAGGAGAGCGGCGCCTCGATCTACCTCCGCGACCCCGACGGCACCCGCGTCGAACTGCTCGCGGACCCGCTCGGCGAGATGTACGGCTCCCACGTGCTCTGAGCGGGCAGGCAGGGCGACCGACGCCGCAGCGGCGGGGAACCAGCGGTGTCCGGTATCTGGCGCGTGGCGGACCCGGAGGGGAGTACGGTTGCCTCATCGAGCGCACCTCGCACGCCGTCATCCGTTTCGGCGTCGCCCTCGCGCAACGGCAGGCCGGCACACACCGGATCCGGCCGGGAATGAGCCGCATCATGCCGACTGGCTCGACCTCTCCCACCGTCCTTCGCGTCCCGTCCCGCGCGGCGCGTTAGCGGACGTCGTGGCGTCCGGGACGCACCCGGGAGCACTCCCGCGTCCCGCGCGCGTCCCCGGACCGATCACGGGGGCTCGGCACAGCACCGAACAGCTCGGCACGGCCCCGAACCGCCCGGCGATGCTCCGACCCGACCAGCACGGCACCGACCGACACAGAGGATGTGGGACGCATGTATTCGCAGGACTCGATCTCCGGTCGGCGCCGCGGGCGTCCCGAACCGACCCCGGAGGTGCTCTCGGGGCTGGCCTGCCTCATCTGCGGCACCGACTACCGCACCGGGCCCGACCCGGAGCCGGTGGTGGCGTCCCACAAGGACGACAAGCAGCTCCTCGCGTGCCGCGGCACGTGCGCACGCATGGCGAGCGGTTCCGTCGACGGCCTGGACGAGACACCCCTCCCGCTCGCCGAGCGCGTCCGCAGGCACGGGTCCGGCGGCTCCTGACGGGCCCCGGACAAGGCGCCACCAGCACGCCTGGTACCAACTGAACGAAATGATGAGGACGCGAAATGAGCCTTATGAGTCTCGGAGTGCTCGCTTCCTCCCGCAAGGAGAACGAGTTCCGTCTGCCCTTGCACCCCGCCCATATCGAGCGGATCGCCCCGGACGTACGCCAGAAGATGTTCCTCGAAGAGGGATACGGCCGACGGTTCGGCGTCAGCGACGACACGCTCGGCCCCCTTGTGGCGGGACTGCGCACTCGCGAGCAGCTCGTCGCCGAGTGCGATGTGCTGCTGCTGCCCAAGCCCATGTACGACGACGTCGCCGCGCTGCGGGAGGGCCAGGTGCTGTGGGGGTGGCCCCACTGCGTGCAGGACGCGGAGCTGACGCAGCTCGCCATCGACAAGCGGTTGACCCTCATCGCCTGGGAGGCCATGAACCACTGGACGTCCACGGGCGCCTTCAGTGTCCACGTCTTCCACAAGAACAACGAACTCGCCGGCTACTGCTCGGTGCTGCACGCCCTCCAACTCGGCGGACTGACCGGCAGCTACGGGCGGCGGCTGCGCGCCGTGGTCATCAGCTTCGGTGCCACGGGGCGCGGTGCGGTCACGGGGCTCGGCGCCATGGGGGTCTCGGACGTCACCGTGCTCACCCAGCGCGCCGCGGCGGCGGTGGCCTCGCCGATGCCGTCCGTCGTCATGAACCACTTCGAGGAGGACGAGGAGGACCCGTCGCGCCTGCGGGCCCTCACGCCGGCCGGACCCGTACCCCTCGCCGAGTACCTCGCCGGCTTCGACATCGTCGTCAACTGCGTACGGCAGGACACCGACGCGCCGCTCACGTTCGTCACCGACGAGGAACTCGCCCTGTTCCGGCCGGGCTCCTTCTTCATCGACGTCGCCTGCGACGAGGGCATGGGCTTCACCTGGGCCCGTCCGACCACCTTCGAGGAGCCGATGCCCACCGTGGGACCCGGCTGCCACTACTACGCGGTGGACCACAGCCCGTCCCACCTGTGGAACTCGGCGACGTGGGAGATCGGTGAGGCGCTCCTCCCTTATCTGCGCAAGGTGATGAGCGGCCCCGCGGCCTGGGACGCCGATCCCACGGTCGGCAAGGCCATCGAGATCCGCGACGGTGTCGTCCAGAACCCGAAGATCCTCTCCTTCCAGCACCGGACGGCCGCGTACCCCCATTCTCCTGAGATCCCGGCCCCCGTCCGCACCCCGGAGGTGCACGCGATCGCGTGAGCCCCGTGGAGACGCGGACCGCGCCCCCCCGTACGGGAAGGGGCCGGGCCGTGCCCTCTCGCACGGGACCGGCGTGCCCTCATCGGACGGGACGGACGTGTCCTGTCACACCGGATAGGCGTGCGTCTGCGCCGCCTTCACCGTCGCCCAGACCTCCGCGCCCGGGTGCAGGCCGAGTTCGGCGGCGGCGACGGTGGTCAGGTCGGCGGCGAGCGGCAGTTCCCCGCCGATGTCGGCGCGGATCTGGTCGCCGTGGGTCTCCAGCCCCGCCACCTCGCCGTGCCAGAGGTTGCGGGCGCTGGAGCCGTGGGGGCGGTCGCGGTGCAGGGTGACCGCGCTCGGCGGGAACGCCACGAACACCGGTCCGGTCAGCGTCTCCGTGATGGTGACGCCCGGGCCGGCGCCGAGGCGGACGGTGTGGCCGTCGGCCTCGCCCCGGTAGAGGTTCAGGCCCACCAGCCGCGCGATGTAGTCCGTTCGGGGGTGGCGGGCGATGTCGGACGGAGTGCCCTCCTGGACGACCCGGCCGTCCTCCACGACGACCAGGCGGTCGGCCAGCACCATCGCGTCCAGCGGATCGTGTGTCACCAGGACGGCGACGGCCTCGAACTCGGCCAGATGACGGCGGAGTTGGGAGCGGACCTCCAGGCGGGTACGGGCGTCCAGCGCCGCCAGCGGCTCGTCCAGGAGCAGCAGGCGAGGACGGGTGGCCAGCGCGCGGGCCAGGGCGACCCGCTGGGCCTGGCCGCCGGACAGCCTGCGCGGCCTGCTGCCCGCGTGCTCGGCGAGACCCAGCCGGTCGAGCCACTCGGCGGCCCGTGTCCGTGCCTCCGCCTTGCTCGCGCCCTGGCAGCGCGGCCCGAACGCCACGTTGTCGAGCGCGGTCAGGTGCGGGAAGAGGAGGTAGTCCTGGAAGACCACGCCGACGGGCCGCGACTCCGGGGGCGTGTCCTCCAGGGCCGTGCCGTCCAGCAGCAGGCGACCGCCGTCGAGAGGCGCCAGACCGGCCAGTGCGCGCAGGGCGGTGGTCTTGCCGGCGCCGTTGGGGCCCAGCAGGGCGACCACCTCGCCAGGGGCGACGCGCAGGGACACGTCGAGGCGGAAGGTGCCGCGGTCGACGAGGAGACGGGCGTCGAGGCCCTCCTCATTACTAATGGCACGGAGGGCGTGGGCGGTGCCGTGCGTGTCGGTCATGCCGTCGCCATCCAGCGGTCGCGCAGGCCGGCCAGTACGGCGACGGACACGGCCAGCAGGACCAGGCTCAGGGCGATCGCGGCCTCCGGGTCGCTCTGCAGGGCCAGGTACACGGCCAGCGGCATCGTCTGGGTCCGGCCGGGGAAGTTGCCCGCGAAGGTGATCGTCGCGCCGAACTCCCCGAGGGCCCGCGCCCAGGCCAGTACGGCGCCGGCCGCGATGCCCGGCGCGATCAGCGGCAGGGTGACACGGCGGAACGCGGTGAAGCGTGAGGCGCCCAGGGTGGCGGCGGCCTCCTCGTAGCGCGGATCGGCGGCCCGCAGGGTGCCCTCGACACTGATGACCAGGAACGGCATCGCCACGAACGCCTCCGCGACCACGACCCCCGCCGTCGTGAACGGCAGGGTGATGCCGAACCAGGAGTCCAGCGACCTCCCGACGATGCCGTTGCGGCCGAGCGCCATCAGCAGCGCCACGCCGCCCACCACCGGCGGCAGCACGAGCGGCAGGGTCACCAGGGCCCGTACGAACCCGCGGCCGGGGAACTCGACCCGGGCCAGCAGCCAGGCCAGAGGCACCCCGATCACCAGGCACACCGCGGTCGCGAGCGTGGCGCAGACCAGCGACAGCCGGAGGGCCTGCCACACCTCGGCACTGGTCAGCAGCTCGGGCATGCTCCGCCACGGAGCGCGTACGAGCAGCGCGACCAACGGCACGGCCAGGAAGGCCAGACCGATCAGCGCGGGCACCAGGAGCGGCAGCGGCGCGCCCCGCCCGGCGGCCCGGCCGCGCCGCCGCCGCGGCGCGCCCCCAAGGGTTTCGGCCGCGGCGGCGGACTTGTCTCGCGGGACGGTCACGGCTCGAGGAACCCGGCCCCGGTCAGCACCTGCCGGCCCTCGGCGGACCGTACGAGCGCGATGAACGCCTCGGCGGCCTCGGCGTTCTTCGCGTCCTCGAGGCGGACGATCGGGTAGTCGTTGATGGCGTCGGCGGACTCGGGGAACCTCACGCCCTCCACCTTGTCACCCGCAGCGTGCACATCGGTCTTGTACACGACAGCGGCGTCCGCCTCCTTGAGTTCGACCTTCGTCAGCGCCCCCTTGACGTCCTGCTCGTAGGAGACGGGGGTGAGCTTCAGGCCGGCGGCGTCGAGGGCCTTCTGCGCCGCGGCGCCGCAGGGCACCTCCTTGTCGCACAGCACGACCTTCAGGTCGGGGTTCGTCAGGTCCTTCAGCGAGGCGACCTTGTCGGGGTTGCCCGGCAGGGTGGCGATCTCCAGCTCGTTGCGTACGAAGGTGGCGGGCGTTCCCGACGCGTCGCCGGCGTCCGTCACGATCTTCATCGTCTTGGGGCTGGCCGAGGCGAACACGTCAGCCGGAGCGCCGCCGGTGATGCTCGCGGCGAGGGAGTCGCTGCCGCCGAAGCTGAAGGTCACCTTCGTGCCCGGGTGTTCCTTCTCGAAGTTCTTGCCCAGGGTCTCGAAGCCCTCCTTCAGTGAGGCGGCCGCGAACACGGTGACCGTGCCGGACAGCTTCTCCTGTGACGAGGCTGAGGCGGACCCGTCCGACGTGCCGGACGAGGAGTCGTCCGGCGACGAACAGGCGCTCAGGGCCAACAGAGCGGCGGCGCCCGCGCCGGCCACCCGCAGGGTCCGACGGGTCCGGTGCGCGGTACGGGTTGTCACGGGTCCACTCCCTCTGGTCCTTGCGGACACGACTGCGGCCTTCTGTGACCACAATACTTCCGCAGATGCAAGGGCAAAGTCTCTTGTTGCTTTGCATGAGCCGGGACTGTGGAAGGAGAGGGTGGCATGTGCGTTTGCACCGGACGTGACTGCGGGTACGGTCGTGCGGGAGGTGGTGGCCCGTGCGCCAGTCCCATTCGGCCGCCGGCACGGCGGCCCGTCCGATCGCGGAACCCGCACTCACCGGCGATCTGACCCGTCCGGCCCGGCTGACGCTGCCCGATCTGCGCGCCCGGCCGCAGCACCGCGCCGACGTCGGCTTCGAGTGCGCGACCAGCGGTCCGCGGCGCCACCGGTTCACCGGACCGCTGCCGCACGACGTGCTCGCGGACGCGGGCCTCGAGTCCGACCGCGCCCGCCGCAAGGACCGGCTGCGGATCCTGATCACTGTGTCCGGCGCGGACGGGCACCACGCGCTGCTGTCCCGGGCCGAGACCGACCCCGACTTCGGCCGCGTACCCGTTCTGCCCGCCGTGTCCATCGACGCCGTCCCGCTCGCCCGCTCCGGGCCGCAGTTCGTGCTGCCCCGGGACCGCTGCGGAGCACGGCACATCAGCGGTAGCAACGCGGTGCGCGTGGACGGGGGTACAGGCCGTAGCCGGGTCGGCCGGGTCAGGCGGTGACCCGGTCGCTGGGGGGCCGGGGCGCTGAGTGGCCGGAGCGGTGGCGTCCCGCCGTCAGGCCCGGTCGATGTGCACGTTCGTCGACTTGACCCGGGCGGTGGCCTCCACCCCCACCTCCAGCCCGAGTTCCTCGACGGCCTCCCGTGTCAGCAGCGACACCAGCCGGTGCGGCCCGGCCTGGATCTCCACCTGTGCGGCGACGTCACCGAGCTTCACGGCGGTGACGATGCCGGGGAAGGCGTTGCGCACGGAGGTGTACGAGGAGTCCTCCTCCGCGCCTCCGGACCTGGCCAGTTCCACGGAGAACGCGGCCAGGTCCCGGCCGTCGACGAGGCGCCGGCCGCCCTCGTCCCGGTGCGTGGGCACCCGTCCGGCGTCCGCCCAGCGCCGCGCGGTGTCGGGGCTCACGCCGAGGAGCCGTGCGGCCTGGCCGATCGTGTAGGACTGCATGAGATCACGATAGGCGCCCGCGCGGCCGCGCGACCCGGGGAAGGCGCGGCCCGCCCGGGCGTGTGCCGGTCGCCCCCACCGGGGCGGGCCGTGAGCCCACCGCCGACGGCACCCGCCACCGCTCCCGGGGGTCCCGATCCCGCGACGCATCACGCAGACCCGGCCTCCGACGCCCGGCACGACGATCCGGCGGGTCCCGGAATGGCATCCGGGACGGGCACAGCCTTCGAGGCCGCCACCAGTGCCGCGGTGAGCGGATGCCGCGGCGCCGTCAGGACCTCGGCCGACGACCCCTGCTCGACCACCTCTCCCGCGTCCAGCACCGCGACCCGGGACGCGAACCGGGCCGCGACCAGGTCGTGCGTGACGAGGACCAACGACATGTCGCCGCGAGTGCGGAGCAGCCCGTCGAGCAGGTCGAGGGTGTCCCGACGGGTGTCCGTGTCGAGGCCGGCGGTGACCTCGTCGCACACCAGCACGCGCGGGCGGGCCAGCAACGCCCGTGCCAGCGCCGCCCGCTGGAGTTCACCGCCGGACAGTCCGCCCGGGCAGCGGTCCGCCGACACGGTGCTGAGCCCCAGGGCGCCGAGCATCGCCGAGGCCTCGGCGCGGGCGTCCCGCGCCGGCACCCCGCGCAGCCGTACCGCCGTGCGGGCCACCTGGTCCCGTAGCGGCCGACGCTCGTCGAAGGAGGCCCGCGCGTCCTGGAACACGTACTGAACCGCGGCGAGTTGGCGCCGGTCGCGATCCCTCAGGCTGCGCGGCAGCACGACCGGGCCGAGCAGCACCTGTCCGTCGTACGTGCGATGGAGCCCGGCCAGACAGCGCGCCAGGGTCGTCTTGCCGCTGCCCGAACGGCCGAGGACCGCCAGGCACTCCCCGCCGCGCAGCGCGAGGTCCGGGACGTGCAGCACCTCGGAGCCGTCGGGGTGGCGCGCGTGCAGGTCGCGGACCCGGAGCACGACGTCCGGACGGGGCGCGCCGAACGCCGTGTCCCGAGTCAACGCAAGCTTCACAGGCGGAAGTTCACGCGTGCCCGAAGTTGCGGGCGACCGCAGGACGCGCTGCGCGGGACCGCGCTCGACGACGCGGCCGTCCCGCAGGACCAGCACCTCGTCGGCGAGCGCCCGTACGGCTGCCAGGTCGTGGCTGAGCAGCACGACGCCGATGCCGCGCGCGGCGACCGCCGCCAGTTCCTCCACCACGCGCCGCCTGGTGAGCGCGTCCTGCCCCGTGGTGGGCTCGTCGGCGACCACGACCCTGGCCCCGAGCAGCAGGGCCTGTGCGAGGACGATCCGCTGCTGCTGTCCGCCCGAGAGCTGATGCGGGAACCGCCCGACCAGTGCGGCCCCGTCCGGGAGTTGGGCCGCGGCCATCGCCTCCAGGACCCGTGCGCGTGCCGCTTGCCGCCGGGCCCGGCGCGGCAGCCCGCGCACCTGTCCCAACGCGATGTCGTGCAGCAGGGCGCCCACCCGCCGCACAGGATTGAGCACCGCCGCCGGGTCCTGCGGCACATGGCCGACCGGTGCGCCACGGGCCGCCGTACCCCTGGCGGGACCACCGCGGACCGGGGCGGGGCCGACCGGGACGGGGCCCGACGGCACATGACCCACGCGCTCCCCGCCCACCCGGACGGTGCCGCTCACGAGAGCCCCGGCCGGGAACTCGCCGAGCAGCGCCCGGCCCGTCGTCGTCTTCCCGCTGCCGGACGGCCCGACCAGCGCGGTCACCCTGCCCGGCCGCACCCGCAGGCTCACCCCGTCCAGGATGCGCCGGCCGCCCACGGAGACGGTCAGCCCTTCGATCTCCGCCACCGCTCCCGGCGCCGTCTCCGACCCGCTCACAGCCGTCGCTCCTTCACTTGGTCACTCGCGAGGACATCGCGGGCGGCACCCGGCCGGGACGTGCCCCGGCGGGCCCCGAGCGCGGCGTCGACCAGCAGGTTGCACCCCGTCGTCAGTGCGACGACCAGCAGCGCGGGCACCACCACGGCCCACGGCTGCACGAACAGGCCCGTACGGTTCCGGTCGACCATCACGGCCCAGTCGGCGGCGTCCGGCGCCACCCCGATGCCGAGGAAGGCGGCCGTGGCGACCAGGTAGAGCGCCCCGGTCAGGCGCACCCCCGCGTCGGCGCAGAGCGGGCGCGCGACCGACCGGCCGACATGGCCCACCGCTGTCCGCCACCACGACTCGCCCTGCATCCGCAGTGCCTCCACGGCCGGACGGGAAGCGGCCTCGGCCGCGGACGCCCGTACGACGCGTGCCGCGTCCGGGATGTTGACGAGGGCCACCAGCAGGGCGAGCCCCGTCGCGCCCGGCGGGAAGGCGGCGGCCGCCAGCAGGATCATCAGGAGCGACGGCACGGCCAGCAGGACGTCCAGCGGCCGCATCAGCACCTCCTCCAACCAGTGCCGCCGGGTCAGCGCGCAGACCAGCCCCAGTGGCACCGCCACCAGGTACGCCAGCGCCGTCGCGGACAGCGCGACCAGCACCACGGACCGCCCACCGAGCAGCACTTGGCGCACCACGTCCCGTCCCACGAAGTCCGTGCCCAGCCAATGCCCGCCGCCCGCGGTGAAGGAGGCGGCCCGGGGTCCGGGCTCCCCGGCGAACAAGGGCCCCGCCAGTGCGATTACGAGCGGGACGCACACCAGCGCGGCCCCGAGCGCGAAGCGCGCCGACGGCAGCCCTCTCACGCGGCCACCTCCGTCCTCGGGGCGAACCGGTGGGCGACGAGGTCCGCCCCCAGGTTCAGCACCACCGTGACCACGCCGAACACCACGGCGAGCCCCTGGACCACCGGAACATCCCGCTCGGCCACCGCGTCCATGAGCACGGTGCCCAGGCCCGGTATCACGAACAACGCCTCGACGACGATCACCCCGCACAGCAACCAGTCGACGGTGCGCGCCAGTTGCTGTGCGGCGGGCGCCACCGCGTTCGGCAGTGCGTGCGCGTACCGCACCCGGGCGTCGGGAATCCCGTAGCGGCGGGCCTGGGCGACGTACGGCGAGGCGAGCGCGTCGATCATCCCGGCCCGCACGAGCCGGGACAGCGAGCACACGGGACGGGCCAGCAGGACCAGCACCGGCAGGACGAGCGCCGCCGGATGCCCGAGCAGGTCGGTGCCGTACCCGACCGCCGTCGGCGGCAGCCAGTCCAGCCGCAGCGCGAACACCGTCACCAGCAGCACGCCGAGGGCGAACTCCGGTACCGCGTACACCCCGAGCGTCACGGCGCTGACGAGCCGGTCCACCCACCGGTCCTCGAACCGGGCGGCCAGCACCCCGAGCCCGACCCCCAGCGGCACCAGGGGCACCACCGTGAGCGCGGCGAGCAGCAGGCTGGGCCCGAAGGCGCCGGAGAGGTACGAGCTGACGGGCCGCCCCGACGCCAGGGAGTGGCCGAGGTCCCCCCGCGGCAGTCCGGCGGCCCAGTCGGCGAACCGCTCGTGGGCGGGCCGGTCCAGCTCCATCGCCTCACGCAGGGCGGCGATCCGCGCCGGATCCGGCTGATCACCGGCGAGTGCCACCGCCGCGTCCCCCGGCAGCGCCTCGGTGAGCCCGAAGACCAGCAGCACCACGGCCACGGTCTGGACGCAGCCGAGGAGCAGTCGGCGGGCAACCCACGACCCGAGTCCGCTCACGCCAGCCAGACCTTGTCGAACCGGACCCAGTCGAGGGTGTTCGCGGGCGCCTTCCGGTCGACTCCCCGCACCGAAGGGGCCGTTCCGATGATCCAGTCGGCGAACCCCCACACCAGGAAGCCCCCTTCGGCGTACAGCCGGCGCTGCATCCGCCCGAACAGGGCCGCGCGCTCCTCGTCGTCCTTCGTGGCCTGCGCCTGCCGGTAGAGCGCGTCGAAGTCCTTGTGGGCCCACTTGGTGGCGTTGGTGGTGGAGTCGGTGAGCAGCCGCTGCGAGATGTGCGACTCGATCGGCATCGCGCCCGAGCGATAGCAGCAGAGGGTCCCGGAGTCGAGCACGTCCGCCCAGTAGGAGTCCTTGCCGCCCGTCCTGACCTCGACGGTGACGCCCGCCCCGGCCGCCTGGTCGCGGAAGATCCCGGCGGCCTCGGTGAAGCCCGCCGCGACCGAGGACGTGTCCAGGGTGACCCTGAGATCCGAGGCCCCGGCCTCTTCGAGGAGGGAGCGCGCGCGGTCGAGGTCCTGCGTTCGCTGCGGCAGGTCGTCGGCGTAGAACTCGCAGCCCTTGCCGAACAGGTCGTTGCCGACCACTCCCGCCCCCGACAGCGCCCCGTCGACCAGCTCCTGCCGGTCGGCGATCAGGAAGAACGCCCGGCGCACCCGCGGGTCGTCGAAGGGAGCCCGGTCCGTCTTCATGGCGAAGGCCTGCATGGCGCTGTTGCGCAGCCGTACGATCTCGATCCTGCCCCGGCCCTCGTGGGCGCGGGCCGTCGCCGGGTTCAGTTCATGGGCGTACTCGACCTGCCCGCCGAGCAGCGCGTTGACCCGTGCCGACTCCTCGTCGGCGACCAGGAACTCCAGCTCGTCCAGGTACGGAGCGCCGTCCCAGTAGTCGTCGTTGCGCCGCAGGACGGCGGTGCGGCCCGGTGCGAACGACACGAGGCGGAAGGGTCCCGATCCGACCGGCGCACGGTCGAGGTCCCGCGCTCCCTCGGGAACGATGTACGCGCCGAACGAGGCGAGCACGTTGGGGAATTCGGCGGTGGGACGCTTGAGCACGAACTCGACGGTCCGCGCGTCCACGGCGCGGCTCGCGTCCAGGTCGACGGGCTCCAGGGACGCCTTGGCGCGGAAGGCCCCGGCGGGGTCGGCGATCCGGCGGTAGCTGTACAGGACGTCCCTGGCGGTGACCGGCCTGCCGTCGTGGAACTCGGCCCGGCGAAGGGACACCTTCCAGCGGTCCAGGCCCGGTCGTGCCTCCCAGGACGAGGCCAGCCTCGGCCGCGCGGAGAGGTCGTCGCCGTAGTCGGCGAGCTTGTCGTAGAGGGCCTTGGCGCGCGCGACGTCGGCGAACAGGCTGGCGCGGTGGGGGTCGAGGGTCTCGCCGGCGCCTCCGCCCGCGAACGCGGCGCGCAGCCGTCCGCCGCGTCGGGGGGTGCCTCCGCCCGAGGCCCCGCCGGAGTCGCCCCGGGAGCCGCCGCAGCCCGCGAGGGCGAGGGCGCCGAGGCCGGAGGCGGCGGTGAGGAAGCCTCTGCGCCGGAGGCCGGTGTGGTTGTGGTCGTGGTCGTTCATGACGGTGTCCTTGCTGTGAGACGGCGAGGTGTCGGGGTGCCGCGATGTCGGGGTGCCGCGGTGTCGGGGTGCGGGGGTGCCGAGGTCTTCGTGAGGGCGCGGGAGCCGTGGGACCGCGGCCCGTGTACAGGAGCCGCGGCTCCCGGCCCGTGCCGGGTGCCGGGTGCCGTGGAAGCGGGTCAGGCGTCGAGCCGGGCCACCACATGCAGCCTGTCCGCGTCGGCCGCGGTACCGGGCAGGTCGCCCTCGCGCCACGGCGGCTCGGTGCGGGGCCCCGGGCCGTCGTGCAGGGCGAGTACGGAGAAGCCGTGGACGGTCAGGAAGTACCGGAGTTCCTGGGGCAGGAGCAGCCGCCAGGCCGAGTGCTGCTCGACGGGTCGGCGGCCGTCGTCGGCGCTCCAGACGCGGGTGCGGCGCAGGAGCTGCGCGGCGCGGTCCACGTACAGGGTGGTCGTCGACCGGTACGAAGTGCCCTGCCAGGCGAACCGGTTGACCACGGGTCTCGCCAACAGGGCTTCGCGGCCCAGGAAGTAGGCACCGTTGCGCATCTCCGCGACGAGGACTCCGCCCGGCGCCAGCGCCCGGCGGCAGGACGCGAGGCAGCCGTCGAGGTCGTCGTTGCCGTGGCAGTTGAGCAGTGCGCTGTCCAGGCACACCACCGCGTCGAACACCCCTTCTCCCAGGGCGAACCCGCGCAGGTCGCCGCGGACGTACCGGGGCCCGGGATGGTGGACCCGCGCGTGCGCCAGCATGGCTTCGGACAGGTCGGCCCCGACGACCCGCCGTCCGGCGGCGTGCAGGTGGGCCGCGTCCCGTCCGGTCCCGCATCCCAGGTCGAGGACCCGCGACCCGGCCCCGTGCCGGCGCAGGCAGTCCTCCGCCCAGCGTCCTGCCAGGCGCTCCGGATCGGGGAACCGGGCCTCGTACAGTCGCGGGTCGTCCGTGAGCAGGTTGCCGCTCGTCATGACGCCACCGGGACGGGCGCGGCGCTTTCGGGCAGGGCCCCGAGGCGGCGCAGCCTCGCCACGGCGCCCGCCGACGCCAGGCCGACGGCCAGGCAGCAGGCCCAGGGCAGCCAGGCGGCACCCCGTCCGGCCCCGGTGTCCATGGCCCAGCCGACGGCGGCGTTGCCCACGGCCGCCGCGATTCCGGACACCATGTAGAAGATCCCGAAGCAGGTGCCGGTGAGCTCCGGCCGCCCGAAGCGCGGGACCAGCTCCATGACGAACGGCTGGGCGGCCATGGTGCCGAGCGACAGGAGCAGGGCACCGGCGAGGACGAGTACGGCGTGCCAGGCCCGGGGCAGGTCTCCCGCCACCAGCAGGGGCGGCAGGAAGGCGAGCCCCATGAGCGCGAGTCCGGCCGTGACGGCCTGTGCCCGGTGTCTCCCCAGGGCGCGGGTGATCCGCATCTGCAGGGTGAAGGTGGCGACCGTCCCGACGACGAGGACCAGTCCGGGCGCGCCGTCCCAGCCCGTGGCCCGGCGGGCGCCCTCCGGCAGCAGCAGGTACAGCTGGTTCTCCAGGGTGAACATGCCGACCATGGCGAGTGAGAAGGCACGGAACGCGCGGTTGCCGACCACTTCGCGCCAGTCCGCGAGCACTCCGCCCCGGGTGGGTGGCACCGGCCGCGCGGGCAGCAGCAGTGCCTGCGCGACCGTCAGCAGGGCGAAGATCCCTGCGGCCGTGAGCGCCGACGTCCGGAAGCCGACGAGCAGCAGCACGCTGCCCAGCAGCGGTCCGATCAGCGCGCCGGCCGTGGCGAACACCTGGAACAGGGCGAATGCCTCGGCCCTGCGCACACCGGCCTCCTGCGCGAGCAGGGCGCGTACGGCCGGATTGAACAGTGCCCCGGCCAGGCCGCTGAGCACGGACGCGCCGAGGAGCACCGCGAGTCCGTCGCCCAGCGCGAACAGGGCGAATCCGACGGTACGCAGCGCGCAGCCCGCGATGATCACCCCGCGTGCCCCGAGCCGGTCGGCGGCCGATCCGCCGATGAGGAACAGGCCCTGCTGGCTGAGGTTGCGTACCCCGAGCACGATTCCGACGACGGCCGCCGACAGGCCCAGGTCCTCGGTCAAGTGCGTGGCCAGATAGGGGATGAGGAGGTAGAAGCCGGTGTTCACGCCGAGCTGGTTGACCAGCAGGAGCCGGATCGCGGGCGGGAAGGCGCGTATCTCACGCAGTGTCCGCACGGGCCGCACCCCTCTCCCGCACGCCGAGTCCGGGCAGCTCGCCCGCCCGGACCACGCCGTCGGTGCCTCCGATGCCGGTCCACGGGTCGTCGGCGAGCAGCAGATGGCCGTCGAGGTCCGCCCAGTGGGCCCGGTCGGCGAGGTGTACGGCGGGTGCGAGGCCGAGGGTGCTCGCGGTGAGGCAGCCGAGCATCAGGGCGGTGCCGCTGCCGGCGACGAGTTCGGCGATGCCCAGGGCCGCGCGGGGGCCGCCGCACTTGGCGAGTTTGACGTTCACGCCGTGCACCCGGCCGGCCAGGCGCCGTACGTCCTCCGCCGAGACGGCGTCCTCGTCGGCGATGACGGGCAGCGGGGCCCGCTCCGCGAGACGGGCCAGGGATTCCGGATCGCCCGGCGCGACCGGCTGTTCGACGGCCTCGACGCCGAGTTCGGCGAAGCGGGGCAGCAGCCGGCGCGCCTCGGAGGAGGTCCAGGCGCCGTTGGGGTCGAGCAGCAGCCGGACCCCGGGCGCCGCCGCCCGCACGGCACGCACGCGCTCCAGGTCGTCGCGCGGGTCGGGCGTACCCGCCTTGATCTTCAGCAGGGTGAATCCGCGGTCCGCGAGGCCGCGGGCCACGGCGGCGGCGTGGGCGGGCGCGACGATGCCGATGGTGCGGGCGGTCGCCGCCGCGGGCGCGGTACGCGCGCCGAGGAGCCGGTGCACGGGGACGTCGGCCCGTCGGCCGCACAGGTCGAGCAGCGCGCTCTCCACCGCCGCGCCCACCCCGGCGGGCCGGTGTTCGGCGGGCCGCTCGCGCAACGCGGTCTCGGGGTCGGGGAAGCGGCCGAGATCCCGGCCGGCCTCGGACAACTGCCGTTGCAGCAGCGCGGTGTCGAGTCCGTAGTAGGCACTGGTGACGGCCTCGCCGTGGCCGCGCAGTCCCTCGTGCTCGACCGTCAGCCAGACGGCGTCACGAGCGCTCGTGGTGGAGCGGGAGATGCGCAGCGGTTCGGCGAGTGCCAGCCGCACGGTGCGCAGGGTCGCCTTCACGGGGTTCCTTCCGACGGGAGGCGCAGGGGGTCGGTCACGGTGGCGCAGCGGACCCAGCCGGTGGCTTCGGCATGGCGCGGGTGCGGGATCTCGACGGGCCGGGTCGCGGCATTGGCCGGATCGATGCCGTGCGCGGCGGTGAACGCGTCGTCGTACACGCTGTCCAGGTAGCGGTGCGGACCGTCCGGGAAGACCGTGGCGACCACGGAGCCGGGGTGGAGCCGGGCCGCCCAGGCCGAGACGACCGCGACCGCGCCGGTGGACCAGCCGCCGCTCACGAAGTTGCCCAGGGCGAGGCGCCGGCAGGCGTCCGCGGCTTCGGCGGGTCCCACCCAGTGCACCTCGTCGAACGCGTCGTAGGCCACGTTGCGCGGATGGATGCTGCTGCCGAGCCCCCGCATCAGCCGGGGCCTGGCGGGCTGGCCGAAGATGGTGGACCCGGTGGCGTCCACGCCGATCAGCCGCAGTCCGGGCCAGTGCCTTCGCAGCGGTCCCGCGACACCGGCGCTGTGGCCGCCGGTGCCCACGCTGCACACCAGGACGTCCACCCGGTCGAGCTGGGAGGCGAGTTCGGCGGCGAGCGAGGCGTATCCGGCGATGTTGTCGGGGTTGTTGTACTGGTCGGGCCAGTACGCGTCCGGGAGCAGGGTGAGCAGGCTCCGCAGCCGGGAGAGCCGGGCCGCCTGCCAGCCTCCTACGGCCGCAGGACGGCTCACCAGGTCGAGCCGGGCTCCGTAGGCGCGCAGCAACTGCCGCATCGACGGTTCCAGCTCGGTGTCGCCGACCAGCACGATCGGGTGGCCCAGTGCCTGGCCGGCGAAGGCGAGTCCGATCCCCAGCGTTCCCGAGGTCGACTCCACCACCGGGGCGCCGGGGCGCAGTTCGCCCCGCTCGCGGGCGCCGAGGAGCATCGACACCGCGGCCCGTGCCTTCATGCCGCCGGCGGCGAGGCCTTCGAGCTTGGCCCAGAAGCCGGGCTGCGGACAGGGCAGGTCCGCGGTGACCCTGGCCAGCGGTGTGCGGCCGAGCAGCGTGAGCAGCTCGGGGTTGGCGGTGCGCGGAGGCAATGCGGTCGTCGTCACTGTGCGGCCTCCGCGGAGCCGTAGCGGTGGATGACACCGGGGCCGCCGTCCAGCCAGAAGAACGGGTACGGCTCCGCGCACACGGCGCTCACCCCGGCGCCGAGGAAGCGCGGCAGGACGGCGCTTCCGGTCTGCGCGAACATCACGAGCCGCTTCCCGGTGCGCAGGGCGTGCGCCCTCAGTGGTTCGAACGTGCCGTTGCCGAGTGTCATCCCGGACGCCAGTACGGCGTCGCAGCGGTCGAGTTCGGCGAGCGCGTCGGTGACCACCGGCTCACCCCACTCCGTGGTCCCGCCCTTGAGGTCGCACGCCACATACCGGAGGCCGCGCGAACGCAGCTGCTCCAGGAGGGAGTTCACGACACCGACCACCAGGACGGTCCGTCCGGGCGGCAGAGCCAGCAGGTCGGTCACGGCCACCGCGCGGGCCCGCGACCGCTCCAGCGAACTCCCGGCGGGCAGCGCGTGGGGGACGGCTCCGTTCTCCGGCGTGTGGGGCGTCGTATGCATCAGATACGCGTCCAGCGCCGCCACCGCGACGGGGCGCAGCGGATGCCTCAGCAGACCCGCCACGTCGGCGCCCACGCAGTCGTCCGCAGTGCCGTCAGGCAACTCGCCCGGCTCGACCGCGCACGAGCCGACCGCGCTGCCGAGGCGCAGTCCGAGCACCTCGTTGCGGTAGCCGCCGCGCCGGCCGTCGTGCCGTACGGCCTGGCGGGTCGTGAACGCCATGGTGATGCGGAGCGTGCGGGGATCGGGGCCGAGTTCCCCCGCGAGCACCCGGGCCACCAGGGCGTCCGGGCAGTCCCGTTCGGGGGCCTCCTCCCGTGCGGCCGGCGCGGTGGCCGTGCCGGTCGGCGCGCTCATCGGGCGGCCACCTTGGTGTGCAGCCCCGACAGGAGGGCTTCCGCACGGGCCCGCGCGCCGAGCCCGTCGGCGTCGCCCGCCATCACGTGCCCGAGGTACTCGTTGTTGCTGTCGGCGGCCCTGACCGCGTCTCCAGGTGAGGCGAACGCCGCCTCCAGGACGTCGGGCGCGCTCCGGACGTTCTCGGCTCCGACGACCGCCTCCAGTGTGCCGCTCCTGTCCGGCACGAGGAAGGCGACGGCCGCGCTGCGCAGTCCTGTGGCGCGTCGGCGCAGGTCGGGGGCGCGGCCGAGTGCCACGTCCACACTCGCGGCGGCGAGGTCGACGCCGGTGACGTGTCGGACCAGTTCGGTGATGCGGTTGCCCGCCGGGCGCGGGTTGACCTCGACCACGCGCGGTCCGGCGGCGGTGAGTTTGATCTCGGTGTGGGCCACGACGGAGTCCAGACCGAGTGCCCGGACCGCCCGGAGGGCGGTGTCCTCGGCGGCCTTCGTCTCGCCGGGGGCGAGGGAGGCGGGGAACATGTGCCCGGTCTCGATGAAGGCGGGTGCCCCGCCGGTGCTCTTGTCCGTGACGCCCACCACGTGTGTCGTCCCGCCGTACGTCACCGTCTCCACGCTGACCTCGGGGCCGTCGAGGAGTTCCTCCAGCAGCAGGACGGGGGAGCGCAGTTGGCCGCGGGCGTTCACGGGGAACTCCGCGACGGCCCGGCAGACGTCCGCCAGGGCGCGCTCGTCGTCCACGCGCCGTACGTACATGCCGGCGCACAGGTCCACGGGTTTGACCACCAGCGGGAAGCCCAGTTCGCGTGCGGCCCGCGGTACCGCCGCGTGGTCGGCGCAGACGGCGAACCGCGGTCCGGGGACGCCGGCCCCGTGCAGGACACGGCGGGTCGCGTCCTTGCGGCAGGCGTCCGCCACCGACTCGGGGGCCGGACCGGGAAGCCCGAGGCGCCCGGCGATGCGGGCGGCGGTCGGGAGGTAGTAGTCGCAGGACGTGACCACGCCGTGGAAGCCGAGGGCCCGGTGCAGGCGGTCCACGAAGGGGAGGAGGGAGCTCTCGTCGTTCGTGTCGGCGCCCACGGTGTTGCGGGCGGCGAGCAGCGGGTGTGCCGTGCCCTCGGGGGCCGAGCGCAGATAGTGGTGCAGGTCGCGGGTGAGAAAGGTGAATGTGTGCCCGCCTTCAAGGATCGCCCGGGGGAGCAGTCTGCTCATCGATCCGACCCAGCTCTCGACCACCAGTAGATGAGCCACAACTCCCCTTTCACGCACTGCGGTTGGGTTCCGGACATGCCGAAGCGCCCCGGATCGGGGCAGCGGCGGCGTGACCGACGCACACGTTATCGATAATCGTTTTCATTGTCATCACGCGGCGGCGCTTCTTGCCGCGACGGCAAGAAATCGGTGGACGGAGCCCGATCGGCGGCTCTACCCTCGGCCGGTCCGAGTGGTGACACCTGATGAACGGGGTGCGGCAGATGACGGTCCAGACACACGCGGCCAGGCACGACGGGCCGCGGCCCCGGGCGACCACCACCTCATCGGACCGAAGGAACCCCAGCAGTGGATCTGCCACGTAGCTTCACCATCCGCGAGAGCGGACACCGCATCCACAACCCGTTCACCAGCGAGAAGTTGGCCCTCCTGGGCCGGGCCCTGTCCCCGGCACCCGGCACCCGCCTGCTCGATCTCGCCTGCGGCAGCGGGGAGATGCTCTGCACCTGGGCCCGCGACCACGGGGTGACGGGCACCGGCGTGGACATCAGCACCGTGTTCCTCGCCAACGCGCGCGCACGGGCCGAGGAACTCGGCGTCGGCGACCGCGTCGGCTTCGTGCACGCGGACGCCTCGGGACACGTCGCCGACGAACCCGTGGGCCTCGCCGCCTGCGTCGGCGCCACCTGGATCGGCGGCGGAGTCGCCGGCACCGTCGAACTGCTGCGCCGCAGCCTCGCCCCCGGCGGGATCATGCTGGTCGGCGAGCCGTTCTGGCGCCGCGAACCCCTCGACCGCGCCACGGTCGAGGGCTGCCACGCCACCGACAAGGACGACTTCCTGCCGCTGCCGGAGCTGGTCGAGGAGTTCGGCCGACTCGGCTGCGACGTCGTGGAGATGGTCCTCGCGGACCAGGACAGCTGGGACCGGTACGCGGCCGCCCAGTGGCTCGCCACCCGGCGCTGGCTCGACGCCCATCCCGACGACGAGTTGGCCGAGGAGATGCGCGCGGACCTCGCCGCCGCGCCCGCGCGACACGTCCGCCATCAGCGCGAGTACCTGGGCTGGGGCGTCTTCGCGCTCATGAACCGGTGACACCCGCCCTCGGGCGCCGCCACGGGTGACCGTCCCGGGTGCGTTCCGCGGTGAGTACGTCACGTACGCGTGCTCGTCCGCCGCGGGACGCACCCGGTGCCGGAGGCCGCCGCGCCGAGAACGCCGCGCCGAAGTCCGGGCGTGCCGACGCCCGCCGGGTGCCGTCGTCCGCCGAGTGCCGGAGCCCGACAAGCCGATGTCTGCCGACCGGGGACTGCTGAGGCGACGTCTGCCGAAGACCGGAGCCTGCCGTGCCGAAGATCGCCAAGTCGACGTCCGCCGGGCGCCGGGGGCTGCCGGGTCGGCGTCCGCAGGTGGCCGGAGCCGATCGACTCGCGAAGACTGCCGGGCGGGCAGTTGAACCTCCGGACGGGGGTACCCGTATCTCCACTCAGTACCACCGCCCGGGAGGAGACCAGGTTGTCGACACCGCCCGACCCCGAACAGGCGCCGCGGCGTTCGGCGTTGGAACCGACCCATGTCCTGCGCAGACGCCGCCCGGGCGCCCTGTCGGAACTGGTGCGACAGGTGCAGGAGCGCGAGCGTGAACGCGACCTGCAGGACGGCTACGAGGTCGTCACCGTCGCATCCCCCGGCACTGCCGTGCCGCCCCGCGCCGAGGACGACACACAGGAACTGCCACCCGTCGTCGACGACACCACCGGGACGCGCGAGCGCCCGGCCACCGGGTCCCCGGCACACGGCAGCCCCAGCCCCGTCCTGCGCCGGGCGGCACTCGCCGTCGCCGCCGTGGCCGCCGCGCTCGCGGGGTTCACCGCGGCCCTGCTGCTGACCTGGGGCGGGGACGAGGGCGAGCGCCAGGACCGCACCCCCGCCGCTCCCACGGCTGCGGCACCCGAACGGCCGGCCGATCCCGACGGCCCCGGAACCCTCCGAGAGGGCGACAGCGGGCCCGCTGTCAGCGACCTCCAGGAACGACTGCTGCGCATCCCGAACGTCTACGAGGGCGGCACCCCGAGCGGCGTGTACGACGCGACACTCACCGCCGCCGTGGCACGGTTCCAACTCTGGTACGGCATACGGGGGGACGAGACGGGCGTCTACGGGAACGACACCCGCAGCGACCTCGAAGCCCGCACCGGCAGCCCCGAACCGTCGTCGCCGCCCGTGGCCGCCGAGGCCGCCCCGGGTCCCGGCGCCCCCGGTGCCGGTCCGAAGGCCGGGCCCGCCGGGCGGCACGAGGCCAAGTCACCTGCTGAGAACGGTCCCTGACGGTCAGTCGGTCGGAGTCGCGTGCGTCGGCCGGCCGTCGCCGCCCTTGAGCCGTTCGTCGAGGAACGCGACGACATCGGCCCGTGCTCGGCGTGCCGGGTGACCCGGGGTCTCCCGGACCTCCCGGGTCAGCACGGAGTGGGCGAACCGGCCGAACCCGCCGGGATTGTCCCGCTCGGACGACAGTGGGATCACCCGGAAGCCGTCCCCGAGCCGGGCACCGAGCGTCGCGAAACGCTGCTCGGGGGAGAGCATGTCCCTGCTGAACCGCAGGCCGAGCACGCAGAGTTCGTCCTTCCGGGTCCGCTCGTGGACGCTCCGCAACTCCGTCTCGGAGACGCCCGCGTCGGCCCGCCGCGCCGGGGACACGGACAGCGGGACGGAGGGCTGGCTGAGCACGGCGGCCAGTACCGCGGGTTCGACCGCCGCCGCGAGCGCGAAGCCGCCCGTGAAGCACAGCCCGACGACGCCGACCCCGTGGCCCGGCCTGCGCGCCGCGACGTCGCGGGCCAGGGCGCGGAGGAAGCCGGCGACCGGCCGGTCGGCGTTCAGTGCGAAGGCGCGGAACTCCGCGGACACGCAGACCCGGGCAGCGACGGCCGCAGCCCGCAGCGCGGTGCCCTCCCTGCCCGGCTCACCGAACAGCGAGGGGATCGTGACGGTGTAGCCCTCGGCCACCAAGTGGTCGCCGAGACCGAGGACTTCTGGCGTGATGCCGGGCAGCTCCGGAAGGAGCACCACCCCCGGCCCACGCGTACCCCGCTCGTAGCAGTCGTACGTGGACACCCGGGACGAGCCCTCGTCCCCGCCGGTGAAGGAGCGCCGGCGCCACTCAGGGGTCAGCGGCGACACGGGAGGCCCCGGGCGCGTCACGGCTCCTGCCCGGTCGGGCGGAGCGCCCTGCCGATCCGGCCGGCGACCTCGGGATGGGCGAGGTACTCCTCGATCTTGTGGGCGCGGCCGCGGGCATTGAGCACTCGCAGGTCGGTCACCGGGCCCCAGACCGCGGACGGCAGCGGACACCCCGTCGCCACCGAGTCCGCGGGGGACCAGGTGTTGGCCCAGTCGGTGACGGGACCGCGGCGGTCGGGCCCGGTCACCACGAGGTTGTCGTACACGGCGTCCATGCCCAGCGGGCTGCCGGCCGTGACGAGCAGACTCAGATTCGTGTCGTTCGGAAGCCGGTGGACCAGATCCATGCCGACGACAGTACCGAGACTGTGCGCGACCAGGACGATGTTCTCGCCCTCGGGCACCTCGCCGAGCACCTTCAGGACACCGTCCAGAACCGTGTCGCGGACCCCGGGTGCGGTGAGATAGGCGTCGACGTCCCGGAAGACGCCGGCGATGACCAGCGCGTCCAGGTCCGTCACGTCGGCCAGGAAGCCGAGCGCGCGCTTCACACCCCCTGACAACAGGTCGCGCGCCCCCTCGGTGGCGGCGCGGTCCTCCGGCGGCAGGCCCCGTGCCTCGGCCGCCGCCATGACCAGCCTGCCGTACGACGTGTCCTCCGGGCCCGCGTCGAGCTCCTCGGCGGCGGCCGGGTCCGAGGGATCGCCGAAGTGCCGCCGCCCGGCGGCGCTCTCCTGCCCGAGAGCGGACATGAGCAGGCGCGCGTAGTACGGGAACCACACCGTCGCCGGTTCGACGGTGCCGAGTCCGGCGAGGGTGAGCCCGTGGTTGAGCCCGGCGGTCCAGTGGACGCGCAGGTCCTCAGGAGCGTCGTCGTGCTGGCGACGGCCGTGGAGGAAGACCAGGTGCGAGCGCGTGCCGATCGCCCTGCCCCTGAGCCCCGGGAACGCTCCGGCCGTCTCCCGCCGGCCGTCCACGGCCGTCGATGGCCGTGACAGCAACCCGTCGGGAGAGGCCCCCACGACTCCCGCGGCGCCCGGGCCGACCACCGGAGCCGGGGTCCCCGACGCACTCGCCGTGCCGACCGTACTCAGGGCCCCCGACGCACCGGGAGGGAACGACGAACCCACCGCGAGACCGGACTCCGGGCCCATCTCCGCCAACAGGGCGCGCCGTCCCTCGTCGAACTCCCCTGCGCCCAGACGCCTCAGTACGGAGCTGATCCGGGCACCCTCGTTGGAGACGTAGTCGACGAGGTGGTCGGGGTCGTCGGGCCGCGCGATCCGGCCGTCCTTGCGGAGCGCGTTCCCGTGCTCGTCCTCCTTCGCCACGCCGCAGTGGTGCAGTGCCACCACTTCCCACTGGTCGTTGAAGACGGGCGAGCCCGAGCTGCCCGGCGCGGTGTCGGTCCTGTAGTGGAGGAAGTCGTCGAGCCGCAGTTCGAGGGCGTTGTCCCGGACGACGACCTCCTTGAAGCGTCCGTCGGGATGGCCGATCACGTTCACCGGCTCGCCGACCACCGCCTTGCCGGTCTGCGCGCTGAGGCGCTGCCAGCCGAACATGTCACCCGCCGCCCGCCCGTCCACCGCGGGCGCCACAGCCACCACCGCGAAGTCGAGTTCGCCGTCCGCCGCGAAGAACACGGCGGGTTCGAGAGCGAACCTGATGGCCGCGTCGGGCGTGTTGTCGACGGTGTTCTGCACATTGAACTCGACGAAGCAGCGACGGGCGAACGCCTCGTCCTCCAGGACGTGCTGGTTCGTCATCAACAGGCGCGGCGAGACCATGAATCCCGTACCCAGCGGCATGTCGACACCGTTGTGGCGGACGGAGATCCGCGCGATCGAGGACGCCGCGCGGGCACCTCGTGGCAGGAACGCCCACGGCTGGGACTCGTTGCCGATCCCGATGATCCGCTCGTTCGCCCTGCGCTTGGTCAGGGCCTCGGAGTAGACGCCCGCGACGATCGCCTCGGACACCCCGCCCCGCGCCATGAGCCGGCTGGCACGCGTGTCAACAGCCTCCGGCGAGTCCGGGAACCGCATCCCCGCGGCTCGCCGCTCCCGTACGGCGCTCCGCTCGTCGCCCGCCTGCCGGTAGCGCCGCCCGGCGGCCGCCCGCTGCTCCTCCCACGCCCGACGCACCCGTCCGCTCCCGGTCATCGCACCCTGCCTCGCTGGTCTTCACTGGTTCATTTCCAGGAGGTGGATATGCAGACCCCACATGCAAGCGGAGAGCGGCCGGCCGAGTCCCCGCCGGCCGCGCACGGCTCCTCGGTGCAGGCGGGGGCACACCGGGGCACCCCGCGGCACGCGGGTGCCGGTGGAGTGGCCGGTGGCGGGGTGGCCGGCTGGCCGGGTGCCGGGGCGACGGGGGGAGCGGGTCAGCCCAGCGCGTCGGCCGTGCTCCGGGCTCCGTTGCCCACCACGAGCAAGGCCGTGCGCCGCCCCACCATCATGTGCTCACCCCCGGCGGCTGTCCTACGCACCGTGCACCCGGACATCACCTGACCCGGATGCACCCGCACGAACGCAACCGGGTCCTGCTCCCACCCGGGTCATGCCCCAGCGCGGGCTCCTGCCCGCGCTGGAGGGCGTCCGGGAGACCGTCAGATCCAGCCTTCGAGCGAGCGCATGAACCCGTCGAAGTCGTCGCGGTGAATGGTGTGTCCGGCCTTGGCGACCGTACGGACCTCGAAGTGGTTCCGGCGCAGATGCGCGGCGTCCTCGGCCCCGATGAGGAAGCTCGGATCGGCGAGCTGCACCAGCGAGGGGACGACGGGCTGGGTGGGGAGGAACCCGAACAGCGGCCGCCCGCCGAGGAAATGGGCGCTCTCGGCGTCCCAGTCCGCGAGGGTGGCGAGTTCGATGTCGACGTCGGCCTCCTCCCAACGAGGGTTCAGCGCGACGATGTCCTCCCGGACGGCGTGCTTGCCCGCGACGAACGCCGCCGCGTCCACGGTGCCGCCAGGGGCCGAGGTCGCCCACACCGGATCGCAGTACACGGCCCGGCGCGGCCGCAGCCGGTCGACCGCGAGCGACAGGGCGAGCCCGCCCAGCGAGTGCCCGATGGCCACGTCGGCACGCCCCGGCAGGGTGTCGACGAGGTCGCGGGCGAAGTGGGCGGGGCTGTACTCGCCCCGCGGCGAGGCCCCGTGCCCGCGCAGGTCCACGGCGACCACCCGGTAGCCGCGGTCGGCCAGGGCCGGTCCCACGCGGCGCCAGGTACGGGAGTCCGACATGATGCCGTGGACGAGCACGGCCGTCCGGTCGCCGGATCCCCATGTGCGGGTGTTCAACTGCACGTTGATGCCTCTCCTCGACTCCGGGCCGGTTCCGGACGCCGGGGTCGCTCCCGCCGATCGCGCCGTGCCCGCCCTCCCCTCGCGGGTGCGGTACGTCGGCCCGGGCCGCGAACCGCCGTCCCCCGTGCGCCACTTCTTACACCACGAGCCGGACGGGCGCTCCCGCGAACGCTGCTGCGGGACGCCGCCCCCGGTCAGCCGGCAGGCGCCCCGCCCCGATGCGGTGTCAGCGCTCCACGTCCTGGCCGGCCTCCCTGGCGGCCTGTTCGAGCCGGTTCCGATGCCTCTCCCACGACGCCGAATCGCCGGGAGCCACCGCGGTGTTGCCCTCGTTCATGCCCACGGCCCCGTCGATGAGCTCCCGGACGATGTCGGCGTGCCCCGCGTGCCGGTGGGTATCGGCGATCACGCGCACGACGGCGTGGTGCAGCGTCACCTCGTCCTTGCCGCTCCGCCACCACGGGACCCTGCCGACCGTGTCCAGCGCCAGGGCGTCGATCGTCGCGTCCGAGTGCGCCCAGGCGCGGCGGTACAGCCCCACGATCCGCTCGCGCGACTCCTCGGCGGTCGCCCACATGTCGGCGTTCTCCTCGGCGCCGTCCGAGAGCCACGGCTGTGCTTCGCCGGACGGCCGCCCGAAGGTGTCGCCGAGGTAGCCGAGCTCCACACCGGCCACGTGCTTCACCAGTCCGAGCAGGTTGGTGCCCGTCGGTGTCAGGGGCCGGCGGATGTCGTACTCCGAGAGCCCGTCGAGCTTCCACAGCAGGGCGTCGCGGGCGGACTGGAGGTAGAAGCGGAGGTCGTCCTTGGGGTCAGGTGCGGTCATGGGGTCAGTCTGCCGCCCGCACGACCACTGTCCACCGGCTTTCGCCCCTGGCGCGGGGGACGGCCCGGCGTCCGCGCGCCGCCCCCGTCCGCCGCGGCCGCTCGGCGACCGGGCCGGGAGGGCGCCCACGGGTGGCGTCACGCAGGCAGCCGCCCGCTACCGGACAAGACCTGCCCCAGGCATGAAGCCCTCTGAGAACACCTCCTGACGCCGTGCACCTGCCCCCAGCGTCGACTCCCCGCCCTGGGCTGGGAGATCAGCCGACCCATGGCCCCGGACAGTGATCAACTCACTCGGCTGGGCCTGCGTGGCGCTCCCGACCCCTGGAGCTGTGATCGCCGCTCGAGACATCTGACGCTGTCCTTGGTGGATATGTCCTCGGTGGTGCGTCGGGTCACGCAGTTGTGCGTCCGCTGGTCGAGGACGAGCGTGCAGACGGCGCTGTTGGCGTGTCGCGCGCGGTTGATGCGATGGCGGTTGGAGCGCCCGACAAACAGACCAGCGACAGCCGGAGTGGCCAAGACGTGCGAGGCGAGGCCGATCAGGCGCGACCGGAGTCGGTCCCCGCGCGCCCCTTCGAGGCGAACGACGGGCACGATGGTCGCTGTACCTCGCTGCTGTACTCTCCGGCGTCACGCAAGGAGGGGCAGTGCCGCAAGATCAGAGTGCCGATACGGGGGTCACGTCCGGGGGAGCGCCCCTTCGTACTTGGCTGACAAGAGGGAAGTACCTGCTCATCGAGGTGGTGGCGCTGACTCCGCTGCTCGGTATCGGCGGGGTCTTCCTGGGAGCGTTGTCCGCTTTTCCGTGCATGTCACCCGGCAGTGAACCTGAGGCGTCGGACCACCTTGTCCGTCCTGCGGCCTTCGACCCTGTCCCGCCCATTGCCGGCATGGTGCTTGTGGCACTGGCTGTCGTCGCTGTATGGGGTGCTTATCACGCGAAACAGATGGTGGTGAAGACGCAGGCGGTGCTCGCGTTGGTCGCCGTTGTCGCGGCATTGGTCCTTCATGATCCTCATCCGACCTGCGTGCGCGGCACCAACGCCAGTGTTCCAGCCGGCTTGGTTCCTCCTCCGCCCATCCGGTCTTGAAGACCGACGTTGGGCGAGTCACCGTGGGTTCGAATCCAGGCCGCGCTTGATGCCCGCCGGGTGGGGACCGATGTGGCGGGCGCCATGGCATACGCCGTTCTGGTGGTTCCGGTGCACCCCTCGCGGTCCAAGGGCGGCGCACCCGCCAACCGCCGCGCAGGGTAAGCCCGTTGCCATCGGTGGTGTACCGCAAGGCATGCGGCACACCACCGAGGAGCGGGACGTCCTCCGGAATCGGTGGCGGCGGACGGCCGCGACCTGCTCGTACGGTACGCGGGCCGGCCGGCGTCCGCCCTGGCGCTGGACACACTGCTCGACGCTGCCGTACGCCTGGCGGTGAACCCGCAGGACATGTGACCGCCCCCCCGGGGCACCCGCCCGCACTAGCGACCCGGGCCCCGCCCCCGCCCGCCCGCCCGGACCAGCGACCCGGGCCCCGGCCCCCCGTCCGCGACAGTGACCCGGGCCCGGCCCCCCGTACGGACGCCGGGCGGACCGGGAACCGGACGGGCCGGGACCCGGGTCGTGCGTGGCCCCCATCTCTCCCGACACGGGGCGAGCGGCGCCTTCTCGCGGCACAATGACTCCATGAAGCAGCTACCGTCCCGCGCAGCCGATGGTTCCTCGCTCTCCCTGTGGTCGCAGGACTCACTCCTGTCGGTCGGCTCCGTCGGCTCCGTCCTGTCCATCGGTTCGGTGGGCAGCGCCCTGTCGATCGGCTCCATCGGCTCCTCGCTGTCCATCGGCTCGATCGGGTCCGGCATGTCGCTGCTGTCGGCCGGGTCCATCCAGAGCATCGGAAGCGTGTTCTCCGCCCAGGGGCGCTGGTCCCTGATGACCGCGGGCCCGTACCGCCTACTCGGCTCGCCCGGCGCGCTGACGGCCCTGAGCGTCGGCGGCCTCGCCCTGGTCGGTGCCCTCGCCCTGCGCACGCGCGGCGCCCGGCGCTGACGGCACGGCACCGGACGCCCGCGAGCAGCGGTCCGGTGCCGACGGCACCATCAGGCAGAGGCGCGAAGAGAGGCTCATGGACACGGGAAAGCCGCCGTACGGGAACGAAGACATACGCGAGGTCTGGGGCCGCATCACCAGCCGTCTCGAACGGCGCGATCCGGGTGCCCTCGCCCGTCTCGGCGGCGGGGGCGACCCGACGGCCATCCGCGCCGCCGAGGAGCGCATGGGCCTGACACTTCCACCGGAGCTGCGGCAGTGGCTCCTGGTGAACGACATCGGCGCGGGGGGACAACACGCGCCCGGACCGTGCCTGGTGGCGACGGGGTGCGCGGGAGTCGTCCCCGGCGGCGGACTCCTTCTCGGGCTCACCGACATCGAGCGCGTCCACCGCCACATGACAGGCGTGGAGGAGAGCCTTTCGCCAGGGGATCCCGACGATCCGTTCTGGCGCCGGGAATGGGTACCGATCGTCGCCGAGCGCGACGGCTTCCACGGGATGTTCCTGGACACCCGTACCGGCCGCGTCGGGTCGTGGAGCGAGGGTTCCGGACCCCAAGAGGGCCGATTCACCTCGCTGTTCGCCTACTTCAAGCATGTGGCGGACCAGTTGGAGGGGATCACCCCGGACGGCGCGGGCCCGACCGGGCGGGGGTCCGCATACGATCGGGACACGGACGCGATACGCCGCTGGGCCCGCGCGAACGGCCACGTGGTCAATGACAGGGGACGTGTCCCCGCCGACATCCGCAAGGCGTACGAATCACCGCGGTAGGCGTCCCCGCCGGTCGGCGCGTACGGCTCCCCGATGGAACGCCGATGGCCCGGCGACCCACGCTACTTGCCGTGGACCGCCGGGCCCGGGGCGACGGGTGTGCGCCCCGGGCAGAGCGCGGTCGCCTACGGGGCGAGACCCGAGGGGATGTCGCGAGGGTCGGCGGGACGAGGGACGTACACGGGGGAGTCGGACTGGTAGAACAGGTCGATGTCGGCCTCCTCGCCACCGACGATCAGCGTGTCCCACGCGCCGCTCTCCCAGAGCGTGCGGAGCGTGGAGGCGTCCAACGCCGAGAGATGCGCGCGCAGTTCGTCGTCGGTGGGCATGCCCGGCAGGCGCGAGGCGAGCCGTTCACGTATCGAGCCCATGCGCTGCAGCAGGGCGTCGAGGTGCGTCTGCCCCGGGGCGGGCGCGGGGGCGTTGCCGGGAGCGGACTCCATGCTGAGGGCGATGATGTCCTTGATCGCGCGGGTGGCGCCCTGCTCGTCGGTGGTGACCATGGCGTTCCAGGCCCGGCTCTTGTGCCGGTACTGGAGCATGGACATCGCCGCCTCGTGCCGGATGAAGTCGGCGTCCCGCAGCGGCCTGCCCTGCCAGGCGCGGCTGAGCGAGCGGGCCAGGGAAGTGGCCGACGCGAGACCGCTGTTGAGGCCGCGGCCCGGCCAGAAGTGGATGGCGTTGGCCGCGTCGCCCAGCAGGAATCCGTACGTGCCGGGGTTCGTCGCGGTCGGCCGGCTGAGCTGCGCCGTGAACCGCGGCCGCTGCACCATGTCCAGCCGGAACGACGTGACGGCCGTCAGTTCGTCCTCGGCCATGCCGAACAGCTTCAGGCCCTCCCTGATCCGCTTCCACAGGGGCGAGTTGCGCAGCAGGGCGGGCAGGAAGAGGGTCCCGTGCGTGGGGCAGCGGAACTCGTTGTCCTCCTCGCGGGTCATGACGCAGGGACGCGCGGCGATGCACTCCTCGAAGACCTGGCGGACCGGGTCGATGCCGACGACGTTCTTGGCCTCCTCGCGGGTGAGGCGCATGTTCAGGAAGCCCTCGCCCCGCAGCGAGTTGAGGAGGAACCTGTTCTGCGACACGGTCAGCAGGACGCTCATCGGGTCGGAGAGCGGGGACTTGACCCGCAGCCCCAGCACCACGTCCTGCAAGTGGTCGCCGTCGAGGGAGTAGATCGAGGCGTCCGCCGCGCCGAAGCGGTCTGCGTAGTGCTCCCGGGTGCGGGACCTGCCGCCCTCGCAGACCACCAGGACGTGCTCCTGGGCGAGCCGGCCCTGGTGTCCCGACGGGTCGAACCGATCCGGTATCAGCCGGATCGCCGCGCTCTTGTTCGCCAGGTCCAGGAGGCGGTCCTCGACGTAGGCGATCCGGATGTTGCGCGGAGGCCGGCCCTCCACGGAGTCCGGTCCGACGGGCCACATCTCCGAGTAGTTGTGGCCCGCGTCGAAGAGCGCCGTCTGCAACTCCTCGGGCAGGGCGAGGTACTGGCGGCTCTGGATGGTCACGACCTGCTGGCGGCGGGTGTTCCCGTGGGTCTCGTCCTTCCAGACCACGGTCGAGCCGTTCTTGATCCACCGGTTCTCGTAGATCTTGATGGCGACCCGTCCGCGCAGCATGTTCTCCAGCGTCAGCGCGAAGGCGAGGCCGACGGGGCCGCCGCCGGTGATCGTGACGCGCAGCAGCCCCGGGTCGTCGGACGCCTTCGTCCGGGGCATGTCCAGCAGGGAGAGGTCCATGACCGTCTCCATGGCGTCCTGCGACTCGAAGAGGAAGGTCTCGTCACCGATCCGGATGCGGTCGTTGGCGCGCAGGGCGCGCCGTGTGATCCGCTCGTCGTTGACGAACGTGCCGTTCCGGCTGCGGTCGTAAAGGACGAACCCGGCGTCCTCCTTGAGGATTTCGGCATGCAGACGGGAAGCACTGGCACTGACGATCACAACACCGTTGTCGCTCTTGCGGCCGAACGTCAGCGGCTCGGCGCCCAGAACGACGCTCTGACCCGTGAAGGGACCCGTTTGACCCACGATGACCGATGGCACTCGTACTCCTTGAGACGACACTCAGCAGAAAATTGAGGCCGCGTGGTGCGGCCGGCCCCGGCGTGCGGGCGGGGCTGTCGGACACATGCGCGCGAGGCCCGGACGGGGCCGTCGGACACATGCGCGCGGGGCGCGGACGGAATGCCCGCACCGACCCGTCGGTCGTGTGCGCGGCCGCGTCCGCGCGGTCACATCCGTCACTGGCCCGACGAGGTACCGTCGGCGGCTCCCGGATCGCATGTCAACGACAGGGGAACGGTGTTGGACCGCCCCTTGAGCGGAGCATTCAGCTCCACACCGATCCCGCTCTTGAAGGTTCCGGCCTTCGCCCACGTGGTCAGGCTGATGGTGACCTGCTTGGTGAGGCTGCCGCCGTTCGGGAACGACAGCGTCCGCCACTCCTCGTCGGTGACCGAGCCGTCCGTGGACACCCACCGGTAGGAGAACTGCGCCGGGAGCCGCTCCACGGTGAAGGTCGCCGTGAAGGTGGGCGCCTGCCCGTTCGGGGGCGGGCACTGACCGGAGTACGTCGTGTGCGAGCCGGTCACCTTCATGCGCACCCCCTCGGAGACGGCGGCGTCCTGCCCGTCGTCGCCCGTGCCGGGAGCCGCGGCTTCCTCGGCGTCACCCGCACCCGGCGAGGCGGAAGCGGCACCCGTGGTGGGCGCGGCCGCGTTCCCCTTCTTCGCGTCGTCGTCCCCGCCGCCCATGAGGGCGTAGCCGGTCCCGGCGAGTGCCAGCGCGCACAGGGCCGCACCCGCTGCCACGAGGACCGTGGTGCGCCGGTTGCGCCGAGTGGGCGCGACGGCGGGTGTTCCCGTGACCGTGGGTTCCTGCGCGGCGGGACGCGCGGGTACGGGCTGCGCCGGCGGGGTCTGCGCGGGTACGGGCCGCGTGCCCGCGGGCTGTGCCGGGACGTGGGTGACGGTCGGCTGCGCCTCCGGCCCCGAGGCCGCCGGCCGTGCCGGGGCGGCCGCCCCGGTGGGGCCGGTCGGGGAGGATCCGGCCGCGGCCTGCGCCCCGGCCTGTGCGGGAGACACCTGCGCGGTCCGCTGGGTCCCGGTCGGGGCTGCGGACGCCAGGGTCGCGTCCCGCGTCTCGTCCCCACCGGGGGAGAGCTGCGTGGCGATGTGCGTCTCGGCGTCGTCGTACGCCGGTTGTGCGGCCGGCTGCGTCCCGTCCTCGGCGGAGGCCGACTCTGCGGAGACGTGGGTGTCGGCGCGGTCGGGAGCCGGCTGTGCGGCCAGGTGCGTCTCGGCCCGGGTGGCCGGAGCCTGGATCGTGAGCCGGGGATCGACCCGGGTGGGGGGCTCCTCGGCCGCGGGCTGCCTCTCCGGCTCGGCCACCACGGTCGGCGAGTCCGCCTGCGGTCCGGTTGCGGAGTCCAGCGTGCCGCCCTCGCTGACCAACCGCAGCTCCCGCACGGCCTGTTCGGCTCCGAGGCGCTCGTCCGGGTCCTTGCGCAGAAGTCCTTCGATGACCGGGGTGAGCGCTCCGGCCCGGCGGACCGGCGGCAACTCCGTGTCCACGATGGCCCGCAGGGTGCTGAGCGGCGTGTTCTGCCGGAAGGGCGAACTCCCCTCGACAGCGGCATAGAGCAGGACGCCGAGGGACCACAGGTCCGAGGCGAGTCCGGGCCGCTTGCCCAACGCGCGCTCCGGGGCCAGGAATTCGGGTGACCCGACGACCTCACCCGTCATGGTCAGGGCCGTGCTGCCCTCGACGACGGCGATGCCGAAGTCGGTGAGCACCACGCGGCCGTCCTTGGCCATCAGTACGTTGGCCGGCTTGACGTCACGGTGCAGCACACCGGCCTCGTGGGCGGCGAGCAGCGCGGCGAGCACCTCGCCGCCGATGGAGGCGGCCCGCCGGGCGGTCAGGGTGCCCTCGGCCTTGAGCAGGTCGGCCAGCGACTGGCCGCGTACCAGCTCCATGACGATCCACGGGCGGCCCTCCTCCATGGCCACGTCGTAGATCGTCACGACATTGCGGTGCGACACCCGTGCCGCGGCCCACGCCTCGCGCTCCAGCCGCGTGTACATCCGCTCGATCGCGGACGTGGCGAGCCCGACCGGCGGCCTGACCTCCTTGATGGCCACCTCGCGGTGCAGCACCTCGTCGTGGGCGCGCCACACGGTTCCCATGCCGCCTTCGCCGAGCTGCGACTGCAGTGCGTAGCGGCCGGCGATCACACGGGTGCGGCCCGACTCTTCGGACACGGCGTCCTCACTGGTCATCGGGGCGAATCTTCCTTTCCTGGTACAAGCCGTTCGACAGAGCGTGGACGTCACCCACGGACCCTCGGTTCCGGAGCGCGGCCGCGGTCGGCGGGACCGCAGGCCGTCCGCGTGATCGCAACGCTGTGTCTCTGTCTCGAGGTGTACGGGGCGAGGAGCCTGCACCGGGTCTGTCCGGGGAGCGGGACACGGACGATCGAGCTCGCGGCGGAGGAGTCCGACGCGAGCCCACAGGTGCATCCGGGGATGATCGTACTGCTGCGAGAGAGGACGAGTGTTCAAGTCTGCACGGTTCCGCCCGCGTCTGATCGCCCGGCAACTGCATGTGTGGACCGCCCCGTTGATCGCCCTGCCGTGTCGGCGTGCCGACGGCGACGGCCCTTTGCCGCGAGTGCGGTGATCGCACCGCGGGGACCGGCAAGGAACGCGCCGCCACTGGGTGCACGTACGGGCCCCGGTCCCGGGTTCACCTCCGCGCGAACGGCCTCGATGGATTTCAACCGCGAGGTGGTCAAATATGGTGATATTAGTGTCGTACGGGGGTCATACGTGCACGCATGCTGCACATGCGAAGGTGACCCTTCCGCGACGTCGGCTGCGAGGTCAGGCGAGTGGGCGGCGATCGGTGACGGCTGCCGTGACGGCGATCGGGAGCGGGCGGCGGCAGCGCAACCCGTCGCCCCGGACACCGGAAGGTTGGCGCCGACCCACCTGTGCACCCCTGCGGTCGACATCTCGGGCGAGGGGCGGCGGGCTCGCCGCCGCGTGACGAGCGGTCAGTCGGCGAAGGTGCCGACCAGCCGCCGGGGAGTGATCCGCAGGACCACCCGCACGACCTCGGGTGGCAGGTCCAGGTACTCCTGACCCGCGCCGGGCCCTTCGTACTGCTCGGCCAGGGCGGCGGCGAGCTCCCGGCCCCGATCCTCGGCCACCGTCGCGGTGCCGCGCACTTCCAGGTATCGCCGCGGGTCGGCCCGGTCGTAGACGGTCAGGCTGACCCGCGCGTCGCGTTCCACGTTGCGGACCTTGCGGCGGCCGGCCGTCGAGGAGACCAGCAGGTCGTCGCCGTCCCGGGCGACCCAGACCACCGAGGTCTGCGGACCGCCGTCGGGGTTCACCGTGGCCAGCACCGCAGGATTCACATCGTCCAGAAGGCCGCGGGCGGCATCGTTCAACTTGGTCGTCACGCCCGCGACCCTATGCGGCGGACCGGCAGGCGTCGACCGCGTTCAACCCGCCGCCCACAGCCTCACCGGCCACCGGCCGCCCTCCGCACTTGCGGCTCCGGCCGTACGCGATCGAAGGCCGCGATTCTGGCGCCCTCTTCCGGGGGAACCGGCAACGGGCTCTCGCAGACTGCCCGTTCGACGGCCGGCACCAATGGCGCAGGCGGAGGCGCGGGCCAGGCTGTGTCGGCGGCAGGCGTCGCAGTCGGCCGACGAGACCCTCGCGTCGCAGGATCGGACGAATCCCTCGCGCCGCGGGATCGCTCGGCGGAACGGCGACCGGGTCCGCCGGTCGAACCGTCGTCGGGCCCGCCGGAACGTGCGGCCCCGCCCGCCCGCGCGGGGTCGGCCGAAACGCGTGGCGACACTACGACGATTCGCGCACCACGAGTTCGGTGGGCAGTACGACGTGCTGCCGCTCCTCCTCGGGACTGGCGATCTCCTCCAGGAGTATGCGGGCGATCAGGCTGCCTATCTCCTCGACGGGCTGGCGCACACTGGTGAGCGGCGGGTTGCTGTGCCGGGCGATGATGGAGTCGTCGAACCCGACCACCGCGACGTCGCCGGGAACGCTGCGCCCCTGCCTGCGCAACTCCGCCATCGCTCCGACCGCCATCACGTCCGAGGCGATGAACACGGCGTCGAGGGAAGGCACTTGTTCAAGGAGTGAACGCATCGCGGCCTCACCGCCCTCCTCGGTGAAGTCGGCCGCGGCCACGAGTTCCCCGGCGGCCTCGTGACCCGCCTTCTCAAGGGTCTCGCGCCACCCCTGGAGGCGGCTGCGGGCCACGTCCATGTCGAGCGGGCCGCTGATCGTGCCGATGGTCCGGCGCCCCCGCGCGAGGAGATGGCCGACGGCGGTGGCGGCTCCGCCGGCGTTGTCGGAGAGGACGTGGCTGAGCGACTCGGTGGGGGACCGGCGTCCGGCGAGCACGGTCGGCAGCCCCATGTCCTCCAGCAGGCCGGGCAGCGGATCGTGCTCGTGCACCGAGACCAGGAGCACTCCGTCCACCCGCCGCTCCGCCACGGACTCGGTGAGCTGGTCACGCTCCGCCTGGTCGCGTACGAGGACGAGTTGGAGCTGTGTCCGGGTCTCCGCGAGGGCGGTGCTCACGCCGCGGATGACCGCCGAGAAGTAGGGCTCGTTGCCCAGCCTGCTGGCGGACTCGGGGATCACCAGGGCCACGGAGTTGGTCCGGCTGGTGACGAGCCCGCGCGCGACCGAGTTCGGTACGTAGTTCAGCTCGGCGATGGCGGCGAGCACGGCGGTCCTGGCCTTCTCGCTGACGAGCTCCGAGTTGTTGATGACTCGTGAAACCGTCGTACGTCCGACGCCGGCCCGCGCGGCCACGGTCTTGATGGTCGGGCGCTGCCTGGCCCCCATGACGCCTCCTCGCCTGAGCGGTGCCCGAACGGCCGCCACCTGCGCATTGTGCCAGACCCGTGCGGCGCGCCGGAGGGCGTCAGGTGTACCGGCGCGACATGTTCCGGAAACTAAGTGGATTCAACTTCTTGACAGCGACCTTTTGTGGCGGCCAGGCTTCGGGCTTCCGGGTGGGCACGTTCCCATCGCAGTTTGGGAACGTACCCACCGGACAAATCGGGCTTGCGGAGCGGACCGTACGGCTCGAGCTCCGGTGCGTCAGCGCCGCCGCTAGGAGGACGAAATGGGCAAGGTCCCAATGAAGTTGCGTACAAGAGTCGTGGCCGCCGTGTCGGTGGTGTCGGCTCTCGGCCTGGTCGTGGGCTGCGGAGGCAGTGACGGCGGGACCGGTGGGGGCAAGAAGGACGGCAAGGTCACCATCACCATGGGCCTCTTCGGCGTCATGGGCTTCAAGGAGACCGGCCTGCTCGACAAGTACATGAAGGAGCACCCGAACGTCGTCATCAAGGCGGACGTCGCGGGCGACGAGCAGACCTACTACACCGCCCTGCAGACCCACCTGGCCGCCGGCAGCGGGCTGAAGGACATCCAGGGCATAGAGATCGGTCGGGCCAAGGAGCTGTCCGACACGCAGAAGGACAAGTTCGTCGACCTGTCCGGGGTCTCCGGCACGGACCACTTCCTGCCGTGGAAGCAGAGCCAGGTCACCACCTCGGACAAGAAGGTCATCGGCCTCGGCACCGACATCGGCCCGATGGCGGTCTGCTACCGCAAGGACCTGTTCGAGCAGGCCGGTCTGCCCACCGACCGTGAAGAGGTCGCCAAGCTGTGGGAGGGCGACTGGTCCAAGTTCGTCGACGCGGGCAAGCGCTTCAAGCAGAAGTCCAAGGCGGACAAGGTCGCCTTCATGGACAGCTCCAGCGGTCTCTTCAACGCCATGATCTACGGCAACTCCCAGCAGTTCTACGACAAGAAGGGTGAGCTGATCTACGCCACCAATCCCGTCGTGAAGGACGCCTGGAAGCTCGCCTCCGAGGCCGCCACGTCCGACCTGACCGCCAAGCTCCGCCAGTTCCAGCCCGGTTGGGACCCCGGCCTGGCCAACAGCACCTTCGCCACCACCGTCTGTCCGGCGTGGATGCTCGCGCACATCAGCGAGAAGGCGGGCCCGAAGAACAAGGGCAAGTGGGACGTCGCCAAGGCGCCCCAGGGCGCCAACTGGGGCGGATCGTTCCTCGGCGTGATGGAGCAGAGCCCCGTGAAGAAGGAGGCGCAGGAGCTGGTCGCCTGGCTCACCGCCCCGGAGCAGCAGGCCTACCTCTTCAAGGAGATCGGCAACTTCCCGTCCTCGCAGGCCGCGCTGGAGATGCCTGAAGTCGTCGACGCCAAGTCCGACTACTTCAGCGGTGCGCCCATCGGCAAGATCTTCGGAGCCGCCGCCCAGGAGATCCCCGACGAGCAGGTGCTCGGCCGCAAGGACGGCACCATCAAGGACATCTTCTCCCAGGGCCTGACCTTGATCGAGGCGCAGAACAAGAGCCCGAACGAGGCGTGGAAGACCACCGAGAAGCGCATCGAGAAGGCCGCCGGCTGACCCAGGGCCCGTTCGCCCACCTCCGCAGCAGCCCGGCGCCCCACACGCGGTCCGTGTGGGCCGCCGGGCCCCTGCCCGCCATCCCCACCCTCCAGGAAGGACGCCTTCCGGTGGCCACCTCCACCTCGACACCCCCAGACGGTGCGCCCGGCACCGCTCCGTCGGACGGGACCGGCACCGGCGCGGAGCAGCAGCGCCGCCGTACGCTGCTGCACCGCCTCGACGTGCGCGGCGCCCCGTACGCCTTCGTCGCCCCGTTCTTCATCGTCTTCGCGGCCTTCAGCTTCTACCCGCTGATCTACACCTCGTGGATCTCCCTGCACCGCGTCGAACTGTCCACCCTGAACGTCATGGAATGGGTCGGCTTCGACAACTACACGGCCCTGTGGGACGACGACCGCTTCTGGAACGCGCTGCTCAACACGTTCACGATCGGCGTCCTGTCGACCGTGCCGCAGCTGCTGATGGCGCTCGGACTCGCGCACCTGCTCAACTACCGGCTCCGCGGTTCGACGTTCTTCCGCGTCGCCGCCCTCACGCCCTACGCCACGTCGGTGGGCGCCGCGGCCCTCGTGTTCACCATGCTCTTCGAACGCGACTTCGGCATGATCAACTGGATGCTGAGCCTGTTCGGCGTGGACAACGTCGACTGGGAGAACAACAAGTGGGCCGCGCAGACGGCCATCTCCACGATCGTCATCTGGCGCTGGACCGGCTACAACGCGCTGCTCTACCTCGCCGCGATGCAGGCGATCCCGCGCGACCGCTACGAAGCCGCGGCCCTCGACGGCGCCTCGCGGTGGCAGCAGTTCCTGCAGGTCACCGTCCCCGGCATCCGCTCCACCATCGTCTTCACGATCGTCCTGTCCACGATCGGCGCCACCCAGCTCTTCGGCGAGCCCCTGATCTTCGGCCAGGGCCCCAACGGCATCACCGGGGGAGCGGACAACCAGTACCAGACGCTGGGACTGCTGCTGTACGAGGAGGGCTGGAAGAACTACCAGATGGGCCGCGCCGCCACGGTCGCCTGGGCGATGTTCCTGCTGCTCATCGTCATGTTCGTCGTCCAACGACTTGTCGGGCGCGTCAAAGCGCGCAGGGCCTGACCGGGAGAATTCCATGACCACAGACAGCATCCCGGTCCGGACGGCGGACGCACGGCCCGGGACCACGGACAAGGCACCCAAGGGCACCCCGTCCGGCGCGCGGCGCCGCCGGCTGTTCCGGAACCCGGGTGCCGGACGCCAGCACCACGCCGGTCCCGTCGCCTACATCCTGCTCGGCATCGCGGCCCTGTTCTCGCTCTTCCCGCTCTACTGGACGATGGTCGCGGCGTCGACCGACAACACCCGTGTCACCCAGACGCCGCCGCCGTTCCTGCCCGGACCCCACCTCCTGGAGAACCTCGGCAAGGCCTGGCAGGACGCCGCGCTCGGCAAGGCCATGCTCAACAGCCTGATCGTGGCCGGCCTGATCGCCCTGTCCACCGTGCTGTTCGCCACCCTCGCCGGTTTCGCCTTCGCGAAACTGCGCTTCAAGGGCCGCAACATCCTGCTCATGCTGGTGATCGGCACCATGATGGTGCCGCCCCAACTCGGCGTCGTGCCCCTGTTCATGATGATGACGGAACTGGGCTGGGGGCAGAAGCTGCCCGCCGTCATCTTCCCCACGCTCGTCAGCGCCGTCGGCGTGTTCTTCATGCGGCAGTACCTGACCGAGGCACTGCCCGACGAACTCGTCGAAGCCGGCCGGGTGGACGGTGCGCACTCCCTGCGCATCTTCTGGAGCATCGTGCTGCCCATCGCCCGCCCGCCGATGGCCGTGCTCTTCATGATCACGTTCGTGCACGCCTGGAACGACTTCTTCTGGCCGTTCATCGTGCTCGACATGACCAATCCGACGGTGCCCGTCGCCCTGACCCAGCTCAGCGCGGGATACGTCCGCGACCAGTCGCTGATCATGGCGGGCGCACTGCTCGGCACACTGCCCCTGCTCGCCCTCTTCATCGTCTTCGGCCGTCAGATCGTCGGCGGAATCATGCAGGGAGCGGTCAAGGGATGAGCACGCGGCCGTCCCCCCGCTGCCACGGCCCCCCTGCGCCCGCCACCCCACTGCTCCACTACGCCCCTCCCGTCCCGCAGTACATCTGGAAGGACTCCCGTGACCACCGCTACCCGACGTGTCGCGCCCGCCCCGGAGAACACCACCGGCCTCCGATTCCCGCAGGGGTTCACCTGGGGCACGGCGACCGCCGCCTACCAGATCGAAGGTGCGGCCGCCGAGGACGGCCGTACCCCTTCGATCTGGGACACCTACTCGCGCACGCCCGGCAAGGTGCGCAACGGCGACACCGGTGACGTGGCCACCGACCACTACCACCGCTGGCGCGAGGACGTCGCGATCATGGCCGACCTCGGCGTGAGCGCCTACCGGTTCTCCCTGTCGTGGCCCCGGGTGCAGCCGACCGGCCGGGGCCCCGCCGTCGAGAAGGGACTCGACTTCTACCGCGCCCTGACCGACGCCCTGCTGGAGAAGGGCATCGAACCGGTCGTCACGCTCTACCACTGGGACCTGCCGCAGGAGTTGGAGGACGCGGGCGGCTGGCCGGAGCGCGTCACCACCGACCGCTTCGCCGACTACGCGACCCTCGCGGCCCGTGCGCTGGGGGACCGGGTGAAGACCTGGACCACCCTCAACGAGCCCTGGTGCAGCGCGTTCCTCGGCTACGGCTCGGGCGTCCACGCCCCCGGGCGCACGGACCCGGTCGCGGCCCTGCGCGCCGCGCACCACCTCAACCTCGCGCACGGCAAGGCGGTTCAGGCCCTGCGCGCCGAACTGCCCTCCCGCGCCCGGGCGTCCATCACGCTCAACATCCACCACGTGCGGGCGCTGACCGAGGCCGCCGAGGACGTGGACGCGGCCCGCCGCATCGACGCGCTGGCCAACCGCGTCTTCACCGGCCCCCTGCTGGAAGGCCGGTACCCGCAGGACCTCCTGGACGACACGGCCGGCCTGACCGACTGGTCGTTCGTACGCGACGGCGACACCGCGACGATCCACCAGCCGCTGGACTTCCTCGGAGTCAACTATTACACGCCCACCCTCGTGTCGGCCGCGACCGACGAGGCGAGCCACGGCTCCGACGGCCACGGGAACAGCGAGCACAGCCCCTGGCCGGGCGCGGACAAGGTCGCCTTCCACCGGCCCGAGGGCAGCACCACCGCGATGGGCTGGGCGGTCGACCCGAGCGGCCTGTACGACCTGCTCATCCGCCTCAAGGCGGACTTCCCCGCCATGCCCCTGATGATCACCGAGAACGGCGCCGCGTTCGACGACTACGTCAACCCCGCGGGCGAGGTGGCCGACCCCGAGCGCATCGCCTACCTGCGCGGCCATCTCGAAGCCGTACAGCGTGCGATCGTGGCCGGCGTCGACGTGCGGGGCTACTTCCTGTGGTCGCTGCTGGACAACTTCGAGTGGGGCTACGGCTACAGCAAGCGCTTCGGTGCCGTCTACGTCGACTACCCGACCGGCAAGCGCATCCCCAAGGCCAGCGCCCGCTGGTACGCCGACGTGGCCCGCACCGGCACGCTGCCCGCCGGGGGCGCCGACAACGGGTGACGCCCGCCGGACGGTCGCTCGCGGCCCCGATCTCGACCCGGCGGCCCGGTCAGCGGAACGCCGCTCGGTCACCGGAACGCCACCCGGTCAGCGGAAGGCCGCCCGGGGCGGGGACTTTCCCCGCCCCGGGCGGCCTGCGCGCGGGACGCCCCGGTCAGCCGACCGTCATCGGGTCGTCCGGGGAGAGCCGGGCCGCGATGCGCTCGGCGATCTGCTGGGCCATGTTGCCGTCGGGCGTCTTCGCGGTCTTCGTGGCGGAGACCGCGATGGCGAGACGCTTGGACGGGAGGTACGCCTTGATCGCCGCGTAGCCCGAGAACGACGGGTTCTGGATCACCCAGTCGTTGACCACGATGACGCCGAGGCCGAAATGCCGGTCCTCGGTCTGCTTCACGCAGACCGTCGCGGGGCACTTCTTGGTCGCGCCGCCGAGTCCGACCGTGCCCGGATCGAGGAGCGTGCGGTAGGAGCTGGGCGAGAGGAGTTCGCCGCTGCCGATGCCCTGCGCCGATCGGGCCAGGTCGCAGATGTGGGTCGTGATGACCGCGCCGGGAGCCGTCGTCCACGACGGGTTCCAGAACGTCGACTCCTCGTACAGGCCGCGATCGGACGTGAAGGAGTGCAGGACCGGCCCCGGAATGGCGGGGGTGAAGTTGTTCCTGGTGTTCCGCAGGCCCAGCGGACCCGTCACCCGCTCACGCAGGAACTGGTCGATCGGGGTGCCGGTGATCTTCTCCAGTGCTGCGACGAGGAGTACGAAGTTGGCGTGGGAGTAGCTCCAGTTGGTGCCCGGCTTGTACCAGAGCGGGTGGCTGAGCGAGTACCCGACCAGTTCCTCGGGGGTCCACTGGCGGAACGGGTGAGTCTCCAGCACGGCCCCGAACTTCGGGTCGGTGACGTAGTCGTGGAGACCGCTGGTCGCGTTGCCCAGCATCCGCAGCGTGATCCTGTCCGCGTGGGGCAGGTCGGGCAGCCAGCGTTCCACGGTGTCGTCGAGGCCGACCTTGCCCTCCTCGACGAGTTGGAGGAGGGCCGTGCCGAGGTACGAGAAGACCACGGAACCGGCGCGGAAGTGCATGCCCGGCTCGGCCGGTACGCCGGTCATGGACTCGCCGAGGGCGTCGGTGACGACATCGCGCCCGTCGACGGTGACCCGTACCTGCACCGCGTTGAGGCGGAACTCGGCCTTGGCCCTGCGGGTGATGTCCAGGACCTGCCGGCCCTGGCCGCCGAGGGGCCGCTCGGTGCGCACGCAGTCGGGGCCGCCGGGCGCCGTGGCGGACGCCGGCGCGGCACCGGCGGTCTGGAGGGCGGCGGCGAGGAGGGCGGCACTCAGAAGGGCCCCGCAGGCGCGCACGGAAGCGCGCGACCGCGTAGTGGAGGAGGCAAGTGTCATGCCCGCACTATGAAGGGAGCAACAGCGCAATCACGTGCAAAACGCCCTCCGGTTGCGGTTGCCCGCCCCGTGTGGGCGAGGTGAGCGGCCCGGTTGGGTGTGTGCGGGGCGACGCGGTCGGCGGGCGATTCCCTGGTGACCGCCGGACGGTACGCGGCCCGCGGCGGACACAGTGTGTGTGCCCCCGCTCGCTGGTGGTCATGGTGGTCATGTCACCCGGCTCACGCCGCCGTTCGACGTGCCTCCGTCCGTCGGCGGCGGTGTCGGGGCATCGAGTCGCGGGCCCGGCGGGTATGCGGATGCAGGCGGTGCGCACGCTCCGTAAGCTCGTACAGGTGGCACTTGTTCGAGGAACGCGGGCCACCCGGGTTCCGGGGCCGCCCGATGTCAGGCCGGGCCGGCCGCCCGGAGCCTACGCATGACGACGTGTCGATGACGACGCATGGGACGTGAACCCTCATGACCACAGCCCGGAACCTGCTGATCGTCGCCATGGACACGGCGCCCGACAACCCGGTGAAGTCGGGTGAACTGTCTCTCGCGCTCGCGGGGGCCGAGCTGATCGACCTGCTCGGGGCGGAGGCCATCGAGCTCGACGAGGACCGCGTCGTGCCCACGGGCGGGGCCGCGCCGACCGATCGCGTGCTCGCGGAGGCCGCGGCCGCGCTTCGCCGCGAGAAGCCGTACGAGCAGCTCGGCGACTGGCTCTGGCGCCGGGGGGACTCGCTGGCGGGGGCGTACGCGGCGGGTCTGGAGGCCGAGGGCCTGCTCGTCCATCGCGGCGGGCGCCGGAACCCGTTCCGCGGCGACGAGTTGATACTCATCGACTCACCCGCCCGCCGCGAGGCGACGGAGAGCTGGAACTCCCTCGATCCGGCCCTGGTGACCCTGGGGGAGGCTGTCGGCGTCCAGGGCGAGCGGGACACGGACCTGCCGCAGATCGCCGACGACCGCGTGGCGGCCGTGCTGGCGGCCGTCAGCGACGCGCTGGTGGAACTGGAGGCCGTACGCCAGCGCCGGAGCATCGAGCAGGCGGGCTTCGACAATGTCTGGCGCGGGCTCGACGAGTGAGGGCCGGGCGCCACACGTGGCATCCCCGTTCCGCCGACATCGGTACCGGTACAGGCATCGGCGTGGAATCGGCATCGTCGGGTGTCGGCCTTCGGCACGGATTCGCGTGCCCTTACCGGGACTCGACCCGCGCAACGCCCAAGAAACACGCGTGAAGCGAGTGCTGAACGCGTGAACGACACGGATCTCCGCGGCGTCGTACTACCGAACGGGAGCGAGCGCTCCCGGAGGAGGCGCGCTGATGCAAGTTCTGTGTCGTGCACGTGCGTTCGGCCCGGTACGGATGCTCCTGCCGACGGTCGTGGTCGCCGTGCTCACCGGCTGCGGCGCGGGGAGCGGGGGCGGTGACACCGCCGCGTCCTGTGCGGCGCTGGTCGACTACCGCGACCACCAGTACATGGGCACCGAGGCCCTCGGCCTCACGCGCGGTGAGCCGCTCGGGACGGCCACCCTGCCGCCGCCGTGCCAGGACACCGGTGAGGGCGGGGACCCGGGCGGACCGACGCCCGTGACCGCCCTGGCCGTCCGGGGAGTGGACCCCGACATCGCCATCACACTGGAGACCGCCGAGGACGACGTCCTCTACATCAACCGGGACTCGGACGTGACGCTGCCCGAGATCAAGCGGATGATCCGCGACTGACGCCGTGCCGCCCGCATCCGCGGGACCGTCCCGGCCGCGACGGGTGAGCGGGGCGGCTCCGCGCACGGTTCATCGCTCGTGGGCGACTGCGCCGTGCACGTCCGCCGGCTCCGGAGCCGTGCCGGGGCGCCAGGGCGGGCAGGAGACGGCGCCGGGACCGAGCAGCTTCGGGCCGTCGCAGTACGCGGGGATCCGCCGCGGGCCGCGCAGCACGTGGATGCCCATCAGCCTGATGCGTCAACGACCGTTCGAAGTCCGGTTGTTGCGGCACGAGTGGGTACGCCGCCATAGTGAGTGATCGAGCGACCTGCCGAGCCGGCGGGCATCGTCGGCGCGTCGAGTGCGACTGGAATCCCGCGCAACGCAACTGACGCCCCGGCAGGCGGAGTCGCCCCGCAGCGGCACCGCGACGCGAGACCTGGATGGCCACCGTGACCGACGGAGAACCGAGGAGCCCGGGCAAGGGGCGGCGCACCGGTGCCGACGCCGCAGCGGCTGCCGACCGGACGCGGAAGCGGGTGCGGTGCGCCTCGAAGCGCCGAGGGCGGGGCACGCCATGAGCGGCCCCTGGGGCCCCGGCCGTCCGCCGCACGCCACGCCGCACGGGAGCCGGGCGCCGCGCCGTGAGGAGAGCCCCGCGCCGCGTCCGGACGAGGACCACGGGCCGCACCCCGACGAGAGCCGCCCGCCTTCCCCGTACGGGAGCCGGGGCGCGCACCACGGCGAGGACCAGGGGTCGCAGCCGTGTCAGGACCACGGTCCCCATCCGCATGAGGACCACGGACCGTACCCGTACGAGAACGGCGGGCCGCGTCCGGGCGGGGACCACTCGCCGCATCCGTACGAGGAGGCGCCGGAAGCCGCTCCGCGTGTGCTGCCCGCGCTCGCCTCCGCCCTCGCCCGGGAACTCGTCCGCCGGGTCGACGAGGAGCGGCAGGCCGTGTGCGAGGCACGCCGCGACCCCACCCGGAGCGCCGGTCTGCGCGTCGACGAGTGCCGCAGGAACAACACCGAGGCCCTCAGGGCGATCGTCCGGCGCCATGCCTGGCCCACCGCCGACCTTGTCGGCGCGCCCGCCTCCACTGCGGCCCTGATGATCCTGCTGCACGCCCGGGACCTGGACTTCCAGCTCGCCTGCCGCGACCTGATCGCTCGCGCAGTGGCGGACGGGCGGTGCCCCGCGCCGCACCACGCGTACATCGCCGACCACTGTGCCGTCGAGCAGGGGCAGCCGCAGTTCTACGGGACCAGGATCGACCCGGCGTCCTTCCGGCCGTACCCGGTGAGGCTGCCGCGGACCCTGGACGAACGCCGCCGCGACATGGGGCTGGCACCGCTCGACGAGCAGATGCGCACCCTGCGCCACGTCGGATGAGCACGTGCCCGCCCGGCCGGACGAGGGGCCGAGCGGGCGACCTGCCGGGTCACGGGGCTACGGCACGAGGAGCAGTTGCCGCTCCTGCTCCTGGTCGCCCGACGCCATCCCCTGCTCGCGGACCGTGTAGACCGAGGTCAGCGTGGCGTCGGCCCGCCGTACGGCTTCCGGGCTGCCCTGGAGGGTGACGGTGACCGGGGCGGACAGCGGCTCCGGGTTCGCCGGTGCGGTCCCGCCGGTCGGCAGGTCGTTGTCGAAGGCCGCGGTGTGGACCGTGGCGCTTCCGTCACCGGGCATGTCGGTCGCCGTCCCGAAGACCGGTTCGAGCGTGTGGACGACCGCCCGGGCGTCGGCGGCCGTGCCGCCGCTCAGTGTGAGTGTCAGAGCGAGATGCGTGCCGGACGTCATGGCCAGTCACCTTTCCCAGTGCGGGAGCGCGCCGCGCCCGTCGTATCCGGATGACCGGCCGCGCGTGGCGCGAACGGCGGCTCGGCCCTGCAGGGGCCTGTATCCATCACACCGCCGTCGGGCGGACCTCGCAGCCCCAGCACGCCACGGCCGCTCCCGGTCCGCCGGCCCCGGGGTCGTCCGACGCCCGCGCGGTCCCCGCCCGGCGTTCCGGGACCCCGGGCGTCGATGCCTGGAGCGCATGCCGGTCCGCGGCGGCCCGGCCGGGGCGGCCGGTCAGCCGGAGGCGGGCCGCTGCTCCGGGGCGATCAGCCCCTCGCGGTACGCGATCGCCACGGCCTCCGTGCGACCGGCGGCGCCCAGCTTGGCGAGGATGTTGGACACGTGCACGCTCGCCGTCTTGCCGCTGATGAACAGCTCCTCGCCGATCTGGCGGTTCGTGCGCCCTCGGGCGAGGAGGAGCAGCACGTCGTTCTCGCGGGCCGTCAGCGCGGGGACCGCGTCCGCGGCGGGCGGCGCCTCCCCGAGCCGGCCCCGGCGGATCAGCCCGTCCACATCGTCGCGCAGGGGCACGGCACCCAGGCGGTCCGCCGTGTCGCGCACGGCACGCGCCTGCTCGGCGGCCTCCGACCGCCGCCCCGCCGCCAGCAGGGCCTGCGCCAGCCGGAGGCGGCAGCGCGCCTGCTCGTACACGTTGCCGTAGCCGAACGCGGTGACGGCCTTCTCCCAGGCCCCGGTGCCCGGCGCCGCCGTGACCCGCGTCCACTCGGCCTCGACGCGGGCCAGCCACGCCAGCCCCTCGGGCCCCTGGCGGGAACCGTCCTCCCCCCTGGCGGCGACCGACCGGGCCAGTTCCACCAGCTCGGCGCCGGTGTCCGTCCAGCGCCGGACCCCGCCCTCGTCGCCCGTGGCACGGGCCTCCGCCGCCGTGTCGGCGACGGCGGCCAGCGCGAGCGCGGCCAGGCGTACGGCCACGTCCGGAGCAGTCTCGCCCTCGTCGACGAGCGCCTGCGCGGTCGCACGGACCTGCGCGACGGCCGTCACGGCGTCGCCCCGCAGCACCGCCGCGTCGGTGAGCAGGACACCGGCCACCAGCGTCGCCATCCAGTCGAAGGGTCCCTCCAGCAGTGTCCTGGCCCGCTCCTCGGCGCCCAGGTCACCCCGTGCCAGAGCCACGGACAGCGCCGGTGCGAGCGCGTACCCGCCGGCCGCGGGCAGCCGCCGTGCGTCGGCCTCGGCCGCCTCGACGCACTCGTCCCACCGGCCCAGGGTGAACAGCACCAGGGACCGCAGATAGCGCATCTCCAACGGGTACGGCGAGGAGAGGAGCCCCGCGTGGCCGGCGCGCTCCAGCCCCTCCGAGATCGAGGTGAGGCACTCGTCCAGGTCGCCCGACTCGTACGCGCCGATCGCCACGTTGAACAGCGCGCGCATCTCGATGGCCGAGTTCCCGGCGCGGCGGGCCAGGTCACGGGCCTCGCGCAGCCGCGCCCGCCCCTGGGCCGTGCGCCTGCCGTCCCCCTCCAGGCCGACGAGGGAGACCAGCAGGTCGGCCCTGGCGTCGGACAGGTCCAGCACCTCGGCGACCCCGAGCGCCTCGCGGGCCACACGCCGGGCGGTCGCGGTGTCGCCCACGTAGTTGGCGGCCATGACATGGGTCGCGGCGGCCCACACCCACGTACGCGACGGCGGTTCGGCCGGGATCATCGCGAGCGCCTCGCTGCTGTACTCGAAGGCGGCCGCGAGACTGTCGACGCGCATCAGATTGCCCGCGAGCGTGTACCGCACGCGCGCGGCGAGTTCGGTGTCGTCCTCCGTGCCGACCCGGGCCAGCGCGGACCGGGTGAGAGAGACGGCCCGGTGTGCCTCGCCGGCGCGCGCGGCAGCGGCCGAGGCGCGCAGGGTCAGGGTGACCGTGTCGGCGCCGTCCGGCCGCGCGTCCGCGGGCACCGCCGACCACAGGTCGAGGACCGCCTCGAGGTGGCGCAGCTCCTCGGCGGGCGCGCGCAGCCGCCCGGCGTGGTCCGCCGCCTCCAGCGAGGCCGCGAGGGCATCCGGCAGGTCGTGGCTCTCGCGCGAGTGGTGGGCGCGCTCCGCCGCGCTCTCGCCGGGACGGCCGCGGCGGCCCAGCACCGAGGCGAACACCCGGTGCAGGCGCACCCGTTCGCCGGGCAGGAGGTCGGCGTAGACGGCCTCCCGGATCAGCGCGTGCCGGAACGAGTAGGTGTTGTCCCCGTCCGGAACCAGGAGTTGCCGCCCGACCGCCTCGCGCAGCGCCGACTCCAGTTCCCCGTCCGGAAGTTCGACGGCTTCGCTCAGCACCTCGTGCCCCACGCGGCGGCCGGCGACAGCCGCGGTGCGCAGCACCTGCTGCGCGGTGTCGGTCAGTTGCTCGAAGCGGATGAGCAGTACGTCGGCCAGACCGCTGGGCACGGCGGACTCCGTGCCGCCGGCCGACCCGGACGTGGCGGCGAGCAGTTCCTCGGCGTAGAACGCGTTGCCCTCGGCGCGTTCGACGATGCGGCGGACGGTGACCTCGGGCAGCGGGTCGGCCCGCTGGGCCCGGACGAGGCTGGCCACTTCGCCGTCCGGCATGGGCCGCAGTTCGAGCCGCTCGACGGCGGGCAGCCGCACCAGTTCGGCGAGCAGGGGGCGCAGTGGATGCCGGCGGTGCAGGTCGTCGGCGCGGTAGGAGGCGAACACCGCCAGGCGGCCGGCCGGGCCCTCGGCGGACGAGGCGTCGGCGCCGGAGCGGAGCGGGGACCGGGCGAGGCGCGGGATGCCCCGGCTGAGCAGGAAGCGCAGCAGGTCGCGGGAGGACTGGTCCGCCCAGTGCAGGTCCTCCAGGACCAGCAGCAGCGGCGCTGTCGCGGCGAGATCGGCGAGCAGCGAGGCCATGCCCTCGAAGAGCTGGAGCCGTCCGTCCGCGTCCTTCCCGCCCTCGCCGCCCGCGCCGAGCAGGCGGTCCACCACGGGGTGCGCGGCCAGCGTGCCGGAGAACCGCTCGTCGCCCGCGAGCGCGCCCAGGACCTCGGTGAACGGCAGATACGGCAGCCCGACGTCACCGAGGTCGACGCAGTGACCCGTGACGACCGTCGCCCCCGCGTCCCTGGCGTGCGCCGCGGCCTCCGCGAGCACCCGGGTCTTGCCGACCCCCGCGTCGCCCGCGACCAGCACGGCGCGTGCCTCACCGGCACGTGACCGGTCCAGGACGCGGGTCAGCCGGGCGAGTTCGTCCGTACGCCCGATGAACGGCGTGGTGAATGCGGTGGTCGGCACGGCCCCATCCTGGCACGTGCCGCGGACACGGCCCCCGCGCGCTGCGGGAGCCGGGTCAGCGCAGCGTCTGCGCCCAGTTCTCCGGCACCCGTCCCGCGGGTCCCGGCGTTGGCTGGTCGGCCGGGTGGCTCAGCGGGGGAGCGAGGCCGGGGCCGGACTCGTACATCTCGGAGTTCGCGAAGTTGTAGAACCAGGACTCTCCCGGTTCGAAGCTTCGGATGATGGGATGCCCCGTGTCGTGGTGGTGGGCGGTGGCGTGCTTGGCCGGCGAGTCGTCGCAGCAGCCGACGTGACCGCACTGGGCGCAGCGCCGCAGATGGAACCACCAGCCGCCGGAGGCCTCGCACTCGACGCAGCCGCTGCCGCTCGGCGGGACGGTGGGATCGATGCCGTCCGGGATGGTCATGACGCCTCCTGAGGGGTGTCGGTCTCCGTGGCGGTGAGCGGGAGGAAGACCCTGAACCGGGTGTCTCCGGGCACGGACTGCACCTCGATGTGGCCGTGGTGCTTGTTCACCACGATGCGCCAGGAGATGTCGAGGCCGAGACCGGTGCCCTCGCCCACGGGTTTGGTGGTGAAGAACGGGTCGAAGATCCGGTCGAGGATCTCCTCGGGCACGCCGGGCCCCGTGTCGCGGAACTCCACGAGCAGTTGCTCCCGTTCGAGCGCGGTGCGCACGGTGAGCACGCCCTCCCCGCCCATCGCGGAGACGGCGTTGTCGATGACGTTCGTCCAGACCTGGTTCAACTCGCCCGGATAGCCGGGAATCCGGGGCGCGGACCGCTCGTACTCCTTGACGACCCTGACACCGTCGCCGATCTTCCCGGAGAGCATCAGCAGTGTGCTGTCCAGCAGTTCGTGCACATCGGTGACCTGGTAGGGCGCCCGGTCGAGCTGCGAGTACTGCTTGGCGGCGTCGACCAGGTGCGAGATACGGGTCGTGGAGTCCTCGATCTCGTTCATCAGGAGCTCTGTCTCGACCGTGTAGTTGAGCCACCGCACGGCTCCTTCGAGCGTCTGCTCCTCGACGGCCGCGGCCACCTGGTCCAGCCACGCTGTGTCCAACCCGGCTTGCACGAAGGTCGGCGCGAGCTGCCAGCCGCCCGCGATGCCGTGGTCGTCGAACCAGTCGCCGAGCGCGTCCTCCCGGTCCGAGGCCTCCAGCGGGCTCAGGGGTGTCGCCTTGGCGACCTGCTCGGCCGTGCGCTCCTGGATCTCGACGAGCGTCTGCAGGGCGTCACGGGCGTACGGGCCCGTCGCGATCAGACCGAGCTTGTGCCGCATCCCCGCCACTCGGTCCCGCAGCGAGGACGTCGCCCGCACCGCCGCGGCCGCGGGGTTGTTGAGCTCGTGGGTCAGCCCGGCGGACAGCGAGCCGAGGGCGAGCAGCCGCTCGCGCTGTCCGACCGTCCGCTGTGTGTTCTGCGTACCGAAGAAGAGTCCTTCCAGCAGGTGCACCGCCATCGGGAACCACTCGCGCAGGACCGCCGCGAAGGCCTCGGCGGGCAGGATGAAGAACCGCGAGGGCTCGGTCACCCGCAAGGAGCCCTTGTACCGGGCGTCCTGCAGTTCCGCATCGGTCAGATACGCCTGCATGGCGCCCGCGTACACCCCGCGCTGCGAGCTGCGGTTGGTCTCCACGTCGTCGTCGCCGACCCGGCGCGACAGTACGAGCGCGCCCTCCAGAAGCACGAAGAAGCAGGTGGCGGGCTCGCCCTCCTGGTACACGAAGCCGGGTTCGAAGCGCTCCACCCTGCCCTCGCGGCACAGCCGCGCGAGTTGGTCGCCGTCCAGCTTCTCGAAGAGGAACAGCGTGCTGAGTTCCGCCGCGTCGCACGGCATCGACTGCCCGCTCACGACTGCTCCAGGTAGCGGTGGACGAGCATCACGGCCATGGCTCCCTCGCCGACGGCGGAGGCGACCCGTTTCGCGGACTCGGCCCGGGCGTCCCCCGCCACGAACACCCCGGGCACGTTGGTCTCCAGGTGGTACGGCGGCCGGTCCAGCTCCCAGTCCGCCGGCGGCTGCCCGTCGGGCGTCATGTCCGGGCCGGCCACGATGAACCCGCGCGGGTCCCGCAGGACCGTGCCCTCCAGCCAGTCGGTCAGCGGAGCGGCCCCGATGAACACGAACATCCACTGCGCGTCGACCAGTTCGGTGTGCCCGCTCTCCACGTCCCGCAGAGTCAGCTGCTCCAGGTGGTCCGAACCGTGCGCGGCCTCCACGACCGTGCCGGTGCGCACCGTGATGTTCGGTGCCTCCTCGATCTGCTGGATCAGGTAGTGCGACATGGAGGCGGCCAGCGACGGGCCGCGGACGAGGATGGTCACCGACTTGGCGCCCCGGGCCAGGTACATGGCCGCCTGTCCCGCCGAGTTGGCGCCACCGACGATGTACACGTCCTGGCCCTGGCAGGACGACGCCTCGGTCAGCGACGAACCGTAGAAGACACCGCAGCCCGTCAGGCCCTCCAGCCCCGGCGCCCGCAACTCCCGGTACGACACGCCCGTCGCCAGGATCACGGCGTGCGACGAGATCGCCGAACCGTCGGAGAAGCGGATGGTGCGGGACGCCCCGGCGACCTCCAGGCCCGTCACCTCGCGCGTCGTGAGGATCTCGGCCCCGAACTTCGCCGCCTGCCGGCGCGCCCGCTCGGTGAGCTGTCCGCCGGACACGCCGTCCGGGAAGCCGAGGTAGTTCTCGATCCGGGAGCTCTGCCCCGCCTGACCTCCCGTCGCCGACCGCTCCACCAGCACCGTCCGCAGGCCCTCGGACGCCCCGTACACGGCGGCGCCGAGCCCGGCGGGGCCGCCGCCGATGACGACGAGGTCGTAGAACTCGGCCGTCGGCGTCGTGGCCAGCCCCACATGGGCCGCCAGGTCGGGGTCGTCGGGCTCGACGAGCGGGGTGCCGTCGGGCGTGATCACGAGCGGCAGCCGCTGTCCGTCCTGCCCCGCCGCCGACAGCAGCCGCTGCCCCTCCGGCGTGTCCGACGAGTACCAGCGGTACGGCACCTGGTTGCGGGCCAGGAACTCCCGTACGTCCGAGGAGCGCGCCGACCACCGGTGGCCGACCACCTTGCAGGCCGGCACGGGCCGGTAGTCGCTGGTCCGCCAGGCCTCCAGCAGATCGTCCACGACCGGGTAGAGCTTCTCCTCCGGCGGGTCCCACGGCTTGAGCAGATAGTGGTCGAGGTCGATGACGTTGATCGCGTCGATCGCCGCGTTGGTGTCCGCGTACGCGGTCAGCAGCACCCGCCTGGCCCCCGGATACACGTCCAGGGCCTGCTCCAGGAACTCGATCCCGTTCATCTGGGGCATGCGGTAGTCGGCGAGGATCACCGCGACCAGGTCGCCGCGCAGCTTCAGCTCCCGGAGTGCTTCGAGAGCGCTTTCGCCGGACTCGGCGCGCACGATGCGGTACGTCTCGCCGTAGCGGCGCCGCAGGTCCCGGGCGACAGCGCGCGACACCCCCGGATCGTCGTCCACGGTCAGGATGACGGTCCGTGCTGCGTCGGTGCCCTGTGCCATTCGTCTCCCACCCCGAGCGGTCGGCGGGCCGGCGCGGCGGCCGAACGTGCCGCTCCGGCGCATGCCCATCGTATGTTCGATCGCGCCGCTTCGCTCCGAAACCGGGAGGTACCGCCCTTCGGAGCCTGCCACGTGTCGACCGGAGGAGCCGGGGCACCTGGACGGGGGGAGGCACGAATGATGAGTACGTTGACGCAAGGCAGCCGGGCCGGAAGAGGCCGGGCGCGCCCCGTGATCGAAGGCGCCGCCAGGGCGGGGCTCACGGCACGTGGTGTCATTTATGTGCTGGTCGGCCTGCTGGCCCTGCAGATCGCCTTCGGCGACGGCGGGGAGCAGGCGGACCAGGGGGGAGCGCTCCAGGAGGTCGCCGAGCAGCCGTTCGGCGCCGTCCTGCTCTGGATCCTGGGCGCCGGACTGGTCGGCATGGCGCTGTGGCGCCTGTCCGAGGTGGTCTTCGGCGCGGCGGGACCCGACGGCGGGACCTGGAAGAAGCGTGGCGCCTCGGCGGTACGGGCCGTCTTCTACGGCTTCGTCGCGTACTCGGCCCTGTCCTTCGCGGCGGGCGCGGGCGGCAGCGGTTCCAGCGACGGCAGGTCGCGTGACGTCACCGCCAAGGCTCTGGAGATGCCCGGCGGCCAGTGGATCGTGGGCATCGGCGGCGCCGCGGTGGCGGTCGCGGGCCTCGTGATCGGCGTGCAGGCCGCGCGGCGCAAGTTCCACAAGCACCTCCGGCTGGCTGAGATGTCGCGGCGGATGCGGCGGACCGTCGACTTCACCGGAGTGGCGGGCGGAGTGGCCCGGGGCCTGGTGTTCGCCGCGGCGGGCGCGTTCGCGGTCCGCGCGGCGGTCGACTTCGAACCGGACAAGGCCAAGGGCATGGACGACACGCTGCGCTCGTTCACGGAGACGCCGGCCGGGCCGTGGCTGCTGGTCGCCGTCGCGGTCGGACTGGTCCTCTTCGGGGTGTTCTCGTTCGGCATGGCCAGGTGGCGCAAGGTCTGACATGCACCGTCGGTGCCCCGGGTCCCCCGCGGACCCGGGGCACCGTTGTGCGCAAACCCGCGAGCCCGCGCACGCGGCGCCCGGTGGGTGCTGATCTGCGGGCGGGCCGACCCGGGGCGGTCGCCCGCGTGGTGTCCGGCTCCGTCCAGGTCGGTCCGGGCCGGTGGGCCGACGCGCCGCCGTCACGCGGCAGACACGCCTTGGTCCAGGAACGGTCCTACGGGCGCCCGTCGAACCGTACTCAGGAGGGGTACGGACGGTCGGGACGGGCGCCGGGCGCCTTGAGGACGCCGTCCCGGGCAGCGGAGACGGCCCGGGGAGCTGAGGCGCGGGGACCTGAGGCGCCGGGACCTGAGGCGGCCGTGCCCTGAGCCCCGGAGGCCGTCACCCGCCGGGAGATTGGAGGCGCGCCCGGATCGGGCCGTCACCAACCGGGAGGTTGGAGGCGCGCCCGGACCGCGAGTGGTTCCCCGCGCCCGGAGCGCGCGCGGGAAGTGGTCTCGGTGCCCGGCGCCGGCCGAACGGGCACGGGCCCGCCACCCCGCCGGAACGGGCCCGCACGCTCGCTGGTGTGCGGACCCGCAGGGGTGGCGGAGCCCGTGACCCCCGTGCGGACCGGTCAGGCCGTGTGGAGCCGCAGGCCGTACCGGTTGAGGATCTCGTTCACCGGCTGGTGCCAGGTCTGGCCGCCGCTGGAGCAGTTGCCCCAGCCGCCGGAGGTCACGCCCTGCGCCTGGTCGCCGCTGATGAAGGAGCCGCCGGAGTCGCCCGGCTCCGCGCAGACGCTGGTCTTCGTCATCTGGTGCACCGCGCCCTGGCTGTAGTTGACCGTCTCGTTCTTGGCGAGCACGGTGCCGCAGTGCCAGTGCGTCGTGGAGCCCGACCGGCAGATGGACGCGCCGACGGGCGCCTCGGCGGACCCGCGGACGAGCTGGTCCGAGACCGTTCCCCAGCCGAGTACGACCGGTACGGTCCACCAGCCGCTGCCGACGTTGACCCAGGCGTAGTCGTTGTCGGGGAACGAGGAGCCCTGGAAGTTGCCTATGTAGGACCGGTCCCAGCCGCTGACCCCGGCGCCCGCCCGGCCGCAGTGCCCGGCGGTCACGAACCCGCCGTGCACGGAGAAGCCGATGGAGCAGCGGACGTTGCCGGTGTAGAACGGGTCGCCGCCGACAGTGCCTGCCGCGAAGGTCTGCGGTGCCTCGACGGCCTCCTGGACCGTCACGGGACCTGCCGCTCGGGCCCGGGCGAGGAACGCGCGGACATCGTTGTCAGCCCGCTGGGCGCCGACGACGGAGACGACGACCGATCCGGCCTTCGCGTCGACGTGCCAGCTGCTGACGCCCTCGGGCGCGGACAGCTTGTCGATGCGGGCCTTGGCCGCGTCCAGGTGGCGGGCGCTGTACTTGGCCGTACGGACGGTCGCGCCGGTCGCGCGCACCGCGTCGAGGGTGCCGGGGGAGGCGGCCGCGGTGACGGCGACGGTCAGCGCGCCGCTGTCGGAGTCGAACCAGGAGCCTCCGTACGCGGCGCCCGCCGCACGCCGGGCCTTCGACTCGACGGCTGTCGCCCGCTTCTCCGCCGAGAGGCGCTCTTCGGCCTGGGCCCTTGTCAGGCCGAAGTCGCGTCGCATGGCGTCGAGGAGGGCGTCCGAGGCCGGGGCGTCGGAGGTACCGGTGGGTGCGGGGGCGCCGACGGCCGAGGCGGGTACGGCGACGGAGGTCGCCCAGGCGCCGAGGAGGAGGAGTGCGGACAGGCCGGTGCGCATGGCTGTAGTGCGTCTCAAGGGAGTGGCCCTTCGTTGTTCCAGGAAACGTGGGGGTGGAACAGCTGAACGGTGAGAGCGCTCTCAATGCCTGCCGAGCCTAGCGGCTGATCATGGTCAGGTACATACCAAAAACAGCGCCGTGTTGCGCGGGTTCCGGACGGGTCGGCGCGGGATGCCGTGGGCGCGGTCGGTTTCGGGGCGAAGGACCGTACGTCGAACGCGCCGCCGTGCGCGGACGGGCCGGCTCACACGCCGGGGACGATTCCCGGGTCCTGCTCGTAGGGGGTGACCACCACGGTGTCGGCGAGCGACTCCAGCCCCACGGTCGACTGCGCCTTGGCGATGCGGAGATGGAGAAGACCGGGGTGTGCTCCGAGCGAGGAGACGTCGAGGGTCTCCGCGCCGAGGTCGAGGGTGAGTGTTTCCAGGCGCGGGAAGGCGGCCAGCCAGTACCAGGTGACGGACTGCCCGGCCGGGAGCCACAGGTGGGTGACTCCGGCCGGGTGCAGGGACTGGATCAGCTGGTTGGTGTCGAACGCGGAGGACACCCGCACGTGGGAGCGGCCGCCCAACGGCGTGAAGGCGGCCAGTTCTGCCGGTGTCGTGACCTCGAAGTAGACGTCGCTCCCCAGCAGACCGGCGAGAACGCCTTCCGCGTAGGCGGCCGTGTCGAACCGGTGCCACGCGTTGCACAGGAGCTGCCGTACCCGCGGATCCGGGTGGCGGTTGTAGCGGCCCAGCAGGGCGATGGCGGCGTCCCCGCCGATGAGGATCGCCGTGTGGGCGGTCAGAAGGGCTTCCTCGTCCGACAGCCGGTCAGGCCCGGGGAGCAGTTCCAGGGCGACGGATCCGATGCCGACGAGGTCCCGCACCTCTCTTCGGCTGCGCGGCGGGATGAGGGCACCGGCCCGTTCGCTGATCATGTCCCGGACGCGGGGCTCCAGTTCGGTGGCGTGCTCGACGGCGGCGGTTGCCAGCAGGTGCAGTTGGTTCCTGCGGTACGTCGACGTCGAGCTGTCCCCGCGCCTGATCAGGTCCAGGAGCAGTTCGGCGCCCTCCCGGGGACGGGCGTGCGCCACCGCCATGCGTACGACGTCCTCCCACTGGGAGTCGACCGCGCGCAGGACCAGCAGGGCCATGTCGCCCTCCTCGACCGCGGCCTTCGCGCCCAGGTAGTCCTGGAAGGTGCGGTGGATGAAGTCGATGCTGCCCACCGCCGGCTCACGCAGCAGACCGCTGCGCAGCAGCAGGTGCTGGAAGATCGCCGCGGCGTCGCCCTGTTCGGCCGCGACCGGGACGCTGGGCAGGGTGTCGGCGATGATGCGCTCGGCGTGGCTGCGGTCCAGCTCGGACTTGCCGTTGAGGATGAACTTGTAGGCCAGGCGCTGCAGCAGCCGGATCTTGGGGTCCTCGGTGAGGTCGATCCCGTCCGGTGCGTCCATGTCCCGTTCGCGGTCGCGCCGGGCCAGCAGCATCGACAGCGCGGCCTCGTACAGTTCCTTGCGTCCCCGGGGCAGGTAGCCGTGCCGGTCGCAGTGCAGTGCGCAGATCAGTCCGCACATCAGGGGATTGGTGGCGAGACGTGCGAGGTCCTTCTTCGTGCGGACCGCCGTCACCAAGGACGCCTCGTAGCCGTCGAGAAGCTCCTGCTGCTCGGGAGTGCTCACGCTGCGGGCCGCGTTGTGCCATCGGTGAATGAACGAGGCGACGTCCTGCCGGCTCATCGGGGCCAGTGACAGTTCGCTGAACTTCTCGGCGGCCAGCCACTTGTCGCGTACGGCCGAGGGGCGTGAGGTCACCAGCCAGACATTGCCGGGGTACGTGACGAGAAGGTCCTGCAGCCACCGACGGGTGCGCTCACGCGTCTGCTTGGACACCTCGTCGATTCCGTCGATGAGCAGGAGACCGCGTCCCGAGGAGAGCACCCGGTCCACCCAACCGGCCGGTTGTGCCCCGGCCAGCGGACTCCGGGTGCGGTGCAGGAACTCGTCCGGGTTCGGCAGGTAGTCGTGCTGCCGGGTCAGAGTGCGCATCGGGAGGACGAACGGCACCCTTCCGATGAGCGCCGCCAGCGGGGCGTCGCTGTTGAGGAGGGACAGGTCCTGCTGTGCCGTGGTGACCGCCAGCCACTGCACCAGGGTCGTCTTGCCAGAACCCGCGACTCCGCGCAGCAGGACACGATCACGTCCGTTGAACGCGTACTCCGCCCGGATCATGGCGTGGTGCCTGTCCTGCCCGAGGTCCGCCTCAAGGCTCAAGTACGCGGTTCCGAGGGGCCATTGCTCGGGTGACCGGGTGAGGTCGATGCCGTAGATGGCGAGCATGCCGTGCTTCTGGGCGATGTGGGTGACGTACCGCTCCTCGAACAGGGTGTCCCTGGTGATCGGGGACGGATGCCGGGCCAGCAGCAGGTCGGTCTTCGCGATGGCTTCGGCGAGTTGGCCGCTGTGCTCGACCAGGGTGCGCGCCACGAAGGTCGAGCGCTGGGTGAAGAAGTGGAGGATGTGCAGGCAGGCGCTCAGCAGCAGCGCGTCGTGGAGGTGTGCCCCGTCGGCGGACAGGTCGCGTGTGCCGTCGCCGTCCGCGGCCTTGAGCGCCTTGGCCAGCGCCTGCGGTCCCAGGCGGACCGCCTGTACGTCGTCCATCTCCAGGTCGCCGAGGCGTGTCAGGGTGCGAGCCAGCGCCAGGGACACCGCCTCCTCCTCGGCCGGTTCGACCAGGCGTTCGCCGACGGGGGCCGACCCCACCGCGGTCCGCAGCAGTCCCGCGGTGAGTCTGCGCAGGTCAGCCTCCGTCAGCAGACGCTTCTCGCCCGTGAAGGACACCAGCGACGAGATCCTCACCGGCCGGCCGACCAGGCCCGCTCCCGGCCCTTCACGGACGAACAGCTTCTTCACGAGCGGGACCAGCGCGCCTGAGGCGATCCGCGCCGCGATCACTCCTGCATCCATGGTCCCCCCGGCAGCCGGACGCTCCTGTACCCGACTGATAACTGCCCACGCGACGTTGGTCCATCCGGCTCTCGGAGACACCGGGCGCGCAGGCCTGTCGGCGTGCCCCTCGCGCGAAGGGTGGCGCGGCGGTCCCGATCCGCCGCGCCACCGCTCGACGCCGCCGGCCGGTTGCCGTGCGCGTCCGGTCGGGGACGGGTCAGGACGCCGTGCAGGTGCCGAGCGTCGGAGCCGCGGAGCTGCCGTTCTTCGTCACGGTGAAGCCGAAGCTCGTGGACGCGCCGGCGGCGAGGTTCCCGTTGCCGTTGGGCCTCATGGTCATGACGTTGCCGCTGGAGTCCCAACTGGGCGTGCCGTTCCAGGTGGCGGAGATCTTCTGCGGGGAGGTCATCGTCACGGTCGTCGTCCAGCCGCTGACGGCCGCGCTGCCCGCGGTCACCGTCACCCGGCCGTTGTAGCCGGTGTTCCAGTCGTCCGTGCGGGTGTACGACACCGTGCAGGTCGCGCCACCTCCGCCGCCCCCGCCCGAGCCGCCGAGCGCGGTGAGGACGGCCGTGTACGCGGGCTTCTTGGCGTAGTTGCCGTCGAAGAGCAGGGGGGTGCCGCCGGACCGCCACGAGTACTTGTCGGTGACGCCCCAGACGGTGATGCCGGTGCAGCGCGAGACGTCGAGGCACGCGTTGACCACGGTGGTGTAACTGGCCGCCTGCGAGCTGCCGGAGCCCTCGATGTCCAGTTCGGTGATCTGTACGTCCACGCCGAGGTCCGCGAAGCGCTGGAGGTTGGCCCGGTAGTCGCCGGGCACGGGCGAGGCGCTGTTGAAGTGGGACTGGAAGCCCACGCAGTCGATGGGCACACCGCGCGCCTTGAAGTCCTTGACCATGGCGTAGACGGCGTTGCTCTTCGCGTTGGCCCCGTCGGTGTTGTAGTCGTTGTAGCAGAGCTTCGCCGCCGGGTCGGCGGCGCGGGCCGTGCGGAACGCCTCCTCGATGAAGCCGTTGCCGAGCTTGTCCTGGAACGGCGAACTGCGGCGGGCGCCGCTGCCGCCGTCCTGGAAGGCCTCGTTGACGACGTCCCAGGAGTGGATCTTCCCCTTGTAGTGCAGCATCACCTGCGTGATGTGGTTGTTCATGGCGGCCCTGAGGTCCGAGGCGCCCAACCCGCTTACCCAGCCAGGCAGTTGGGAGTGCCAGACGAGCGTGTGCCCGCGGACCTTCATGCCCTTGCCCTGCGCGTGGCCGACGATCTGGTCGGCGGCCCCGAAGGTGAAGGAGTTGCGGGTGCTCTCGACCGCGTCCCACTTCATCTCGTTCTCCGGCGTGGCCGAGTTGAACTCGGTGTCCAGGGTCGTGGCGTACGCGGCCTCGCCGAGGTGGTTGGCCGCCACCGCGGCGCCGAAGTAGCGGCCCTTCTCGGCGGCCGCCGCGCCGAGTGTGCCCGCGGCCCGGGCGGTTCCCGCCAGCGTGGTCACGCCGGCCGCGGCGAGCAGGCCCGCCATACCGAGCAGCAGGGCTCTTCGGGCTCGGGACGGGCGGGGCGGGGGAGTGCTCCGCTGAACTGTGGAGGTACGGGTGGCCATGTCGTCCCCTTCTGTCGAAGCGAAAGTTTCGAGCATGTTTCCGAATGGCAGCGCAGACCTTACGGTCGGCCTTCCGGAGCGTCAACGGGCGCCACCACGGGGATTTCTGGATGGCCGAAGTTGGTCGTTCCGGCGTGCCGGCGGGTCGCCACGCCTTGCTGCATGCCACCTCTTTGCCTACATTCCCCAAAACGATCGCCAAGAGCTACGAATGTTTCGAAGTGGAGGTTCCGACACACCCCGACGCCCGGCCGAGGACCTGACCGGTTCCTCATATGTGTCGGTCATGGTCGATGCATGATCACACCCAAGTCCGCCACGGCGTGCCGTCCGGCCGCCGTCCTGGTCGCCTCGATCCTGCTCACCGGCTGCACGGCCGGACCGGCGGTGACGACGGATTCCCAACCCGGACCCGTCGCGGCGCGAGCCGCCACCGGAGCGCCACCGCGCCCCGCACCCAGTGCCTCCCCGGACGCGGCACCCCGCGAGCTGCCCGGTCTGGGGCCCGGAACACGGGCCGAGATCCCGCAGAACACCCGTCAGGCCCTCGTGGTCACCGGCCGCGGCAGGAACTCGCCGCTGTCCTCCGCGGTGCTGTACGAGCGCACGGCGTCGGGCTGGCGGGCCGGCGCCGAATGGCCCGCCCACAACGCCCTGAAGGGCTGGACACGGCACCACCGGGCGGGCGACCTGCGCTCCCCGATCGGCGTCCACACACTCACGGACGCCGGCGGACTGCGCCCCGACCCGGGCACCCGCCTCCCGTACGACCGCTCGGACGGCTTCTCGATCAGCGGCACGGGCTTCGAGGGCGAGTCGCTGGCCGGCTCGTTCGACTACGTCGTCGCCATCGACTACAACCGCGATCCGGGCAACACCCCGCTGGACTGGACCCGACCCCTCGGGGCATCCCGCGGCGGTGGGATCTGGCTGCACGTCGACCACGGCGGCCCCACCCAGGGCTGCGTCAGCCTCCGCGAGGACCACATGAAGGCCCTCCTGCGCGCGCTGGATCCGGACCTCGACCCCGTCGTCGTCATGGGGGACGCGGCCGCGCTCGAACGCTGAACCGGACCGGGGGACCCGCCCCCGCGCTCTCCTACCAGCGAGGTGTCAGGAATCCGTCAGGACGTGGGAAGCCCCTCACCCGCGACCGGACCGCACCCGGGGCACCTAGCATCGGCCGCGTGTGCGCACATGTGATGGTTGCCGAGGACGACGAGAAGCAGGCCGAGCTGATCCGCCGCTCACTGCTGGGCGAGGGACACACCGCCACCGTGGTCCACGACGGCGGAGCCGCGCTCGCGGCGGTCCGGGAGCGGCGCCCCGACCTCGTGGTCCTGGACCTGATGCTCCCGGTGGTCGACGGCTTCGAGGTGTGCCGGGCACTCCGCCGGGACGGCGACATCCCCGTCCTGATGCTCACCGCCCGGTCCACGGAGGAGGACGTGCTGCTCGGCCTCGAACTCGGCGCCGACGACTACATGACCAAGCCGTACAGCCCGCGCGAGCTGATGGCCCGCATCCGTACGGTCCTGCGCCGCAGCGGGCGTCCGGCCGACGGCACGCGCGGCGACCCGCTCGTCCGCGCGGCCGGGATCACCCTGGACCCGGTACGCCACACCGTGGTGTGCGACGGCGCCGCCGTGGACTGCACCCCGGCCGAGTACGAGATCCTGCTCGCCATGGCCGCCGAGCCGGAACGGGTCTTCACCCGGCAGCAGTTGCTCCGGTGCACCCGGGGCATCGACCGCGCCTCGACCGAACGGGCCGTGGACGTGCACATCATGAACCTGCGCAGGAAGATCGAGAGCGATCCGCGCAGACCGGTGAGGCTGGTGACCGTCTTCGGCGTCGGCTACAAGTTCAGCGGGGACCGAGGGTGAAGCACGCGATCCCCCTGCGCAGACGGCTCCTGGTCCGCCTGCTGTTCACCTCCGTGCTGATCGCCGTGTGCTCCGTCGCCGCGACGGCCTGGCTCGCCGTCGAGACCACCACGCGGGCGATCCGCGAGGAGCAGGGACAGGTGCTGGCCGACGACACGGACATCCTGAGGCGGCTCAGCGGATACGCGGCCACCCACCCCGACTGGTCCGGCGTCCAGGAGACCGTGCGCTCCCTGTCCCGGAGCACGGGCCGACGCATCGCCCTGACCGCGCCCGACCGCACGCCCGTCGCCGACTCCGCCCCGCCCGGCACGGACCTGCCGCCCCGCGCCGCCGCCGCCGTCGACCCGCTGCGCACCGACACGTTCACCGAGCCGGGGGCGCAGCTCAGCGGCATCGACCCGCGGGCGGTCGGCCCGTACGAGCTGCCGCCCGCGGAGCGCGACCGGGTGCGCCTGCTGGCCGAGAAGCGCCGGGGCTGCTTCGCCGCCAACGGCGTCGGGACGACCATCACCCGCCTGCCCAGCGGCCGTTCGATCCTCGTCGACGAGAACGGCACCGTCGACGGGGGCGAGGTGCCGACGCCCTGCGCCGACGGCGTCCTCAACACCCTGACGGCCACCGAGGAGAAGGCACTCGACGAACTGACGGCGCTCGCCCGGGAATGCGCGGACCTGGGGCAGCTGAAGCTCTACGGGCCGCTGGGTGTGGGGCTCGATCTCACGCGCCCTCCGCCGCGCACCCGGTACCTCGACCCCGAGGACCGGGCCGACGGGCGAACGGCGGACCGTGTCGCCGAGGAGGCCCGGGAGTGCGTCGACGGTGCCCGCCGGAAGCAGTTGGACCCGTACGTCGCCCCCGCCGCCGAACTGTTCCTGGGCGGCGGCGACAGCCCGCTCCCCACCTTCGACATGTCGGCCGCCAACAAGGCGAAGGTCTTCGGCGTCACCGGGCTCGTCCTCGCGCTCACGGTGGCCGTGACCGCGGTGCTCGCCACCCGGCTCGTACGGCCGCTGCGCGCGCTGACCCACGCAGCCCAGCAGCCGCCGGACCTGCACACCCGTGTCCCCGTGACGACCCAGGACGAGACGGGCATCCTGGCGGTCGCCTTCAACGAACTGACGGAGCGCCGCGAACGATTGGAGGCGCAGCGCAAGGCGATGGTGGCCGACATCGCCCACGAGCTGCGCACCCCCCTGACCAACATCCGGGGCTGGCTGGAGGTGACCCGTGACGGACTCGTCGAACCCGACCCCGAGCTGCTCGCGTCGCTGCACGAGGAGGCCGTCGTGCTCCAGCGCGTCATCGACGACCTCCAGGACCTCGCGGCCGCCGACGCGGGCACGCTGGCGCTCCACCCCGAACCGGTGCGCGCGGGCGACCTGTTGGACCAGGTCGTCGCGGCGCACCGCGTCGCGGCCGAGGCGGCGGGCGTCCGCCTGAGCACGCGGGTCGACGGCTCCCCGTGGCTCGACGCGGACCCGGTCCGCATGCGGCAGGCCCTCGGCAACCTGGTGTCCAACGCGCTACGCCACACCCCCGGAGGTGGGACGGTCACGCTGTCCGCCCGGCACCACGACGGGCACGTCCTCTTCGACGTGGCCGACACCGGCCGGGGCATCGCCGCGGAGGACCTGCCCAGTGTGTTCGACCGGTTCTGGCGCGCGGAGAAGTCCCGCAACCGGCGCACCGGGGGCAGCGGTCTCGGCCTGTCTATCGTGCGTCAGCTGGTCACGGCCCACGGCGGGACCGTGTCGGCCGCCAGCGAGGTCGGCACGGGATCGGTCTTCACCCTGCGGCTGCCCGCTTCCGCCCCCGGCGACGACCGCGGCGGCACGCGCCCCCTCCCGCCGGGCGGCGAGGGGGCGCGTGACGCGTGACGCGTGACGCCGGCCCGGTCAGCCCTCGTTCCGCCGGGAGCCGGCCGGCGACCGGACCTCGTCGGACCCGCTCGCGGCTCCGCGTGCCGTCACGAGTACGAGCAGGGCGGTCAGCGCCGACAGGGCGGCCAGGGCGGCTGCGGCACCGGCGAGCCAGGGCGGGGCGAGGGTGAGGCCGAGCGCTCGGCTCAGCCCCGCCGAGCCGAGCCGCGCCTCCAGCAGCCGGCCTGCCGCGGGTGCCGCCGACACCACGACACCCAGGACCAGAAGCACGAAGGACAGCCGGGCGGCGCGGCCCGTACGGAGGAGCGCCACGCCCAGCAGCAGGCACAGCACGGCCGTGCCGATCGCCAGGCCGTAGGCGGCGACCGGGGCGCCGTCCCGTCCGGACGGGAACTGGGCCACCCCGCACGCCACGAGCGCCAACGCCGCGACCTGCCGCGACCGTTCGGGCAGGAGGCCGGCCCCGGCGGCCCGCGTGCGAACCGGCGCTCCCGGCACGGAACCCGGGTCCACGCCGTTCGCGCCTGCGGTCATGGCGCCAGTGGTGCCTCGGGTGTCCTCCGACCGTCCGGTGCCCCCGGACCCGTCGGCCTGCGACCCGTCCGCGGGCCGGTTCGCCCGGTCGTCGGCCGTCGACTCCTCGGCCGCCTGCTGTTCGGTCATGCGGCCGATCAGCCGCGCGAGATCCTCGACGGGGCGGGTGGTGGCGGCCGCCCGTACGGCGGCCTCCCCGCAGTGCGGCTCCACGGAGGGCTGGTGGAGCAGCGCCATGAGCCGGGTGACGTCCTCGACGGTCCGGCCGCCGGCCGCCGCCCGGATCGCCTCGTCCGCGCTGTCCGCGTTCCGCGGCGGCCTGGTCAGCAGCGTCACGAGCCGTGTCACGTCCTCCACCGACCGGTCGGTGCCGACGGCCCGCAGCGCGTCGACCGTGGCGCGTGCGTACCGGGGTGAGCGCTCCAGCGCCTCGATGAGCTGGACGACCTCGTCGAGCGGCCGGTCCGCGACGGCGGCGTGCACCAGTCCGTCGATGGGGTCCTCGTACCTGTCCGCGGAGCGATCGACTCCCGGTCGGGGTGCCGCCGGTGGCGACGGGGGCGGGTCGATCACGCTCTCGGGGGATATGCCAGGTCTGTCGGACGCGAACGGCGGATGGGTTGTCATACTGAACTCCATACGAAGGGTGCTGCCGCGGTCCTGGGCCGGGGGTACGGCACACAGGACGCGGTCTGAGTCCTTTCTAGGCGCCTTCGACGGAGCCCGCACGCGGGGCGGGGCACTCGTGTGACGGGACGGGCGCGGCAGCGGGCAGCGGTCGTCGCGCCCACCGGAGGACATCCGCCCTGCGGCGCGCGCTCGCCGACGGCATCCTCAACTCGCCCCGCCGGGAGACGGGTTGACCCCGATGCGGCTCAACTGTCCGGCCCGTGCGCGCCGGGTGTCACGATCTCGTCCAGCACGGTGCGTACCGCCTCGTAGGCGCGGGCCCGCACCTCGGCCTCCCGGCAGCCCTCCGGATCGGAGGCCCGGAGATCGACGCTCCGTGTCTTCCAGGCCTGCTCCTCCCGCCTCGCCACCGACAGGGCTCGCTGGATGCGGCGCAGGATCTCATCGGACGCAACGACATCGCTCATGCGGTACGGGTACCCAGCGCGGCGCGTTCCGACGAGTCGCGCGCCGCATGAGTCGGAAGCCGAACTCCGGGCACCCGCACTCATGACAGGGACGCGGCGGACGAGAGGCGGGGACGTGGGCACACTGACGCGATGGGAACGAGCGGTGGAGCGTTTCGAGGACGCGCTGTTCGCGCACCTGAGGGGAAAGGGGCCGGTCGAACTCGTCGACGCGCTGCACGGGGAGTGCGACAGCAACGTCGTGCTGTGCAGCGAACGCCGCGTGGTCGTTCCGAACGCGTACGACATCGAACTGTCCGAGACCGTCCACGACGAACTCGCCCGGCGCGGCAGCCGGGTGGGACAGGTACTCACCGACAGCCTGGCACGGCACGGCGCGCGCAAGGGGTACGAGTGGGCCGGGCCCCTCGTGGTCCGGGTGACGAAGTCCACCGCCGCACTGCCCAACGGCCGCTACCGCGTCGCGAGTTGCGTCATGCGCCATGTGCGCGCCGACGCCTTCCAGGTCTCCACGGGCTGACAACGGTCGGCCCTTCCGGGCGCCCGCGTCCGGCCCACGCGGGGTGCGGTCGGTGCGGCAGGCCATCGGCGGCGGGGCGCGCGGGTGCCGGGCGGCGCCGCGTCCCGCAGGCAGGCGGGCGGGCGCGGCGCGTGGGCGCCGTCACACGTGACAGAGTCGGTGAACAAGCGCTTAGATAGTTGTTCTCACGCTGTCGCGCCGAGCCGGAGGCCCCGTTGCTGTTCACATCCGTCGACGACGTCTCCGCCCGCCTCGCCGAGACCGGCTACCTCGCCTCCCCGGCCGTCGCCACCACCGTGTTCCTGGCCGACCGCCTCGGCAAACCCCTGCTGGTCGAGGGCCCCGCGGGGGTCGGCAAGACGGAACTCGCCAAGGCCGTCGCGCAGGTCGCCGACGCCCGACTGGTCCGCCTCCAGTGCTACGAGGGCGTCGACGAGTCACGGGCCCTGTACGAGTGGAACCACGCCAAACAGCTGCTGCGCATCAGCGCGGGCCGCGACGAGACGTGGGACGAGGCCCGCACGGACATCTTCAGCGAGGAGTTCCTGCTCGCCAGGCCGCTGCTGACCGCGATCCGCGGCGACGAACCCACCGTCCTGCTCGTCGACGAGACCGACAAGGCGGACGTCGAGGTCGAGGGCCTGCTGCTCGAAGTGCTCAGCGACTTCCAGGTCACCGTCCCCGAACTCGGCACGATCAGCGCCACCCGCCGCCCCTTCGTGGTGCTCACGTCGAACGCGAGCCGCGAGCTGTCCGAGGCGCTGCGCCGCCGCTGCCTCTTCCTCCACATCGGCTTCCCCGACGAGGAGTTGGAGCGCCGGATCGTCCGGCTGAAGGTACCCGGCCTCGACGAGGCGCTCACCACGTCCGTGGTACGGGTCGTCGGCGCGCTGCGCGAGATGGACCTGCGCAAGGTGCCGTCCGTCGCCGAGACCATCGACTGGGCGCGCACGCTGCTCGCGCTGGGCGCCGACACCCTCGACGAGAACGTCGTACGCGACAGCCTCGGCGTGATCCTCAAGCACCAGGACGACATCCTCAAGGCCGCGGCCAAGCTGGACCTGGAAGCCCTGTGAGCGCTCCGGCACCTGTCACCGGGGTCGCCGACCGGCTGACCGGCCTGGTCGGCGCGCTGCGCTCGCACGGCGTACGCATCGGGACCGGCGAGACCGTGGACGCCGCCGAGGCACTGGAGGCACTCGGCCTCGCCGACCGCGAACTGCTGCGGGAGGGACTGGCCGCCACCCTGCTGCACAGCACCGGACAGCGACGGGTCTTCGACCCGGTCTTCGACGTGTACTTCCCGCGCCGGGTCGGAGCGCCGGGCACCGGGGCGCCGGCGGACCGCGACGACCTGCGGAACCGGCTCGCGGAGGCGCTCGCCGCCGACGACCGGGCGGCGCTGGACCGGCTGGCCGCCGAGGCGGTGGACGGCTTCGGCGGGTACGGCGCCTCGCCCGGCTCGGACGGCTGGTCGTCGTACCAGACCCTCGACCGGATCCGCCCGCAGACGCTGCTGGCCCGCGTACGCGACACGGTCCGGAACCGGGGCGGCGCGACGGGGTTCACCGACCGTCTGCTGGAGGACGAGATCCGGCGGCGCATCGAGGACTTCCGGCGCCGGGTCGCCACCGAGGCCAGGCGCCGGGTCGCCGAACGGCGCGGTCGCGACGAGATCGCCCGCCGCGCCGTCGCGCCCACCGCCGACCGGGTCGACTTCCTGTTCGCCGGACGCGACCGGCTCGCCGAGCTGCGCCGGGCCGTGCAGCCGCTCGCGCGCAAGCTGGCCACCCGGCTGGCGGCCCGCCGCCGCCGTGCCTCACGCGGCAGCATCGACCTGCGCAGGACCCTGCGCGGATCGCTGTCGACCGGCGGCGTACCGATGCGCCCGGTGCTGCGCCGCCGCCGGCCCGTACGGCCGGAACTGGTGCTCCTGTGCGACGTGTCGGGGTCGGTGTCCGGCTTCTCCGACTTCACGATGCTGCTGGTGCAGGCCCTGCACGAGCAGTTCAGCAAGGTCAGGGTGTTCGCCTTCGTCAACCGGATCGACGAGGTGACCGGACTGCTGGTGCCCGGAGCGGCCGACCCGGACGGGCTGGGCGCGCGTATCCGGGCGGAGGCGACCCTCACGGGCTGGCACGGGAGCAGCGACTACGGTGTCGCCTTCGGCGAGTTCGCCGAGCGGTACACCGACGCGGTGGGCTCCCGTACGACCGTGTTCGTCCTCGGCGACGCCCGCACCAACATGAGCGACCCGAACCTGCCGGCGGTCCGCGGTGTCCGCGAACGCGCCCGCCGCGTCTACTGGTTGAACCCCGAACCGCGCTCGCAGTGGGGCACGGGCGACTCGGCCGCCCCCGAATACGCGGAAGTCGTCGAGATGCACGAGTGCCGCAACGTCCACCAGCTCAGCACGCTGATCGCCCGGCTGCTCCCGATCTGACCCGCCCGCAGGGTCCCGCGTCAGCCCGCCGCGGGCCGCGGGGTGCTGTCCTCGGCCAGGGTGTGGGCGACCAGGGCGTTGGCGTGGCCGTGCCCGATGCCGTGCTCGGACTTGAGCCAGGACACGAGCTCCATGTGCCGGGTCAGGGGCGAGGACCGGATCAGGCTCTTCCACTCGGCGACGGGCCGGCCGTACTTCTTCTCGATCGAGGGGAAGTAGCTCGCGGGGCCCTTCACGGTCTCACTCATGTCCGCATCCTGTTCCGTCGTTCCGGTCCTGCTCGTGTCGCTGTGTTGGACCGGCGGGACCACCCGACATCATCGGTGTACGGATGTGACCCCGGTCACGTTCTCCACGGTCCTCGGCGCGCGCGGCGGGCGACGGCTGGACGGCGTGACAGCGGGGTCCTGAGACGAGGGAGTCACTTCCATGGCCGTACAACCCGAGGGAACGCCGTGCTGGGCCGACGCGATGTTCAGCGATGTCGAGGGTGCGAAGAGCTTCTACGGGGACGTGCTCGGCTGGACGTTCAGCGAGGCGTCGTCGGAGTTCGGGAACTACACGCAGGCCCTCGTGAACGGCAAGGCCGTGGCCGCGGTGGTGCCGCCGATGCCCGGCGCCGAGGGGCAGTCGGCCTGGTGTCTGTACTTCGCGTCCCCGGACGCCGCCGCCACCGCCCGCAAGATCCGCGACAAGGGCGGTGAGGTCCTGATGGAGCCGATGGCCGTCGGCGACTTCGGCACCATGCTCCTGGCCCGCGAGCCCAGCGGCGCCGTCTTCGGCGTGTGGCAGGCGGGCGTCCACGAGGGCTTCGAGCTGACGGCCGAACCCGGCGCGTACTGCTGGGCCGAGCTGTTCACCAGGGAGCCGGACCGGTCGGACCCCTTCCTGACGGGCGTCTTCCCCTACACCGCGCAGCAACTGCTCGACGACGAGATGGACTTCAGGCTGTTCAACGTCGGCGACGAGACCGTGCTCGGCCGGATGCTGATGACGGACGAGTTCCCGCCCGAGGTGCCGTCGTACGTCAACGTCTACTTCACGGTCGAGGACTGCGACGCGGCGGTGGCGAAGGCGACCGAACGCGGTGCGATCCTCCGCTTCGGCCCCATGAGCAGCCCCTTCGGCCGCTTCGCCGCACTCACCGACCCGCAGGGCGCGTCCTTCTCGGTGATCGACATCACCACCACCGAGGGCGACATGCCGAAGCTGTCCGACGTCACCTGAGGGACGGTCCCCGGACGCGGTGCCCGGGGACGCCGGACTCCGGACGGTCAGGGCTTGCGGCCGACGCCGCAGTAGGCGTCGACCACCGAACCGGCGGAGTCCGGACGCCACTGGGTGACCTGGACGACGCCGGGTTCGACCGGATCGAGCCCGTCGAAGAAGGCGGCGATCTCGGCCACTTCCCGTACGTGGTACGGGACGGCCCCACTGGCGTTGTACGCCTTCGAAGCGGCGATCATGCCCTCGCTGGTGGCGGTGCTGTCACTGATCACCAGGTAGCTGCCGGACGGCAGGCCTGACATGAGACGGCCGACGAGGTCCAGGGCACGGCCGTGGTCTGCCACGTGCCCGAGCGTGTTGAGGATCATCAGGGCCACGGGCCGCGACAGGTCCAGTGTCCGGGCCGCCGCCTCCAGGATCGCCTCGGGCTCGTACAGATCGGCGTCGATGTACGCCGTGTCGCCCTCCGGCGTGCTGGTCAGCAGCGCCCTGGCGTGGGCGAGCACCAGGGGGTCGTTGTCGACGTACACGACGCGGGCGTCCGGCGCCGTGCGCTGGGCCACCTCGTGGGTGTTGTCCGCGGTCGGCAGGCCGGTGCCGATGTCCAGGAACTGCCGTACGCCCTCCTCGCCCGCCAGGTGCCGCACCGCCCGCCCCAGGAACTGCCGGCTCGTGCGCGCCACGTCGACCAGGCCGGGGAAGATCGTCTTGATGTGGTCCCCGATCTCGCGGTCCACCTCGTAGTGGTCCTTGCCACCCACGAAGTAGTTCCAGAAGCGGGCGGAGTGCGGCTTCTCCGTGTCGATCCGGGCCCGTATCCCGGCGGCGACGAGCTGCGGTTCCTGGTCTGTCACGAGAGCGCCTCCTGCGGATCGCGGTCCGGCCGTGGACCGTCAACCTAACCGAACGGCCGGGCCGCGCGACGCGTCCTTCGAGGTCAACAGGGCCGCCAGGGTCGGGTTTTGGCCACCCGGGGGCAGCCGCGCGGTGTCCGCCTGCCGGGCGCGCGGCGGGCCCGGCGGCCGATCGGGCACGGTGGCCGACGGCTCAACGGGGTCGGTCACCGGCATTCGCGGCGGGTGCGGGCCGTCCCAGGGCCGGCCCGAGCCGGGTCGCGATGTCGGTCAGGATCTGCACGTAGTCGTCGTGCTCGAAGGTGAAGGGCAGCGCGAAGGCGACCTCGTCGATCTCCCGGAACGCGGCCTGGGAGTAAAGGCGTTCGGCGATCTCGTTCGACGTGCCGACCAGGTCCGGCGCGAACATCAGCCGCGCGGGTCCCTGCGGCTCGGCGGTGCGCGGCCTCCGCTGCCGCGCGTACGCCTCGTACTTGGCGCGCTGGTCGGCGGTGGCGCTGTCCGTGGGGATCACGACGAGGCCCTGGGAGACCCGGGCCCGTGCGCCGTCGGGGTGGTGGGCGCGGAAGGCCCGAACGTGCGAGAGCTGGATCTCGGCGAAGTCCTCCGACTCCTCGGCCTTCACGACGCTGCTGGTCAGGAAGTTCATCCCGTGCTCGCCGGCCCAGCGGGCAGAACGCAGGCTTCCGCCGCCGTACCACATGCGGCCTCCCAGACCGGGGGAGTGCGGCTGCACCCGGTCCGAGAAGACCTCGAAGCCCTCGGTGCCGCTGAACGCGGTGGCCGGCTCGCCGCGTACGAGGTCCAGCAGCCGGGCCACGCGGTCGTGGCCGAAGTCCTCCGCGTCCGCCGTGTCCGGATACAGCGCGTGCTTGACCTGCTCGTAGTGCATCGGCGGGCCGACGCTGACGCCGGGGTTCAGCCGGCCGCCGGACAGGATGTCGACCGTCGCCAGGTCCTCGGCCAGCCGAAGGGGGTTCTCCCAGCCCAGCGGGATGACCGCGGTGCCCAGCTCGATGCGGCTGGTGCGCTGGGAGGCCGCCGCGAGGACGGCCACGGGGGAGGAGATCCCGTACTGGAGGTGGCGGTGGCGCACCCACGCGCTGTCGAAGCCGAGCCGTTCGCCCAGCTCGATGATCTCCAGCGTGGACTCGTGCCCGGAGCGCGGGTCCGCCCCGTCGAACAGCCCGATGGTCAGGAAGCCCAGCTTCCGCAACGGTTCCGAGGGCAGTGGCACGAGGCTCCTCCATCGTCCGGGCGGGGTCCGCCGACGCCGGGAACGGTCCCGGGCGCGGTCGGCGGAACACCGGCACTGATCGTTCCGGCGGATTCTCGCAGGAGACCCGGGCCCCCGCGCCCGCGGGTACCGCTCAGTCGACGATGTGCCGGAGGTAGGCCCGGGGATCGGCGAGGTAGCGGCGCCAGTGGTCGACCAGGGCGAGGTCCTGCCACGCCACCCGGCGCATCCCGTGGTCGCCGACCTCGACGATGTCCGCACCGGGCAGCGCGGTCAGCAGCGGAGAGTGCGTCGCACAGATCACCTGGCCGCCCTGCTTCACCAACTGGTCGATGTGGCCCAGCAGTTCAAGACAGGACGAGAACGAGAGCGCGGCCTCCGGCTCGTCCAGTACGTACAGGCCCGGCTGCAGGAACTTCCCGCGGAACGCCGCGAGGAAGCCCTCGCCGTGACTGACCGAGTCCGGCGCGAACCCCTCCCGGTCCAGCGCGTCCATGGCGGTCTCCGCCCGCAGGAAGAACCCCTTCCGGGCGGACCAGCTGCCGAGCATCCGGCGTCCGCCGGCCGCCGCGTCGAAGCGGATCCGCTCGCCGAGGACGGACTTCGACCGGTGGCTCGCGTAGCGCCAGTCGTGCGACCCGCCCCACGAGTCCAGTCCGAAGCCCTCCGCGAGCGCCTCGACCAGGGTGGACTTGCCCGAGCCGTTCTCCCCCACGACGAAGGTCACCGGAGCGGTGAACCGCAGACCGTCGGCCAGCAGTCCCCGTACACAGGGCACGGACCAGGGCCAGGCGCCGGCGTCGTACGAAGCGGTGTGGGCGTACGCGCGTTCGATGATCACGCGTCGAGTCTTCCACAGGGCGTGCCGGGGGAGCGGCGGAGCGGGAGCCGTGTCCCCACGGCGTCAGGAGCGGGAGTCGCGCTCCTCGGCCTTGGCGCGCTCTGCCTGCTTCTCCTTGATGCGGACCGTCTCCTTGCGGACCTCGGCCTGGGTGGCGCGCTCCTTGCGCAGCCAGTCGGGCTGGTCCTCCTTCAGTGCCTCGATCTGCTCGGTGGTGAGGGCGTCGGTCACTCCGCCGCGGGCCAGCCCCGCGATGGACACGCCGAGCTTCGCGGCGACCACCGGGCGGGGGTGCGGGCCGGTGCGCCGCAGCTCCTGCAGCCACTCCGGCGGGTCGGTCTGGAGCGCGTTCAGCTCGGAGCGCGAGACGACACCCTCCTGGAACTCTGCGGGGGTGGCCTCGAGGTACACACCCAGCTTCTTCGCCGCGGTCGCGGGCTTCATCGTCTGAGTGTTCTGGTGCGACGTCATACCGTCCAGGGTATCGAGCATGTGAACCACCTCCGACCACGACCGGTAACCTGGCCAGGTGACAGGCTCGGAAGATTCCCCCTCGTTCCGGCTCGCGTACGTCCCGGGAGTGACGCCCAGCAAGTGGGTGCGGATCTGGAACGAGCGGCTGCCCGACGTTCCGCTGACGCTCCTCCCGGTGGCCCCGGACGAGGCGTTCGGCGTCCTGCGGTCCGGTGGCGCCGACGCGGCCTTCGTGCGGCTCCCGGTCGACGACGCCGATCTGAGCGCGATCCCGCTCTACACCGAGACCAGCGTCGTCGTGGCCCCGAAGGACCATGTCGTGGCGGCCGTGGACGAGGTCACGGCCGAGGACCTGGCCGACGAGATCGTGCTGCACCCCCTCGACGACGCGCTCCACTGGGAGCGCCTGCCGGGCCGGCCGGCCGTCGAGCGCCCCGCCACGACGGCCGACGCGATCGAGCTGGTGGCGGCGGGTGTGGGTGTCCTGATCGTTCCGCAGTCGCTCGCCCGGCTGCACCACCGCAAGGACCTCACGTACCGCCCGGTGACCGACGCCCCCGAGTCGAGGGTCGCCCTGTGCTGGCCCGAGGACAGGACGACCGACCGGGTCGAGGACTTCATCGGGATCGTCCGGGGGCGGACCGTCAACAGCTCGCGGGGCCGCTCCGCGTCGCAGTCCGAGGGCGCGGCGCAGTCCGACGCGAAGGGCAGGCGCCCCGAGAAGGCCCCGGCGCGGCGCAAGCCGGCCGCGGGCACGGGCCGGGCCACCGGCAGGAACCCGCGCGCGGCCGGTGCCCCCAAGGGGGCCAAGGGCGCGAAGCGCGGCAAGCCCCGCCGCCGCTCGTAGCCCCGCCGCGAAGGCGGCGCCTGGACAGCGCCGGGCGCCGGCACGGTTGCCCGCGCGCGCCCCGGGGCGGCGACGGACACCGGCTTGCGGCCCGGTGCAGGCCCGAACTGTTTGCGCCTCGGTGTGGCCCGGCCCGCTCGCGCCCCGGCGTCGTTCCAGCCTCCCTGTGCCCCGGCGTCGGCTTGATCCGTTCGTGCCGGGCGTCGGTACGGGCGCCCCTGCGCGCCGGTGCCGCTGTGACGCCCGCTCGTGCCTGACGCCGACACGGACACCCGTTCCGTGCTCGGCCGGCCACGGTTCCGGCCCGCCCGCCGCCGGGGCGCCCGCGCTACGGCTCAGGTCTCGCGGGGGCGCGCTTTCCGGGTCCGGGCGTGTGGAAGTGCCCCAGGGGTGCGGCCGCGTCCCGCGGCGGCACCCTGGCGTGCTGCCCGCGCTCGCTGGGGCGGGCCGCGTTCACTACAGTTCGGGGCGGTCAGGGCGCCAGGAACGTGGGGGAGGGCATGAACGGACCGCTGCTGTTCCTCGACGTGGACGGGCCCCTCAACCCCTACGCCGCCGGACCGGAGGCGTGCTCCGAGGGCTGGATCACCCTCGCGGTGCCGCGGGAGGCCACGGCGGCCGACGGACGGGGCGGCCGCTCGGCCGGGCGGCTGCCCTCGCGCATCCGGCTCAGCCCCGAGCACGGCCGACGTCTGCTCGGGCTCGGCTTCGAACTGTGCTGGGCCACCTCGTGGATGGACGACGCCAACCGGTGGATCGCTCCGGCGCTCGGCCTTCCCCGACTGCCCTTCGTGGACTTCGGCCCCGCCCTGTTCCAGGACCGCCCCGACGGCGTGCACTGGAAGACCGGCCCCCTGGTGGACCACGCCGACGGGCGCCCCTTCGTCTGGGTGGACGACGAGCAGAGTTCGCCGGACCAGGCTTACGTGACCGCCCGCCACCGCGGTCCGGCCCTGCTGCACCACGTCAATCCGCGCATCGGTCTGCGCGAGGACGACTTCCGTGCGCTCGTCGACTTCGCCGGGGACCTCGGGGACCCGGACGCGCAGCGCGTCCCCGGCTGAGCGCCCGGGCGGTGCGGCGGGCGCGGCGGAGCGTGGCCCCGGTGGACCCGTCTCAGCGCACCGCGGCCACCTCGTAGCCGGCGTCCTCGATGGCCGCCGCGACGCGGTTCTCGTCCACGGCCCCGCCCGTCACGGTGACCGTTCCGGCCACGATGTCGACCGCCACCGCCTCGACCCCGGTGAGCCGCCGCACCTCGCGCTCGACGGCTGCGGCACAGCGGACACAGATCAGGCCGATGACGTGGTATCGCTGCTCCGTCATGATGCGCGGACTCTCCTCGGGGTGTGCGGGCGCGGGGCGCCGGGTGGCTGCACGACGGCATACGCGGCCGGGGGCCGCGGTGTTCACCGGACGTACACATGGACGGGGGCCAGAGGACACCGGCGACGCGCCCCCGCCCCGGGTGCACCGGCGGAATCCCGCCGGACGGGCGGACCGAGTCCTTCCGGGACGTGGGCCGGAGCGAACCGCCTTTCCGGCAGGACCTCTTGACGGCCCGATGGTCCAGTCCTACCGTCACTCGGGAGTTCAAAGAGATAGTCATAGTTCACTCATGTGAACCAGTGCGATGTGGGCGACGACCTTCTCGCCGCCCCAGTGATCTCCCGCTGACCCCCCACACTCAAGGAGCGGACATGCTCACGCGCTTTCGCGCGCTCGCCGTGACCGGTGCGGTGTGCGCCTCCTTCGCCGCCACCCTGCCCGCCGCCCCCGGAGCCGCCGCCGAAGTGGAGCCCGGCGGCTGGACATCCGTGTCGCCGACCTTCACCGTGCAGGAGCGGGGCTGCGGCCAGGTCGACGACCTGACCTTCCGGCTGACCTGCTCCACGGCCGGCGGCGACCAGCGGGCCGAGCGACGGTACGCCACCTACACCGGAGGTACCCGGCAGTTCGAGGGCTACGTCCGGGTCAGCAGCCTCAGCGGCACCCGCGTCAGCCTCAAGCAGACCTTCAACGAGTCCGCCGCAGGGCCCTACTTCATGCTGGCGGTCGAACGGGGCGGGCGGCTGTACGCGGTGCACGGCGGCGACACGCTCTCGAACGCGGCCACGGTCGGCGCCACGGTACGGGTCAACACCGTCCACCAGGTCGGCAGTTCGCACCGCACCTACATCAACGGCTCGTTGCAGCACACCTATGCGAGCCCCGGTGGCAGCTTCTACGACAAGTTCGGCGCCTACCGCACCAACAGCGGCAACGGCCCCGCCACCGTGGTCTGGAGCAACGTCCGCTTCTGGCGCAAGTAGCCGCGAGCGGATGAGCCCTCTCACGCGCTCCGCCGCACCGACGGCGCTGGCCGCCCTCGTCCTCGCGCTGTCGGCCTGCTCGGGCCCGCCCCCGGCGGAGGACCCCCGGCCCAACCGGAGCCCAGCCGCCACCGACGCCCGTGCCCGTCCCCACGCGGGCACGGCCCCGGTGCTGCGGGCCGAGTTGGCCTCACCCACCGACATCGACCTGAGCTGGCGGGACGTCGATGGCGCGGAGGGGACGGAGGCGTCGGGTCACGTCCTGGAGTTCGCGACGGACGCCGCGGGGCCCTACACGGTCCTGCGGTATCTGCCGAGGGGCGTGACGGGCCACCGGCACCCCGACCTGATGCCCCGCACCACCTTCCACTACCGGCTGCGCGCCTTCCGGGGGCCCGCCTCAGGACCGGTGGACGTCGCCCTCCCGCCCGGCGCACCCGGGGCGCAGGACGAGAGCGACGAGAGCGACGAGACCGACGAGAACACAGACCACGGCTGGCTGCCCCCGCGCACGGACCCGGCCCGCACGGTCCGCGGTCGACCCCTGGGGCCCACCGGCGGGGGAGCCCCCACGGATCTGAAGGCCGCGGTGAAGCACGCCAACGGGATCCTGTTCCGCTGGACCGACAACTCCTCCGACGAGGAAGGCTTCCTGCTGGAGGTCCGGACCCGGGACGCCTCCGGATACGTACCCGTGGCGGTCCTCGACCGGGACGTGAACGCGGTCGGCCTGATCACGCTGCCCAGCGAGAAGCGGGCCTCGTACCGCGTCAGGGCCTTCACCTACGGCGCGCGCTCGAACGTGGTCCGACGGACCACGGGCCTGCCGACCGGGGGCTGACCGTCCGGCTTCCCCGGCCGTCCCGACGGGCCGCGCCGGCCGCCCGTGAAGTACGGACACATCTGACACGGGACGGATCCGGATGGTAGAAGCAGGCATGACCAACTGCACCACCAGCAACCCCGCCGGCCCCTCCTCCCCGGCGCGCGGCCGATGACCGCGGGCATCGACACCCCCGACCGCAGAGGCCGTACGGGTCTGCACCGGACCGGACTCGACCTGACGGGCAATCCCCGGGTGAAGGTCCGCGACGTGACCCTGCTGTCCTGCCACTGGTACGTGGAGCGCACCACGACCTTCGACTTCAGGAACGCCGACGGAACCTGGAGCACGCAGGAGCGCGAGACGCACGACCGCGGCAACGGCGCCACCATCCTGCTGTACGACACGGACCGTGGGACCGTCCTGCTGACCAGGCAGTTCCGCTACCCCGTCTATGTGAACGGACACCCGGACGGAATGCTCGTCGAGACGCCCGGCGGACTGCTCGACGAGGACGACGAGCACCCGGAGGTCGCGGTGCGCCGGGAGGTCGTCGAGGAGACGGGACACACCGTCGGCGAGGTCGAGCGGGTCTTCGAGGTCTACATGAGCCCGGGCTCGGTCACCGAACGCGTGACGTTCTACGCGGCCTCGTACGGCCCGGCCACCCGGACCCACGAGGGCGGGGGACTGGACGAGGAGGGCGAGGACATCGAGACCGTCGAACTGCCCTTCCGCAGGGCCCTGGAGATGATCCGCAGCGGCGAGATCGCCGACGCCAAGACCATCATGCTGCTCCAGTGGGCGGCACTGGAGGGCCCGTTCAGCGGAACCGGGACGAGCGCGGGACCAGGGCGCCGCCACCCGGAACCCTCGTGACGGCCGGGTCCGCCACCTGAACGGCGGGCCCGGACCCACTCGGCGTGCCCGGACCCGCGCACGCCGAGTGCGGCGTCACTCGAACCGCGAGATGTCGCCCGCTCCCTTGCGTACGATCTCGGCCTCGCCGCTCGAGAAGTCGATGACGGTCGTCGGCTCGGTGCCGCAGTCCCCGGAGTCGATCACCGCGTCCACGACATGGTCGAGCTGCTCCTTGATCTCCCAGCCCTGGGTCATCGGCTCCTCCTCGTCGGGCAGGAGCAGCGTGCTGGACAGCAGCGGCTCCCCGAGCTCGGCGAGCAGGGCCTGGGCGACGGCGTGGTCGGGAATGCGGACGCCCACCGTCTTCTTCTTGGGGTGGAGGAGCTTGCGAGGCACCTCCCTGGTCGCGGGCAGGATGAACGTGTAGCTGCCGGGCGTCGAGGCCTTGATGGCTCGGAACACGTCGTTGTCGATGTGCACGAACTGGCCGAGCTGCGCGAAGTTCTGGCACACGAGGGTGAAGTGGTGACGGTCGTCGAGACGGCGGATCGAGCGGATCCGGTCGATGCCGTCGCGGCTGCCCAGCTGGCACCCCAGAGCGAAGCAGGAGTCCGTGGGGTACACGACCAGCGCACCCGCCCGGATGGAGTCGGCGACCTGCGTGATGGTCCGCTGCTGAGGGTTCTCGGGATGAACATCGAAGTACTTGGCCACCCGACGAGCTTATGCGCTCGCCCGGCGCACGGCCGCCGGTCGGCGCCCGCCGCGGCCCACCGCCCGGCGGCCGGGGGCTGCTGCGTCACGCCCCGGACCGTCCCGGGGGCCGGTGCGGAGCCCTCCCCACCGGCCCCCGGGCCCCGACCGATCCACGGCGCGCCGCGTTCGGCCGGGCGGGTGGCCTGGGGTCTCAGCCCCTGAGCCGGTCGATCTGCCGGATCTTGTTGGTGGCGTCGAGGGCGGCGACCTTGTACGACTCCGCGAGGGTCGGGTAGTTGAACACGGCGTCGACGAGGTAGTCGACCGTTCCGCCGCAGCCCATCACCGACTGGCCGATGTGGATCAGCTCGGTGGCGCCGGTGCCGAAGCAGTGCACACCCAGCAGTTTCCGGTCGTCCGGGGATACCAGGAGCTTGAGCATGCCGTGCGAGTCGCCGATGATCTGCCCGCGGGCCAGTTCGCGGTAGCGGGAGATACCTACCTCGAACGGCACCCGGTCCTCCGTGAGTTGGTCCTCGGTCCGCCCGATGAAGCTGATCTCCGGGATGGTGTAGATGCCGATGGGCTGGAGGTCGTGCATCGGGTTCACCGGTTCGCCGCACGCGTGGTACGCCGCCGTGCGCCCCTGTTCCATCGAGGTCGCCGCGAGTGCGGGGAAGCCGATGACGTCGCCCACCGCGTAGATGTGCGGGACCTCGGTGCGGTAGTGCTCGTCGACCTTGATGCGCCCGCGCCGGTCGGCGGACAGGCCCGCCTTGTCCAGGTCGAGGGCATCGGTGAGCCCTTGGCGGCCCGCCGAGTACATCACGGCGTCGGCGGGTATCTTCTTGCCGCTCTCCAGGATCGTGAGGGTGCCCTTCGGGTGGCGTTCGACCGCGGCGACCGTCTCGCCGAAGCGGAACGTGACCGCCAGGTCCCGCAGGTGGTACTTGAGCGACTCGATCACCTCGACGTCGCAGAAGTCGAGCATCCCGGGCCGCTGTTCGACCACGGTGATCTTGCTTCCGAGGGCGGCGAACATGGAGGCGTACTCCATGCCGATGACGCCGGCCCCGACGATGACCATGGACCGGGGCACCCGCTCCAGGCTGAGAACGTTGTCGGAGTCCAGGATCGTCCGCTCGTCGAACTCGACGGTCTGCGGCCTGGCCGGCCGGGTGCCGGTAGCGATGACGATGTTCTCGGCGCTCAACAGCCTTTCATTGCCGTTGACTTCGCTGAGGACGATGGTGTGGTCGTCGACGAACCGGCCCGTTCCGGCGAAGAGCGACACATGGTTGCGGGACAGTTGGCTGCGGATGACGTCGACCTCACGGCTGACCACGTGCTCGGTGCGCGAGGTCAGGTCGGTGACGGTGATGTCCTCCTTGAGGCGGTAGCTCTGGCCGTACAGATCGCGTTGTGTGAGCCCGGTGAGATAGAGGACCGCCTCGCGCAATGTCTTCGAGGGGATGGTCCCGGTGTGGATGGAGACCCCGCCGACCATGTCGGGGCGGTCGACGACGGCGACCCGGCGGCCGAGCTTGGCTGCGGCGATGGCAGCCTTCTGGCCGCCCGGGCCGGATCCGATGACGAGCATGTCGAAGTCTGGCACCCTCCGGAGTCTGTCAGCCCGGACCTCCCGCCCGGAAGGGCGAACGGAGTTCGGTTGCCCGGAAGGCCACCTCCCCCTTCGTCCCGGCCCCTCCCCGCGACCGCCGGACACCGCCCGGCACCGCCGGGTTCGAATGCTGAACATCCTTGGCGGGCAGGGCGCGTGAGCGGGTGGGCCGCGCCCGAAACCCGGATGCGGGTGCCGCGCGGCCACCCTAAGGCTGCGCTCGCGGTGAGTGCCGGGTGCCGTGCCGGTGACGAGTGGATCGGAGGCGCGCGAGACATGGCCAGTCGACTGTTCGCGATCTGTATCAACACACCCCGGCCGCCGGACCTCGCGCGGTTCTGGGCAGGGGTACTCGGCCGGGAGCGGGCCGACGGTCCGCACGGCCACGCGGCGGTCCTGCCGGCCGACAGCACCGGGCTCCGAATCCGGTTCGTGCCGAGCCGGGAGCCGAGGGCGGGTCGGAACCGTGCGCACTTCGACCTGACGAGCACGTCCCCCGAGGATCAGCGGCGCACGGTGGCGAGGGCGCTGGAGCTCGGCGGGTGCCACATCGACGTGGGCCAACTCCCCGAAGAAGGGCACGTGGTGCTCGCCGACCCGGACGGCAACGAGTTCTGCGTCAGCGAGCCGGGGAACGAGTTCCTCGCGGGCACCGGCGCCGTGGGAGCGCTGGCGTGCGACGGCACGCGGGACGTCGGCCTCTTCTGGAGCGAGGCACTGCGATGGCCGCTCGTCTGGGACCAGGACCAGGAGACCGCGATCCAGGCGCCGGACGGGGGCACGAAGATCTCGTGGGGTGGTCCGCCGATTCCGCCGAAGACGGGTGCGAACAGGCTGTACCTCGAACTCGGTGTCCCCGGCCACCTCGACCCGGAGGCGGAGACCGACCGCCTCGTTTCGCTCGGCGCGACGCATGCCGGTGCCGCCACCGGTTCGGGCGGGGGCGACGGCGACCAGGTGTTCATGCTCGATCCCGACGGCAACGAGTTCTCGGTTCGGGGGATCCGCCGGCGGGGGTAGGGGCGGCGGAGGTGCCGACGCCGGTCAAGGTCCGCCCTGTGAGCGGCCGTTGTGATGGCCGGGCCCCGTCCCTCGCCGGCGGGTGCAGGTCACGCGGGGCTGACCCAGGTGCCCCGGTCGGCGGAGCGGGACATGGCGTCCAGGGCGGACGCGCTGTGCACCGCGTCGTCGAGGGTCGCGCCGTGCGGGGCGCCCTCGGCGACCGAGCGCAGGAACCGGTACGCCTCGATGACCTTGAGGTCGTCGTAGCCCATGCTGTTGGCGGCGCCCGGCTGGAACGCGGCGTACTCCCCGTCCCCCGGGCCGACGAACAGCGTGCTGACCGGCTGGTCCTGGTACGACGTGCCCGTGCTGACGCCGAGTTCGCCCATGCGGCGGAAGTCCCAGTGGGCCGCGCCCCGGGTGCCGTGGATCTCGAAGCCGTAGTTGTTCTGTTCGCCGACCGAGACGCGGCAGGCCTCCAGGACGCCCCGCGCACCGGAGGCGAAGCGCAGCAGGCAGGAGACGTAGTCCTCGTTCTCCACCGGGCCCGGCACGCCGCCCGTCGAGCGGGTGTGGCCGGCCGTGGCGCCGGTGGGCCTGGCCCGCTCGGGCACGAAGACGGCGGTGTCGGCGAAGAGGGAGGTGATGTCGCCGAGCAGGAAGCGGGCCAGGTCCACGCCGTGCGACGCGAGGTCCCCGAGCACTCCACTTCCGCCGCGCTCCCGCTCGAACCGCCAGGTCAGCGCACCCTCGGGATGGGCCGCGTAGTCGCTGAGGAGCCGGATCCGGGCGTGCGTCACCGTGCCGATCCCGCCGGAGAGGATCAGTTCGCGGGCGGCGGCGACGGCGGGCGCGTTGCGGTAGTTGAAGCCGACAGTGCCCTGGACACCCGCCTTCGTGACCGCCCGCGCGACGGCTCGCGCGTCGTCGGCGGTCAGGCCCACCGGCTTCTCGATCCAGATGTGCTTGCCGGCCTCCGCCATCGCGACGCCGATCTCGCGGTGCAGGAAGTTGGGGGCCGCGATGCTCACCGCCCCGATCCGGGGGTCGGCGGCGATCTCCCGCCAGTCCCGGGCGGCGGTGCTGAACCCGTACCGCGCGGCGGCCTCCTCGGCCCGCCCCGGTACGTCGTCGGCCACGGCGATCAGCTCCGGCCGGAGGTCCAGCTGCGGGAAATGGTGCCGCACACGGCTGTACGCCTGGGTGTGCACCCGCCCCATCCAGCCGAATCCCACGACGGCGACACCGAGCGCACTCACCATGACTGCCCTTCTTTGGACCGGTCCATATGCCTTCCGCCTCACATTGTCCGCGGTCACCATGGGTGTCAACCCCTTTGACAACGCGTCGGAGCCTGTGGAACGGTCCAGAACATGAGACCACCGACCATCCGTGACGTCGCCGAGCGCGCCGGCGTCTCCAAGTCGCTGGTCTCGCTCGTGCTGCGCGGCTCCGACCAGGTGCGCCCGGAGAAGCGCCAGGCCGTGCTGAGCGCCGTCGAGGAACTCGGCTACCGGCCCAACGCCGCCGCGCGCAGCCTCAGCGAGCGACGCACCCGCACGGTCGGAGTGCTCCTCAACGACATGCGCAACCCCTGGTTCGTCGAACTGCTCGACGGCCTGAACTCCCTGCTGCACGACCGCGGCCTGCACATGCTGCTGGCCGACGGGCACCTCAACCGCCGCATGGGCGAGGACCTCACGCGCACCTTCACGGACCTGCGCGTGGACGGGCTGGTCGCCGTCGGCACGCTCCCGGGCACGGAGGCGCTGCGCACGGCGGCCGGCCAGGTGCCGACCGTCCTCGCCGGGACCCGCGAGCCCGTACTGCCCCACGTCGACGTGGTCGCCAACGACGACGAGCACGGCGCCCGCCTCGCCACCGAGCACCTCATCGGGCTGGGACACCGGCACATCGCCCACATCGCCGGACTCGGCGTGGTCGGCGCACTGCGCCGGCGCGGCTTCGAGTCCGTCATGCACGAGCACGGGCTGTCCGGTACCGCCGTCGTGGAGCAGGGCGACCTGACCGAGGAGGGCGGCTACCGGGCCACCGTCCGGCTCCTCAGCGCCGCGCGGCGCCCCACCGCGGTCTTCGCCTTCAACGACATCGCCTGCGTCGGCGCGCTGTCGGCGGCCGAGGAACTGGGACTGCGGGTACCCCGCGACCTCTCCCTCGTCGGGTACGACAACACCTACCTCGCCCGCCTGCGCCACCTGTGGCTGACCACCGTGGACAACGCGGGCCACGAGGTCGGCCGCCGCGCCGCCCGATGCCTCCTCGACCGGATCGACGACCCCGTCCGGCCCGGCGAGGTCGTCCTCGCCACGCCCTCCCTGGAGGTGCGGGGCACGACGACGGCACCGGGCGGCTGACACCCTCGCGCATGCCGACCCAGCCCCCGCACCGGCCCGGACGCGCCCGGGGGCCGTACGCCACGACCTGACCGGCGGGCGCGCCGCCCGCTCGGCCCGCTCAGCCGGCCGGGGGGTCGCACTCCAGGCCCGGAGGGCAGAACCAGAGCAGGGCCGTGTCCACGAGTTCCCGCTCGTCCTCGGCGCCGTCCGCGTCGGAGCCGTACGCGACCAGGGCGTACCGCTCGCCGTCGGCGGCCTCGAAGCGGTGGTCGATGACGTGCCGCGTGCTGCCGCCGTCCTGCTCGCCCGCGATCTCGTCGGCCCGGTACTCGTGCTCCGCCGCCGACCCGGTGTCCGCCGGCACCTCCGCGAGGGAGACCGCCTCGTACCCGTCGAGCTTCTCCGCCTCCACCCGCGCGGCCTTCAAGGAGGCGTACGGGGAGGTCTCCAGCACCTGGAACACCTGGAGGCGCCGGGTGCCGTCGGGGCTGCGGTAGTCGACGACGTCGATGCCGTACTGCGAGGAGCGGGCCTCGCGCGTCCAGTCCTCGGGCAGCGCGATGCGGTATCCCTCGGCGTCCTGCTGGGACGCGTAACCGACCGGCAGGGCCGTGGACGCCGCGTCGTGGGTCCCGGACCCGGTGGGCGGTACGCCGTTCCCGGCGCCGTCCGTCCCGGCGGTCGACTCCTGTTCGGCGGCGGCGGGTTCACGGTACGGCTCCGGCTCGTCCTTCCAGGCCAGTGCCCACACGCCGAAGGCGAGGCCGACCACCGCGAGGACGATCCCCGTCCGCTGCCGGACGGCCTTCTGCCGGGGAACGTCCAGGTACTGGTCGGTGTGGAAGAGGCGTTCGCGCCGGGACCCGCCCCACTCCTGCCGCTCGGTGTCGTACACCCTCATCGCCGCGGCCCTCCGTCTCGCCGTCCCGTGCCCGTGGCCGAGGGCTCGTCCCCTGCCACCGACCTGCCGACGCGCCGTCCCCCGCGCCGATCCGCGTTCCGTCCCCCGCGCACGGCCCCGTTCATCCGAGGAGTTGCGCGACGCCCTGCACGACGGCGGTGGCCGACGCGACGGCTCCCACGGCGGTGGCCCGGGTACCCAGCCAGCCGCGTACGCCCGTGAGCAGGCGGACGAGTCGGCCCTGCCCGACGGCGCCGGTGCGGACGATCTCGGCCTCGACGTCCGCCAGTTCACCGTCGAGCGCGATGTCCTCGGCGTGGTGTTCCCGATCCGCCAGCGCCGCCCGCAACTCGCGCACGGAGCGGAGGAGTTCCTCGTGCCGGGCGTCCGACTCCGCCCCGGTGCGGTTGACCGAGACCGCGCTTCCGTGGCTGCCGGTGGCGATCGAACCGCCGCTCATGGAGCCGATGTTCACACTGCCCGAGCCACCGTCCCGGGCCGGTCCGACGGGGTCGTGCTGTCCTGTGTCGTTCATCTGCGGGTGTCCTTGACTGCTCGGCGGGAGTGGCTGTTCAACGGGGGTCCGTGCGCGGCGCTCCGTGCGCCGGGGCGGAGGGGTGGGCGTGGGCGCTGCCGTGGCGGCCGGTCGAGACGGCGCCGCCGGACATGTCCTGGATGAAGACGCTGCCGCCGCCGAGTTGGTACACGTGCTGCTCGAACTGGTCGGTCTGGTAGCCGTGTTCCTGGAGCGCCTGGCGCACGCCGTTGACGATGCGCTCCTGGATCGTCTTGATGTACCGGGTGACGTCCATCTCCTGATACGGGGACAGCCCCTTCGTGCCGGCCACCTGGCGCAGCGAGAAGCGCGGGACGTCGGGCACCGAGTCACGGTCGGACCACCCCGTGCCGATGTCCCGGGCGATCGTCCCCAACGCGCCGATCGCCGTGTCCACGCCGATGGCGGGCCCGTTGCCCAGGGCGCGCAGGGCGCCGCGCACCCAGGTCTCCGGCAGCTTCTCCACGAGCGCGTCCATGGCCGCGAAGTCCTTGCGGACCGGGCCGAGCACATGCGGCGCGACCTCCAGTACGAGCATGCCGCCCTGGGTGTGCAGCCGGACCAGGACGGTCACCACGACCTGCTCGTGCCAGGCGCCGATGCGCACGCGCAGGAAGACGCGCCGCCCCTCGCCGCCCTCGTCGACGGCTTCCGCGAGATGCGCGGCGACCTGCGCCGGGTCGTACACCGGGCGGCCGTTCACCGGCCGCCGCCCGTCCGGCGTGGGGAGACCCGCGTCCGCGGTGCCGCCGATCCGGAGCTCCTCGGTCCGGCCGACGCCGCCCGGCAGGTACACGACCCGGTCGACCTCGATCTCCCGCAGTCGGTCCTTCCCGGTGAGCGCGGCGGACTCGCGCAGCCGCACCAACTGCCCCTCCAGCATGGTCAACGCGCGTTCGGCGGTGAGCGGGCCCTCGTTCTGGTGCGGTACCGGGGCGCCGTTCGCCGACGGCGCGGCACGCCTGCGCAGCTCCATCGCGAACGACCAGGCGTCGCGGGGCGAGCCCATGCCGACGAAGGGACTGTCCGGTTCGTACAGGGTCAGAGCGGCCTCCTGCTCGCGGCGGATCGCGGTGAGCAGGTCCTCGTACAGCGGTCCGGGCGGCAGGTCGGGCTGGGTCGCCCTGCGGAAGGTCCAGCGGGACAGCCAGCGGCACAGCGCACGGCGTTGTGCCGTCTGGTGCCACCAGGCGATCAGGGCGACGGCCAGGGGGAACAGCAGGGGATAGGGCGTCTGCACGGTGCCGTCCAGGACCCCGGAGACGTACCGGTACCAGTAGAAGAGGGCGAACGCCGCCGCGAGCAGCGTGACCCCGCGGCCCGCTCCGGCGGCGGCCCTGGCCACCGGGTCCGGAAGGTCCGCCCGCCGCCCGTCCGCGCTCTGTGTGCGCATCACGTGGGCGAACCACAGGGCGAGGGCGACGAAGGCGTAGAACTGCGACCACGGCAGCGGCAATCCGCCGGTGAGCTTCTCGTCGCCCTGGTAGAACGCGGTGAACACGTCGCCGAACCCCACCTCGGCCCCTTCGCCCCACCGGTCCGACAGGCTGTCCCAGAACATCACCACGTCGGAGAGCAGGAACCCGCACCAGGCCGCCAGCATCAGCGCCGCCGTACGCGACTCCTGCCGGGTGACGCGCAGCGCGTGCGCCAGCACCGGCAGCACGTCGATCCCCGAGGGCGGGGCCACCGGGCGCTCCTGGTGGTCCACCAGCTCCGAGATGACGCGGCGCCGGAAGGAGGGGTCCTGGTAGACCCCGGCGCACAGCAGCCGGGTCGACTCCGTACGGCTGTACCGGTGCTGCGGGAGCCTCACTCCGGCCACGTCGCTCCTCCGCTGTCCCTGGTGTGCAGAAGAAGCAAGCTAGTGATCGTGAACGCCGCCGTCCGGCCGACGGAAGGCCGTCCCTCCGTACGGGTGAATGGGCGCGGTTCCACTGGACAGGGCGGCACCGCCGCACGCCGGTGCCGGGGTGCGGCACCGCCGCACGCCGGTGCCGGGGACCCGGTCAGAGCACGGCCGCGACCTCGAAGCCCGCCTCCGTGATGGCGGCGCAGATCCGTGAGCCGTCGAGCGCCTCGCCCGTCACGGTCACGGCCCCGCTGTCCAGGTCGATGCCCACCGAGAGCACCCCGTGCACCGAACCGACCCTGGTCTCCAGAGCGCCGGCACAGCGGTCGCAGGTCATGCCGATGACGTGATAGCGCTGCTCAGTCATGGTCCCTCGTCTCTTCCCGGCGTGCGGACACGTACTGCGGGGCGGCTCCCGGATCTGATACGCGGCGGCCCGCGGGGGCGTTCAGCGGCCTGGGCGCGCCGCCGGGCCCCCTGCGGCCGCGGTGCCGCCCAGCCTGGTAGTCACGGGGACAGGGAGATCGCGGCGATCGCGCCTACGGTGGAACGCATGGCACAAGGAAGCGAGCTCGGCGACTACCTGCGCTCCCGGCGCGAACGGGTCCGCCCCGAGGACCTCGGCCTCCCGGCCGGGGACCGGCGGCGGGTCACCGGTCTGCGGCGCGAGGAGGTGGCGCTGCTCGCGGGCATCAGCACCGAGTACTACCTGCGGCTGGAGCAGGGCCGCGACCGGCACCCCTCCGACCAGGTCGTCGACAGCATCGCCCGCGCGCTGCTGCTGGACGGCGACGAGACCACGTACCTGCACGACCTGGCGCGTCCCGTCCGTCCCGCCCGCCGCCGGACACCCCGGCAGGAGAAGGCGGGGGACGGCGTACGGAGCCTGATCGACGGCTGGACCACCACCCCGGCCCTCGTCCAGGGCCGGTACATGACGACCCTGGCGGCCAACCCCATGGCGACGGCCCTCAGCCCGTACTACGCGTCGGGTGTGAACTCCCTGCGCGCGGCGTTCCTCGAACCGGAGATGCGGGAGTTCTTCCGCGACTGGGACGGCATGACGGCCAAGGCCGTCGCCTATCTGCGCTCACTCCTCGGCAGCGATGTCGCGGACGATCCCGGGCTCGTCGAGCTGGTGGGCGAGCTGAGTCTGCGCAGCGAGCGGTTCCGCGGCCTGTGGTCCCGCAAGGACGTACGGCTCAAGACGAGCGGGATCACGCTGATCCGTCACCCCCTGGTGGGGGACCTCGACCTGCACTACGAGAAGCTCGCGCTGCCCGGCGCACCCGGCCAGATGCTGGTCACCTATCACGCTCCGTCCCCGGGGCCCTCCCGTGAGCGCCTCCAGATGCTGGCCCACCTCGCCGCGGGGGCGACGGCCCCGACGGGCGGGCCGGGCGGAGCGGAGAACGCGGGCGGCGCGGCGCGGCCGGCGGACCGCGCGGGGACGGCCGGGGAGGACTCCCACGAGGGCACCGACCCGCCCGGCCGGCGCACCGCCCGGCCCTGACCGCGTACGACGCAACGCCTCGATACCGACACGGCACCGACGCCGGCACCGACTCCGACCCGCATCACCCGGAGGCACCGCGCCCACCGGGCGGACCGGCGTGCCCGCCGACGTGCCCGCGCCCACCCCCCCCCGTACACCCAGCGGGACCCTCGCAAGGAAGGCGACATGAACAGCACAGACCCCACAACAGGAACAACAGGAACCACAGGAGCCACGGGAATGACAGGAAAGTCAGGAACCACAGGGGCGACCTCAGGTCCCGGGGTTCCGGGGACCGCCGAAGCCGTCGGACCGGCCGACCACGGCGGCGCGGGCGGCACCACGGTCCTGGTGACCGGCGGCTCCGGGTTCCTGGCGACCCGCTGCATCGCCCAGGCGCTGGAGCGGGGCCACCGGGTGCGCACCACGGTCCGCGACCCCGCCCGTGAGGCCGACGTCCGCAAGGACCTGGCGGCCGCGGGAGTGGCGGCCGGCGAGGCGCTGTCCTTCGTCGTCGCCGACCTCACCTCGGACGACGGCTGGACCGAGGCGGTGGACGGGTGCGCGTACGTCCTGCACGTGGCCTCGCCGTTCCCGCCCTCCCGACCGCGGGACGAGAACGAACTGATCGTGCCCGCGCGGGAGGGCACGCTGCGTGTGCTGCGTGCGGCACGTGACGCCCGGGTGCGCCGCGTGGTCGTCACCTCCTCCTTCGCGGCGGTCGGATACGGGCACCCCGAGACGGACCGGCCGTTCACCGAGGACGACTGGACCGACGTCGACGGAGGAGTCTCGCCCTACATCAAGTCGAAGACCCTCGCCGAGCGGGCCGCGTGGGACTTCATGGCCCGCGAGGGCGGAGGCACGGAGCTGTCGGTCGTCAACCCGGTCGGCATCTTCGGCCCCGTGCTGGGCCCGGACCACGCGGAGTCCATCAACATGGTCAGGATGCTGCTGGACGGGGACCTGCCCGGCGTTCCGCGCCTGCACTTCGGGGTGGTCGACGTACGGGACGCCGCCGACCTGCACCTTCGCGCGATGACAAGCCCCCGGGCGGCCGGGCGGCGGTTCGTGGCCTCGGCCGGCGACGCCGTGTCGCTGCACGACATCGCCCTCACGCTCCGGGGCCGGCTCGGCGAGGCGGCTCGGCGGGTGCCCGTCGGCGTCCTCCCGGACGAGGCGGTGCGCAAGGCCGCCGAGACCGACCCCGCGATGCGCGAGACCGCCGACAACCTGGGCAGGGTCCGGCATCTGACCAGCGAGCGGGCGCGCCGACTTCTCGGCTGGCGGCCCCGCTCCGGCGAGGACGCCGTCACGGCCACGGCCGAGAGCCTCATACGCCTCGGCCTGACCCGCTGACCGTGCCCCGGAACCGGTCACGTTCGGCCGCTGACCCGCTGACCCGCTGACCCGCTGATCCGGTGACTTCTGCCCCGGTGGCCCGGTGCCCCGGTGGCCCGGCGGCCAGGTCGAGCGCCCGCCCTCGCGCCACGGGAGGGGCGGGCGCCCGGTCGCGCCTCAGCCGAGCGACGCACTCCCGGGCAGCGCGCGGCCGAGGATCGAATCCAGGTTGGCGGAGGCCGGGAGGGTGCCGAAGGCGTTCCCCCAGTCGCCGCCGAGCCGAGTGGCGCAGAACGCGTCGGCGACCGCCGCGGGCGCGTGGCGGACCAGCAGGGCGCCCTGGAGGGTGAGCGCCATGAGTTCGACCAGCCGGCGGGCGCCTCTCTCGGCGAGCGCGGGATCGGACAGCGTGTCCTTGAGCCGGACCACCGCCGCGTCCAGGTGCGCGTCGGCGCCCCGCGCAGGGGACAGTTCCGCGAACAGCGCGTCCGCGGTGTCGGGCGCCCGGCCCAGGGCGCGCAGCACGTCGAGGGCGTTCACGTTCCCCGAGCCCTCCCAGATGGAGAGCAGGGGCGCCTCCCGGTAGTGGCGGGGCATCCCGGACTCCTCGACGTACCCGTTGCCGCCGAGGCACTCCAGGGCCTCGGCGGTGAAGGCGGGCCCGCGCTTGGTCACCCAGTACTTCCCGACGGCCGTCGCGATCCGGCGGAACGCCTGCTCCTGCGCGTCGCCGCGCACGGCACGGTCTGCGGCGCCCGCGAGCCGCAGCGTGAGGGTGGTCGCGGCCTCCGACTCCAGCGCGAGATCGGCCAGCACGTTGCGCATGAGGGGCTGGTCGACGAGCAGCGCGCCGAACGCCGCGCGGTGCCGGGTGTGGTGGCCCGCCTCGACGAGCGTCTTGCGCATCAGGGTCGCGGTCGTCATCACGCAGTCGAGGCGCGTGCAGTTGACCATCTCGATGATCGTCTTGACGCCCTGCCCCTCGGGGCCCACCAGCCAGGCGACGGTGTTGTCGAACTCCGGCTCGGAGGAGGCGTTGGACCGGTTGCCGAGCTTGTCCTTGAGCCGCTGGATGCGGAAGGTGTTGCGGGTGCCGTCGGGCAGGATCCGCGGCACCAGGAAGCAGGACAGGCCACCGGGCGCCTGGGCGAGCACCAGGAACACGTCGCACATCGGCGCGGAGGTGAACCACTTGTGGCCGCGCAGGGTGTAGACACCGGGCTCGGCCGTCGGGGAAGCGGTCGTCGTGTTGGTCCGGACGTCCGAACCGCCCTGCTTCTCGGTCATCCCCATGCCCGCGAGCAGCCCGCGCTTGCCGCTCGGCACGCGCAGCCCCGGGTCGTAGACCCGGCTGACGAGGAGGGGCTCGTAGACGGCGGCCAGTTCGGGCTGCCGGCGCAGTGCGGGGACGGCCGCGTACGTCATCGAGGTGGGGCAGCCGTGTCCGACCTCCGTGTGTCCCCACACGAGCCCCTTGGCGGTGCGGGCGACGTGCGCGCCGGGGCGCTCGTCGGCCCAGGGCGCGGCGGCCAGGCCCTCGGCGACGGCGACGTCCGTCAGCCGGTGCCAGCTCGGGTGGAAGTCGACCTCGTCGACCCGGTTGCCGAAGCGGTCGTGCGTGCGCAGTTCCGGGGTGAACCGGTTCGCCTGCTCACCCCACGACTGGGCCTCCTCGCCCCCGGCCAGCCGGCCCAGACGGCGTACGTCCTCCTCGGCCCAGGCCGCGTCCTCGCGGCGCAGGCCCTCCACCAGGGCGGCGTCGTCGGAGGCGTCGTACGGGGCGAGGGCGGGAGCCTGGTTCGTGACGTCGTGCGTGGCGGACTGCTCCGGCGCGAGTATGGGGACCATGGCGGCAGTGTTGCATTATCCGTGCGGTCGCAGCAATAACGTAATAGACGTGTTTCGGGGGAGGTGGCGCTCCGGTGCCGGGGGTCCAGCGGCCCGCGGCCCAGCGGCCGGGCGGCCGGGCGGCCCGGCGGTGCAACGGCCCGGTGGCCCGGCGGTTCGGCCGCCCGGCGGTGCAACGGCCCGGTGGCCCGGCGGTTCGGCCGCCCGGTGGCCGCCCCGCACCCGCGCGGCGCGTGCCGCGGGCACGCCTGGCACCCGGCGGCGCGGGGCGCCCGCGTCCCGTGCCTCCGCCACCGGGCACAATGCCGTCCATGCGGATGAACCCGTCCTCGCCGCCGACCGGTCTCCGGCTGCGCCCCCTGTCGGCGCGCTCGGTGGTCCTGAGCCTCCTGCTGGGCGTGCACCCGCCCGAACTGCCCGTACGGGACCTGCTGCGCAGTGTGGAGCCCTTCGGCATCGCGGGCTCCACACTGCGCGCCGCGCTGAGCCGCATGGTCGCGGCGGGCGACCTGGTCCGTGTGGAGGCGGGCTACCGGCTCAGCGAACGGCTCCTTGAGCGCCAGCGCCGCCAGGACGACGCCGTCCACCCCGCGACCCGTGAGTGGGACGGCTCCTGGGAGACCGTCGTCGTCACGGCGACGGGCCGTGGGCCCGCCGAACGCGCCGAACTGCGAACGGAGTTGGCGGGCCTGAGGCTGGCGGAACTGCGCGAGGGGGTGTGGTTGCGGCCGGCCAACCTGCGGCGCCACCGGCCCGTCGGGCCCGCCGGCCTCACCCAGTTCTTCACGGCACGGCCCGAACAGCCGTCCCGTGATCTGGCCGCGGCCCTGTGGCCGCTCGACGCGTGGGCCGCCACCGCCGTGGCGCTGCTGGCCCACGTGGCCGCGACCAAGCAGCCGACGGACCGCCTCGCCGGCTTCGCCGCCGTGGTCCGGCACCTCGTCACGGACCCCGTACTGCCCGCCGAGCTGCTCCCGGAGGACTGGCCGGCGCCCGCCCTGCGGGCGGTGTACACGTCGTACCGGCGCGAGGTGGCCGAGGCCCTCCGACCCGGCGCGGTCGGCGGCGGGACGCCGCAGGTCGGGGCGCCCGGTGTTTCCCGGCGCGCAGGAGGGGGACTCGGCCCCGGTAGTCGGACGAATCCGATCGAGCGACACGGACCCGGCCCGCGAGCGGGCCGGACGCAGAAGGAAGATGAGGAGCGGTGACGGCGTACGGCAGCACCACCAGGAACACGGACCGCCCGGCCGAGACGGGATGGGCGAAGGCGCGGCGTCGGCGTGACGGCCGTGTCCGCAGCTGCCTCCCGGCGACGGCCGACAAGGACACCTGCCGGGCCCGGACGGAACCGGACTGGAACATCGTCAGGGGCGAGGACTGAGCGCTGCCGGCGGGCGCGCCCCGGACCACGCGGGGAGGCCTTCCGGGCGACCGCGGTGGGAGCGCGGCGGCCCGAACACGGCGGCGGCACCCGGCGGTGGAGCCGCCGCAGGGCCGGAGGGACGAGTGACGTCCCTCCGGCCCTTCGCGTACGTGAAGGGCCGGGCGGGGTGCGTCCGGCAGGTGTCCGGCGGCCGGGGAGCGGCGGTCGCGCCGGTGCCCGGTGATCAACTGGTGGGGTCCGGCACCCCGGGCTAACGTCGGTGTAGCGGAAATCTGCGTCCACCACGGCGCAGTCCACGCGGACGAACTCATGACGGACGCTCACGCGACACCCTCGGAAACTGCCAAGTCCCCGGAGCGGGGCCACGGCAGCGGGATCGCGCTCCTCGTGATCGCCTCGTGCCAGCTGATGGTGGTCCTCGACATCACCATCGTGAACATCGCCCTTCCGCACATCCAGAGTTCACTCGGCTTCTCGACCGAGAGCCTGTCCTGGGTGGTCAACGCCTACACGCTGACCTTCGGCGGTCTGCTGCTGCTCGGCGGACGCCTGGGCGACATCCTCGGCCGCCGCAGGGTCTTCATCTTCGGCGTGCTGCTCTTCGTCCTGGCCTCCCTGCTCGGCGGACTCTCCCAAGAGTCCTGGCAGTTGCTCGCCGCGAGGTCGCTGCAGGGTGTCGGTGCCGCCATCGCCTCCCCGACCGCCCTCTCGCTCATCACCACGACCTTCCGCGAAGGACCCGAGCGCAACAGGGCGTTCGGCGTGTTCGCCGCGGTCTCGGCCGGCGGCAGCGCGATCGGACTCCTCGCGGGCGGGCTGCTCGTGGAGTGGCTCGACTGGCGCTGGGTCTTCTTCGTGAACGTGCCCATCGGCCTGCTGATCGCTCTCGCCACGCCGCGCTACATCAAGGAGTCGGAACGCCATCCGGGCCACTTCGACATCCTCGGCGCGCTCACCTCCACCATCGGCATGGTGCTGCTCGTCTACGGCTTCATCCGCGCCTCGGAGGACGGCTGGAGCGACGCGCTGACCATTGCCGCGTTCATCGCGGCGGTCGTGATCCTCGCCGCGTTCATCGCCGTGGAGAGCCGCTCGAAGCAGCCGATCACGCCTCTGCGGATGTTCCGGGACCGGAACCGCTCGGGCGTCTACGCGATGATGCTGAGCCTGTCCGCGGCGATCTTCGGCATGTTCTTCTTCCTCACGCTCTTCGTCCAGAACGTCCTGGGCTTCAGCCCGTTGAAGGCGGGCCTCGCCTTCCTCCCGATCAGCGCCATCATCGCCGTCGGCGCGGGCTGCGCCTCCCAACTGCTGCCCAGGTGGGGCCCGAAGCCGTTCATGGTCGTTGGCGCGGTGTTCGCGGCCGTGGGACTCGGCTGGCTGACCTTCACCAACGTCAACAGCACGTACGCGGGCAGCATCCTGGGTCCGATGCTCGTCTTCGGCTTCGGCATGGGACTGCAGTTCGTCTCGCTGACCCTGATGGCGGTGTCCGGCGTCCGGGCACGGGACACGGGCGCGGCCTCCGGCATCCTCAACGCGACCCAGCAGGTGGGCGGTTCGCTCGGCCTGTCGGTGCTGGTGACCGTCTACGGCACCGCCAGCCGCAACGAGGCCACCGACCAGGTCGCCAAGTTCATGCAGGAGGCGACACCGGCACAGCGCCTGGAGTTCCGCAGGACGGGTCAACTTCCCGCGCCCTGGAGCTCCGAGGTGCTCACGTCGGGCATCGCGAGTTCGTTCGTCGCGGCGGCCGTCTTCGCCGTCGTGGCAGCCCTGGTCGCGGTGTTCGTCATCCAGGTGCGCCCCGACGACCTGCAGCGGCTCCAGGGCAACGGCGCCCTTCCCGGCGTACCGGCCGAGAGCGGGGCGGAGACGGCCGATGGGCCGGCGGCGGGCGCGGACGACGCGCCGGAACCCGGGACGGAGCGTCCGCCACCGGACGGCTGAACACCCGCCGCCCGTACGGATGCCCGGCGCCCCGGCACGGCGCCCGGCCCTGACCGCCCTGACCGCCCTGACCGCCCGGACCGCCCTGACCGCCCGGCCCCTTTGTGCGGGAGCACCGGACTCCCCGAGCCCTCAGCGCAGGAGCAGGTGCGCCAGGGACGTGGAGCCGACGGCCACGATCAGCGTCCGCAGGACCGCGGGGCTGAAGCGGCGGCCCAGTGCTGCGCCGAGCGTGCCGCCGAGCGCCGAACCGACCGCGATCAGCGCGACCGCCGTCCAGTCGAACTCCGCCGTGAACACGAAGAAGAGCGCCGCGACGGCGTTGACGACGGCGACGAGCACGTTCTTCACGGCGTTGAGGCGTTGCAGCCGCTCGTCCAGGAGCAGGCCCATCAGGGAGACGTAGAGGATGCCCTGGGCTGCGGAGAAGTAGCCGCCGTACACACTGGCGAGGGTCAGGCCGACCGGCAGCAGCGGCCCGCCGTCGCGCCGGGCACGGCCCCCCGTGCGCGCGCGACGGCGGCGCACGCCCTCGGCGATCAAGGGCTGGAGTGCGACCAGGACGAGGGCCAGGGCCACCAGCACCGGCACGATCCGCTCGAACGCGCCGGGCGGCAGGACCAGCAGGAGCGAGGCGCCGGTGAGGCCGCCCAGCGCGGCCCCCGCGCACAGCTTCCGCAGCAGACGGCCCCGGCCGGCCAGCTCCCCGCGGTGTCCGACGGCCGCGGCGACCGAACCGGGCACCAGGCCGAGCGCGTTGGAGACGGTGGCGGTGACGGGCGACAGCCCGGTGGCGAGCAGCACCGGGAAGGTGATCAGCGTTCCGGAGCCGACGACACTGTTCAGGGCGCCCGCGCCGACCGCTGCCGCGCCCACCGCGACCATCTCGTCCGGCGTCATGCCGCACCCAGCGGCCACCCGGGCCCGAGGCCCGCCGTCACGGGGGCGGTCGGCGGGGCGCCACCCGACGCCCGATGGTCCGTGCCCGATGTGATCTCCATGGTGCCGACGCTATCCGGACCGTGGTTCGGCACGCGCCGAACCGTGACGGCACCCGTGGGGCCGGCTCCCGGGCTTCCTTCAGGGGATGGGCTGTTCGGCCCAGATGACCTTGCCCGCGGGGGTGTAGCGGGTGCCCCAGCGCTCGGAGAGCTGGGCGACGAGGAACAGGCCGCGCCCGCCCTCGTCGGTGGTCGCCGCGTACCGCAGATGCGGTGAGGTGCTGCTGCCGTCGAAGACCTCGCAGATGAGGCTGCGGTCGCGCAGGACCCGCACCCGGATGGGATCTCCGCCGTACCGGATCGCGTTGGTGACCAGCTCGCTGAGGATCAGCTCCGTCGCGAAGGCCATGTCGTCGAGGCCCCACTCCGACAACTGCCGGGTGAGCGACGCGCGGACCTCGCCGACCGCCGCAGGCTCGGACGGCACCTGCCACTCGGCGATGTGCTCGTCGCCGAGCGCGCGCGTCCCGGCGACGATCAGGGCGATGTCGTCCGCGGGCCGGGCGGGCAGCAGTTCCTCCAGGACGATCCGGCAGGTCTCCTCCGGCGACCGGTCCGCCCCGGTCAGGGCGGAGCGCAGCATTTCGAGTCCGACGTCGATGTCCCGTTCACGGTCCTCGACCAGCCCGTCCGTGTAGAGGACCAGCCGGCTGCCCTCCTCCAGTTTGAGTTCGGCCGTCTCGTACGGCAGGCCGCCCAGCCCGAGCGGCGGTCCCGCGGGCACGTCCGGGAACTCGACACTGCCGTCGGGCCGTACGACGGCCGGTGGAGGGTGCCCGGCCCGCGCGACGGCGCACTGCCGCGAGGCCGGGTCGTACACGGCGTACAGACAGGTGGCGCCGGTGATGGCGCCGGTGTCCTCGGCGCCCTCGTCCTGGTCGATACGGCCGACCAACTCGTCGAGGAGTCCGAGCAGTTCGTCGGGCGGCAGGTCGAGCGAGGAGAAGTTGTGGACCGCGGTGCGCAGGCGCCCCATCGTGGCCGCCGCGTGCAGCCCGTGCCCGACGACGTCACCGACGACCACCGCGACACGCGCGCCGGACAGGGGCAGCACGTCGAACCAGTCCCCGCCCACCCCCGCCTGCGCCGGGAGATAGCGGTACGCGACGTCCAGGGCGCCCTGCTCGGGGAGGTTCCGGGGCAGCAGACTGCGCTGGAGCGTCACCGCCATGGTGTGCTCACGGGTGTAGCGGCGGGCGTTGTCGATGGAGACCGCCGCGCGGGCGACCAGTTCCTCGGCGAGTGCCAGTTCCTCGTCGTCGAACGGTTCCGGCTTCTCCGAGCGCCAGAAGTTGACCACGCCCATCACCAGATGCCCCACGCGCAGCGGGACGATGATGAGCGAGTGGATTCCGTACTCCACGACCTGCGCGGTGCGCTCCAGATCCTGCGCCAGCCAGCCCGGGGCCTCACTGAGTTCCGGCTCGACGACGGCCTCGCCCGTACCGATGCTGCGGGCCTGCGGGGACGAGGGGACGAACCGGATGCGCCTGCCGACCGGGTAGAGCGGCGCGTCCTCGCGGATCCCGCTGAACGCCGTGCGGCGCAGATCGGTACCGGGCTCCGGCTCCTCCCCGTTCAGCACGGCGTCGGCCAGGTCCACGGTCACGAAGTCGGCGAACCGGGGCACGGCCACGTCGGCCAGTTCCTGGGCGGTCCGGGTCACGTCGAGCCCCGTGCCGATGCCCACTCCCGCGTCGTACAGGAGCTTGAGGTGCTCGCGGGCCATCTCGGCCCGGCCGGACAGCGCGCGCAGCTCGGTCGAGTCGCGGAGCGTCGCGACACTGCCCGCGGGACCGCCCCGGAGGTCCGTGGTGCGCTGGTTGATCGCCAGCAGCCGGTCCCCGACCAGGTGGACCTCGTCCGTCGCGACACGGCCGGAGGCGAGCAGTTCGGCCGTCGCGGCGTCCAGGCCGAGGTGCTGGACGTGCCGCCCCTCGGCGTCCTCGGGCAGGTCGAGCAGCCGGTGCGCCTCGTCGTTGGCGAGCAGCAGGCGCCCCTCGCCGCCGACGATCAGGACCCCCTCCCGCACGGAGTGCAGCACCGCGTCGTGGTGCTCGTACATCCGGGTCATCTCGAACGGCCCCAGACCGTGGGTCTGCCGCAGCAGGCGCCTGGTCACCAGGGCCGTACCCATCGTGGCCAGCACGAGTGCCACGCCCGCGGCGGTCAGCAGGAGCGGGAGCTGCTGGTCGGCGACTCCTCCGACGTTCTCGGTGGTGATGCCCGCCGACACCAGGCCCACGACCTCGCCCTCGTCGTTCTTGACCGGCACCGTGGCCTGCACCAGCGGTCCCAGGGTGCCCGTGATCTCCTCGGTGACGGACTCGCCCGCCAGCGCCGGATCGAGCGTGCCGACGAACTTCTTGCCGATCCGGTCCGGCTTGGGGTGCGTGTAGCGGATTCCGTCGGTGTTCAGCACGACGATGAAGTCGACCTTGGACTGCTTGCGGGCCGCCTCGGCGCGCGGCTGGAGGATCACCGTCGGGGACGGGGCTTCCAACGCTTCCTGGATACCCGGGGAGTTGGCGAAGGTCTCGGCGACCGCGAGCGAGCGGTTTCGGGCCTCGGTGGTCGTGTCGTGCCGGACCTGGACCACCAGCGCCACCACCGCGGCCACGACCAGCAGCAGCACGATCACCACTTGCAGCAGGAACACCTGGCCCGCCACGCTGCGGCCGCCCAGGGTGGATCGCAGCCCCGCCGTGGACGTGCGTCGGGGCCCGCCTTCGCGTGCCCCTCGCTGCGCGCGCGGTTCCCGCGCGGCCGGCCGTGCTCGCCGTTTGTGCAGGCGGCGGGGACGGTCACGCCGATGCTGCGCGTGCTGTCCTTCGGGGCGCGGGGTCGACTGAGCCGAGGATCGACCCCAGAGTCGGACCATACGCCCATGTCTACACTGCCCGGCGCCGTGAGGCGAGAGTGTCACGCGGCGCGGACGGCGGGTCCCGGAACCGGATGGACCAGACCACTGGAGGGAGCCGCTGCGGTGGTGGGCGCGTACGGAGGCCCCGGAGGGCCCGGGCTGCCTCCGGGTACGACCGGGGCCGGCTGCCACGGGCGTCGACGGCGGGTTGTGCCGCCCGCCCGCTCCCGTCGCATCATGGAGTGAGTGCGTTTCACCCCCTTTGCCCATCGAGTGCGGGAGGCCGCCATGCCCACGCCGGACCGTTACCGGCTGACGTTCACCCACGGACGGTCGGACGTCGACGCGCCCAAGGACCAGGTCGTGGTCGAGAGGACCGCCGGACTGGGGCCGGGCGGGAACCCGGTCTACTCCGATCCCACGGGCATCCTCCGTGCGGAGATCAGTCCGAGGGGTGAGGTGCGGATGCTGGCCAGTGGCGGTCACCAGTCGCCGCAGCCGCCCGTCGTCGAGCCGCTGCCCTGACCGACCCGAGGGCGGCGGGACGAGACCCGGTCCGGGCACGGCCCGGCAACAGCACGGCCCGGCCGGGGGCCCGGTTCGGTGTGACACGGCCCGGGGGAGGGGCGGTCGCGCGGGCCGGTCCGTCCAGGCACGGGAACGCCCCGGCACATGGTGTGCCGGGTGCGTCGGCGCGCGGTGACGGCGGCCCGGCGGATCGGGCTCGGTGCCCGGGCCCTTCCGGCCGGGCCATGCCGCCGCGGTACGGGCGCAGGCGACCAGGCGCGTGCGCCCGGCCCCGCCGCTCCGGCCGGTCCACCCACCGGGTCAGGCCAGCAGGAAACCGGCGGCCGTGACCGCTCCCAGTGAGGCGCCGGCCGCGGTCTGCGCGGCGGAGTGGTACCCGAGCGCCACCCGGGACCAGCAGACCGCCGCCACGAGCGTGTACGCGGTCAGCCACCAGGCCGAGTGGACGGCGGCGAGCATCGCCACGACCGAGGACGCCACGGCGGAGTCGACGCTGATCTTCCACACCGTGTTCACGCCGAACAGCACGACGGTCATGCACCACAGGGAGGCCGTCGCCACCAGGACCTCGGTGGGCGCGCCGCCGATTCCCATCACCGCGGCGCCGAAGCCCAGCGAGGCGAGGATGACCAGGAAGATCGGTGCCCGCTGCCTCCGGTCGATCACATGCCGGTCGTCCCAGGTGCCCCGCCGACCCTCCCACTCGATGTACGCGGCCGGGACGATCCCCGCGCACAGTGCGCCGAACAGGCCCCAGGGGACGCCGGTCCAGTCGCCGGCGGCCGCTGTGCCGAGGCCGGTCATGCCGGCGAGCAGGGCGTTGCGGGGCTGGAGCACGTCGGTGACGACGCGGGCGACGCTCCCCGGCCCCTCGGCACGGCCGCTGCGCCGTCCGGCGTCTCGGCTCGGCGGTCGCTCGGGAGCGGGGCTGTCGGACTTCACGGCTGGGCACCTCGCGTACTCGGTGTGGGCGGACGGCCGCTGAGCATGCCATGCGCCACTCGTGAAGCACTCCAGCCGGTGTCCGTGCCAGGGCCGGGACGACCGGGGAGTCGGACGGGGCGCCGGACGCGGAGCCCACAGAAGATGAATCCTGAAGCGGAGAATCGTTCCTGCACGAATCCGTCACACCCACACCGGCCGTCTCTTGAGAAAATGGCCGCATGACGCGCAGCGCACCCAACGAGCTGGGAGACTTCCTCAAGGCCCGGCGTGCGGAGCTCAGTCCCCGTTCCGTCGGCCTGCCCGACGGGGCGGTGCGACGGGTGCCAGGCCTGCGCCGGGACGAGGTGGCCATGCTGGCGGCCATCAGCACCGACTACTACACCCGGCTCGAACAGGGCCGCATCCAGGCGTCCGAGCCGGTGCTGCACGCCATCGCCCGGGTCCTGGACCTGGACGAGGACCAGCACGCGTACGTGCTGGAGCTGGCCGGCAAGGAGCCCGCCCGGCCGCGCCACCAGGAGGTGCAGACGGTCCAGCCCCAACTGCGGCGGCTGCTCGACGACCTCACCTCCATACCCGCCATGGTGCTGGGCCGCTTCACGGACGTACTGGCCTGGAACCCGCTGGCCGCGGCACTGCTCGGCGACTTCGGCCTGCTTCCCGAAGGGGACCGCAACTACGCGAAGATGGTCTTCAGCGACCGCATGAAGAACCTGTACGCGGACTGGGAGAGCGCGGCCCGGACGACGGTCGCCAAGCTGCGTACGGAGGCGGCGCACAACGCGGGCTCGCCCCGGCTGACCGCTCTCGTGAACGAACTCTCCGACCTGGACCCGGACTTCCGGCGGTGGTGGACCACGCACCACGTGGCCGCCCACTCCGTGGGCACCCGGACGCTCAACCATCCGATCGCCGGCACTCTCGTCCTGGAGTGGGACACCCTCACCGCCGCCACTGACCCGGACCAGCAGCTCGTCCTGTGGACCGCCGCTCCCGGCACCCCCAGTCACGAGGGCCTGCGCTTCCTCGCCTCCTGGGCCGACCGGAGCCACGAGCCCAGCAGCGGCTCCGCGAACTGACGCCGATCCAGAGGCTGTTCGCCCAGGCGGGCCATGTCGGGCGAGCGGCCCGGGGCCCGGCGTGAGCAGTTGTCGCGTGTGTGGCGGGGCCGTGCGGCCGTGGCCGCTGCGACGATTGCGGATTTGTGGTGCTCGGCGGTCAACTGCCCTAGGGTGGGCGCTTGTTGACGATTCAAGCGGTCGGCTGCTTCCTGGAGGAGCGTATGTCTGTGCCCCGTCCCCTTCCACGGCCTTCACGGCGTACCGCGTTGCGCGGTCTGGCTGTCGCCGGGGCCGCCGTGGTCGGCTTCGACCCCTTCACCCGCAGCTGGGCGGTGACCGGTTCGGGCCGCCCGCTGCACGGGGTCCCCGACCTGGACGGGACGCTCCACACGGAGGGGTCGCCGCTCGACGGCGCCGCCGACGACTTCGGGCACATCGTGCACCGGCGGCCGGCAGCGGTGCTCCGTCCCGGCTCGGTGGACGACGTGGTCGCCATGGTCCGCTTCTGCAACGAGCGGGGCATCCGGGTCGCGCCGCGGGGCGAGGGCCACGCCACCAACGGGCAGGCCCAGGTCGAAGGCGGTCTCGTCGTCGAGACCACGCCCCTCGCGGCCATCGGCGCCGTCCGGCCGGGCGGCGCCTCGGGCGGCGGCAGCGTCACGGTCGGCGCGGGCGCGAGATGGAGCGATGTCGCCCGGGCGGCCATCGCCCACGGCCTCACCCCGCCGGTGTTCACCGACTACCTCGAACTGTCCGTCGGCGGGACCCTGTCCGTCGGTGGGCTCGGCGGCCAGAGCCACCAGCACGGGGCGCAGGTCGACACCGTCCTCGAACTGGACGTCGTGACCGGCGCCGGAGAGCGGCTGCGCTGCTCCCCGACCCGTCACCGGGACCTGTTCCTCGCGACCCTGGCCGGGCTGGGCCAGTGCGCGATCATCGTCGGCGCCACCCTGCGCCTGGTCCGCGCCCCCGAGACCGTGCGCCACTACCTCCTGCCGTACGACGACCTGCGCACCTTCCTGGAGGACCAGCGGCTGCTCGCCCGCGAGCAGCGCTTCTCCTATCTGGAAGGCCAGATCGCGGCGGACGCCTCGGGCGCCTTCAACCAGTACGTCATCGAGGCCGTCGCCTACGGACCCCCGGTCGGCGACGCCCCCGACGACGCGCGGCTGCTGCGGGGCCTGCGGCACGCGCCGGCCGGTGTGCAGACCGCGGACCTCCCCTACTTCGCCTTCCTCGACCGGCTCGCCCCGGCCGTCGCGGCCCTCAAGGAGGCGGGACTCTGGGCCTACGCCCACCCGTGGCTCAACCTGCTCCTGCCCGGCCGCGCGGTACTGGACCTGGCCGGCACCCTGCTCGACGGCCTCACGCCGGAGGACGTCGGCCCCGGCGGCGTCGTCCTGCTCTACCCGCTGCGCCGCGAGCACCTGCGCACCCCGCTGCTCCGCGCACCGGACGACGCCGTGCCGTACCTCATGGCCGTGCTGCGGACCGCGCCGCCCGAGGACACCGCGACGGTCGATCGCCTACTGGCGGCCAACCGGTCCGCGTACGAGACCGTGCGCGCGACCGGCGGCACCCAGTACCCGGTCGGCTCCGTCCCGTTCGGACGCGCCGACTGGCGGCGGCACTTCGGTCCCGCCTGGTCCCGCTTCGCCGAGGCCAGGCGGACGTTCGATCCGCGCGGAGTCCTCGTCCCCGGACAGGGGATCTTCTGATCCGACCCCGACGGTCGCACCCGCGCCCGCCGAGCCCCGGGGCCCCCGTGCGCGACCGTGCGGGGGCCCTCCCGCGTCCCGGCGCGGCCCGCCGGAGGGCGCGGTGCGAGCCCGGTCCGGAGGGCGGGTGCGAGCCCGGTCCGGAGGGCGGGTGTGAGCCCGGCCTCAATTTTTGAACACGTTCAGTATTCTGGGCTACGCTCACCCCACAGCGGAGGGGGAGCCCGATGAAGATCGTCGTACCCGGGGGCACCGGGCAGGTGGGCGCGATCCTGAACCGCGCGCTGACGGACGCGGGCCACGACGTCGTGGTCCTGACGAGGCGACCCGGACGCGCGGGCGACGTGCGGTGGGACGGTGAGACCCTCGGTCCCTGGGCCGACGAGGTCGACGGCAGCGACGTGGTGGTCAACCTGGCCGGACGCAGCGTCAGTTGCCGCGGCACGGCGGCCAACCTGCGCGCCATGATGGACTCGCGCGTGCGCTCCACGCAGGTCGTGGGGCAGGCGATCGCGCTCGCCGCCAGGCCTCCCCGGCTCTGGCTCCAGATGAGCACGGCCACCATCTACGCCCACCGGTTCGACGCGCCCAACGACGAGTCGAGCGGCATCCTCGGAGGCGGTGAACCGGGCGTCCCCGGCCACTGGTCGTACAGCGTCGAGATCGCGAAGGCCTGGGAACGGGCCCAGGAGGAGGCCAGGACCCCCGGCACACGGAAGGTGGCCCTGCGCTCCGCCATGGTGATGAGCCCCGACCGGGGCGGAGTGTTCGACGTCCTGCTGCGGCTGGCCCGCCTCGGACTCGGCGGGCCCGTCGCGGGCGGCGGGCAGTTCGTGTCCTGGATCCACGACCGCGACTTCGTGCGCGCCGTCGAGTTCCTGATCGACCGCGACGACCTGTCCGGAGCGGTGAACCTCGCGGCCCCGCTGCCCGTGCCCCAGCGCACCTTGATGCGCGTGCTGCGCACCGCCTGGGGCGTCCCGGTCGGTCTGCCCGCCACCCGGTGGATGGCGGAGATCGGCGCGTTCGCGATGCGCAGCGACACCGAACTGCTGCTGAAGAGCCGCCGCGTCGTCCCCGGCCGGCTGCGCGAGGCGGGTTTCACCTTCGACCTGCCCCAGTGGTCGCAGGCCGCCGAGGACCTGGTGCGGCGCGTCCGGGACGGAGCCGGGCGCGCCGCGTGATCCCCCGCCGGGGACCTTCCCGTCAGCCCAGCTTCCGGCAGTACAGGGCGTCGGGAGCCCGGGACGAGCCCAGACGCCCGGTGTACGCGATCCCCGCGGCGTACTCGTCGTCCGCGCACTGCCCCTTGTAGTGGCCCTGCGCGAAGTCGCCGCCCTTCGGGGACGAACCCCGGTTGTCGCCGCGGTCGAACCAGACCGTGCGACCGCCCGAGCCGAGTGTGCCGGCCGGCGCGGTCGCGCAGAGCACGGCGGAGACCGCGGACCCGCGCACGCTGTACCCGCTCACGAACCGGCCTTCGGGGCACTGGAGTTTGGTGTACCCGGAGGCCCAGTCGGCCCCGGACGCGACATGGCGTTCGTCCGTGACCACCTCGTACCTGCCGTCCGGGTCCCGCAGCGGCCCGGCGGACACGTCCGAGCACAGGCCCCGCCGGCCGGAGTGGCTGAGCCCGACCAGCCGCTGCCCGTCCGGGCAGACGGCCTTGCGTGCACCGGAGTCCCAGTCGGGGAGCGCGCGCATGCGCCGCGACTGGACGAAGTCCCCGTGGTCGGGGCTGAGCATCGACCACTCCGCCACCGGGTCCACGTGACCGGTACGGCCCGGGGCCCCGACGAGCCGGCTCCAGGCCGCCGCCCGCCAGTCGTCGCCGTCGTGGAGGCCCATCCGGTGTCCCGCCGAGTCCCAGTGCAGCAGGGCCCATCCGTTGCCCTGGCGGTTGTCGTGCCAGCCGACGAGCGGCCAGTACGCGAAGTCCGCGTCGGTGCGGATGAGGTGGTCGACGAAGTTCTCGAACCAGGCGCGCTGCTTCTGGCCCGTCTCCGTGCGGCCTCCCACGCCGAACTCGCTGATCCACAGCGGGGCGGTGAAGTGCTGGTCCCGCTCGCCCGTGACGAAGAAGGCCTGCCGGTTCAGGACGTCCGTCAGTTCCGCGGGGGTGAAGTCGCGGTACCGGGCGTCCGTCGTCTCGCCCGTGCCCGTGGCGCCGCTGTGCCGCGGGCCCGTGTAGTCGTAGAAGTGGGCGGAGTACACGAGCTTGCCGGAGTCGACGAGCGTGTGGGAGAGGCGGCGTACGGGCTCCAGGGTGGGGCGTTCGTGCGGAAGGCCGTCGACCGGGATGCCGGTCCAGTTGATGCCCTCGACGACGATGAGGAGATCGGGGTCGGCCTCGGTCAGGATGCGGTCGCCGACGCGCTGGGAGGCGGCGAACCAGTCGTGGTTGTCGCCCAGGCCCCAGTTGGGGTCGTCCCATACGTTGCGGCGGACCTCGTTGTAGAGGTCGGCGCCCACCACGCGCTGGTTGTCCTTGTAGCGGCGGGCCATGAAGAGCCAGTCGTCCTCCCAGGCCTGCACCGACTGGCCGGCGTTCCACCGCTCGTTGCCGTCGACCCCGCAGCACCAACGGGTCGTGTTGGTGTGGTTGTTGAGGATCACCGCGAGTCCGGCGCCGGTGAGTTCGCGGACCACGGCGTCGTACACCTGGAGCGGGGTCCTGCCGCGCAGCGAGGGGTTGGCGGCGACGGAGCCGTCCGTGACGGGGCGGCTGTCGTGGATCATCTCGTTGGAGAACGGCAGCCGGATGCTGTTGATCCCGATCTCCCGGAACCCGGCGATGATCTCGGACACCGGGGCCCGGTCCAGGCCGAGCGGCATGCGGCCGGAGTTCTCACCCGCGTGGTGGTTGGCGTTGTCGTCGGTGCTTCCCGAGCCGTTCCAAGTCCCGCTGGCCCCGTGCCAGTTGCCGGAGCGCAGCTTGAAGCGGTCCCCGTCGGCGTCCACGATCCACCGGCCCCGGGTGCTGAGCGGGGGCGTCCAGTCCTCGGCGGCCGGGGCGGGGGCGGCCAGGGGTGCGCCCGTCCGGACGGAACCGGCCGCGGCGGCGATGTCCGGTGCGGCCTCCCCGGCGGCTGCCCGCGGCATGGACGCCGGGTGCGCCAGGAGGAGTACCGCGGCCAGTGTGGCCCCGACGAAGGATCCGCGCACGGTCACCATCCCGATGGGCTGAGTTGTCATGGCGGCGTCATCATGATGCATCGGCCTCCGATGGTCCAGCACCGGGGCCGCAGCGGAGATCGATCCGGCCACCGGGTGGCGGGGCCCACCACGGGTGAGGCGGTGAGGCGGCCTCGCGGATGTCCCCGGGGGCGCCTGGGAGACGGAGGTCCCCGGGCCGGGAGGGCGGGGACGGAGGTCCCCGGACGGGAGTGAGGACACGGAGAGCCGGGGTGGGGAGCGGGAGGACGGACCCTTCCCGGGCGGGGAGGCCGGAGACGGATGCCTCCGGTCGGGGAAGGGGGGACGGACCATCCCGGGCGAGGAGGGTGGGGACCGAGAGCCATCCCGGGCGGGGAGGGCGGTGACCGAGAGCCAGGGTGGGGGGCTGACGGACGTCCTCGGGTGGGGGAGCGGGGAGCGGGGAGACGGAAGGGCTGGCGGGCAGCGGGGAGACAAGGGGGCTCCCGGGCCGGCAACGGGGCGGGGGAAGCGCCCCGGGCGGGCCCGGGCTCCGGGCGGTCGCCGTGAGGGGACGGCGTCCCGCCGGTCCGGCGCGAGCCCCGGCGTGACCCTTCCGGTCCGCTCGAGCCGCGCGACCTCGGGTGAGCTGCGATGCTGAATACGCGTGACGCGGCCCATGACCCGTCGGAGTGTGGTGGTGAACGCCGTGGCTGGGATCGACCGACCGGGTACGGGAACGACGATTCCGTGCGTCGACCCCTTGGGGGACCCGTTCCTGCGCACACGGATCGCGCTGCCCGCCAGGCCCGCCACCTTCCTGCGGCGCGAGCGCCTGGTCACGCGCCTGGACCGCGCCCTGCGGACCCCGCTGACGATGGTCAACGGCTCGGCCGGGGCGGGCAAGACCCTGCTGGTCGCCGACTGGGCCGCGGGCCTCGGTCGACCCGTGGCCTGGCTCAGCACCGAGTCGGCCGACCAGGGGCCGGGCGTGTTCTGGGCCTATGTCCTGCACGCCGTCCGGGCCGGCGGCGCGGACCTGCCCGCCGAGGTCGGCTGCCCCGTGGACGCCCGCAGGGTGGACCACACCCTCCTGGCCCGGCTCGCCGCGGAACTGAACACCGCCGAGCAGTCGGTGGTCCTCGTCCTGGACCAGTACGACAGGGTGTCCGCGCCCGAGATCGCCGATCAGTTGGAGTTCGTCCTGCGGCACGCCGGGCGCGGCCTGCGGCTGGTCCTGGTGACACGCAACGAACCGCTGCTGCCGCTGCACCGGTACAGGGCGGACGGCGAGATGACCGAGATCCGGGACGCGGAACTGGCCTTCACCCCCGAGGAGGCCGCCCTGCTGCTGGACCTGCACGGGCTGTCCCTCCCGCTCGACGCGACGCGCGCCCTCGTGGACCGCACACACGGATGGGCCGCGGGTCTGCGGCTGTGCGCCCTGGCGGCCCAGGAGAGCCCTGACCCGGAGACGTATCTGAAGGAGTTCGAGGCAGGGCGCAGCACGGTCGCCGACTATCTGCTGGCCGAGGTGCTCAAGCAGCGCACCCCCCAGACCCAGGACCTCCTCCTGCGGGTGAGCGTCCTTCAGCGCTTCTGTCCCGAACTGGCGAACGCGCTCACCGAACGCGACGACGCCGAGTCGATCCTGGTCGAGCTGCACCGGGAGAACGCCTTCGTCGAGGACCTCGGGCACGCCTGGTACCGCCTGCATCCGCTCTTCGGCGAGATCCTCCGCGCCCATCTGAGAGTGCGCTCGCCCGGCCTGGAGCAGGAGCTGCACCGCCGGGCCGCGGGCTGGCTGAGGGGCTCCGGGCACCTCCAGGAGACGCTCGCCCACGGAGCCGCGGCGGGCGACTGGGAGTTCACGGCCGGTGCCCTCGTCGACGACCTGGCCATCGGGCAGCTCTTCACCAGCCTGTGCTCCGACGACCTGGCCGAGCTGTTCTCGAGGATGGCGCCCGAGGCCTCGGGCGCGGCGACCCACCTGGTCCGGGCGGCCCGTGACCTGTGCCGCTGCGACCTGGACCGCGGGCTGGTCCATCTGCGGCACGCCGAGGAGGCTCTGGACAGCGCGGGCGGGACGGGCGGCGACGCGACCGCCCGCTTGAGCTGGGCCCTGCTGGAAGCCATGGTGGCCCGGCTGAGCGGCTCGCCGGACCGGGCGAAGAACGCCGCCGAGGCGGCCGAACGGCTGCGGTACGAAGTGCCCGCCCACCTGCTGGACAAGCATCCCGAACTCACCGCGCTGCTGCTGACCCACCTGGGTTCGACGCTCCTGTGGGCCGGACGCTTCGACGCCGCGAGCGGCGCCCTGTCCACGGTGGTCGGCGGCGCGCGCGGCGCCTCGACCGCTCTGGCCCGGCAGGAGTCCCTCGGCCATCTGGCGATGATCGACTACCTGCACGGCTGGCTCGGCCGGGCCGAACGCAAGGCCATGGCGGCGCTCGCCGAGAGCGAGCGGTTCGGCCTGCCACGGCCGTCCGGCAGCGGTGTCGAGCGGCTGGTCCTGGCCGGAGTCGCCGTGGACCGCAACGAACTCACCCGTGCCCGGGCGCTCCTCGACGAGGCGGCCGACCCCGGTCCCGTGCTGCGCGACCCGGTGTCCGTGGCGGGCCGCGCCCTCGTCACCTCGCGGTTGCTGCTGGCCAGGGGCGACCCGCGGGCCGCCCTCGCGGCGGTGGCCGCCGACCTCGGCACCGAGGTCGTCTCCCCGTGGGCGGAGAGCCAGTCCGCCATGGTCGCCGCCGCGGCGCACCTCGCCGAGGGCAGGCCGCAGAGCGCCGCCGAAGTCCTGCGCCGGGTCCCCGACGGGCAGCCGGCGTGCGCGGTGGAGGCGGCACGGGCCCAGCTCGCCGCGGGGAACCACGAAGCGGCGATCACCCTCCTCGACCGCCTGCGGACCGACGGCAGGGCCGGCCCCGCGGTCACCGTGCGTGGCCTGCTGCTGCGTGCCCAGGCGGCGGACGGCGCGGCCGACGGCGCCGCCGTCCACCGGCTCGTGGGCCAGGCGCTCACCGACGCCAGACGCGAGCGTTTGCGCCGGCCCTTCCTCGAATCCGGACCGTGGATCCGGGGCGTGCTCGGCACCCCCGCCCTGCAGAAGCTGGCCGCCGGCTGGCTGACCCCCGCCCGGCCGCGACGCGGCGGACCGGCCGGGGCCGAACCCCCGCCCGAGCCACTGGTCGTGGAGGCACTGAGCGGACGTGAGACCGACGTACTGCGCCGCCTGGCCCAGATGATGTCCACCGAGGAGATCGCCGCCGATCTCCATGTCTCGGTGAACACCGTGAAGACGCACCTCAAGAGCGTCTACCGGAAGCTGGCCGTGAACCGGCGAAACGACGCGGTGCGCCGCGCCCGCGAGCTGCATCTGCTGTGAGACTCGGTCGCCGGGACCGTCACCGTGCCCGCCGTCGGGCGTGTCCGCCTCGCCCGTCGTGGGTGAGGGGGACGACGGGAACTTCGTGTCTGATGACAGGGGGAGTGCGGGCGGACCGTCGCCCGTTCCGGCCCAATCGGCGAGGTGGACAGGTTGAAGCACTGGTGGCCCCTGATCGTGCTCGGAACGGCCCAGTTCCTCATGGTGCTCGACACGTCCGTCATGAATGTCTCCATCAGCCAGCTCGTGGAGGAATTCGACACCGAGGTGACTGCCATCCAGGCCGTCATCACGCTGTACGCCCTCGTCATGGCGGCGTTCATGCTCATCGGAGGGCGGCTCGGGGACATCCTCGGACGCCGGCGTCTCTTCGTCACCGGGATGGTCGTCTACGGCATCGGGTCGGCCCTGACCGCCGCGGCGCCCACCCTGTGGGTCCTGGCGCTCGGCTGGTCCGTCGTCGAGGGACTCGGCGCCGCGATGGTCCTGCCCGCGATGGCCGCGCTCGTCGCGGAGTCGTACCGGGGCAAGGACCGCGCCGTCGCCTACGGGGTCATCGGCGGCCTCGCGGGCGCCGGAATCGCGGTGGGCCCGCTGCTGGGCGGCTGGGTGACGACGTACCTGACCTGGCGACTCGTCTTCGCCGGTGAGGTGGTCGTCGTCGTGCTGGTGCTGTGCTTCCACCGGGTGATCGCGGAGCCCGCGGCGACGGGCCGGCGTCCCCGGCTCGACGGCGTGGGCGCCACCCTGTCGGCCGCCGGACTCGCGCTGGGCGTCCTCGGTGTGCTGCAGAGCAGCACCTGGGGCTGGGTGCAGCCCAGAAACCCGCCCTTCACGGTCATGGGGTTCGCCCCGACGCTCTTCGTCGTCGCCGCGGGTGTCCTCGTCCTCGTGCTCTTCTCCCACTGGGAGCGTCGGCGGGAGGCCCGCGGCGAGGACCCGCTGGTGCATCTGGCGCTGCTGGGGCGGCCCGCGCTGCGGTCCGGCCTGCTGACGCTGGTGAGCCAGAACCTCATCCTGCTCGGGCTCTTCTTCACCATCCCGCTGTACCTCCAGGTCGTGCAGGGCTTCAACGCCTTCGAGACGGGGCTGCGCCTGCTGCCCGTGTCCGTCACCATGCTCGTCGCCTCCACGGCGGCGTCCCGGCTGGGGCGGGTCGCGGGGCCGCGACGAGTGGTGCGACTGGCGCTGTTGACCCTGACGGCGTCGATCGTGTGGCTGCTGGCCACCATCGACCCGGTCATCGACGACGGGCAGTTCGCGGGAGCCATGGCCCTGCTCGGGATCGGCATGGGCCTGCTCGCCTCGCAACTGGGCAACGTCGTCCAGTCCACGGCGGGCGAGGCGGAGCGCAGCGAGGTCGGCGGGCTCCAGTTCACCGCCCAGAACCTGGGCTCCGCGCTCGGCACCGCGCTGATCGGATCGATCCTGATCGGAGCCCTCGCCCACGCCTTCACCGCACAGGTCGAGAGCGACCCCCGGGTCTCGGACGAGGCCCGGCAGGCGACCGGCATCGCCCTCGAATCCGGCGTCAGCTTCGTCACCACGGAACAGGTGACCGCGGCGGCGCAGCGGGCGCAGCTCCCGCCGGCCGACGTGGAGGCCGTCACGGACTCGTACGCGACAGCCCAGCTCAACGGCCTGAAGGCGGCGATCCTCGCGACCGGCGGCATCACCGTTGCCGGCCTGCTGGTCACCTCGCACCTGCCCGCCGGCCGGACCGGGGCGAGGAAGGCCCCCGCAGGTGCCGTGAACCCCCGCCCCGAATCCGCGCACTGAGCACGAGGAGGCCCCGATGTTCAAGACCGACCGTGCCGCAGCCCGCTCGAACCGTGCCGAGCGGCGCACGCACGCGGACTACACCGGCGCCGTCTACGGCTCGATGCTCGCCGCCTCCGTCGTCCTCGGCGCCAGCGCCCTGGGCTCGTTCCCCCGGCTCGAGCTGGTGCTGCTGCTGTTGCTGACCGGAGTGGTGTTCTGGATCGCGCACGTGCACGCCCAGCTCTTCGGGGCACATCTCGCGGATCAGACCCTGGACCGGCGGACCGTGCTGCGGGTGTGCCGGGACGAGTGGCCGATCGTGAAGGCCGCCGTCCCGCCCGCCATCGCGGTGGCCGTGAGCCCGCTGCTGGGCCTGAATGTCCAGGGAGCCCTGTGGCTGGCGCTGTCCGTCGCCGTGCTGGGGCAGGTGGGCTGGTCGGCGGCGGCGGCCTGGCGGATCGGGGCGACGCGGGGCCAGGTGGTCGGCGCCGCCGCGGTCAACCTGCTCATCGGCCTGCTGATCATTTCGTTGAAGCTCTTCCTCAAGCACTGACCGGGTCGCCGGGTCCCCCGAACGGCCTTTCACCTGCTCAGGGTGAGGTCGTACGGCACCGGAGCGGCGAGGATCGCAGCAAACGGCCGGTCCGCCTGCCCCCAGACCGCGATCGGGAGAGCAGCCCATGCGCTACGAGATCCGTGTCAAGGGACACATGTCGGAGACGCTCGCCAAGGCGTTTCCGGAGCTGGATCACGTGGTGATGTCGGGCCACACGGTCCTTTTCGGCCCCGTCGTGGACGAGGCGCACCTGTACGGGCTGCTGGCCCGCTGCCAGTCGCTGGGCCTGGTCGTCGTGGAGATGCGCCAGCTTCCTCAGTGAACGGCCGCCCCCCCCGCACGGGCCTTCGCCGGAGTGCGCGGGACGGGATCGCGTGCACGGCAGCCCGCCAGTACGAGGTGATGGGGCTCGTCTGCGGACAGCCCCGCCGTCGGCGGCGGGCCACCCGCACACGGAGCGCCCGCGGCAGCGTTTCCACGGAGCCGCACTGCGAGGCACGGGCAGGCCGGCGGCGGGGACGAGGCGTCCGGTGGCCGGGACCAGGTGCACGCCTCGGGGGCGGCACCCGACCCGCGGTGCCGCCCCCGACGCACGGAACCCGTCAGAGGTCCGTGGCCGTGACCCTGCCGGAGCGGACGGCCTCACCCAGCGCTTCGAAGTCCCGCTCGTTGCGGTCCGCGTAGGCCTGCGCGAACTCCATGAGGGCCCGGTCGAACCGGTCGCCGCCGCCCATGTACGCGGCGATCGCGATCGGGTCGCCGGAACGGGCGTGGGCGCGGGCCAGCGAGGCACCGCAGATCTGCCCGAAGAAGGTGAGCAGGTCCGGGCCCATGGTGTCGGGCCGCGCGATGCCCTTCCAGTCGCGGAGCTGGCGGACGTAGAAGTCCCGCTCGCGTCCGTCGAGGCCCAGCACATGGGTCCAGCCGAGGAAGATGTCGCTGCTCGTCTGGATGAGGCGCTGACCGGTCACCACGCGGCAGCCCTGGTTGTCGAACGGGGCGCCGCCCGTATGGGCGGCGAGGACCGACTCCTGCGCCTCCTTGGCCTGGAGCATCAGGGGGTCGTCGTCGTCCCTGCCGAGCAGCAGGATGATCCAGCAGCGGGTGCCGACACTGCCGACGCCCACCACCTTCCTCGCCATGTCCACCAGGCGGTAGCGCTCCAGCAGGTACCGGCGCTCCGGCGGCAGGCTCCGCGCGTACGTCTCCACGACGGAGGTGAGCTCCTTCGCCTGCACGTCGTACTCCCGGGCGGTCAGCAGGTCCTTCAGCGGGGTGATCAGCGGCGGGTCCGGGGTGAGCCGCCGCCCCTCGTCCGTGATCCGGGTGAGCTTCTCGAAGGCCTGCATGTACGTACGTGACCGCGCCTTCTTCGTCGCCTGGGCCGTGCGGCGCCTCTCCTCCTTGTCCATCGACGCGGACAGCAGGTGCCGCATCCGGTCGGTGTCGTCCTGCGCGTACCAGACGTCCAGGGTCCGCATGCCGGCGAACTGCCGCATGCGCTCCCGGTAGGAGCTCACGCAGGCGCGTACCGCGTCGTCCTGCTCCCGTGAGGAGAAGCCGTTGGCCCGGGCGGCGATGACGAAACTGGCCGCCAGCCGTTTGACGTCCCACTCGAACGGCCCGGGGAAGGTCTCGTCGAAGTCGTTGATGTCGAAGACGAGATGGCGTTCCGGTGAGGCCAGCAGGCGGAAGTTGAGCAGGTGGGCGTCACCGCACAGCTGCACCTCCAGGCCGGAGTCGGGCAGGGGCCCCAGGTCCGTCGCCATGATCGCCGCCGCTCCCCGGTAGAAGCGGAACGGTGATTCGAGCATGCGGCCGTAGCGGATCGGCACCAACTCGGGCACCCGGGTCGCGGACTGGCGCTCGATCACCTGGATCGGATCCGGCCGGCCCGGACCCGTCACGAAAGAGGCCTGGGACGAACGCGGGGCCCGCTCACGGGCCTTCTTGCCGTACGCCGCCCGCTCGGCGGGCGTCAGCGAGGTGGTGGGCGTGTTCGGTGTGGTCATGGTCCGACCTCCTGGTCCGGGGTACTGGTGTCCGGCCCGGCGCCGGACGGCGGGCCGCGGTGCTGCTGACGCAGACCGGCCTGGACCGCGCCCGTGAGGACCCGTGCGGCGCCACCGACGAACAGCAGGCCGCACACCATCTGGAGCATCACCATCACCCGCGCCGGCTCGGAGTCGGCGGCGATGTCCCCGTAGCCGACGGTGCTCAGCGTGGTCACCGTGAAGTACAGGGCGTCCGTCCGGGTGAGGGGTTCGTTGAAGGAGCCCGGTGAGGAGTGCTCCAGGAGGAAGTAGCCGCCGGCGAACAGGACGAGGAACAGCGCCAGGGTGGCGGCCAGGGCCTCGACCGCCTTCAGCCGGGGGTGCGACGAACGCACGATCGTCCTCACCTCCCACAGGAACACCAGCAGGACGCACAGGAGCCCGAGGGCGAACAGCGCCGCGTCACCCGCTCCCCGCGCGTCGAGCGGCAGGAGGTAGTAGCCGACGACGAACGCGACCACGATCGAGACGGTACGGCCGATCGCCAGGAGTGCCGCACGACGGGAGGGCCTGACGTGCAGGGACCACGGATCGGGACCCATGTCCGGGCCGGACGGGGCCTGCGGGGACTGGTCGGCCACTGGATCGCTCACCTCGGCTCTCGTGTCGCGCCGTACCCGGAGTGCCGGCCGCGTACCGCCGGCCGCCGAGGGACGGGTGGACTCGTGCGCCCCGCCTCGAACGTGCGCATCCCCTCGATAGTGGTGCAAACCCACCATGATCGCCGGGGCCGTGCCGCGGGCTCACCCGCCGGGGGTGATCCGGTCGGCCCCGCCGGGAGGGAGGCTCGCGCGTAGGGACCATGCGCGCCTGCCGCCCCGGGCGGCCGGGTCGCGGCCCCTTCGGACGTACGAGGAGGAGCCATGACCGAATCGCACGGCCCGGCACCGGACACCGGCCCGGACCAGTCGCCGTACGGGCGGGACACGACCCCGACGGGCGACCCCGCGGACCTGCTGGTGTCCGTCGGCGGTTCGTGGACCTGGATTCTGGGCTCGGCGATCGCCACCCTGGTGCCGGGCATCCTGGTCCTGGTGTGGCCCGACCAGACCCTCCACGTCCTCGCGGTCCTCATCGGGCTCTACCTGCTGGTCATCGGAGCGTTCCGGTTCGTCTCGGCGCTCTCCCGCAGGGACCAGGGCGAATGGCTTCCGGGGCTGCTCCTCGCTGTGCTGTTCGTCCTCGCCGGGGTGCTGTGCCTGCGCAACCCGCTCCAGACGATCGCCGCGCTCTCGCTCATCGTCGGGATCGTGTGGCTGGTGTCCGGCATGCTGACCGCCTACACCGCCCTCGCGTCCAAGGAACTCGCCCACCGCGGCCTGATCCTCGGCATCGCGCTGCTCTGCGTCGTCGCGGGCATCGTGGTGCTTGCCCTGCCGACCGAGACGGCCCGGGCCCTGACCCGGCTGATCGGCCTGTGGCTGGTTCTGCTCGGCGTGGCCGAGTTCGGTCTCGCCTTCGCCGTACGAGCCGCCCTGCACAGGCCGCGCACCACCGGCCCGCGCGGTTCCACCCTCCCGGGCTGACTCCAGGAGCCGTCGGTTCCGCTCTCACCCTCCCCGGGTGAGGTGATCCGGACCTTGCCGTGTGCACGCTGAGGTCAGCACGACGCAGCCGGGCGAAGTGCTCGGGACGGAGGAGAGACATGAGCGAGCAGATGTACCTCGCGTACGACTATCCGCTGCTGGGCGCCTTCTGGACCATGCTGTGGCTGTTCCTGTGGATCCTGTGGTTCATCCTGCTCTTCAGGATCATCGCGGACATCTTCCGTGACGACGGTCTCAGCGGATGGGGCAAGGGCGGCTGGCTGGTCTTCGTCGTCTTCCTGCCGTTCCTCGGCGTGTTCGTCTACGTGATCGCCCGTGGCCGGAAGATGGGCGCCCGCGAGATCACCCACGCCCGCGCGCAGCAGAAGGCGTTCGACTCCTACATCAAGGACACCGCGGGGACGCCCAGTCACGCGGACGAACTCTCGAAGCTGTCCGAGATGCGCTCCCGGGGCGACATCACGGACGACGAGTTCCGCAGGGCGAAGGAACTGGTCCTGAGCGGACGAGGTCCTTCCGAGCGGCCGGGCGGCGACACCTCCGCCCCCTCCGGTCACTGACAAGACACCGTCACGACAGAAACGAGGCGGCACGATGACCGCTACACACCCCGCGCGCGGACACACCGCGAAGCAGCAATGGGCGACCGGCCTGATGGCCTTCGGCGCGGTGATCCTCATGATCGCCGGCGTCCTGGACATCTTCCGGGGCATCTCGGCGATCGCCGAGGACGACATCTTCGTCACGACGGAGAACTACGTCTTCCAGTTCGACCTCACCGCCTGGGGCTGGGTCCACCTGGCACTGGGCGTGGTCGCCGTGATCGTCAGCCTCGGCCTGTTCCAGGGGGCGATGTGGGCCCGGGTCTCCGGTGTGGTCATAGCCGGGCTCATCATCATCGCCAACTTCCTGTCCCTGCCCTACTACCCGGTCTGGTCGGTCGTGATGATCGCCGCGTCGGGGTTCGTGATCTGGGCCCTCTGCGTGGCGGGGCGCGGCGACGCCCGGGACATGTAGGAGCCGACCGGTCCCGTCCGGACCGAGGGAGTCCGACGGCCCGTCAGGTGCGTACGGCCCCCGACGGCCGGAGCCCGGAGCGGACAGGAGCGGACGGCAGGGGACGGGAGCGGACGGGAGGGGACGGGAGCGGACGGGAGGGGCCGCCACGAGAGGGTGGGAGCGGCACCCGAGGGAGCCGTGGACCCCGGTGCGGGATCGGCCACCAGGCCGGTTGCGTACCGGGGTCCCTCGGTGTGCTCCGCCGGGTACCGCCCCCGTGGACCGCGGACCCGACGCCCCCGTACGCGCATGGGCGCAGGTGTGTCGTCCGGCCGCGGGCACCCGCGGTCCCGCACCGGGCGTAGACGAACCGCCGCCCCGGTCCCGGCGGCGGCTGCCGCCGCCGGGACCGGGCCGTCCGCGGATGGGGGCCGACGGGCCGGTGTGCCGGCTGCGGATGCCGGGACGGCGGGCGACGGGGGCCGCGGACGCGACCGGCGGACCGGGAGCCGGGAGTGCGACCCCGGCGCGTGCCCACGTGCTCCGGCCGGCGGCGAAAACGCTTGGACCGCGTGAGCACGGTCGCGGGACACTTCTCTTCCCGGCCGACCCGTGCACACGCTGACGTCCCCGCGAATCGCGCGAGGACTCCGTCGTCGCGTCCGCCGGTGGGAGGGGCCGAGCACGGCGAGCACCCGGACCGGAGCCGCGTACGTCCACGGGGGTGGCGGCAGGGCCGGACAGGGTGGGACGGACTGTCGTACGACGACACGGGGTGGGGATGGCATCGCCTGAATCACGTGGGATTCCGTCGGTCGAGGAGCAGCGCGAGAGCGGGAAACAGCACAAGGGCCGGCCACGGCCCGGCCGTCGGGGCTGGGGGAGAGGCAGGCGCGGGGCGCCGCGCGAGCCCGTTTCCGGGGCGGAGGCCGAGGCCGCGTCGGACGTGAGGGCCGAGGAGCGACGCAGGCCCCGGCGCAAGGGCTCGGTGGTCCTCGCACTGCGCTACTACGGGCGGGAGTTGGTCCGGCACCGACTGGTCTCGGTGCCCGCGATGCTCCTCCCCGCGATGGGCAACATCGGCATCAACTACGTCGCCCCCCTGATCGTCGCCAAGCTCGTCGGCAGGATCGCGGCCGGTCCCGCCCCGACGGTCGGCGCGGCACTGCCGTACGTCCTCGCGTTCGCCGGGGTCCTGCTGCTCGCGGAGACCCTGTGGCGCCTGGGCCTGCACTGCCTGAACCGGCTGGACGCGCGCGGCATCGAGCACCTCTACGTGGTCGGCATGGACGAACTGTGCGCCAAGGACGCCGCGTTCTTCCACGACAACTTCGCCGGTTCGCTGACCAAACGGGTCCTGAGCTTCGCCTCCCGGTTCGAGGAGTTCGTCGACACCCTGACGTTCGCCGTCGTGGGCCGCTTCGTGCCCCTGGCGTTCGGTTCGGTGGTGCTGTGGAGCTACGAACCGCTGCTCGTGGTCGGGCTCGTGTCGATGCTCGCGCTGACGGCCCTGTCCGTGACGCCGCTCATCCGTCGCCGACAGGCACTCGTCGACCTGCGCGAGGCGGCCATCGCGCGCGTGTCGGGCCATGTCGCCGACAGCCTGATGAACATGGACACGGTCCGCGCGTTCGCCGGCGAGGAGCGCGAGGCCGCAGAACACCGGTCCCGCGTCGCGGAGTCGCGCAGGCTCACGCTCAGGGCGTGGGACTACGGCAACCTGCGCATCGACACCGTCGTGGCGCCGATGTCCGTGCTGACCAACGCGCTCGGACTGCTCCTCGCGGTCGCGCTCGCCGGGGGCGGACACGGGGTGGAGGCGGTCGTGGTCGCCTTCACCTACTACACCAACGCGACACGCATCATGTTCGAGTTCAACCAGATCTACCGCCGTCTGGAGAGCTCGATGACGGAGGCCGCGCAGTTCACCGAACTGCTCCTGACGCCTCCCACCGTCGTCGACCCGGCCTCCCCCGAACCACTGCTGCCCCGGGCCCCGGACATCCGCTTCGAGCGGGTGACGTTCTCCCACGCGGGCGCGGAGACGCTGTTCGAGGAACTGGACCTCTCCGTGCCGAGCGGCACGAGGATCGGCCTCGTGGGGCGGTCCGGCGCGGGCAAGACGACGCTCAGCCGGCTGCTCCTGCGGATGACCGACATCGACGGCGGCCGCATCCTGGTCGGCGGCCAGGACATCAGCAGACTGCGCCAGGCCGACCTGCGCAGCCTCATGGCCTACGTGCCGCAGGACCCGGCGATGTTCCACCGCACGCTACGGGACAACATCGCGTTCGCCCGGCCCGAGGCCACCGACGCCGAGATCCGCCGGGCGGCCGAGGCGGCCCATGTCACGGAGTTCGCCGACGCGCTGCCCGACGGCTTCGACACCCTGGTCGGGGAGCGGGGCGTCAAACTGTCGGGCGGGCAGCGCCAACGGGTCGCCCTGGCGAGGGCGATCCTGCGCGACGCCCCGATCCTGCTGCTCGACGAGGCGACCAGCGCGCTGGACTCGGAGAGCGAGATCCTCGTCCAGGAGGCGTTGTGGCACCTCATGGAGGGGCGGACGGCGCTCGTGGTCGCGCACCGGCTGAGCACCGTCGCCACCATGGACCGGCTCGTCGTCCTCGACCGCGGGCGGATCATGGAACAGGGCACCCACCAAGAGCTGCTCGCCTCCGACGGCGCCTACGCCAAGCTCTGGCACCACCAGTCGGGGGGCTTCCTCGGCGACAACTCGCCCCTCGCGGACCCCGATCCCGAGGTCCCCGACCCCACCCGGCCGGGCTTCACCGGCCCCGGTGGTCCGGCGCTGTCGGACTCCGGCCCCGCGACCAGGCACGGCAGGAACTGAACCTGCGTGCCGGGCCCGCACACTGGAAGCGGCGTTCCACCC
>NZ_BMWD01000007.1:263379-285059 GCF_014651055.1 Streptomyces fructofermentans
CGGGGCTGGAACGCCGCTTCGTGGCGTCAGGGCGCCGTCGGCCTACGCGCGGCCCGCGCTCCGCTCGCGAGCGGCTCCGGCGCGGCGCTTCAGCGTCCGGCGCTCGGCCTCCGTGGTGCCGCCCCACACGCCGATCGCCTGCCCGGTCTCGAGCGCCCACTTCAGGCACTCCTCCCGCACCGGGCAGCCCCGACACACGGCCTTCGCCTCCTGCACCTGGAACAGCGCGGGTCCGGTGCTCCCGATGGGGAAGAACAGGTCGGGGTCGACGGTGCGGCATGCTGCGGATTGCCGCCAGTCGCTCATAGGGATCTCCCACGTTCGAAGTCGTCTCCGGTCTTGAGCCTTCGTACGCGGTACGGGTCACCCGCAGGGGCGGGTGTGAAACAACCCGGGGCGGGGAGATCGCCTGGACCTTCCGAGGAGGCGGAGTGTGCAAGTCCGGGGACGGCATGTCTCGCACCCTCCCGAGCGGCGGCCTCCGCACGGACGGGTCGGGCGCCCGACCCGGTCCGCCGTGCCCGACCCGACCCGACCCGACCCGACCCGACCCGACCCGACCCGACCCGGCCCGGCCCGTCGCGCCGCCCGCCGACCCGGCCGTGCCGGGTGTCAGTCCGACGCCCGGCCGGGAGCGGTCAGCCGCTCGACGGCCGCCGTGACCAGGCGTTCACGCTCGTCCGCCGAGAGCACCTCCGGGAGGGTGAGCTGCTCGACGATGAGCCAATTGAGCGTCAGGTAGAGCAACTTGACGGCCTCCGCGTCGCCCGGGAAGCCGGACTCCCCGTGGTACGCCAGGTTGGCGTCGAGGTCGGCGCGCACCTGCTCGGTGAGCACCGCGCGCAGCGCCGGCCTGCGGGTGGCCTCCAACCGCAGTTCCAGCAGGGCGAGATACCCGGTGCGGAAGGCACTGACACGGCCGACCAGTTCACGCATCAGCACCGCGTAGGTCTCCCGGTCGCGGCCCGCGTCCCGCTGCCGGGCGACGGCGGCCTCGTCGGGCCGGAGCCTCTCGTAGACCCGGGCACCCGCCTGCGTGAGCAGGTCGTCGCGGTTGGCGAAGTAGTTGGAGGCCGTCCCGGCGGGCACACCGGCCTCGGTGTCGACCGCCCGGAAGGTCAGGCCCCTGGCGCCCTGCCCGGCCAGCACCTCGATGGCGGCCTCCACGAGCGCCGCCCTCCGCTCCACGTTCCTGCGCACCACAGTCATCGCTCCAGGTGTAGCGCCCGTTCACATCACGACGGGCAGAGTACTACGCATGGAGTTGTCATCCGTTGCCCCTCCCGTCGGCCTGCTCACGCGCGCCCGCGTCCGCCGCCCGCGGTGTCGTACGCGTAGAGCCACGCCCGGTGGTGCAGCGCCGCGCCCTGCCGCATGGCCTCGTCCCGTGCGCGCTGCTCCGGACCGTCGGCGAGGTGCATGGCCGCGGCACTTCCCCGGGACCCGCTCTGGATCGCGGTCGTGCGGGGGACGCGCAGCGACTCGTAGCGCCGCAGCGCCGCCCGCACGGAATCCGGCCCGGCGTCGGCCAGGCACGCGGCGAGGTCCATCGCGTCCTCGACCGCCTGGTTCGCCCCCTGGGCCATGAACGGCAGCATGGGGTGCGCGGCGTCGCCGAGCAGGGTCAGCCTGCCGGTCGACCACGTGGCCAGCGGTTCGCGGTCGTGGAGAGCCCAGCGGCCGACCTCGCGGGCGCCGCGCAGAATGTCCCCGACCGCCTCGTCCCAGCCCTCGAACGCCGCGCGTACGACCGCCGGATCGGCCCTGGCCGACCACGACTCGCCGGTCCCGGCGCCGAGGGCGGAGACCGCCGTGAAGCTCAGCAGCCGCCCCGCGGCGACGGGATAGGCGACGAAGTGCCCGCCCGCGCCGAGCCACAACCTGACCAGCGGCCGCCGTGCCGTCGGCGGCAGACGGTCCACCGGCACCAGCCCCCGGAACGCGCTCAGGCCGGAGAAGACCGGGCTGTCCCGCCGCAGCGTGTCCCGCACCACCGAGTGGATGCCGTCGGAGCCCACCACGGCATCGGCCTCGTGGACGGAGCCGTCCTGGAACGTCAGCCGCACCCGGTCCGCGGACTCCTCCGTGCGGACCAGCCGACGGCCCGTCCGCAGATCGTCCGGCCCGACGAGGTCGTACAGGGCCCGGTGCAGCTGGACGCGGTGCACGGCGTAGTACGGAGCGCCGAACAACTCCTCGCACTCGGAGCCCAGTTCGGTACGGGCTATCCCGTCGCCCTCCCGGTTCCGGAACTCGATCGCGTCGATTCGCACCGCGTGTTCCCCGAGCGCGTCGGAGAGTCCGAGCCGGTGCAGCGGACGGACCGCGTTCGGCGCGAGCTGCACACCCGCGCCGGTCGTGGCGAACTCCCGGGCCTGCTCGAAGATCAGGCAGGAGACGCCGAGTGTCCGCAGCGCCGCCGCCAGCGTCAGGCCGCCGATGCCCCCGCCCACCACGGCGACCCGCAGCCCACCCGTGCGCGCCGCCCTCCGCATCCGCAGCCCCCTCCTTTCCCACGGCACACCGCCCCGCGATCTCTTCGCACGCCCCGTCCCGGGCGGACCGGTGCCTGCGGTCCGCCCGGGATCCTGGAGCACCGGGCTCCGAGCCGGACGCCTCACTCGGTCGCACCAGGATGTCGGCCCGACGCGGCACGCGCGAGGGGGCCGTCCCGTCCGCTTCCCGTGAACCGGGGGGCAGGGCAGGGGAGTTCGACCGTGCGGCCGGAGCAGGCCTAGTCGTGGCGTGCGATCACCGCGGAGTACCCGCCTGCCGCGCGCAGCTCCTCCAGGCTTCCGTGGAAGACCTTGCGACCCGAGTGCAGGATGACGGCGCTGTCGCAGCAGGAGCGCACGTCCTCCATCAGATGCGTGGCCAGGACCACCGTGGTCGAGTCCGCCAGGTGCCGCAGGAGTGTCTGGAAGCGCTCCCGCTCGGCGGGGTCCAGGCCCGTGGTGGGCTCGTCGAGCAGAAGCATCCGCGGCCTGTTGACCAGGGCCTGGGCGATCCCGACCCGCCGCTGCATCCCCCCGGACAGCGTGCGGTACTTGTCGTCGATGCGCCGGGTCAGACCGACCTCGCGCACGGCGCGTTCGACGGCCTCGGGGGCGGTCCGGCCGGGCATGTCCTTCAGCCAGGCCGCGTAAGTCACGCACTCCCGGACGGTGAAGCCGCCGAACATGCCGAACGTCTGCGGCAGGTAGCCCAGTCGGCGCCGGATCTCCAACCGCTCGGCGGGACGCCGCGGATCACGCTCCAGCAGTGTGAGCCGGCCCTCCACCGCCCCGGCCGCCGTGGCCAGCACCCGCAGCAGCGAACTCTTCCCCGCGCCGTTCGGACCGAGCAACGCGTGCACCCCGTCGCCGAGTTCGAGGTCGAGACTGTCGACCGCCGTCATGCGGCGGTGGCGTACGGTCAGTCGGGCGGCACTGATCATCGGGACCTCAGGTCGTTGAAGGAATGGCGTCGGAGCATCAACAGGGCGGCGAGCACGCCGGCGGCGGCGCCCCAGACCATCTGCGCGCCGCCGTCCAGGAGGCTCTTGAGCACCTTGAGCAGGGCCGTCCCCGGTGAGTGGATCCTGCCGTCCTGCCGCATCGACAGTTGGAAGACGGCGGCGACCAGCAGGAACCAGCAGGTCCCGGTCACGACCGAGCCGAGCAGGCACCCCATGTAGGAGCCGAGGACGAGCGTGGCGAGCGTCAGCGTCAGACAGGGCACCAGCCAGGCCGCCGCCCACATCGACACGCCCGTGCCGGCCAGTCCCGCGCCCAGCAGCAGCGGAAGGCTGTAGGCGAGCACGACACCGGTGCGCAGGAGCAGCAGCCGCAGGCCGCCGGAGGGCATGCTCCGGACGACGGGGGCGAAGGGGTCGGCCTTGCCGCCGTAGCTGGTGGCCACCCACAGGAGGGGAAGCAGGGGAGCGAGGAGGAGCAGGAACGGCAGGAACCTCTCCTCGCCCGCGCGTGAGCCGACCGCCGCGGCCGTGGCGCACACCCCGGTGACGGAGAGCAGCCAGGGCCAGCGGAGGCCGGGTACGGCCCGCAGCCAGGTGGGCAGGCGGAACAGGGGTCGGGACACGGTCACCTTTCGCGGGGGCGGGCGCCGGGGCGTACATCCGGCAAGGGAGGCAGGGGAGTTCCCCGTTTCATGGCGGTGAAGGTCCGGTTCAGCCACGCGACGCGTTCGCCGACGGGCAGGGCCGCCGGCCCGTACTCGGCCGCGTCCGCCGACGGAACCCCGTCGCGGCCCAGGAGCCACGTGTAGAGCGCGATGGTCTGCGCCGAGTAGAAGGAGTCGCAGGAACTGGTGACGGAGATGGCGATCGCCAGGTGACTCCGGTCGGGTTCGCTTCCTGAGATCCCGACCGCCCAGGGGGCGCCGACGTCGTCGATGCCCCCGCACGACGTGTCGTCCGTCCAGACGTAGTGGGTCGGCGCCTCCCGGACGCCGGCCAGCCGCTCCGACACCCGCGCGACCAGCCGCTCCAGGTGCGCGCGGCGGCTCTCGTGGTCGGCCGACACGCACACGACGGGCGCGTGCCCGCGGCAGCGGACCTCCACCGGGTTGAACGCCGACGCGGTGGTGCCGTTCGGGTGGGTCGTGCCGAGGCCCAGTGCCGCCAGGACCGAGGCCGCGGCGAGGACGGCTCCCCACCTCCGGCGGCGGGCGCACACCAGCACGGCGGCCACCCCCACCGAGGCGACCAGTACGGCCCGGCACCAGGGCAGCCACGCGGGGGGAGTGGCCGGGGCCCAGGCAGCCGCCTCCCGCGGAAGCGGGTCACCGGAGTAGGTGATGTCGAGGGGTACGAGGGTCTGCCACGAGGCGCCGAGGAGCGCGGCGCCGAGGGCGAGGGCGAGCGGCGTGACCCGGAACGGGAACGTCTGGCCCAGCAGGTACGCGACGCACGACACGGCGACGACGAAGGCCGCGTCCACCGTCATCGCGTCGAGCGGCGCGCGGTTCACCTGCCCTTCGGGGCCGGGCCGTACGAGTACCGCGGCGACGGCCACCAGGTAGCCGGTCAGGGGCCACACCACGCCGGACACGAGCCCCATCAGCCGGTGCGCGAGAGGGCTTCGGGCGGAGGTCTCGCGCATCCAGCCGGCGCCGACGCGGTCCTCCGCGCCGCCCTGCCAGCCCGCCAGGAGCCCCGCGGCGGCTCCGGCGATCCCTCGGGCGGCGGAGCCGGTGTCGTCACCCGTCGCGACCCAGTCGGGCGGCTCGTACGCGGAGATCCGCTCGTAGTAGGCGTAGGCCACCGCGACGGCCACGGCGAGGGCGACCAGTGGCCCCGCGTGGCGGCGCAGGTTCGCGCTCAGTACGAGAGCGAACGGCGCCCGGCGGTTCAGTGACACACCTTCACAGAGGCCCCGGGGGTGTACCCGGGTTCCTCGCGCCGCGCGGAGCGAGGAAGGACGGGGAGGGCGTGCGGCCGGGGTGAGCGCCCCTCGTGCGATCCCTGTAGCGGTACGGTCGGAGACCAGGGCTCCGGAGCCGCCGGGCAGGTGGGCCGGTGGGGAGCGGACCGAACCGGACGGGCGTCACGCCCACCCGGCCCCATACGACCGGAGGGACTCACGTGAGCACGGCAGCCTTCGAGCCGGGAGCCGAATTCGACCGGCAGGTCCGCAGACTCGTGGACCTCGGCTACGGCGAGCTGTCCGGCCTCGGACCGGAGCGGTTCGCCGCGCTCGTCGCGCCGCTCCGCGACACCGCCGTCACGGCCGCGGACGGCGGGCCCGCGCCGGAGGAGGGACACGTGCCCTTCCTGCTCGTCGTCACCCGGGACGTGGTGCCGGTCGAGAGGACGATGCCGGTCACCACCCTCCACGGCGGCCGCCTGCCGGGATTCGTCGACCGCACCTTCGAACCGGGCGCGCTCGAACGCTTCGTCGCCCCCGAGGGCGTCGAACTCCCCGATCGGCGGGCCTACCTGCTCCTCGACGTCGAGCGGGGCGAGGAGTTCTGCGGTGTCGTGCCCGACGACGCCATGCGCGTCGTCGGCGAACGCGGACGCACCCTCCTCACCGTCGAGGAAGGCGTCGCCCTCATCACCCAGTACCCGCGGGTCCTCGCCAAGAACAAGTGCTTCTCGCTGGGCGGTTCGCGCAGCGGCGACCGTCGCGTCCCCGCCCTGTGGATCAGCCGGAAGGCACCGAAGCTCGGCTGGTGCTGGGCGGGCAACCCGCACACCTGGCTGGGCATGGCGTCCGCCGGCGCCCGCCGCGCCCAGGTCCGGCAGCCGGGGCACACGCCGGCCACCGGGACCGGCGGAGAGCCCGCCGCACCCTGAGCCCGGGCCGGCCCCCGCGGCCACTGTCCGGCACGTCGGTGATCGGCCGTATGGAGCAGGAACGCGCGCGCCGCGGGTGGCGCGCACCGAAGCTGAGCGTGCCCCTGTCCCCGTCCTCCCGGGAATCACCATGCCGCTCTCGCACCGCCGCCGTCGGCGCCTCTGGACCGTCACCCTGCTGGCATCCGCGCTGTGTCTGGGCGCCGCGGTCCCGTCCACCGCCGGCGCCGCCGGCCCCGCGGGCGAGGAGCGCGCGGACGCCCTGCAGCGCGAACTCGAACGCCTCGTCGCGGCCCAGGGAGGCCCGCCGGGAGCGGTGGTCCTCCTGCAGAACGGCGACGACCGGCGTGTGCTGCGTGCCGGCGTCGCCGACCTGGAGTCGGGACGGCCCATCGGGCCGCGCGACCACACGCGGACCGCCAGCACCAGCAAGGCGTTCAGCGGCGCGGTGGCACTGCGCCTCGTCCAGCGCCACGCCCTCGACCTCGACGACACCATCGCCAAGCGGCTGCCCACGCTGCCGCGCGCCTGGGGGCGGGTGACGCTGCGCCAGCTCCTCCAGCACACCAGCGGACTGCCGGACTTCACCTCGGACCCGGAGTTCCTCCGCCTGGTGGGGGAGGACCCGCGCCGCCGGTTCGACTCGCGGCGCCTGCTCGACTTCGTCAGGGACGAGCCGCTCGGCTTCCGGCCGGGCACCCGGTACCACTACTCGAACTCGGACAACATCGCCGTCGCCCTCATGGCGGAGGCGGTGACGCGCCGCTCCTACGAGGCACTGCTCCGCGAGATCGTCTACCGGCCCCTGGGCCTGCGCGACACGAGTCTCCCGTCGGGCTACCGCATGCCGGAGCCCTACATGCACGGCTACGCGTTCGAACCGTCGGAACCGCCCACCGACGTCAGTGAGGCGCTCAGCACCTCGGGCGTGTGGGCCTCGGGCGGCATCATCTCCACTCCCGCGGACCTCACCCGGTTCATCCGCGGCTACGCGCAGGGCGCGCTGACCTCGAAGGCCGCCCTGCGCGACCAGCGCCGCTGGGTCGAGGGCGCGTCCGAACCGGCGGGCCCGGGCCGCAACAAGGCAGGGCTCGGCATCTTCCGCTACTCGACCCGCTGCGGCGTCGTGCTCGGCCACACCGGGAACTTCCCCGGCTACACCCAGTTCATCGCGGCGACTCCGGACGGCCGACGCTCCGTCACCGTCTCCCTCACCACCCAGATCAACAGCACGCTCGCGCCGGACCTCCTGAAGAAGGTACGGGCGTTCGAGGAGTCCGCCGTGTGCGCGTTGCTGCGCAAGGCCTGACCGGGAACGACGGCGGACGCCCCGTACCTCCTACGGGCGTCCGCCGTCCTCGGGCGCGGCGCCGTCACGGGATCCCTCAGCGCCCGAAGACCTCTCGGACCCCGCGGCCCGCGGGAGTACGGGGGTCGCCGAGGGGGCCCGGGTGGGCACGAGCTGGCCGCTGCGCGGGGCCGAGGGCACGGGCACGGGGTCCCGCGTCGGGCGAGGCGTCGGCAGGGCCGAGGGCGGGCCCGAGGGCGTGGGGTCCGTCGTGCCGACGGTCGGGGGCGGCGGAGCGAGCGGAACGGTCGGGGACACGGGCGCTTCGGGCGTCGTGACCTGCAGCGGGAGCGCGACGAGGAACGCGGCGGCGCACGTCAGACCGGCTCCGACGGCGACGCGCAGCACCCTGCGCCGCACCGCCGCGCGGCGGATCGCCTCGTACCGGCCGGGCGGAGGCCCGAGGTAGTCGGACGGCGGCCGGAGGATCACCGCCAGGGGGTCGTCGGGTTCGAACTCCGGGCCCTCGTCAAAGCGTGTGGTCAAGGCTTCTCCTCAGATGGACACGGAGCAGTTCCCGGGCCGCGTGGAGGTCGGCCTTGACGGTTCCTTCCTTGCGCCCGGTCAGCGCGGACACCTCCCGGATCGGCATGTCGGCGTAGTAGTGCAGCAGGATCGGCACACGCAGCCGCTCCGGCAGCGACTGCACGATCAGACGGACCGAGGGGTCCGCCTGTTCGGAGTGGGGGCGGACGGCTGCCTCCGCGGTGACCCGGTGCATGGCCCGGCGCTCCCGCTCCAGTTTGCGCCAGTGGTCCCGTACGAGATTGGCCGCGGTGACGTAGAGGAAGCCGCGAGGCTCCTCCACCGAAGTCCAGCGGGCCCAGAGCCGGGTGAACGCCTCCGAGGCGATCTCGTGCGCCGTCCCGTCGTCGTCGACGAGACGGCGGCACCAGCCGGCCAGGCGCGGGTAGAGGACGGCGAACAGCTCGGACGCTGCCTTGTCCCGGGACCGTTTCAACGCTCTCCATGTCGTGGGGGCACTCATGCAGAAGGATGCCGGGCCGTCCCGTCGCGTTCCCACGGGACCCGGACCGATCGTGAGGGGTCAGGGGGTGCCGGGTCCCGGCGCGGCGAACACGATGACGTTGTCGGGGTATCCGTCGTCGGTACGCGGTCCCGCGCAGGTGATCAGCCGCAGCTCAGGACGGTCCACGTCGCCGTAGACGTCCTGCACCGGGAAATCGGCCTTGGCGACCGTCCGTACGCGGCTCACGGCGAAGACCGCCGCCGTGCCGTTCTCCAGGCGCGCCTCGATCAGGTCGCCGCGGCGCAACCGGGCGAGACGGCGGAACACCCCGTCACCGTGGGCGCCGACCGTGACATGGCCGAGGATGACCGACGGTCCCACCTCGCCCGGCACCGGGGAGTGCCGGTACCAGCCGGCCCGGTCGTGCGCCGTGACCGGCGGAACCTCCACCGTGCCGTCCGCCGCCAGCCCCAGCCGGATGACCGGCGTGTCCACCCCGATGGACGGGATCCTCAGCCGGACCGGTGCCGAACGCCCCGCGCGGGAGCCGGGCTTCGCGGTCGTCGGCGAAGGGGGCCGCGTGGTCGTCGAGGGCCCGGCCGCGGCCTCGGGGTCCCCGTCGCCGACGCAGCCCGCGAGCAGTGGAGCCAGCGCCGCAGCCGTGAACGCGCGCCTGGAGAGCCGGGTCACGCTCCGGTCGCCCTCCGGCGGCGCACCACGAAGACCGCCGCTCCACCGGCGGCGAACACCGTGGCCGCGCCCGCGCCGATCAGTCCGGTCGGGGAGCCGGACCCCGAGGAGACGGGCGCCACCCCGGTGTCGGGTGCTCCGGACGGTACGACCGACACCTGGTCGCCCGAGGGCGCGCGGGTCGGCGCGGCGCTCGGGGCCGGACGCGTGTCGTCGGGCGCCCGCGTCGGCTCCGCGCTGGGAGCCGGGTCGGCGGTCGTCGGACGGCTCGTGGGAACCGGGCTCGGGTCGTCGGCGAACGCTGGCACGGCACCCGCGAGCACGGCGGTGCACGCGAGGGCCATGGTGCTCAGGACGGTTCGGCGCATTGAGTCGCTCTCTTTCGTCGGCCCGCCGGCGCGGCGGGCTGGATGACGGATCGAGCGGAGAGACGAGGCAGCGGCGAAGCGGGTTGTAAAGGGATGGCAAAGCCGCGATTCGGGTCCGGATCGGGCCCGCTCCGAGCCTGTGCGGTGAGGGGCGCTCCGGTGCCTGGGGTGCCGGGCCGTGCCGAGGCGGTGTCCTGCTGTTCGGGCCCGTGGGAGCGCGCCGGGCGGGCTCAGCGAGCGAATGCCTCGGTCAGCCGGACGGTGAAGCCGTCCTCCTCCATCAGGACGACGGTCACGCCGAAGGGCGACGGGTGGTCCAGGTCGAGCGGGGTGAACGAGAAGGAGACCGCGGCCCGGACCGGAGGAATCAGTTCGGCGTCCTGCCGCGGCTCCGGGGCGGGCAGCCATCGGGGCTCGCGGGCGTCCTTGCCGCCGGGCGCGTCAGCCAACGCCTCCTCGGCGTAGGGGAACTGGTGCAGCACATGGCCGTCCTCGGTGGCGTGCACCATGTTCAGGCACGGTGCCGGGCCGACCGCGGGCACCCCGCAGGCCGTGGCGACGTCGCCCGTCTCCCAGGCGAGGACCACCTCGTCCGCGCCGGCCGCCGCCGCGATGTTGGAGAGCTGCGCGATGCCCGTCATCGCGTCCTCGCCCACCTCCAGGGGACGCACCCAGATCAGCCCGACCAACTCGCCCCGGACCAGCGGCATGATGACCGGGCGGGGCACGCTTCCCTCGCTCAGACCCGTGGAGTACGCGTTCTTCATCGACGCGACGAGTGTGTCCCAGATTGGCGTGTCCACGAACTTCCCCTCACCCATGGCGGATCCACGATCATGCCGACCCTGTCACGCCGGCAACCCGGCCGCCAGCGCCACCGGCGGCCTCGACCTGCACGTGTGACGGATCGGCCGTCCGGCACCTCCGGGCCGCCCGGGCTTGGTAGGGGCCCTGCCCCACCGGACCGGTCGCCGCCGGGCGCCACCGCGGTGGCGGGACCCCGCGGTACCGGGCACGTCGGACCGCGGCTCGACGGGGAGGGGCCCGTGCTTGACGGGGGAGAGGTCCGTCGGTGCCTCACCAATCGCGGGTGGCTGTCAACTCCTCCGAGTCCGCGTCCCGGAACCCGTAGGCCCTGGCCACGAACAGGAAGTCACCGCCGATCTCGTCGCGCGCGACGGTCTCGATCTCGCTGCCCGCGGCCTCGAACTCGGCCTCCAGCGCGTTGAACTCCTCGGTCGCCGCGTGCGTCAGGACGTACAGGGCGGTCAGGTCCGCAGGTCGCTCGGACTCGATCCGCTCGCACAGTCCGAGCAGGATCTCCCGGCCCTTGTCGACCACCGCGTCCGGGTAGTACCCGTCCGCGTACAGGACCTGGAGGAACGAGTACCCCTCCACCCGCTGGTTGGTGACCGCCACCGCGTTCCCCCTGCCCTTCGCCCCGCGCCGATGTGGCCGGGTGCCGACGTGTCGATCCTGCACCACGCCACTGACATCGCCTTCCGCGCGCGGACGTCCCGGTGCGATCCGTCGTACTGACGCACGGCGGGTGAGGGGCGGGCCGAGCCGTGCGGGCGGCCCAGGACGGATCGGAGGGCGGGGGCGCCGCACCGGCCGCGGCCCCGGCGGGCGTATCCGGTGCGCCTCCCGGGTCGGACCGGGTGGTCGATCGTGCCACCGCCGGCGTTCGGGGCGGTGCGATGCTTGGCCCTCCGGACGTACCGGGGCGGCCGCGGGCCAATCCCCGGGCGGTCCGGCGACGGATGTCTCATGGCGGGCGAGGGCGGACGTGCCCCGGCCGAGGGCGGAAGGACGCGATGCACGAGCGACAGGGCACCGGGGCGGGCAGGGGCGAGGGGTCGGCGCTGCGGGTGCACCGGAAGCCGGCCGACCCCCTCGCGGCGGTACTGATGCTGCACGGTGGCCGGGCCGACAGTGTGGCGGCCTCCAGGGCGTGGCATCCGGCGCGCCTCCGGATGCTGGCCGTGGCGCGGACCGTCGGTCGCGAGGTGGCCGAGGAGCAGCGTCTGTGGACGGGCTGCGTGCGCTACCGGTACCGAGGCTGGAACGGAACCGACGCGGATCCGCTCCAGGACGCCATGCGCGCCCTCGCGGAGCTGGAACGGCTCCACCCCGGGCTTCCGGTGGTCCTTGTCGGGCACTCCATGGGCGGCCGTGCGGCGTTGCGGGCCGCGGAGCATCCCCGGGTGCGTGCCGTGGTGGCCCTGGCACCGTGGTGCCCGCCCGGCGAACCGGTCGAGCATCTGCGTGACCGGACGGTGGTCGTACTGCACGGCGACCGCGACCGCGTCACCGATCCGCGCGCCTCGCTGGACTTCGCGCGCCGGGTCGCCGACGCGGGCGGTCGGGCCCACGCGCTGGTGCTGAAGGGCGGCGATCACGCCATGCTCCGCCGCGCAGGCACATGGCACCGGCTGACCGTCGACGCGACGGCCGCGCTGGTGTCCCGGGGGAGCGCGGGGCTGCTGCCGCCCGCGCTGGTGCCGGGGGACGGCGGGGGCCTCGCCACCGGCCGCGGGCACGGAGACGGAGCCGCAGACGGAGGCAGAGCCGGGGACAGTGACGGTGAGGTCGGCGGAACGGGCGTCAGGGCCGCCGACCGATAGCCCTCCTCAGCAGGTTCGCCTCACCCAGTCCGGCCGGGTGCCGGGTGCCGGGTGGCGGGTGTGGCGCGGGGTGCGGGGCGCGCGTGGTGCACGGGTCGTGGCGGACGGCGAACCCCCTGGAGAGCATCGACTCTCTCCAGGGGGGCCCGGGGACCGTATGTCCCCGACGGGCCCGTTCATTCAGCGGTTCCGTCCGCGTCCTTCCGGGCTCGGACCATCGTTCGGACACGCACCTTCAACCGTGCCGGAAGGGCCCGACAGAGCGCGCCGGCATGCGGAGCACCGAGCGAGCGGCGGGGTACCGCGAGCCGGGGTGGTCCTCAGCCGATGCCGTCCAGTGACTCACCCGTCGTCAGCCGCGCCGACACCCGCACCTCGGGTTTCCCGGGCGCGCGGGCGGCGAGAGTGCTGCCCGCCCGGCTCGCCGTGACGTCCCCGCTCAAGGTGATCCGGGTGACGGCCCGGCTCCCGGCGGCCAGTACGTACCAGCGGCCGGCCGGTGAACGCCAGGGCGCCGCGGACACCACGTGCTGACCGAAACGGCCGCACGCGGCGGTCGAAGTGGCCCGGCCCGCCACACGGGCGGGAGTGTCCGGCGCGGTGGACGGTGTGCGCAGGGCCACGGTCACGTCCCCGGCCCCCTGCCAGGTCGAGGCGCGGGAGCACGTCCACACGCCACGGCCGCCGCCGTCCGGAAGTCGCTGCTCGGCGAAGTCCCATGCGTTGACCGCGCGTACGCCCCGGTCGCGGTGCGTGTCGAGTGCGCACGCCAGATGGGCCCAGGCGAGCAGGGCCGCCGTGCCGGTCGCCTCGCGCGGCTGGCGGGGCGGCGGCGAGCCGTGGCCGGGCAGGGGCGTGTAGGTGAGATGGACCGGCGAGAGGCCGCCGAGGTCGGCCAGGAGGAAGGCGTGCTTCTCCACGATGCGGGAGGAGGAGCGGAGTCGGAGAACCGTTCCGCTGTCGCAGCTCGCGCCGCCTCCGCCTCCGCCTCCGCCGCTCGTGCCGCGTACCGGCGGGGTGAGCCCGTCGGCCGACACGTCCACCGGGCGGGTCGGCTCGTCGGGACGCAGTAGATCGCGGGTGCCGGCCTCGTCGATCCAGGGCGCCAGGAGGTAGCGCGTTGAGCGGCCCGTTGTGCCGACGGCGACCGCGGCGGCCGTCGTCACGTCCGCGTCGTCCACGCGTGCCACGGTGAGGGTGCGGGGCCCGCCAGGGGTGCGGGACTCGCCGTAGCGCGCGAGGCGCTGCCCGTCGTACAGGAGGACCGTCGCCCGCTCGCCGATGTCTCCCGCGTACAGCAACTGCGGCGGGCGCGGCGGGGCTTCGGCGGACGTGGCGTCGGCGACCGTGACGCGTACACCGTCCCCGGGCCGGGACCAGGCGGTCAGGGCACGGGCGAGCAGTTCGCCGTCCCGGGTGCGCGAGCCGCGGGCGGGCCAGGCGGTGAAGTCGACGCGGCCCGTGTCGGCCCAAGCCCCGGCGGGCGTGCGTACCAGGTCCCGCGGATCGGTGACGTTCGCCGCGGTCCGTGTCGGCCCCGCCTCGTCGGACCGGGTGCCGTCCCGGCCGGTGAGCGTCACGGTGGTCGCGGCCAGCAGGACGGCCGCCGCGACCGCTCCCAGCCGCATCCGCCTCCGGCGGCGCAGCAGGTCGGTGGGCCTGGCCCGCAGCAGGCAGGCGTCGAACTCGTCGGAGGCGGCAAGGCATTGGGCGACAGCGCCGGTGCCTGTGCCTGTGCCTGTGCCTGAGTCGAGTCGGTCGGCCGCGCGCACGGCCGCGCCGGCCTCCTCGGCCCGCACGCCCGCCGATGCCAGCAGGCCGCGGATCTCGGGGTCGAGGAGGCCGTCCACGTGCCGAAGGACGAACGCCGCGCGGTCCACCGCGGAAGCGCTCGCCAGTGCCCGGCCCAGGACGATCTCGTCCGCGCCGCCGGAACGCGGGAACAACTGAAGTCCGATGACGACGGGCAGTCGGGGGACCAGCGCTCGTGGCGGGGGGACCCGGTCCGGCCAGCCCCTGGGGCGCCGCCCGTGGGTCAGGGCCGCCGACAGGACCGCCGCGCGCAGTTCGTCGCGCGCCGCGCCGGTGGCGTACGCGCCCGACGGGACCGGCACGGCGGGCCTGTCGGGCGCGTCCGCTTCGGTACGGGCGCTCGTCGCGGACGGTCCGCGGGGTGCGGGAACGGATGGTTCGGCCGTCGGCGGGGCAGAGGGAAGCGCGGAAGGAGGGGACGAACGCGGCAGGGGCGGCGGGGTCGGGGACGCGCGGTCGGACGGGAGGGCCCGTTGCACCAGGGAGTGGGCCGTCAGGACCCGGCGGTGCTTGCCCAGGGAGGGCGGGAGCACGAGGTAGGCCAACCGCACCAGGTCGCCGTACTGCTGGACCAGAACTGCTTCGGCCGTGAGGACGTGGGTTCTTGAGCCGACGGCGGGACGCCGGAGCCGGGGCAGGGACATGGGGAGGTGCCTTCCGCGACTGGTGAAGTGTGCTCCTGTCGCTCCGTCAAACGAGTGAATCATGTGAACGTCACAGGTGACGCGGGCCCAGCCCTCACGACGAGCCGGCGGCACCCGGCCGGCGGTGGGGTGGCGCCGGGGGTGGTGCTCAGTGGCGTACGGGTGGCGTCCGGAAGCGGGGCCTGCCTCCGGGGTTACGGTGTATTGCCATTTGCCTAAAAGCTTTAGGCGTGTGCATAATCAATTGCATCCTAAGGAAGGAGGGTCATGGTTCGCGTTGGACTGACCCCGGAACGCCTGGCCCGGGCAGGGGCGGAGCTGGCCGACGAGGTCGGCTTCGAGCACGTGACCGTCTCGGAACTCGCCCGCCGGTTCGACGTCAAGGTCGCGAGTCTGTACTCGCACCTGAGGAACTCGCACGAACTCAAGACGCGGATCGCCCTCCTCGCCCTGGAGGAGGTCGCGGACCGGGGCGCCGCCGCCCTCGCGGGGCGGGCCGGGAAGGACGCCCTGGCGGCCTTCGCCGACGTATATCGCGACTACGCCCGTGAACATCCCGGCCGCTACGCCGCCATGCAGTTGCGGCTCACTCCGGAGGAGGCGGCCGCGAGCGCGGGCGGCAGGCACGCGCAGATGACCCGGGCGATCCTGCGGGGCTACGACCTGGCGGAGCCGGACCAGACCCACGCGGTCCGGCTGCTGGGCAGTGTGTTCCACGGCTACGTCGACCTGGAGCTGGCGGGCGGCTTCAGCCACAGCGCCCCCGACTCGCAGGAGTCGTGGACGCGGATCGTGGACGCCCTTGACGCGCTGCTGAGGAACTGGCCCGCGTCGTCCTGACGAGGCACCGCCCCCGTCGGCCCGTGCGGCTGCCCATCGCCGCACCCGCACCCGCACTCGGGCCCACGCCCGGACCCCCGTGCCGGCATCCGCACGCACACCCGCCGCGCGTCACCGCCCCCCACCGAACCGTCCGAGAACCCGACCAACAGGCTGAGACCATGCACACCGAGCACCACTGGGTCACGACACCCATCACCGCGGACCTCCTGCGCGGAGCCCTCGACCTGGAGCACACCGGGCGGGGCGTACTGCCGCACCGGCTGCCCGCCCGGGCCCGCGCCCAGTGCGAGGACAGGCAACTGGCCATGGCGGAGTCGCAGCCCTCGGGCGTACGGCTGGTGTTCCGCACCCGCGCGACCGCCGTCGAACTCGACACCCTCCCCACCAAGCGGGTCTACGTCGGCGCCCCGCCGCGGCCGGACGGCGTCTACGACCTGCTCGTCGACGGACGGCTCGCGGGCCAGGCGCGCGCGGCCGGCGGCGACGTCCTGACGATCGACATGGCGGCCGGCACCACCGACGTCAGGGCCGGTGGGACGGCCACGGTCCGTTTCACGGGTCTGCCCGACCGGGCCAAGGACGTGGAGATCTGGCTGCCGTACAACGAGACGACCGAACTCGTGGCCCTGCGCACCGACGCCCCGGTCGAGCCGGCCACCGACCACGGGCGCAAGGTGTGGCTGCATCACGGCAGTTCGATCAGCCACGGCTCCGAGGCCGCGAGCCCGACGACCACCTGGCCCGCCCTGGCCGCCTCCCTCCGCGGAGTGGAACTGATCAACCTGGGTCTGAGCGGCAGCGCGCTGCTCGACCCCTTCACGGCCCGCGCGCTGCGCGACACCCCCGCCGATCTCATCAGCGTGAAGATCGGCATCAACCTCGTCAACACGGACCTCATGCGGCTGCGCGCTTTCGCGCCCGCCGTCCACGGCTTCCTGGACACCATCCGTGAAGGGCATCCGGGCACGCCGCTGCTGGTGGTCTCGCCGATCCACTGCCCCATACACGAGGACACGCCCGGCCCCAGCGCGATGGACACCGGCGGCCTCGGTGCCGGGCAGTTGCGGTTCGTGGCGGCGGGCGACCCGGCGGAGCGCGCGGCGGGCAAGCTCACCCTGGGCGTCATCAGGGACGAACTGGTGCGCATCGTCGAGCGGCGGAGGGCCGACGACCCGGATCTGCACTACCTGGACGGCCTCGCTCTTTACGGCGAGTCCGACTTCGCCGAACTTCCGCTGCCCGACGACCTCCACCCGGACGCCGCCACGCATCTGCGGATCGGCGAGCGCTTCTCCGAGTTCGCCTTCGCCGCCGACGGCCCCTTCGCCATCGGTGGTCGATGACGTCGGAGGTGCTCCGGGTGGGCCTGCGCGGGCCGGTGCGACCAGGGGGACGGGATCTCGGTGCGCCGGCCTCCCTTGTGCGCGCGTGGCCCCGGCCGGACGGGGGGAGCACGGTCGGGGCCGACGCGGTGGCACGCGGAGGGTGGTCGCCTCGCGGCGAGGGGCTCCATGGGGCTTCAGCCGAACGATCGTCCCCATGGGCCTTGGGTGGGCCCGGGGACACTGTCCCCTCCGCGGCCACATACGGTTGAACACGCAACTGCCGCGCGCTGTTCCCGTGTTCATGTCCCCGGCGTGTGAGCCGGCACACCCCCGGGGAGCGAGGGGGTCACTCGACGAAGTCGGCGACCAGGGCGGCGAACTCGTCCGGCGTGGCCAGCCGCACGCCGAGGTCCTCGGCCTTCGCGCGCTTGGACCCCGCGTTCTCCCCGGCGACGACCAGCGAGGTCTTCTTCGAGACGCTGGAGGAGGACCGGCCGCCCGCCCGCTCGATCAGCTCGTTCATCTGGTTGCGGCTGAGCTTCTCCAGGACACCGGTCATGGCACCGGTGACGACGACCGTCATCCCGGCCAGCGGTCCCGCGGCCGGCTGCTCGCCCTCCTGGCCGGCTTCGGCGTCCTCGGAGACGGCGACGGGCGGGGTGGCGCCGGGTTCCGTCATGTTGACCCCGGCGGCCACGAGCTTGTCGATGAGCGGCGCCAGCTCGGTCAGCTCCGCGACGATCGAGGGAGCCTTCTCGGTGCCGATGCCCTCGACCCGCTGCATCGTCTCGGCGTCGGCGGCGCGAATGGCGTCCATGGTGGCGAAGTACCGCGCGATCCGGCGGGACATGGACCGGCCGGTGCCCCGCACGCCGAGGGCGCACAGCACCCGGGAGAGGGGCCGACCCTTGGCCGTCTCCAGCGCGGCGAGGAGGTTGTCCGTGCTGGTCCCGCCCATGCGCTCCAGGCCCAGCAACTGCTCGCGGGTGAGGGCGAACAGGTCGGCGAGGTCCTTGACCAGGTCCGCGTCCACGAGCTGCACCACACGGGTGTGCCCCAGGCCCTCGATGTCCAGCTGGTCGCGGCCCGCCGCGTACGACAGGGCGGCCACCAGATGGCAGTTGCGGCCCAACTCGCAGCGCCAGCGCTGCTCGCTCGTGTCGATCCCGGCGCCGCACCGCGGGCACACCTCGGGAAAGACGATGGCCCGCTCCTCGCCGGTGCGCAGATGGGCGACGGGGGCCTCGATGCGGGGGATCACGTCACCGGCCCGGTGCACCATGACGTGGTCGCCCAGGCGCAGATCGCGGCGGGTGATGTCCGCAGGGTTGTGCAGGGTGGCGTACGTGATCGTGGACCCGTCGATCTCGACCGGCTCCAGGACGCCGCGCGGCGCGATGATGCCCGTGCGGCCCACGTTCCACTCCACCTCCAGCAGGCGGGTGATCTTCTCGACGGCCGGGAGCTTGTAGGCGATGGCCCAGCGCGGGGCGCGTGAGCCCGAGCCGGCGGTGCGCTGGTCGTCGGCCAGGTCGGCCTTGACGACGATCCCGTCGATTCCGAACGGCAGCCCGGCACGCAGCGCGGCGATCTCCTGGACGCGTGCCAGGACCTGCTCCGCGGTGTCGGCGGTGGTGCCGGGCACGTCCGTCGTGGCGGTCGTGTTGACCCCGTAGGCGCCCGCCAGGTCCATCAGCTCGCTGTGCGGCAGCTCGCCCAGCCGTCCGGCGAGCTCCGTCTCCGTGTCGGCCAGGGGGAGCACGCCGTAGCCGAAGAACGTCATGGGCACCGTGTAGGCGCGCTCCTTGGCGCGCAGGGTGCCCGCCGCCGCGTTCCGCGGGTTCGCGAACGGCTGACCGCCGTGTGCGGTGCGCACCTCGTTGGCGTGCTCGAACTGCGCGGTCGTCATGAGGACTTCGCCGCGCACCTCCACGGTGACCGGCTCGGCCAGCTCGCGCGGCAGGCCCTCGATGGTGCCGATCGCGTGCGACACGTCCTCGCCGGCCGTCCCGTCGCCGCGCGTGATGAGTCTGCTCAGCCGGCCGCGCGTGTAGCGGGCCGCGATCGCCAGCCCGTCGAGCTTCGGCTCGACGCTGAATCTGGTGACGTCGTGGCCGACGCGACGGGCCAGGGAGGCGGTCCACGCGGTGAACTCCTCGGGCGAGAACACGTTGTCCAGACTCAGCATCGCGACCGTGTGCGGGACGTCGCCCTCCACGGCGCCGCCCGCCACCTTGCCGGTCGGCGAGTCCGGCAGCACCTCGTCCGGATGCTCGGCCTCCCACGCCGCGATCCCCCGCACCAGCCGGTCGTACACGTCGTCGTCCAGGGCCGAGGTGCCCCCCGTGTAGTAGGCGGCCGACGCCTTCACCGCGTCCTCGACCGCCTGCGCGTACGCGGCGGCATCCACGATCACTGCAACTGGTGTAGTCATGACGGTCATCCTGCCTTCCACCACTGACAACGCCCCCGTCGGCGCCTGCAGTGCCCCGGGGGTCCGGACGCGCGGACGGAAGCCGCAGGGCTGTCGCGGGGCCGTGCGCGATGTCGCCGATCCTCGCGTCGTCATCCGCGCGTGCGCGGCCCCTCGCCGGGGAATGGGCGGGGCGGCGGCCAATCCGCGGCCGTGTCGGCGACGGATCACATACGTGCAGTGCGAAGGAGGCGGACGATGGCCGCATCGGTGCGGGCCCGGGTGCTCGCGCAGGCGGGCGGGCGCAGTTGGATCGTCGTGGACGGGCGGCTGCCGAAACCGGCCGCTCCGTGTCTCTGCGACCTGCTGCGCGGCCGGTGCGGGAGGGCGTCCGTGGTCTTCCTCGACCTGAGGGAGGCTCAGCTCCCCGTCGGCGAGCAGGTGAGGGGCGCGTTCCTGCCGGAGGGCCCGCGGTCGTTCCACATCATGGCCGACGACCCGTTGCGCTCGTTCCTGGCCACCGACCGGCGCGTGACCGCCCACAGCAGCGTGGCACAGGCCTGGTCGGCCTGGTCCTCCGCGTGAATACTGCGTACACCACGGCCGTCCCACGGGGAACAGCCGTGGGAAGCGTCCGGGAAGGCGGTGGCGGGGAAGGCAGGGGTGCGGCCATCCTTCGCTGACGGCGGGCCCCGCCCGTCCGCCCGGGCACGGGGAGTCCACTGTGCGGGGAGGCGTCCTCCGCGCCACGGCGAGAAAGGCGGCACTCGGATGCTGCGGTACCTCGGCGCCGCGTCGGCCGGGGCGGCTCTTCGGGTACGGCACCGGCCGCTCCGGGCGCGGGCCGCCGTGATCACCCTGCACGGCGGCCGGGCGGAGAGCCGCGAGGCCGCGTACCCCTGGCACCCGGCGGCGCTGCGGATGCGCCCGGTGCTGCGTGCCGCCGCCTCGGCGGTCTCCCTGGACGACGTGCTCCTCGCGTACGTGCAGTACCGCCACCGAGGCTGGAACGAGGCCGACCCCGCCGACGACGCCCTGCGCGCCCTCGGCGAACTGGACCTGCTGACCGGTGGCCTGCCGGTGGTGCTGATAGGCCACTCCATGGGCGGCCGGGCGGCCCTGCGCGCGGCCTCGCACCCCCAGGTCCGCGGAGTCCTCGCCCTCGCCCCCTGGCTGCCCGCGGACGAGCCCACCGCGCACCTGCGGGGCAAGCGGGTCGTCGTCCTGCACGGCGACCGCGACCGGGTGACGCGCGTCGACGACTCGGCGGACTTCACCCGGCGGGCCCGGGCCTCGGGCGCCGCTGCCGGGATGCTGGTGATGAGGAACGGCGACCACGCCATGCTGCGCCGCTCGCGGAGCTGGCACGCCGTGGCGGCCTCGGTGGTGGCCGACCTGCTCCGGCCGCCCGCGCGGCCGGACGGACTCGCGGCCCGGAGCTGCGCCGCTCCCGGCGCGCTCTCCCTCTAGGCCGTCGCCGCTCCTTCCCGCCAGGCCCTGTCCGCGGGGCCTTCTCCCTCCGGGGCGTGACCGCGGGTGTGCCCGGTGAGGCCCGGCACACCTGCCCGCCGGGCACGTCCGGCACGCCGCCCGTCCGGCACGCCGCCCGTCCGGCACGCCGCCCGTCCGGCACGCCGCCCGTCCGGCACGCCGCCCGTCCGGGCCGCCGGACGCGGGGTGCGAATTGCTTGGGAAGCGGCGGAATAGGTCAGGGGGGTCCCCTGTTGTACCGGTCGTGAGTGGCATGGTCCCATCAAGCAAGGTGGTGGGACGGTCCGGGAAGGAGCAGTCCATGGCGAAGAGCGGTGCACGCCCGGTGGTGACCCTGAGGTCGACGGCCGGAACCGGAGCGACCTACGTGACGCGCAAGAACCGGAAGAACGACCCCGACCGGCTCGTCCTGCGCAAGTTCGACGCGGTCGCCGGGGCGCACGTCCTCTTCCGTGAGGTGCGATGAACGCGGCCGTCGTCCACTGACGTACGGCTGGAGCAGAGAAGTCCGATGAGGCCCGGCGGCGACCCCGAATCGCGCCCGGCCGTCCTCCGCGACCGTGCCGCGGACGCCACGTTCCCCGTCCACTCGACGGCGGGTACGGAGAAGACCGTCGAGCCGCGCCACGGCCGCGCGGCGTCGCCGACCCGGTGACGCCCGGCCGGCGTACGAGCAGGAGCAAGCAGGAGGGACCAGTCATGAAGGTGCGCAAGTCGTTGCGCTCGCTGAAGTCCAGGCCCGGTGCGCAGGTAGTGCGCAGACGAGGCGTGGTCTACGTGATCAACAAGCAGGAACCGCGGTTCAAGGCCCGCCAGGGCTGACGCACCGCGTACGCGCGGCGGGGCCCGGC
>NZ_BMWD01000007.1:285098-332132 GCF_014651055.1 Streptomyces fructofermentans
GCCGGGCCCCGCCGCGCTCGGGCGCGGACCGCCGTCAGGCGCCCGGTCCGGTGCTCAGAGGTTGCCGAGCCGCGCGTCGCGCCACAGGTCGACGCCGCCGTCGGTGGCGTACTTGTCGATCTCGGCCAGTTCCTCGGCGCTGAAGTCGAGGTTCTCCAGAGCGGCGACGTTCTGCTCCAACTGCTCCGTGCGCGAGGCGCCGATGACGAGCGAGGTGACGCGTTCGTCGCGCAGCGCCCAGGCGAGAGCCATCTGGGCGAGGGTCTGGCCGCGTCGGCCCGCGATGTCGTTGAGGGCGCGCAGCCGGCGGACCATGTCCTCCGAGAGCCACGAGGCGTCGAGGGAGGTGCCCCGCGCCGCACGCGAGTCCTGCGGCACACCGTCGAGGTAGCGCCCGGTCAGCATGCCCTGGGCCAGCGCGGTGAAGCCGATGACACCGAAGCCCTCCTCCTCGGCGGCGTCCAGCAGGCCCTCGGTCTCGATCCAGCGGTTGAGCATGCTGTACGACGGCTGGTGGATGAGCAGGGGAGTGCCGAGGTCCCGGAGGATGGCCGCCGCCTCGCGGCTCCGCTCGGCGTCGTACGAGGAGATGCCGACATACAGGGCCTTGCCCTGGCGTACCGCGGTGTCGAGGGCCCCCATCGTCTCCTCCAGCGGAGTGTCCGCGTCGAGCCGGTGGGAGTAGAAGATGTCGACGTAGTCCAGGCCCATGCGGCCGAGCGACTGGTCGAGGGACGCGAGCATGTACTTGCGCGAGCCGCCGCCCTGCCCGTAGGGCCCGGGCCACATGTCCCAGCCCGCCTTGGTGGAGACCACCAGCTCGTCGCGGTAGGGCGCCAGGTCCTGCTTCATCAGGCGCCCGAAGTTTGTCTCCGCGGAGCCGTACGGCGGGCCGTAGTTGTTCGCGAGGTCGTGGTGCGTGATGCCGAGGTCGAACGCGCGCAGGGCAATCTCGCGCTGCGTCTCGAAGGACCGGTCGTCCCCGAAGTTGTGCCAGTAGCCCAGGGACAGGGCGGGCAGGTCGAGGCCGGAACGTCCGGTGCGCCGGTAGCGCATGGTGCCGTTGTAGCGCTCGGGATTCATGACGTGGTTCATCGGGTCGTCTCCGGTGGTGCGGTACGAGGGTGTCCCAGGGGGATCGTGGGGATCCGCCTGCCCACAGTGCCTCCGCCCGATCCCGAAGTCCAACAGTTGCCCGCCATGGAATTCAGCGGTGTCGTCTCTGAATCGGCGGGGCGTGGTCCTCCCGGGTGATGTCCGCGGGCACGGCACGCGGGCCCGGCCGGAATGACGGATTGGCCGTCGGCCGTGGTGGGCAGGGAGCCTGCGAATGTCATGCGCACGACTACCTTCCCCCACAAGGAGGTCGACCATGCACGTCCGTACCATCACGACCGGTGTCGCCGCCGTTCTGGCGGTGACCTTCCCCCTGCTCGGCGGCCAGGCCGCGGCCGCCCCGTCGGCGGACGCGGACCGCACCCTGGCCGCCCGTGTCGTCACCTACGACGCGAGCGGCGCCGCGGAGTTCAAGTCCGCGGTCGACCGGGGCGCGGCGATCTGGAACGAGAGCGTCGACGCCGTCGAGCTGCGGCCCGTCGCGGCAGGGCAGCGCGCCAACATCCGTGTCCTGGCCGACAACGGCTGGCCCCGTGCCCTGCCCACGACGCTCGGCAACGGAACCGTCTACATCGGACGCCAGGCGGTGGACCAGGGCTACAACACGGTCCGCATCTCGTCCCACGAGCTCGGCCACATCCTGGGCCTGCCGGACCGCAAGCCAGGCCCCTGCTCCAGCCTGATGTCCGGGTCCAGCGCGGGTACCGCGTGCACGAACCCGTACCCGAACGCGGCCGAGAAGGCCGAGGTCGAGGCGGACTTCGGCGGCGGGCTCGCCCGCCTGGTCCCGAACGTGCCCCGTGACGTCGTGATCGTGGACTGACCGGGCGGGGAACGGCACGGAGGGCACCCGTCCGCCTCCGGCGCGCACACTGGCGTCGACGGTGTTCGGGTGCCCGGTCGCGTGCCGGCACGAGTCGTGCGCCGGCGTGAGTCGCGGCAACGCGGGCCCCACCCCGGCACCACCCCCGGAGGCACCACCCCCGGCAGCCGGGCGACCCCGCCCGGACCCGCAGGGCCGTACCCCTCGGTGCCACGCCCCGTCCGGCCTCCAGGACGAGCGGGTGTTCAGGCCTGGGTGCGCCGCGCGCACTCCGTGACGACCGCGCCCAGGCTCCCGGTCTCGTCGAGCAGGCGGCGCTGCACCCGGGCGCCGTTGCCGTGGAGCAGCAGCTCGGCGACACCGGTCCTCGCGCGCTCGGCGTCGCCGCAGGAGTCCAGCGCCTCGCCCACATGCTCCAGCAGCGCCCGCACCACGTCATCGGCCGGCTCGGGCCTCATGGACACGGGATGCAGCAGCCGCTCGTCGAGGCCGGACCGGGCCGCGCGCCACGCGGCCAGTCGCAGCAGGTCCACGCTGTGCCCGAGCGGTTCGGTGCCCGCACGCCACTCCCGCGCCGCCGTCTCCACGAGGCCCCTGGCGAGGGTGGCGATCAGCGTCGCGGCGGCCGCGTCCAGGCAGACGTCCGCGACGCGGATCTCGACCGTGGGGAACTTCGCGGAGATCCGGGCGTCGTAGTAGACCATCCCCTCGTCCCGCACCACGCCCGTGGCGACCATGTCGGCCACGCGCCGGTGGTACTCGGCGGCCGAACCGAACAGCCCGGTCGGCCCGGCCATCGGCCAGCGCAGCCACACCCGGCTCCGGTAGCTGCTGTAGAGACTGTCCGCGCCCTGCCAGAACGGGGAGTTGCCGCTGAGGGCCGACAGCACGGAGAGCCAGGGGCCGATCCGGTCGAGCACCGCGGCACCCTCGTCGTCGGATTCGACCGAGACATGGATGTGGCACCCGCAGGCGAGCTGCTCCTGGGCCGGCAGGCCGAACTCGTCGGCCATCCAGCGGTACCTGGACCCCATGCCGACCGTCGGGGTCACCGGAAGGGGGGAGGTGGCCAGCGCCGCGACGGTGGCCCCGGTGTCCGCCGCGAGCCGCGCCGCCACCTTGCGGCAGCGGACGATCTCCGCGCCGAGTTCCTCCATGTCCGCCCGGGGGTGCGTGGCGAACTCCAGCTGCTGGTCGTGGAACTCCTTCTCGAAGGTCTCCTCGGCCACGTCCGCTCGGGCCGCGCGCGCCATCACGGCCGAGGACAGGGCCTGCGGTTCCCCTGTCCGCGGATCGACCAGGAGGAGTTCCTCCTCCACTCCGACGGTACGCACGAGACGCGGCCTTTCCTCGGGGGCGTCGCCGTCGGCGACGGCGGGGTGCTCGGGGAGCACCGGTTACCTGTTTCTCGACGAACGACCCCCATGGTCCGCCCTCGCGGCCTCCTCACCCTGGACGAAGGGGTCACAGCGCGGGTCGTAGGGCCCGGCATGGTCGGCCATCGACTCCGTCACCCGTTCCCACTCCTCCGCCTCGGCGCGGGCGCGGACTGCGTCGGGGCCGGTGAGTGAGCGGGACCTCGCGGCGGCGCGGGCCTCCTCGCGGGCGGCCTTCGCCTCGTGGTGCGTCATGCCGGTGGCCCTCCGCCGGACGTCCGCCCAGGCGGCGTGCTCCTCGGGGGTGGGTCCGGCAGGACCTCCCGCGTCGTCGTCGGCGAAGCCGGTGTCTGGTCCGTGGTCGAAGCCCACGTCACGTCCTCGATGTCGAAGGGGAACGGTCGATCTTCCGCCTTCTGGATTCCCTGGAACCGCCCGCAGACACCTGGCCGCCGCGACCCGCAAGGCACGCGTCACCCGGTGCGTGCACAGGCGTACGGGCCCCCGGTGAGGGGCCGCACGCACAGCACCCGCCCCATGCCTCGGACCACGCGCGGTCCTCATGGGCGGAAGGGGGTGCCGAAGCCGATCTCGTTCCCGTCCGGATCGTGGTACGTGGCCTTGAGCACGCCGTTCGGGCACGTCTCGCGCGTGGTGGGCTCCAGCCTGCGCGCGGCGATCCGTGCCACCAGGGTGTCGAGGTCGTCCACGACGACGGTGTGCACGGCGTGGCCGGCGTGGTCGGGGCGCAGCTCGACCGCCATGGACCGGTGCTCCCCGAGTTCCCACACCGCCTCGGTCCCACCGGCGGCGAAGGCCGGCGGGGAGCCGAAGAGGCGCTGGTACCAGTCCAGGGCCCGGACGTAGTCGCTCACGGGGATGCCTGCGTAGAGGTCGACAGCCATGAGGCCATGCTAGGTACGCCGGCCTGTACGCGGCGTAAAGGAGCCCGGCACCGCCGTCCGCCGGGCCGGACCGCGGCTCAGTGGCCGGATCCGTAGTGGCCGCCGAGCTGGTCCCGGTAGCGCGGGTCGCCCAGGTGCCTTTCCTCGTCGAACTCGGGAGCGGCCTTGATCTGTTCCTTGGTGCGGTCGACCCGGATGGTCCGGTCCTCGTGGTCCATGCCCGTCACCGTCCCGGCCGGCAGCAGGACCTTCCTGCCGAGGATCCACACCCCGGTGTCGACGACGAGGTACTGGGGCCCGACCTCGGCGGAGTGCTTGTGGACCTTGCCGATCCGGCCGTCGGTCGCCTCCACCCGGTATCCGCTCAGGTCACTGTCCGGCGTGTGTCCGGCTGTCGGACCGTAGCTCCACATGTTCTCTGTCACGATCGCCTTTCCTGTCGTCGGACCCGCGGTCCGAATCCGAGCCGGGCGGGGCCCGTTGAGCCCCTCGGTTGCATGCCGCGCCGGGTTCCCGGGACCGGGCCGTTCACACCCTTCCCGCGCCGGTCACGGGCCCGCGGGGGCCCGGGCCCGTCGCGACACGCCGACCCGGGACCCGGTCGGGCGATCGGGGCGAAAGGCATTCGGGGGACCTCCGGGCGACGGGCGTTGACCCGGTTGCCCGTCTCAAGTGGTGCGTCCCGGAGTGCCGACTGACGGTGGTTCATGTCGAGGCAGGGACTTCGTTCGCTGACACCGTGTCAGCAGCCCGACTCGGCGGAAGGACTCACACGATGCGTTCTGCTCGCATGCTTCTCGCCACCGCGGCGGCCTCGGCCGCCCTGGCCGTCGGCGCCCCCGGCGCGTACGCCGCGACGTCGGCGGACTGGGACCAGGAAGACTCCTCCTACAGCAAGGAGAAGGGTGAGTGGTCCGGCAAGGAGCACCACGAGAACGGCAAGCACCACGAGAACGGCAAGCACGAGAAGCCGTGGGGCGGCGTGCACACCGGCGGTGGCGCGCTCACCGCGGTGGGTGACGACTCGTACGGCAGGGAGAAGGGCGAGTGGTCCGGCAAGGAGGAGGAGTCGTACGGCAAGGAGAAGGGTGAGTGGTCGGGCAAGGAGCACCACGGGAACGGCAAGCACGAGAAGCCGTGGGGCGGCGTGCACACCGGCGGTGGCGCGCTCACCGCGGTGACCGAGGACGACTGGAGCGCCGGCGAGAAGAAGAAGTTCGACCCGGAGACGTACAAGCGTGACGGCGGCCACGAGAAGAACGACTGGAGTGGCGGCGGGCACCACCAGAAGCCCAGCGGCGGCGTGCACACCGGTGGCGGCGGGCTCGCCGACCCGGGTGTCACCGCGGGCGGACTGGCCGTGCTGGGCGTCGCCGCCGCGGGCGTCTACGCACTGCGGCGCAGGAACTCCGCCGAAGCCGCGTCCTGAGCCATGCCTGACGGCATAGCAGCCGGGGCCGCCGCGTGTACCCGCCGCGGCGGCCCGGCCGACGCCGAACCCCGCCGGCCGACGCCGCCATTCCGTCGTGCCGGTCCTGTCGCCGCGTACCTGTGAGGTGTTCTTTCAGATGGCAACCCCGTCGCCCTCTTCGGGGGAGACCGAGTTGGTGCCCCAGCGGCGCGCATCCCGTTCGGGCTTGCGGTCGATGATGTGGGCCATCGGCGTTCTCGTCCTTGTCGTGGTGAGTGCCGTCAACAGCCACGAGAAGTCGTCCGGAACGGACGGCGCGCCGCGCGCCTCGGCCGCACTCGCGCCCCCCGCCTCGTCCGCGCCGTCCGTGCCGCCCGCCCGGGCCGTTCCGCCCGCACCTTCGCGCAGTGCCGCCCCGGTCACGGGGAAGGTCCTGCCGAGAGCGAAGCCGACCCGGCTGCGGATCGCCAAGATCGCGGTCGACGCCCCCTTCACCGACCTGGGCATCGGTGCCTCCGGGCAGCTCGACGCCCCGCCCGCCGACGATGTGAACCTGGTCGGCTGGCACGCCGCCGGCATCTCTCCCGGAGAGGCGGGCACCGCGCTCATCGCCGGACACGTCGACACGGCGACCGCCCCGGCCGTGTTCGCCGGACTGTCCGAGCTCGAGAAGGGCGACACCTTCGCCGTGGAGCGGGCGGACGGACGGACCGCGTCGTTCGTGGTCGACGCCGTCGAGACGTTCGAGAAGGACGAGTTCCCCGACCGACGCGTCTACGCCGACACCTCACGTGCCGAGGTCCGGCTGATCACCTGCGCCGGGGACTACGACCACAGCGCGAAGGACTACACGGAGAACCTGGTGGTCTTCGCCCACCTCCTGTGACACGCGACCTCGGCCGGGGCGCGCCCGCGGCACGTCCGCGCGTCCGCGCCCGTCTCCCGCGCGCGTCCGCCCCTGCCGCACGGCCGGCGGACCGCGCGCAGGCCCGGCGGCCCGTGGCGCCGGGGCCGCCGAGGCCCCTCGCGGCCGGTGCCGCGCCGACTGCGGGCACGGCGCCGCCCAGGAGGCCGGTGCCGCTCCGGCAGGCGCGATCCGGCCGCGGACTCACCCGGACGGGTTGTTCCTGGGGCGGTCTGCCGCCGCGGGTGCATGGCCGCGCCCGCACCGGACAGGACCACGGCATGCAGAACCCGACACAGGACGGCCGCCCGGCGAACCGGACGGCGGCCGACGATCCCGCACCGACGACGGAACCCGCACCCGACGTGGTCTTCACGGCCGACTTCTCGTCGGCCCGGCAATGGGTCGCGGGCCGGTCGTGGGCCTATCCCGACGGCGGACCGGTCAACCCCGACGACAACAAGCTCGACCACCTGGTGGCGGACCCGGCCTACTCCCGTACCGGAACGTTCCGGGCCACCCGCAGACGCGACGGCAACTGGGACACCGGCCTGCTGACGACCGAGGGCAGCGAGGAGGGCTTCACGCTGCGCCCGGGGGACGTGCTGGACGCGCGGGTGCGGCTGCCCACCGAGACGGGCGCCTGGCCCGCCATCTGGACCTGGCGGGACGGCGGTCAGGAGATCGACGTCTTCGAGTACCACCCCGACAACCCGGACCTCCTGGAGTTCACCAACCACGTCCGCGGCGGCCAGCGCTACCACCGCGACGAAGCGGTGAGTCCGGGGGCCCGGGTCGACCTGCGCGTGGTGCTGGGCGTCCGCTCGGTTTCCTGGTGGGTCAACGGCGTGAAGGTGTTCGCGGACCGGCGCGGGGTCGGGCGGCGCTGGTACGCCCACCTCATCGTCAACCTGTCCGTGTGCGCCGGTCGTTACCACCCGGCGCCGGACGAGGACGCGACGGAGATGTCGTACGAGGTGGAGAGCCTGGTGGTGCGCCGCCCCGGTCCCGTCGTCGTCGCGCAGCGCACCCCGGACGGGCACGCGTAGCCGCCCTGGTCACGTCCTGAAGGCCAGGCCCTTCCGCTCCAGGGCCTCGGCCAGGACCCGTACGGCCTTCGGACCCACCCCGTGGAGCGCGAGGAGTTCGGCCTCCGTGTGCCGGGCCACCTCCTCCAGGGACCGCACGTCCGCGCCCAGCAGCGCGCGGGTCGCGGGCCGTCCGATGCCGGCGGGGAGGTCGCCGTCCGGGGCGTCGGCCGATCCCTCGGCGGCGGTCAGCGAGGCGGCGAGCCGTTTCGGCGCGGTGCCGAACCACGCCGCCCGGACCAGCCAGTTCATGTCCATGCCGTTGACATCGGCCAGCGGGACACGGACACCGACCGGCCTGTCCCCGCGTACCAGGCGCTCCCCGCCCGGGTGCGCGGTCAGAGCGGCCCCGATCGCGTCCTCAGGCAACCGCAGCAGCACTTGTCCCTCGTCGGTCACCGAAACGAACCGCCGGTCGCGCACGGCGAACACGACAGTCCCCGCGGCGGCGCCCTCCGTCACCTCGGGAAGCGCGAGCGCGGCCTTGCGCACCTGGGCCAGTGTCGTCACGGACCGAGTCTCGCACGGGCCCGCGGCGTCGGCCGGGGGACAGGCCCGGTGCCCGTCGGCTCCCGGCCGTGCACGGGCGCGCCCGGGGCCGGATGACACAATGACCGGGCCCGGTGCGGCATGGGCCGGTGGGCGGAACGGGGAGCGTGTGGACGGCTGGCTGTCGGACCGGGCGAAGTCGGCGGAGGCCGCCGTGCCGGGCGGGTTCGACCTGTCGGAGTGCGTCACGGAGCCCATTCACCTGCTGGGCGGGATCCAGTCGTACGGAACCCTCGTGGCGGTGGACGCCGGGAGCGGCGTCGTCGACACGGCTGCGCGCAACACCGGCGCGGTGATCGGGGTCGCGTGCGAGGACCTGCTCGGCGGCCCGGTCACCCGGATCCTCGAGGAGACGGACTACGCCGAGGCGCTGGAGGCGACGGCCGCGTTCCAGGACACCGCCGCCTTCCTGCCCGTGCGGGCGGGCACCGAGGGCGACCGGCGGCCGTTCGACCTCTCGGTCCACCGTGTCGGAGACCTGCTGGTCCTGGAGTTCGAGCCGCGCGAGGAGGGCGACGCCTTCCGTTTCTCCGGCTTCTACCGGGGCGTGCGGGCGGCCCTGGCCCGGCTGCGGTCGGCGACGACGGTGGCCGAGTGCTGCGCCCGCGCCGTGCGTGAGATGCGTGCCCTGACCGGGTTCGACCGTGTGGTCGCCTACCGGTTCGACGGACCCGAGGGGCCCGGGGAAGTGGTCGCCGAGGACGTCGACGCGAGCCTGGAGTCCTGGCTCGGTCTGTGGTTCCCCGCGACGGACATCCCGCCCCAGGCCCGCCGGCTGTACCGGGAGAACTGGATCCGGGTCATCACCGACGTCGACGACGAGAGCGTGCGCCTCCATCCGCCGGTCAGGCCGGCGACCGGCCGCCCCCTCGACCTTTCCCAGGCCGCCCTGCGCACGGTGTCGGGCTTCCATCTCGAGTACCTGCGCAACATCTCGGTCGCCTCGTCCATGTCGGTCTCGGTCCTGCGCGACGAGGACCTGTGGGGACTGATCGCCTGTCACGGGGCGGGCCCGGTGCGGCTGTCGCCCGAAGTGCGCTCGGCGTGCGAGCTGTTCGGGGCGGCCTTCTCGCTCCAACTGGCGGCCATCGAGGAGAAGGAGCGTGCGCAGGCGCTACTGAAGGCCAACGAGCGGACCGCGGTGGTGGCCGCCCTGCTGGACGGCAGACTCGAAGAGGCCGTGGCCCGGCACGGCGACGCCGTACGCGCTCTGCTCGACGCGGACGGGTTCGTGCTCTCGCGCGGCGGCCGGGTCACCGCCTCGGGCATCGAGGTGCCCGAGGAACTCGTCGCGGTGCTGCGGCGCCGGGCCGCCGTGCTGACACCGGGCTCGCTCTGGTCGACGGACCGTCTGCCGGAGGAGGCTCGGGGTACTGAGGACGGCGGTCCGGGGACGGGCGTCGGCGGTCCGGGGACGGGCGACAGCGGTCCGGGGACGGGCGACGGCGGTCCGGAGGCAGGGCCCGCCGGGGTTCTGATGATCCCGCTCGGCGCCTCGGGGGAGTTCCTCGCCTGGACACGGCAGGAACGGCCCGTGCCCCAGCACTGGGCCGCGGACCCGTCCGAGCCGGTACGGGTCGGGCCGCGCGGCGAACGGCTCACCCCCCGCGGGTCGAGCGCCGTGTTCCGCTCGGTGATGCGGGGCCGCAGCCTGCCCTGGTCCCCGCACGACGAGGCGGCGGCGCTGGAGCTGTGGCGGATACTGACGGGCCTCGTCCTGCGGCACGCCGACACGCTGGCCGTCCTGAACGACGAACTGAGGATGACGAACCTCGATCTGGACTCCTTCGCCCACATCGCCGCCCACGACCTCAAGGAACCCCTGCGGGGGATCTCCAACTCGGCGACCTTCGTGATGGAGGACGCGGCCTCGGAGCTGGACGAGACGACCCTGCGCAGACTGCGGACCATGCAGCGCCTGGCGGGTCGCATGGACGAACTGCTCAACTCACTGCTCGACTACGCCAGGCTGGGCAGGGCGGGACTCCAGGTGCGCGAGGTCTCCCTCGCCGAGGTGGTCGACGGGGCCCTCGACGTCGTGGGACCCCGTCTGGAGCAGGCGCGGGTGACCGTGGTGCGCGGCCGCCCGGGCACGCTGCGCGCCGACGCCGACCGGCTGTACGAGATCCTGGTGAACCTCCTGGTCAACGCGGCCAAGTACGCCGGGGACCACGACCGGCGGACGGTCGAGATCGGGCTGGAGGAGGTCGTGCCTCCCGGAGCCGTACGGCCCGAGACCGCGGTGGTGGTCCGGGACAACGGCATCGGGATCGCCGCCGACCAGCAGCAGGAGGTCTTCCACCTGTTCCGGCGGCTGCACGGGCCCGGCGAGCGGGGCGGCGGCACCGGGGTGGGCCTGGCCGTCGTCAAGAGGATCGTGGAACGCCACGGGGGCAGGCTCTGGCTGGACAGCGTGCTGGGCGAGGGGACGGCGTTCTACTTCGTGCTGCCGTCCGAGCCCTCCGGCGGTTCGGGCACGGCCTGAGCCCTGGACTGCTGCCAGTAGTCGACGGCCCCCTTGAGGACCGTACGGAACAGGGTGAAGTTGACCGGCTTGTAGATGTAGCTGTCCGCCCCCGCCGCGTAGCACCTGTCGACCTCGGCGGGGGCCGTGGACGAGGTGAAGACGACGAGTGTGACGTCCCGGAACTCGGGACGGGCCCGCAGGGCTCCGAGGAGTCCGTGGCCGTCCATGCCGGGCATGTTCAGGTCGAGCAGCACGAGGCCGGGCAGGACGTCGGACGCGAGCAGCGCGTCGACGACGCCCTCGCCGCGGTGCACGAACTCCAGCCGCAGGGCGGGGTGGGTGCTCGACAGCGCCCGCTGGATCGCCTCCGCGTCCTCCTGGGAGTCCTCGACGACGAGAACGCTGCCGGGGTCGATCCGCCGCGCGCCTTCGAGCATGGACCTCAAGACCTTTCCGTCACTCTGGCCACCAGTACGGCCGTGTCGTCGTCCCCGGACGCCCTGAAGTCCGCGGCCATGCCCACCAGGTGCTCCGCGACGGCTCCGCGCGCCGCGCCGCACCGGCGGACCGCGTCCACGAGCCGCGTCTCGAACATCACGCCCCCGGCGTCGCGCGCCTCGGTGAGGCCGTCGGTGAACATGACCACCGTATCCCCGGGGTTGAGCCGTACCGTGGCCGTCCGGTACCGGTGGCCGTCGAGGACGCCCATCAGCACGCCCGAGACGTGCACCTCGGCCACGTCGCCGTCGGCCCGCAGGACCATCGGCGGGGGGTGTCCCGCACAGGCGGTGTGCAGCAGGTAGCCGTCGCCGTCCGGTACGAGCAGGGTCACGAGCGCGGTGACGAAGCGGGACACCTTCTCCCGCAGCAGCGCCTGGTTGAGGCGTTCCAGGGCCCGGCCGGGCGCGGCGCCGTCCTCCAGGAGCGTTCTCAGGGTGTGCCGGGCGAGTCCCGTCATCGCGGCGGCCTCGGCACCGCGTCCGCAGACGTCGCCGATGAACAGGGCGACCTCGTCGCCGCGTTGGACGGCGTCGTAGAAGTCGCCGCCCACGTCCAGCGAGGCGTCGGCGACCGCGTACGCGGCGCTCAGCTCCAGCCCCCGGGGCGAGGGCAGCGCCGGCGGCAGGAGATGGCGCTGCAACTGCGCGACGTGCCGGCGGCGCAGCTCGTACGACGTGCTGGTGTCGATGGCCAGCGCGGCCCGGCGTGCCAGGTCGTCCAGCATGCGCAGACCGCTGATGTCCTCGTCGGTGCGCTGGAAGAGGAAGGTGAGGGTGCCGAGGGCCCTGGCCCGCGCCCGCAGGGGGCTCACGCTGACGGCACGGACGAGCCGTCCCGGTCCGTCCGTCGCCGCGCCGAACGGGCCCCCCGCCAGCTCCGCCTCGCGCAGCACGACTCCGGTGCGGCCCCGCATGACGCGGCGGAGGGTGTCCCCGGTCCACGTGTCCCGGCGGGTGACCTCGGAGAGCCAGTCCTGCGCCGTGGCCGCAACATGGGCGCGGGCGACGGGAACGAGCCGGCCGTCGGGCTGGAAGAGGTGCACCACACAGCCCTCGGCCACGGCGGGCACCGCCAGGCGTGCCACGCGGCTGAGGGTCTCCTCGATGTCCAGGCTCTCGTCCATCAGGAACGAGGCCTCGGCGAGGAAGGCCTCCTCGACCTGGCGGCGTTCATGGGCCCTGACGTCGACGATCCGGCGGTTGATGGCCACCAGGACGTCGCACACCTGGGTGAGCCGCTGCCGCAGCGGGTCGTCCGGGCCGACCGGCACCGCCAGGCCGACCGACAGGGTCGCCCAGTCGTTCTCGCCGAGCACGAACCTGCACTCCAGTGCGGCGGCGGCGCCCGCGTCCGACAGCAGGCGGTGCTCCGGGGCGAAGTCGCCCTCGCCGTCGGGGAGGAGGCGGTCGACGACGGCCGGGCCGTGTGCCGCCGGGTCCGAGGAGTCCGGGCGGCGGGCGGCCCCCGCGGACTTCGTGCCGTCCTCGGCCACCTCGGTGACTGGTCTGGTCCCACTCGTCAGGCGTCGCGTGTACCGCAGCTCACCGCCGGTCCAGCGGGTCCCGACCACGGCCAGTACCTCGGGCTCGGCGAGCAGCAGGGCGTAGACGTGGTCGGCCATGGCGGTGACGTCCGTGACCCCGCCCGTCACCATCCACAGCCGGTGCAGCCGTGCCGCCCAGGAGTGGTCCCGCGCGGCCTTCGGCCCGTCGTCCCGCTCCACCCGTCCCCACCCCCTCAGCCCCTCAGCCCCGGCACCGGGCATCCTGCCGTCCCTTGCCCCAGGGACGGCCCATCTCATCACGTCCGGCTGTACGGTACGGCAACAGTCAAGCGACTGAAGTATTTCGGTGAAGCCGCGCGACTGTCCTGCCCGCACCCGGCGGGTGCCCGGCCGGCCGTCCGCACGGGCCTGCGCGCCCACGCCGGCCTGCCGTACCGTACGGACATGGCTGGTGGCAGCGCACGGGACGGCGGGGCGTGCGGCGCGCGGGGTGCCCGCGCGACGGTCCCCTCCCCCCGGCCTTCGGGTACGCGGCGGTTCTCGGGCCGACGCGGCACCGCGCCGCGGGGGCGGGTCTGAACAGCCGCCGCCGGTACGGACGTTCACGCGGGGAGCGGGCGGCCGGCGTCGTGCGGAAGGGGCCCGGGAGAGAGCGGGCGCGGGACCTCGCCGACTGGCGCCGGGCCCTGGTCGTGGCGTTCTTCGCCACCGGACTCGGCATGGCGACCTGGGTGTCGCGCACTCCCGCGATCCGTGACGCCATCGGCGCCTCGACCGGTGAGATGGGACTCGTGATCGCCGGGCTGTCCGTAGGTTCCGTCGTCGGCATCGCGGCGGGCGGCCGGTTCGTGGTCCGGCGCGGTGCCCGGTTCGTGGTGGTCCTGGGGATGGCGGCCATCGTGCTCGGGCTGCTCGTGGCCGCCTTGGGCGTGGTCGTCGGAGAGGGCGTCCTCGTGGCCGCGGGCCTCGCCTGCTTCGGCTACGGAATGGGTTCCGGCGAGATCGGCCTGAACGTGGGCGGGGTCGAGCTGGAGATCGCCGTGGGGCGCAGTGTCGTACCGGGTCTGCACGGCTGGTACAGCCTCGGTGTCTTCGCCGGCGGCCTGGCGGGACTCGGCGCGAACAGTGCCGGAGTCCCCGTCTTCGCGCACCTCGCCGCCGTCGCGCTGCTCGCCGCCACCGGCTCGCGGTGGCTGGTCGCCCGGCTGCCGCCCCTGACCGTGCCGGCCCCGGCCGACGAGCCCGCGCCGGGCGTGGCCGGCACGGACGGGGGCGGCCGTGCCTGGCTGGACGGCCGACTGCTCGGGCTGGGCGTCATCATCCTCGGCATGGCACTCGCGGAGGGCTCCGCGAACGACTGGCTGCCGCTCATCGTCGTGGACGGCTTCGGGCGCAGCGCCGCGCTCGGGTCGGTGGTCTACGCCCTGTTCGGGCTCTCCATGGCGGTCGGCCGGCTGTCCGGCGGGGCGGCGATCGACCGCTTCGGCAGGGCCCCGGTGATACGCGCCGGGGCTCTCACGGCCGCCGCCGGCATCGGGCTGGTCGCCGTCGCGCCGGACCTGGTGTGGGGGGTGGCGGGCACCCTGCTGTGGGGTCTCGGCGCCTCGCTGGGCTTTCCCGTCGTGCTGTCCGCCGCGGGCGACGACCCCGTCCACGCGGCCAGGCGCGCCACTGCGGTGGCCTCCGCCGGATACGCGGCCTTCCTGGCAGGGCCCCCGGTGCTCGGGTTCCTCGCGGAGGAGGTGGGCCTGCGCGACGCGATCCTCGTCGTCCTGGCGGCGGTCCTGGCCACCGTGCCGTGCTCGGGAGCCGTCCGGCCGCCGGGCCGTCCGGCGAGCCGTCACGCGCCACCGCCCGCCGGCCCGGGGGCGGTTCCGGAAGCCGGTCCGCCGCCGACGGCCGACGGCCGACGTCCGTGACCGTCGCCGGGGCGGTCCCGGCCCGGCGACCGGCCCCCGCGAGGGGACGACGGGGTGACGGGTCGGCCCTCGACGGGGACGGGCGGCCGGTCGGCTTCCCCGGGTGGGAACAGGTGTACCGGACGGCGCGGACGGGGGCGGCCACCGCGGTCGGACCGGCCGTGCACGGCACCGGCGCGGCGTACGGCCGGACGCGCCGCGGGGCGGACCGACCCGGGCCCGGGGCATCGCTAGCGGGCGTCCCGTGTGCAGGCGCGCAGGCCGGTGACGTCGTTGTGGCCGGGGCCGTACCCCGGGAAGGTCGCGATCGCGGCGGGCGCGACGACCCGGCAGGGGACCTGCGTGCCGTCGGTGTACTCGACGGTGAGCTCGACCGTGATGTCGCAGTCGTTCAGGACGGTGGTGTAGCGCCAGTCGCTCGCGTAGTGCACGCAGTCGGGCACGTCCGTCTCCCCGGCGGCCCGCGCGGTCGGGGCGAGGCCGCCGAGCGCGGCAGTCGCCACGACGGTGCAGAGGGTGGTGCGCAGAAGGTCGCTCGTGCCGGGCATCGGCGTGCTCCTCGGGGAAGGCTCGGGTGGTCTCTACAGGGCGGACGGGCGGACGGCTCCGGCACCGCCGTGCCGGAGCCGCCCGCACACCTTGCAAGGTCTTGCAGGATTTGCGCAAAACCATGAATCTCCTTTCAGTCAGTGGTCCGGCGCTCAACCAGTTCGGGACCGGAACGGCCCGGCGCGGGAAGCCGCAGGTGGGCGAGGTGGGGGCGGCGCGTCACGGGTGCGTCGAGCCGTCCGCGGGCGTGCCGCGGGGGTCGGCGAGCCGTCGACCGCCATGGCAGAGAGGCGCGTTGTGAGCGGTCGCCCGGGGCCTCGCCGGGCCGTGCGGCCACCGGCGGCACGTCACGCGTACGCGACCCGCCGGGCCGGGCGGACGGTCGAAAGTTGAACGAGCCGGGGTCGACCAGACCCTGGCCCGCGGGCCTACCGGCCGGTATACAGGCGATGTTGGGCCTGTGGGGCGGGAGCGTGCCCGGCAGCCGCGGTGTCGCGATCCTCCGTGTGCTCCGACGCCGGTCCGGTGCCGCGGGCTGTCCGGGCTTCAGGGGAGGGGCACGATGAACCATCACACGCGTCCGGGCGGCGACGTCCCGCGACGGCGCCGCGCCATGGTGCTGGGCGCCGCGCTGAGCAGTTGCGCACTCGTCGCCGGTGCCGTCGCCTCGACCCCCGCCGCGGCGGGGGAGCGGCACTCGCCCCGCCCCGTGGACTACGTGGCGCTCGGCGACTCGTACACCTCAGGACCGGTGATACCCCGTCAGGTGGACGCCAACTGCGCCCGCTCGGACCACAACTACCCCTCGCTCGTGGCGGCCCGGTACAGGACGGCCTCGTTCAAGGACGTCAGCTGCGGCGGGGCCAAGACCGACGAGATGTGGAAGGCGCAGGGAACCAACGGGCCCCAGCTCGACGCGCTGAGGCGGAGCACCGACCTGGTGACGCTCCAGATCGGCGGCAACGACATGGGGTTCGGCCCCATCATCAGCACCTGCGCCGCGCTCAGCTCCAAGGACCTGGCCGGGAACCCGTGCCGGCAGCACTACACGTCCACCGGCGTCGACCAGCTCGCGCTCAACATCGTCCGGACCGCGCCGAAGGTCGCCCGGGTGCTGCGCGCGGTGCACGACCGGGCGCCCCACGCCCGCGTCGTGGTCGTCGGCTACCCCGCGCTCCTGCCCGACGACGGCAGCGGCTGCTACCCGTCGGTCCCCTTCGCCGCGAAGGACTTCCCGTACCTGCGGGACACCGGCAAGCGGCTCAACCAGATGCTCCGCCTGGTCGCCTGGCTGAACCGGGCCGAGTACGTCGACACCTACGGCCCGTCGGTGGGCCACGACATGTGCAAGGCGCCCGCCGACCGCTGGGTCGAGCCGCTCAGGCCCGTCGCGCCCGCGGCCCCCGCGCATCCCAACGCCAAGGGCATGGAAGCCATGGCGGACGTGGTCCTGAAGCGCCTGGGCAAGGGGGCGGGGCACCGCTGACCCATCGGGTTCCCGGCCCGCCCCGCCAGGTGCTCCCGGCGGGCCGGGAACCCGCCGCGCGGCCGGTTCGTTCTCCCCGTGAGGCGGTCCGGTCACCACGCCCCGTTCGAACCCGGCCGCCGGTCGGGAGTGCCATGATCGCCACGCGCGCCGCCGGTGCGGCCCTCGCAGCCGGGCTGCTCGGCCTGGTCGCGGCGTGCGCGGGGGGCACACCCGACACCACCTCCGCACCGCGCGCGGAGCGGAGCCTGACCTCCCCGGCGCCGACCGGGGCACCCGTCGCGTCGGCATCGGCGTCTCCGAGCGCCGAGGGAGACGGCTCGCCCAGCCCGGAAGCATCCTCCGCCCGGACCTCTCCCGTCCCCGCGTCCGACTCCTCGGCCCCGGTGAAACCCGCGGTCGACCCGCGCACCACGCCGGCCTCCATGAGCATTCCCGCCATCGGCGTGCGTGACCTGAAGGTCGTTCCGTACGAGGGGACGACCGACGACTGGCCGGGCACGCACATCCAGAACCGGGGCGTGGCCGCGAGCCCGTACGGGCCGCAGGGCGGCGTCGGGCCGGGCGGGACGGGCAACTACCTCGTCACCGCGCACCGGCTGAGCGCGGGCGGGCCCCTGCGCGACCTGCCGAGCCTCGACAAGGGCGACACCGTACGCGTCGTCCTGGGCGACAGGGTGTACACCTACGAGATCACGGCATCGCGGTGGACCTCGTTCCGGTCCGAGCGCTCACTCGCCGAGCAGCGCGCCGCCGTGCCCGGCAAGCCCGGGGAGAAGCCCACCGAGGCGATGATCACGATCTCGACCTGCGCCACCCCCGAGGACAACGCCGCGGGGAACTTCTGGCGCGACGACCGGCACAACCCCGAGCACCGCATCGACCGGATCGGGACCCTCGTCGCCACGGAGAAGGCCGCCGGCGGGGCGAAGGGATAGCGCCGGACCGCCCGGCCGCGCTGTCCGGCGTCCACACGCCCGGCGCCCCTGGCCGCTGACGCGGAACGGTCAAGGCGGCTGCGCGTCCGCGGTGCGGCCGGGAGCGCGGGTCCCGCGACACCCGGGCGGGCACGGGAGCCGCGCTGCCGCGGCCCCCGCGACACCCGGGCGGGCGCGGGCGGTGCGCCTCAGGCGGCCCGGCTGGCCCGGCCCCGGTGGCTGCGGACGATGTCCGCGTACGCGTGCCCAGTGCCCTTGATGGTGCGGACCTGGCTGCGGTAGTCGACGTGGACGAGGCCGAAGCGCTTGTCGTAGCCGTAGGCCCACTCGAAGTTGTCCAGCAGGGACCAGGCGAAGTACCCGGCCAGGGGCGCGCCCTTGCGGGCCGCCGAGGCACAGGCCGCGAGGTGCCCGACCAGGTAGTCCTGGCGCTCCGGGTCGTCGACGGTGCCGTCGGGGCGGACCACGTCGGGGTACGAGGAGCCGTTCTCCGTGACGTAGAGCCGCCGGGCGCCGTACTCGTTCGTCAGGCGCAGCAGCAGCGTCTCGATGCCGTCGGCGTCGATCTCCCAGTCCATGCCCGTACGGGGGACGCCGAGGCGGCGCACCGAGCGTGCGTACGGCGCGGGCCCGCTCGGGTCGTCTGCGACCGTGGCGGGGAAGTAGTAGTTCAGGCCCAGCCAGTCCAGCGGCTGCGCGATCGTCGCCAGGTCGCCCGCACGCTCGGGCAGTTCGACGCCGTAGACCTCGCGCATGTCGGCCGGGAAGCCGCGGCCGTGCACCGGGTCGAGCCACCAGCGGTTGGTGTGGCCGTCCATGCGGCGGGCCGCCGCCGTGTCCTCGGGCCGGTCGGAGGCCGCGTGGACGGTGGAGAGGTTGTTGACGATGCCCACCTCGGCGTCCGGGCACGCGGCCCTGATCGCCTGCGCGGCCATGCCGTGCCCGAGCAGCAGGTGGTACGAGGCGCGGACGGCGGCCGTCAGATCGGTCAGACCGGGCGCCATCTTGCCTTCGAGGTGACCGATCCAGGCGGAGCACAGGGGCTCGTTGAGGGTGGTCCAGTGGGTGACGCGGTCGCCCAGCCGCTCGGCCACGACGGAGGCGTAGGCCGCGAAGTGCTCGGCGGTCTCGCGCTCGGGCCAGCCGCCCCGGTCCTGGAGCGCCTGGGGGAGGTCCCAGTGGTAGAGCGTGACGGACGGCGTGATGCCGGCCTCCAGCAGGCCGTCGATCAGTTCGTCGTAGAAGGCGAGGCCCTTCGCGTTCACCGCTCCGTCGCCGCCCGGCACCACCCGGGGCCAGGCGACGGAGAGCCGGTAGGCGTTGGTGCCCAGCGCCTTCATGAGCGAGACGTCCTCGCGCCAGCGGTGGTAGTGGTCGCAGGCCATGTCGCCGTGGTCGCCGTTGTCGGTCTTGCCCGGCGTGTGGGAGAACGTGTCCCAGATCGACGGCGATCGGCCGTCCTCCGCAACGGCGCCCTCGATCTGGTAGGCCGAGGTGGCCGTGCCCCACAGGAAGTCGTGCGGGAGAGCGGCGAGGTCGATGCGTTCGGACACAGAAGTCCTCTCAGAGGTGGGGGAGCCGGTCGGTTCGTGGGTGGGGGAGTCGGTCACTTCACCGCTCCCGCGGTGAGCCCGGCGACGAGGTAGCGCTGGAGCAGCAGGAAGCCCGCGACCACGGGGATGCTCACGACCAGTGACGCCGCCATGATCTGGTTCCAGTACACCTCGTTCTGCGTGGAGTAGCCCTGGAGGCCCACGGCGAGGGTGCGGGTGGCGTCGTTGGTCATCACTGAGGCGAACAGGACTTCGCCCCAGGCCGTCATGAACGCGTAGACGGCCACCGCGACGATGCCCGGGATCGCGGCCGGGACGACGACCCGGAACAGCGCGCCGAGGGGTCCGCAGCCGTCCACGAGGGCGGCCTCGTCCAGATCGCGCGGCACCGAGTCGAAGTACCCGATGAGCATCCAGATCGAGAACGGCAGCGAGAAGGTCAGATAGGTGAGGATCAGGCCGCCGCGCGAGCCGAACAGCGCGATTCCGGTGGCGTTGCCGATGTTGACGTAGATCAGGAACAGCGGCAGCAGGAACAGGATGCCCGGGAACATCTGCGTGGACAGCACGGTGACCGTGAAGACGCGCTTGCCCCGGAAGTTGTAGCGGCTGACCGCGTACGCGGAGAACACCGCGATGACCACCGAGCAGACGGTCGCCGCGCCGGCCACGATCAGCGAGTTCATGAAGTACTTGGCCAGCGGGACCGTCGACCAGATGTCGATGTACGGGCGGATCGTCAGCCCGCTGGGCACCCAGCGGAACTTCCCGGACACGTCCTGGAGCGGCTTCAGCGAGCTGGAGACCATGACGTACACGGGCAGCAGGACGAAGCCGGTGAGCAGGGTCAGGAAGATCGCGCGCGACCAGAGGAAGGACCGCGGGGGCGCCATCGGTGAGCGGGGCACGGCCCGCACGGGGCGCTCGGCGGCCGGCGCCGGGCGGGGCGCCGTCGAGGTGCTAGACATCGGCGGCCTTCCTTCCACGAGAGGTCAGCGCGAGGTACACGCCGGTCACGACCAGCAGGAAGAGCAGCAGCAGGACGGACATGGCCGAACCGGCGCCGAAGTTCCAGGTCACGAACGACGACTGGTAGATGTGGATCGAGATCAGGTCGGCGGCCTCCGGCGCGGCCTTCCCGAACAGGACGTACGGCGTGTTGAAGTCGTTGAACGTCCACAGGAACAGCACCAGTACGAGCACCTGGTTGACCGGGCGCAGCGACGGCAGGGTGATGCGGCGGAGCTGTTGCCACAGTCCCGCGCCGTCGAGCGAGGCCGCCTCGTACAGCTCCCTGGGGATGTTCTGCAGGCCGGCCATGACGATCAGGAAGGCGAAGGGCCAGCCCTTCCAGACCGACACGGTGAGCAGGGCGACGAAGCTGTTGTCGCCGATGAGCCAGAACGACGGCTTGTCGGTGAGGCCCAGCTGGTCGTGCAGGACGTGGTTCACCAGCCCGTTGTCGTGCTGGAACATGAACGCCCAGGTGATGACGGCCGCGTACACGGGCAGCGCGTACGGCACCAGGAACACGGCCCGCAGCAGACCGCGGCCGCGGAAGACATCCTGCATGTAGATCGCGGCGGCCGTGCCGAGCAGCCAGCATATGCCGACCGACAGCACGGTGAAGACGCAGGTCACGAAGAACGAGTGGAGCAGCGCCTCGCCGACGGGCGCGTCGAAGTCCACCGACATCGTGTAGTTGTCGAGCCCGGACCAGGGCGCGGTGCCCCAGTCGCGGATGTAGAACTGGGTGAGCTCCTTGAAGCTCATCACCATGCCGATGACCATCGGCACCAGGTGGACGAGGAGTTCGAGGAGCAGGGCGGGCAGGAGCAGCAGGTACGGCAGTCCGATGCGGCGGATCCGCCCGGTGCGGCGCGGGCCGCGCGCCGCACCGGGGGAGTTCTTGCGCACCGACGGCTCGTCGACGGCTGCGTCGGCGGTCGTGGTGGTCATGAGGGGACTCGCGCTCACTTCGTCGGCATCTGCTGCTGGGCCTTTTCGAGCTTCGCCTTGACGGACGCGGTGGTCACCGGACGCCCGGCGGCGGCGTCGGCGAACAGTTCCTTGACGGCCGTGCCGACCGCCGTCTCGAACTGCGACTCCTCGGCCACCTGCGGAAGGGCCTCCGCACTCGTCGCGAGGGTCTCCCGCAGGGCAGCCGTCGCCTGTGTGTTGAACGCGGGGTCGGACTGCGCGGCCTTGACCGGCGGGATGGAGCCGTACGCCTTGTTGAGGATCTTCTGCTCGGCGTCGCTCGTCATGAACTCCACGAACTTCGTGGCGCCGTCGATGTTCTTGCTGTTCTTGAAGACGGCCATGTTGATGCCGGCGACCATGGAGTTGACGTTCGTGCCGGTGCCGGGGGTGCCCGACTGGACCGGCGCGGGCGCCACGCCCCACTCGTCGTCCTCCATGCCCAGCGACTTGAAGGTGGCGGAGGCGGTCTGCCACAGCACCATCGCCGTCTTGCCCTTGGCGAAGTCGCTGAGCGACTGGTTCTGCGCGTACTCGGCGTTGCCGGGCGCGACGATCTTGTCCTTGGCCATCAGGTCGACGTACTGCTTGATCGCGGCGACCGCGCCGTCGGAGGTGAAGTCGGGCTTGCCTTCCGCGGTGAAGAAGTCGGCGTCGTGCTGCTGTCCGAGGACGAAGATCTGGTGGATGTTGTTCGACAGGTTGGAACCCTCGGCGCCGAGGCCCCACTTGCCCTTCTTGGAGATCTTCTTGCCGTCGGCGACCAGCTCGTCCCACGTGGCCGGCGGCTTGCTGATGCCGGCGTCGGCGAACATCTTCTTGTTGTAGTAGAGCGCGTAGGCCATGGAGTACAGCGGCACCGCCGCCGGGTCCTGGCCCTGGACGCCCGTGGAGCCGAGGGCCGAGTCGACGAAGCGGTCCTTGCCCCCGATCCTGCCGAAGTTCTTGGCGTCCCACGGCAGCAGCGCGCCGGAGGCCTGCAGCGAGGCGCTCCAGGTGTTGCCTATGTTGAGGACGTCGGGGCCCTGGCCGGACGTGGTCGCGGTGAGGATCCGGTTGAGCAGGTCCGACCAGGGCACCACCTCCAGCTTGACCTTGATTCCGGTCTCCTTCTCGAACTTGTCGAGTTCGGGCCGGAGGACCTTCTTGTCGACCTCGATGCTGGCGCCCTGGTTGGAGGCCCAGTAGGTCAGCGTCTTGGGTGAGTCGTTGGATCCCTCGCCCGACGACGAACCACCGCCGCACGCCGAGGCGGCAAGAGCGAGAGACATGGTGACGGCGCCTACGGCCGCGGCTCGGATGCGCATGGCTCCAGGTGTCCCTTTCCGGGAGTCGAGAACCAGAGGAAGACTGCGGAGCGACACCCCGTTCGACTTCCGAAGTCCCTCATGGCTTAATTTAGGACGTGAGTTAAACCTCAAGAGAAGGGCGCGTCAAGAGCTTCAGCGAGGGTGACTTGACGGGCCGAGCCGGAAAAGAGGGGGTCAGGTGGCAGCGCGCAACGGTCGGACGGTCCGTGACCTGCGGCGGGAGAACCGCACCGCGGTACTGCAACGTTTGTATTTCGACGGGCCGATGAGCCGTTTCTCCCTCGGTCCGGCGACAGGCCTGAGTTCGGGCTCCGTCACCAATGTCGTCGCCGACCTGCTGGCCGACGGGCTCGTGGAGGAGGCCGGCAGTGTCAACTCCGACGGCGGCCGCCCGCGTACGCTGCTCCGCGTCTCCCCCGGCAGCGGGCACATGATCGGGGTCGACGTCGGCGAGACCCGGGTCCGCGTCGAGCTGTTCGACCTCTCCCTGGCCGAACTCGCACGCACCGAGCGGCCGTTGGTCCACCGGGGCGACAACGCCTACGACGTGGAGGTGATCGTCGGCCATATCCTGGACGGTGTCACCGAGGTGCTGCGGACGGCCGGCCGGATCCCCGGCGAACTCCTCGGTGTCGGCATCGGGATGCCCGGAATCGTCGAGCACTCGGCCGAGGAGGGCGCCGTCGTGCACGGCCAGACCATCGGCTGGGACGCCGTCCCGCTCGAACGCATGCTGCGGGACTCCGGACAACTGCCGCCGCACGTGCCCTACTTCATCGACAACGGCGCCAAGACCCTCGGACAGGCCGAGATGTGGTTCGGTGCCGGACGCGGCGCGCGCAACGCCGTCGTGGTCCTGTTCGGCTCCGGAGTCGGCGCCTGCGTCGTGACCGACGAGGTCGAGCACGGCCGTGCCGTCGAATGGGGCCACCTCACCGTGCGCGTGCAGGGACGCCGGTGCCGCTGCGGGGCGCTCGGCTGCCTGGAGGCCTACGCGGGCGCGGAGGCGCTCCTGGAACGCTGGCAGGAGGCGGGCGGGCAACCGCCGCACGACACCGACGAGGAGACCGCGCTGACCGCGATCCTCGCGGCGGCCTACCCGCCCGACGGCGGCGAACCCGACCCGGTGGCCGCGGCCGTGCTCGCCGAGACGGCGGAGTACCTGGGCGCGGGCCTTTCGGACCTGATCAACCTCTTCCAGCCCGAGCGCATCCTCGTCGGCGGCTGGGCCGGCCTCCAGCTCGGGGCGCGCTTCCTGGAGACCGTGCGGACGTACGCCCACTCCTACGCGCTGACCCACCCCGCGGGTCGGGTCGGCATCGAACTCGGCAGGCTGGGACCCGACGCCGTGACCGTGGGCGCGGCGATCCTGCCCCTCGCCGACTTCTTCGCCCGAGGAGGCCGCCCGCCGTCCGCCGAGGTGTCCCAGGACGAACCGCCGGTGTGGCGCACGTCGTTGGGAGGGCGGCTCGCTCAGAGCCCGGCGAGGCGCGGCCCGACCCGCGCGGGTCGGACCGGGACCGCGCCGTGAGTCGCCCCCGCCCGCTCACCCGACGACGCGGCCCGGCGCACGCCCTCCCGGGCGGCGCGGGACGATCGCGGCCGGCGTGTCCGCCCGCGTGAGCGCGACCAGGGCCGCGTGGTCGGGGGAGAGGGAGCAGGCCGGGTCGGTGCGTGCGGCGTCCCCCGTGAGGGCGTGGGCCTGGCACCGGCAGCCGCCGAAGTCCTCGGTGCGGCGGTCGCAGTCCCTGCAGGGGGAGGGCAGCCAGTCGGTCCCCCGGTACAGGGTGAACGCCCTCGACTCCGCCCAGATCCAGCGCAGCGGCCGCTCGGTGACGTTCGGCGGGTCCAGGCCGGGAAGCGCCGCGGCCGCGGGGCACGGCAGCGCCGTGCCGTCCGGCGCGACGGTGAGGGAGACGGCGCCCCAGCCGCCCATGCACGGCTTGGGCGTCCCGGAGAAGTAGTCGGGCACCACCCAGGTGATGTCGAGGACTCCGGCCAGTTCCGCCCTGCGCCGCTCCACCGCCTGGGCCGCCGCCGCGAGTTGCTCGCCGGTGGGCATGAGGGCGGCCCTGTTGAGCAGACCCCACCCGTAGAACTGGGTGTTGGCCAGCTCGACGCGGTCCGCTCCCCAGTCCAGCGCGAGCCGGACGAGGTCGTCCACGGCGTCGAGGTTGTGCCGGTGCAGTACGGCGTTGACGCCGAGCGGCAGGCCCCGGTCCGTGACGAGTCGGGCCGCGGCACGCTTCGCGGCGAACGCCGGATGGCCGGCGAGCGCGTCGGAGCGCTCCGGGTCCGCGTGCTGGACGGACAACTGGACGCTGTGCAGCCCCGCTTCCACCAGCGCGTCCAGCCGTGCCGCGGACAGGCCGACCGCGCTGGTCACGAGCTGGGTGTGGAGCCCGGCCTCCACCGCGGCCCTCGTGATGTCCTCCAGGTCGCGGCGCAGCAGCGGCTCACCGCCTGACAAATGGGTCTGCAGGACGCCCAGTTCGGCCGCCTGGCGGAACACGTCGGCCCACTGGTCCGTACGGAGTTCCCGCGAACGGCGGGTCAGTTCCAGCGGGTTGGAGCAGTACCCGCACCGCAGGGGGCAGGCGTGGGTCAGTTCGGCGAGCAGGGCCCAGGGCGGGGGAGGTTCGGCGCCTACGGGCGCGGTGGGCGTCATCGCAGGCAGCCCTGCGTGCGCAGCCGGCCGAGGAACGAGGCGACGTCGTCCGCCGCTACCGGCCCGGAGTGCGCGCGGCCCAGTGCGGCCGTGATCTCCTCGACCGTGCGGCTGCCGTCGCACAGGTCCAGGACCGCGCGGCCCGAGCCGTGCAGCACGACCACGCGTTCCGGCAGCAGCAGCACGTCCGACCGGCGCACGTGGTCGCGGCGGAGCACCGCGGAGGCGGCGACGCGGGGCCGCCAGGCCCGGTCGGCGCTCACCGGAGCGCCGTCGGCGCGCTCGCGCCCTGCACGCTGTCCAGCAGGGCCCACAGCACATCGCACTTGAAGGACAGTGCGGCCAGGGCCTGTTCCTGCTCGGCGCGGGTGAGCGCCCATTCCGTGACCCAGGCGAGGGCCTCGGCGGCGTCGCGGCGGCCCTGCGGCACCCGGTCGCGGAAGTAGGCCAGGCCGGCGGGGTCGATCCACGGGTAGTGGCGGGGAAAGGCCTCCAGGCGGGTGAGCATGATGGACGGGGCGCACAGTTCGGTGAGCGACGAGGCGACCGCCTCCAGTGCGGTGCCGTCGCGGCAGAGCCCGACGTACCCGTCGACGGCGAGGCGCACCCCGGGCAGCAGCCGGCGGTGCGTCAGCAGGTCCTCCCGCCGCAGGCCGACCGCCTCACCCAGCCGGAGCCAGCGCTCGATCCCGCCGTCGCCCTCGGTGAGGCCGTCGTGGTCCTGGATGCGCCGCAGCCACGAGCGCCGGCGGTCCGGTGTGCCCAGCTTGGTCAGGACGAAGGCGTCCTTGAGCGGGATGGCGCACTGGTAGTAGAAGCGGTTCGCCACCCAGGTGCGCAGCTCGTCCGCGCTCAACCCACCCGCGTGCATACGCCGGTTGAACGGGTGTCGGTCGTGGTAGCGGGCCGCGGCCAGGCCGCGCAGCCGCCGTTCGAACCCGGCCGCGTCCCACGGGCCGGCGAGCGGGTTGTGCGGGTCGGCCGGCGGGTTCAGCGGGTCGGCCCGTTCCTGGCCGGAGGGCCCGGGGGTCCGTGATGTGCCGGGCACGGTCGTGGTCACAGGGACACCGCCATCCTGTCCTCGGCCACGCCCAGGCCCAGCCGGGCGAGCCGCTCGTGCTCGGGATCGTCGGGGTCCACGAGCGGGTTGGTGTTGTTGAGATGGGTGAAGAGGGCCCGCGCGCCCGTCCGGTGCAGTCTGCGCGCGGTGCCTTCAGGGCCCCGCACGGGCAGGTGGCCCATGGCGGTGGCGGTACGGGTGGAGAGGCCGTTGCGGCCGGGCTCGTCCTCGTCGAGGAACGTTCCGTCGACCAGCGCGAAGTCGGCGTCCGCCAGTTCCGCGTCGAGCCGCTGGCTCCACGCGGCGATCGACGGCGCGTACAGGGCGCCGGCGCCGGTGCCGGGGTCGCGGACGAGCAGGGCCGTGCTCCAGGCGGGATGCGCGGGCTCGTCGGCCGCGTACCGGGGGCGCTTGGCGGACAGGGGCAGCGCGCTGACGCCGAGGCCGCCGATGACGGCGGGGCGTCCCTCGCCGGTGAGAGGCAGGTCGTGCCAGACCAACTCCGCGTACGGGGCGAGCACTTCCGTCAGGGGAAGCCGCGAGGCCAGCGCCTTGCGCACGGGTTCGGTGCACCACACCTCGATCCGGGCCGCCTCGCGCAGGCGCAGCAGACCGAGCGTGTGGTCGAGTTCGGCGTCGGTCAGCACGACGCGCACCACGGGGGTGCGCCGCCGTCCGTCGTCCGGCCGCAGCCCGGGGTGGCTCTCCAGTTGCTCGGCGATGTCCGGAGTGGCGTTGGCGAGGAACCAGTCGCCCGGGGCCGTTCCGTGAACGGCCAGGGCGTCGTGCAGTCGGCGGCGGGAGGGGTCCCGGCGTGCCCCGGCGCAACCGGGGCACGCGCAGTTCCACTGGGGGAGTCCGCCGCCCGCCGCAGTGCCGAGGACACGCAGCAGCACGGCGGCCGCCTACTCGGAGCGCAGCGCGTAGGCGGTGACTTCGAGGGCGGTGTCGACCACCGTGAAGTCGGGGGCCTGCCAGACGGCGGGCCGCTCGTCCTGCTCGGGCCGGCGCGGTGCGGGGTTCTCGTTCTGCATGGTGCTTCCTTCCGTCGGGGTGGAGCGACCGGCCGTCCGGCCCGGGCTGTCGGTCCGGACGGGTGGTGCGGGTCCGGGATCGGTCCGGACGGGGGTGCGGGTCCGGGTGGACCCGGTTCCGGGGGCGGTGCGGAGAAGCGGGCATGGACCGGGGCGACGGCCTCGGGGCGGGCTACTTGCAGAAGGGGGCCTGGCCCATGGCGGAGCGGATGCCGCCGAGGACGAGCCGCTGGAACTCGGCCGCGCCGGGGAAGGACCCGTCGGTGCTGAAGTCCCTCGCGTCGTGGCCCAGGGTGGTCAGCCAGGCACGGCCGCCGTCGTAGTAGTGGCACCAGGCGACCGGGTGGTCGTCGCCGTGCCCGGGATGGCGGTAGTTGCCCGCGGTTCCCTCGGCCAGGGTGCTCTCGTCGACTTCGGCCAGGACCCGCACACGGGTGGGGGCGGGGACGAGGTTGTACCACTCGTCGGAGAACGACCAGGACGCGGGCAGCGACCTGGTGGAGACGTCCTTGCGGTTCACGGTCCGTACGGTGCCGGGTTGCGCGGGGCCGTGGTCGTAGAAGTTCGCGTTGCCCAAAAGCCCTTCGTACCAAGGCCAGTTGTATTCGGTGCCGAAGGCGTTGTGGATGCCCACGAAGCCTCCGCCGCCCCGGACGTACTGCCGCAGCGAGGTCTGCGCGGCGTCGTCCAGGGCGTCGCGGCTGGTGGAGTAGAAGACGACGGCGTCGTACCGGAAGAGCGCGGCCGGCGAGGACAGCCGGGACACGTCCTCGGTGTAGTCGACCTGGAAGCCGTTGTCCCGGCCCATCCTGAGCACGCCGTTCTGCACGGTGTTGGCGTCGGTGAGAGGGGGGTTGAGTCCGGGGGCGAGCGCCGGGCCGAGGTTGGCGTGGCGCGGACCCGCCGTGCGGGTGTAGAGCAGGACGCGGAATCCGTCGGAGGCGTCGAAGTTGCCCCAGTCGTGGTAGCAGCGGGGGTCCACGCCCCGGCACACGCCGTAGTCGGGCTCGCCGAGCTCACGCGCCCCCTGGTCCGTACGGTCCTGGGCGACGCTGAGGGTGCCGGAGGCCAGCAGCGCGATCGTCAGGCCGAGGGCGCCGGCGGCTCCGGTCAGCGCCGCGCGCAGGGGCCGCGTGCGCCGTCCGGCCGGGGATGGTGTGTTCATGGGAACGTCCTTGGGTCGGCTGCGGGGTACGGGGAGCGGTGCGGTGGAGCCCGCGAGGTGCGACGGTCCGTCCGTCGTCGGCGTGGGCGCGGGCCGGGTGGCGGCGGGGTCGCCGGGGTCGCCGGGGGTGTGCGCGGGCCGTGCGGCCCTGCCCGGAGGGGGCGTCGTGGGTGTTCCGGGCGGAAGCCCGAAGCCCGAGGCCGGAAGTCGGAAGTCGGAAGCCGGAAGCCCGAAGCCGGAAGCCGGAAACCCCAAGCGCGCAGCCCGAGTTGTGTGGGGTGCCGGGCGCCATTCGTGCCGCGCCGTACGGCCGGGGAGGCGGCGGTGGGGCGCGCGCGAGGCCGCGGCGGGGTGTGTCGGGGCGGCCCGGCCCACCGGCGGGGGTCTAGTGGACCACGATCTTGCCGGTGCTCTGCGGGGCGACCGGGTCGTTGTAGAAGTACTCGCCCGGGGTGTCGAAGGTGTGCGTGAAGGACTGCCCCGGCATGAGCAGACCGGTGTCGAACTCGGCCTCGAAGAACGACACGGCGCCGTGCGCCGACCTGTTGTCCGGCGGGTTGGTGAACGTGACGGCCGTGCCCCGGGGGACGCGCAGGTGCTGGGGCGACATGGCGTTCTGCGCGACGAGGTTCTCCGTTGCCCCCGGGGCGCTCCTGGCGGCGTCCCAGATCCGGCCCAGCGTGACGGTGTCGTGGGCGGTCGCGCCGGTGACGGCGGCGGCGCGGACCTGGTTGCGCCGCGACGGCGGGGTGGGGGCGGCGGCCTGCGGGACGGTGCCGCCCAGCTTGAAGGCCCACAGGTGGTCGCCCTTCGGGACGTCCGGGTAGGGCAGGCCGTTGCCTCCGGCGAGGACGGCGACGTACTGCTCGCCGTCGATCTCGTACGTCAGCGGGCTGGTGTTCACCCCGGCCCCGCACTGCCAGCTCCACAGCGGGCTGCCGTCCCGGTCGTCGAGTGCGGTCAGGACGCCGTCGGGCCTGCCCTGGAAGAGGACTCCGCCGGCCGTGCTGAGGACACCGTTGCCGTGGGCGAGGGACCAGTCGCCCTCCCGTCGCCAGGCCACGGTGTTGCTGCGCGGGTCGACGGCGGCCAGGCCCCCCGCGAAGTACTCGCCGAGCGGGCGGGCGGTGTTGACCCGGCCCCCGTGGGTGTTCGAGTAGGCGGAGTTGATCAGGCCGTAGCCGACGTAGACGAGGCCGGTGCGATGGCTGAAGGAGGGGGACGACCAGTCGGCACCGCCGCCGGCGCCGGGGAAGATGATCGTCGCCCGGTCCCAGTGGGCCTCGAACAGCCCGCCCGTCGGGTAGAAGGGCACCGGCCGGGTCGACTTGTCGAGACGGGGCTCCGTCTCGACGAACGGCTCGCCGCCGGGAAAGGGCTGGGTGGGCGAGGTCTTCTGCGCCGCGTGCTGGGGGACGGGCCGCTCCTCCATGCCGTGGACGGGCTTCCCGGTGGCGCGGTCGAGGATGTAGTACATGCCCGTCTTGCTGCCGTAGACGACGACCCGGCGCTTGCGGCCCTTGATCAGCAGGTCGGCGAGCACGGGGGACATGACGCCGTCGTAGTCCCAGATGTCGTGGTGGACGGACTGGAAGTGCCAGCGGCGCTCACCGGTCTTGGCGTCGATGGCGACCAGGCAGTTGGCGAACAGGTTGTCGCCGCCCCGGGTGGAGCCGTCGGTACGCGGATAGGGGTTGCCGAACGTCCAGTAGACGGTGCTGAGTTCGGGGTCGACGGCCGGATGGATCCAGCAGACGGCGCCCCCGGTCTTCCAGGTGTCGCCCTCCCAGGTGTCGTGTCCGAACTCGCCGGGTCCGGGGGTTCCCCAGAAGGTCCAGACGACCTCCCCGGTCGCCGCGTCGAGGGCGTAGCCGCGTCCTCGGGCACCCGCCGTGCTGCCCTGGGTGCCGATGTAGACGAGTCCGTCCCAGTAGACAGCCGCTCCGGCCAGGCCGCCCCGGCTGCCTCCGCACTGACCGCTCGCGGGGTCGCAGTCCGGGTCGCCCTGGTCCTCGACGAGCAGTTCGCGCGACCAGACCGGAGCCCCGGTCCGCTGGTCGAGCGCGTGGACCCTGTTGTCGCCGGAGATGGTGAAGGCCAGGCCCCTGCCGAGCGCCAGACCGCGCATGTTGGTGGTCTCGTCGCCGACCCTCGTTCGCCACTTCACCCCGCCGGTGCGGCCGTCGACGGCGAACACGTTCTGCTGCGTGGTGGCGAGGTACAGGACACCGTCCTGGGCGATGACGGCGCACTGCTGGTGGGAGGCGGTGGAGCCGTTCTCCAGGTTGACGTGCCACGCGCCGCCGAGCCCGCGGACGTTGCCGGTGGTGATCCGCCGGAGCGAGGAGTGGTTGTGGTTGCCGAGGTTTCCGCCGGCCGTCGGGAAGTCCTTGCCGGTGGCCGCGTGCGACTGGTCCGGCACCGGCCGGGCCAGTCCGTCCGTGGGTGAATCGGCCTGTGCGGGGGCCGGGTTGAGGAGGGTGACGGTGGTCGCCGTGCCGGCGGCGGTCGAGGTGAGGAAGCTGCGTCTGTCCATGGTCCCTCTTTCATGGCATGGACCTGACCATCAAATCGGTGACGGGCCGACCTGTGCGTCAGGGTGGGGGAGGGAGTGCGGCGGGCGGATCATGGTCCGCTGTACGGTTCGTGGAACCCGTAAGGTGGTCGCCGAGTGGCGGTTAGACACGTTAGGGACGGCGACCCGGTCGTGGCAAGGGCCTGACGCGGATCGGTTCTACGCACCCTGCACGGGCGGCAGGCGGGCGGGCACCACCCCGCGCGGGACGGGGCCCTTGTTGCGGCGTCCCTGGCCGCTCTCCTCCCAGGCGTGCGCCAGTACGCCCACCGATCGGCTCAGCACGAACAGGCCGCGGGCCAGGGGGGCCGGGAAGCCCAGCTCGGCGTAGATCACGGCGGTGGCGCCGTCGATGTTCATCGGCACCGGCCGGGCGCCGGCACGGCGCCTGCGCAGCACGCTCTCGACGGCGAGGGCGGCCTCCAGGTGGTCACCGGCGACCACGCCGTCGGCCACCGCGTCCCGGACGAGGCCGAGCAGGGGGTCGCGGCGGGGGTCGACGGGGTGGAACCGGTGCCCGAAGCCCGGCAGATAGCGCGAGCGGCTCTGCCAGTCGGCCATCACCTCCTGGGCCGCGGTGTCCCAGTCGAGTCCCGTGGCGTGGCGCGCGCGGACGTCCGTGAGCATCTCCACGCACTGCTGGCCGGCTCCGCCGTGCGAGTCGCCCAGCATGTTGATGCCCGTGGCCATGGCGTTGTTGAGTCCGATGCCGCAGGTGGCCGCCATCCGGGCGGCCGCGATGGACGGCGCCTGCGGGCCGTGGTCGACGCCCGCGACCAGTGCCGCCTCCAGCAGCGCCGACTCGCGGGCGGAGGGTGTTCCGCCGCGCAGCAGCAGCCAGATGACGTCCACGAGGCTCGCGGACCCGATGAGCTGCTGGATGGGCCGCTCGCGCAACTCGATGCTGCCGGGCTCGACATGGCTGACGGCCGTGGCCCACCACTGGGCCGCCTCGTCCGCTTCGGGCGCTTCAGCCGCTTCAGCCGTTTCGGCTGCTTCGGCCGTTTCGGCCGTTTCGTCGACGGAGCCGGTCATGACGCCGCGCTCTCCTCGGTCGCGGCCGCCGCCCAGCGGCGCGCCAACTGGTGCCGTTCGGCGTTGTGCTCCCCCAGCAGCGGCGGCGGCGACGGCGGTGCGAACGCCTCGCCGTCGAAGGTCACCCCGCTGCCGACCACCCGCAGGCGCTGCCCGGGACGCGCCGGATGGTCCAGCTCGGTCACGAAGCGCCGGTGCTCCAACTGCGGCTGCTCCAGCGCCTGGGGCACGGTCAGCACCCGCGCGGCCGGGACGCCCGCCGCGTTCAGCTCGCGCTCCCACTCGACGGCCGGCCGCGTGGCCAGACGGGAGTTGAGCTCCGCGTTCAGTTCGGCGCGGTGCGTCCTGCGCCGCTCGCGTTCGGCGAACCGCTCGTCGGTGGCGAGCTGGGCCGCCCCCACCAGACGGCACAGGGTCTCGAACTGGCGCTGCTGGTTGGCGGTGATGTTGAGGGGCCCGTCGAGGGCGTGGAAGGTGCCCGAGGGGGCGGCGGTGGGGTTCTGGTCGCCCAGGGGTTCCGGCGGGACCCCGCTCACGAGGTAGTTGGACACCGCCCACCCCATCGAGGACAGCGAGGCCTCCAGCATGGAGACGTCCAGCCTGCTGCCGTGCCCGGTGCGTTCCCGGTGCAGCAGCGCCGCGTTGATGGCGAGGGCCGCCATCAGGCCCCCGGTGGTGTCGCACACGGGGAAGCCGACGCGCTGCGGTGCCGTCTCGCTGGTCCCGGTGACGCTCATCATGCCGGTCAGGCCCTGGACGATCTGGTCGTAGGCGGGGGCGCCGCTCATCGGACCGGTGTGCCCGAACCCGGAGATGGAGCAGTACACCAGGCGCGGGTTGAACAGGGCGAGCCGCTCGGAGCCGTACCCCAGGCGGTCGAGGACCCCGGCCCGGAAGTTCTCCAGCAGTACGTCCGCGCCCCGGAGCAGGTCCTCGAAGAGGGCGCGGTCCGCGCCGTCGCCGAGGTCCAGGACCAGGGACTTCTTGCCGGCGTTCTGCGCGAGGAACGACGCGCCGGCCCCGTCGCGGTTGAGTGCCGGGTCCGGACCGAGGCCGCGGGCGAGGTCGCCGGCGCCGGGTCGTTCGACCTTGACGACCTCGGCGCCCAGGAGCATGAGCTGATAGCTGCAGTACGGCCCGGCGAGCACGTTCGTGAGATCCAGAACGCGTATTCCGTCGAGCGGGCGAACCTGCATGGACGACTCCTTCCAGGGCGCCGCGGACGGCGCCGCTTGCCTTGCCGGCGGGTCGGTCAGCCGCGTGGCTCCAGGGGGTGCTGGAAGCCCTGTGCGGCGATGTGCTGGGCCACGTTCAGGAGATCGCGCGCGAAGTCCTCGGTGGCGCGCTCGGGAATCCGTGCGGTGGGGCCGCTCAGGGAGAGCGAGGCGACGACCACGCCCGACTGGGTCCGGATGGGCACGGCGACCGCCGTCAGGCCGACGTCCCGCTCGCCGTGGCTGACCGCGTACCCGAGCGCCGCCGCCTCGTCGGCCCACAGCCGCAGCTGCTGGACATGCGCGACGCCGTGCGGCGAGGCCTCCGCGACCCGCTGGAGCAGGCTGTCGGTGGCGCCGATCAGCAGCACCTTCGACGAGGCGCCCGCCCACAGCGGGAGTTCGTCACCCACCCGCACGACGTGCCGCAGGGGCTGGGCGCTCTCCTGCTGGGCGACGCACACGCGGTGGATGTCGCGCCGGATCATCAGGTTCGCGGTCTCGCCGCGCCGGTCGGCCAGTTCGCGCAGCAGTTTCTGCGTGTCCGGCGGCAGTTCCCAGCTCGTGTGCGCCAGATGCGCCCAGCGCCACAGCCCGGGGCCGGCGGTGTATCCGCCGGGTGTGGCCCACAGGAGCCCGTACTGCTCCAGGGTCTGCACCAGCCGCACCACGGTGGTCTTGGGCAGGCCGGTCGCTTCGACCATGTCCCTGAGCGGGACGGTGGGCTGATCCTCGGTCAGCAGCGACAGGATGTCCAGAGCGCGGCGCACACTGCGTACACCGCCCAGTCCTTGCTCCGCGTCCACGGTCTCTCCTCGCGTCGGTGGGAAGCACTGCCGCGCCCGTCCCCGGGCCCGGCACCTGGGGCGACAGCTTTCCCCAGCGCGGCTCGCAGGGGAAACCGGCGGTTTTCAATTTCCTCGTTCCGGCCTATTGCCACGGTCTTCCGGCGCCCGTACGTTACACGCCAGTCCACAGAGCAGTCCACGCAAACCACTAGATGGTTTTTCTGGAGACGTGATGCTGCAAGACCTCCTCAAGGCGGCCGACCACGACGCGGTCGTCGACGTGCTGCCCTTCGTGGCCGGTTCCTGGGGCGGCGCGGGCCCGCCGCTGGAACGCACCGGCCCGCACCGCCGGCGCGTGGTCAGCCGGGCCCCGACCGCCACGCCCGCCGAGATCGGCACCGCGCTGACCCGCTCCCGCCCCTACGCGGCCCAGGTCGCCGCACTCGCGCCGGCCGCCCGCGCCGACATCCTGGAACGGGGCTCCCGCAACGCCGCCGCCCACCGCGAACCCCTCGCCCGCCTCCTCGCCGTCGAACTGGGCAAGCCGCTCAAGGACGGCCGCACCGAGATCGACCGGGTCGCCGCCACCCTCGCCGTCTGCGCCGCGGAGGCACGCCGCGTCGACGGGGAGAACCTCCCGGTCGCCGGCTGGGACAGCGGCGTCGGCAGCACCGCGCTCACCTACCGGGCACCCGCGGGCGTCGCCCTCGCGATCACCCCGTTCAACGCCCCCGCCAACCTCCTCGCGCACAAACTCGGCGCCTCCTTCGCCGCCGGCAACACCACCCTCGTCAAGGCACCCCCGCAAGCCCCGGCCGTCTCCGCCGCCGTCGTCGCGCTGCTCCTGGACAGCGGCCTGCCCCACCAGGCGGTCCAACTCCTGCACGGCGGCGGCGACACGGGCGCGGCCCTGTGCGCCGCGGACGAGGTGAGCGTCATCAGTTTCACCGGCAGCGCCGCCACCGGCGCGGCCGTGGCCCGGGCGGCGGGCGCCAAGCGACTCGCCCTCGAACTCGGCGGCAACGCCGCGACCGTCGTGTGCGAGGACGCGGACATCGGCGCCGCCGCGGCCGTCTGCGCCCGCACCGGCTACAGCAACTCCGGCCAGAGCTGCGTCTCCGTCCAGCGCGTCTACGTCCACCGCAGCCGCTACGACGCCTTCCTCGACGCCTTCACCGCCGCCGTGGACACCCTCGTCGTCGGCGACCCCCTGGAGGAGGGCACCGACATCGGGGCCATGGTCGACGAGGAGGCAGCCGAACGCGTCGTGCGCTGGGCGAAGGAGGCCGCCGGCCTCGGCGCGACCGTCGTCCGCGGCGGCACCCGCGACGGGGCCACCGCCGCCCCCACCATCGTGGCCGACCCACCGCCGCACGCCTCCGTCGTGGTCCACGAGGTCTTCGGCGCGCTCGTCGCGGTGCTGCCCTACGACGACTTCGACACCGTCCTCGACACCTGCAACACGAGCCGGTACGGCCTCCAGGCGGGCCTGTTCACCCAGGACATCAGCCGTGTCGTCACCGCCTGGCGGCGCCTGCAGGTCGGCGGTCTGATCGTCAACGGCTCCTCCAACCTCCGCCTCGACCACGTGCCCTTCGGCGGGGTGAAGGACTCCGGCTTCGGCCGCGAGGCCCCCCGCTGGCTCATCGACGACTACACCGTCGTCAAGACCCTCGTGCTGCGCGGCCTGTCCGTCTGGGGCACGCGGCGCGAGCTGTCCAAGGAGAACCCGTGAGCACCGCGACCGCCGCCGAGGCCCTTGTCGCCCAACTCGAGTCCTACGGCGTCGAGTACGTCTTCGGCACCTGCGGACACACCAACATCGCCCTCCTCGACGCCCTCGGGCCCAGCCCGATCCGGTTCGTCATCGCCCGCCACGAACAGGCGGCCGCGCACGCCGCCGACGGCTACGCCCGCATGACCGGCCGTCCGGGTGTGCTGCTGACCCATGTCGGCCCCGGGATGATGAACGCCGTCACCGGTGTCGCGACCGCCGCCCTCGACTCCGTCCCGCTCGTCGTCATCACCGGCGACATCCCCTCGTACTACCAGGGCCGGCACCCCCACCAGGAGGTCAACCTCCACGCCGACGCCGACCAGACGGCGATCTACCGGCCGTTCTGCAAACGGGTCTGGCAGGTGCAGCGCGTCCAGGACCTGGCGCGGGTCACCGAGCGGGCCTTCTGGACCGCGACCACCGGGCGGCCCGGCACCGTCCTGGTCAACATCCCGATGGACCTCCTCAACCGGCCGGCCGACCCCGGAAGCGGCGGACGACCGCTGCCGGCGCAACTCGGAACCCCCGGCCTCGACCTGCCGACCGCGGAGCGCATCGCCGACGCGCTGCTGAGCGCCGAACGCCCTCTCATCTACTTCGGCGGCGGACTGCGCGAACCGGGGGCCCGCGCCGAACTCCGCGCCCTGGCAGAACACTTGGACATCCCCCTCGCGCACTCCCTGATGGGCAAGGGGGCCGTCCCCGACCAGCACCCGCTGCTGCTCGGCATGCCGGGCTTCTGGGGACTCGAAGCCACCCACGAGCACACCAGGGGCGCGGACGTCGTGCTCGCCCTGGCCACCCGGTTCGCCGAGACGGACGCCAGCTCCTGGGAGAGCGCGTACACGTGGAACTTCCCGCCGAGCAGGCTCATCCAGATCGACATCGACCCGGCCGAGATCGGCCGCAACTACCCAGTGGACATCGGCGCGGTGGCGGACGTGGGCCTCGCCGTACGGAGCATCGCCGCCGCCGTCCGAGAGCGCCGGGCCGAGCCGCTGACCCGCCCGGGGCTGCGCGAGGGCGTCGCGGCCGCCCGCCGGGCGGTGTTCGAGGCGGCGCGGGAGGCGGGGCGCGGCGACGACTTCCCGCTGCGTCCGCAGCGCATCCTGAGCGACCTGCGCGAGGCATTGCCGGACGACGCGGTGCTGGTCACGGACGTCGGCTGGAACAAGAACGGTGTCGCCCAGTGCTACGAACTGCCCGAGCGGGGCCGCTTCATCACTCCCGGCGGCGCCTCCACCATGGGCTTCGGGCCCGCCGCCGCCGTCGGCGTGCAGATCGCCGAGCCCGAGCGCGTGGTGGTCGCCCTCGTCGGCGACGGCGGCATGAGCGCCCAACTGCCCGCGGTGCCGATGGCCGTCGAACAGGGCGCCCCGGTCATCTTCCTGGTGATGAACAACCGTGCCCACGGAACCATCGCCGACCTCCAGGCGTCGTCGTTCGGCCGCTCCTACGGATGCGAGTTCACGGATGCCCAAGGGCGGCCCTACAGCCCCGACTTCGCCCGCTACGGAGAGTCCTGCGGCGCCGACGGCTACACGGTGGGCACACCCGGGGAACTGCGCAAGGTCCTGACCGACGCCGTCTCCCGGCGCCGCCCCGCCGTGCTCGACGTCCCGATGGTCAACGAGCCGGTCCCCACACCCGGCCACTGGAACATCAAGGACATCTACGCGGGCCGCTTCCCGGCCGGCGCCTCCTGACACACGACACGACACGACGCGACGTGTGACGACACGGCCCGCACCCCGTCCCACCCCGCGTCACGACCCGCAACTCGCCCGCCACGTCCGTACACGTACCCGCCCCGCCCCGACCCGACCGTGCGTGCACCCCCGCCTCCGGACGCCGGCGCCGCACTCCCGCCCACAGCCCGTGCGCCACCCGAACAGGCCCCACCCGGCCCTCAGTTGCCGCACCCGCCGGACCCGCGACACGTCCGCCCCCGTACCCCGTCCCGACCGGTCCCACCGACCCGACCGCAGGACCGGTCGGCGGGGGACGGTCGCCTCCCCCACGCCCCTCACCCGCCGTCCCGTCCTCCACGAGGTGACCGCCATGACCCGCTTCTCCCGGCCCACGGCCCCCCGCACCGCCCTCGTCGGCGCAGCCGCCCTCGCCGCCGCGCTCTGCGCCTGCAGCGCCCCCGGCGAGTCCGACAGCGACGCCGGGTCCGACTCCGGACCCATCAGGATCGCCATCGTCAACGCCCGCAGCGGACAGCTCTCCTCGCTGGGGGACTGGGAGTACAAGGGCGCCAAGCTCGCCGTCGACGAGTGGAACAAGAAGGGCGGCATCGACGGCCGCAAGATCCAGGTCAAGTCCTTCGACGACCAGGGCGACCCCACCACCGGCACCAACCTGGCCCGGAAGATCGACAGCGGGAACTACATCGCCATGATCGGCACCGCCGAGAGCGCGGTCACCATCGCGATGGCCCCCGTGCTGAAGCAGGCCGAGATCCCCAACATCACCTCCGGGCAGGCCGACGCGCTGGTCGAGCAGAAGAGCCCCTTCCTCTTCCTGAACGGACCCACCAGCACCACCTACGACACGACGCTCGCCAAGCACCTCGTCGAGGAGAAGGGCTACAAGCGGATCGCGGTGATCACCAACAACGGGTCGTTCGGCAAGGGCGAGCACGACGCCTTCACCAAGGCCGTCAAGGACCTCGGCGTCACCCCGGTGACCGACCAGGTGGTCACCACCGACCAGAAGGAGTTCAGCGCCGCGCTCACCAGGATCCGCTCCGCGAAGCCGGACGTCGTGTTCATCGGCTCCGAGGAGGTCGAGGCCGGCCTCATCGTCAAGCAGGCCAGGGACCTCGGGATCGACGCCCCGTTCGCGGGCGCCGCACCGCAGGGCACCCCCGTCTTCATGGACACCGCCGGCAAGGCCGCCGTCGAGGGCACCATCGTCAGCTCGCCCTACCTCGGCAACGACATCAGCCCCGCCGCCGAGAAGTTCGCCGCCGCCTACAAGTCCGCCTACGGCGAGGACGCCGAGATGCACGGCGCGAAGGCGTACGACGGTGCCAACATCCTCCTCACCGCGCTGAAGACCAGCAAGGTGGCCACCGGCCGCGAACTCGCCGACGCCATCCGCGCAACCGCCTACGACGGGCTGCTGGGCGAGTTCCGCTACAACGACGACGGCGTCGGCATCACCCGCACCACCATCGGCGTCATCCGCGACGGCAAGCTCGTCGAAGTGAAGTGAGGCCGACGTGCAGGAAACCCTTCAGACACTCGTCGGCGGGCTGAGCCTCGGTGCCGTGTACGCCCTGGTCGCCATGGGCTTCTCCCTCGTGTACCGCACCATGGGCCTGGTCAACTTCGCCCACGCGGACATCGCCATGATCGGCGCGTACACCGCGTCGACCTTCTACCTCACCGTCCGGCTCCCCTTCGCCGCGGCCATGGCGGTCGCGATCGTCGTCACCGGGGCGATCGGCCTCGTCATCGAACGCGTCCTGCGGCCCCTGGAGAACAAGGACTTCGACCTGATGCTGATCGGCACGATCGGCTTCGGCATCGTCCTCCAGGCACTGGCCATCATCATCTGGGGCACCACGGGCCGGGCCGTGCCGTCGCCGCTGGACGCGGCCCCGTTCACGGTCCTCGGCATCCGCGTGCGCACGTACGACCTGCTGGTGATGGCCGTGGCCGCGCTCGCGGTCGTCGGCCTCGGCTTCTTCCTGTCCCGCACCAAGAGGGGCGCGGCCATGCAGGCAGCGGCGCTCGACCACGAGGCCGCGACCGCCGTCGGCATCGACGTCGGTCGCAGCAACGCCCTCGCCTTCGCCATCGGCGCGGGCCTGGCGGCCCTGGCCGGCGGGCTGGTCGGGCCCATGCTCTACGTGGACGCGTCCCTGGGCGGCGCCCTCGGCATCAAGGGGTTCGCCGCGGCGATGCTCGGCGGCTTCGGCTCCATCCACGGCGCCGTCGTGGGCGGGATCGCCATCGGCGTCCTCGACTCGTACGCCGCCGGGCACTTCCAGGGCTACTCGGTCCTGGTGACCTTCCTCGTCTTCACGGTCGCGATCATGATCCGGCCCATGGGCATCTTCGGCGAAAGGACGGTCAGCCGCGCATGAAGTCCCGCTCCGCCGCCCTCGTCACGCTGATCGCCGGGGCCTGCGTCCTGCCGTACGGCCTCGGCGGCTACACCATCCACGTCGTCGACATCGCCCTGATCCACGCGCTCCTCGCCATCGGCCTGGGGCTGGCCATGGGGGTGTCCGGCCAGATCAACCTCGCCCAGGTCGCCTTCTTCGGGGTCGGCGCGTACGGCGTCGCCGTCCTCACCACGCACTACGGGTACGGCTTCTGGGCGGCCGCCGCCCTCGCCGTGCCGGCCACGGTCGCCACCGGCCTGCTCGTCGGCGTCCCCGCCCTGCGCATGCAGTCCCACTACCTGGGCATCGTCACCCTCGGCCTCGCCCTGGGATTCATCAACTGGATCACCAACGCCCGGATCACCGGCGGCGCCGACGGCATCTCCGGCATCCCCGTGCCCACCCTGCCGGGCGTCGACCTCTCCAGCGAATACCTCTACTACTACCTGGAAGTCGCCGTCTTCGCCCTCGGCCTGCTCTTCGGCCTGTTCGTCGTGCACACCTCGCTCGGCCGCCGGCTGCGCGCCATGCGCGACGACTCGCTCGCCGCGGGAGCCATGGGCGCCGAGATCCCCTACCTGCGCATGACGGCCTTCGTCCTCGCGAGCCTCTACGGAGGCCTGGCCGGAGTGCTGTACGGCGGCCTCATCCGGTACGTGGCACCCGAGACCTTCTCCATCGGCAACATGTTCATCCTGCTCGCCATGGTCATCATCGGCGGCAGGCGCTCCCTCGTCGGCTGTGTCGTCGGCGCCGTCGGCCTGACCCTCGTACGGGAGTGGCTCTCGGACTTCTCGACCTACGCCCAACTCGGCTACGGCGTGGTCGTCGTCCTCATGGTCGTCTTCGCGCCGACAGGGCTCGCCGGCATCCCCGCCCGGGTCCGGGACCTGTACCGCAGGCGGGCCGGCCACCACGAGGCGCGGGCCGAACTGCGCCCCTTCACGCCCTATCCGCCCGCCGCGCCGGCGACCGGGCAACCGGTGCTCCTGGTCGCCGAGTCCGTCACCAAGCAGTTCCGGGGGCTGCGCGCCCTGGACGCGGTCTCGCTCACCGTGCGGGCCGGCGAGATCCGGGGCATCGTCGGCCCCAACGGATCAGGGAAGACAACCCTGTTCAACGTGATCAGCGGGTTCTACCGGGCCACTTCTGGGACGGTCGGCTTCGCCGGCGACGACACCACCACCGCCCGCCCCTACGCGCTGTCCCTGGCCGGAATGGCCCGCACCTTCCAGAACCTGCGGCTCTTCGGACAGCTCACCGTCCGCGAGAACGTCCTCGTCGCACTCGACCGCACGAGGACCCGCGCCATCTGGCAGTACGCGGTGTGGCAGCCGGGCGTGCTGGCCCGGGAGCGCCGGCTCCGGGCCCGCGCCGACGAGGTCCTCGAACGCTACGGCCTCACCGACTTCGCGGAGGCCGACCCCGCCTCCCTGCCCTACGGGATCCAGCGCCGCATCGAGATCGCCCGCGCCATGGCGGCCCGGCCCCGCCTGCTCCTGCTGGACGAGCCCGCGGCCGGACTCAACGGAGAGGAGGTCCGGCAGCTCGTTCGGATCGTCCGGTCCATCCGCGACACCGGGACCACCGTCGTCCTGATCGAACACAACATGGGCCTGGTCATGTCCCTGTGCGAGAGGATCACCGTCCTGTCCGGCGGCCGGGTCATCGCGGAGGGGACCCCGGACGAGGTCGTCGCGGCGCCGGAGGTCATCGAGGCCTACCTCGGGGACTCCGACCTCACCGAGGCAGGACTGCCGCAGCCCCCGACCGCCGAGGAAGTCCGAAGGACCGAGGAGGCCCCCTCATGAAAGCCGCGGACACCGGCCCGGCCGGCACCCTGACGGTCGAGGACCTGAGCGTGCACTACGGCGGCGTCCGCGCCGTCGGCTCCATCGGGTTCACCGTCGCCCCGGGCGAGTCGGTGGGCATCATCGGCGCCAACGGGGCGGGCAAGACCTCCACCCTCAAGGCGCTGATGGGCCTGGTCCCGCGCAGCGGCGGACGCATCACCCTGGGCGGGCGCGACCTCACCCGGGTGAGGGCCCGGGACATGGTGCGCCACGGCATCGGCTACGTCCCGGAGGGCAGGCACGTCTTCTCCGGCCTGTCCGTCGAGAAGAACCTGATGCTCGGCGCGTACTCGCGGCCCTGGAACGACGGGACCCGCCGCCGACTCGACGAGGTGCACGCGCTGTTCCCGGTCCTCGGGGAGATGCGGGACCGGCCCGCCGGTGCGCTGTCCGGCGGCCAGCAGCAGATGCTCGCCATCGGCCGGGCCCTGATGGCAGGGCCCCGGCTGCTCGTGCTCGACGAGCCCTCCATGGGCCTGTCCCCGAAGCTCGTCGGCAGCATCCTCGACGTCCTGCTGAAGCTGCGCGAGGAGGGGATGAGCCTGCTCCTCGTGGAGCAGAACGCCAAACTCACCTTCGGCGTCACCAGTTCGTGCGTCGTCATGGAGAACGGCGAGGTCGCCATGACCGGAACCTCCGCCGAACTCAGCCGCGACCCCAGGGTCAGGGAGGTGTACCTGGGCCTGTGACCCCGCCGGGCTTCCCGGGGACCGCGGACCCTGCTATTCATAACGAACTGGTTCGTACATTGCCTGCCGGGAGCCGCCGTGACTCGGACGTCATTTCTCATGGGCCTGATCGGGACCGGCATCGGCCGGTCGCTCAGCCCGGAACTCCACGAGCGGGAGGCTGACCGGCACCAAGTCCGCTGCCTCTACCGGCTGCTGGACCTCGGCGGCGCCAAGCGGCACACCGCGGAGAACCTGCACGAACTGCTCGGGGCGGCCCGCAGCCTGGGGTTCGCGGGCCTGAACGTCACCCATCCCGTCAAGCAGCTCGTCCTGCCCCACCTGGACCGGCTCGCCCCCACGGCCGCCAGGGTCCGCGCCGTCAACACGGTGGTGTTCGCCGACGGCGCGGCGGTCGGACACAACACCGACGGCACGGGCTTCGCCGCGGCCCTCACCCGGGGACTGCCCGACGCGCCGATGCGCCACGTCGTGCAACTCGGGGCGGGAGGCGCCGGATCCGCGGTCGCCCACGCACTGCTCGACCTCGGAGCCGAGCGCGTCACCGTCGTCGACCCGGCCGCCGGCCGCGCGCGGGAGCTGGCCGAGGCGCTCAACACCGACGCGGGAAGCGAGCGCGCGCGGACGTGCGACGCCGCATCGCTCGGCACCGTCCTCCAGGAGGCCGACGGACTCGTCAACGCCTCACCGGTCGGAACGCCCGCCCTGCCCCGGCTGCCCCTCGACCCGGCGGCCCTGCACCCCGGGCTGTGGATCGTCGACATCAACTACCGGCCCCTGCGCACCCCACTCCTGGAGGCCGGCCGCGCCCTCGGCTGCCGGACCCTGCACGGCGGCGGGATGCTGGTCCACCAGGCCGCCGGCACCTTCCGCCTGGTCACCGGACTGGAACCCAGGACGGCTCACATGCTCGCCGACTTCGCCGACCTGACAGCCGGTGTGCGCGAACACTCCTGACCCGCTCTCCGGAGCGGCCCGGCCCGCGCCCGGGCGCCCGCCCCGCCTATGCCGACGCCCGGACCACCAGCTCGGGATCGAAGATGATCGAGGTCGGCTCGGTACGCACGCCCCTGATCTGCTCGTCGAGCAGCCGGGCCATCGCCGCCGCCATGTCCTCGACCGGCTGGCGCACCGTCGTCAGCGGCGGACGGCAGGCGAGCGCCGCGCTGGAGTCGTCGAACCCGACCACCGCGACATCGTCCGGCACCCGGCGCCCCCGCTCCCGCAGCACCTGGCAGATCCCCTGGGCCATCAGGTCGTTCGCGGCGAACACACCGTCCACGTCCGGGTGTTCGGCGAGCAGTTCGGTCATGGCCGCCATCCCGCTGTCGACCGTGAAACCACCCTGGACCAGCGGGACGTACGCATGCCCGCGGCGGGCCATCGTGTCCCGGAACCCGGCAAGCCGCTCCTGGCTCGCGGACACCGCCAGCGGACCCGACACGGTGACGATCCGCCGGCAGCCGCGCCCCAGCAGGTGCTCGGCTGCCAGGCGCCCGCCGTCCCGGTGCGCGAGGTCCACATAGCTGAGCGCGACCGGCCGCGAGGGCCGGGCGAACAGCACGGCGGGCAACCCCGCGCCGGCCAGCAGCGCGGGCAGCGGATCGTCGGCATGGGTGGACACGACGAGCGCCCCGTCCGCGCTGCCCTGCCGCAGATACGTCACGACCGCCTCCCGGGCCTCGACGGTCTCGGCGAACATGAGCACCGGATGCATCGAACGCGGCCGCAGATGGCCGACGACCCCGCTGACCACCCGGCCGAAGAACGGGTCGGCCAACACCCTCGTGGCGAAGGCGTTCTGCTCCTCGTCCGAGACCCCGCCGGCGCCGGACACCACGAGCGCCACGGTCTCGGTGCGCCGGGTCACCAGCGACCTGGCGGCCTGATTGGGCGCGTAGCCCGTTCTGCTGATGGCCAGGCGTACCGTCTCCTGGATGGCCGGGTCGACGTTGCGCACACCGTTGATGACCCGGGACACGGTCGCCCGGGAGACACCCGCCTCCCGGGCCACATCCTCCAGGGTCGGGGCCTGTCTGCTCATGCCCGCACCCTAACGGCACAGGCCACGGACGGCATAGAGCGCTCTCCGGCGGCCGGGCTCCCGGCTCAGCCGCGCACGCGGACCTCCACCCCCAGGTCCAGCGGGAGATCACTCGCCGAGCGGCCCGCGAGCACACGGCAGGGACCCGGCTCCGTACGCCACCCCCCGTCGCCGACGGACCAGTGGCGCAACGCCGCGGCGGGGACGGTCACCGAGGCGGTCGCCGTCGCGCCGGGACCCGCGTGCACCGCCGCGAATCCCGCGAGCCAGCGCCTCGGATACTCCAAGGCGGAGCCGGGGCGGGCCAGATACACCTGGACGACCTCGCGGCCGGCCCGCGGTCCCGTGTTGCGCACCCCGACACGCACGGTGAAGGGCTCCCCGGCGGCCACCTCGCGCGGCCCCGTCAACTCCTCGTAGGACCAGTCGGTGTAGCCGAGACCGTGCCCGAACCAGTAGGCGGGGGCGTGTCGGCCGCGGAGCCAGCCGCGGTAGCCGATGTGCAGGCCCTCGGTGTACTCCAGCCGCCCGGCGACCGGCCGCGTACCGGTGACCGGGGCGTCGGCGAGCGCGACCGGCCAGGTGGTCGGCAGCCGGCCGCCCGGCTCGGCCCGCCCGAGGATCACGTCGGCCAGGCCTCCGCCCCCCTCCTGCCCGGGGAACCAGGCCAGCAGCAGCGCGCCGACCTCGTCGCGCCACGGGAGTTCGACGGGGCCGCCGCTGTTGACGACGGCCACCGTGCGGGGGTTGGCCGCGGCGACGGCCCGCACCAGGGCGTTCTGCGTGGCGCCCAGGGTGAGGTCGCTGCGGTCGTACCCCTCCGACTCGCTGTGCTCCGTCGTTCCCACCACCACGACGACCGCGTCCGCCTCCGCGGCCGCCCGCACCGCCCCGGCGATCGCCCGGGAGGCGTCGGGGCGCGGCGGAGCGGCGCTCACGACCGTGGCCCTGCCCGTGTCGGGCGCGAGTTCGCGCCGCGCCACCAGCAGCGCGTCCTGCCCGACCGCCAGCCACGCCTCGGCGCTGCGCACCGGCGGGTTCACGTGCACGAGTGCCGGATCGTCCGTCTCCCTGGCGAACTCGCCTTCCACAAGGGTGCGTTCGTCGAGGCTCAGCCGCATCCGCCCGAAGCCCGCGATGCCCAGCGTCCAGCGGCCCGCCACCCGGGGGCGCAGCCGGGCACTGATCTCGACGGTGTGCGCCCCGGGCACGAGGCGGGGCTCCAACTGTCTCCCGCTGTTGCGGTGTTCGGCGTACAGCTCGGAGCCCGACGCGTCGAGCATCCGCAGCAGGACGCCCGGCAGCCCGGAGCGCGGATCACTGCACAGGTCCATGTCCAGTGCCGGGGCGGGCTCGTCGGGACACGGCCCGGGAGCGTGGACGACCCCGGCCCGTCCCCGCAGCAGGGCGCGCAGGCCCTCCAGGACGGACACCTCGTGCTGCGGGAAGACCCCGGCGCTGCCGCCGCCCTGCGTGCGGGTGCGTGCGGCATGCGCTCCCACCACGGCGACGGTCCGTACCTCCGGCCCGAGCGGTAGGACGCCCCGGTTGGCGAGCAGCACCGTGCCGGCCGAGGCCGCGCGGCGCAGCTGCGCCCTGGCGTCGCGCGGGCGGACGCCGCCCCGGGCGGGGGGACGTGCCTCCCCGGGCTCGCCGAGCACCCCCGCGCGGTCCGCGAGCGCGAGCAGGCGGCGCACCTTCCCGTCGACGGCGGACTCCGGCACCCGGCCGTCCTCCACTGCCTGCGCCAGGGCCTCGCCCCAGACGCTCTCGGGCCCCGGCATCGCGAGGTCGAGGCCGGACCGCGCGGTGTCGTGCGTCGTGCGCGCGGCGCCCCAGTCGGAGACCACCACGCCGTCGAAGCCCCACTCGCTCCGCAAGGGGTCCGACAGCAGCGGACTCGCCGTCATGGTGGTGCCGTTGACGGAGTTGTAGCCGGCCATGACGACCTGCACCCCGGCCGCGACGGCCGCCTCGAACGGGGCCAGGTACACCTCCCGCAGCGCCCGTTCGCCGGCGCGTACGTCGACCGTGAGGCGGTCCGTCTCGGAGTCGTTGGCCACGAAGTGCTTGGCCGTGGCGGCGACGCCCCGCGACTGGATGCCGCGGATCAGCGCCGCTCCGACCCGGGAGGTGAGTACGGGGTCCTCGGAGAAGCACTCGAAGTGCCGTCCGCCGAGCGGGCTGCGGTGCAGATTGAGGTTCGGCGCGAGGACCACGTGCACGCCCTTGCGCCGTGCCTCGGCGGCGAGGAGCGCACCGAGCCGCTCGACCAGGTCCACGTCCCACGTGGCGGCGAGCGCCGACGCGGACGGCAGCAGCAGTGCCGTCCGCCGTTCGTCCCACGACTCGCCCCGTACGCCCGCGGGGCCGTCCGACATCACCAACTCCCTCAGGCCGACGTCCGGCTCGGCCGGTGTGCGCCAGGTCGTGGCTCCCGTGAGCAGCCGGACCTTGGCCCGGAGGGTCAGCTTGTCGAGCAAGCGGTCGAGTTCGTCCTCGGTCATCCTCGCCCGTTCGTCCTCTCGTGTGGGCGCGGCAGCGGCCGACGCCTACGCCGGCCGCCCGCGGGATGCTCCTATGGCTGTCAAGCCGCTGGAGCCAGGTCGGTTTGAGTGATTCGTTCGGTTGGT
>NZ_BMWD01000008.1 GCF_014651055.1 Streptomyces fructofermentans
CGAGGCCCCCGCGACCCGCAGGGTCGAGGGGGCCTCGGCCCGTTCCCGGCCCGGCTCAGGCCAGGGTCAGCGACGCCTGGACGGGCAGGTGGTCGCTCGGGAACTGGCCGTCCACGGAGAACGTGCTGACCGACGCCCGGTGCGTGGTCACCCCCGGCGTGGTCAGTATCCAGTCGATGCGGTCGCCGTCCGGGACCAGCGGCCGGTAGCCGTGGAAGGTGGCGTACTGCTCGCTCCGCTCCGCCGCCGCGTCCCAGGTGTCGACGAGTCCCGCCTCCATCAGCGTGTCGTAGACCGGGTTCCCGTGGGCCGCGACGTTGAAGTCGCCGGTCACGACGAGGGGCAGGGTGCGGTCGAGCCCGGCCGTCCGCCGCACGATCAGCGCCGCCGCACGGGCGCGGGCGTACTGGCTCTCGTTGTCCAGGTGGGTGTTCAGTACGTAGAACTCCCGCCCGCCGTCGCGCAGATCGCGGAAGCGGACCCAGGTCACCATGCGGATGTACCCGGCCCCCCAGGTGTTCGAGCCGATCAGGGCGGGGGTGTCGGACAGCCAGAAGTGGTCGTACTCGACCGGGTCGAGCCTGCGGGTGTCGTAGAAGACCGCCATGAACTCGTCGCGGCTGCCGCCCGCACGGCCCGTTCCTATCCAGTCGTGGTGCGGGAGGTCGGCGGCTATGTCCCGCACCTGCCCGTGGAGCCCTTCCTGGGTGCCGATCACATGGGGGTGCTCGCGGCGCAGCAGTTCGCGCACGACGGGCCGGCGGACGGCCCAGCTGTGCGGCTCCGCGGTGCTCGCGAAGCGAAGGTTGAACGACATGACGTCCAGGCCGCGCCGGCGGTCCGGGGCGGACGTCCTGGGAAGCGCCGTACCGGTCGCGGGGAAGGCCAGCGCGGCGGCGAGCGCCGTCTGCAGTCCGAGGCGGCGCGTGACGGGACCGCGGCGGCGACGGGGCACGGCATGCTCCTTCCGGGGCGGACGCCGGGGCGCGTCGTGGGCATCGCAGTATCGAATCTTGGCGTGCCCATGTCCACAACTCCGGGTGATCCCGGAGGACTTCGAGGGGGAGAAGGGGAACGTATCCCGGGGCGGCGCGGGAAGGGAAGGGGTGTTGACCGGCGGGAAGGTCCGTGGATAACTTCGTTCAACAGATTGTTGATTCCATGAAGCGGAAAACAGGAGGGTCTGCATGGGTCAGGGCCAGCAGGAGACGGTGGCGACGAGCCTGGCGGGCGCCGTCAGCGAGGAGATCAGCGCCTCACTCGCCCCGGTCGACGCCGAGCTGGAGCGCCGCTACCCCGGAGACCCCGGCACCCGCCAGCCCGTCCACACCGTGTACGTCCCCGGAGACGTCTTCGCCGCCGACACCGTCCGCTCCTGGGGCGACCGCGCGCTCGCCGCTCTCGACGAGCACGCACCCGACGCCGAGGCCCTCGCCGCCGTCCTCGGCCTCCCCGACGACCTCGCCGGGCCGGTCCACGACCGCGTACGCGCCAAGCTGGAGCGCGAGCCCGTCGAAGACCTGCGCGTCGACTTCGAGGACGGCTACGGCCCGCGCCCCGACGCCGAGGAGGACGAGGCGGCCGCCCGCGCCGCACGGCTGGTCTCCCGCGCGTACGAGGACGGCACGGCGGCCCCTTACACGGGCATCCGCATGAAGTGCATGGAGGCGCCGGTGCGCGACCGGGGCATCCGCACCCTCGACATCTTCCTCACCGGACTCATGGAGGCGGGCGGCCTGCCCGACGGGCTGGTGCTCACGCTGCCGAAGGTGACGTACGCGGAACAGGTCGGCGCGATGGCGCGGCTCCTCCAGGAGTTCGAGAAGGCGCGCGGCCTGGAGAGGGGGCGCATCGGCTTCGAGATCCAGATCGAGACCAGCCAGTCCATCCTCGCCGCCGACGGCACGGCCACCGTCGCCCGCATGATCCAGGCCTCCGAGGGCCGCGCCACCGGACTCCACTACGGCACCTTCGACTACAGCGCCTGCCTCGGCGTCTCGGCCGCCCACCAGTCGAGCGACCACCCGGCCGCCGACCACGCCAAGGCGGTGATGCAGGTCGCGGCCGCCGGCACCGGTGTACGCGTCTGCGACGGCTCCACCAACGTCCTGCCGGTCGGCCCCACCGAGAACGTGCACGCCGCCTGGCGGCTGCACTACGGCCTCACCCGGCGTGCTCTCGCCCGCGCCTACTACCAGGGCTGGGACATGCACCCCGGTCACCTCCCCACGCGCTACGCGGCCGTGTTCGCCTTCTACCGCGAGGGCTTCGAGCAGGCCGCGGCACGCCTCGCCGCGTACGCGAACCGCGCGGGCGGCGACGTGATGGACGAGCCCGCCACCGCCAAGGCCCTCAGCGGGTATCTGCTGCGCGGCCTGGACTGCGGCGCCCTCGACGTGGCCGAGGTCGCCCGGCTGTCCGGTCTGACCCGCGCCGACCTGGAGGTCTTCGCGGCCCCGCGGCGGGCCGACCTGACGGTCTCGGGCGGATAGCGGCGCCTTGGCGGCCCGGACGGCCACCACCGGCGGCGTCGGCGGCGACGCGGGTGCGGTGCGCGCGGCGAGGGCGGTCAGCGCGAGCGCCCTCGGCGAACCGCGCCCCGGGCGTCGCGTGAGGCGCCTGCTCAGGGGCCGGTCACCGGCCGGCGGGCCGGCCGTCGGCACGTCGGGCAGCGGGTCCGGTGCGTCGGGCCCGTTGCGCCGCCGAACGTCCCGCTCCGGGGGTACGGGCGCCTCCCGAGCGGTGACGTGCCGCCCTCCACCGCTCGCCCCGGCCCGCCTCGGCGTGATCCGCGTCAGGGTGACGGCGACGGCGGGGCGCCGTCGTCCGGAGCCGCGGTCCACCGTCCCTCCGTGTCCTTCTCCAGCCCGGAGACCGTCGTCCAGCCCTCCTGCGCGAGCACCCGCGTGCCCGCCGCGCACAGCCGCAGGTCTCCGCGTGCCCGCTCGCTGAACTCCTCGGGCGTCGTACCGAACAGCTCCCTCAACCTGGCCGACGCGGCGAGGAGTTCGCCGATCACCGCGCGCTCTCCCGGGTGCGGGCGCGGCGTGCCCGTGCCGTCGTGGAGGACGCCGCGCCGGTTCACGTACAGATGCACGCCGTCGACGCGCTCGCCCGAATCCGTCTCCACCCGGAATCCCGCGTCGGGCAGCGGAAGGCGGTCGAACGACCCGGCGGGCGCCGTGACCCCCTCGCTCGCGTCCATCGCGGCGAGCTGCACCCGGTCCAGCCAGGTGACGAACAGCTCCCGGGTGTGCCCGGGCGCCCGGAACGGCGACGCGGACATGTACCCCATGGCACTGACGTGCGCGGAGACCCCGACGTCCAGGCCCGTCACCCGCGTCCTCACCAGCGGGATCGGCGACGACACCTCGTACTCCCGCATCTTGTGCCGGAGTTGCGCCGGGCAGGCGTTGGAGCCGACCGCGAGGACCGGGACGCGGTCCTCGAAGGTGTGCCGGCTCAGCGGCAGCCAGAGGTCGCCGTCCAGCAGGCCCGACTCGGCGGGCCAGATCCCGGGGTAGCTCAGCGGACTGTCGCGCGGCGCCACGGCGAGCCCCAGGGCCTCCAGGGTGCGGCCGGCGTGCGGGCCCGGTGACGTCACGGCTCAGTCCGCGGGCGGCAGTTCGCCCGAGCCGCGGGTGATCAGGCGTGTCGGGAGCTCGATGCGTTCCGGCAGGGCCAGGGCGCCGTCGAGGCGGCGGAACAGGCGCTCCGCGGCGGTGCGGCCGAGTTGCGCCGCGTCCTGCGCGACGACCGTGACACCGGGCTGCAGGAGGTCGGCGAGCTCGATGTCGTCGAAGCCCACGAGGGCCACGGGGCGGGAGTGCTCCGCGAGCACGCGGACGACCGTGACCGTCACACGGTTGTTGCCCGCGAAGATCGCCGTGACGGGGGAGGGTCCCGTCAGCATGGTCTCGGCGGCGCGGCGGACCCGCTCGGGGACGGTGACGCCCAGGGACATCCAGTCGTCCTCGACCGGGATTCCGGCGTCGTCCATGGCGGCACGGTAGCCGCGCAGCCGCTCCGCCGCGGTGTGGATGCGCGGCATGTCCCCGATGAACCCGATCCGGCGGTGGCCGTGCGCGATCAGATGGGCGACACCGTCGCGGGCGCCCCCGAAGCTGTCGGACAGCACGACGTCCGCGTCGATCCGGCCGGCGGGACGGTCCACGAAGACGGTGGCGACGCCCGCCTTTATCTCGGGCTCCAGATAGCGGTGGTCGTCACCGGCCGGGATGATGACCAGCCCGTCGACCCGGCGCGCGCACAGCGCGAGCGCCAGTTCCTGCTCGCGGTCCGGGTCCTCGGCGCTGGAGCCGTTGATGAGCAGCGCGCCGTGGGCGCGCGCCACCTCCTCCACCGCCCGGCTGAGCGGACCGTAGAAGGGGTCCGCGAGGTCCTCCAGGACCAGGCCGACACTCGCCGTACGGCCCTTGCGCAGGACCCGCGCGCTGTCGTTGCGCCGGAAGCCCAGCGCCTCGATGGCCTCCTGTACGCGGCGCTCGGTGTCCGGTGTCACCCCCGACTCGCCGTTGACCACCCGCGACACCGTCTTCAGACCGACCCCCGCACGCGCGGCGACGTCCTTCATCGTGGGACGGTTGCCGTAGCGGCTCTCGGTTCGACGGGCGGTCTCGGCCACGATGCGCTTTCCTGTCCTGTAGTCCATACGGGCTGCGTAGGTCCCGAGAATGCACGGTAAGGGGTCGGATCGGGATGTGGCGTCGAGCATAGAGCCTGGACAACGTTGTCAGATGCGGGAGAGACTGTTCATCGCATTCTCCGGCCTGTCCTCCCTCGCCGCGAGAGCGGACTGCCCACGTCTCATGGTCCAAACGGGAGAACTGACACTGATGCACACCGACCTCGTGGCCGCGCTCGACATCGGCGGCACCAAGATCGCCGGAGCGCTGGTGGACGGCCACGGCCGGATTCTGCTGCGGGCCCAGCGTCCGACCCCCGCGCAGGAGGACGGCGCCACCGTGATGCGCGCCGTGGAGGCCGTGCTCGGCGAGCTGACCGCGTCACCGCTGTGGAGCCGCGCCACGGCCGTCGGCATCGGCAGCGCGGGCCCGGTGGACGCCTCCACGGGCACGGTGAGCCCGGTGAACGTTCCCGGCTGGCGCGACTACCCCCTGGTCGAGGGGGTCCGCGCCGCCACGGGCGGACTGCCCGTCGAGCTGATCGGGGACGGCGTGGCGATCACCGCGGCCGAGCACTGGCAGGGCGCGGCCCGCGGTCACGACAACGCGCTCTGCATGGTCGTGTCCACGGGTGTGGGAGGCGGCCTGGTGCTCGGCGGGCGGCTGCACTCCGGGCCCACCGGCAACGCCGGGCACATCGGCCACATCAGCGTGGACCTCGACGGCGACCTCTGCCCCTGCGGCTCCCGCGGCTGCGTCGAGCGCATCGCGAGCGGACCGAACATCGCGCGCCGCGCCGCCGAGGGCGGGTGGCGGCCGGGTCCCGAGGGCGACGCCTCGGCGGCCGCCGTGGCCGAGGCCGCCCGCGCGGGCGATCCCGTCGCCGTGGCCTCGTTCGAACGCGCGGCCCAGGCGTTGGCGGCCGGCATCGCGGCGACCGCCACGCTCGTCGAGATCGACATCGCCGTGATCGGCGGGGGCGTGGGCAAGGCGGGCGACGTCCTGTTCACGCCGCTGCGCGCCGCCCTGCGCGACTACGCGACCCTGTCGTTCGTCCAGCGGCTCACCGTGACGCCCGCGCAGATGGGCACGGACGCGGGGCTGGTCGGTGCCGCGGCCGCCGCGCTCAGCCGCACGCCGAGCGCGTCGACCGCGGGCGTCGCGGGCTGAGTGCCCGAGCCCCCGGACCGTGCCACGGGCCGGGTGGGGCGGCCGGTGGGCCCCCTCACCGGCCGGGTCGGGCCGGGGTGGCTGGTGGGCCTGGTCACCGGTCGGATCGCAGGGTGGCTCGTGGGCCCGGGCTGTCGGTAGGGCCGGCAGGGTCACTTCTGGGCCCGGGCTGTCGGTCGGCTTCGTGGCTCGTGGGCGTGGCCACCGGTCGGGCCGGCGAGGGCGCTCGTGGGTCCGGACCCACGAGCGGGTCGGCTGAGCGGGTTCCGGGCCGGGGCTGAGCGGGCTGGCCGGGCTGAGCGTGTGATGGCCGGGCCGGGCCCGAGCGGGGGCCGGCGAGCGGCGGGCGGGGGCGTGCGAGGAGCGGCGCGGGTGCCCGCCGGTGCGACTTCCGCTCCCGCCGGGATCCGGCCGTGACTCCCGGGCCCGTCAGTAGTTGAACCGGGCATGAAGAAGCGCAGCATGCTCGCCATCGCGTCCCTCGCCGCCGGTTTCGTGGTGGCGGCCGTCACGCCGTCCCACTCCCTCGACGGCGACGTCCTCGGCGACCTCGACGTGCAGGACACCCTGAGCGCCGTCGACCACACGGTCGGCGACGGCGGCCCGGCGGCCCCGGACGACGCCGCCGCGGGCAGGTAGGCCCGACCCGTACCGCGTACCGACCCGACCACGGACCCGGCCCGTTCAGGGCCGGGTTTCGGCATATGCGGGCCCGTGGAACGCGGCCTCATCAGGGGCTGGTTTCCGTGGCAGGGTGGAGCGGGCAAGCCTCAGGGGGCCAACAGCAGAGGGGGAACCGTGATCGTCTGGATCAACGGTGCGTTCGGTGCGGGGAAGACGACGACCGCACGGGAACTGATCGACCTGATCCCGAACAGCACACTCTTCGACCCCGAGCTCATCGGCGCCGGGCTGACACGGCTGCTGCCCGCCAAGCGTCTCGCCGAGGTCGGCGACTTCCAGGACCTGCCCATCTGGCGACGGCTCGTGGTGGACACCGCGGCGGCGATGCTCGCCGAACTGGGCGGCGTCCTCGTGGTCCCCATGACGCTGCTGCGCCAGGACTACCGCGACGAGATCTTCGGCGGCCTCGCCTCCCGCAGGATCGCCGTCAGCCATGTTCTCCTCGCTCCGGCGGAAACGATCCTGCGCAAGCGAATAGCCGACCGTGAGATTCCGCCGGACGTCCCCGACGGGGAGATACGGGTCCGCCAGTGGGCCTACGACCACATCGAGCCCTACCGTGCCGCCCTCGCCGGCTGGCTCACCGCGGACGCCCACCTCGTCGACACCGGCGCGCTCACCCCGTACCAGACCGCCGTACGCGTCGCCGAGGCCGTCGGCAGCGGAGCCGTTCCCGTCTGCGACATCGTGCAGACCCCCGAGCCCACCTCGGAGACCGTCGCGGCCGGTGTCCTGCTCTTCGACGAGGAGGACCGCGTGCTGCTGGTCGACCCCACGTACAAGGCCGGCTGGGAGTTCCCCGGCGGAGTCGTCGAATCCGGTGAGGCCCCCGCGCGCGCGGGCGTGCGCGAGGTCGCCGAGGAGACCGGCATCGAGCTGGCCGAGGTACCCGGCCTGCTGGTCGTCGACTGGGAACCGCCCGCGCCCCCCGGCTACGGCGGACTGCGCCTCCTCTACGACGGCGGCCGCCTCGACAGCACCGAGGCCCGGCGACTGCTGCTGCCGGGCCCCGAACTGCGCGACTGGCGCTTCGTCACCGAGGCGGAGGCCGCCGGGCTGCTCCCGCCCGTCCGCTACGAACGCCTGCGCTGGGCGCTGCGCGCGCGGGAACGGGGAGCGGCCCTGTACCTGGAGGCGGGCGTACCGCAAGGACACTAGGCGTTCTGCGGCACTGTGCGACGCGCGGTGCCGGTGCCCCGCACGGGGCACCCAGGGACGCCGTCGCGCGGGAGCCCGGAACGCGCCGACCCGCCCGGACGCGCACGCCGGGCGGGTCCGTACGGCCTTGCGGGCCGGCTGCGTGGTCCGGCTGCGTGAGCCGGGTTCCGTACGCCGGGTTCCGACGTCAGGCTCCGTACGGCGGCCGGGGCGGTGCGACATCGTCCCGTCGCGCAGCGCCGCCTCGGCCGAACCTGCTCAGACCGCCGCGTAGTTGCGCAGGAACAGCGCCTCCGCGACGGCCAGCCGCTCCAGCTCCTCGGGCGACACGCTCTCGTTCACGGCGTGGATCTGCGCCTCCGGCTCGCTCAGCCCGATGAGCAGGATCTCCGCCTGCGGGTACAGGGACGCGAGCGTGTTGCACAGCGGGATGGACCCGCCCTGACCCGCGTACTGCATCTCGGCGCCGTCGTACGCCACGGCCATCGCGTCCGCCATCGCCGCGTACGCCGGGCTCGTGGTGTCCGCGCGGAACGCCTGGCCCTGGCCGATCTGCTCCGTGGTCACCCGCGCGCCCCACGGCGTGTGCGCCTCCACATGGGCCTGGAGGAGCTTGGTCGCCTGCGCGGCGTCCACGCCCGGCGGCACCCGCAGGCTGATCAGCGCGCGGGCCCCGGCCTGCACGGAGGGCGTGGCGCCGACCACCGGCGGGCAGTCGATGCCGAGCACGGTCACGGCCGGGCGCGCCCAGATGCGGTCGGCGACCGTGCCCGAGCCGATCAGGCCGACGCCGTCGAGCACCTTCGCGTCCTGGCGGAACCGGTCCTCGTCGTACTGGAGGCCGTCCCAGTGCTCCTCGCCCGTGAGGCCGTCCACGGTCGTGGAACCGTCCTCGGCGCGCAGCGAGTCGAGAACGCGGATCAGGGCGCCGAGCGCGTCGGGCGCGGCACCGCCGAACTGCCCCGAGTGCAGGTTCCCTTCGAGGGTGTCGACCCGGACGCGCAGCAGCGTCATGCCGCGCAGCGCGGTCGTGACCGTGGGCACCCCGACCCGGAAGTTGCCCGCGTCGCCGATGACGATGGTGTCGGCGGTGAGCAGTTCGGGGTGCTCCTCGGCATAGCGTTCGAGGCCGCCGGTGCCCTGCTCCTCCGAACCCTCCGCGATCACCTTGACGTTGACCGGGACCCCGCCGTCGGCCTTGAGCGCGCGCAGCGCCAGCAGATGCATGATCAGGCCGCCCTTGCAGTCGGCCGACCCGCGCCCGTACCAGCGGCCGTCCCGCTCGGTCAGCTCGAACGGCGGCGTGACCCAGCCCGCCTCGTCCAGCGGCGGCTGCACGTCGTAGTGGGCGTACAGCAGGACGGTCTTCGCGCCCGCCGGGCCCGGCAGGAAGCCGTAGACCGACTGCGTCCCGTCGGGGGTGTCGAGCAGCGCGACGTCCTGGAAGCCCTCGGCGCGCAGCGCGTCGGCCACCCAGCGGGCGGCACCCTCGCTCTCGCTCCGGGGGAACTGGTCGAAGTCCGCCACCGATTTGTAGGCCACCAGTTCGGTGAGCTCCTGCTTCGCCCGGGGCATCAGGGAGGCGACGGTCTCGGCGACCGGATTCGACGGCATGGGCACGCTCCTCGTGGGTGCGACGTTGTACGGCTGGTACGGGAGTGATGCGTGGCGCGTACGGGTGCGCGCGGTGCATACGCTGCCGATCCTCCCACAGCGGCCCACGCCGGACGTCGCCGTAGGATGCGTGGAGTACGTGCGGCAGGCGGCTGGATCGGAGCAGCAGACCATCGTGAGCAGCGAGAACCTTTCGGACGACGCACAGCAGGTATGGGACGTCGTCGTGGTCGGAGCGGGGCCCGCGGGAGCCTCGGCCGCCTACGCGGCAGCGGTCGCGGGGCGCACCGTCCTGTTGCTGGAGAAAGCGGAGTTGCCCCGCTACAAGACATGCGGCGGCGGCATCATCGGACCGACCCGGGACGCGCTGCCGCCCGGCTTCGAACTGCCGTTCCAGGATCGGGTGCACGCGGTCACGTTCTCGCTCGAGGGCCGGTTCGCCCGCACCCGCCGTTCCCGCCAGATGCTCTTCGGGCTCATCAACCGGCCCGAGTTCGACCAGCAGCTCGTCGAGCACGCGCAGAAGGCGGGCGCCGATCTGCGTACCGGCGTCACGGTCTCCCGAGTGGAGCAGCACGGCTCGGCCGTCCCGGACCGGCGCACGGTGGCGGTCGTCCTGCAGGACGGCGAGACGGTACTGGCGCGTGCCGTGGTGGGCGCGGACGGTTCGGCCAGCCGCATAGGAGCACACGTCGGGGTGAAGCTCGACCAGGTCGACCTCGGGCTCGAGGTCGAGATCCCCGTCCCCGAGACGGTGGCCGAGGACTGGAAGGGGCGGGTCCTCATCGACTGGGGCCCGCTGCCGGGCAGTTACGGCTGGGTGTTCCCGAAGGGCGACACGCTCACCGTCGGGGTCATCTCGGCGCGGGGCGAAGGAGCCGCCACCAAGCGGTACTTGGAGGACTTCGTCGCCCGCGTCGGGCTCGCGGGCTTCGAGCCGAGCGTCTCCTCGGGGCACCTGACCCGCTGCCGCGCCGACGACTCGCCGCTGTCGCGCGGGCGGGTCCTGGTGTGCGGGGACGCGGCGGGGCTCCTGGAGCCGTGGACGCGTGAGGGCATCTCCTTCGCGCTGCGCTCGGGACGGCTCGCGGGGGAGTGGGCGGTACGGATCGCGGAGTCGCACGACGCGGTGGACGCCCGGCGGCAGGCCCTGAACTACGCGTTCGCCATCAAGGCCGGGCTCGGGGTCGAGATGAGCGTCGGCAAGCGGATGCTGGCCGCGTTCGAACGGCGTCCCGGTGTGTTCCACGCGGCGCTCACCGGCTTCCGTCCCGCCTGGAAGGCGTTCGCCGGCATCACCCGCGGTTCCACCTCGCTGGGCGAGTTCGTCCGTACGCATCCGGTGGCCGGGCGCGCGCTGACGGGCCTCGACCGGTAGCGCGCAGCGGTCCACGGTCCACCGGCGGGGGTTCGCCGGGTCGGGGGCGGTTGTCGCCGGCCCGGTGTCTCGGGGTGCCGGGCCGCGCCGGTGGTCGACACCGGGTGTCGCTGCCGGGTGCCGGGTGCCGGGTGCCGGGTGCCGCGGGCTCGGTGCCGGTGGCTGAGTGCCGAGTGCCGAGTGCCAGGTGTCGGAGGCTCGGTGCCGGGCGCCGGGCGCCGGCGTCCGGAGCTGCGGGGTGACGCGGCGGCCGTGCGGTGACGGACCCGTGGGTCAGCTCTCGACGGTGATCCGGAACACCGGGTGGTCGGGAGCGATGCGCCGGAGTTCCTCGTCCGACGAGTCGGGGCCGACCCCGTTGAAGAACACGCCGACCTCGGCCTTCCAGCGCTTGAGGTAGGCGCGCAGCAGCGGCACCTTGTCGTCGTCGGCGACCTCGGTCGCCGTGAACGCGTCCACCTTCTTGCCGAGCCGCAGCTCGCCACCGCCCGCCGCCCGCATGTTGTGCGTCCACTGGACGTGGCCGCGCGGGGCCACGAGGTACTGCTCGCCGTCGACGGTCAGCAGGTTCACGGGCGTGGTGCGCCACTCGCCGCTCTTGCGTCCGCGCACAGCCAGCACCCGGGAACCCCAGACGCTCAGGCCGCGCCGGGTGGTCCACGCCACGGTGCGGTTGAGGACGTTGACGGTGAACCAGCCGGGCTTGCGGACGTGGGTGGACGCGGTCATGGTGACTTCCTCCTGAGACGGAAAGTGTGAGCACTGCTCTCGCTTGAGAGCAGTGTGTACGAGATCGGTGATCCAAAGCAAGAGCGGTGCTCTCTTTTCTGTGCAGCGCTCTCCTTTTCGGTCGGCGCCCTCTTTCGAGTGCACTGCTCTTGTTTGTGTGCACTGCTCTGAAACCGTGCGAGACTGGCACGCATGAGTACCGTTCGAGGAGCCCGTGCCCGCGCCCGGATCGAGGTCACCGCGGCCATCAAGGACGAGGCGCGCAGACAGCTCGCGGTGGACGGCGCGTCCAAGCTCTCCCTGCGGGCCGTGGCCCGGGAACTCGGCATGGTGTCCTCCGCCCTGTACCGCTACTTCCCCAGCCGTGACGATCTGCTCACCGCACTCATCATCGACGCCTACGACTCGCTCGGCGCGAGCGCCGAGGAGGCGCACGCAAAGGTGTCCGGAGACGGACCTGTCCGGCGCTGGGTCGCGGTCTGCGAGGCGGCACGCGTGTGGGCGCTGGCCCATCCGCACGAGTACGCCCTGATCTACGGCTCGCCCGTGCCCGGGTACACCGCGCCGGACACCACCGTCCCGGCCGCCTCCCGGGTCGCCCTGCTCCTGATCGCGATCGTGCGCGAAGCCCATCGGGGCGCCGGTGTCGCGCTCACCCCGCTCCCCGCCGAACTGCGGCCCGAGGCGCGGCGGATGGCCGACGACCTCGCTCTCGACCTGCCCCCTGAGGTGGTCACGGCGCTCGTCGCTGCCTGGGCGCAGTTGTTCGGGCTGATCGGCTTCGAGGTGTTCGGGCAGTTCCACCGTGTGGTGGAGGACCGTGAGGCGTTCTTCCGGCACGCGGCCGCGAGGCTCGGCCATGAGGTGGGACTCGTGTTCCCCGGCGGGGCCGACGCGGGAGGCACGTCCACGAGCGGGGGCGGGGCCGCGCCCGTCACCACCGCCTCGGACCGTGATGCGCCCCGGCGGGGTGCGCCCCAGAGCCGTGCGCCCCGGCGCGGTGCCGCCGACCGCGACGCGCGTTCCTGACGGGAGTGCGAGGCAGCGCCCCCCCCCCGCGAACCCACGGCAGGCGCGAACCCATGGCACCCCCCCGCGAACCCGCGGGCGCCGAACGGGCGCGGCGGCCCGTGCGTGACCTCGGCGGATACTCCGCCGGGAGTACGGGCGATGCCCGCGCCCGGCTGACGCCGACGGCAGCCCGCGGCGTCTAGCGTGGCGGGCATGGAAGAGCGGCGCGCGGGACGGTGCGGCGGACCGCCGTGGGGACGGGGCCGTCCGCGGCCGTTCTGCGGGGGCGGAACCCCTTGGTGGAACCGCCAGGACGGCGGGGAGGGCGGCGGGGAGGGCGACCGCGGCCCCCGGCTGCCGTGGCGGTCCACGCTGCTGCTCACCGTGTTCGTCGTCGCCGGGAGCGGCTTCGCCGGGCACGAGCAGCCCGACCGCGTCCCGCTGGACTCCCTCGGCAGGTCGCTGCTCGTCGTCGGCTGCCTCCTGCTCCTGTGGCGGCAGCGCCACCCGGTCGTCGTTGCCGCCGGTACGACGGCCGTGACCCTCGCCTACTTCGCGGCCGGGTACCCCTACGGCCCCGTGTTCCTGGTGGTCGCGCTCGCCTGCTTCAGCGCGGTGGTCGCGGGCCGTCGCCGTGTGGCCTGGGCCGCGCTCGGCACGCTGTGGGCGGCGCATCTCCTGGCGGGGCACTGGCTGTACCGGTGGCTGCCGCCCGAGGGGGACTCCGCGTCCTCGTGGGGCGAGGAGATCGCGGTCGGCGCCTGGGTGGTGGCTATCCTCGCGGTCTCCGAGGTCGTCCGGGTGCGCCGCGAGCAGTGGGACCGCGACCGGGCCGAACGCCGGCAGGCCGCCGGGCGCCGCGCGGACGAGGAGCGGCTGCGCATCGCCCGCGAGCTGCACGACGTCCTTGCGCACAGCATCTCGGTCATCAACGTCCAGGCGGGCGTGGGGCTGGCGCTGCTCGACTCGGACCCGGAGCAGGCGCGTACCGCGCTCACCACGATCAAGGCGGCGAGCAAGGAGGCGCTCGGGGAGGTGCGGCAGGTGCTCGACACGCTCCGGGCGCCCGGAGCGGCGCCGCGCGCCCCCGCGCCGGGCCTCGACCGGCTTCCCGAACTCGTCGAGCAGGCCGCTGCCGCCGGACTCACGGTCGCCGTCGAGTCCCGGGGCGGACGGCGGAGCCTGCCGCCCGGCGCCGATCTCGCGGCCTTCCGCATCGTCCAGGAGGCCCTGACCAACGTCGTACGGCACTCCGGGTCGAGGCACGCGCGCGTGCGGGTCGAGCACGCGGCGGACGAACTGCGGCTGCTCGTCGACGACGACGGCCCGGCGACGGGCGCGGCGGCCGGCGGCAGCGGCAACGGGCTGGCCGGGATGCGGGAGCGGGCCGCCGCGCTCGGTGGCACGATCGATGCCGGGCCGCGCGAGGACGGCGGTTTCCGGGTGCGGGCCGTCCTACCGCTCACGAACACGCCCGGGGAGCCGTCGTACGGGGTCCCGGGGCCGAAGGAGGAACGGTGATCCGCGTACTGCTCGCCGACGACCAGTCACTGGTCCGGGCAGGCTTCAGGGCGCTCCTCGACGCGCAGTCCGACATCGAGGTGGTGGGGGAGGCGGCGGACGGCGAGGAGGCGGCGCGGGCGGTGCGCTCCCAGCGGCCCGACGTCGTCCTGATGGACATCCGCATGCCGGTGCTGGACGGTCTCGCGGCGACCCGCCGGATCACCGGCGACCCTGACCTCGGGGAGGTCAGGGTCGTCATGCTGACCACGTTCGAGTTGGACGAGTACGTCTTCGAGGCCATCCGTTCCGGGGCGTCCGGCTTCCTGGTCAAGGACACCGAACCGGAGGAACTCCTGCGTGCCGTGCGGGCGGTGGTGGACGGGGACGCCCTGCTCTCGCCGGGCGTGACCCGTCGGCTGATCGCCGAGTTCGCGGCCCGGTCCAAGGAGCCCGCGGCCGTGGGCGTGCTCGCCGAACTCACCGAGCGGGAACGGGAGGTGATGGCCCTGGTCGGCATGGGACTCTCCAACGACGAGATCGCCCGGCGGCTGGTCGTCAGCCCGCTCACCGCGAAGACCCACGTCAGCCGGACCATGGTGAAGCTGGGTGCCCGGGACCGGGCCCAACTGGTCGTGCTCGCCTACGAGTCGGGGCTCGTACGGCCGGGCTGGCTGGGCTGACCCCGGCGCGCCCGCACCCGCACCCCGCACCCGCACCCCGCACCCCGCACCCCGCACACACGCCAGCGCGCGGACGTTTCCAGGGGGCGGGTGCCGCGGGGTGCGCCCGGCGGGGCAGGGAGCCCGCCGGGCGCGTACGCGGTGGAGCCGGGAGGTCAGTCGCGGACCGCCACCCGCTCCTTCTCCAGCCGCCCGCCGTCCGGAAGCTCGCCCTCCGACCGGCCGTTCGACGCCGCTCCGTTCTCCACCGCAGGGTCCTCGGAGGAGGCGACCAGGACCGTGGACCGCGGGGGCCGTCGGGTGCGCAGCCCGGTGGCCGTGACGACCAGGCCGACGAGGGCGACCGCGGTGACGACGACCAGACCGGGGCGGTAGCTGTCGAGGACCGCCTGCGGGGACGACCCGCCGGAGGAGTTGGCCGCCACGACGGCCGTCACGATCGCGAGGAAGACCGCTCCGCCCACCTGTACCGAGGTGTTGAGCAGGCCGGAGACCATGCCCTGCTCGTGGTCGTCGACGCCGTTGGTGGCCTGGATGTTGAGCGAGGGGAAGACCAGCGCGCAGGCCGCGCCGATCAGCAGCATGGACGGCAGGATCACCGCCGCGTACACCGGGTCGAGGTCGACCCGGAGGAACAGCGCGTAGCCGACGACCATCAGCGCGAAGCCCGTGACGAGGAGCCGCGGTGTGCCGAACCGGTCGACGATGGCCCCCATCCGGGTCGCCGACAGGGCGACGAGCGCGCCGGCGGGCAGGAACGCGAGCGCGGTGTGCAGGGCCGACCAGCCGAGCAGGGACTGCATGTAGAGCGTGACGAGGAACTGGAAGCCCACGTACGAGCCGAAGAACGTCATCGCGCCGAGCTGGGCCCGGATCTGGCTGCCGGAGCGCAGTACGCCCAGCCTGATCAGCGGGCTCGGGCTGCGGCGCTCGACGACCACGAACACGGTGAGCAGGACGGCGACGGCGAGGAACGACAGCAGTGTGCGGGCCGTCGTCCAGCCGACCTCCGGTGCCTCCACGACGGTGAGGACGAGCAGGAGCATCGAGGCCGTGCCGATGATGGCGCCGGGGACGTCGTAGCCGCGGTGCGACCGGTCGCGCTCGCTGCGCGGGATGAGCCTGAGGCCGGCGACCAGGGCGGCGACGGCGATGGGGGCGGGCAGCAGCATGGTCAGCCGCCAGCTCGCCTCGGTGAGCAGACCGGACAGTACGAGCCCCATGGAGAAGCCGGTGGCGGCGCAGGTGGTGTAGATCGACAGGGCGCGGTTGCGCAGGGGGCCCTCGGGGAACGTCGTCGTGATGATCGACAGGCCCGCGGGGGCGGTGAACGCGGCGCTCAGGCCCTTGATGAACCGGCTGGCGATCAGCAGGGGGCCGGAGTCGACGAGGCCGCCCAGCAGTGAGGCGAGCGCGAAGACACCCAGGGCGACGAGGAAGACCTGGCGGCGGCCGAGGAGGTCCGCGGTGCGGCCGCCGAGGAGCAACAGGCCGCCGTAGCGGCAAGTGACTTCGAGGTGCTCGACGTGCTCGCCGCGCTCCCCTTGGACGCGCCGCCCGACGCCACCGTGTACCGCGTCCAGGAGATCGCCGAACGGGTGCACCTGAGCCAGAGCGCGCTGTCCCGCCTGATCGGCCGCCTGGAGAAGGACGGCCTCGTGGAGCGCTGCATGTGCCCGGAGGACCGGCGGGGAGTGCGCGTCTCCCTCACGGCCCTGGGCCGCGAACTGCACGCGGAGGTACTGCCGTTGCAGCGGGCCGTGCTCGGCCGGATGCTGGCGGGCGGCTCCGGGGCCTGACCGCTCCGCGTCCGGCCCGGAACCGCGGCGGCCCGCCGGCGGCTCAGCTCCAGGTGACCGCGGAGTTCTCCCGCCACAGGGCGACGAGCGACGCGTCCCCCGACACGTGCGGGACCGGGCGGCGGTTCCACAGCGCGAAGTAGAGTTCCGCCGCAGTCCCCGCGAACTCGCCGTCCGCCGCGCCCACTTCGCCCCGCTCCACCTCCGGCGGCCGCTCCGACAGGCGTACGGTCCACGTGGTCCCGGTGTCGGAGGCCCGGACCCTCAGCACGCGCGGGACATCGGTGCGCACCCGGCTCCTGGCGCGCCCGTGCAGGTTCAGCAGCAGTTCCTCGATCCCGTCGACGGCGAAGTCCGCGTCGGGCGGGCCCGGTCGGCCGCCGCGCGCCGACTCCGCGTCGGCGCGGTGCACGGTCGTCTCGTGGGCCTGCCGCCGCGCCCAGAAGGCCAGCGGCGACGGGGCGGGCAGAAAGGTCCAGCACCGGACGTCGGACGGGGCTGCGGTGAGGACCTCCACGAGGCGGCCGTGCCCGGCACGGAACCAGGCCGACAGTTCCGCGCCGTCCAGTGCGGGAAGGCCGCCGTCGGGACGGTACGACGTGTGCCCCTCGGCGACGAACGCCGTCGCCCAGCGGTGCACCATGCCCGTGTGCCGCAGCAGGTCCCGCACCTGCCATCCGGGGCAGGTGGGCACCTTCGCGTCGGGTCCCGCCGCGTCCGCGGCCTCCGCCAGCGACCGGCCCTCCCGGTCCAGCACTCGAATCAGCTCGGCAGTCTCCATGGGGCGAGTCTGCCGGACCGGGCGCGATCAGGCGTCGGAGTCCGGGTCGAAGCTCGCGAAGTACGCGGCGGCCATGTCCTCGTCGGCGTGCCCCTGGGCGGCGGCGCGGGCGAACCGTTCCGCGCTCGCCGCGGCCACGTCGAGCCGGACGCCGTGCTGTTCGCCCGCCTCGACGATCAGCCGGGCGTCCTTCTCGGCGGTGGACACGGAGAACGAGGCGGGAGACAGCCCGCCGTCCAGCACGAGCCCCGCCTTCGCGTGCAGATAGCCCATGTCGAGGGGGCCGCCGGCGATGGCGTCGAAGAAGCTCCGCGGCTCCACACCGAGGGCCTTGGCCAGGGCCAGTACCTCACCGGTCGCGGTCGTGGCGGCGAGGACCCAGCTGTTGGCCACGAGCTTGAGCCGGGTGGCGCTGCCCGCGGCCGCGTCCTCCCCCGTCCACACCGTACGGGCGCCGACCGCGTCGAACACCGGGGTCACGGCGTCCCGTCCCTCGCTCGGACCGGCGGCGAGGACGAGCAACTGCCCCGCCTCGGCGGGCTGTCGGGTTCCCAGGACGGGTGCGTCGAAGAGGACGAGCCCCTTCTCCCTTGCGAACGAGGCCAGTTCGACGAGCGCCGCGACTCCGGCGGTCGTCGACTGCACCCACGCGGCGCCGGGGCGCAGCGCGGGGGCCGCCTCGGCCATCACGTCCCGTACGGTCCCGCCGTCGTACAGGACGGTCAGGACGACATCGGCGCCCTCGACCGCCTCGGCGGGGGTGTCCGCGACACGCGCGCCGTCCGCGGCGAGCGGCTCGGCCTTGGCGCGGGTGCGGTTCCAGACCCGGACGGTGTGCCCGGCGCGCGCGATGTTGCGGGCCATCGCGGCGCCCATGATCCCGGTGCCCAGGACACCCACGGTGAGCTTGTCGGTCATGACGTCAACTTTCCTGTCCATGCGCTGATCCGTACGGTGCGCTGGGTACCACTGTGCCCGTACGCCCGGAGCCGCGTGGTGCTCCGGGCGCCGTGTCGTCGTGACGCCCGGGATCGGCGGCGTGCCCCGGGAACCGTGCCCTGACGGCGCGGCGGCGGAATCCCGCCGCCGCGCACCCGCGCCGCCCACCGGGGCGCGAACTCGCCCTCCCGCGCTAGCTCTTCGCGTACGGCGGCGCTGCCGCTGGCTCCGGCGCGGCAGGGGCGGGCGCGCTCTCGCTGAGGCCGTACCGCCCGTGGAACGCACGCAGGAGGCGGGGCGCGTACCAGGCCGAGCGGCCGAGCAGGCGCATCGCGGCCGGTACGAGGACGCCGCGCACGGCGACGGCGTCGATCAGGATGGCCAGTCCGCTGCCCAGGCCGAACATCTGCATGAAGCTCAACTCGGCGGTTCCGAAGGCGAAGAAGCTGACCGCGAGCAGGCAGGCTGCCGCGCTGACGATGCGTCCGGTGTGGCCGAGACCGTCGACCACGGCGGACTCGTTGTCCGCGCCCGAGTCGTGGAGCTCCTTGATCCGGCTGGTGACGAACACCTCGTAGTCCATCGAGAGACCGAACGCGATGCAGAACATCAGCACGGTCATCGACACCTCCATGGGCTGCGCGGTGAAGCCCAGCACGGAGGACAGATGACCGTCCTGGAAGATCCAGGTCATGACACCGAGGGTCGCTCCCAGGCTGATCATGTTGAGGACCAGCGCGCGCAGCGGCTGCACGACACTGCCCGTGAACAGGAACAGCAGCAGGAACGTCGTGAGGGCGACCAGCGCGACCGCGAGCGGCAGCCGTTCGGCGATCGAGTCCTTGGAGTCGACCAGCACCGCGCCGGTTCCGCCCACGAGCGGGTCCGACCCCTCGGGCGCGCCGACGGCCCTCACCTCGTCGACCAGGCGCTGGGCCGCGTCCGACTTCGGCGCCAGGGAGCTGACCACGTTGATCCGCTGCGCGTCGGGCCTGGCGAGCGCGGCGGTGCCCGGACCGGTCGGCGCGGAGCGTCCGTCGGCGTATGTCCCGGCACCCGTCTCGACACGGACGACGCCTTCGAGGCCGGACAGTTCGACCGCGTACGACTCCAGCGGGTCCTCGCCCACGGGGCGGTCCAGGACGACATGGAGGGCCGCGTCGTCGGTGCCGGTGAAGTCCTCCCGGAGGACCGCCGCCACCTGGCGGCTCGTGGCCTGCTCGGGCAGTACGCGTTCGTCCGGCGTGCCGAAGGTGATCCCCAGCAGCGGGCTCGCCGCCAGCAGCAGCACGGCGAGCACCGGCAGCGCGGTGAGCGCGGGCCGCCGCATGACCGTGCGGGCCAGCCGTCCCCACAGCGGCTGCCGCGCGCCGGGAACCGCGGGCCCCACCCACGGCAGCCGCCCGCTGTTGACGCGATGGCCCAGTACGACGAAGAGCGCGGGCATCACGAACAGGGTGCCCACGGCCGCGATGGCGACGACACCGATCCCGGCATAGCCGAACGAGCGCAGGAAGTACTGCGGGAACACCAGCAGCGCCCCGAGCGCGGCGGCCACGGTCGCGGCGGAGAACGCGATCGTGCGGCCGGCCGTGCCGACGGTCCGCCGCACGGCGTCCTCCACGCCCGCCCCCGCCGCGAGTTGTTCCCTGAACCGGCTGACCATCAGCAGGGCGTAGTCGATGCCCAGGCCCAGGCCCAGCGCCGTCGTGAGGTTGATCGCGAAGACCGAGACGTCGGTGACGCTGCCGAGGACGAACAGCTCCGCGAAGGTGCCGACGATGGCGATGACCCCGACCACGAGCGGCAGCAGCGCCGCGACCACGCTGCCGAAGACGACCAGCAGCAGGACGAGGGTGAGCGGTACGGCGATGGTCTCGGCCAGGAGGAGGTCCTCGCCCGACTGCTTCCCCATCTCGCTCGTCACGGCCGCGCCGCCGCCCGCCCTGACTGTGAGCGCGCCCTCGTACGGTCCCGCGTAGGTGTCGATGACGGCCTTCGCGTTCTCGTCCCGCTCGGTGTCGTCACCCGTCACATGGGCGAGCACCAGCGCGGAGCGGCCGTCCTCGGCGCGCAGGGAGGAACTGTCCGTGTCCCAGTACGAGACCACGTTCTCCAGGTTCCGCTCCTTCCTGAGGTCGGCCGCCAGCGCGCGGCCCGCCTCCCGGGCCGCCGGGGCGTCGACGCGGCCCTCGGAGGCGCGTACCAGCAGGACCAGGTTCGTCTCCCCACCGAACTTCTCCTCGATGACCTTCGCGGCACGGCTGGATGAGGACGCCGGGTCGTCGTAGCCGCCGCCCAGCAGGGTGCCGAAGGCGCCGGCGCCCGCGACACCCATGAGGACCACGGCCGCGACGGCGACGGCGAGTACGAGCCGGGATCGGCGAATCGCCAGTTCGGCTATGCGTTCAAACACGAACGGTCTCCTTTGCGGCCCTGTGGACCTTGTACGGAAGGGGAGTTGGCCGGCCGGTGCCATGACGGGGGCGGTCCGGCGCCCCGCGGACGCGGTCCGTTCGGGACGGGCGCCCGGGGCGCATGCCCGGCCGCCACGACGGACGTTAGTGAGGCGCCGGAGTATTTGGCAGTGTCAGATTTTTCTGACAGTCCGCAACTTCCCTGAACACGGGACGAGTCGACGGCGTACCGTCGTCCCATGTCCGCCGACGAGCAGCCCGCCGCCCCGCCCACCCTGCGAGAGCGGCGCCGGGCCGCGGCGACGCGGGAGATCCTCGACGCAGCCGAACTCCACATCGCCGAACACGGTCCCGCCGCCCTGTCCATGCGTGCCGTCGCCCGCGGCCTGGGAATGACCGTGCAGGCGCTCTACCACTACTTTCCGAGCCGGGACGACCTCGTCACGGTGCTCATCGCCGAGGCGTACGACGCCCTGGCCCGGGCCGTACAGGTCGCCGTCGACTCCGCCGCGCCGGGCGACCCGGCCGTCGAGCGCGTGGTCCTCGCGACGGAGGGGTACCGCCGGTGGGCCATCACCCATCCCGAACGGTTCCAACTCCTGTACGGGACACCGCTGCGGTACTACGCGGCCCCCGTCGAGGGTCCGACGACCCTGGCGATGCGCCGGATGGGCGAGATCTTCGAGCGGGAGATCTTCGACGGGTTCACCGCGGAGCAACTCGCCGCGGCGCGGACACCCGGCCTGTCCGCGGCGCTGCTCGCACACTTCGGCGGACTGCCGCAGACCGGCGCGACGGCGCTGCCGCCGCCCGCGACCGCCCTCGTGATGAGCGCGTGGGGACACATGCACGGACTCGTCGTGCTGGAGGTGTTCGGCCACACCGCCTTCCTCGGGGACCACCAGGCCGAGATCTTCCGCATGGCGATGCGGAACCTCGTCGAGGACATCCGCGGCCGAATCCCCGCCCTCGCGCCGGGCGAGGACGGGGCGGGAGGACCGTCGTAGCGATACACCGATACACCGATACAGCGATACGGCGATACGGGCTGCCGGGCCGCGAGGATGCGCGGGCCGTGGTGCGGGGCCGCGGCGGCACGGGCCCATGGGGCACGGGCCTGCGGGTTGCGGGCCCACGGGCTCGTGGGGCTGCCGGGGCGTACGGGTGCGGCCCCGGCCCTCCCCGGAGTCAGGAGGGCGTCGGACCGGCCGGCACCCTCTCGTCCGCGGCCGGGGCGACATGGCGCCGAGGGCCCCGGGCGGCGACGTACGCGAACAGGACGGCCATGACGGCGACGCCCGCCCACATGGCCCGCTGCCAGCCGTCGACGAAGGACTCCTGGGCCGCGTGGACCAGTGTCCGCGCGTGCGCGCCCGCGCCGTCCGCCGCGTCGACCGCGTTGGCGACTCCTCCACGGGCCTCAACGGCCGCCTCGCGCGGGACGCCGTCCAGGCGGGAGCCGATCGCGTCGCGGTAACCGGCGGACACCAGCGCGCCGAGCAGGGCCACGCCGAGCGCGGTGCCGAACTCGCGTGTGACGTCGTTGAGCGCGGACGCGACGCCCTGGCGCTCCCGGGGCAGCGAGCCCGTGATGGCCTCGGTGGACGGGGTCATCGACAGGCCCATGCCGAGCCCCATGGCGAGCATGCCGGGCAGTACCGACGGATAGCCGCCGCCGACGGACACGAGCGCCGCCATGAGGGCAAGACCCGCGCCGGCCACCAGGATTCCCGCGGCCATGGTCGCCCTGGGGCCCACGCGCGCGACGAGCAGGGGAGCGAGCGCGGAAGCAGCCATCATCAGGACCGCCATGGGCATCAGCGCCAGCGTCGAGAGCAGCCCCGACCAGCCCAGTACGGCCTGGAGGAACGGGAAGAGGACCACGAAGATGCCCGCCTGGACGCCGAAGACCACCAGAAGGGTGATCGAACCTCCGGCCAGGCCGCGTTCGCGGAACAGGCGCATGTCCAGCAGCGCGGCATCGCGCTCGCGCAACTCCCGGGCCACGAAGCCGACGCCCGCGAGGACTCCGCCGGCGAGGCAGAGCAGGGTCACGGGGTCCGTCCATCCCCGCACCGGTCCTTCCTGGAGGACGAGGACCAGCCCCACCACCGCGACGACGGACGTCAGCGCCCCCACGGTGTCGAACGGGTGCCCGGACGTCTCGCGGGAGTCGGGCACGTGGCGCACGGTCAGGGCGAGGGCGACGGCGACCAGTGCGACGGGCAGGACGAACAGCAGGCGCCAGCTCGCCACGTCGACGAGGGCCGCGGAGAGGAACATGCCGAGGACACCGCCGCCCCCGGCCACGGCGGTCCACACGCCGATCGCCCGGCCGCGCTCCGCCTCGGGGAACGTCGACGTGATGACGGCCAGGGTGATGGGCATGATCATGGCCGCGCCCACTCCGCCGAGCAGGCGCGCCGCGAGCATGACCTCGGCTGACGGGGCGAGTCCGGCCGCCGCCGCGGCCAGCCCGAAGACGGTCAGGCCGGTGAGCAGCACGGGCCTGCGGCCGACCCGGTCGCCGATCGCGCCGAGCGGCAGCAGGAGCGCGGCCAGGGCGAGTGTGTAGATGTTGATGATCCACAGGATCGTGCTCTGTGACGCGTCGAACGCGACGGCCAGGTCGGGCTGGGCCACGTTCAGTCCTGATACGGAGGCGATGACGGCCATGAGCGCGACGCAGACGGTGATCAGAATCCAGCGCCGACGGCGCGCGTCCGGTGGGCCCCCGCCGTCGGCGTCGCGCGGGTCGGTGGTCGCCTCGACGGGATCGGTCACCTGGAAGGGCTGGTTCGTACTCATGGTTCCTCTCGGGCGAACGGGAGAAGGCGCGTGCGGACGCCGGCGCGGGCCGGCGGACGGGGCGCGCCCGGACGGGGACGGGCTCGGGCCGCACCGGGGTGGACGGACCGCGGGGGTGGGAGGTGCGAAGCCCGTGAGGGCGCGGGCGGCCGGGCCCGGACGGAGTGGACGGGCCCTTCCGTCGAGCGCCGGGAGCCGGACGCCGGGCTCTGTGCCGACGGTAGGCCCGCCTTGCATCACGGGCATAGGATGTTGCGTATGACGCAAGACGAAGGCGAGCTGGACAGCCTGGTGCGCAAGCGGATCCGCGCGCTGAGGGTGGCGCAGGGCTGGTCGCTCGAAGAGCTGGCCGCCCGCGCCAAGGTCAGCCAGTCCACCCTCAGCCGTATCGAGAACGGCCGGCGGCGGCTGGCCCTGGACCAGCTGGTCATCCTCGCCCGCGCGCTCGACACGTCCCTCGACCAGCTCGTGGAGACCGCCACGGACGATGTCGTGTCCAGCCCGATGATCGACGCGGCCCATTCGCTGATGCGCTGGCCCGTCAAGGCCGATCCCGGGATGACCGTGGTGCGCCAGCGGATGACGGACCCGCCGCCGGACAACCTCGCGCGGATGCGCGCCCACCCGGGCCGCGAATGGCTCGTCGTGCTGTCCGGCACCGCGATCCTGTTGCTGGGCAACCGGCGCTTCAGGGTCGAGACGAACCAGGCCGCCGAGTTCCCCACGATGCTGCCGCACGCCATCGGCGCCGACGGCGGGCCGTGCGAGATCCTCGGCATCTTCGACCGCGACGCCCGCCGCGGTCACCAGCGGGGCGAGGACTCCGGACCGCCGGGCCGCCCTGCCGGGTGACCTGCGTATCTGCCGCGACCGGAGGCGTTCCTTGCGCTTTCGGCAGCGGAACGCGCGATCGTCTTGCGCATCGCGGGAGCGGAAGGGCCGCGCGTGCCCGGCCGACCTAGCGTGGGCGCATGACCCACCCCATCCCGCACACCGCACACCACGACCCGCACTCCGGCCACGGCACCGGTCACCTCCACGAGCACGGCCGAGGCGCCGGTCACGGCCGAGGCACCGGTCACGAGCACGGCCCTGGTCACGAGCACGGCCACGACCAGGCGGAGATCCTCGACCTGGACGCGGAGGTGCTCGCCGAGCACATCGCGTCCATCGTCCGGTGGCTGCCCGTCGAAGGCACCCCGCGGCACATCGTCGACCTGGGCTGCGGGACCGGCACCGGCACGCTCGCGCTCCTCGCCCGCTTCCCCGGGGCGCACGTCACCGCCGTCGACTCCTCGGCGGCGCACCTGGACCGTCTGACGGAGAAGGCGTCCGCGCGGGGAGTGGCCGATCGCGTGCGGACGGTCCAGGCCGACCTCGACACCGCGTGGCCCGACCTCGGCACACCGGAGCTCGTGTGGGCGTCCGCCTCCCTGCACCACATGACCGACCCCGGCCGCACCATGCGCCAGGTCCACGACGCGCTCGCGCCCGGCGGCCTGTTCGCCGTCGTCGAGTCGGCCGGACTCCCCCGCTTCCTGCCCGAGGACGCCCCGGAGGACGCCCCCGGCCTCCTGGAGCGCTGCCGCGTCGCCGGGGACGCCCGCCACGCCACCCGACTGCCGCATCGCGGCGACGACTGGGGCCCCGGGCTCGCCGCCGCCGGATTCACCGTCGAGGGCGAACGCGCGATCCACGTCGAGATCGGGAAGTCCGGCTCGCCCGCGGTCGGCCGCTACGCCCTGGAGACCTTGCGGCGTGTACGCGGCGGTGTCGCCGACGTGCTCCCACCCGCCGACCTCGCCGCACTGGACCGGCTCCTCGACCCCGGCAGCCCGCACTCCATCCTGCGCCGCGACGACCTCGCGGTGCGTACGGAACGCACCGTGTGGGCCGCCCGGCGCGGTGTCCGCGCGGCGGGCCCCGGTGGTGCGACCGGGTGACGCGGGGCGGCGGCCGGACCGCGTGGAGCGGCGTCCGATCGCTCCAACCACCGCGGAGGCGCAGGGCGTTGGAGCGACCGCCCGCTCCCGACGGCGCACTCCTGACAGCCCGGGGCGGCCTCGGAGGTGCGGGCGCTCGCGGCGGGGCCGCCTCCCGCCTGCCGGGACGCCCGGCCGCGGGCAGGAGTCCGCGCCCCGCGCCCGTGCCGCAGACCCCGGTCATATGCCCCGCCATGGGGCGTCCGTCCGGTCCCGGGACCGGACGGCTTCACATTTTGATGATCGTTGCTCTCTGGTGGCGGCCGGATCCGCGGTGTAGCGTTACTGCCAGATGTCGTGGTTCGCAGTACCTGCCCGCGCCCCGGTGTGGGCTTTTTTGCTGTGCAGTGCCTGGACCAGGGCGATCACCTCCGGGTCCGCGCGGTGCGGATCCGATATCGGACTGAGAGGCACCATCATGGCCAGCGGAACTGTCAAGTGGTTCAACGCCGAAAAGGGCTTCGGCTTCATCGAGCAGGACGGCGGCGGCCCCGACGTCTTCGCCCACTACTCCAACATCAACTCCAGCGGCTTCCGTGAGCTCCAGGAGGGCCAGAAGGTGACCTTCGACGTCACCCAGGGCCAGAAGGGCCCGCAGGCGGAGAACATCACCGCCGCCTGATCGGCCGACAAGGCAGGACCGCGCCCCCGGAGCTCCGCTCCGGGGGCGCGGCGCGTTCGGGGCCGGGAGCGTGGTGTGCTTCCGGCGCCTCCACGCGTTGCGGCTCCCGGCCGGCCTCGCGCGGTCAGCCCGAGCGGAGGTCCTCCAGAGTCGACCGCGTGTCGGTCTTCACCCACCGGGAGACGTCCTCGATGTCGGGCGGCGAGGTCGTCCCGTACGAGGTCGTGTAGACGCTCCAGCTCATCTGGTACGTCATCCAGCCGTCGCGCACGGCGAGGATCACGGCCCGGCTGCCGCTGGTCCCGGAGCCGGACGTGGTGTCCTCGGTCACGAGATAGGCCTCGTCGCCGAAGCCGGACACCTTCTCCACCTCGTAGTCGTCGTAGCGCTGGTTGTACTCGGACCACAGCGCGGTGAACTCCGCCGAGGGATCGGTCTCCTTGTGGAGATCCATCTGCACCGACAGATACGCGTCGGAGTACGCGGAACTGGTCGTCCTCTTCAGGGAGATGCTGCAGTAGCTCTGGTCGAGGGCCTTGTGCTTCAGGGAGTTGTGCGTGGGGGCGCTGTCCTTCTCGGCGTACTCGGTCCGCAGGGCCGTGTAGTCGACCGAGGAGCAGAGGTTGGCCCTGGCCCGGTACCCGCCGAGGTCCGGGTCGCCGCCGAGCGGGCCGAGCAGGTGGATTCCGCCGGCCCACAGCACGGACGCGGCCACCGCGCCGACCGCCGCCCACAGCACCGCGCGCCCCGCGCCGCCGCCTCCGGGCGGCGGGCTGAATCCCGGCGGCGGCGCGTACGGGTAGTGCTGCGCCGGAGGGTAGCCGGGAGGGGGCCCGTAGGCGTTCGCCTGCTGGGGGACCTGGTAAGGGTTGCCCGGCGCGGAATCGGGTCTCGGCGACTGCGCGGGGTACGCCTGGGACCCGCCCTCCGGTGTCGGCGTGTGCGCGGGTTCCGCCGCGGAGCCCGGCGGAGGGGACGGCTGTGCGTGGGCCTGCGCCGGGACGTCCTCGGGCCGATCCTGCATCCTGTGCTCCTTCTGCGAAGTCGTCGGGCGTGCGGTCGGGTTGCGGAGCGGACACCGGGTTCGGCGCTGTCCGCCCGCTGCCGGGCACCCTCGTGATCGGGGCGTTCCGGGGCGGAGGCGCCGGCGGGTGGCTCGGGTGGCACAGGTGCAACGGGCGGCCCGGGTCGCCGCGAGCCGTCGTCCGGTGGACGGAGGGCGGTGGGACCGGAGGCCGATCGGACGGCCGGGCGTCGTGAGCCGCCTCGGGGGCAGGGCGGCGGCCGGGACGGCGCGACTCGGTGAACGGGTCAACAGGTCGATTCTAGAACGGAGTTCGACGCACGTGACCTTGCCGCAGCGGCTGTTGCACAGTCGTCGAATCCGTCGGCCGACCGTCGTCCGCCGGGCCCTCGCGCCACGTCACACCGTGACGACCGTGACCCCTGCCTCCTCGAACCGCCGCACCACGTCCTCGCCCGCCGCCGAGTCGGTGACCAGCGTGTCGACGGAGGCCGTCGGGCAGATGCGGGCGAACGCGCGCTGGCCCAGCTTGCTGGAGTCGGCGGCGACGACCACGCGCTCGGAGCGCTCGCAGAGCAGCCTGTTGATGGCCGCCTCCGCCTCGTCCGTCGCGGCCGTGCCGTGCACCGCGTCGAACGCGACCACGCCGAGCACCGCGACGTCGAGGGTGATCTGGCCGAGCACGCCGTCCGCGAGGGGCCCGACGAGTTCGTACGACTGGGGGCGGGCCACCCCGCCGGTCAGCACGATCTTGAACTGGGGCCGCACCGCCAGCTCGTTGGCGATGTTCAGCGCGTTCGTGACGACGGTGAGGGCGGGCGAGCCGTCGGACAGGTCACCGCGCACGGCCAGGGCGCGGGCGACCTCCGTGGTCGTCGTGCCGCCCGTCAGGCCGACCGCCTGGCCGGGGGCGACGAGGTCGGCCACCGCCTTCGCGATCCGCTGCTTCTCCGAGGCGCGGCGGGCGGTCTTGTAGCGCAGCGGAAGCTCGTACGAGACGCTGTGCACCACCGCCCCGCCCCGGGTGCGGACCAGCATCTGCTGCTCTGCGAGCTGGTCGAAGTCGCGCCGGATCGTCGCTGCCGACACCGCCAGCTCTGCCGCAGCGTCCTCGACGTCGAGCCGGCCCCGCTCCACGAGCAGTTCCAGCAGCGCCTGCCAGCGCGCGTCGCGCGACATCCGCGGTCTCCGTCCGTCGTTCCTGGGAGGGCCGCCATGCGTGCCCGTACTCGTACTCATGGCCGTCACCGTGGCCGGTGCCCGGCCGTGCCGCGCGCCGGTCGTCGGCGGCCCGCGAGCGGCCGATCGCCGACCTCCGGTGACCCTAGCGCACGCCGCTCCCCGTCGAATGCTTGATTGTGCTCGAAAGTGCGCTATATCTTGCAGGAACAATCATCCCATCGGGGAGGCCGTGGCATGAGCCATGTCGAGAACGAGCTGAACAGTCAGCCCGAGTGCTGGACCAGGGCCGCCGAACAGGCCGTGGAGGAGGCGTCCGTCCTGCCCGCGCCCGGGGAGCGGGTCGCGATCGTGGGGTGCGGTACCTCGTGGTTCATGGCGCAGGCGGCCGCCGTGCTGCGGGAGCACGCGGGGCAGGGCGAGACGGACGCCTTCGCGGCCTCGGAGTTCCCGCACGGCCGCGCGTACGACCGGGTGGTGGCGCTCACCCGGTCGGGCACCACCACCGAGGTCCTCGATCTGCTGGGCGCGTTGAAGGGGCGTACGCGCACGGTCGCGGTCACCGCCGACCCCCGAACTCCCGTGATGGAGGCGGCCGACGACGTCGTCGTCCTCGACCACGCCGACGAACGGTCCGTCGTGCAGACCCGGTTCGCGACCACGGCGCTCACCCTGCTGCGGGCCCATCTGGGGCTGCACGGCGACCGGGTGGTGGACGACGCCCGAACCGCCCTCGCCCTGCCGCTGCCCGATGGGCTGGCCGACTGCGGGCAGTTCACCTTCCTGGGGCGGGGCTGGAGCGTGGGACTCGCGAACGAGGCCGCGCTCAAGATGCGGGAGGCCTCTCTCGCCTGGACCGAGGCCTACCCGGCCATGGAGTACCGGCACGGCCCGATCAGCGTCACCACCGCGGGCACCGCGACCTGGATGTTCGGCGAAGCGCCGCGAGGCCTCGCCGAACAGGTGCGTGCCACCGGGGGGTTGTGGGTGGAGGGCGCACTCGACCCGCTCGCCGAACTCGTGCGCGCCCAGCGGCTCGCCGTCGCCGTCGCCGCCGCCCGCGGTCTCGACCCCGACCGGCCGAGGCACCTCACCCGCTCCGTCGTCCTCACCGCGTCCTGACGCCGCCCCGCCCCCCAAGGGAGAGCCCGTGCCCCTCGTAGCAGCAGGCGGCCTGGTGGCCGGGGCCGCCGCGGCCCGCACCGCCGTCGCCGCGTTCAACGTCATCACGCTGGAACACGTCGAGGCCGTCGTCGCCGGAGCGGAGAGCGCGGGCGCGCCCGTGATCCTCCAGGTCAGCGAGAACGCGGTCAGGTTCCGCTGCGGGCGGCTGCTGCCGCTGGCCCGTGCCGCGTCCGCCGCCGCGGAACAGGCCTCCGTGCCGGTCGCCCTGCATCTGGACCATGTCCAGAGCGACGAACTCCTGAGGCAGGCCCCCGGAGCGGGATTCAGCTCCGTCATGTACGACGCCGCCCACCTCCCGTACGCCGAGAACCTCGCCGCCACCCGGGCCGCCGCGGACTGGGCGCACGCTCAAGGGCTCTGGATCGAGGCCGAGTTGGGCGAGGTGGGTGGCAAGGCGGGCCGGCCGCCGCTGGACGCGCACGCCGCGGGGGCCCGTACCGATCCGGGCCGGGCGCGGGCCTTCGTGGCCGACTCGGGGGTGGACGCGCTGGCCGTGGCCGTCGGCAGCAGCCACGCGATGACCACCCGCACCGCCACCCTCGACCACGACCTGCTCAAACGCCTCGCCGCGGCCGTCGACGTGCCCCTGGTGCTGCACGGCTCGTCCGGTGTCCCGGACGCCGGGCTGAGGTCCGCCGTGGCGGGCGGCATCACCAAGGTGAACGTCGGCACCGCGCTGAACATCGCGATGACCGGCGCGATCAGGGAGCACCTCACCGCCCGTCCGGAGGCGGTCGACTCGCGCTCGTACCTGTCCGTGGGGCGGGCGGCGATGGTGGAGACCGTGGCACGGCTCATCGAGGTGCTCGGCACGGCCGGCTGACCCGCCCCGGGCCGGGCCTCGACGGCCGCCCGGCAGCCGCCGGGAAACGGGGCCACGGGTCCGCCGGACCGGGCCGGACCGACTACGTCCTGACCGCCTTCAGGACGACGAACTTCGCGTCGCTCGCGACGAGTTCACTGTTGCCGAACAGGCGCCGCAGCTTCACGTGGTAGCCGAGGTGGCGGTTGCCGACCACCCACAGCTCGCCGCCGGGGCGCAGCGCCCGGCGGGCCCCGGTGAACATCCGCCAGGCCGTCGCGTCGGTCGTCGCCTGGTGCGAGTGGAACGGCGGATTGTTGAGGACCAGGTCGACGCTCCCGTCGGGCACGCCGTCGAGGCCGTCCCCGACCCGGAACTCCGCCTTGCCGTACTCGACCGGGCCGTCCGTGGCCGCCCGGTAGGTCGCCTCCGCCGAGGCCACCGCCTGGTACGACTCGTCCACGAACAGCAGCTCGGCCTCGGGGCGCGCCAGCGCCACGGCCGTGCCGACCACGCCGTTGCCGCAGCCCAGGTCCACGACCCGGCCGCCCCCGCCCTCGTACGGCAGGTGCTGGAGGAAGAAGCGCGTGCCGATGTCGAGACGTTCGGCGCAGAACACGCCCGCGTGGTTGACCACGGGACGACCCGATACGGGGCCGACTCCGTCGGGCAGGGTGTAGCGGTGCGGCCAGGGGTTCGCCGGCGGGACCACCCGCGCGTCCGGGGTGCAGAAGACGAGCCGCGCCTTCTTCTCGGCGAGCGAGGTCCGGGTCGGGCCGAGGATCCGCTCGAACAGCTTCAGCGTCGAGGTGTGGATCTCCTTGGCCATGCCGGTGCCGACGACGAGCGTCCCCTCGTGCACGGCGGGGGCCAGCCGCAGCAGCTGGTCCTCCAGGAGCGCGAGGCTCTTCGGCACCCGCACGAGGAGCACGTCGACGCGGGCCGGCGGCGGGTCCTGGGTGGTGAGCAGCCGTGCGGAGTCGGGCTCGGCGCCGTTGCGCGCCAGGTTCGCGCGGGTCGCCTCGCGCGCCAGGAACGAGTCGGTGATCTGCACCGGCCGGTGGTCCCGCAGGGCGGTGGTCAGCGCACCCCAGCGGTCGCCGACCACGACGACCGTGCCGTCGAGCGCGTCGCCCCGGTCCGCGAGATGCCTCAGCAGGTACTCGTCGGAGGCGTCCCACGCGCGGAGCTGGTCACGGGAGCCCTCGGGGAAGCGGGCCAGCGCCAGCTCGGCCGAAGGGGTCGTCATACGGTCGGTCATCGTGGGTCCAGGCTAGCCGAGGCGCAGCTCAGGGGGTTGCCGCGGACCGCCGGGTGCGTGCGCGAGGATGGGTGAATGGACGCAGAGCTGTTCCCGCGCGCCCGTACGGAGGTGGCGCCGGGCGCCGTGCACCTGCCGGACTGGCTGTCTCCCGGGCGGCAGCGGGACCTCCTCGACGCCTGCCGCGACTGGGCCCGCCCGCCCGCGGGCCTGCGCACGGTCCGCACCCCCGGCGGCGGCACGATGACGGCACGGCAGGTGTGCCTCGGTCTGCACTGGTACCCGTACGGATACGCGCGCACCGCCGTCGACGGCGACGGGGCACCCGTGAAGGAGTTCCCCGCGTGGCTGGACGAGCTCGCGCGTGCCGCGGTCGCCGACGCACTAGAAGAGGGCCGCCCCGGAGGCGGGCGCGGGGGAGGACCGGAGGACGCGTACGACATCGCGCTGATCAACTTCTACGACGTGGACGCCCGTATGGGCATGCACCGCGACAGCGACGAGCGCTCCGACGCGCCCGTGGTGTCGCTCAGCCTCGGCGACACCTGCGTCTTCCGGTTCGGCAACACCGCGTCGCGGGGCCGCCCTTGGACGGACGTCGAACTGCGCAGCGGCGACCTGTTCGTCTTCGGCGGTCCGGCCCGCCTCGCGTACCACGGTGTGCCGCGCGTCCTCGCGGGCACGGCTCCGCCGGAGCTGGGACTCTCCGGCCGGCTGAACATCACCTTGCGGGTGAGTGGACTGCGGACGGACGGGCGCGGCCCGTCCGGGGAACCGGGCCGGTCGCCGCGCGACCGGATCATGGGAGACTCGCCCTCATGAGCGGCGAAGCGGCCCCCGGAGCGGCGGGAGAAGGAACGACCAGGACACGGCTGGACCGGGGGCGGGGTGCGCTCGGCCCCGCGCTGGAACTGGTGCACACCGGTCGCGCGCCGACGCGTGCCGTCCTCACCGCGGAACTCGGGGTCACCCGCGCCACGGCGGGAGCGGTCGCCGCGGAGCTCGAAGCACTCGGGCTGATCCGTGTCGACGCCCGGCCCGGTGCGGCCGCCGGCTCCCAGGGGCGGCCCTCGCACCGCCTCGAACTCGCGGAGGACGGGCCCGTCGCCCTCGCCGCCCAGGTGCACGCCGACGGTTTCCGCGCGGCCCTGGTCGGGCTCGGCGGCCGGATCGTCGCGACGGCACCGGGGCGCGAGACGGTGGACGCCGACCCGGCCAAGGTGCTCGGCTCGGTCGTCGACGCTGGCGCCGAACTGCTGCGGGAGACCGGCCGCCGTTGCGTGGGCGCCGGACTCGCCGTGCCGTCCGCCGTCGCCGAACCCGAGGGCACGGCCCTGAACCCGCTGCACCTGGCCTGGCCCGCGGGGGCGCCCGTACGGAAGATCTTCGCGGAGCGCGTCCGCGCGGCGGGCATCACGGGACCGGCGTTCGCCGCCAACGACGTCAACCTGGCGGCGCTCGCGGAACACCGGCACGGCGCGGGGCGCGGCGCCCGGGACCTGCTGTGCGTGGCCACCGGGCACCGGGGCGTCGGTGGCGCGCTGGTGCTCGACGGGCGGTTGCACACGGGCAGTTCGGGCCTCGCGCTCGAGGTGGGGCACCTGACGGTGAACCCGGAGGGGCGCCCCTGCCACTGCGGCAGCCGGGGCTGCCTCGACGTCGAGGCCGACCCCCTGGCGTTCCTGACCGCCGCCGGCCGCGATCCGGGGCCGGTGGTCTCGCTGCTCCAGCAGGCCAACGACCTGATCCGCAACCAGTTCGCCGACCCGATAGTCCGTACGGCGACCCGGGCGCTGATCGACCGACTGGGGCAGGGGCTCGCCGGGCTGGTCAACATCCTCAACCCCGACCGCATCATCCTGGGCGGGCTGCACCGCACACTGCTCGACGCCGACCCGGAGCGGCTGCGCGCCGTCGTCGCCGACCGCAGCCTGTGGGGGCAGAGCGGCGGCGTTCCGATCCTCGCCTGCACGCTGGACCACAACAGCCTGGTCGGGGCGGCCGAGTTGGCCTGGCAGCCGGTGCTTGACGACCCGATCGCGGCGCTCGCCCGCACCTGAGCCGTCGGGGTCCGGGCCGCCCGGACCCGAGCCGTCGCGTGCTTCCCGGGGGCCGTCCCGGACGGCTCACCACTGCCGTCCCCTCGGCAGGCGGTCCCTTTCCGGAGAGTTCAGGTGCAGCACCTGGAAGACGTCCCCAGCCGCCTGCGGGCCGTCCCGGTCCCACAGGGAGAAGTGCACGACCTCCCAGCGCAGGGGATCGACGACGGCCGCCGCGCAGACCACGCCGTCCAGGCGGGACAGGCGCCCGGTCTCCGCCGCCGCTGCCACCGCCACGCCGGACAGCGGGACACCCTCGGGGACGGCCCGCCGTTCGCGCACCGCTGCCCGGGCATCGCGGCCGTCGGCGCCCCCGTCCTCGTACGCCAGAACCGTCCAGTGCCGTACCCGGGGCCGGCCGAAGTCGTCGACGAGCCCCTGGAATCCGGCGCCCCAAAGGAAGGAGTTCATGCCACGGGGCGTGTTCCACAGGTAGAACGGCGCGTACTGGTTGACCGGTGAGCCGGAGACACCGCGCTCACGCACCAGGTACGCCTTCAGGCCGAGGCCGCCGAAGTCGTCGAGCAGCGGGCCCCTGCCGCTGACCCGGGACCGGATGACGTCCATGTCGTAGTCGGCGGGCAGGGTGATCTCGTACTGCATGGCGTGCATCGGTGCCCCTCCAGGGACGTCAGTCGGCCGTGCGGGCGGGCACTGCGGTCGCGGAGCGCGCGGTCTCCTCGGAGGCCGCCCGGCCGCCGGGGGCCGAAGGGCGCCCGGGAGCCGGGGAGTTCGCTGGAGCCGCGGCGTGCGCCGAGGCGCGAAGCAGGGACAGCAGGCCGCGTACTCCCGTGTCGAAGGCCGCGGTCGATCCGGACGCGCGCGCCAGCACGTAGCCGCCCTGGACGGTCGCGACGATCGTCGCCGCGATCTCCTCCCCGTCGAGCCCGGGCGCGAACGAGCCGCCCTCCCGGCCCTCTTCGACGAGTCCGGCGAGCCTCTCCCGCAGCCAGTCCAGTGTCTCGTCGACCGGTGCGCGCAGCTCGTCGCTCGCGACGATCTCCGGGTCCATGGTGAGCCGCCCGATCGGACAGCCCCGCAGTACGTCGCGCTCACGGCGGAGATACGCCTCGACACGCTCGTACGGGGTGCCGGGTCCGTCGAGGACGGCCCCGGCCGAGTCGCGCATCTCCTGCGCGGTGCGGCGGACGGCGGCGAGCGCCAGCTCGGGCTTGCCCGCGAAGTGGTGGTACATGCTGCCCTGGCCCGCGCCCGACAACTGCTGGATCGCCCGCGGGCTCGTGCCCACGTAACCGCGCTCCCACAGCAGCCCGCGCGTGGCCTCGATCAGTCGCTCCCGCGTGCTCATCCCGTCACTGTACATACCAGTAGGTACAGAATCGAGGGCGCCTGTGCATATCAGTAGGTACAGCAGCGGATCTCCTCTCGCACCGGCTCGTCCTGCACCCGGGAGCAGGCTGCCGGGGCCCGCGTACTCCCCAGGAGGTACGCCCGGTGCCGCTGGCCGTACGACGACCCGGGCACCCTCCCGGCGCGAGCCTCGAAGCATCACCGGAACACTCCGGAACAGCCATCCGAGGAGATGACTTCAGATGCAGACCCTGGCGCACTGGGACGGCGGGCCCGGCCCGTGGATCCTCTTCCTCCCGCTGATCTGGGCGGCCGTCGTGATCGGCGTCCTGACGGTTCTGCGCCGGACCGTGTGGCGCGGCGGCCGCGCCGCCCGGCCGTCCGCCGACCGAGTCCGCCCGGGCGGCGACTCGCCGATCGCGATCCTCGGCAGGCGCTTCGCCGCCGGCGAGATCGACGAGGACGAGTACTGGCGCCGCCTCTCCGTCCTGGACGAGCAGTTCGGCACCACGGGCCCGGCGGGCGGCGGCTTCGGCGGCACGGGCAGGGGCGGTGCGGCATGAGCACGACGACCGTCACCACGAGCACCGGCACCGCGGCGCGGGTCGCCGACGCGGTCAAGGTGTACGGCTCGGGCGACACCGCCGTCCGGGCCCTGGACGGGGTGAGCGTCACCTTCCCGGCCGGGCGCTTCACCGCGATCATGGGGCCGTCGGGCTCCGGCAAGTCCACCCTGATGCACTGCGCGGCCGGCCTGGACACGCTCACGTCCGGCGCCGCCTTCATCGGCGACACCGAACTGGGCCGCCTCGACGACCGCCGCCTCACGCTGCTGCGCCGCGACCGCGTCGGATTCGTCTTCCAGGCGTTCAACCTGGTCCCGACGCTCACGGTCGCCGAGAACATCACCCTTCCCATGGATCTCGCGGGCCGCAGGGCCGACGCCGCCTCGGCCGAGTGGACCGACGCGCTCGTCGACATCGTCGGGCTGCGCGACCGCCTCCACCACCTGCCCGCCGAACTCTCCGGCGGGCAGCAGCAGCGCGTGGCGGTGGCCCGGGCCTTCGCAGGCCGCCCCGACGTCGTCTTCGCCGACGAACCGACCGGCAACCTCGACTCGCGCTCCGGCGAGGAGGTCCTCGGCCTCCTCGGCCGGGCCGTGCGCCGGATGGACCGCACCGTCGTCATGGTCACCCACGACCCGGTCGCCGCCGCGCACGCCGACGAGGTCGTCTTCCTCGCCGACGGGCGCCTCGTCGACCGCATGGAATCCCCCACGGCGGAGCGGGTCCTGGACCGGATGAAGGCCTTCGACGGCAAGGGGGCGCCGTCGTGAACGCCGCCGTGCGGATCAGCGTCTCCTCGCTGCGCGCCCACAAACGCCGCTTCGCCGGTACGTTCCTCGCGGTGCTGCTCGGCGTCGCCTTCCTGGCCGGCACGCTCGTCATGGGCGACACACTGCGCGCGAGCTTCGACACCATGTTCGGGAACGCGGCCGGCGGCACCGACGCCGTCGTACGCAGCGCCGCGACCATCACCGCCCCGGGCGAGGGCCAGGGCGTGCGGCGGCCCGTCGACACCGCGCTCGTGGCCGCAGTCGAAAGGACGCCCGGTGTCGCGGCCGCGGTGCCCGACATCCAGGGCGCCGGGCAACTCGTCGGCGCGAACGGCGAGCCCGTCGGCGGCCAGGGCCCGCCCACCCTCGCGGGCAACTGGATCGACGACCCGGAACTCAACGCGTACCGGCTCGCCGAGGGCCGCGCCCCCGCCAGGTCCGGCGAGGTCGTCGTCAACCGCGGCGCCGCCGAGCGCGGCGGTCTGGAGATCGGCGACACCACGGTCCTGCGGACCCCCGACCCGGTCGACGTGACGATCGTCGGCCTCGCGACCTTCGGGGGAGAGGACGGCATGGCCCAGGTGACCTTCACCGGGATGACCCGGCAGGACGCCGAGAGGTACCTGACCGCGAGGCCCGGCGAGGCCGCCGGCATCCTCGTACGGGCCGGTCCCGGCACCGGCGCGCGGGAACTCGTGGACGCCCTGGAACCCGTACTGCCCAAGGGAGTCGAGGCCATCACCGGGCAGGAGCTGGCCGAGGAGAACACCGACATGGTCTCCGGTCGCTTCCTGACCCTGTTCACCACCTTCCTGCTGGTGTTCTCCGGCGTGGCGCTGCTGGTCGCCACCTTCTCCATCCACAACACCTTCGCGATCGTCGTCGCCCAGCGCACCCGCGAGAACGCCCTGCTGAGGGTGCTCGGCGCCGGACGCGGGCAGGTGACAGCCTCGACCCTCGCCGAAGCGGCCGTCGTCGCCGTGACCGCGTCCGCCGCCGGACTCGCCGGCGGCATCGGCATCGCCGCCGGGCTCCAGGCGCTCTTCCCCGCCATCGGATTCCCCTTCCCGGACGGCGGACTCGTGGTCGGCCGGCAGTCCCTGCTGCTGCCCCTCGCGGTCGGCGTCGTGGTCTGCCTCGGCTCCGCCCTGCTGCCCGCCGTACGGGCGGGGCGCACCGCACCTCTCGCGGCGCTGCGCGAGACGGCCGTGGACCGGTCGGGAGCGTCCAGGTCCCGGGCCGTCGCCGGGGCCGTGCTCGGCGCGACGGCCCTCGCGGTCACCCTGACCGGAGTCCTCGCGAGCCCGTCCCTGTGGCTCGCCGGCGGCGGGGCCCTGCTGGCGCTCGCGGCCTTCGTGGTCCTCGGCCCGGTCGCGTCGACGACCGCGGTGCGGCTGCTCGGAAGCCCGCTCGCGCGGCTGCGGGGCGTGACCGGGGGACTCGCCCGGCGCAACGCCCTGCGCAGCCCCCGGCGGACCGCCGCGACCGCGAGCGCGCTGATGATCGGGGTCGCCGTCGTGTCGCTGTTCACGGTCTTCGGCGCCTCCCTGAAGGCCACGATGGACCAGACGGTGTCGCGCTCCTTCGCGGGCGACGTCGCCGTGAGCACGCCCTCGTTCGGAGCCGGCGGCAGCGGGCTCAGCCCCCGGCTCGCCCCGGCGCTCGACGCGCTGCCCGAGGTGGACACCGCGGTCGGGCTCGGCAGGGGGGTCGCCGAGGTCGAGGGGGAGGGCCGCGCCCTCACGGTCACCGATCCGGTCGCCCTGGCACGGACCTTCGACCTCGGAGCGGTACGCGGCTCACTGGACGACCTGGGCGCCGACGGCATCGCCGTCACCGAGAAGGAGGCCGGGAAGCGGGGCCTCCGGACCGGCGACACCGCCCGGCTCGCCTTCACCGACGGGGACAGGGAGACCTTCACGGTCCGCGCGGTCTACGGGCGTTCCGAACTGGCGGGCGACTACGTCATCACCCGGGAGGCCTGGGCGCCGCACCGCACGCAGGACTCCGACACGCTCGTCGCCGTCACCTTCGCCGACGGGGTGGACCCGGCCGACGGCAAGGCGGCGGTCGAGCGTGCCGCGGCGGCGTACGGCGGCCCCGACGTGCAGACCCGCGACGAGTACGCCCGCTCCTCGGCGGGCGGCATAGACATGATGCTCACACTGGTCTACGCACTGCTCGCGCTCGCGGTGCTCATCGCGCTGCTCGGCATCGCCAACACGTTGACACTGGCCGTGCACGAACGCACGCGTGAACTCGGCCTGTTGCGGGCCGTGGGACAGACACGGGCGCAACTGCGCGCCATGGTCCGCTGGGAGTCGGTGCTCGTCGCCGCGTTCGGCACGGCGGGCGGGCTCGCACTCGGCGGCTTCCTCGGCTGGGTGCTCGTCGAGGCGTCGGACGGGGCGTCCGACAGCGCCTTCGCGTTCGCGCTGCCGCCGGTCCGGCTCGCGGTGGTGGCGCTGGTGGGTCTGGCGGCCGGCGCCCTCGCCGGGCTGCGCCCGGCCCGCCGGGCCGCACGCCTCGACGTGCTGCGGGCCATCGCCACCGAGTAGCGGCGCGGGCCGACCCGGGTGGGCGGGCGCGGGTGTGCCTGAACGGGTGGCGGTACGCCGCTTCCCTGCCGTGCCCGGCCGACGGCACGGCTTCCTCGCCGCGGGGCGCGGGCGCGGGCGGGGTGCGGCATGTGGTGCCGTCCGGCTCGGCGCAGGGCGCGGCGCCTTGCCGCCGGACGCGGGCGACGGGGAGTGTCGCCGGGTGCCGGGTGCCGGGTGCCGGGTGCCGGGTGCCGGGTGCCGGGTGCCGGGTGCCGTCGGGGCCCGGTTGCCGGTGGTTCGTTCGCTGTGTCACCCAACTGGGCGGGAAGCAGCGCTTCTTGGCCTCGCGCGCGGCCGATCGGGATGCGCCGCCCGGTCGGGTGCGGGTGCGGGTGCCGGTCCCGGTGGCCGGGTGGTTGTGGTGGCGGGGTCACGCAACTGGTCCGACGCCAAGGAGCCCTGGCTGCCGGACACGATCGGTGGAGCGGGGTCGCAAGTACGGGTCCCGGTGCCGGTGTGGTTGCCGGTTCACGCAACTGGCCCCAGGGCATCGCGACTTCGCGTCCGGGCGCGGCCGTCCGCGCGGTCTTCCCGGCGCCCGCGCCGCGTGCCGGTGCCGGCGTGGCCGTCGTCCGCCCGACCCGGCCGGGCGGCACGGCGTCCGTGCCGCGCGCGCCCCGGGGACCGGGCCGTCCCTCGGCCCGTGGAAGCGGGCGAAGGCGGCCTCTGTCACCGCCCGGTCAGCCGGCAACGGCCGACCGGGCGGGAGCGTGCGCGGCCCGGAGCGCGTCGGCCGCGTGCTCCACCTCCGCGAAGTCGAGGGCGGGGCCGGGCGACTCCACCGCCACCCCGAACGAGGGGCGGGCGAGCAGGGTCGCCGTGGGGGAGGGCGCCGGCAGTGTGAACCACACGACCTTCCCGGACTCGCCGTCCGGGCGCACACCCCAGCTCTCGCTCACGGCGGCGACCATCGCTAGACCGCGTCCGCAGGTCGCGGAGGGGTCGGCATCCCGGACTTCGGGAAGGCGGGGGTCGTGGTCGTGCACCGAGACCATCAGGCGGTCGAGCATCAGCTCGATCTCCACGATGCACTGCTTGTCGGGACTGGCGTGCCGGTGGACGTTGGACAGAAGCTCTGTCACGCCGAGGGCGGCCCGGTCTATCAGGGGATCCAGATGCCAGTAGCGCAATTGCGCAGATACGATTCTGCGGACCTGGCCGATCCGCGACGGCAGGGCTTGGAGCTCCACCGTGCAATGCCTGTTCGGCTGGCTGATCACGGCTGCGACTCCCCGAATTGAGGTCCGGAAGAAGACGGAGTACGGATCCAGCGGGCGGCTGCGTGGGGCGACCGCCTGCTGCGTGGTGCCGGCGGGCTGGTTCGCAGCGTTATCGCCGGTAAACCCAGAGTGACGTGACAACAGCGTGACTCAGGGTCCGCGGTCACGCAACTCGCGGCACTCTCAGCGCTCGCGTCCCGCCGCCCTGCGGACGGCCTCGATGAACCTCCGGGCCGCGGGTGGACCCGGTTGCCCCGGGGCCGGGTCGTGATCGCCCAGGGTGAGCAGGTACCGGGTGCCGTTGACGTCCGCCTGGGCCCGGTCGTCCTGGCCGAACCAGGGCTTCGACGCCCGGACGGCCCGGACCGGCGCGCTGTCGATCTCGCTGCCGTAGCTGGTGAGCAGCTCCAGCCTGCCTCCGCTGATCCGGACCTGTCCGGCCCGGGTGAGCGAGCGCAGTCCCTTGCCGATCCGCACGCCCGTGGCCTCGAACTCCGGCTCCGCCATGTGTCCAGCCCCCTTGTGCGCTCCGCCGATGCCTTCACGTGCTCCCGCGGGGCCCCGATCCCGACGGGTGCTCTGCCCGGACCCGTGCCCCGTTCGGTGCAGTCTGCCCGCACCCGACGTCGAGCACCAGTACGCACGGCGGCCTCGTGGAGACTGTCCGGCGCACTCGCGCGAACGCGCCCCCCGCTTCCCGCCAGACGGTGTGCCAGGGGTTCCTTTGAGGTGCTCAAAGGAGTGTTTATGCAGGTGAGAAGCGTGCGGAAGGTGTTTATGATCGGGGCGTCCGACCGTGTGAGCCGTCGGCCGCAACCCGAAGGAGCCCCGCCGTGACCACCCCACAGCAGGCCCGCCCCCACGAGCCGATGGCCACACTCGACGTCGACCACAGCGACGCGGAGTACCGCACCTGGCTCAAAGAGGCCGTGCGCAAGGTCCAGGCCGACGCGAACCGGTCCGCCGACACCCACCTCCTGCGCTTCCCGCTGCCCGAGCAGTGGGGGATCGACCTGTACCTGAAGGACGAGTCCACCCATCCCACCGGCAGCCTCAAGCACCGGCTGGCCCGCTCGCTGTTCCTGTACGGCCTGTGCAACGGCTGGATCCGCCGCGGCCGCCCGGTCATCGAGGCGTCCAGCGGCTCCACGGCCGTCTCCGAGGCGTACTTCGCGAAGCTGATCGGTGTGCCGTTCATCGCCGTGATGCCCCGCACGACCAGCGCCGAGAAGTGCCGCCTCATCGAATTCCACGGCGGACAGTGCCACTTCGTCGACGACCCGCGCCGGATGTACGAGGAGGCGGCTGCTCTCGCGGCCGGGACCGGCGGGCACTACATGGACCAGTTCACGTACGCGGAGCGTGCGACCGACTGGCGGGGCAACAACAACATCGCCGAATCGATCTATCGGCAACTGGAGTTGGAGCGCTACCCCGAACCCGCCTGGATCGTCGCGACGGCGGGCACCGGCGGCACGTCGGCCACCATCGCGCGCTATGTGCACTACATGCAGTTCAACACCCGTATCTGCGTGGCGGATCCGGAGAACTCGTGCTTCTTCGAAGGCTGGACCACCGGCGACGCGGAGGTGACGACCGACTGCGGCTCGCGCATCGAGGGCATCGGCAGACCGCGCATGGAGCCGAGCTTCGTGCCGGGTGCCGTCGACCGGATGATGAAGGTGCCCGACGCGGCGAGTGTGGCCGCAGTGCGGGCCCTGGAGCGGGCCATCGGGCGCAAGGCGGGCGGTTCGACCGGTACCGGTCTGTGGAGCGCCCTGAAGATCGTCGCCGAGATGGTGACGGTCGGCCGGACGGGCAGTGTCGTCACCCTGCTGTGCGACCACGGCGACCGCTACCTGGACAAGTACTACTCGGACGCGTGGCTGGCCGACCAGGGGCTGGACATCGAGCCGTACGCGGCGGCTGTCGACACCTTGCTGGCCACGGGGGTCTGGCCGGACTGAGCGGCTCGCCCCGCCCCGCCGCCCGCGACGCGAGCCCGAGGCCAGGACCCGCAGCCCGGACCCGCAGCCCGGGCCGCAGCCCGAGGCTCAAGTCGGATGCCCGGCCCGGGAGTCAGGAGTACCGGGCCGCAGTCCCGCAGGGTTCGCGGCTTCCGGCTTCCCGGCTTCCCGGCTTCACGCGCGCGTCGACGCCAGGCGTCGGTCCAGCGCCGTGACCGCCCCGCGGAACGCCCGGCCGAGCCCGCGTCGGCCCAGCCGCGCGAGGAGCCGGAACGCCGCCGTCCCGTCGGCGGCCATGGTCCAGCGCACGCGGGTGCCCGTGCCGTCGGGCGTCAGCCGCCACTCCTCGACGAGGGCGCGTACGCCGGGGGTGTTCATGGTGTCCACGCGGTAGGTGTAGACGCGGGAGGGCTCGGCGGCGAGGACCGTCTCCCGGATCCGCACCCCGCCCCTGAGCCCGACCTGACGGCCGGCCCCGGCGTCGGTCGACCGTGCGGAGGTCACCGCGGGGAACCACTCGGGCCACTCGGACACGTCCACGGCCAGTGCGCGGTAGACGGCCTCGGGGGAGGCGGACAGGCTTCTCTCGAAGACCAGGCGAACCGGTGAGGCCTCGACGAAGTCCGGCCCCTCCGGGCGCAGTCGGCGACTCATGCGGCAACCCCCTCGCGGGGAGGACGCGGACGCCGCCCGGCGGCGCACCGGCCGACGGGGCGCCGTCACCCCGCGCGGGCACCCCGCCGGATGTCTGCCCCGCGTCCACCCCCGTCACTCACCCGCGCGAGGAACCCCTGCCGGATCCGTACGGCATCCGGCATCCGGCCGCCGCGTCGCGTCAGGCGTCCGCGTCGTACTCGGGGTCGCCCGCCACGACCAGGCGCCGCAGGTGCTCCGAGACCTCGGAGCGCGCCACGCCGGGCAGCCCGGCGTCCGTGACCAGGGTGTCGACCTGCTCCAGGGCCGCGAACGAACTCAGGCCCACCGTGCCCCACTTGGTGTGGTCGGCGACCACGACGACCCGTCGCGCGGACTGTACGAGGCGCCGGTTGGTCTCGGCCTCCGCCAGGTTCGGCGTCGACAGGCCGGCCTCCACCGATATGCCGTGCACACCCAGGAACAGCAGGTCGAAGTGGAGTGCCTCGATCGCCTGGTCCGCGACCGGACCCACCAACGAGTCGGAGGGGGTGCGCACTCCGCCGGTCAGGACGACCGTGGCCGCGCCCTGGCGCTGCCCCGAGGTGCGCTGGGCCGCGTGGAACACGTCGGCGACGCGCACCGAGTTGGTGACCACCGTCAGGTCCGGCACGTCGAGCAGGCGGTGGGCGAGCGCGTAGGTCGTCGTGCCGCCGGACAGCGCGATCGCCGTGCCCGGCGCGACGAGCGCCGCGGCGGCGCGTGCGATGTCCTCCTTGGCGGACAGCTCCAGACCGGACTTGGCCTCGAACCCGGGCTCGTGGGTGCTCGCCTCGACCACCGGGACGGCCCCGCCGTGCACCTTCTCCACCACGCCCTGCCGGGCGAGCGCGTCGAGGTCGCGGCGGACCGTCATGTCGGACACGCCGAGTTTCCGGGTGAGTTCATTGACGCGGACGCCGCCGCGCCGTCGGACCTCGTCGAGGATGAGGGCGCGGCGCTGCTCCGCGAGGAGGTTCTGATTCTCACTCACGTCCGCTCCGCTTCCTTTCGGCCCGCCCTGCCCGACATGTTCCCGAACCCCCTCCGACAAGGACATTCTCCTCACCTCCGGTGCCAAGGGTGTCTCATCCTCGCACGACCCACCGCAGGTCGCGCCACTGCCTGTACCGGTGCGCACACGTCACGCTGTCAACTCCGTCAGCCTCCGTGACACGGATCGGGGAGATTCCGTGACCAGGCGTGCGCACAGGGGCGGAATGGGGCGATCCTTGTACCTGAACATGACATGTGCCGCACGGGCATCACGGGGGACACGGAACAGTGGAGCGTCCACGGGGGCTTGCCCCCAGCAACGAACAGAGCGGCCCGGGGCTCGGGCCCGCACCGGCCGACAACGCACTCGAACTCCTGGTCCACGGCGTCGGAGGGACGACGCCCGAGGACATGCTCGACGATCCGCGCACCGTGCGGATCACCGGGGACGACACCGCCGCCGTCTTCCGGCGGGCCGACGACGTGGAGGCCGAGCGGGAGGCCGCGGAGGAAGCCGCGCAGGGACGGACCGGGCGACGCGGGGGCCGGCCGGTCCCCGAGGCGTACGTCTGGTGCAACCTCACCTCCGGCAACGGCTCACGGGCCCTGTGGCTGCTGCTCCTCCCGTTCATGGTGGTCAACCTCGCCCACTGGATGCGGCCCACGGTGCGCGACAACCGCATCCGCACGGTCCGTCTCTACGGCCTGCTCGTGCGCCTCGTCGGACTCAGCCTCACGGTGCTGCTCGTCGCCGCCGCCTGCGAGGTGGCCCTCGACCTGGTGGCCTGGCAGTGCGCGGGCACGCGCGCGTGCGCCGAGGACCACAGCTGGCTCGGCTTCCTGTCCCCGGACGGCTCCGGCGGCGCGTGGTGGAGCCAGCCCGGCCGCCGCCTCGCGCTGGCCTCGCTGCTGCCCGCCGCGCTCACCTTCCTCCTCTGGTACCTCTCGCACCGCACCTGGAGCGCGTACGAGTCGCAGCGGCCGCCCTCGGGCCAGGACGGCGCCGAGGAGGAGAACGACCGCTCCGGGCTCGGCCGTCCCGGATTCTGGTACGGGCGCAGGCTGGTGGCGCGGCTGCGCGCCGCGCACACCGCCGCCGGACTGCTGACCGTCGCCGCCGCTGCCGGCGGCGCGGCCGCCCGCCACGACGCCGGGGCCGGCGGCCCCGGAGCGCTGGACGCGATCGGACGGCTGGTCACGGCGGCGCTCGTGGTGGGAGCGGCCGTCGTCCTGTGGGTGGTCTGCCGCAGGGGCCGCACCGAGAACCGCCTGGACCGGCACCTGGACACGGCCCTGGTGCGATGGCTGCCGGCCGGTTCGCTCGTCGTGCTCGGCCTCACCCTCGTGTACGCCGCGTGGTCGCGCCCCGAGTGGCGCTCGGAGCACCGGCTGCCGGGCGACACGACGTTCGGCGGGCTCGTGCTGGTCCAGGGGCTGCTCGTGGTCGCCCTCTGCGTGGTGGCCCGGCTGCTGCACCGCGCCCACCCCGACCCGCGCGCCGCCATGCGGGGCCTGGCAGGGCCGGCGGTCGCCATGCTGGGCTGCTCCCTCGGCGGAGTGATGTCCGCAGGCGTGGGGCAGCGCATGGCGGACTGGCTGGACGGCACCGGCGGGTCGATCCCGGGCCCGCCCGTCCTGCTGACCTGGCAGGCCTCCGTCATCCCACCGCTGCTCCTCGTGCTGCTCGCGCTGGTCGGCCGCCTCGCGTGGCGCACGGTGCGGCTGCGCCGGGCCGAGATCGGCGCGGTGGAACTGGCCTACCGGGGCGAGGCCGAGGACGCCGGCCGCACCCGCCGCATCGCGAACACGCGGGCCATGGCCTCCCTGACCGACCGTGCGCCCCTGATCATCGGTGTGATCTCCGCGGTGACGCTCCTCCTGGGCGCCCTGGCCCTGGTGGGCGCCACGGCCACCGGCAGGACACCGGACCGGGCCGCGCACGGGACGTACGCCGTCGTGCAGGGGGTCGCCGCGAGTTCGCAGGCGCTCGGGTCCTGGCTGATCGGCGTCGGCTTCATACTGTTCGTCACCTGGGGGCGCCGCGCCTACAAGGACCCGGCCGCCCGGCGCACCATCGGCATCCTGTGGGACGTCGGCACGTTCTGGCCGCGCGCGGCCCACCCGTTCGCGCCCCCCTGCTACGCGGAGCGCGCCGTGCCCGACCTGACGTGGCGCATCGCCACCTGGGTCCGGGCCACCGGGGGCCGCCTCGTCATCTCCGGCCATTCCCAGGGCAGCGTGCTCGCCGCCGCGGCGGCCTGGCAGCTCAAGCCGTCGGTACGCAAGCGGGTCGCGCTGCTGACCTACGGTTCCCCGCTGGAGCGGCTCTACGGGCGCTGGTTCCCGGCCCACTTCGGCCCTGCGGCGCTCAGCGGACTGCACAGGGACGTCGACTGCTGGCGCAACCTGTACCGGGCGACCGACCCCATCGGCGGACCCGTACGGCTGCGCGGCGACTGCGGCCCGGAGGTCGACCGCGAGGCGCTGCTGGACCCGCTCGCCCACGGGCGCACCGCGGAGCACCCGTTGCCCGCCCCGATCCTCGGACACTCCGACTACCGGGCGGACCCCGTGTTCGCGGAGGAACGCGAACGGCTGCTCGCGCGGCTCAGCCCCGAACTGCCGGGCCCGCGACCGGAGTGCGGTCCCGGCGAGCCCCGCGGGTCGTTGCCGGAGCAGTCCACGGCGTGACCCTCCGGACAGCCGCGCAAGGTCCTCGGCGCGGTCGGGCAGGTGCTGCCCGAGGCGGCTTCCGCAGGGCCTTCAGGGCAGTTCGGGGAGGTCCTCGGGGAACAGCAGGGTGAGGTCGTCCTTGCTCGGCTCGGCGAGTTGGGCGACCCGACCCGCGTGCCGCTCCACCATGGCCTCGAAGGTCTGGCGCGCCGTGCGGCCGTTGCCGAACGCGGGACCCCTCGGGATCGCCGTGAAGTACGTCAGCAGGGCGTCGGCGCTGCCCTTCCCGAGCCGGTACTCGTGCTCCTCGGCCTGCTGCTCCACGATCCGCAGCAGTTCCTCGGAGCCGTAGTCGCCGAAGGTGATGGTCCGTGAGAAACGCGACGCCACACCGGGGTTGACCGACAGGAAGCGGTCCATCTCGGCGGTGTACCCCGCGACGATCACCACCACGGCCTCGCGGTGGTCCTCCATCAGCTTGACGAGCGTGTCGATGGCCTCCCGGCCGAAGTCCCGCCCGGAGTCCTCGGGCGAGAGCGCGTACGCCTCGTCGATGAACAGGACCCCGCCGCGCGCCCGGTCGAAGGCCTCCTGGGTGCGGATGGCCGTCGAGCCGATGTGCTCGCCGACCAGGTCGACGCGGGACACCTCGACGAGATGGCCCTTCTCCAGGACGCCGAGCGAGGCCAGGATCTCGCCGTACAGCCGGGCGACCGTCGTCTTGCCCGTGCCGGGGGAGCCGGTGAAGACGAGGTGACGGCGCGCGGAGGCGGCCTTGAGGCCGGCCTGCTGGCGGCGGCGGCCCACCTCGATCATGTCGGTGAGCGCCCGCACCTCGCGCTTGACGCTGTCGAGGCCCACCAGCGCGTCCAGTTCGCCGAGGACCGCCTGCGAGGAGCGCGAGGGCTCCTCGGGCTCCGGGACCGCCACGGGCCGGGCCGGCTCGGTGGAGCGCTGGCCGGGGATCGATCCCAGCAGGCCGTTGGTCCCGCCCGCGGTCTGCACGACGGGCTCCGGCACGGGGGCCCGCACTCCGGCGCTCTCGTCGCTCGTGCAGTCCTCGACCACCGGTCCGGTGCCCGAGCCGGGGTCGCCCGCGTCCGCGAACTCGAACCCACCGCGCGAACAGCGTTCCGTACGGCACTTCTTGAGGGTCGTACGGCAGCCGTCGAGCACGTGGAAGCCGTACCCGCCGCTGTCCGTCACACGGCAGCCGTGGAAGCTGCCCCGGCCGCCGGCGGACACGTAGAAGCCGGCCTCGGCCGGCGAGGCGACCGTGCACCGCTCGATGGTGGGGTCGGCGCCCTTGGTGACGATCACGCCCGTCTGGGTGCCGTCGACCGTGCAGTTGGAGAGGGTTCCGCCGCTGCCGTGGTCGCGGAACCAGGCGCCCGTCGCGGCGTCCCGGATCCGGCAGTCGTCGAGCTGGGCGGTGGCTCCGTCGCTCACCGACACGGCCGTGTTGCGGACTTGGGAGATGTCGCTGTCGACGACGTCGGCGCGGGAGCCGCGGTCGAGGACGAACAGGGCGTCCGGCACGTCGTGCACCCGGCACGAGTCGAGCACCACGGTCGCGCCGTCGCTGACCCACACCGCGGGGTAGTCGCCCGTGCTGTCGTGGATCTCGCACTGGTTGGCGTCCACGCGCGTGCCCGGGTCCCACACGGACAGGCCGTTGCGCCCGAACTGCCGCACGGTGGAACGGGTCATGGTGAGGACGGAGCGGGAACGCAGGTCCACCGCGTTCTCCGGGATGTCGTGGATACGGCAGTCGGCGAGCGTGAGCACGGCGTCCGTGTCGAGCGTGACACCGTCGGCGGTCGTGCGGTGCACGTCGCAGTCGGTGAGATGGGCCGTGGCCCGCGCGGTGACCTGCACGCCGCTGCCCCGGACCTCGTACACCTCGCAGCCCACGGCCTCCAGTGCGGACTGCTCACCGGTCACCGACAGGCCGGCGCCCGAGGTGTGGTGCACCCGGCAGCGCTCGAGGCGCGGATGCGCGCCCCCGCGGACCGAGACGCCCGACTGCCCGGCCGCGACGACCTCGCACTCCTCGAACACCCCGCCCCCGCCGTCCAGTACGAGGATGCCGACGCCGGCCGGGTTGTCCACGGTGCAGCGCCGAACCGTCGGGCGCGCGCCCCCGCGCACCTCGATGCCTGCCGCGGAGCGCGTGACGATCCGGACGTCCAGCAGCTCCGGAGTGCCCTCCTCGACGAGCAGCGCGGGGGCGGCCGAGTCCTGGCCCTCCACGAGCAGGTCCTGGACGACCGCCGAGGCGCGCACGGTGAGCGGCACTCCGTCGACGGGCGCGATGCGCACGGAACCCGGGGAGCCCTCCGGGCCGCGCAGCGTCACCGCCCGCTGGACCACGAGGTTCTCCCGGTAGGTGCCGGCGGCGACGGTGAGGACGTCGCCGTCCGCCGCGGCCTCCAGGGCGGCGGCGAGCGATGCGTACTCACCCGTGCGGCGCCGCCACCGCGAGGTACCGGTGTGCGTCACCTGGACCGTGCCCTGTGCCATGGCGCTGTCGTGCCCCCACCTCGTCGTACACGGGTCATGAGAGGCCGTGTTCCCGGCTTCCGGGCGCGTAGGCCCGGCTCACGAGCAACGGGAACAGCCTCTCACGACGGCGCCGAACACTTCGGCCGGTCCACCGTAGCGTGCGCGGGGCCGGCCGGTTGACCGGAGCGAGCAGGCCGTCAGCTGCCGGTGCCCGTCCTGCCCCAGTCCGGCCCGGCCTGGGACCAGGCGCGGTCCCAACCGTCGTACCTGCGGCGCACCATGCGCCACACGACCAGGCGCCGGGAGCCCTCGATGAGCCCCGCGCACAGGGCGGCCGTGCCGAACCCCGCGAGGGCGGCGTGCGCCGAAGCGGCGGCCGGGTCCAGGGGTTCGCCGACCACACGGCCGTGCCCGTCGGTCCACAGCGTGAAACGGTCGCCGCGCTGCGGGGAGTTGAGGGCCGCCATGACCGTGCCGCGGCGCGCGGTGCCGTCCGGCGCCGTCCAGAGGGCGAGCACCCGGCTGTGGGAGTCGCGTCCCGACGCCGTCTCGGGGTCGGGGTCGAGCGGGGTGCGGTCGGCCTTCCTGACGACGGTCGCGTACAGGGGGTGGCGGTCCTCGCGCTGCTCGCGGGCGGACCGCTGGAGGGCGTCATGGGCGCGGCCCCCGACCAGGGTCCCGGCGAGGGGCGCCGCGACGAGGATCAGCAGGAGGGCCGCCAGCGCCAGCCACGCCTCGGCGAGGTCGGTCGCCCGCCGCAGCGGGTTGTCGCGCCAGTGCCGGAGTCCCCAGATGGCCCGCACGGTCCCGCACCCCCTTCCGCACCCTTCCGGTTCTGTGATGGCCCAGCCGGGGGCCGTTCACTCGCCGAGCCGCGGAAGAGAGAGCGACATCACCCCTCGTACCCGTGTCCCACACACGGCCACGGCCTGTCCCGTACGGCTTCGCCGGACGGGTGCGGCGCCGGTGTCAGCGGGCGCGGACCTGTTCGAGGACCGTGACGGGATCGCCCACGCGGATCGTGCCGCCGGACTCAGGGACGAGATTCTGCCCGAAGATCAGCTTGTCGCCGAAACGGCGGTGGCGGGCGAGGGTGCGCAGCGGCTCCCGGCCCCGTTCCGCGGTGCGCTGGTCGGTGGTCGTCACGACGCAGCGGCCGCACATCTTGGCGACCCGGAAGGTGACGTCCCCGACGGCGATCCGCGACCAGTCGTCCTCGGCCCACGCGGTGCCGCCGTCGACCACCACGTTCGGTCGGAAGCGGTTCATGGGGAGCGGTCCCTCATCCGGGCGGTCGCCGTCGGCGATCAGGTCGTTGAGGGCGTCGAGCGACGCGAGCGTGGTGATCAGCAGGGGGTAGCCGTCGGCGAAGCTCACGGTCTCGCCCGGGCGGGCGAACGCCGGGTCGACGGGGCGCTGGCCGGCGGGGTCGGCGAGATGCACGAGGCGCACCCCGACGTTGAGGTAGTCGCTGAACCAGGTGTGCGCGGCGGGGTCGGCGGGGACCGCCTCCACCTTGTCGTTCCAGATCTCGACCGTCGTCGTCGCGGTCGGCGCGGGCACGGGTACGGTCAGCGGCTCGCGGCCGGGCGCGGACAGCAGAAGGCCGCCACCGGGCAACGGCTCGGCGGCGGCCAGCGCCATCCGCGGCTGCGGGCGCTGGGTGACGGCCTTGTCGGTTCCGTCGATCAGCACCCAGCGCCGGTCACCCGCGAGACCCCATGGCTCCACGACGGCCTCGCCCGGGGCGTACCCCGCGGCCGCCTTCAGCGGGTAGACGTGGATCGAGTGCAGCGACTGCTTCGGCATGAGGCCATCCTGCCAGCGGGCACGGACGACCTCGGCCGGGTTCCGTCAGTAGCCGCGGTACTGCTGGTTGTTGTACGGGTCCTGGTACGGCGCGGGCGCGGGGCGGGGCGCCGCGGGGCGCATGGCCTCGTAACCGGTGCCGCCGTTCATCGGGCGCTGCGGCTGCGGGGCCTGGGGCCCGGGGTAGCCGCGCGGCGCGCCGGCCTGCTGCGGGATGTACGGAGCGGCCTGCTGGAGCGGTGCGGGCTGCTGGGCCTGCGGGTAGCCGTACGAGGTGTTCTGGTACGAGGGACCGGCAGGCAGTGCGGGAAGTGCCGACGGGAGGGCGGGGAGGTTGCTGCTGCCCGTGTCGTACGCCGCGGGGACCCGGATCGGGGCGATCTGCGGGGTACCCCGCTCGGCCACGAGGGAGTCGTAGATCGGGGTGTCCGGGAAGGAGGCGGAGTAGTAACCGCCGCCATAGGTGGAGCGGGGGGAGGTCATGGCACATAAGTTAAGCCCACGATGTGCTGGTTGGGGAGACCGATAAGAGGGTTGTTTTCCGTGTCGGCGGTGTCCCGAGATCACTAATCCGAGCGAAATTGGCGAAAAAGGGCGACGGGCGGGCTTGCGATCGTGTAAAGGCCGAGTTCCGAGTGGGTTACCGCCGGTTGGACGGTGATCTCCGGGGCCCGGTCATGGGCCTGCGGCGCCCGGGCCATTAGGTTGGCGCGCAAAGAACCGAAACATCCGACGATGCGCGGTCCTGCGCGGAGACACTCGATGGGGGCGGACATGTCCATGCCTAAAGGATCGAACGTGCCGGTGCCTACGGCCGGGCTGCGGGTCGAGCTGGGGTGGGGGACCGGGCCGGGCGTGCCGGACACGGACGCCTCGGCCCTGCTGCTGGCGTCCGGGAAGGTCCGCTCCGACGCGGACTTCGTCTTCTACAACCAGCCCTCGCACTCCTCGGGCGCGGTGCGCCACGAGGGCAAGCAGAACGCCGGCGGCCGGGTGACCGACACGCTCTCGGTCGACCTCGCGCGCGTGGAGCCCGAGATCGAGACCGTGGTGCTCGCCGCGTCCTCGGACGGCGGCGCGTTCGGGCAGGTGCCCGGGCTGTACATCAGGGTCCTGGACGGCCAGGGCGCGGAGATCGCGCGCTTCGACAGCACCGGCGCGAGCGTCGAGACGGCCTTCGTGCTCGGCGAGTTCTACCGCCGCCAGGGCGCCTGGAAGTTCCGCGCCGTCGGACAGGGCTACAGCAGCGGCCTCGCGGGGCTGGCCACGGACTTCGGGATCACGGTCGACGAACCGCAGCAGGCCGCGCCGCCCGCCCCCGCGGCGCCCGTGGCACCGCCGGTCACCGTCGCCCCGCCGGTGGCCCCGCCCGCCCCGCCGGCTCCCCCCGCCCCGCCCTCGACCCCCGTACGCCTCACCAAGGTCACGCTCACCAAGGAAGCGCCGTCCGTCTCGCTGACCAAGCAGGGCGGCACGTCCGGCGTGATGCGCGTGAACCTGAACTGGCAGGTGCGCAAGCAGTTCTCCGGGTGGCAGAGCAAGCTGGGCCGGGCCATCGCGATGCACTCGGACCTAGACCTCGACCTGTGCGCCCTGTACGAGCTGGTCGACGGGAGCAAGGGCGTCGTCCAGGCGCTGGGCAACGCCTTCGGCGCACTGCACCAGCCGCCGTTCATCCACCTCGACGGCGACGACCGCACCGGCGCCGTGTCGAGCGGCGAGAACCTCAGCATCAACCTCGACCACACCCAGTACTTCCGCCGCATCCTCATCTTCGTGACGATCTACGAGGGCGCGCGGTCGTTCGCGGACCTGGACGCCACGGTCACCCTCCAGCCCCTCAACGGCGCTCCCGTCGACTTCTCCCTCGGCGAGTGCACCGTCCCGTCCACGGTGTGCGCCCTCGCCCTCATCACCAACACCGGCAACGACCTGGTCGTGCAGCGCGAGGCCCGCTTCCTCGTCCCCGAGCGCGGGGTCAGTCCTCAGCGCACGGTCGACTACACCTACGGCTGGGGCATGAACTGGACTCCCGGCAGGAAGTGACGGCGGCTCCCACCCGTCCGTCCCGGGGCGCCCCGACCGGAATCGGGTCGCGGCGCCCCGGGCGCCTTCGGGGCGGGGAGCGTGTCGCGCCCGGCCGTCAGGACGTCTCCGCCGGACCCGGCTCGGGCGCCGCGTCCGGCCGGGCGTAGGTCCGGCCCTTCCATGCCGCGCCGCGCCCCCTGTAGTGCTGCACCGCGGAATCCACCGTCATCAGGAGATAGAGGAACGCGGTGAGGGGGAGCAGCGGCGCGAGCAGTGGCGGCTGCCGGTAGTGGCGCAGCATCGGCAGGTACGTCGCCGTCATCAGCAGCCACGCGAGGCCGCCCGCCGTCGCCGCGGCGGCGTCGCCCCCCAGCAGGCCGGCGCAGAACGCGACGGGCGGCACCAGGTAGACCACGGTGAGTCCGGCCACCGTTCCCGCCAGCAGGGCGGGGCTGTGCCGGAGCTGGGCGTAGGCGCTGCGCGAGACCATCCGCCACAGGTCGCGCAGCCGCGGGTACGGGCGCACGCTGTCGACGCGTTCGGCCAGGCCCAGCCAGATGTGCCCGCCCGAGCCCTTGACCGCCCTCGCGAGGGCCACGTCGTCGATGACGGCCTGCCGGATCGAGTCCGGGATGCGGGCCCGCTCCGCCGCGTCGGCGCGCAGCAGGACGCATCCGCCGGCCGCCGCCGCGGTCGCCGACCCCCGCACGGCGATCCGCCGGAACGGGTAGAGCTGGGCGAAGAAGTAGACGAAGGCCGGCACCACGAGCCGCTCCCACACGCTCTCCACCCGCAGCCGGGCCATCTGGGAGACGAGGTCGTAGTCCCCGGTACGGGCCGCGGCCACCAGCTCCCGCAGACTGTCCGGCGCGTGCGCGATGTCGGCGTCGGTGAGCAGCAGGAACTCGGGCGCACGCGCGCGTGCCAGGCCGATCCCGTGGCGTACCGCCCAGAGCTTGCCCGTCCAGCCCGCGGGCGGCTCCCCGGGCGAGTCCACGGTGAGCGGCAGCCCGCCGTGGCGGCGCGCCAGCTCGCGGGCCAGGTCACCGGTGCCGTCGGAACTGCCGTCGTCGACGAGGAAGACCTCGGCCCGGCCCGGGTAGTCCTGCGCGAGGAGGGAGGGGAGGCTCTCGGCCAGGACGGCCGCCTCGTCGCGCGCGGGGACCACCACGCAGACGGACGGCCAGACGTCCGGATCCCGGCGCGGTGGCAGCCGCACGTCCGTGCGCCAGAAGAAGCCCTGGCCTAGGAGCAGCCACAGCCAGGCGGCCAGTGATCCGACAGCGGTCCACGCGAGGGCGCTCACCCGTCGAAGTCTGCCCCACCGCCGGGGCCCGGTGAGGCGGATCGTCTATGGTGACCGGGTGAAGATCGCGCTCATGGACTCCGGCATCGGACTGCTCGCGGCGGCCGCCGCGGTACGTCGTCTACGGCCCGACGCGGAGCTCGTTCTCTCCTCGGACCCCGGCAGCATGCCGTGGGGACCCCGTACTCCGCAGGACGTCACCGCGCGCGCCCTCGCCGTCGCGGAGGCCGCCGCGGCCCACCGGCCGGACGCCCTGATCGTCGCCTGCAACACCGCCTCCGTGCACGCGCTGCCGGCCCTGCGTGACCGCCTGGAGCCCGGTGTGCCCGTCATCGGTACCGTCCCGGCGATCAAGCCGGCGGCGGCCGGCGGCGGGCCCGTCGCCATCTGGGCCACTCCGGCCACCACCGGCAGCCCGTACCAGCGCGGTCTCATCCGTGAGTTCGCCGGCGGCGTGGACGTCACCGAGGTGCCCTGCCCCGGCCTCGCCGACGCCGTCGAGCACGCGGACCGGGCCGCGGTCGACGCGGCGATCGCGGCCGCCGCGGAGCGCACCCCCGACGGCGTGAGGGCCGTCGTCCTCGGATGCACGCACTACGAGCTGGTCGCCGAGCGCATCCGCGCCGCCGTCCAGCGGCCCGGTGCCGTGCCGCCCCTGGTGCTGCACGGATCGGCAGGCGCCGTGGCCGCGCAGGCGCTGCGCCGCATCGGACAGGGACCCGCCCCGGACGCCCCCGCGCACGGCGGCCTCACCGTGCTGCTCTCCGGCCGCGAGGGCGCGCTGCCCGCGACCGCGCTCACCTATGACGAGGGCACCCTGCTCCAGGCGGTCGGCTCCGCGCGCTGAGCCCGATCGGCGGGGCGCTGCCACGCCGTCCACCGCGTCGCGCCCCCCGCGTCCGCCCGCAGCGGGTCGCCGGCCTCCGCGCGTCGCCCGGCGGACGCGTCTCGTCCACCCGGAGCAGTCACGGTGCGCGACCCGGTGCCGACGGAGTGGAACCTGAGTACGCTCTAGCCATGAGGGAGCACCCCCAAGGCCCAGAGGGCGCCGTCGAGGCCCCGCATGCCGAGGTCTGGCACGGTCGTGCCTCAAGTCGTGTGCAGTGGCTGCTGGCGTGCACCGGCGCCGCGTGCCTTGCCCTGGGCATCGAGCTGGCCGTCGACTCGGCGTGGACGTCGGGCGAGGCCGCGCTCGTCATGGCCGTGGTCGGCTGCATCGCCGCCGGTCTCCTGGTCCTGTTCGGGACGCTCGCCTTCGTCCATGTCGCCGTCAGGGTGGACGACGACTGCCTGGAGGTGCGCTGCGGCCACATGGGCCTTCCGCGCCGCCGCATCCCCCTGTCGAACATCACGGGCGCCGACTTCGCCCCGTGGGTCACCCCGCGCCAATGGGGCGGCTGGGGCTACCGCTGGCTCCCCGACAAGGGCACGGCCGTGGTGGTCCGGCGCGGCGAGGGGCTGATCCTGCGCCTCGGCGACGGCCACACGTTCACGGTCACGGTGGACAACGCCGAGGCGGCCGTGCTGGTCATCCGCCGCAGGCTGAAGGCCGCCACCCCGGGCCCGGCCCACTGATTCCGTCCTCCTGCCGGGGGCGGGACGCCGGCCGAGCACCGGCACCGCACGCCGAATGAGGGTCGGGCACACCGGGCTCGGGCCTCCCGCGCACCGCCGCCGGGGCACCCACGCTGGGCGGGTCCGGCACCCGGGCCGCAGGCTCACCGGACGGGGGCCCGCGCACCCGCCGTCGTGCTCCGCGCCGGTTCGTCCGGCAGCGGGCGGGCCGTGGCCAGACCCGCCAGCAGACCCGCGCCCGCCGTCACCGTCGTGAAGCTGAGCGCGTTCCCCACCGCCGCGATCGCGGCGAGCGCCGTCAGCGCGGCTCCCGCGGTGAGCACCACGGGAGTGGGCCGCGGCGAGCGCCACAGCGCGTAGAGGATCCAGCAGAACACCCCGGCGAGCAGGATGACGCCGACCAGTCCCTGCTCGACCGCCTGCTGGAAGGGCGCCGAGTGGGGTTTGCCGTCCAGCAGCGGCGACCGGGTGACGGTCGGGCTCAGCTCGGCGAAGCGTCCCGGGCCCACCCCGAGCCCCGGTTCCCGGCGGGCCAGGTCGAGCGCGTCGTGCCACAACTGCACACGTTGCTGGGTGAGCTGCCCCTCGAGGGACGTGGTCAGACCGTCCGGCAGCGCGTTCTCGGCCACCGCCCAGGTCCCCCCGGTCACCAGGGCCGCGGCCAGGGCGAGGCCGCCGAGTGCCGGGGTGCGGCGCCGCACGCGGTGGGCGGCCAGGGAGCACAGCAGCACCGCGAGGCAGGCCGCGAACCCCGCCGTCGATCCCAGTACCGCAGCGGCCACGGCGACACCGACCGCCGCCGCACGCAGTGCGAGCCGCAGCGCCCTCGGACGCGCGGCCCAGGCGGCGCAGCACGCGGCCCCCGCCGAGAGGGTCAGCAGAGCGGCGGTGGCGCCCGTCTGCCCGAGGGGCGAGGCCACCTGGGACGCGGCGCCGGTGTGCGGGGCCGCCACCGCCAGGCCGAGGGCCGCGAGCGCGCCCGCGCACGGGGCGGCGACCGGAAGCAGGACTCCGCAGATGCGTCCCGAGGCGTAGCCGGCGGCCACGGCGAGGACCGCGAGAAGCACGCCCTCGGGCCGTCCGCCCTGTGCGCCGGCGGTGATCAGGGACCAGGCGGCGCAGGCTCCGAGCACGGCGGCTCCGGCCCCGTCCGCCAGGCCGCGTCTGTCGTGTCCCGACGCCTGACCGGCTGCTGACGCCATCCCCGTGGACCCCACCCCGCCGCCCCCCGACCTGTGACGGGCCCCGACCGCCCGACCGGACAGGCCCGTTCGTCAGAGGCTCGGGCACACCGTAACGGGTGATGCGCCGGTTTGTGCACGAGTTGCGCAGAAACGATGCGGCGGGGGAGCGGGACGGGCGGCCCGGGCGGCGAGGGCCTCGCTGTCGGTGCCGCCGTCACGCGCCGTACACTCCGGGAGTGACCGCCACAGCAACCTCCGTAGACGAGCCGGATCAGCTCGAACCGCAGGCCCGGCCCCTGTCGCGCGGGGCGCGGCTGGCACGCGGGCTCGTCCCGGCCGCCGCCGCGGCACTCTCCGGTGTGCTGCTCTACGTGAGCTTCCCGCCCCGCACCCTGTGGTGGCTGGCCCTGCCCGCCTTCGCCGGATTCGCCTGGTGCCTGCGGGGCCGCTCCTGGAAGGCGGCGCTCGGACTCGGATACGTGTTCGGCCTCGGCTTCCTGCTCCCGCTCCTCGTGTGGACGGGCGTGGAGGTCGGCCCCGGACCGTGGCTGGCGCTGGTCGTCATCGAAGCGGTGTTCGTCGCCCTGACCGCGGTGGGCGTCGCCGCCGTGTCGAAGCTGCCCGGCTCGCCTTTCTGGGCCGCCGCCCTGTGGGTGGCCGCGGAGGCGGCACGCGCGCGTGCGCCGTTCGGCGGCTTCCCCTGGGGCAAGATCGCCTTCGGCCAGGCGGACGGCGTGTTCCTGCCGCTCGCCGCGGTCGGCGGCACCCCCGTCCTCGGCTTCGCGGTCGTCCTGTGCGGCTTCGGCCTGTACGAGGTCGTGCGGCAGGCCGTGGAGGGACGGCGCACCGGCGCCGTGCGGCGCGGGCCCGCGGTCGCGGCGCTGCTCGCCCTGCTCCTGCCCCTGGCCGGCGCCCTCGCCGCGCGGCCGCTCGTCTCCGACAAGGCCGAGAACGGCACCGCGACGGTCGCCGTCATCCAGGGCAACGTGCCGCGCGCGGGCCTCGACTTCAACGCCCAGCGGCGCGCCGTGCTCGACCACCACGTGCGGGAGACCGAGCGCCTGGCAGCCGAGGTGCGGGCCGGGAAGGTCGCGCGGCCGGACTTCGTCCTGTGGCCGGAGAACTCCTCCGACATCGACCCGTTCGGCAACCCGGACGCCTACGCCGTGATCGACGGGGCCGCCAAGGCCATCGGCGCGCCGATCTCGGTCGGCGCCGTCGTCGAGCGGAACGGCAGGCTCTACAACGAGCAGATCCTCTGGGACCCGGAGAAGGGGCCCGGCGCCACCTACGACAAGCGCCAGGTCCAGCCGTTCGGCGAGTACCTCCCCATGCGCTCGCTCATCGGCGCCATCAACGGGGAGTGGACCTCCATGGTCCACCAGGACTTCAGCCGGGGCAGCGAGCCGGGCGTCTTCCGCATGGCGGGGACGAAGGTCGGACTCGCCACCTGCTACGAGGCGGCCTTCGACTGGGCCGTGCGCGACACCGTCACCCACGGCGCCCAGCTGATCTCCGTGCCGAGCAACAACGCCACCTTCGACCGCAGCGAGATGACGTACCAGCAGCTCGCCATGTCCCGGATCCGCGCCGTCGAGCACAGCCGCACCGTCACCGTGCCGGTGACCAGCGGCGTCAGCGCCGTGATCATGCCGGACGGCCGGATCACCCGGCACACCGGGATGTTCGTGGCCGACTCGCTCGTCCAGGAGGTGCCGCTGCGCAGCTCCGAGACGCCGGCCACCCGGTTCGGCATCGCCCCGGAGATGCTCCTGGTGCTGGTCGCGGCGGGCGGCCTCGGCTGGGCGGCGGCCGCGGCGGTGCGCGGCCGGCGCGCCGGTGACCTGTAGCCGTACGCCCGCCGTGCGCGGCCCACGCCGCTCGAAGGGCGGGAACCGGGCCGGTTAGGGTCGGTCCATGGCTACTCCCGACTTCATCCGAACACTCCGGGCCACCGCGGGCCGGCAGCTCCTCTGGCTCCCCGGAGTCACCGCACTCGTCTTCGACGACGCGGACAGAGTGCTGCTGGGCCGCCGTACCGACACCCGGAAGTGGGCGGTGGTCGGAGGCATCCCCGACCCGGGCGAGCAGCCCGCGGCCTGCGCCGTGCGGGAGGTCTTTGAGGAGACGGCGGTGCGCTGCGTCGTCGAGCGGGTCGTGCTGGTGCAGGCACTGGAGCCGGTCACCTACGACAACGGCGACACATGCCAGTACATGGACATCACCTTCCGCTGCCGGGCCGTCGGCGGCGAGGCGCGCGTCAACGACGACGAGTCGCTGGAGGTGGGCTGGTTCCCGCTCGACGCGCTCCCGGAGCTGAACGAGTTCGCGCTGTTCCGGATCAAGCAGGCGCTGTCCGACGAACCCACGTGGTTCGACCCCATGTCCTGAGTCGCAAGTGTGGGTGCCGACCACATCGGTCGAGGGAGTGCCGCTGCCTAGGGTCGGGGCATGACCGCGCCCGGCGCCCTCGCAGGCCCTTCCACCCCGTCCCTCGACCTGGGCGGCCGCACCGCCCTCGTCACCGGAGCCGCAGGAGGCATCGGCCGCGCGTGCGCGCTGCGGCTGGCCGCCGCCGGGGCGAAGGTCCGGGCGGTCGACCGGGACGCCCGGGGACTGGAGGAGCTCGCCGAACAGTCCGCGGGCCTGCCCGGCACGGTCGAACCGCACGTGCTCGACCTCACGGACCTGGACGCCGCCGAATCGGCCGCCGCGGGCACCGACGTCCTCGTCAACAACGCGGGACTCCAGCTCGTGCGCCCCATCGAGGAGTTCCCGCCCGACACCTTCCACACCGTCCTCACCGTGATGCTGGAGGCCCCGTTCCGGCTCATCCGCGGGGCGCTGCCCCACATGTACGGACAGGGCTGGGGCCGCATCGTCAACGTGTCCTCCGTCCACGGACTGCGCGCCTCCGCGTTCAAGTCGGCGTACGTGGCGGCCAAGCACGGACTGGAGGGACTGTCCAAGACGGCCGCGCTGGAAGGCGCCCCCCACGGGGTCACCTCGAACTGCGTGAACCCCGCCTATGTGCGCACCCCCCTGGTGGAGAGGCAGCTCGCCGACCAGGCGGCCGCCCACGGCATCCCCAGGGAGCGGGTGCTGACCGAGGTGTTGCTCCAGGACAGCGCCCTCAAGCGGCTCATCGAACCGCACGAGGTCGCCGAGGCCGTGGCGTACCTGTGCGGTCCCTCCGCGTCCTTCGTCACCGGGACCTCCCTGGTGCTCGACGGCGGCTGGACCGCGCACTGAGCACGGGTCGTCCACAGGGCTGGTCAGGATGTCGGTGCGACGGGTAATCCTGGTGGACATGTCTCGCGATCACATGCCGTCCGCCGAGCGCTCCGCACCGGGCGCCGAGGCGCCGTTCCTGGAGCTGCTGGCCCGGGGCGCGTCCGCCGACGCGTACGAGCAGCCGGTGCTGCTGGCCCGCGCCGAGGGGCTGCCGCCCGGCCGGGTCGCCGCCCTGGAGCACGCCAAGGTGCTCGCGCTGCGCGTGCGCTCCGAGATGGAGGGCCGCCGACGCCGCGAGGCCGAGCTGTCCGCGCTCTTCGAGACGGCCCACGACCTCGCGGGACTGCGCGACCTGGACGCCGTGCTCCAGGCCATCGTGCAGCGCGCCCGCTCCCTGCTCAGCACGGACATCGCCTACCTCAGCCTCAACGACCCGGCCAGGGGCGACACGTACATGCGGGTCACCGAGGGCTCGGTCGCGGCGCGCTTCCAGCAACTGCGCCTCGGCATGGGGGAGGGGCTCGGCGGACTCGTCGCCCAGACGGCCCGCCCCTACGTGACCGACGACTACTTCAGGGACGACCGCTTCCAGCACACCCGGACCATCGACGCCGGCGTGCGCGACGAGGGCCTCGTGGCGATCCTCGGCGTCCCCCTGATGCTCGGACCGCACGTCATCGGCGTCCTGTTCGCCGCCGACCGCCGGGCGCGGGTCTTCGAGCGCGAGGAGATCGCGCTGCTCGGCTCCTTCGCGGCCCTGGCGGCGGCCGCCATCGACACCGCGAATCTCCTCACGGAGACCCGGGAGGCACTGGCGGGTCTGGAGCGGGCCAACGAGATCATCCGGGACCGGAGCGGAGTGATCGAGCGCGCCTCCGACGTGCACGACCGGCTCGCGGAACTGGTGCTGCGGGGCGGCGGCGTCCACGACGTGTCTTCTGCGGTCTCCCAGGTCCTGGACGGCAGCGTGCGGTTCGCCGACGCGGCCGACGCACCGGACGGCGCCCTGGAAGCGTCGCGCGCCGAGGGCCACGCGGTCCGGCACGGCGAGGACTGGGTCGCCGCCGTCGCGGCCGGCGGCGAACTGCTCGGCGCGCTCGTACTCCGGGGCCAGCCGGGCCTGGACCCCGTCGACCAGCGCACCCTGGAGCGGGCCGCGATGGTCACCTCGCTGCTCCTGCTCGCCCGCCGCTCGGCCTCCGAGGCCGAACAGCGCGTGCGCGGCGAGTTGCTGGACGACCTCCTCGACGCCCGCGACCGGGACCCGCGGCTGCTGCGCGAGCGCGCCGCCCGCCTGGACGCCGACCTCGACGCCACCCATGTGGTGCTGGCCGGCCGCCTGGACGCCACGGCGGCCGACGCCGACCAGGAGGCCGAGGCCCGCCGCCGGCTGTGGTCCGCCGCGTCCCACCTCGCCGCGACGCGGCACGGGCTGGCCGCCGCGCGCGACGGGGGCACCGTGCTCCTGCTGCCCCTGGGACCCGGCGACACGGCCACCGGGCTGGCCCGCCGCACCGCCCGGGAGCTGGGCACGGCCGTCCACGAGGCGGTGACGGTCGGCGCCTCCGCGCCGCTGCACGGACTCGCCGCCCGCCCGGACGCGGTGGCCGAGGCCTATGCGGAGGGACAGCGCTGCCTGGACGCGCTGCGGCTGCTCGGCCGGGCGGGCGACGGCGCCGCGGCGGAGGACTTCGGCTTCCTCGGGCTGCTCCTCGCGGGAAGCCGTGACGTGCCGGGCTTCGTCGGGCGCACCATCGGCGAGGTCGTCACGTACGACGAGAAGCGCGGCACCGATCTGCTGCGCACCCTCGACGCGTACTTCGCCTGCGGGATGAGTCCGGCGCGGACGAAGGACGCGCTGCACGTCCACGTGAACACGGTGGCCCAGCGGCTGGAGCGGGTCGGCAGGCTGCTCGGCCCCGACTGGCAGAGTCCCGCCCGCGCGCTGGAGATCCAGCTCGCCCTGCGGCTGCACCGGTTGGCGTCCAGCGGCCACCACTGAGCGACGCGAGGCCCGACCCGGGAGCACGGGGGTGGAGCGGCGGCGGCCCCCGTGCGCGACACGCGCGTACGGGGGCCGGTCCGGGCCGTGGGCTCAGACGGTGTGGGCGTCCGTCGGGGTGGCGCGCTCCCCGGCGGCGTCCGCGGTGTGCGCGGTGCTCCCGGCGGGCTCGGAGCCCCGCCGGGACCCGGCCGTCACGTCGGCGAGGTCGCGGTGCCGGGTCTCCTTCGCCACGCCCACCGCGATCAGGGTGAGCACGGCCGCTCCGATCACGTACAGGGCGATCGGGGTGGAGCTGTCGTACTCGGCCAGCAGGGCGGTCGCGATGAGCGGGGCGGGAGCGCCGGCCGCCACCGAGGAGAACTGCGCGCCGATCGAGGCGCCCGAGTAGCGCATCCGGGTCGCGAACATCTCGGAGAAGAAGGCCGCCTGGGGCGCGTACATGGCCCCGTGCAGGACCAGGCCCACGGTCACCGCGAGGAGCAGGTTGCCGAAACTCCCCGTGTCGATGAGCGAGAAGAACGGGAACATCCACAGGCCCACACCGGCCGCGCCGAACAGGTAGACAGGCCGCCGTCCGACGCGGTCCGACAGGGCGCCCCAGAACGGGATCACGGCGAAGTGCACGGCGGACGCGACCAGCACGGCGTTGAGGGCGGTCTGCTTGGACAGGCCGACCGACGTGGTCGCGTAGACGAGGATGAAGGCGGTGATCACGTAGTAGCTGATGTTCTCCGCCATACGGGCGCCCATCGCGACCAGCACGTCGCGCCAGTGGTGGCGCAGCACGTCCACCAGCGGCAGCTTCTCGGCGGGAGCGTCGGCCGCCGCCCTGCGCGACTCCGCCTGGGCGAGCGCCTCCTTGAAGACCGGGGACTCGTCGACGGACAGGCGGATCCACAGACCGACGATCACCAGGACGCCGGACAGCAGGAACGGGATGCGCCAGCCCCACGAGGTGAAGGCGGCGTCCGAGAGCACGGCGGTGAGCAGCGACAGCACGCCCGTCGCGAGCAGTTGTCCGGCGGGGGCGCCGGTCTGCGGCCACGAGGCCCAGAATCCGCGCCGGCGCGCGTCACCGTGCTCGGACACGAGCAGGACGGCGCCGCCCCACTCGCCGCCCAGCGCGAACCCCTGCACCAGGCGAAGCACGGTCAGCAGGACCGGGGCCGCCGAGCCGATGGCCGCGTGGGTGGGCAGCAGGCCGATCGCGAAGGTCGCCCCGCCCATCAGGAGCAGACTCAGGACCAGCAGCTTCTTGCGTCCGAGCCGGTCGCCGTAGTGCCCGAAGACCAGGGCGCCCAGGGGCCGGGCAGCGAACCCGACGGCGTACGTCAGGAAGGACAGGAGGGTGCCGACGAGGGGGTCGGAGCCGGGGAAGAACAGCTCGTTGAAGACGAGCGCCGCGGCCGATCCGTAGAGGAAGAAGTCGTACCACTCGATGGTGGTGCCGACGAGGCTCGCGGCGACGATGCGGCGGAGGTTCGAGGGCGCCGGCGGCGACGGGGGAGCGGCTGCTGCGGAGGCCATGTGCACCACTTCCGGGTGTTCGGTGGGGACGGTTACGTGTCGGCACAACCTAGAAACCCGAGCGTCGAGCGCACATGTGGTGGGACACCATAGTTCGGCCGCAGAGTGTGCATGTTGCCCCCACACCCCGTCGCACACCCGGCCCCACACCTTCCGCACGGGCGCGGGCTCGCGGGAGGCGCTGACGGGTCCGCGCGGACCGGTGCGCGGGGAAGTCGTGTCCGGGCGGCGTCCGGAGCCCGCCGTCACCGGCCCCGCGGAACTCCCCGGGGTGCATGCGGATGCCGGGACCGCCGCGGCGTGCAGGCGCTCTCCTCCCCCCTTTCACCTCGGGTTCGCGGTAATTTGTCCGTGTTTTGTCTGATCCGCTCTCCTTCCTGGCGCCCCCTCAGGGCGGGAGAGCCCGTGCCGCTCACGGGGCGAAGGGTGGACGATGGCCAGGACCCTGAACGCCCCACCGGCCGGTGCCGAACGGCGGGACGGCCCCGCGGCCGCCCGTCCCGAGCGGCGCTGGTGGGGCCCCGACCGGCCGCTCGTGCTGGTGGCGGGAGCCTTCGCCGTCGTCCAACTGGCGCTCGTAGGACCGGGGATGGGTCTCGGCTGGGACGAGACCGTGTACGTCAGCCAGGTCAGCGGCCACAGCCCGGCGGCGTTCTTCAGCGCCCCGCGGTCCCGGGGCGTCTCCCTGCTGGTCGCGCCGATCGCCTCCTGGTCCTCGTCGACCCCCCTGCTGAGGACCTACTTGGCCCTGCTGTCCGGACTCGGCCTCCTGCTGGCCCTGCGGGCCTGGCGCGGCGTCCTCCCCGTGCGGGTGACGGCCGGCGCGGGCGCGCTGTTCGCCACCCTGTGGGTGACCGTCTTCTACGGCCCGCAGGCCATGCCCAACCTCTGGGTCGCCCTCGGCGCCCTTGCGGCCGTCGGATGCTTCCTGAGGGCCCGGGCCGACCACCGCGACCGCGCCGCGCTGTGGGGAGTGGGCGCGAGCGCGGCACTGATGGCGCTGATGCGGCCGGCCGACGCGGTCTGGATCACCCTTCCGCTGTTCGCCCTGCTGGTGCGCGCGCGGGAGCGCCGCCGCCCCGCCCTGCCGGCGGCCCTGGTCCTCGGACTCGGCGCCGGCGCGGCCCAGTGGATCGCCGAGGCGTACGCCACGCACGGCGGCCCCCGCGCGCGGCTCGCCGACGCCTCCGCGATCCAGGGCGGACTGGGCTGGAACATCGCCGTGAAGGACCAGTTGCGCACCCTCGCCGGACGCAGTCTGTGCCGCCCGTGCGACGGATCGGTCCCGGACGCGTGGGTGATCGCGTGGTGGTTCGTCCTGCCGCTGCTCGCCCTGCTCGGGACGGTGCTCGCGGTCAGGGCGGGGCGGGGGCCGGCCGCACTCCTGCCCCTCGCCTGCGCCACGACGGCGGGCATCCCGTACCTGTTCATGATCGGGTACGCCGCGCCGCGCTTCCTGCTGGCCTTCTACGCCCTGCTCGCCGTCCCCGCCGCCTACGCGCTCACCAGTCTGGTGGCCTCCTCGGTACGCGCACGCCGTCCGGTGGGCGCGGTCCTGGTGGCGCTCGGTCTCGCCGGCCACCTGACCGCGCAGTACGCCGTGCTCCACGGCGCCGTGGAGCGCACCACCGCCTCGCACCGGGACTGGGCCCGCACCGCGGCGACCCTGCACCGCCTCGGCGTACGGCCGCCCTGTGTGCTGACCGGCAGGCTGGCGCTCCCGATCGCCTACTACACCGGGTGCCGCGCCGTGCAGAGCCGCGGCCACAACGCCAACGGGACCCGGCAGGACATCGTGCGTGAGGCCCGGCGACAACCGGTCGCCGCCCTCACCGCGCCCGGGGTCCCGCCGCCCGCTTTCGCCCGCACCTGGGAGACCCACCGCGCGGGCGCCCTCCGCGCGCACATCGCCCCCTCCGCGCGCGAGGCCCGTGACGGGTGAGCGCCACCGGGTCCCCCGGGGCTATCGGGGCTACCGGGGACGGGACGCGCCCGGGACCGGTCGGTGGCGGACTTGTGCGGCCTCCTGTCCGGTCGGACCCGATCACGAGATATCTTGATGTCGAGCAATGTTGCAGACGTGGAGCGGAGCACCCGGTGACTGACTCGACCATCATCTATACGCACACTGACGAGGCCCCGGCCCTGGCGACGCATTCGTTCTTGCCGGTGGTCCAGGCCTACGCGTCGCAGGCCGGTGTCACTGTGGAAACCCGTGACATCTCGCTGGCGGGGCGGATCATCGCCCTCTTCCCCGAGTACCTGGAGGAGGGCCAGCGCATTCCGGACGCGCTCGCCGAGCTGGGTGAGCTGGCCAAGACGCCCGAGGCCAACATCATCAAGCTGCCGAACATCTCGGCCTCGATCCCCCAGCTCAAGGCCGCGGTCGCCGAGCTGCAGGCCCAGGGCTACGCCCTGCCGGCCTACCCGGACGACCCGAAGTCCGACGAGGAGCGCGACATCCGCGCCCGCTACGACAAGGTCAAGGGCAGCGCCGTGAACCCGGTGCTGCGCGAGGGCAACTCCGACCGCCGCGCCCCCGCGTCGGTCAAGAACTACGCCAAGGCCCACCCGCACCGCATGGGCGCCTGGAGCCCCGAGTCGAAGACCGACGTCGCGACCATGGGCGTGGACGACTTCCGCTCCACGGAGAAGTCGGCCGTCGTCACCGAGGCCGGCTCCCTGCGCATCGAGCTCGTGGGCGACGACGGCACCACCACCGTGCTGCGCGAGTCCGTACCCGTCCTCGCGGGCGAGGTCGTCGACGCGTCCGTCATGCGTGTGGCCGCCCTGCGCGAGTTCCTCACGGCCCAGATCGCCAGGGCCAAGGCCGACGGCGTGCTGTTCTCGGTGCACCTCAAGGCCACGATGATGAAGGTCTCCGACCCGATCGTCTTCGGCCACGTGGTGCGCGCCTTCTTCCCGAAGACGTTCGCGCAGTACGGCGAGACCCTCGCCGCGGCCGGCCTGACCCCGAACGACGGTCTGGGCGGCATCCACAAGGGCCTGGAGTCGCTGGCCGACGGTGCCGCGATCAGGGCGTCCTTCGACGCGGAGCTGGCCGAGGGCCCCGAGCTGGCCATGGTGGACTCCGACAAGGGCATCACCAACCTGCACGTCCCCTCGGACGTCATCGTCGACGCCTCCATGCCGGCGATGATCCGCACCTCCGGCCACATGTGGGGCCCCGACGGCCAGGAGGCCGACACCCTCGCGGTCCTGCCGGACAGCAGCTACTCCGGCGTGTACCAGGTCGTCATCGACGACTGCCGCGCCAACGGCGCCTTCGACCCGTCGACGATGGGCTCGGTCCCGAACGTCGGCCTCATGGCGCAGAAGGCCGAGGAGTACGGCAGCCACGACAAGACCTTCGAGATCCCGGTCACCGGCACCGTCCGCCTGGTGGACCAGGCCGGTGACGTCGTCCTGGAGCAGGCCGTCTCCGCCGGCGACATCTTCCGCGCCTGCCAGACCAAGGACGACCCGATCCGGGACTGGGTCAAGCTGGCCGTCACCCGCGCCCGCGCGACCGGCGACCCGGCCGTGTTCTGGCTGGACGAGAGCCGCGCCCACGACGCCGAGCTCATCAAGAAGGTCGAGCGGTACCTTCCGGAGCACGACACCGAGGGCCTGGACATCCGTGTCCTGTCCCCGGTCGAGGCGACCAGGCTCTCGGTGGAGCGCATCCGCCGCGGCGAGAACACGATCTCGGTCACCGGCAACGTGCTGCGCGACTACCTGACCGACCTGTTCCCGATCCTGGAGCTGGGCACCAGCGCCAAGATGCTCTCGATCGTCCCGCTGATGAACGGCGGCGGCCTCTTCGAGACGGGCGCCGGCGGCTCCGCGCCGAAGCACGTGCAGCAGCTCGTCAAGGAGAACTACCTGCGCTGGGACAGCCTGGGCGAGTTCCTCGCGCTGGCGTCCAGCTTCGAGCACCTCGCGCAGACCACGGACAACCCGCGCGCCCAGGTGCTCGCGGACACCCTGGACCGCGCGACCGCCACGTTCCTGGAGCACGACAAGTCGCCGAGCCGTCGTCTCGGTGGCATCGACAACCGCGGCAGCCACTTCTTCCTGTCCCTGTACTGGGCCCAGGAGCTGGCGAGCCAGACCGACGACGCGGCGCTCGCCAAGGTGTTCGCCCCGCTCGCGGAGACGCTCACCGCGCAGGAGCAGACCATCGTCGACGAGCTGATCGCGGTGCAGGGCTCCCCGGCCGAGATCGGCGGCTACTACCAGCCGGACGCGGCCAAGGCCTCGGCCGTGATGCGCCCGTCGGCGACCTTCAACCAGGCGATCGCGACGCTCGCCTGACGAGGACACCGCACCAGGAGCCGCCCCGGCCGACGCCTCCGTCGGCCGGGGCGGTTCGTTTCCCGGGCTCCGGGCCGGTCCGGGACCCGGTGCCGCGCCGTCACGGACGTCCCGTCCCGGTGTACACGTCCAGCTCCCCTTCGAGTTCGAGGGCCGGTACCGTCGCGTACTCGTCGACGTCGCCCGCCGAGGGCGTGTCGATCCACGTCACGCCGGGAACCGTGTGGAGCCCGCCGGTCACGTGGTGGTCCAGTTCCACGCCGGTGCCGAGGACCGTGGCCCGCCGTACGCGGTTGCGCAGGCCCCGAACCGCGACACTGCCGCGCGGGGCGTCGAAGCACATCAGGTACCGGGTGCGCCGGTCGGCGGAGAGCGTGCTCGGCCCGTAGTGGTGCCCGGCGGGCAGGCCCGCGCCCGTGCCGTACACCGCGGGGGAGTGGCGATCCACGCCCCGAGGCCCTCCATGCGCTCGATCTGCTCCGCGGGGATCGTGCCGTCCTCCCGCGGACCGGCGCCGAGCAGCAGATTGCCGCCCGCGCCGATGGGCTGTGGCCGTTGTCCCACAGGGCGACACCGTCGTGGTGGCGTGCGGTGAGCACCGCGTACCGGGCGCCCACGCGGGCGAACGGCTCGGCCCAGGAGTCGGGGTCGTGGCGCGACGCGGTGAAGCCGTCGAGCCGGCTCATGTACCGCTGGTGCGTCATCTCGCCGGTGTGGAAGGACCACAACTCGGCCGCTCCGCCCACGGCGTGGACGCCGTAGTGGATGAAGACGCCCAACTTGGCCTCGGGGAACCACGGTTGCATCGGCATGCGCCCACGCCGGCGAGCGCGCCGGACGCGCCCGGCCGGCCGGGGCGGCGCGGGTCGCCGACTTCCGGTCCACCCGGCCACTGGTTCGTTCCGCGGTGGATTTCCGCGCCCTGTCACATGTCTTTACGTGGCTGTCATGTACCTGTAGCTTCCGCGCTGCAAGGGCTTTCAGGAAGTTGCTGGATTTTCTTGCAGGGCAACTCCCCTCCCCGCGGCCCGCATTGGAGACCCGATGAGACGCACATTCCCCTGCCCACGCCCGTTGCGGCGCCCGCTCGTGGCGTTCGTCGCGGTGGCGGGGCTGCTCGGACCGCTGTCGCCCGATGTGGGCGCGCTCCCCGTGGAGAAGGCCGCGGCCGAGGCGAACTCGGCAACCGTCTTCTACTACACGAAGACCAAGAACTGGGCCTCCACCCATCTGCACTACGCCCCCGACGGCGGCGCGTGGACCACCGTGCCGGGCACGGCGATGGAGGCGGCCTGCACGGACTGGGTCAAGAAGACCGTCGATCTGGGATCGGCCTCCGGTCTGACCGCCACCTTCAACAACGGCAGCGGCACCTGGGACAACAACGGCGGTGCCGACTACGCCCTCGGCACGGGCAGCATCACCGTGAAGGACGGCGTGGTGGCCCACAGCGACCCCTGCGCCGGCACGGAACCCGTCGAGGGCAACAAGGCCACCGTCTACTACTCCACGGCGACCACCGGCTGGACCACGGCCAACATCCACTACGCCCCGGCCGGCGGCACCTGGACGGCGTCACCCGGCGTCGGCATGGAGAGCGCCTGCACGGGCTGGTGGAAGCGGACGCTGGACATCGGGACCGCCACCTCGCTGAAAGCTGCCTTCAACAACGGCAACGGCGTCTGGGACAACAACAACAGCGCCGACTACGCGCTCACCACCGGCACCACCACGGTGAAGGACCGCACGGTCACCAGGGACGCCGAGGACCCGTGCGCGGCCGAGGAGCCGGACACCCGGGCGCCGACCGCGCCCACCGGGGTCACCGCGAGCGCCGACCACACCTCGATCGTGCTGAGCTGGCACGCGTCGACCGACGACACCGGAGTGGCCAAGTACCAGGTCACCCGCACCGGCGGGACCAGGGGCACGGTCGTCACCGACATCGGCTCGACGGTCTTCTCCGACACGGGACTTGAGGAGAGGACCGCCTACACGTACACGGTGAGGGCGCTCGACGCCGCGGGCAACGCCTCGCCCGCCTCCGCCGGGGCCACCGCGACGACCGGTGACAAGGCCCCCGAGCCCGCCGCCGGCACACCCCTGGGCACCGACCCCCGCAAGGACCCCATCTACTTCGTCCTCACCGCCCGGTTCCACGACGGCGACAGCTCCAACAACCGGGGCGGCAGCCAGCACACCAAGTCGGGGAACGCGGCCAACGACGACCCCATGTTCCGGGGGGACTTCAAGGGCCTGGTCCAGAAGCTCGACTACATCAAGGCGCTGGGTTTCTCCGCGGTCTGGGTGACCCCGGTGGTGCTCAACCGCTCGGACTACGACTACCACGGCTACCACGGCTACGACTTCTACAAGGTCGACCCGCGCCTGGAGTCGGCGGGAGCCTCGTACCAGGACCTCATCAACGCGGCGCACGCCAAGGGCATGAAGATCTACCAGGACGTCGTCTACAACCACAGCTCGCGCTGGGGCGCCAAGGGACTGGCCACGCCCAAGGTCTACGGCGTCCGCGACTCCCAGTGGATCTGGTACTACGACGAGAAGAACGACGGCTTCGAGTACGACGGGCTGACCGTCGAGCCCAAGTCCGGGAAGTCGTACTACAACGGCGACCTGTGGTCGACCGCCGAGCCCTCCGGCAACACCTGCCTCAACTGGGGCAGGCCCACGGGCGGGAAGAGCGCCGAGGGCTACACGCTCTACAACTGCCAGTGGCCGAGCCCGACCTCGGGCATGTTCCCCAAGGCGTACTACCACCAGTGCTGGATCGGCAACTGGGAGGGTGAGGACGCGCGTTCCTGCTGGCTGCACGAGGACCTGGCCGACCTCAACACCGAGAACACCACGGTCCAGAACCATCTGATCGGCGCCTACAACAAGTACATCGACATGGGAGTGGACGGCTTCCGGGTCGACACGGCCGTGCACATCCCGCGGGTCACCTGGAACCGCCGCTTCCTGCCGGCGATCCAGGAGCGCGTCACACAGAGGTTCGGCGCCGAGGCGGCGAAGAACTTCTTCGTCTTCGGCGAGGTCGCGGCCTTCGTGAACGACAAGTGGAACCGCGGCTCGGTCAACCACTCCGCGCAGTTCTACACCTGGAAGGAGCGCAAGGAGTACAGCGCCGACGACGGGGCGGCGGCCCTCGAACAGTTCACCTACGAGAACGACCAGGGCACCGGGAACCAGCCGACCTCGTCCAACGCCTTTCTGAACGGCAACAGTTACCACACGCCGGACCACAGCCGGTTCTCCGGAATGCACATCATCGACATGCGGATGCACATGAACTTCGGTGACGCGCAGAACGCCTACGGCAACGGCAAGGACTCCGACGACAGCGTCAACGACGCCACGTACAACGTCGTCTACGTCGACAGCCACGACTACGGGCCCAACAAGAGCAGCGAGCGCTACTCCGGCGGCACCGACGCCTGGGCCGAGAACATGTCGCTGATGTGGACGTTCCGCGGCATCCCGACCCTGTACTACGGCTCGGAGATCGAGTTCCAGAAGGGCCGGAAGATCGACTGCGGGCCCACCTGCCCGCTGGCCACGACCGGGCGCGCGTACTACGGAGCCCATGTCGCCGGCAGCGTCACGGCCTCGGAGTTCGGCAAGGCGGACTCGGCGAGCGGCGAGGTCGCGAACACCCTGGCACAGCCGCTGGCCAGGCACCTCCAGCGGCTCAACCAGATCCGCAGGGCCGTCCCGGCGCTCCAGTCGGGGCAGTACTCGACCGAGGGCATCAGCGGGGGCATGGCGTTCAAGCGCCGCTACACCAGTGGCGCGACGGACAGCTTCGCCCTGGTCACGGTCACGGGAGGCGCCACGTACACGGGCATCCCGAACGGCACCTACAGGGACGCCGTCACCGGTGACGTGAGGACCGTCTCGAACGGCACGCTCGCGGTGGCGGCGCCCGGCAAGGGCAACCTGCGCGTGTACGTGCTGAACGGTCCCGGGAGGATCGGCGCCGACGGCCCGTACCTGAAGTAGCCCGCCCGGCAAGCCTCAACCGGCACGAACCCGGTCCCGGACCGCACACGCGGCCCGGGACCGGTGTGCGTCCCGAGCCCTTCCGGCGGCGTGCCGCGGGACGGCCGGTCGCCGGGTGTTCCGTGGGCACGGGACGGGCATGGCGCGGCCCTCGTCGGGTACGCGAGCAGTCGCGCCCGGTTCGCGAACCGTTCCGGGCGGCCGTTTTTCGCCACTACGCCGGGATGTGCCATGCAGATGCCCTCGAACGACAGCGCCACCGCCGAGGCCCAGCGCGCGCTGACCGCCCTGACCGAGAACACCGAGGACGCCGCGGCGCTGGACACCCTGGCCGGCTCCGACGTACTGGTCCCGGTGCCGGAGGACGCCCAGGACGAGGCGGTGGCCGATCCCGCCCTCGTCGCGCTGCCCGTCCTGGAGCAGCCCGGACGCGAGCCCCTGGTACCGGTGTTCACCTCGGAGTCGCGGATGGCCGAACTGCTGCCCACCGTCTCGCGCTACCGCCTGGTGCCGCTCGGTGTCCTCGCCGCCCAGTGGCCCACCGGAGACCTCTCCCTGACCATCGACGCCAGCTCCCCGCACGGGCTGACGCTGGACTCGCGGGGAGTACGCACCTTGTTGGCGCGGCCGCAGGGCTGATCCGAACCGCGCCGACGAGTCCGGGCCCGGCCGCGAGGTCCAGGAGGGGAGCGGCCGGGCCCGCGCGCGTGGAGCGCCCCCTACCCGCAGGCGCGGCCGGTTCTCAGCCGTCGGTGAGGGTGCGCGCGAGGACTCCGCGCTGGAGCGGGCGCACCTCGGCGTACAGGTCGCGGCCCTTTCCGGTCAGCGCCACCCACACCCCGCGGCGGTCCTCCAGGCAGGTGCTCCGCTCGACGAGGCCGTCCTTCTCCAGGCGCCCGATGAGGCGGGACAGGGCGCTCTGGCTCAGATGGACGCGGTCGGCGATGTTCTGCACACGGCACAGCTCGTCGGGGCCGGCGGCCGTGTCGGTCGCGAGGATGTCGAGCACCTCGAAGTCGCTGGCGCCCAGACCGTACGGGTGCAGCTCGCGATCGATCTCGCACATCGTGCGTGCGTGCACCGCGAGGATGCCCCGCCACTGCTCCTCCAGGCGGGGAGCGGTCTTCTCTGCTGCCATGTCCGCACGGTAACAGAGACGGGTGCATTTGTTGAGTGTGCAACTAGTGCAGTTGCATGCGGTTCGCCCACGGCGGACGCCGGGGCCCACCGGGCACGGACGTGTGGGCGCCCACCGGGCACGGACGCCGGCTCCCACCGGGCACGGACGGTGGGAGCCCAACCGGGGGCGGAGGTCCGAGCCCGGACCTCCGCCCCCGGGGGCGCCGTCACGGGCGGACGAGGGCGGACCAGGGCGGTCGCACGGGCCCGGGCGTGGGCCGGGGCCCTGTCGCCGGCGTCCGCTCAGGGCTCCTGGGTCAGGCCGATGTCGTTGCCGTTCGCGTCCCGCACGGAGGCGATCAGCTTGCCGCCGCCCACGTCCTGGACGTCCTGGACCACCTCGGCTCCGGCGTCGACCAGTTCCGCGAGGCTCGCCCGGACGTCGGTGACGCGCCAGTACGGGACGGGTCCCGTCAGCCCCTTGGCGTGGCCGTTCGGGTCGAGCCCCAGCTCCGGGTGGCCGGGCGCCCGGAAGCCGACGTAGTACACCTCGTCCACGTACGGCTCGACGCCCAGGAGCGCCCCGAAGAGCGACTTCGCCGCCGCGAGGTCCTTCACGGGATACGTGATCGTTTCGAGGCGTTCGGACATGGCGGGCTCCCTTGTGCGGTCGATTCCACCGGCGGGCTCCCGCCGGATTCGTGCCGGTCCTGTACCGGTGGAATCACGCTATGTCCGGGTGGCCCCGGTCCGCTTCTCGAATCCTGACCGGTCGACGGGGTGGACCCTCCTCCGTCCCGCAGGCGCCCGGCGGCTGCGCGGGACCGGTCCGCCGCGGCCCGTGGGTCAGCCCGTGAAGATCTCCACGACGGACCACACCGCGAGCCCGAGCATGCAGAGTCCGCCGACGCGCTGGACCGTCTTGAGCGGGACCCGCTTGGCGATGAACCGCCCGGCCAGCAGCGCGAGCGCCGAGACCGACATGAGCGCGGCGGCGGAGCCGACGGCCACCGACGCGACGCCGTTCGTGGCCGCCAGGTTGGCGGTCGTGATCTGGGTCAGATCGCCCCACTCGCTGATGAAGACCGCCATGAACGCGGTCGTGTATACGGGCCAGAAGCCGGTCACGGTCCGGCCGCCCTCGTCCTCCTCGTCGTCGTCACCGCCGCGCAGCAGCATGAAGGCGCCGAACGCGAACAGTGCCGCGGAGACCGTCTTGACGGTCCAGTCGGGCAGCATTCCGATGAGGCTGCCCGCGCCGACGGCGATCGCGACGTGCACGATGAACGCGGTGGAGGTGCCGAACCACACGTACAGCGGCCGCATACGGGTGCCCATGGCCAGCGACGCGAACATGGTCTTGTCGGGAAGCTCGGCGAGGAAGATCAGCCCGAAGGCGGTGAGGATCGCCAGGGGGTCGAGGTGCATTCCGGGTGGCTTTCTCTAGGAGCCGGGCCCCCGGATCTTCGCGAAGCGCCCTCGGTCGGGGCGACGGGAGAACCGATCGGCCCGGCATGACGGGTGCCCGCACGGGATGCGGGCACGGCGATGCCTGGCCGAAGGTCTCGTCCGCCCCGTGATCGCATGACCACGTGGACCCGGCCACCGGGAACCCGAGGGCTCCAGTGTGTCGACGACCGGTTCGCAGGACTACTCCCCTTCGCAGCCACTCAGTGTACAGGCCACGTGCATGGGCGTCGCATGCACGTACGAGACGGTGACCGACGACACCGCGACACCGCGACACTGCTGAGCGCTGAGCGCCGAGTGCCGAGACCGCCGACCCCGTACGGGCGGGCCCGCCGGAGCCGGGAGCCCGGCCCGCCGCCGGTCCGTGCGGACCTCTCCCTCAGGTCGACCCGCGCCTGACCAGTTCCGTGGGCAGGATCACCGCCGACTGGTCGTCCCCGCCGATCTGCGCGAGCAGGACGCGGACCATCTCGGAGCTGATGCGGTCCCAGGGCTGGCGGATCGTGGTGAGGGCGGGCGTCGACGCGACCGCCGCCGGGGAGTCGTCGAAGCCGCCCACCGCGACGTCCCGCGGGACTTCGCGACCGGCCCGGTGGAGCGCGGTGAGGACGCCCTGGGCCATCAGGTCCGAGGCGACGAACACCGCGTCCAGGTCGGGCACCCGGCTCAGCAGCAGCTCGGCGCCCGCCTCGCCACTGGCCCTGCTGTAGTCGCCGGGCACGACGAGCCGCTCGTCGTACGCGATGCCCGCCTCGGCCAGCACCTCCCGGTAGCCCGCGAGCCGCTCGACCCCGCCCGGCGTGTCCAGCGGGCCGGTCACCACGCCCACCCGCCGCCGTCCCAAAGACACCAGGTGGCGCACCATGTCCCGGGCGCCGTCGCGGTCGTCGGCGGCGACGTAGCTCACCTTCGACCCGACGCCGATGGGCTTGCCGCACATCACCAGCGGCACGCCGGCCTCGCGGAGCTGCTCGGCCACGGGGTCCCCGGAGTGGCTGGAGACCAGCAGCACCCCGTCGACATGGCCCGCCGTGATGTAGCGCGTGATGCGGCGCCGCTCGTCCTCGGTGCCGGCGAGCATCAGCAGCAGCGGGATGTCGTGCGCCGCCAGCGCCTGGGTGCAGCCGCGCAGCAGGACGTTGAAGTTCGGGTCCTCGAAGAACCGCTCCTGGGGTTCCGTCAGCAGGAAGCCGATCGAGTCCGAGCGGCCGGTGATCAGGGAGCGGGCGTGCCGGTTCACGACATAGCCCGTCCTGCGGATCGCGGCGTTCACGGCCTCCTGCGCGGCGGGGCTCACGTAGTGCCCGCCGTTCAGCACCCGTGACACGGTCCCCCGGGAGACTCCCGCCTCGCGTGCGACGTCGTGAATCGTCGGCGGTCGGCGCCGGCCCCCCGAATGGCTCATGGTCACGACTTTACGGCTCCCGACAGCAGATCCAGACTCCAGAACCGCTGGATGACCAGGAAGAGCGCGACCAGCGGGACCACCGCGAGCAGCGCACCCGTGATCACCAGCGTGTAGAGGGCGGGGGTGTTGGAGCCCTGTTCGAGCAGGGTGAACAGCCCCAGGGTGATCGGGAACTTCTCGTCGTCGCTGAGCATGATGTACGGCAGCAGGAAGTTGTTCCAGACGGCCACGAACTGGAACAGGAAGACGGTCACCAGTCCGGGCACCATCATCGGCAGCGCGATCCGGGTGAAGATCCGCAGCTCGCTCGCCCCGTCCATCCTCCCGGCCTCCACGACGTCGGAGGGCACCGCCGCGGCCGCGTAGATCCGCGCGAGGTAGACGCCGTACGGGGAGAGGACCAGCGGCAGCAGCACGGACACGTACGAGTCGGTGAGGTCGGCCTCGGCCATCAGCAGGTACTGCGGCACGGCCAGGATCACCGGCGGCATCAGCACGCCCGCCATGAGGATGTTGAAGACGGTCTCGCGGCCGCGGAAGCGGTAGATCGCCAGCGCGTAGCCGCTGATCGCGGAGACCGCGGCCGACAGGAGCGCGCCGAGCCCGGCGTAGAGGGCGGAGTTGCCCATCCACTTCCAGTACACGCCGTCACGGTAGGCGTGGAGGTCCTTGAGGTTCTCGGTGAGGCCCGTGCCCGGCAGGAACGTGAACGTCGAGAACAGCTCACTGCCCGACTTGGTCGCCGCGATCACCACCCAGGCCACCGGCAGCAGGCAGTAGGCGGCGCCGATCAGCAGGGCGAGGGTCGGTACGAGGGCGGTCCGGCGGCGCGGCGCCGGCCCCGGGACGGTGCCCCGCGCGGTGCCCGCTGCCGGGGCCGCCTTGCGGACGGCGAGGGAACTCATCGTGCTGCCTCCTGCTTGTTACGGGAGTTCGCGGCCCGCAGGAAGCCGAAGGACAGGAGCAGCGTGACGAACGCGATGACCACGGCGGTCGCCGCCGCCGAGTGGATGTCGCCCTTGCCGAAGGCGTCCTGGTACACCTTCATCAGCGGACTCCACGTGGTGGAGACGGAGTTGGTGAGGGGCTTGAGGGTGGTCGGCTCGCTGAACACCTGGAGCGTCGCGATGATCGAGAAGAAGAAGGTCAGCACCAGCGAGGGCGCCACCATCGGGATCTTGATCCTGACCGCGATCTGGAGCGGTGTGGCACCGTCCAGCCGCGCGGCCTCGTACACCTCGGCGGGAATCGCCCGCAGCGAGGTGTAGATGACGATCATGTTGAAGCCCGTGCCGCCCCAGACGGCGATGTTGGAGAGCGCGATGTACAGCGGCCCGCCGTCGAGCAGGTCCGGCTGCGGCAGGCCCAGCCGGTCGAGCACGAAGTGGAAGGGGCTGACGTCGGGCAGGTACAGGAAGCCCCACAGCATCGCCGCGACGACGCCCGGGACCGCGTACGGCAGGAAGATCGCGAGGCGGGTGAAAGGCGCGAGGCGGACGCGCTCGGTGTCCAGCATCAGCGCGAACACCAGGGCCAGCCCGAGCATCACCGGAATCACGAGGGCCCCGTAGCCGAGCACGCGCAGGGCGCCGTCCAGCAGTTCGGAGTCGGAGAGCGTGTCGGCGTAGTTCTCCAGGCCCGCCCAGACCTCGGAGCGCGCGCCCGCGCCCAGGCCGAGCCCCTTGACCTGGACCTTGTGCAGGCTGAGCCACACCGCGTAGCCGATGGGCAGCGCGAAGAAGAGGGCGAAGAGGACCGCCGCGGGGAGGAGGAAGGCGTACGGGGCCCCCTTGACCCCGTACGACCTCCGGCGTGCGCTCGTCACTCCGCGACCTCGAAGCCCTGCTTCTCGAGGTCGGCGACGGTGTCGTCCTGCATCGTCCGCAGGGCGGCGCCGAAGTCCGACTTGTTCTTGGCGGCCGAGGCGAACGCGTCCTTGAACGTGGTGTAGGCGACGTTCACGTTGGGGCCCCAGGCGGAGGGAGCGGTCGTCTTCGCGATGTCGGCGGCCCGGGTGTAGAAGTCGGGCTGGTTGGCGAAGTAGGCCGGGGGCTCGGTGAACGCGTCACTGGTCTGCGCGGTGGTGGCGGCCGGATAGATGCCGCCCTCCTTGGCGAGCGCCGTCAGCGCCTCGGGGTCCGTGTTCAGCCAGGAGGCGAACTTCGCCGCCGCCGCCTTGTGCCGGGAGTCCGTGGTGACCGCGGTGGAGGAACCGCCCCAGCTGCCCGTGACGTTCTCGCCGCCGGACCACTGCGGCAGCGGGGCCATGGCCCACTTGCCCTTGGTGTCGGGGGCTGCGGTGGTCAGGGTGCCGGGCGCCCACACGGCGCTGACCCAGGCGATCTGCTTGCCGGTGTTCAGCGCCTTGTTCCAGGCGGGGGTGTACATCGGCTGGTTGTCGATCGCGCCCTCCTTGACGAGACCGCCCCAGAAGTCGGCGACCCTGCGGGTCGGGGCGTCGTCGATGGCGACCTTCCACTTCTGGCCCTCGGTCGTCCACCACTTGGCGCCCGCCTGCTGCGCGAGACCGGCGAAGAGACCGGAGTCGTTGGCGGAGAACGTGGTGAGGTCCGTGCCCGGCGACTTCTTCTTCAGCGCGCGGGCCGTGTCGGCGAACTGCTCCCAGGTCGTCGGGACTTCGAGGCCGTACTTCTTGAACAGGTCGGCGCGGTAGTAGAACATCATCGGCCCGGAGTCCTGCGGGATCGCGTACACCGCGTCGGACCCCAGCGTCGTCTGCTGCCAGACCCCCTCGGCGAACTTGTCCTTCACGCCGTCGACCTCGCCCGCTATGTCGGCGAGCGCGTCGTTGCTGACCAGCGTCGGCAGGGCCTGGTACTCGGCCTGCACCAGGTCCGGGCCCTTCCTTGCCTTGTGCGCGGTGAGGATCTTGGTGACCAGTGTGTCGCCGGACGCCTGCTTCTTGACCGTGACCGTGACGCGGTCCTTCCTGCCCGGGCCCTCGTTCCACAGGTCGGCGACCTTGTCCATGCCCGGCGTCCAGGACCAGTACGTCAGCGAGACCGGACCGGACTCGGCCTTGCCCTCGCCCTCGGAGTCGTCCGAGGAGCCGCAGGCGGCGAGCGCGGTGGTGCCGAGCGCGACGGCGACCGAGGTGGCGCCCCACCGGCGGAGTCGGCGCAGCTTCGTGTTTGGCATGGAACTTTCTCCCCTGACCTGGGTCCCCGCCTGTCGCGGAGGCCTGCCATGCTTCTGTGAGCGTTCACAGTAGAGAAACATCCCGGACACTTGTCAATGGTTGTTGCTGTGCGGTTATGTTGGGCTCGCGCCGTCGGTGCAGTGTGTGCACGTTCCCAATCTCGTGCCAGAAATGATCGATCGACCAGGAGAAGATCCATGCCGGAGACCACCCCCAGGGGCCTCACCGGGCTCGCCTTCGGCGGGGACTACAACCCCGAGCAGTGGCCGGAGAACGTCTGGCCCGAGGACGTCCGGCTGATGCGCGAGGCCGGCGTCACGATGGTCAGCGTCGGGATCTTCTCCTGGGCCCTGCTGGAACCGACGCCCGGAACGTACGACTTCGGCTGGCTCGACCGGGTGCTCGACCTGCTGCACGAGAACGGCATCCGCGCCGACCTCGGCACCCCCACGGTGGCGCCGCCGGCCTGGTTCTACCGGGACCACCCCGACGCGCTGCCGGTCACCGCCGACGGCGTCCGCCACGCGTTCGGCTCACGGGGCGCCATCTGCCACAGCAGCACCGACTACCGGGCCGCCGCCGCGAACATCACGACCCGCCTCGCCACCCGGTACGCCGGCCATCCCGCTCTCGCGCTCTGGCACGTCCACAACGAGTACGGGGTCCCGGTCTCCGCCTGCTACTGCGAGAGCTGCGCCGGGTACTTCCGCCGCTGGCTGGCCCGGACGTACGGGACCGTCGAGGCGGTCAACGAGGCCTGGGGCACGAACTTCTGGGGCCAGCGATACACGGACTTCGACCAGATCAACCCGCCCCGCACGACCCCGACCGTGGGCAACCCCGCCCAGGCGCTGGACTACCGGAGGTTCGCCGACGCCACCATGCGCGAGAACTTCGTCGCCGAGCGGGACATCCTGCACCGCCTGACCCCGGGCGTCCCGGTCACCACGAACTTCATGACCGCCCTGAGCCAGTGCGACTCCGTCGACTACTGGGCATGGGGCCGCGAGGTCGACCTCGTCACCAACGACCACTACCTGATCACCGACGGCCGCCGTACGCACGTGAACCTGGCGATGGCCGCCGACCTCACCCGCTCCGTCGCGGGCGGCGCGCCCTGGCTGCTGCTCGAGCACTCCACGTCCGGCGTCAACTGGCAGCCACGCAACCCCGCGAAAGCGCCCGGCCAGATGGCCCGCAACTCCCTCGCCCATGTGGCCCGGGGGTCCGAGGGCGCGATGTTCTTCCAGTGGCGGCAGTCGCGGCGGGGCGCGGAGAAGTTCCACTCGGCGATGCTGCCGCACGCGGGCACGGACTCGCGGGTGTGGCGGGAGACCGTCGAACTCGGCTCGTCCGTCGCCTCGTTGAGCGCGGTGAAGGGCACCCGTACGCGGGCCGACGCCGCCGTGCTGTGGGACTGGCACTCCTGGTGGGCGCAGACCCTCGACTGGCGCCCCAGCCAGGACCACGACCCGAGGGAGCGCGCCGACGCGTTCTACGAGGCGCTCTACGACCGCCACCTCACGGTCGACTTCGCCCACCCGGAAGCCGACTTGTCGGCCTATCCCCTTGTCGTCGTACCCGCCCTCTATCTGATGACCGGGGCCGCGGGCCGCAACCTGACCTCCTACGTCGAGAACGGCGGCACCCTGGTCGTCTCGTACTTCTCGGGAATCGTCGACGAGCACGACGCGGTGCACGAGGGCCCGTGCCCCGGTGCCCTGCGGGACGTACTCGGCCTGACCGTCGAGGAGTTCTCGCCGCTCCTCGCGGGTGAACGGGTCCGCATCACCGGCCCCGACGGCTCCGAGCTGTCCGGTGACGTGTGGACCGAGTTCGTGGTCCCGCGCGGTGCCGAGACCGTGTGGACGTACGCGGACGGGCTCACCGCGGGCCACCCGGCCGTCACCCGGCACCGCCTGGGCGAGGGCTCGGCCTGGTACGTGTCCACCCGCCTGACCGGCCAGGGTCTGGACGCGCTGATCGGCTGGGCCACCGACGACGCGCGGATCGCCCCGCGGGCCGACCTGCCCCACGACGTCGAAGTGGTCCGCCGCAGCGGCGAGTCGGGCACCTTCCTGTTCGTGATCAACCACTCCGCCACCGACGCGAAGGTGCCGGTCGAGGCACACGGCACCGAACTGCTCACCGGTGAACGGGCGGCGGGACGGCTCGCGGTCCCCGCCGGCGCGGTACGGGTCGTGCGGCTCGACGGCTGATCCGTCCCGGCGGCGCCTGATTCGTCATGCCGCCGGCTGATCCGTCCCGGGGCGGGGGAGTCGCGCGTCGGGCGACCGGGCCGCGCGTCGGGCGACCGGGCCGGCCGTGGGGCGGGGGCGCCGAGCGGGGGCGCCCGGTTCGGGTCGCATGTCGCACGGCGGGGCGGTCGGGCCGAGGCCGTACGAAGGGACGAACGCTCAGCGACCGTGCGACATGACGAAGCTCCCAGGCCGTGCACACGACGGTCGCTCCGAAGCCGCGGCAGGGACGAACGCTCCGAGGCGGCGCGAAGGGACGAACGCTCCGAAGCCGTCGCAGACGACGGCTGCTCCGAGGCCGTGCGGGACGACGGCCGTACAACCCCCACAGACACCGGCCGGATTCCGGGGGGACATCCGGCCGGGGCCGGTGGTGCCGTGTCCGTGCCACAGGGCGCGGTACCGCCCCACACCAGTCCCCCCGCCTTCGTCGAAGGGACGACGATGTTCCACGCGAGACGCACCCTCAGGGGCCTGCTGACACCGCTCTTCGCGGGCCTGGCACTGACCACGCTCCCCGCCGCCCCCGCGCACGCCGCCGCCACGCTCACCAACGGCGGCTTCGAGGCGGACGGCACCGGCACGGCCACCCCGGCCGGCTGGTCGACCTACTCCGCGGGCGGCCAGAACGGGGCCTCCTTCACGGAACCGGGCGGCCACGGCGGGAGCCACCGCCTGACGCACTACTCGGCCTCCGCCTACAAGGTGGAGACCTACCAGTACCTCTCGGGACTCGCCAACGGCTCCTACAAGCTGACCGCCTGGGTGCGTTCGGGAGGCGGCCAGAACTCCGCCCACCTCGCGCTGAAGAACTGCGGCGGCGCGGAACAGCGCACGGACCTGCCGGTCTCCACGAGCGGCTGGATCCGGATCGTGGTGCCCGTGACCGTGACCGCGAACCAGTGCACGATCAGCGTCAACTCCGACGCCAGGGCCGGAAACTGGATCAACGTCGACGACCTGACCTTCGCGCCCGGCACTGCGGGCCTGCCCGTCAAGGGGTCCGACGTGTCGTCGCTCGCCAAGAGCGAGGCTCTCGGCGGTGTGTACAGGAACAGCTCGGGCACGTCCGGCGACGCGCTCGCCATCCTCAGGTCCGCGGGACAGAACTACGCCCGCCTCAAGGTGTGGGTGAACCCCGCGGACGGCTACAACAACAAGGCGCGCGTCCTCGCCACCGCCAAACGCGTCAAGGCGCAGGGCATGAAGCTACTGGTCGACTTCCACTACTCCGACACCTGGGCCGACCCGGGCGCCCAGGCCAAGCCGGCGGCCTGGTCCGGGCACTCGTACAGCCAGTTGCGGACCGACGTGTACAACCACACGTACGACGTCCTCAACGCGCTGAAGGCGCAGGGCACCACGGCCGACATGGTGCAGGTCGGCAACGAGATCAACGGCGGCATGCTCTGGTCCGAGGGCTCCACCGCGAACTGGTCACAGCTCGCGGGCCTGCTCAACTCGGGCTACAACGCCGCCAAGGCGGTCAGTTCCTCGACGAGCGTGGCGCTGCACCTCGCGAAGGGCGGCGACCTGGCGGGCACCCGCTGGTGGTTCGACAGCGCGGTGGCGAACGGTGTGAGGTTCGACGTCATCGGCCTGTCCTTCTACGGCTACTGGCACGGCTCGCTCGCCGACTTCCAGACGACCCTGGACGACGCGGCCGTGCGCTACGGCAAGCCCGTGTACCTCGCCGAGACGGCGTACCCCTTCCGTCTCGACAGCAAGGACTCGCACGAGAACATCATCGACCTGAGCAGTGAGCTGGTGGCCGGGTACCCGGCCACGACGGCCGGCCAGTCGGCCTGGCTGCGGGACGTGATGAACATCGTGGAGGCCGTCCCGAACGGCCGCGGTCTCGGCGTCTTCTACTGGGAGTCCACCTGGACAGCCGTCGCCGGCAACGGCTGGGACCCGGCCGACCCCTCGACGGGCAACGGCTGGGAGAACCAGGCGCTGTTCGGCTACGACTCCAGGGCTCTCCCCGCCATGGCGCTGTTCGGCCGCAGGTGACGGGCTGACCTTCGGCACGCGGGCCGTCCACGGAGCGGCTTCCGCGGGCGGCCCGGCCCGCCGTCACGGGGGATCACCGACGGGCGGGCGCCCGGTCCCGGTGCGCGGGAGCCCCCACGCTCCGGGCCCTCGCGTACGGGGACTTCGGGGCTCCGGGGGCCTCGCGTACGGGGACTTCGCGGGGCGGGGTCCCGCGCTCCGGGTCGCCGCGCACCGGGACTTCGGGGCTACGGGCTGCGGGCTGCGGTGCCTCCGTGCTCCCGGGGACGGGGGCACCGCAGCCCTGAGCGGTCGAGGGGCGGCGCGGTCAGTCCTCGTCGTCGGACCGGAACGTCTCGCGCAGCTTGAACTTCTGTAGTTTGCCGGTCGCCGTGCGCGGCAGCGACTCCACGAAGTCGACCCGCTTGGGTGTCTTGAAGCCCGCGAGCCGCGTCCGGCAGTGTGCGATCAACTCCTCGGCGGTGACCCCCGATCCGTCCGCGACCACCAGGGCCGTCACCAGCTCCCCCCACTTGGCGTCCGGAATCCCGATGACCGCGACCTCGCGCACCGCCGGGTGCGAGGTGATCACGTCCTCCACCTCGATCGAGGAGACGTTCTCGCCGCCCGAGATGATGACGTCCTTCTTGCGGTCGGAGATGACCAGGTACCCCTCGTCGTCCAGATAGCCGCCGTCCCCGGTGTGGAACCATCCGCCCGCCTGCGCCTTCGCCGTCTCCTGAGGCTGGTCCCAGTAGCCGTCCAGGTTGTGGTTCGACGCGGTGAGCACCTCGCCGTCCGCGTCCACGTCCACCCGTACGCCGAGCGCGGGCACCCCGGCCCGGCCGAGCCGCCGGGCGCGCTCGGTGGGCTCAAGACCGTCCCACTCGGCGCGGTCGCGGTTCACCGTGACCAGCGGCGAGGTCTCGGTGAGCCCGTAGATCTGGATGAACTCCCAGCCCAGTTCGCCCATCACCCGTTCGATCGTGCGGGTCGGCGGCGGGGCGCCCGCGCAGACGATGCGGACCCGGTCGCGGCCGGGGATCTCCCCGTCCCAGTCGGCCGCCGCGTCCAGGACGGCGTTCAGGACGGCGGGCGCCGCGCACATCAGCGTCACGCCGTGCCGCTCGACACGGCGCAGGATCTCGGCGCCGTCGACCTGGCGGAGCACGATGTGCCGGCCGCCGACACCGGTGACGCCGAAGGGCATGCCCCAGCCGTTGGCGTGGAACATCGGCAGCGTGTGCAGATAGACGTCACGGTCGCTGATCGTGGTGTGCAGACCGAACACGGCCGCGTTCAGCCAGAGATTGCGGTGGGTGAGCTGGACTCCCTTGGGGCGGGCGGTCGTTCCGGACGTGTAGTTGATGCTGGCCGTCGCCGACTCGTCCGGCGCGGACCACTCGCGCGGCGGGGTGCCGGGCAGGAACAGCTGCTCGTCGTCGCCGAGGACGAACCGGTGCTTCACGTCCAGCGTGTCCAGGACCCCGGCGCAGGACGGGTCCGCGTAGACCACCGAGGCACCCGAGTGCCGGACGATGTAGTCGATCTCCGGCGGAGTGAGCCGGAAATTCACCGGGACCAGCACGCGTCCCCAGCCGGAGACGCCGAAGAACGAGGTCAGCAGACGTGCCGAGTTCTGCGAGACCACGGCGACCCGTCCGCCCACCGGGACGTCGAGCCGGTCGAGCGCGGCGGCCTGGGCCCGGGCCAGCCCGGCCAGCTGCCCATAGGTGAGTTCACCGAGGCTCGGCCCCGGCTGCTGCGGCTCGTCGACGACGGCTACGCGGTCGGGATAGACGTGGGCCGCGCGGTCGAGGAAGTCACGGACGGTCAGCGGGTAGTACACGACAGCACCTCCGGTCGGTGGTTCCTACCTACTTACCCCGGCGACCCCGCCTGCCCCGGCCTCGCCACCCGTCCAGGCGTTGCGGATGTCGGGGCGCCCGAGTACTGTCCGACGCACCTATTCAACATATTGAATATGAGGTGGGAAGATGCACCCCTTCCGCAAGGCGGTCGAGGACGGCGATCACGCGGCCGTCGTGGACCTGCTCGCCGAGGACGTCGTGTTCACCAGTCCGGTGGTCTTCAAGCCCTACGCCGGGAAGCCGATCACCGCCGCGATCCTGGGCGCCGTGCTGCACGTGTTCGAGGACTTCACGTACGTGCGGGAGATCACGGACGCCGGCGGTCGCGACCTGGCGCTCGTCTTCGAGGCGCGGGTGGGGGACCGCGCCGTCCAGGGCTGCGACTTCCTGCACTTCGACGAGGACGGCCTCATCGACGACTTCACGGTGATGGTGCGTCCGCTGTCCGGCGCCCAGGCGCTCCAGGCGGCGATGGCGGCCCGGTTCGCGAGCATCGAGCAGGAGGCGTCGGGCGCGTCCTGATCACCGGGGGTTAGCCTGATCCCCCATCGCGACCAGGAGACGTACGCCCATGAGCGCCCCCCACGCAGAACCGGCGGACGGACCCGGCGGGCCCGACGGGCCCGTCCGGCCGCACCCGGTCCGGCAGGGGCAGGCGCCGGTCGTCGCCGTGGTGGCGTTGGGCGGCGCGCTCGGCGCGGCGGCCCGGTACGGGGCCGCGCTGCTGTGGCCCACGCCCCCGGGCGGTTTCCCCTGGACCACGTTCTGGGTCAACGTCGGCGGGTGCTTCGCCATCGGCGTCCTGATGGTCCTGGTCACCGAGGTGCGCACGGCCCACCGGCTGGTCCGGCCCTTCCTCGGCACCGGCGTGCTCGGCGGCTTCACCACCTTCTCGACCTACGCGCTCGACATCCGCGACCTCGCCGACGGGGGCCACCCCGGCACCGCCCTCGCCACGCTCGCCGCCACCCTGGTCGCCGCGCTCGTGGCGGTCGTGCTCGGCACGGCGGCGACACGCCGGCTCGCGGCTCCCGGCCGCGCCGCCGAGGAGGACCGGGGTGGCGGCGCGAGCCCCCCGGGCCCGTCCGGCGGCCCCCCTGGGCGGGGCGGCGCGGAAGGAGGGCCGCGGTGAACTGGGTGTGGGTACTCGTCGGCGGCGCGATCGGCGCGGCCCTGCGCCATCTCACCGACCGCGCGGTGCAGTCCCGGCACACGACGGACTTCCCCTGGGGCACCTTCACGGTGAACGTCTCCGGCTCGCTGATCCTCGGCACCCTCGCCGGAGCGACGGCCGCCGGCGCCGCCTCCCCGGAGCTGAGACTGCTGCTCGGCACCGGCCTGTGCGGCGCCCTCACCACGTACTCCACCTTCTCGTACGAGACGATGCGGCTGGTCGAGCGCGGCCACCTGCTGCACGCCGCGGCCAACGCGCTGGCCTGCGTGTTCGCCGGCGTGGGCGCCGTCTACGTGGGGGTGGCCGTGGCCGAGGCGCTCTGGAGGTAGCGGCGGCGGAGCATGGCGGTCCGCCCGGCCGGGACCCGTACCCGGGCCGGCGGGCACGTCGGCGGCGCCCGGCCGGGACCGGACTTTTGCGGCTGGGGCTGTTGGGATCCGGTGTGATCGGGTAAGTCCTCGTACACAACGGGTGCCGGCGGACGCCGAGTTGACGGTCGTACGTCACTGCCGGACCGGTGCAGCGGGTGCGGGGCACACGCGTGACGTTCGGGGGAGCGAATCACTGTGGGGCCGGAACAGGGACAAGTGCGGGTGCTGTCCGAGGACGGAGTCCTGTACGGAGCCGGGGTGCTGGTGGCGCCGCCCGGCACGGGTCTGCACGTCCTGACCTGCGCCCATGTCGTCGCCGCCGCCCTGGCGCGCTCCGGGACCGGCGCCTCCGGTGGGCGGGCCCCGCAGGGCCAACTCCTCGTCGACCTGCCGGGGCGCTCCTGGTCCGCCGCCGTGCGCACGGTTCCCGGCGTGTGGTCGCCGCCGCCTCCCCTGGACCTCCTCCTACCCGGCACGGCGCCGGCGGACTGCGCGGACCTCGCCGTGCTGGCCGCCCTTGAGGGCCGGCCCGCCCCGCCGTCCGGCGCGGGCGCGCTTCCGGTCGCCGAGTGCGGGCCGCCCGACGGACGGCGTGTCGCCGTGATCGGCTACCCGCGCGGCGCGCCCGCGGGGCTCATCGCCACCGCCCGCCTCACGGGACGCGGCGGCTCCTGCCCCGACTGGGTCCAGCTCGACGGGGTCCGCGCGACCGGAGCCGTCGTCGAACGCGGCTTCAGCGGAGCGGCCGTCTGGGACCCCGCGGCCCGCCGGGTCATCGGCCTGGTCACCGCGGCTTCCAAGGACCGTACGGCGAGGATCGCCTGGATGCTGCCCATGGAGGCCGCGGCACGCGTCTGGCCGCCGCTGTCCGGTGCCCTGCGGACGCCTGCCGCGCGGGCGGTCTGTTCGCCGCCGTCGCTCGAGGGGACCTACGCGCTGGCGGAGGCGCTGCTCGACGTGCCGCAGATCGCGCACGACAGCGGGCGGCTCCTCCGGGCCCAACTTCCGCCCGCCGTACGGCGCAACGTTCCCGACCATCCCTGGCCCCGGCAGCAGCTCCAGGCGCTCGTGCAGGCGTGCGCGGACCAGCCAGGCGGCTGCGCCGCGCTGCGGGTCGCGGTGGGCGCGATCGGCGGTGGCTCGGCACCGGCCGAGGAGGCGCTGAGGGTGCTGGCCGGCATCTGCTGCGGAGCCGACGCGGCAGCGGGAGGGGCCCGATGACGGACGCCAGGGCCCTCATGGGTGATGTGCGGGGCGGACCGGTCGGCCGCGAACTGCCGAGGTACCTCGTCGACGAGGTCGAGAACGCCGGCCGCCTCACCGACCTCGCCGCCGTCCAGGACATCGTCCGCCGACTGGGCCAGCGGGCCAGGGCGGCCGCCGACAGCACGGCACCGACCTCCAGGCGGGCGCTGCTCGTCCAGCTCATGGAGGAGCTGTGCGCCCGTCCGGCCGGACTCGCGCCGCTCGTACGCCATTTGGAGGTGCGCGAGGGCAACACCCCAGGCATCCAGCGGTTGAAGGCGGCGGTCGCGGCGTGGCAGGTCGACCTCTTCGCCGCCGAGGAGTGGGACGAGGTCTTCGAACTGCTCGACGGCGTACAGGTGCCCGATCTCCGGCGCTGGTACTCGGACTTCCTGCACGGCCGCAGCCGGCCTGCCGCGCCCGCCCACTGCACGGAGCCCTGGGTCGTCTTCCTGCACGCCGCGTCCCTGAACGCCCGTCCCGGCGAGTCGCTGCCCTGCTTCCAACTCCTGCGCCAGCTCGCCCTGGTGGCCGACGGCGACCAGCACTTCGGCCTGGTGGACTGGGCGGACACGCACGATCCGTACCGGCCCGAGGCGCGCGACGACGGTGCCGGGGCAGAGAAGTCGGCGGCGCCGCGGCGAACCGATGTGTGGAGCCCGCCCAGTTACCTCGTCATCCGGCTGCGCCCGCTGCTCGACGCGGACCACGACCGAGGGGCCCTGCTCTCGCACTGGTGGCGCGCGCACCCCGGTGACCAGCAGCGCGGCGCCGACCGGCGGATCGACCTGCGTCACGCGGAGGGCGCGGTACGGGAGTTGATCCACCGGGCCGAGAGCGAGTGGGCCTACCTCAGGACGGACCTGGCCCTTGAATTTGTGCTTCCCAGCCTGTTGCTTGATCTCCACGTGGAACGATGGCGCAAGACTTCTTTCCAAGGAGTGGGTGGGGTGCTGGGGGAGGATCACCACGTTGTCGTACGCAGCTCGGACCGTCACGACCGCCGGGACCTGCACGGCCGTTGGGGCAGCCGGTGGAGGGCGTTCACGGAGGGCCGGGCCGGCCGGGTCCACTGGTTCCCCGAGGACGGCCGGTCCCATCTGCTCTCCGAGCCACCGCCCGCGGTGGTCGTGCTCAGCGGTGCTCCCGGGGGCTCACGACGCGAAGGCGGGGCGCACGAAGGTTCGGACGAGCTGGGAGAGGCGCTGCGTGCCGGGGTGCCCGTCGTGCTGTGGGACCGCAGAGGGCACTCCGACCCGGCTTTCCGCACCGCGTTGCGCGCACTGCTGGACCTTCACGATCCCCGCGGACTACCTGGTGTCGTCAAAGCGTTGCGCATAGCGTCCAGTGACCGCGATTCTGAAACGGAAACTGTTGTCGGCCGCCATGTCGCTCTGCTGTGGGACGATCCGGACCGGTTGCCCGTCGCGCCCGCGGGCACTGCCTCCGTCGCCTCGACGGCCGTGGAGGAGGGTCTGTGACGCTTCCTGACGACGCCCCCGTACGGCAACCCCCGGAACTCCCGGCCGCCTCCGACGGCGCACGGCCCCGATGGTGGATCTACCGGGGCACCGGCGAACCCCTGCGCGACACCACCCTGGGCGAGCTCCTTCCGCCGCCCCCGCCCTGGCGGGCGTTCCACGGCGGACCACTGGTCGGCGCGCCCCCGCACGACGCGGCGGAGACCGACCGCAGGCTCGGCACGTACCGCCCCGCGGGCTACACCTCGGAGTTCGCCCGGAGCGAGGCGGACATGGTGAACGCGTCGCTCCTGCTGCGCCGGCCTCTCCTGGTGAGCGGACGTCCCGGAACGGGCAAGTCCAGTCTCGCCTACCGGATCAGCCGGGAGTTACGGCTCGGCCGTGTCCTGCGCTGGCACATCACCAGCCGGACGACGCTGCAGCGCGGCCTCTACGAGTACGACGCGATAGGCAGGGTGCAGGACACGGCGGCCCTGCGCGCGGCAGCCGGTGACTCCACCCCCGGCGACGACGCTCCCGCGGGCCCGCCGGGCGTCGGCGACTACATACAACTGGGGCCGCTCGGAACGGCCCTGCTCCCGCACGGCGAACCGCGCGTGCTTCTGATCGACGAGTTGGACAAGAGCGACCTCGATCTGGCCAACGACCTGCTCAGCGTCTTCGAGGAAGGGTCGTACACGATCCCGGAGTTGAGGCGAGCCAGGCGCAGGCACCCCCTCGTCCGAGTGATGACGGACGACCCCGACGGCGAGGCGGAGATCTCCGGGGGAGTCGTGAGCTGCCGGGCCTTCCCCGTCATTGTGATGACCTCCAACAGCGAGCGCGAGTTCCCGCCCGCCTTCCTGCGCAGGTGCCTGCTCCTGAACATGCCGGACCCCGGTGAGGACGACCTCGCGGGCATGCTGACCGCCCACTTCGGGGAGGACGTGGACGAGGAGTTCCTCGGTCCCCTGATCACCCGGTTCCTGGAGCGCAGCCGCGGGCAGGGCGGCCTCGCGATCGACCAGCTCCTCAACTCCGTGCACCTGGCGACGTCGCATCGGGGCCAGGGGGAGGACGGGGAGTTGCAGCGGCTGGTCGAGGCGGCCTGGCACCGGCTCGACGGAACCGTGCCCGGTGTGAGGCAGGGATGACCGGCGGCCCCGACGGGGAGCCCCGACCCGGGCTGTCCCGCCTCGAGTTGATGGACGCCGTGTACCTCGCGGCGTGCCGGCACGCCGCGGCGCCGTACCGCGACTGGCGGCCGCCGGCGCCCCGGAGGCCGGCTGGTCCGCCGGCGCGCGGCGGACCGGGCGCACCCGACAGGCCGGCCGCCGGCCGCGAGGCGTCCGGGCCGCCGGGGGACGCGCCCGCGCCGGGCCGGGACCGCGCCCACGAGGACGGGACACGACCGGCGGCAGGGGTTGCCGGGACGCCCGAGGCCCCCGGCCAGACAGCCGCGGGACCGGAGCGGACACCGGGGCCGGACGGCCCGGCCTCCGGCGCGGAGTGGGCCACCGGGGCCGACGGCCCCTGGGAGCCGTTCGAACCCGAACCCTTCAACGAAACGGACGCGGCGGGGGCGCGGCCGTCCCGGTCCGCACACCTGCCGGGTGGCGGACTCGCCCTCGGGCACGCGCTGCGGCCGATGCGGCTGCGCAGGCCGGCCGCGGACGCCCCGGTGCTCGACGAGGAGGCCACCGCCGAACGCGCCGCGGCCGAGGACCTGTGGCTGCCGGTCCACGGGCCTTCGGACGAACGCCGTCTCGGCCTGGTCCTGGTGGTCGACGCGAGCCCGTCGATGGAACTGTGGAGCGACACGGTCCGTGACGTACGGGGCCTGATGGAGAACACGGCGGCCTTCCGGAGCATCAGGACCGTGCGGCTCGACGTCGCCGCCGCCGGGACCGCGGTGCGCAGGCGCGGCGGACGCCCCGTGACTGGGGCCTACGGGCCCGACGACGTGGTCCTGGTGCTCACTGACGGGTTCGCCAAGGCCTGGCGCAACGGCGACGCGGCCGCGTTCCTCTGCGGTGTCGCCCGGAAGTCGCCGACCGCCGTGCTGAGCCTGATGCCCCAGGAGGTGTGGGAGTTCACCCTCCCCAGCGCGGTCCGGGCGCGACTGGCCGCCCCGCACCCGGCCCTGCCGAACGGGTCGCTCGGGTTGCTGCGAACGAGTGGTCCGGGGGAAGGGCTAGACACCCCCGACGGTACGGCCGCCCCGCGGTTGGCCGAAGCGGTGCCGGTGCCGCTCCTGGAGCTGGGTCCGGGGTCCCTGCACCGCTGGGCCCGGCTCGTGGCCGCGGCCGGCGGCACCCATGAACTCGCCGTGCTGCTCACCGGCCCGCGCGGCGACCTCGCGGCACGGAACGCCCCGGGAGCCGTTCCCGGGCCGCCTCCCGGCCGGGCCCGCGAGGCGGTACGGCGCTTCACGGCAAAGGCGTCGCCGGCCGCCTTCACCCTGGCCCGCAGGCTGGCGGCCGCCCCTCTGAACCTGCCGGTGATGCGGTTGATCCAGCGTTCGATGCCCGGGGCGGAGGCGTGGAATCTCGCGGAGATCCTGCTGTTCGGCCTGGTGCGGCGCACGGACAGCCGAATCGACGCCGAGGACGCCCAGCAGGTGTCGTTCGACTTCGGCGCGGGCGTGCGGGAGGAACTGCTGGGGCTCGGCACCCGCGGGGAGACCATGGACGTGCTCCGCCAGGTCTCGGCGCACCTCGGCCCCCGACTGGCCACGTCGATGGCGGGAGGCGATGCTCTTCTGCAGTGGCGCGTCGATGCGGTCGACCCCCCGGTCACCGATCGCACCAGGCCGTTCGTGCGCCCCCTGCACACCGCCCTCTGTGCCCTGTCCGGCCCCTATCTGACCCGTGCCACCCGGCTGAAAAGGCTGCTCCACGAGGCTGGAGAGCCGCCTTCACCAGTCAATGTGACACAGGGTTACTATTCTACTACGGTTGGCGACTCGCCACCGTCACCGCCGTCATCGCTCCCCGTGCCTCACCGGCAGGAGTCGCCCTCATTGCAGGAAGCCCCAGGAGGTTCCGTGTCCACCGCGTCGCAGTCCGTTCCATCCGTCGCGCGTACGGAACCGCCGCCGCGGTTGTGGGGCAGCGTCCCGCAGCGGAATCGTAATTTCACCGGTCGCGAGGACCTCCTCGAACAATTGAACAGGCGTTTGACCGACGGGGTGACGGCGGTTCTCCCGGAAGCCCTGCACGGGATGGGCGGCGTCGGTAAGTCGCAGATCGCCATCGAGCATGTATACAGGCGGAGCCGGGACTACCGCTTGATTTGGTGGATTCCATCCGAACAGACCAACCTGATCGTGCAGTCCCTGATTGAACTCGGGGAACAGATGGGCCTGCGGGCCGGTGCCGACCGAAGCGCCGTACCCGCGGTCCTGGAAGCCTTACGGGTCGGCGAACCCTACTCGAATTGGCTCCTGGTGTTCGACAACGCGGAGAACCCACAGGAAGTAAGGCAGTTCTTCCCCAACGACGGCCCGGGGCGAGTGCTGGTGACTTCTCGCAATTCCCAGTGGTCGAGCTTGGCCAATTCACTAGAGGTCGATGTGTTTGCACGTGAGGAGAGCGTCGCGCTCATCAAGCGACGCAGTCCGCAGATTCCCGAGGACGCCGCCAGCCGGCTGGCCGACTCGCTCGGCGACCTGCCGCTCGCCGTCGAGCAGGCCGCGGTGTGGCTCGCCGAGACGGGAATGCCGGTACACCAGTACCTCGATCTCTTCGAGACGAAGTACGCGGAACTGCTCCAGGTCGACCCGCCCGCGGACTACGACCTCCCGGTCGCCGCCGCCTGGAACGTCTCGCTGGACCGTCTGCGCGAGGACCATCCGGCGGCTCTGCAGTTGCTCCAGGTGTGCGCCTACTTCGCGCCCGAGCCGGTGGACTGGGACTTCTTCTCGGCGGTGCGGGGCGTCGACGCCCCGCCGGCCCTGCGAGCGGCGCTCGACGATCCGATCAAACTGGCACGCGCCGTGCGGGAGATCGGCAGGTACGCACTCGCGCGCATCGACCACCGCAAGTCGACCATCCAGGTCCACCGCCTCGTGCAGCGTGTACTCATCGAGCAGATGAACGGCATGGAGCGCGGCGAGATGCGGCACACCGCGCACCAGATCCTCGCGCACGCGGACCCGCGCAACCCGCAGCGCTCCTCGGAATGGCCCCGCTACTCGGCGCTGCTGCCCCATGTGCGGGCCTCCGGGATGGTGGAGTGCGAGGACCCCTGGGCCCGTGAACTCGTACTGAACGAGGCCAAGTTCCTGCTGGCCCGCAGCGACTACGGCGCCGCGCTGGACGCCGCGGAGGAGGCGGCCGGCGTCTGGCGCCGCAAACTCGGCCACGAGCACGAGCACGTCATCGCCGCGGACCAGGTGCGCGCCGAGGCGCTGCGCTGGCTCAACCGCTACACCGACGCCTACGAGCTCCAGTCCGAACTGGTCGAGCGCTGCCGCCAAGTGCTCGGCGAGCGAGACGAGGCGACGCAGCGCGCGCTGAGTGTCCTCGCGATCCTGCTGCGCCTGCGCGGCGACTTCTACCGGGCCCGCGAGCTGGACCAGCGGGCCTACGAGACGACGCTCAGGGAGCAGGGGGCGGACGACCCGGGCACCCTGCAGGCGGCCCACAACTACGCCGTGAGCCTTCGTCTGGCGGGCAACTTCGAAGAGGCCCACCGGATGGACGTCGACACGTACGAACGGCGGGTCGAGGTGATCGGCGACGATCATCTGCAGACCCTGAACACCCTGCACTCCGTCTACATCGACCTGCAGGAGCTGGGGCAGTTCCGTAGCGCGCTGGACGGCCAGGAGGAGCTGTGGAAGCGCACGCTGCGGATGCTCGGCGAGGAGCACTCCCTCACGATCTGGGTCGTGCGCGAACTCTCCGTGACGCGCCGCAAGGTCAGTGACCACACCGGCGCGCTGGAACTCTCCTCCAAGGTCCTCGACCTGCTGCGGCGCCAGCGCGGCGAGAAGTCCCTGGACACGGTGCGCGCCGCGCTGAACCACGCGACCGACCTGCGGCAGACGGGCGACCTGGGCGCTGCCGCGGACCTCGGCCGGCAGACGATGCTGCACTGCCGCGACCTGCTCGGCGAGGAGCACCCGCACGCCTACGCCACCGCCACGAACCTCGCGGTCACCCTGCGTCTGCTGGGGCAGATCGAGGAGTCCCACGCGCTCGACGAGGCGGCTGTGAACGGCCTCAGCCGCGTCCTCAGCGCGAACCACCCGCGCACGATCCTGGCCCGCACGAACCTCGCCAGCGACCTGTTCGCCATGGGGGAGCTGCAAGGGGCCCGGGACCTGGACCGGGAACTGCTGGTGCACAGCGTGGAGACCCGCGGCGGGGAGCACCCCGCGACGCTGGCCATCATGCTCAACCTCTCGTACGACCTGAAGGCGCTGGGGGAGACCGCCGAGGCCAAGGAGCTCTACGACAGGGCGCTCGCGTCATTCCGCCTGGTGCTGGGTCCCGACCACCAGGCCACGCTGGACGCCGCCAACGGAGTCCGGGCCAACTGCGACATCGATCTGCTCAGCGTCTGACGGCGCACCGTCCGGGGCCGTGGAGCGCGAGCCGAGCCAGGCCGCCAGCTCCTCGGGCCCGGCGGCGGGCGCGCCGAGCCGGGTGAGCGCGGCCTGCAGCGCCAGGACGAGTTCGGGGCGCTCGACCAGCATCGAGACCCCGTCCGCCTTCGCCGCGAGGCCGATTCCGACCAAGGAGGCGGGGGAGGCCGGCAGGCGGCGGTACTCGTCGAGCGCCGCCTCGGGTTCACCCGCCGTCAGCCGGGTGTCGGCGACCGTCGCGTCCCTGATCCCGAACGGGTGCGGGGCCCCGTCGGCGATCGCGGCGCACGCGCGGTCGAAGGCTGCGGGATCGGTGAAACGCAGCCGGGCCAGCCACAGTCGGGCCTGTTCCGCCCCGGACGTCCGGGGCGTGCCGGTGCGATGGGTCCGTAATTGTGCCGCGGGAAGCGTGAGCGGGGGCGGGTGGCCGGCCAGCAGGGCGGCCGCCAGCTCCGCCGCGGCCTCGGCGTCCACCTCTAGGTGCGCCGCCCTCCAGAGCGCTCCGAGGTCCTGGCAGCACAGGTCCGCCGCGCGCCCGGCGCGCCCGCTCGCGGGCTCCCGCGCGAGGCGGCGGGCCTCCCGCGTCAGGCCCTCGACGACCAGGCCGCCGGCTCGGGTCAGGCCCGTGGCCGTCCCGAGAGCGGCGAGGGCCGTACGCAACTGCCGGCGGTGGAGCGCGAACTCGAACTCCGCGCGCTCCCGGTCCCGGGCCTGCAGCGCGTGCCAGAACGAGGTGACCCCGGCGAAGGCGTGCGCCCCGAACAGCAGTCCCCGCAACGGGCGCGGGTCGGCACGCCAGGGCGCGAAGTACACGGGCTGAGGGCCCTCGCGGGAGGGGATGTGCAGGGGTGTCAGCTCGGCCAGCGCGCTGAGGAGCTGGTGCCGTGCCTCGTGGATCAGGGCGGCGGCCATGGCCTCGGCGTCCAGGGGCAGCGACATGGTGACCGCGCCGTAGGAGTCCGGGGCGGTGGCGCTGACCGCACGCAGCTCGCTCGGCCCGTCGACCGGTACGACCGTCCGTACTGTGCCGGTGACGAGGCGGTGCGCCGCCGGGTGGCCGGAGCGCAGGAGCGCGTCGGCCTCCCGGAGGAGCGAGCGCCAGCGCTCCAGGACGGGGGCCGTCAGCCGCGTCGGATCCTTCACCGCGCGGAAGTCGCGGTAGGGGCTGAGGTGGTCGAGTGCGAGGGGTGCGGGGCCGGTGGGGCTCTGCCGGTCGATCGTGGGGAGCGGGAACCAGCCGTCCGCCGGGCGTGCGAGGTCCCCGGGCAGACGGATCGACCCGCTGTCGCCGAACACCGCGGCGCCCCGGGGGCCGCACTCCAGGGTGACCACCGCCCAGGTCCCCCGGCTCACGGAGCCGCTCAGCCCCAGCGACGGCAGCCACAGCCGGCCCGCCCCGGCGGGGATGCGGAGCGTGGCACGGATGCCCGCCCGCAGGGCGGCCGCACCCGCGAGAGCGCCGAGCAGCGTGGCACCCGCCCAGAGCGGGGCGTCCCCGGGTGCGGCCGCGGCCCCGTGCTCCAGGCGCCGCAGGAGTTGGAAGGCCCAGGCGCCGACCGCCGGGTCGGCGAGGACGTCCTCCACGGTCGACGGGCGGGAGCGCTGGGCGTGCGCGAGCACGTCCCATGCCGTCGAGGGCCGCGTCGGCGCGTGCGTGCCCCGGGGTCCGCCCTCGTCCGGTTGCCGGGCCGTGCCGCGGATCGCCATCAGGGCCAGCAGCAGCCGGCTGCGTTGGGCCGAGCGCAGAAGAGCGAGATCGCCCTCGCTCACATCGCCGGTGGCGACCGCCGTGAACATCCGCGGCGGCAGCCTGAACGGCTCAGCGTCGGTCAACTGTCACGATCGCACCGGCCGGGACGGCGGGGGTCGTTCCGCACAGTGCGGCCATGCCGCTCTCGCACAGGGGCGCCGAGCCGCCGGCCAGCCGATGGTTCAGCGCGGCGAGGGCCGTCGGCAGGAGGCGCACCGAACCGAGTTCGTCCAGGGGGATGCCCGACAGGTCGATGAGGTCCGACTGGAGGGTTCCTGTGTTTTCCGCCGTGTCCGCCATGTCTTCCATGGTGGACGAAGGCGGCTCTCCCGGGAAGACCCGCATGACCGCCTTGACAGCACCTCCCCGTCCCCCGCAGGATCACACCCGTGAACCTGTCAGACAGCCAGACAGCTGTGCCCGTGCCGAGGCGGGTCAGTGCGATGGAAGCCGTGCTCGGGCACCTCCGTGCCGCCATCGAGGGCGGTGAGTACGCCGTGGGGGACAAGCTGCCCTCCGAGGCGGAGCTGTGCCGGCGCCTCGAAGTCAGCCGGCCCGTGCTGCGCGAGGCCCTGCGCGCCCTGCAGACCATGGGACTCACGGTGTCCCGGACCGGCAGGGGCACCTTCGTCGTGTCGAACGGCCCCGTCGAGGACCCCACCTTCGGCGACTACACGGCCAGCGACCTCATGGAGGTCCGGCGGCACGTGGAGATCCCCGTCGCGGGCTACGCCGCCGTGCGCCGCACCCCCGAGGACCTCGACCACCTGGCCCGCCTCCTGGACCGGATGGAGCGCGAGAGCGACACCATCGCCTGGGTGGCCATGGACACGCTCTTCCATCTCGCGGTCGCGCAGGCCGCTCAGAACCCGGTCTTCCGCCGGGTGATCGAGGAGATCCGCGACGCGCTGGCCCGGCAGTCCGCGTTCCTCAACGAACTCGGCGGCCGCCGCGAGCAGTCCGACCGGGAGCACCGCGCCATCGTCGAGGCACTCGTCGACGGCAGCGAACACGACGCCATCGAGGCCATGACACACCACCTCGACCGTGTCGGCACCACCCTCACCGCGATCGTGCGCTCCGAGCGCGCGGCTTCCGCGGACACCCCCATGAAAGGCGGACCCCAGGCGTGAGCGAGCAGTCCTTCGACGAGCGGACGGGGCCGGACCGCGGCCTCTCCGCCGGAGACGCGTGCGGCCGGCCCTCAGGGCACCGGCACGTCGTGCCCGCCCACCCCGACCACGTACGTCCGTGGCCCCGCGCGGCAGCCGCGACGGCCGGCCGGTACGGCGTACGCGGCCGGATCGCGCCCGTGTCCGGGAACGGGGCGGCGGCGTGAGCGCCCGGGCCACGGCCGGGTACGGCAGGCCGCTCGCGGCGGCCCCCTCCGTCCGGGAACCCCTGCACGCGCCCGTCGCCCGGCTCGTCCGCGGCGGCGTCGTTGAAGGCGTCCACTACGGATCGGTGGTCGTCCTGGCCGCCGACGGAACCGTGGAACTGCAGATCGGCGACATCGAGGCGGCCTTCTACCCGCGTTCGGCGCTCAAGCCGCTGCAGGCCGTCGCGCTGCTGAGGGCCGGCCTGCCGCTCAGGGGCGAACTGCTCGCGCTGACCGCCGCCAGCCACTCCGGCGAGGAGCGGCACCTCGCGGGCACCCGGCGCCTCCTGGAGCTGGCGGGCCTCACCGAGGACCACCTGGGCAACATCGCGGACCTGCCGTACGACCCCGTCGTCCGGGAGGACTGGATCCGTGCGGGCCGGCCGCCGTCCAGGCTCGCGCAGAACTGCTCCGGCAAGCACGCGGCGATGCTGTGGACGGCCCGTCTCAACGGGTGGTCGCTCGACGACTACCTCGACCCGGAGCATCCGCTCCAGCGGGCCGTCGCGGAGACCGTCGAGACCCTGACCGGGCAGAGGGTCGCCCGGGTCACCGTGGACGGCTGCGGCGCCCCGCTGTTCTCCGTGTCCCTGCACGGACTCGCCCGTGCCGCCGCCCGGATCGTGACGGCTCCGCCCGGCACCCCCGAGGCGCATGTGGCCGACGCGATGCGTGAGCACGCCGAGATGGTGTCCGGCTCCGGCCGTGACGTGGCCGCGCTGATGCGGGCCGTGCCGGGGCTGCTCGCCAAGGACGGCTTCGAGGGTGTCCAGATGGCGGCGCTGCCGGACGGCCGGGCGGTCGCCGTGAAGATAGCGGACGGGTCCGACCGGGCGCGTGTCCCCGTCGCCGCGGCGGCTCTCGCCCGTGTCGGTGTCGACCCGGCGGCGCTCGCCGAGTTCTCGGGGGCGCCGTTGCTCGGGGGCGGGGTGGTGGTGGGGGGTGTGCGTGCCGTACCGGCACTCGATCCGTTGACGGATCGAGTGGTGGGGGTTGCGGGATAGGGGGTTGGGGGGCTGTCTTGTCGGGTGCGGCGTGGCGGGGGTGGGGGTTCCGCGCAGTTCCCCGCGCCCCTGGGGGGTGGGTTGCCCGGGCGGATGCCCGGTGCCGGTCGTCGACGGCTGGTCGCGCAGTTCCCCGTGCCCCTGAAAGGGGGCTTGTCGCGCGCTGTTGTGGGGGTGGGGCGGGAGAATGGTGATCATGTCGTCGCCCCTTACGTTCCAGCCGGTCCTCGAACGCATCGCGGCCGAGATCGAGAGCACCCCCGGGCGAGGCCGCCCCGCCGACTACATCCCTGCCCTCGCGGCCTGCGACCCGCGCCGTTTCGGCATGGCCGTCGCCGAGTTGGACGGCACGGTGTACGGCGTCGGGGACTGGCGGCAGCCGTTCTCCACGCAGTCCATCACCAAGGTCTTCACCCTCGCCCTGGACCTGGCTCGCGAGGCCGACGAACTGTGGGAGCACGTGGGCCGGGAACCCTCAGGCAACCCGTTCAACTCGCTGGTGCAGCTGGAGTACGAGAACGGCATCCCGCGCAACCCGTTCATCAACGCGGGTGCCCTCGTGGTGACGGACCGCCTGCACACCCGTACGGGCGACGCGGCGGGCACCCTGCTCGACTTCCTGCGCGCGGAGAGCGGCAACGACGGGCTCGCCGCCGACGAGGGCGTGGCCGCGTCCGAGACGGCCAACGGCGACCGCAACGCCGCCCTCGGCCACTTCATGGCCTCCTACGGCAACATCGACAACCCGGTCCCGGTGCTGCTCGACCAGTACTTCCGGCAGTGCGCCATCGAGGCGTCCTGCGCCGACCTCGCCCTCGCCGCCGGCTTCCTGGCCAGGCACGGCGTCCGCGCGGACGGCAGCCGCCTGCTCACCCGCAGCCAGGCCAAGCAGGTCAACGCGGTCATGCTGACCTGCGGAACCTACGACGCGGCCGGCGACTTCGCGTACCGCGTGGGCCTGCCGGGCAAGAGCGGCGTGGGCGGCGGCATCATCGCCGTCGTGCCCGGCCGCTGCACCCTCTGCGTCTGGAGCCCGGGCCTCGACCAGCGGGGCAACTCGGTGGCGGGCGTCGCGGCCCTGGACCGCTTCACGACCCTGACGGGCCTGTCGGTGTTCTGAGCGGGCCCGCCCGCCGGACGTGTCCGGACAACAGGAGGCCCGGTCGGACGGCGGACACGCCGAGGCCGCCGCCCGGAGGGACGCGCGTCGCCTTCCGGCCACTCCCCGTTGACACGCTGACCCGGTGGTGGCCAAGGGATTCCCCGTCGATCTGCGCCGGTGCCGGCTGCTCGGGCTCGTGGGCTCGGCCGTTCTCGCGGTCGGTGGCGGGACGGCCGGGGCGCTGCCGGTCCGCGAACTGCCGTCCCTCGCGTCCGGGCGGGCCGCGCTCGGCCTGGCCGGCGTGTACTTCGGGATGGTGCTGCTCATCAGCGCCTGGGTGCTGCTCGGGCGGGTGGTGCGTGGCCCCGAGCCGCCGGGACCCCGCGCCCTGCTGGTCGTCCTGGCCGTCTGGGCCGCGCCCCTCACCCTCGCGCCGCCCCTGTTCAGCAGGGACGTCTACAGCTATCTGGCGCAGGGCGCGATGGTCGACGCGCACATCGACGTGTACACGCACGGGCCCGCGATGCTCGGCGGGCCGCTCGCCGACGAGGTGGCGCCGGTGTGGCGGCGGACCGCGACCCCGTACGGTCCCGTGTTCCTCGCCGTCGCGTCCGCGCTGTCCGGGCTGACGCGGGGCGACGTGCCCGCCGGGCTGTACGGGATGAGGGCCGTGGCCCTGCTCGGCGTGGCGCTGATGGCCGCCGCGCTGCCGAGGCTGGCTCGGCACAGCGGCGCCGACCCGTCCGCCGCGGTGTGGCTGGGCGCCCTCAACCCGCTCGTACTGCTGCACCTCGTGGCCGGTGCCCACAACGACGCCGTCATGCTCGGCCTGCTGGGAGCGGGCCTGGTGGCCGCCCTCGGCCGGTGGCCCGTGCTCGGTGCCGTGCTCGTCACGCTCGCAGCCCTCGTCAAGGTCCCGGCCCTGCTGGGCCTCGCGGCCGTCGTGGCGCTCCAGACGCGCGACCGCCGCGGCACGGTCGGGGCGGTCGTGACGACCGCGGCGGCCGCACTCGCCACGACCGTCGCCGCGACCGCGGCGGCCGGCACCGGGTACGGCTGGATCGGAGCGCTGAGAACTCCGGTCTCCCCGCACAACTGGTCGCCGACCAGTCTCCTCGGCCGTGCCACCGGAACCCTCCTGGAGGCCCTGGGCAGCGATCTCGCGCCCTCCGCGCCGACCGTGTGGCACGCGCTCGGCCTCGCCGCCACCGCCGTCGCCACAGCCGTCATCTGGCTGCGGCGCCCGCGGCCGAGCCCGGTCTACGCGCTGGGCCTCACCCTGGCGGCGGTCGCCGTACTCGGTCCCGCCGTACGTCCCTGGTACGCGCTGTGGGGGCTGTTCCTGATCGCGGCGGCCGCGCCCAGCGCCTCCGTGCGCCGCCGGGTCGCCGCGGCTGCGGCCGTCCTCGCGCTGGGCGCCCTGCCCAGCGGGAGCCCGCCGGAGGCGGGGCAACTGGCGCTCGCGGTGGCGGGCGGGGCTACGGCGCTCATCGTGCTCCGGCGGGCCCACCGCCGCGCGGTCGTGCCGGCCCCGGGACGGACGGCGTGAGGGCGCCGCGCACCGGCCGCGGCCGGCTGCTGTCCGTGCTCGTCCTCGCGACGGCCGTGGCCGTCTTCACCGCGACCGTGCCCCTGCTGCGGGGCTGGTTCGACCTGCGGGTGTACCACGGGGCCGTCGACGCCTGGGTCCACCACGGCGGACGTCTGTACGACTACCGGGTGCCGGGCACGGCGTACGGATTCACGTACCCGCCGTTCGCGGCGGTGGCCATGCTGCCGATGGCGCTGCTCGGCCTGCACGCGGCCGTCGCCGTGGGCCTGCTGGTCAACCTCGCGGCGACCGCCTCGGTCCTGCGCGCCCTGCTGCCCGACCGGGTCCGCGCCCACGGCTGGTACGGCGTCGCGGTGACGGTCTGCCTGCTGGCCCTCCTCGAACCCGTCCGGGACACGTTCAGCTTCGGCCAGGTCAACCTCGTGCTGCTGGCGCTCGTCCTCGGCGACGCCGTGCCGCTCGCCGCGGGCCGGGAACGCCGGTGGGCGGGGACCGGCATCGGGCTGGCCGCCGCGATCAAGCTCACTCCGGCGATCTTCGTCGTCCTGCTGCTGCTCGCCGGTCGCCGCAGGGCGGCCGCGACGGCGGCGGGTGTCGCCCTCGCGGCCACCGCGCTCGCCGCCCGGGCGGCCCCGGACGCCTCGCGCTTCTACTGGACCGAGGCCGTCTGGGACACGACCCGAGTCGGCCGCCTCTCCTACGTCTCCAACCAGTCGCTCCAGGGCGTCCTGGCGCGTCTCGCCGAACCCGGCGTGCCGAGCCGTGCGGCCTGGGCGCTGGCGGCGCTGGCCGTCCTCGCCCTGTGGGTGCGGCGGGTGCGCCGGGCCCTGGCCGGGGACGACCTCCTCGGCGCCTTCGCGCTCACCGGACTCGCCGCCTGCCTGGTCAGCCCGATCACCTGGGTGCACCACCTGGTCTGGCTGCTGCCGTCACTGGCGATCCTGGTCGAGAGCGGGTTGCGGCGCAGGCGGCTGCTGCGGCTCGCCGGTGTCCTGTACGTGCTGCTGTGCAGCAGTGTGGTGTGGCTGTGGACCGACGACGCCTCGGGCCCCGCCGGTCTCGTCGGCTCCAACGCGTACGTCTGGATCACCCTCGGCCTGCTGGCCGGACTGCCCGTCGGTCAGTCGCGGGCGATCCGGCCCACCCGCAGACGGATCACCAGGGCCACGGCGCCCGCGCCCAGCACGGCCGCGCCCGCGATCAGGCCCGCCCGTCCCGGCCGGCCGACGGAGGAGTCGGGACCCCCGGACGCCACGGAGGCCCCGGAGTACGCGGAGGCCCCGGGGCGGGCGGAGGCGGCCGCGCCGGTGGCCGTGGCCCCGGCCGACTCCGCGGCGGGTCCCGCGGCCTCGGACGCCGACGTGGCCGCGGAGGCAGCCGCGGACGCGGACCCGGTTCCGGCGGACTGCGCCGCCGGTCCGGCCTGGGCCACCGGACGCGGCGGCAGGAGCGATCCCACCGGATCGACCCGCCCGGCGGCCTCGAAGCCCCAGTCGAGGAGCGAGCGCGCCTCCTCGTAGACGGCGTAACCGCCGCCCGACCGCGGGTTCATGACCGTGACGACGAGCGTGCGCCCGTCCCGGCGCGCCGCGGCGACGAGGGTGTTGCCCGCGTGCGTCGTGTAGCCGTTCTTGACGCCGATGAGCCCCGGGTACGGCTCGACGCCGTTGGCCCCGGTCAGCAGGCGGTTCGTGTTCTGGATGTCGTACGAGGAGCCGTCGCCGGGGAACTTGGCGTGCACGGTGGCGCAGTACCGGGCGAAGTCCGCGTTGCGCAGGCCCGCCATGCCGAACACGGCGAGGTCGAACGCGGAGGACACCTGGCCCGGCGTGTCGTAGCCGTCGGGGGACACGACCCGGGTGTCGTGGGCGCCGAGCGACTCCGCCTTGGCCTGCATCTGGGCTGCCGTGCTGCGCCAGCCGCCGTTCATCTCGGCGAGGACGCGTACGGCGTCGTTCCCCGAGTTGAGGAACACGCCCCGCCACAGGTCGGAGGCGCGGTAGGTGCGTCCCGCGGCGACTCCGACGAGGCTGCTGCCGGGGCCGATCCCCGCCAGGTCCCGCTCGGTGACGGTGTGCCGGACCGCCGGGGGCATCACGGGAAGGAGGGTCACCGCGAAGAGGGTCTTGAGGGTGCTGGCGGGCGGCAGTTGCAGATGGGCGTTGTGGCCGGCCAGCACCTCGCCCGTGTCTGCGTCGGCCACCAGCCACGAGCGCGCGGACACGCTCGCCGGAGTCCTGGGAGCCCCGGCCCCTCGCCGTACGTGCGTGCCCGGCCGGTCGAGCACCGAGGGCCGCGCCGTCCCGGGTCCGGGTGGCGCGGCGGACGCGGTGCCGACGGCTGCGCGGTCGCGGTCGAGGGCCGTGCCGGTGACGCCGAAGGCCGCGGCCGGTCCCGCCGCCAGGGCCAGCACCCCGACGGCGCAGCCGGCCGAACAGGACAGGACCACGCGGGATGAGAATCCGATAGTCATACCGCAAACGTAGGAATGTGCGGGGCGCACTCCGGGCTGCCCGGGCCGAGCGGACGCGTCGAGCACCCGGATGCCGCAGTGGTGGGGGTGCCGCGCGGGTCCGGAACGCTCCGGTCGGCCGACGGCCGGGAGCGGGGCGGTGGGACGGACGTACCGCGTTGCGTACGACGCCGGGGCCGGGCGCGGAGCGGCAGCGGGGCCGGGAGCCGGAAGCGGGCCGAGGACCGAGGGCCGATTCGCGGCCGTGCGGCGCTGATGCGAAGCGGGTGCTGAGCGGACCTGGAAGAGGTTGGCGTCGGCGCGAGGGCTGCGGGGCCGAGGGACCGCGGACGGGGCCGTTCCGCAGTCGGTGCGGCGCCGGTGCGATGCGGGTGCGGGTCGGTGGCCTGAGGGGGCCCGGAACCAGTCGGCGTCGGCACGAGGGCTGCCTGCGGGCCGAGGGTCGATGCGTGGGCGGGGCCGGAGCGGGCCGGAAGGTCGGGGCCCGTGCCGAGGTGTGTCAGCGGATCGGTGGGCCGGTGGGTCGGTGGCCGGTGGCCGAGGCGTGGGCGGGGCCGGAGCGGGCCGGAAGGTCGGGGCCCGTGCCGAGGCGTGTCGGCGGACCGGCGGATCGGTGGGCCGGTGGCCGAGGCGTGGTGGGGTGCCTCAGTGGTCGTCGGACGGCCGGGCCCGCCCGGTGCCCGGCACCGTCGGCTGGACCTGGCGCAGGAACGTCGCGTTGTCCGGGGTCCTTCGCAGCCTCTCCAGCACGGTCTCCAGGCCGGCCTGGCCGTCACCCCGGGAGTGCAGTGCCCGGCGCAGACCGCGAAGTGCGGCCAATTCGGAGGCGGGGACGAGGAGTTCCTCACGCCGGGTGCCGGACGGGGTGATGTCGACGGCGGGGAAGATCCGGCGGTCCGCCAGCGCGCGGTCCAGGCGGAGCTCCATGTTGCCGGTGCTCTTGAGCTCCTCGAAGTAGTAGTCGTCGGCGCGCGAGCCGGTCTCCACGAGGGCCGTCGCGAGGATCGTGAGCGAGCCGCCCTCCTCGGCCGAACGCGCCGCGCCGAAGAACCGCTTGGGTCCCTGGAGCGCGGCGGCGTCCACGCCACCGCTGAGGGTGCGGCCGCCGGAGGCCGCCGCGTTGTTGTACGCGCGGCACAGGCGGGTCAGCGAGTCGAGGAGGATCACTACGTCGTGCCCCGACTCGACGAGCCGCTTGGCGCGCTCCAAGGCCAGTTCGGCGAGCGCGATGTGCTGCTTCGGGGCCTGGTCGAAGGTCGAGGCGAGCACCTCGCCGCGGACGGACCTGCGCATCTCCGTCACCTCCTCGGGTCGTTCGTCGAGGAGCACGACCATCAGATGGCATTCGGGGTGGTTGCCGGCGACGGCGGCGGCCAACTGCTGCAGCAGCACCGTCTTGCCGGTCTTCGGCGGGGCGACGATCAGGCCGCGCTGGCCCTTGCCGACCGGCGCGACCAGGTCGATGAGTCGGGTGGCCGCACCGCCCGCCGGGTGTTCGAGCCGCAGCCGCTCCCGCGGGTGCAACGGCGTCAGGTCGTGGAAGTGCGGGCGGTCGTGGCGCTGCTCGGCCGGGCGGCCGTTGACCCGGTCGACGCCGGTGAGCGCACGCTGCTTGCCGCGGACGCCCTCGACGAGGTCGCCCCTGCGCAGGCCGTACCGGCGGACGAGGGCCGAGGGGACCAGGAGGTCGGCGGGGCCGGGCAGCATGCCCGGGGAGCGCAGGTGGCCCTGGCCGTTCGGGATGAGGTCGAGTACGCCGGCGGCCGACTCCCGGACGACGGGAGCAGGCGGGCGTTCGAGTGTGGTGGTCATGGTGGGTGTCCTTTCGCGGACGGGTTCGCACAGGTCGTGGAAGAGGGAGTGGCCGGAACGGGGGCGGCGTGGTCACGCCCCGGCACGGCTGGGTGCAGCACCTCGGGTACGCCGGAGGACAGACGGGGAACGCCTGTGCCGGTGCGGGTGGAGATGCAGGTGGTGCGGAGATGAGCTGCCGCGCCGGTCGGATGCGACGGGCGGATCAGCGGGAAGAGGTGAATCGGCACCGGCGCCGGTAAGGGCGTACACGAGTGCTGTGAGCACAATAGCACGTCCGTACGGCGATGGCCGGAGTCCGTGGCGTTGACACGGCACACGCCCCGCGCCACGGTGGTCCGCATGGACGACGCGGGGATCGTCGAACAGGTGAGGGAACTGCGGCCGCTGATCCGGCGGAACGCCCTGCGCGCCGAGCGCGGCCGGGTCCCGGACGAGGTGGCCGACGCGCTGACCGGCACCGGCATCAACCGGATGAACGTCCCCCGGCGCTACGGCGGTCACCGGACCCCGTTGGGCGTCCAGGTCGACGCGTTCGCCGAGATCGCCGCCGGGTGCGCCTCCGCTGCGTGGACGGCACTCAGTCACGCCGCAGTCGCCTGCATCGCCGCGCTCTCCCCGGACGAGGCGCAGGACGACTTCTTCACCGGTCCGAAAGGGCCCGACGTCAGAATCGGCGGCACGCTGGTCCCGGGTGCCACGGCGGTGCCGTACGACGGTGGTTACGTCGTGAACGGGGCCTCGGGCTTCGCCACCGGCTGCCACCACGCGGACTGGCATCTGCTCACGGCCGCCGTGGCCGCGGCCGACGGCTCCCCGCCCGACGGACCGCCCGAGGTCGTGCGGGCGGCCGTGCCGATGGCCGAACCGGAGATCCTGGACGACTGGCACGCCCACCGGTCTCGCCCGCACGGGCAGCAACACCGTCCTGGCCCGGGACGTTCCCGTGCCCGCGCACCGCGTGCTCCCGGTCGGCCCGATGCTCGCCGGGCGGCTCCCCTCGAAGGCGAACGCGGACGACCCGTTCCACCGCATGCCGGTGCTGCTGCTCTTCTGCGCCTGGGCGGCCCCGGTGGCGCTCGGGGCGGCCCGTGCGGCGAGGCCGAGTTCGGCGAACGCAGCCGCCGCGGCATCACCTGCACCTCGTATGAGCGCCAGTACGAGGCCGCCGTCACGCACTTCCAGGTGGCCGAGGCGCAACTGCGGATCTCCGGCGCCGAACTCGTGGCCGCCCGGCCGACCCGCGAGATCGCGGACAAGGCCGGCTCCGGCGCCGCGTACACCCCGCTGGAGCGCGCCCGGATCCGCCCCGAGAGCGGCTGTCTGACCCGGCTGTGCAAGGAGGCCGTCGACCTGCTCGCGTCGGCCGCGGGCGCCTCCTCGCTCCAGCGCGACGTACCCGTCCAGCGCATCGCCCGCGACATCAACGCCCTTTGCCTGCAATCCTTCGTCGCCCCTTCGACCGACCTGGAGATCCACGGCCGCGTACTGTCGGGAGTCGACCCGCGCACCCCGTTCCTGTGACAGCCGGAACACGGCAGTCAGGAGATCCAGTTGGACCGTACGTCCGCCGCTCCGCACCGCATGGACCCCGCGGGCGGCTGCCCGCACGCCGTCAACGCGCGGCTCCTGGCGCACGGTCCCGTCGCCCCGGTCGTCCTGCCCGGCGAGGTCCAGGGCATGGCCGTACTGGGGCACGAGGCGCTGAAGGAGTTCCTGGCCCACCCCGAAGTGGCGAAGGACGCACGGCACTTCACCGCGCTCCGGGAGGGACGGATCGCCCCCGGATGGCCCCTCGCCACCTTCGCGACGGTCCGCGGGATGACCACCGCCGACGGCGCCGACCACCGGCGGCTGAGGGCACTGGTGAGCGGGGCGTTCACCGTCCGTCAGGTCGAACGACTGCGGCCTCGCGTGAGGGAGTTGACGGACAGTCTGCTCGACGACCTGGAGCGGGCCGCCGCGCGGGACGGCGGAGTCGCCGATCTGCGCGGGCATGTCGCGATGCCGCTGCCCATGGGCGTCATCGGCGAACTGCTCGGCGTGGACGCCGAGCACCGCGACCGGCTCCACCATCTGTCCAACCAGGTCGTGGCCACCGACATCGGACCCGAGCGCGCCCTCGCCGCGAACCGTGAACTGGTCGCCGTGCTCGGCGCGGTGGCGGCGGCCCGCGCCGAGCGGCCGGGCGACGACCTGACGAGCGCCCTGATCGCCGCCCGCGACGAGGGCGGCGACCGGCTCACCCAGGAGGAGCTGATCGGCACCCTGATGCTGATGGTCATCGCCGGGCACGAGACCACCCTGAACCTCATCACCAACGCCGTCCGCGCGCTCTGCGCCCACCGCGACCAACTGGACCTGGTCGTACGGGGTGCCGCCACCTGGTCGGACGTCGTGGAGGAGACCCTGCGCTGGGACGCGCCCGTCAGCTACTTCCCCTTCCGCTACCCGGTCCGGGACCTCACCGTCGGCGGGACCGTCATCCCCCGGGGAACACCCGTCCTCGCCGGCTACTCGGCGGCGGGACGCGACCCGGCGGCGCACGGCCCGGACGCCGACCGCTTCGACGTCACCCGGCCCGGCAGGCCCGGCGCGGTCCGGCACCTGTCGCTGGGCCACGGCGCCCACTACTGCCTCGGTGCCCCGCTGGCCCGCCTGGAGTCCACCATCGCCCTCGAACGGCTGTTCACGCGGTTCCCGGGCCTGGACCTCGCCGCACCCGAGGCGGACCTGGCACCGCACGCCGGGTTCGTCGGTAACAGCGTCCGCGCGCTTCCGGTGCGGGTGTCGCCCGGGGTGTGACCTCCACCCGCCGGAGCGACCATGAGGGATGTGTCGATCCGGCGCCGGCCCGTTCGTCGGTGGGGTGCAGGGACCTCATGAGCACCGGGAGGAAACATGAAGTACATGCTGCTGGTCTGCGGTGACGACACCGCGGACGCCACGGGCATGGCACCCGTCGAACCGTGGGTCGAGGAGCATGGCGCCGTACGCGGGGTGCGGCTGCACGGCCACCGGCTGCGGCTCCCCGCCGAAGCGGTCACCGTGCGCGTCCGCGACGGTGAAGTGCTGCGCACCGACGGGCCGTTCGCGGAGACCAAGGAGTACGTCGCCGGATTCGACGTCGTCGAGTGCGACAGCATCGACGAGGCCGTCCGGGTGGCGGCCGGGCACCCCGTGGCGACCATCGGCGCGCTGGAGGTGCGCGCCTTCTGGGACGCCGAGGACGCCGAGGACGAGATCCGGCGCATCGACGCCGAACTGACCGCCGCCGCCCGGGAGCGGGACGTCGACCGGATGGCGGCCTGCTACGCGCCCGACGCCGAGGTCTTCCACCCCATGGGCGGACTGGAGCGCAGCGGGGTCGACGCCTTCCGCAAGGCCCAGGAGTGGTGGTTCGCCACCGTGTCGGGCCCCGTGCACCGGGAGGCGCTCGACCTGCGGGTACGCGTCGACGAGAGCGTCGCCTTCAGCCACGCCCTGGTCCGGGTGCGCGCCACGCTCACCACGGGCGAGCCCCTGGACAGCACCGTCCGGGTCACCACGGGATACCGGGCGGCCGGGGACCGCTGGCGGATCGTCCACCAGCACCTGTCGGTCCCGTTCGACATCGAGGAGGCCCGGTCATGAAGTACGTCATGTTCATCTGCACCCCCGTCGGCGGCACCGAGCTCAGCCCGGAGGAGATCGCCGACGATCCCGCCTTCACCCCGTACATCGACCATGTGCGCGCGAGCGGCGTGGTGAAGGGCGGCGCACGGCTGCGGCCCGGCGCCGACGCCACGACCGTGCGGGTCCGGGACGGCGAAGTGCTCCTGAGCGACGGGCCGTTCGTCGAGTCCAAGGAGTACGTCGCCGGATTCGACATCATCGAGGTCGCCGACCTCGACGAGGCCGTCGCGCTCGCCTCGCGGCACCCCGCCGCGCTGGGCGGCGGCTCGGTGGAGGTGCGGCCGGTCTGGGAGTGAACGGCGCGGGCGGGACGGGCGGCGTCGAAGAGGCCGTCGCCGCCGCCTTCCGCGAGGAATGGGGCCAGGTCGTCGCCACCCTGATCGGGGTGACCGGCGACTGGGACCTCGCCGAGGAGTGCGCCCAGGACGCCTTCGCCCAGGCCCTCGACCGGTGGCGGCGCGACGGAGTGCCGCGCCGCCCGGGCGCCTGGCTGACCACGACCGCGCGCCGTCGCGCCCTGGACGTGCTGCGGCGGCGCGCGGTGGGCGCGGCGAAACTGCGGGAGGTGGCGGTGCTCGCACGGGACGAGAGGGCCCCCGACCCGTACGACCCCGACGACGGCGATGTGGTGGACGACCGGCTCAGGCTGATCTTCACCTGCTGCCACCCGGCACTGCCCATCGAGGCCAGGGTCGCGCTGACGCTGCGTACCCTGGCGGGGCTGAGCACGCCCGAGATCGCACGGGCCTTCCTCGTCCCCGAACCGACGATGGCGCAGCGCCTGGTCCGGGCCAAGCGCAAGATCCGCAACGCCGGCATCCCCTACCGGGTACCGCCCGCGCATCTGCTGCCCGAGCGGACGACCGGCGTACTGGGCGTGGTGTACCTGCTCTTCAACGAGGGGTACGCCGCCACGTCCGGGGCCGACCTGGTGCGCGCGAACCTCTGCGCGGAAGCCGTCCGCCTGGCGCGCGTGCTGGCCCGGCTGATGCCCGACGAACCCGAGGTGCTCGGGCTCCTCGCGCTCCTGCTGCTGCACCACGCCCGGCGGGACACCCGTGCGGACGCCGCCGGGGAACTGGTCACCCTGGAGGACCAGGACCGCACGGCGTGGGAGCGCTCCGAGGTGGACGAGGGCACGGCCCTGCTGGAGAACGCACTGCGCCGGGGCCGCCCCGGCCCGTACCAGATCCAGGCGGCCATCGCGGCCTGCCACATGACCGCCCCCACCGCGAAGGACACCGACTGGGCCGATGTCGCCGCCCTGTACGGCGAGTTGGCGCGCCTCGTGCCCTCCGCCGTCGTGCGCCTGAACCGCGCGGTGGCCGTGGGTATGGCGGAGGGCCCCGAAGCGGGCCTCGCCCTGGTGGCGGAGCTGGAGCGGTCGGGAGAGCTGGCGGAGTACCACCTGCTGCCCGCCACCCGCGCCGACCTCCTGCGGCGCCTCGACCGCACCGAGGAGGCGGCCGAGGCGTACGGGACGGCGCTGGACCTCGTCGAGAACGACGCCGAACGGCGCTTCCTGGAGAGGCGGCTGGCGGAGTGCCTGCGGGCCGGGGCCGCCCCGCCGGAGGGCGGCCGCCGCGGCACGGCCCGGCCGGACGGCCCGTAGGCCCCGTGGCCGGGGCCGTCGGCGCGGACCGTACCGCCGCCGGCCGCCGCGCCGGACACCTCCGGCGCGCGGCCGGGCCGCGCGCCGCCGGGGAGGGCGCCTTGGTTAAGCTGACGCGCGATGTTCACCCCGCAGGGCCCCACGTTCCGCGAACTCGCCGTCCAGGCGCTGTCGTCCGTCGAGCACGGCTACGACCTCCTCGCGCCGAAGTTCGACCACACCCCGTTCCGCACCCCCGACTCGGTCCTGCGCTCCGTCGCGCGGGCACTCGACAGGATCGGGCCGTTCGGCAGCGGACTCGACCTGTGCTGCGGCACCGGTGCGGGCATGGACGTGCTGCGGTCCGTCTGCAGGGAGCGGGTGACGGGCGTGGACATCAGCGCGGGCATGCTCGGCGTGGCACGGGACCGGGCGCGCCGCTCGGGGCCGCCCGTGGCGTGGGTGCGGGGCGACGCGCGGGCCCTGCCCTTCGGGCCGGCCTTCGACCTCGTCGTGAGCTTCGGGGCCTTCGGGCACTTCCTGCCCCGTGAGCTTCCCGGACTGTTCTCCCAGGTCCACTCCGTGCTCCGCCCCGGCGGCACGTTCGCGTTCCCGATCGGCGCCCCCGCCCGACCCGGCTCGCGGGACTACTGGACGCTCCTCGGCTTCGACGCGGCGATGCGGGTGCGCAACGCGGTGTGGAGGCCCCCGTTCGTCATGTACTACCGGGCTTTCCGCCTCGGTGACGTACGGCGTGAACTGGTCCGCGCAGGGTTCGCGGTCGCCCTCCACCCCCTGCCCGAGTTCGGACGCAGGCCCGACGGCAGCCCGCGCTGCCGGATGGTGGTGGCGACCCGCCCCGACTAGGAGCGGCGGGAGCGAGGACGGTCCACGCCGTGCGGAAGCGGGACCCGCGCAGGACAGCGGGACCTGCGGGAGCCCTGGACCAGGGGAGTGCCGGGACCTGCGGGCGTGCGGAGGCCGGGGGAGTGCCGGGCCGGGCCCCGGCCCTCCCGCGGTCGGACTCCGGCCCTTCACGGCACGGCGGCCGTCTCCCGTCCGCCACTCGGCCGGGCTCCCGAACAGGCCCTGTTCCGGGTCCTGTTCCGGGCCCGGTTCAGGACCCGGTCCAAGGCCCGGTCCACGACCCGGACCGGGAGCCCGGTTCAGGTCCGGTGCGTGCCGCGTCGAACGTGCACGGGCACCCGTACGCAGGCAGGACGCACCGGTGGCACACTGACCCGGTCACCGAAGGAGCCCAGCCCGTGCCCATGATCCGCAACCTGAGCCGAGCAGTCCGCCGTGCCTACCGGCGCACGGTGGACCTCAGCCACCCCGCCCGTTCCCCGCTGGGGAGCGCGGTGGAGAACTGCCTCGTCTACCGCGAGGGCGGACGGCAGCCCGGCGACTGGGCGCCGGACGAGGCGATCCGTCGGACCCGGGGGTCCGGGGACGGCTTCGTGTGGATCGGGCTGCACGAGCCCACCGAGGACGAGTTCGCGGGACTGGCCAAGCTGTTCGGCCTTCATCCGCTCGCCGTCGAGGACGCCGTCCACGCGCACCAGAGGCCCAAGGTGGAGCGGTACGACGACACGCTGTTCGCCGTCTTCAAGACCGTGCGGTACGTCGAGCACGAGCAGCTCACCGCGACCAGCGAGGTGGTGGACACCGGCGAGGTGATGGTGTTCGTCGGACTCGACTTCGTGATCACCATCCGGCACGGCAGCCACGGATCACTCGGGCCGCTCCGCGAAGCCCTGGAGCAGCTCCCCGAGCAGTTGGCGAAGGGGCCCTCCGCGGTCCTGCACGCCGTCGCGGACCATGTGGTCGACGACTACCTGGACGTCACGGACGCCGTGCAGAACGACATAGAGGCGGTCGAGTCGGCCGTCTTCGCCCAGCACACGGCACGCGGCGACGCGGGCCAGATCTACCAGCTCAAGCGGGAACTCCTGGAGCTGAAGCGTGCCGTGGTCCCGTTGCACCGGCCGCTGCAGATCCTCGCGCAGGAGCCGCCCGCCGCCGTGTCCGCGGAGATCCAGCCGTACTTCAGGGACGTCGCCGACCATCTGGCCCGGGCCACCGAGCAGATCAACGCCTTCGACGGACTGCTCGACTCGATCCTCCAGGCCCATCTGGCCCAGGTCACGGTCGCCCAGAACGAGGACATGCGAAAGATCACGGCCTGGGCCGCGATTGTCGCGGTGCCGACCATGGTCTGCGGTGTGTACGGCATGAACTTCGACCACATGCCCGAACTCCGCTGGACGTACGGCTACCCCGCGGCGCTCGGGGTCATCGCCGCCCTCTGTTTCGCCATCCACCGCGGCTTCCGGCGCAACGGCTGGCTCTGAGGCGTCACCTGGCGGCCGCCCCGTGACGCCGGCCGCACGCCGCACCCCGCCCGACCCGGGTTCCTCCGGCGTTTCCGCCCCTCCGGCGGCCACGGGGTGCGTACGGCACGGGAGTCGGCCACCCGGACACGGGGGATCGGCGCGGCCGGGTCCGTCGTGCGCCCGCACCTCGCGCGTGACACACGGTGGCGGTTGTCCGGGCCGAGGGGCGTCCGGACCGGCCGGTGGTGGCGGGGCGGCGGGTCAGGCGGCCGGGTCCGCGGGCAGCGTCGCGAGTCCGGCGCGCAGGAAGGACATCGCGGCGTCGATGTCGGCCTCCCGGGGGTGGTGGCAGACCTCGCCGACCACCGCCGCGGCGGCGGCCGCGGCCATCCGGATACCGAAGGCCTCGGGGCTGCTCCCGCGCTCCTCGGCCAGGATGCGCGCGCCGTCCTGGATGACCTCTGTCAGCCGGGCGCCGGCGACGGCCCGGAGTTGGGGATTGAGTTCGAGCATGCGGTCCTCGAGGTCGTCGAGGTCGCTGCGGCGGGCGATCTCCACCCGTAGCCAGTGCTCCAGCGAGTCCAGGATCGAGGGACCCGTGGCGCGGTCGCGCAGCGCGGCCCCGAGGCGTTCGGCGAACGCGTCGAAGCGGGAGAGCGCCAGGTCCAGCTTGGACGGGAAGTAGAGAGTGACCGTCCGCGGCGAGACCTCCGCCGACGCGGCGATGTCGGCGATCGTCGTCGCCTCGAACCCGCGCTCGGCGAACAGCTCGTACGCCGCGCGAGTGATCGCCTCCCGGCGCCGGGCCTTGCTGCGTTCCCGCAGACCGTCGCTCATCATGCCCCGACTTTACCAGCCATGGCTAATTTACATCCGACTGTAAAAATGCTTTAGGGTGCAGAGAATTCGCGGTGCCCGGCAGTGGGCCCGCGGCGCGAGGGGAAGGAACGGGCATGGCGTCACGCCTGTACACCTGGGGGCGGTGGGCGGCACGCCGCCGGGGCCGGGTCGTCGCCGTCTGGCTGCTGCTGTTCGCCGTGGTCGGCGGCCTTGGCATCACCCTGCACGGCAGGCAGAGCACCGAGTTCTCCGTGCCGGGCATCGAGTCGCAGAGGGCGCAGGACCTGCTGGAGTCGAAGTTCCCGGCCGCCGCGGGCGGGGTGGCCCGAGTCGTGCTCGCGGCTCCGAAGGGAGGCACCCTGGCCGACCCGGAGACGGAGGCCGCCGTCGCGGCGGGGCTGGAGAAGGCCGCCTCGGTGCCGGGGGTCGTGCACGTCTCCGACCCCGCCGCCACGGGCACCGTCTCCCGGGACGGCCGGATCGGCTACGCCGACGTCCACTTCCGGCAGGCCGCCGACGAGGTGCCGCAGTCGGCGAAGGACGCCCTCTCCGAAGCCATGGACGGCGCCCGTGACACGGGCCTGCAGGTCGAGTTCGGCGGGTCGGCCATGCAGCCGGTCACCGAGGTCGGCGGCCCCGCGGAGATCGTGGGCGTGGTGATCGCCTTCGCCGTGCTGGCACTCGCCCTGGGTTCCCTGGTGGCCGCCGGGCTGCCGCTGCTCACCGCGGTCCTGGGAGTGGCGATCGGTGTGCTGGGCGTCCAGTTCGTCTCCCGCTTCGTGGAGATGACCAGCACCGCCACCGTGCTCGCGCTGATGATCGGCCTGGCGGTGGGCATCGACTACGCGCTCTTCATCCTGTCCCGCCACCGGGAGCAGCTCGCCGATCCGGAGGCCGAGGTCGAGGACTCGATCGCCCGGGCCGTCGCGACCGCGGGAAGCGCGGTCGTCTTCGCCGGAGCGACAGTGATCATCGCGCTGGCCGCGCTCGCGGTCACCGGCATCCCGTTCCTGACCATCATGGGCCTGGCCGCGGCGGCGACCGTCCTGCTGGCCGTCCTCGTCGCCGTCACGCTCGTCCCCGCCGTCCTCGGGCTGCTCGGCGAACGGCTCCGCCCGCGCGCCCCCCGGGCGGAGCGCCCCGGGCGCCCGGCGGGCGCGGGCGGCCTCGCCTGGGCCGGGATCGTCACCCGCAGGCCCCTGATCGTCCTCCTGGTGGGCGTGGTGGGACTGCTCGCCCTCGCACTGCCGGCCCGCGACCTGCGCCTCGGCCTGCCCGGCAACGCGTCCCAGCCGGCCGCCAGCACGCAGCACAAGGGGTACGACCTGCTGAGTGAGGGATTCGGACCGGGCTTCAACGCGACCCTCGTCGCGGTGGTCGACACCGGCGGGATGCCCGCCGCGGACCGAGCGTCGAAGGTGGCGGGACTCCGTACCGCGCTGGCCGCGGACCCCGGGGTCGCGGTGGCGGCCGAGCCCGTGACGAACGAGGACGCCACCCTCGCCGTCATCACGGTCGTGCCCGCGACCGGCCCCGACGCGCAGGCCACCACCGACCTGGTCCACCGGTTGCGCGAGAACGCGCCGGACATCCGCGGGGCGGGCGGCACCCTCTACATCGCCGGCGCCACCGCCGCGGCGATCGACATCGCGGGCAAACTCTCCGACGCCCTGCCCCTGTTCGTCGCGATCATCGTGATCCTCGCCCTGATCCTGCTGACCGTGGCCTTCCGGTCGCTGCTGGTCCCGGTCAAGGCGGCGCTCGGCTTCCTGCTGTCGGTCGCGGCGTCCCTCGGCGCCACCGTGTGGGTCTTCCAGGACGGCCACCTGAACGGCGTGCTCGACATCCCCTCGGCCGGACCGGTCACCAGCTTCCTGCCGGTGCTGCTGATCGGCGTGCTGTTCGGACTGGCCATGGACTACGAGGTCTTCCTCGTCAGCCGCATGCGCGAGCACTACGAGCACACGGGCGACGCGGCCGGGGCCGTCACCCAGGGCCTGGCCCGCAGCGGCCGCGTGGTCGGCGCCGCCGCGCTGATCATGGTCGCGGTCTTCGGCGGCTTTGTCTTCAACCACGACCCGATCATCAAGTCCATCGGCTTCGCGCTCGCCTTCGGTGTCCTCGTCGACGCCTTCGTCGTGCGGATGACGCTGGTGCCCGCGGCCATGGCGCTGCTCGGACACCGGGCCTGGGGCCTGCCCCGCGCGCTCGACCGGATCACGCCCGACGTGGACATCGAGGGCGCGAAACTCCCGCCGCGAACCGCTCCCGCGCGGGACGGCGGACACTCCCGGGGCGACGCGGCCCCGGAGGCGGAGGCGGAGGCGGGGGCGGAGGCGGCTCCGGAGTCCGAGGAGGACCTGAGCGGCAAGGACGACCTGAGCGACAAGGAGGGCCTGAGCGGCAAGGAGGGCCTGAGCGGCAAGCAGGGCCACGAGGGCATGGAGGACCGCGAGGTCTCCCTGCGCTGAGGACTGCCGGGGGCCGGCCGCACCACGCGGCCGGCCGGCCCCCGGCGTACGCGTCCCTGGTCGGCGCGCCCCGTCCCGGCGGACGGCCCTGCGCGGACGCCGTGCCGGGACGAGGGTCGGAGGGCCGACCGGGGCCGGTGCGGGGGTCGGAGGGCCGACCGGGGCGCGACCGGCGGTCGCCGACGGGCCCGCCCGTCCGCGCTAGCCGGGCAACCCGTCCTCGGGCGAGGCGAATCCGGCCGCGGGCAGGGTGAACTCGTAGACCAGGGCGTCCTGTTGCGCGTCCACGACGAGATCGGTGATCTCCAGTGGGCGCGCGTACTGGTCGTGCACGCGCCGGGTGACCCGGACCGAGGCCGCGTCGACGGGCCGCGTGATCGAGTCCCGGTGGTGCAGCGTCAGACCGGCCCGGCGCATCCAGTCGTACGCGCGCCGCAGTTGGGCCGACGACGAACCGCCCGCGCGGTCCCGGTAGCGGGCGAGCTCCTCGACCTCGGAGAGCGCCACGGCCGAGAACGAGGTCACGGCCGAGCGCCGGCCGCCCCCGTCCGTCGTCGCGGACTCGTACCGGTGGACCAGGGTGGGCCGGCGCGGTGCGAGGCCCAGTGCCGACGCGTGGTCCGGCGGGGGAGCCTCCCAGGTCACCGTCGCCCGGTCGACCGCACTGGGCCGTGCCGTCCGCGCGCCGAGCGGGAAGGTCAGTGACGGGAGCCGCCCGACCGGCAGTCCGGGCAGCGTCGCGTGCGTGCCGCGCCGGTCGGTGGAGACCAGGCCGTCCCGGCGCAGGATGTCCAGCGCCTGCCGGACCGTCTCCCGGCTGGCACCGAAGTGCGCCGCCAACTGGCGCTCACCCGGCAGCCGTTCGCCGGGCGGAATGCTTCCGTCACGCAGTTCGCCGATCAACTCCGTGGCGATGCGCGAGTAGAGAGGCTGAGGGTCGTCGTGCGTCGTGCTGCGGGCCATGTCCGCGCTCCCCTTGTGACAAGACGTAGCCGTGCGGGCTGCGAGCCCGTGCCTCCGGCACCCTGGTCAGGAGGCGGAGGCACGGGCTCTGGTGCGACGACCATCTCTAGCATTGGTCTAAACCATGCCGGAAGGGAGTTCAGCGGGGCCGTGCGCATGTCGGCCGAATACAGCCCGTGGGGAGCGCTCTCAGAGGGCGCTGTAGACGGCGTCGACGAGGGCCGTCTTGCGGGGGTCGTCGGCGATGTGGGGGCCCATGCGGTTCATGACGTACCCCAGCGAGATGCCCGCCTCGGGATCGGCCAGGCCGCACGAGCCGCCGAAACCGTCGTGCCCGAACGCCCGCGGATTGGGGCCGTAGGAGTGGTTGGGGCCGCTGAGCCAGAGGCCGAGGCCGATCTCCGTCTCGTGCGGGAAACCCGCCCCGAGCACCAGGTCACGGCACGCGCCCTGGCCCTCGCGGACCCGTTCGGCGGCCTCGGGGGACAGTACGCGGTGCGTTCCGTACGTTCCCCGTCCGGCGAAGATCCCGTACAGGGCGGCGACCGCGCGCGCCGTGCCGTGCCCGTTGGCGGCCGGGATCTCGGCGGCCCGCCACTCCGCGGTGCCGGCCTCGGCCGCCCCGGCCGCCGGGTTGGCCAGCGCGGCCAGCGCGACCGGCGCCAACTGGCCGAAGATCGCCGCCTGTTCGCTGGACGCGGGGGCCGGCGGGCGGACCAGTTCGGCCGCGCGTCCGGACTCCTTCTCCGGCAGCCCGATGGTGAAGTCGATGCCGAGCGGGCCGGTCACCTCGCGTTCCAGGAACGCGCCGGGCAGCAGCCCCGAGACGCGCCGGACCACTTCGCCCACCAGGAAGCCGTACGTGATCGCGTGGTACCCCGACCGGGTCCCGGGCTCCCACCAGGGCTCCGTGGCCGCGAGCCGGCTCGTCGTCAGGTCCCAGTCGTAGAGCTGCTCCAGCGAGTGCGGCTCCCGCAGTCCGGCCAGCCCGGCCCGGTGCGACAGGAGGTCCCGCACCCGCACGGACGCCTTGCCGGCCGCCGCGAACTCCGGCCAGTGGTCGGCCACCGGCGCGTCCAGGTCGAGCAGTCCGCGGTCCGCCAGGATGTGGGCGCACAGCGCCGTCGGGCCCTTGGTGGTCGACCACACGTTGACGAGCGTGTCCCGCTGCCAGGCGCGCGTCCTGGCGGCGTCCGCCCAGCCGCCCCACAGGTCCACCACGGTCCGGCCGTGCAGGGTCACGGTCACGGCCGCGCCCAGCTCGTCGCGGTCGCGGAAGTTCGCCTCGAAAGCGGCGCGCACCGCTTCGAAGCGGGTCTCGCAGTGGCCTTGAACCTGGGGCATGGGTCCTCCGTCGTCCGCCGGGAGTGCCGGGCGGGGCGAGCCCGGCCCGGCCGAACATACCGACTGGTCGGACTGCGGGGAACCCGTGGTGCCTCACCCGTACGTCGTGAATCGGGGGGTGCCGCAGGTCGGCTGCTGTGCGGCGGGGTTGCGGAGGGCGCGCGTCCGGAGGCGGGGCGGAGCGGGGCTCGGCCGGCGGCGAGTCCCGGGGCCGGGCCCGGTGGCGGACGGTTCAGCTCAGGAACAGCGGCCCTGCCGGTTCCCGGTGCTCCGCCGCGCTGTGCCAGTAGTCCCGGGTCTCCACCGCGAGACCGTCGGCGTCGAACCGCGCGAAGACGCAGCCGGCCAGGGTCGAGGGACCCTCGCCGTCTTCGGCCAGGACCCGGAACTCGGCCACGGCGAGCCCGTTCGCGCCCACCAGCGGCGGCCCGAACCGCACGTCGGCCACCCGTTCCCCGGCGAACGACCAGCGCAGGTACGCGGCCAGTTCGTCCCGCCCGCGGTGCGGCGCGCGGAACGGCATCGACCGGTGGACGCAGTCCTGCGCGTACAGGCCGAGCAGCGCCTCGACGTCGTGCTCCGCCCAGGCCCGCTCCCACACCCGCACGAAGCGTTCCGCCGCCTCCGGGATCCCCACCACGGCTCCTTTCACGTACGTACGGCCGACCGGTCGGACCGGATCCGACCGGGTCAGGTCGGTCGGACCGGATCCGACCGGGTCAGGTCGGTCGGACCGGACCCGGACCGGCCGAGGCGGGTCGGAGGTCAGAAGTGGCCCGGCAGCCACGCCAGTTGGGCGGCCTCCTGGAAGGGCCCGCCGCCCTCGTGGTCGTTGAACTCGTACACCTCGATCGCCTTGTCCTCGTGCCCCCACGCGTTGAACGCGGCGAACACCGTCGACGGCGGGCACGTCTGGTCCTCCAAGGCCGTCGAGAAGAGCGCCGGCGCCCGGCCGCGCTCCGCGAAGTGCACCGCGTCGAAGTAGGAGAGCGTGCGCATCACCTGTTCGCGGCGGCCCCGGTGCGTCTTGAGGTAGTTGCCGATCTCGCGGTACGGATCGCGGTCCGTGAGCGTCGTCGCGCGCGGGTAGTCGCACAGGAACGGCACGTCGGCCGCGACCGCCACCAGGTCCGGCACCAGCCCGCCCACCGCGATCGACATGCCGCCGCCCTGGCTGGCACCCGCGACCGCGGTGCGCGAGGCGTCGACGAGCGGGTGCGAGCGCGCGGCCTCCACGGCCCGTACCCCGTCCGTGAACACCCGTCGGTAGTAGTAGTTCTCGGGGGCGTCGACACCGCGGGTCATGAATCCGGGGTAGGCGGGCGCGCTGCCCACCGGGTCGGCGGTGTCACCGCCGCCGCCCCACGCCCCGCCCTGCCCCCGGGTGTCCATCACGAAGTGCGCGTAGCCGGCCGAGGCCCAGAGCAGATGGGTGTGCGCGAGACCGCGCCCGCCGCCGTACCCGATGAACTCGACGACCACGGGCAGTGGTTCCTCCGCTCCGGCGGGCAGCGTCAGCCAGCCCTTCACCGGATGCCCGCCGAACCCGGCGAAGGTCACGTCGAGGACCCGCACGTTCCTCAAGTGCGTCTCGACCGGCTCGAATCGGGCGTCCAGCCCGTGCTCGCGAGCCTCCTTGAGCGTGGCGCCCCAGAACGCGTCGAAGTCCGCGGGCTCGACGGACGCGCTGCGGTAGTCCCGGAGTTGGTCGAGCGGGAGGTCGAACAGGGCCACGGCGAACCGCCTTCGCTGACGGGGAGGTGCGGATGATCACACCGTACGGGGGGCGGCCACGGCTCGCCAGGCCCTGTCCGAGCGGCGGCCGTGGACGTCCCGCTCCGCGCGACAGCCGTCCGCGGGGCAGCCGGTCAGGTCCGGTGCCGTCTCCAGTCGGGCCCGGTGCGCGCCCACTCCCGCTCCCATTCGGCCAGGCGCCGGCGCGTGGCGACCATGCGCACGACGGCATGCGTGGCCAGCACTCCGACCGCGAAGACACCCGTTGCGCAGATGGCCGCCGTCAGCGTGTGCTGCCACACCGCGGACTCGTCCACCGGGGCGGGCACGACACGCCCCCGGTCGTTCAGCCAGATGTCCGTGTGCTCGCCGACCTGCGTACCGGCGGGCACCCGGGCCGTGTCGGTGCGGGCCTTGCCGCCGGGTTCGGTCCAGCGGACCGTCACGCGGTAGGTCGGCTGCCGTTCGCCCTCGGCGGTGGGCGGCGCCACGGGGGCGTGCTGGGTCACCTCGGCCCGCACCCTGTGCCGCTCGGCATGCTGGGCCACCGCCGTGGCGCGGGCGCCGTCGTGCGCCCACCAGCCCGCCGCGAGGCCGGCCATCGGGGCGCCCACCCACAACAGGACGGCGGCCACCAGGACCGTCCACGCCTCCATCACGTCCGATCGGCGGCGCAGCGCGTTGTGCCGCCACCGCCAGCCGCGCACCAGAGCCCGCATCGTCACGGCCTCCTCCCGCTGTCGACCGCTCCTGTCCAGCGTCACCGCTTCCGGCCTTTCCTGCCTCCCGAGCCGCCCCGCGGCCCGTTCCCCGGCCCGTCGTCACCGTCGTGGGGCGGGCCCTCCGTACGTCCGGCACCTGTGCACGCACCCCGTGCGCCCGCGTGCCGTCCTGGTGCCCGGGGAGGCCGTACGGACTCACGGGGGGCCCTGATCCCGCCAGGCGCCGACCGCGTTTCCGTCGAGCCGGCACCCCGCCGCCGCGACGGCGGGACGGACGGGTTCCCGCCGAATCCGCCGGGTCGCGGACTGATCCGCGCCGAGTGCGGGAACCCGCGTCCCAGCCCACCGGAACGGGAGTCGTCACCATGGCCGAGGCCCGCAGGGAAGCGCTCTCCGTCCACCCGCCGACCGGCGGCCCTCCGGCCCGCGCGCCGGGGCGGTCGGCCGGGGCGGCCGGTCGGCCCCGCCCGCCGCGGGGTGCCCGTCCCGGCACGGGGACCCGGAGCGGGGCGGGACCCCGGCCGGCCGGGGACGCCGGTCCGCAGGGGCGTGCGGGGTGAGCGCGGGCGGCGCGGCCCTCACGGCCGGTGTCGACGGCTCCCTCGCCAGTGCCGACGCGGCGGCCTGGGCGGCCCGCGAGGCCGAGCGCCGCGGTCTCGCGCTGCGGTTGCTGAGTGCCGGTCCCCGCTCGGCCGCCGCACCGTCCGCGCAAGCCGCCGCCGCGGACGGCCTCCTGGACCGGACCACCGTGCAACTGGCCAAGACGCACCCGGGGTTGGACATCGACGTGATCCGGGCCGACGCCCCCGCCGTCCCGGCGCTGCTCGCCGCGGCCGCGGAGTCGCAGACCCTGGTGCTGGGCTCACGGGGACTCAGCGGGTTCACCGGCTTCCTCGTCGGCTCGGTCGCGTTCGCCGTCGCCGCGGGCGCCGGGCGGCCGGTGGTGCTGGTGCGCCCCGGCGACCTGCCCGAGGACGCGTGGACAGCTGTGCACGAGCACATCTCCCCGGCCCGGGCCCCGTACCATCCGGTGGTCCTCGGTCTGGACGTCGACCGTCCCGCCGACGAACTCATCGCCTACGCCTTCGAGGCGACCGCCGCCCGCGCCGCCCCCCTGCACGTCGTGCACGCCTGGTCCCCGGCCTCCCTGCGCGGCTACGTCACCGGCCTCCGGCCGCCCGCCGACGACCCGGGCATCCGGCACGCCAGGGAACGCGCCCTCGCGGCGGCGCTGCGACCCTGGCGGCTCGCGTACCCGGGGACCGAGGTGGCGGAGCGGGTCGTGCACGGGCACCCCGCGCACCATCTGCTCAAGGCGTCCGCCCGGGCCGGCCTGCTGGTCGTCGGCCGCCGCGTTCCCGCGGGCCCCGGCCTGGGCCGCGTCGCGCACTCCCTGGTCCACCACTCGATGTGCGCGGTCGCGGTGGTGCCCCACCACTGAGGTGCGCCGCGTCGGGAGCGCCGACCGTGGAGTGTCCCGTGTCCGCCACGCCGGGTGACCGTGACACGAGCCGGGGCGCCCTGCCACGGTGGTGCCCCATGGCGCACCACCCCGTCGGGGTCCGCCCCGGGTCGCCCGGGCCGCCGAACCGCCGGTCCGGCTGTTACCGCCCGGACCCGTCGGACACGTGCCGTGACGCGCGGGGCGTGGAAGCGGTTGCCGTGACGGGGACGAGGTGATGTCGTGACGCGGGCCGCGGCAGCGACTGCCGTGACGCGGGCCGCGGGAAGCGGTCGCCGTCGCGTCGTGACGCGGGCGGTGGGGCGGCCCCGGCCGTGCCGTCAGCCGAACCGTTCGATGCGGATGCGGTCCACGGGCTGGCCCGCGTCCACGAGAAGGCGCGAGGCGTGCTCGGCGAACCCGTTCGAGCCGCACACATAGGCCTCCCAGCCACCGTCCGGCGCGTCGGACAGCAGCCGTGCCACATGCGCGGCCGACACGCGCCCCACAGGCACGCCCTCCGGTGCGGTGCGGGTGAACACGGGCGTGGTCTCGGCGCCGTACTCCGACGCGTAGATCAGTTCCCCGGGTCCCCGCGCGGACACGAGCAGCCGCAGCGGAACCGACAGCCGACGCGCACGGTGGTGGCGGACCATCGACATCAGCGGCACGACGCCGGAGCCCGCGCCGAGGAGCAGGGCGGGCCGGTCGCCGGGCCAGGCGAAGAAGCCGCTGACCGGTCCGCGCACCTCCACCTCGTCGCCGGGCCGGGCGACCGAGTGGAACCAGCCGGACACCTCCCCGCCCTCGACGTGGTCGAGGGTGAGTTCGATGTGCCCGTCGTCGTCGGGCGCCGACGCGATCGAGTAGTGCCGTTGCGCGGTGTAGCCGTCCTCGGCCCGCAGCCGCAGCATCAGGTGCTGGCCCGGCAGATGGCCCGGCCAGTCCGGCACGGCGAACCGGAAGGTCGCGGCGTCCGCGGTCTCCCTGCGGACATCGGTGAGCACGGCGCGCTGCCAGGCGGCGGCCGTGCCGTCGCCCACGGCGATCCGGCCGGGCACGGCGAAGCGGGTCGGCGGCGTGAAGGACGCCGAGAGGGTACGGGCCGTCGGGGCCGTGAAGGTGTCAGTCACCGGAGTAGCGCTGCTCTTCCCAGGGGTTGCCGCGGTGGTGGTAGCCGTTCTGCTCCCAGAAGCCCGGCTCGTCGTGGTCGAGGATCCGCAGGCCCGCGATCCACTTGGCGCTCTTCCAGAAGTACAGGTGCGGCACCAGCAGCCGCGCCGGACCGCCGTGCTCGGCGGGCAGCGGTTCGTCCCCGTACTCCCAGGCGATCCAGGCGCGGCCGGCTGTCAGGTCCGCGAGCGGGAGGTTCGTGGTGTAGCCGGTGTGCGAGTAGGCGACGACGTGCGTGGCCCCGGGCGCCGGGCGGACGGCGTCGAGGAACGCGTCGAGCGAGACACCCCCGAAGCGCACGCCGAACTTCGACCAGCTCGTCACGCAGTGGATGTCGCCCTCGTACGCGGACGACGGCAGCGCGTGCGCCTCGTCCCACGTCCAGGTGCGCGGCTCGGCGACCAGCCCGTCGACGGTGAAGGTCCAGTCCGCGGGTGCCAGGTCCGGGGTGACCTCGGCGGACAGCACGGGCCAGTCGTCGCCCGCGTCGTACTGGCCGGGCGGCAGCCCGTCGTTGCGGACGCGCGGGCGTCCGGTGAAGCCTCGGGTGACGTTCATCGGGGTGGAGCCTCCAGGCCGCCCGGGGGCCGCCCTTGATCGTTGCGTACGCCCTCCACGGTACCGGGACCGGCGAGCGCTCCGGGCGCCGGATCATTGCGGGCCCGTGAACACCCGGCCGCCCCGGGAATAGCGCTCCCGCGATCTCCCTTGGCGCCAGTGTCCACCCGCGCGAAGGAGAGTGACGGAGCAATGCCCGAGGCGTACGTCTTCACCCGGTACGGAGGCCCCGAGACCGAGGCACTCGTCGACATCGCCAGACCCGTGCCGGGCCCCGGCGAACTCCTGGTCGCCGTGCGCGCGGCGGGTGTGAACCCGGTCGACTGGAAACAGCGCACCGGCCACCGGCGCCCGGGAGAGGGGCCGCGCGAGCTGCCCGCGGTGTTCGGCAACGAGGTCTCCGGAGTCGTCGAGGAGGTCGGTGAGGGCGTCACGGGCTTCGCACCCGGGGACGCGGTCTTCGGCAATCCGGTGGCAGGCGGCTACGCCCGGTACGCCCTGCTGCCCGTGGCGGTGACCGCGCACAAGCCCGCCGGGATCTCCTTCGCGGACGCGGCGGCCCTGCCGGTCGCCGCCGCGACCGCCTACGACGGCGTGCGCCAGCTCGGCCTGCCGGCTGGGGCGACGGTCCTGGTCACGGGCGCGGGCGGTGGCGTCGGCGTGGCGGCGGTCCAGATCGCCCGCGGCCAGGGGCTGCGTGTCGTCGGCGTCGCGAGTGCGGGCAAGAAGGACCTCGTCGAGGCGCTGGGGGCCGAGCACGTACTGTCGGGGCCGGACTTCGCGGCGGGTGTGCGGGCCCTGGCTCCGGACGGGGTCGACGCGGTCTACGACCTCGTGGGCGGTGACGTCCTGGAGGCCGCGGCGCCGCTCGTGGCGGACCGGACGAAGCTGATCAGCGCGGGCGGCAAGGACCTCGTCGTCGGGCTGGGCGGCTCGCCCGTCGTACGCGCCAGGACCGCAGCCGTGCTGGACGAGGTGGCCCGCCTCGTCGTCGACGGCGGGCTGGACCCGCTGGTCACCGCGACCTTCCCGCTCGAACGGGCCGCCGAGGCGCTGCGTACCGTCGAGGACGGCCATGCGCGGGGCAAGGTCGTGATCGAGGTCTCCGCATGAGTACCCCGACCCCGCGCCACCCGCTGGACCGGCCCGCGTTCGCCGCGCTGACCGGGCCGCACGCCCGTTTCGCCGAGCGCCGAGGCCGGGTGCTGCGCTACCCGGTGGACGTCTCGCCCTGGCTGGCCCTGCCCGACGACCCGGGGCCCGCCGACTGGGCCGACGTCGCCGCCCTGGCGGGCCCCGGCCAGGAGATCGCCCTGCCCGGCTTCCGCGGCGCGGTCCCCGACGGCTGGGAGGTGACCTTCAGCGTGGACGGCGTGCAACTCGTGCACTACGGCGACGACGGCGACGGGCCGGCCGCCGCGCCGGACCCGGAGGCCGTGCGGCTCGGCCCCGCCGACGTGCCGGAGATGCTCGACCTGGTCGAACGCACCCGGCCGGGCCCCTTCCTGCCCCGCACGATCGAACTCGGCACGTACCTGGGCATCCGGCGGGGCGGCGCCCTCGTCGCCATGGCGGGGGAGCGGCTGCGTCCGCCGGGCTTCACCGAGATCAGCGCCGTCTGCACCGACCCCGGCTTCCGCGGCGAGGGGCTGGCCACCCGGCTGATCCTGGCGGTGGCGTTCGGCATCCGGGAGCGGGGCGAGACCCCGTTCCTGCACACCGGCGCCGGCAACACGGGTGCCATCAGGCTCTACGAGTCGTTGGGCTTCCGCCTCCGGCTCAGGACGCGGTTCCTGTCGGCCAGGGTGCCCGAGCGGCTGGGCGACGGGCGCCCGGTGGGGGTGGGGTAGCGGCGACGGGGTCCGGGGTGCCGGCAAAGGGGCGGCGCGGGGGCCGCCGGCCGGCACGGGGCGGCCGGGGCGGGGGCCTCGGGGGGTCCTCTCCGCGGCGCACTCACCCTTCGGGCAGTCCGTGCGGACGGGCCGGCGTCCGCGCGAACGGGCTGGTCGGATCGGCAGTCCGCGCGGCCGGCCGGACGGGCTGGTCGTGCCGGACGGGCTGGTCGTGACGGACGGACGGGTCCTGACGGTCGTGTCGATCGGTGGCCGCGGGGCGGTGGAGGCAGGCTTCCGCATGCCGACTCCCGCACGCCGGCATCAGGGCGCCCACTGCCGACCGAGGGACGTCTCCGCCGCGTCGGAGCGGCCGGTCGGGTCGGGGGCAGGGGCCTGCTTCGGGTCGGCCGCGTTCACGGGGCGCCTCCCGGTCGGGGTCCATATGGTTGCATGCTGCAACTATGCGGGAGGGTGTGCGATCGGGCCCTCCGGGGGTGCCGTGCCGCCCGGCCCGGGGGCGCCGTGCGGGTCGGTACGGAAGGCGCCGCCCACCGCCGCCCCGCCGTGTAATGTTGCCGTCCGGCTGCGGACCGCCCCAGCCGTCGGACGGACCGAGGAGGTGAGCCCCATCACCGCTGTGTCAGCTCGGGTGCTCTCCCCTCAGGACCTCACCGGCGTCAGGTGACCCAGAGAGCGCCCTTCGGCTTCCCGAAAGGCTCTCGGCTCCCATGCCACCCTCCTTCGACCAGGTCGTCACCACCCTCCGCTCCGCCGGCTGCGTCTTCGCCGAGGACGAGGCGGCACTGATCCTCTCCACGGCCCGCACCCCTGCCGAACTCACCGCCATGGTGGACCGCCGGGCGGACGGCCTCCCCCTCGAACACGTCCTGGGATGGGCGGAGTTCAGCGGTCTGCGGATCGCTGTGGACCCGGGCGTGTTCGTGCCCCGCCGCCGCACCGAGTTCCTCGTCCGGCAGGCCCTCGCGCTCTCCCGCCCGACGCCCGTCGTCGTGGACCTGTGCTGCGGCTCGGGCGCGGTCGGCGTCGCCCTCGCCGCCGCACTGCCCGGGGCCGAACTGCACGCCGCCGACATCGATCCGGCCGCGGTGCGCTGTGCGGTCCGGAACGTCGGCGGGGTCGGCACGGTCCACGAGGGCGACCTCTTCGGACCGCTGCCGCCCGTGCTGCGCGGCCGCGTCGGCCTCCTGGCGGCCAACGTGCCGTACGTGCCGACCGACGAGGTCGGGCTGCTGCCCCCGGAGGCGCGCGTGCACGAGCCCCTGGTCGCTCTCGACGGGGGAGGGGACGGTCTCGACATCCTGCGCCGGGTCGGCGCGGAGGCCCCCGACTGGCTGGCACCCGGCGGCAGCCTCCTCGTCGAGACGAGCGAACGTCAGGCGGACCGGGCCGTCGAGGCCTTCACGAACGCCGGCCTGACCGCCCGGCTCGCGGTGTCGGAGGACCTGCACGCGCATGTCGTCATCGGCACGAGGAGGTAGGTCCGGGTCCCGCTTGAGGTCCGCGTTCCGGGCAGGTCCCAAGCTCCGGTCCCGGTCGGCGTCCGGGCCCATCCAGGCCCCGGTCCCGGCCCCGGTCCCGGCCCTGGTCCCGGCCCTGGTCCCGGTCCCGGCCCTGGTCCCGGCCCTGGTCCCGGCCCTGGTCCCGGTCCCGGTCCCGGCCCTGGTCCCGGTTCCGGCCCGGTCCGGGTTCCGGCCCGGTCCAGGCCGAGGCCCGGTCCCGGGACGTGTCCGCGTCCGGGTCCGGGTCGCGGGGCAGCTCCCTGGCTCCGACCCCCCGGTCCGGGTCCGAGGCCCCGTCCGGGCCCCGGTTCGGGGCCGGTCCCGGTGTCCGGCGGGTGCCGAGCCGGGCGCTCGGGTCCCCGTTCCTCGTCCGGGCCCCGTGCCGCACGGAGTCGCCCGAGCGGCACGTCCTCGTCTGCCTCCCGCACCCGCGTCCGTTCCGCCCGCCGCCCGCCGCCCGCCGCCCGCCGCCCGCCGGGCCCTCGCCCCGTCGACCGGCACCCGCCGGGGTCCGGGTGGAGAAGGGCGCCGAGCGCCGGGCCGTGCCCCGGTACGGAGCGCGACAGGCGCGCGCGGAGGGTCGCGGAGGGTCAGGGAGGCGCCGACGGGCTCCGGTCTCCTCGGGTCGGTCGGCAGGACCCCCGGGCCTGGCGGACGCATCGCGGGCCCGGGGGCCGAGCCGAAACGAGCGGAGAGCGAGGCCGCCCGCCGGCGCGGGAACGGCATGCCACCGGCGGCGTACGCGCCGTCGACGCCACGTACGCCGCCGCCCGCCGCACAGGGGGCCGGACCGGCCCGGGGCCCGTCGGGGTGACCGCTCGCGCTCACCCCGAAGCGCGGCGCGGCGAGGGACTCGTCACATCACCCCTTCTCCTTTTGCAACTAGTTGCATAAAGCTCGTCCGGTCGTCTACAACAAGAGGGACGACACCGCGTACGGAGGGGCCGATGAGCCGTTACCCGCACTTGCTGAACCCGCTCGACCTGGGCTTCACCACGCTGCCGAACCGCGTGCTCATGGGCTCCATGCACGTCGGCCTGGAAGAGGCCGAGCGAGGCTTCGAGCGCATGGCGGAGTTCTACGCCACCCGCGCGCGCGGCGGCGTCGGCCTCATCGTCACGGGCGGCATCGCCCCGAACGACGCGGGGCGACCGTACGAGGGCGGCGCCAAGCTCACCACCGAGGCCGAGGCCGAGCAGCACACGGAGATCACGGCCGCCGTGCACCGCGAGGGCGGACGGATCGCGATGCAGATCCTCCACTTCGGCCGGTACGCGTACCACCGCGACCTGGTCGCGCCCAGCGCGCTCCAGGCCCCGATCAGCCCCTTCGCGCCGCACGCCCTCACCGACGACGAGGTCGAGCAGACCATCGAGGACTACGCGAGGGCCGCGCGCCTGGCCCGCGCCGCCGGCTACGACGGCGTGGAGATCATGGGGTCCGAGGGCTACCTGATCAACGAGTTCATCGCGGCCCCGACCAACCACCGCGACGACCGCTGGGGCGGCTCGTACGAGAACCGGATGCGGTTCCCCGTCGAGATCGTGCGCCGCGTGCGCGAGGCGGTGGGCGACGACTTCATCATCATCTACCGGCTGTCGATGCTGGACCTGGTCCCGGGAGGGTCGTCCTTCGACGAGGTGATCACGCTCGCCAAGGCCGTCGAGGCCGCCGGCGCGACCATCATCAACACCGGCATCGGCTGGCACGAGGCGCGCATCCCCACCATCGCGACCTCGGTGCCGCGCGGCGCGTACGCCTGGGTGACCAAGAAGGTCATGGGCGCCGTCTCGATCCCGCTGGTCACGACGAACCGCATCAACACACCGGAGCTGGCGGAGCAGTTGCTCGCCGACGGTTACGCGGACATGGTGTCGCTGGCGCGCCCGATGCTCGCCGACCCCGACTTCGTCAACAAGGCGCGGGACGGCCGTCCCGAGGCCATCAACACCTGCATCGGCTGCAACCAGGCCTGCCTCGACCACACCTTCAGCGGCCAGATCACCTCCTGCCTCGTCAACCCGCGGGCCTGCCACGAGACGGAGCTGGTCCTGTCGCCGACCCGGCGGCGCAGGAGCGTCGCCGTCGTCGGCGCGGGTCCGGCGGGACTCGCGTGCGCGGTCGGCGCGGCCGAACGGGGCCACGACGTCACGCTGTTCGACGCCGCCCAGGACATCGGCGGCCAACTCGACGTGGCCCGCAGGGTCCCCGGCAAGCAGGAGTTCGACGAGACGATCCGCTACTTCCGCACCCAGCTCGAACAGCACGGCGTGGAAGTCCGGTTGAACACGCGGGTCGACGCCTCGGACCTGGCCGCGTTCGACGAAGTGGTCGTCGCCACCGGGGTCGGCCCCCGCACCCCCGACATCCCGGGTGTCGACCACCCCAGCGTCGTCGGCTACCTCGACGTGCTGCGCGACGGAGCCCCCGTGGGCGACCGCGTCGCCATCCTCGGCGCGGGCGGCATCGGCTTCGACGTCGCCGAGTTCCTGACGGACAGCGGCGACAAGGCGAGCGAGGACCCGGCCACGTACTTCCGGAACTGGGGCGTGGACATGGACTACCGCGGCCCCGGCGGCCTCGCGGCGCCCGAGCGCCCGGTACCGCCGCGCACCGTGCACCTCCTCCAGCGCAAGACCTCCAAGGTCGGCGCGGGCCTCGGGAAGACCACCGGCTGGATCCACCGGACCGAACTCAAGCACCGCGGCGTCACGATGGTCCCCGGCGTCCGGTACGACCGCATCGACGACGCCGGACTGCACATCACCGTCGACGGCGCGAGCACGGTCCTCCCGGTCGACACGATCGTGCTCTGCACGGGACAGGACCCGCGCCGGGACCTGTACGACGCGCTGGTCGCCGAGGGCCGCAGCGCCCATCTCATCGGCGGTGCCGACGTGGCGGCCGAACTCGACGCCAAGCGGGCCATCAAGCAGGGCACCGAACTGGCCGCCGCGCTCTGAGCGCACGGCCGCCGCTCCGGGGCGCGGCACGCACGACCGTGGTGCCCTTGGGGCGCGGCGCGTGCGTCCGGGCCCGCCGCCGGCCTTCGCCGACGCTCCTAGGATGACTCCATGTCACTCCCGCACGCGATCCTGACCGCACTGGTGGAGAAGCCGTCGTCGGGCCTCGAACTGACCCGCCGCTTCGACAGGTCGATCGGCTACTTCTGGTCGGCCACGCATCAGCAGATCTATCGCGAGCTGGGGAAACTGGAGGCCGAGGGGTACATCAGGGCCCTGGTGGCGGATCAGCCGACGCGCGGGCAGAAGAAGCGCTACGAGGTGCTGTCCGAGGGGCGGGCCGAGCTGGCCCGCTGGACGGCCGCGCCGCAGGACCCGAAGCCCATGCGCGACACGATGCTGCTGCGGCTGCGGGCCGCCGCGGTGGTGGGCACCGAGGGCATCGAGGCGGATCTCCGACGCCACCTCGACCTGCACACACGGCAGTTGGCGGAGTACGAGGCGATCCAGGAGCGGGACTTCCCACCGGGCAAGGACGCTCCCCAGGACCGGTTGCAGCACCTCGTGCTGCGGGCGGGCATCGACCTGGAGACCTTCTGGACGCGCTGGCTGACCCACGCCCTGGAGGAACTGGGGCGGCTTCCCGCCGGGGGCGGAGCCAACTGACCCGCGGCACAGGCGCGGAGCCGGTACCGGAAGCCGGGTGCCGGTCGTGGTGGCCGGCACCCGGACCGGACCCGGGTGCCGGACCGCCGACGCGGTCGAGGGCGGTGCGGCTCACCGCCGGTGCCGGGGCGGCTCAGAGCCGGTGCGGCTTGGAGCGCCGGCGCAGTACCCAGACGGCGGCACCGAGGCCCGAGACGACGAGCACTCCGCCCACCGCGTAGGTGACGGTCGTGTAGTCCCTCGTACCGCCGCCCACGCCGCCCATCACCCCGCGCGACGGCGACGACGACGGTGTCGGTGTCGGTGTCGGAGTGGGCGTCCGCGACGCCGTCGCGGAGATCGTGGGCGAGGAGACGGGGGAGACGGTGACCGCCTGGGTGCCCGCCGTCGTGCCGTCGGCGCACACCACCACGACGGTGTAGGTCCCCGTGGTGACGTTCGACCAGGCCGCGGACTGGCTGGTGCTGGTGCCGGACAGGGTCGCCTGGCGGCCCTGGGAGAAGTTCGCCTGACCGCTGGAGAGCAGCGAGGCACTGCCCATCGACCCGCTGGACCGGGTGACGCACGACGTGGTGGTCACCTGAACCGTCGACCCGCTGGTGGTCACGTCGATCGCCGTCGGGGCCGCGAGTGCCTCCCCGGTGGTCAGGGCCAGCGGCAGCGCGGCGGCCGCCACGGTCAGGCCGGAGCGGACGAGCATCCGAGTAGTACGCATATGACTGCCCTCCGGCGGCACGGTTGGCGGTACATCCCATGAGCCGCCGAGGGTTGGGAACGCCCGTGCTGCCTTCGGACCGAGCCAACGCGACGATCACCGGTTCCGCATGCGGGCCGGGACCGGGCAGGTGAAGAATTCCATCGTCCGGGCGATGTCGGGTGGCATCGCGGGCGACGCGCCGACCGCGGCGCGGGGCCGACCGCTGTCACCAGGTGCGACCCGCCGCCAGGAGCCGTTCCGCGACGAGCGAGACGTGCGGGTTGTCGGCGGCGCCGGGGCGCCGGGCGAGGTGGACCGTGTTGATCGGCGGGTCCTCCGGCACCAGCAGGGGCACCACGGCGCCCGAGGCCAGCTCGTCCAGGCACAGGTAGCGGGGGAGCACGGACATGCCCGCGCCCGCGACCACGGCCGCCAGGACGCCGCGCAGATCCGGCACGGTGATGGCGGCCCGACCGGTCAGCCGTACCCCGAACACGTGCCGCCAGTAGCGCCGGGCGATGGGCAGGTCCTCCGCGTACGTCACCATCGGAACCCCGTGCAGCGCGGCGGGCCCCTCGGCGGCGACCCGGTCGGGACCGATCCGCGCGGCCCACTCGGGCCCCGCCACGAGGACGAACTCCTCGTCGGCCAGCGGCACGGCGCGGAGTGTGCGGCCGCGCGGCCGTGACGTGGAGACGACCAGGTCGAAGTGCCCGCCCCGCAGCCCCTCCAGGAGCCCGTCCGTCAGCCCTGTCGTCATCCGCAGCCGCACCCCCTGGCCGGTCAGCGGGGCGAGAGCGGGCAGTACGCGGGTGCACAGCAGCTCCGCGGGTCCCGCCACGTGCACGGGGTCGGCCACCACGTCCGCCCCGAACCCGCCCCGGTCCGTGACGGCGGCGAGTGTGTCCAGCGGCGCCGAGACCCGCGCGGCCAGTTCCTCCGCCACCGGGGTGGAGACCACTCCGCGCGGGACGCGCTCGAACAGCTCCCGCCCGAGCCGGTCCTCCAGCGACCGGATCTGCGTGGTGACCGTGGGCTGCGACAGGCCGAGCATCCGTGCCGCCGCCGTGAAAGAGCCCGCCCGGTGCACCGCGAGAAAGGTCCGGAGCAGTGACAGATCGAGCGGCGCGGCGGACGGAGTGCCATCGGAATCCCTATGGGGCATGCGCCGAATCCTAGGTTCCGCCTATGTGCGCCGCCTCCACGGGGTGCCTAGCCGAGTGTTCCGGGACCGCGCCGGCCGACGGCTCGTCACACCTGGCGAGGCCCGTCCTCACGGCCCCGCCGCGCCCCTGGGACCCCACCGGTCCCACGGCCCCGCCGCCCCCGAGCGCCTCCCCGCCTGTCCCTTCACCGCCGCGCCGGGCGCCCCGCCCTCACCGCCCCGCCCCCCCCGTGGTCACGGTCCGCTCCGCGGAGAAGGCGCCCCAGGTCCCGTCCGGCAGCTTCGCCCGGATCCGCACCCGCTGGGTCACCCCGGCCTCGCGGCCCACGTAGAAGCTGTAGGTGGCCCTCCCGCGCGGCGGGTCGGCGCCCCAGACGAGGGCCGTGGCGGGCTGCCGGTCCAGCTGGATCTGGTACTCCGTGATGACGCCGTCCGCCTCCGGAGGGTCCCAGGCGAGATCGAGGTAGTACGCCCCGTCGGCGCGGTGGGCCGACGCCTCGAACCCGGTCGGTGCCATCCCGGCGCCCCCGCCCGGCCCGTCGGCGGAGCCCGCGGTGGTGACCCGGACGGCCCCGCTGGCGGGAGAGACGTTGTCCGCCGCGTCCCGAGCCCGGACGGTGAAGGAGTAGCGGGTGCCCGCCCGCAGCCCCGTGACGACGGTCGCGGTCTGCGCGCCGCCGACACTGTGGATCTTCGTGGTGCCCTGGTACACGTCGTACGAGGACACGCCCCGGTCGTCCGTCGAGGCGTTCCAGGACAACTGCGCGGCACGGCTGCCCACCGCCCTGCCGCTCGGCCGCCCGGGGCGGCTCGGCGCCCGGTCGTCCGCCGGGGCGGCGGCGGGCGTCGTCGCGCGGACGCGCGCGCTGGAGGGCCCGAGCCTCCCGTCGGCGGCCCGGGCCCGCACGGAGAAGGTGTAGGGGGTCGACGGGCTGAGCCTGGTCACGTCGACCATGTACTCGGAGCCCGGCACCTCCTTCACCTTGGTGGCGCCCCGGTACACCTCGTAGCGGTCGATCTCGGGAGCCCCGGCCGCCCGGTTCCACATGACGTGCACGCTGGTCGCGCTGCCGGCCGCCGCGGTGACGCCCGCCGGGGCCGCGGGCAGGGGGCCGCCACCACCGGTGTCCGGGCCGGTCCAGCCGCAGGACGCCGTCAGGAGCAGCGCGCCGCAGACGGCGACGGCTCGCAGGGGTACGCGTCGCACAGTGCTGCCCTCCCACGACGGGATTGGTCCGGACCAATATGGGGCCGCCGGTGGGTCCGCATCAAGAGGGCCGTCGTTCGCGACATCCGCCGAACGTTACGTATGCTGATCCTCTTCGCGGCCGAACTCCGCGCTCAACTTGGGGAGTTCGCGCCGACGGTGCGGACCGCTGTCGTCGCTGATCCCGCGCCGGCGAGGGCGGCCGGGCGGCCGGTGTCGGTCACGACCCCGCCGCCCGGCCCCCGACGGGACGTCACCGGGCGTGCACCGTACGGCCCCCCAAGGGTGGCCGTGCCCTGGAACCCCCACCAGATTGGGCCGAGTGTCCGTCAGTGCCCGCCCAGGAGAGGGTTCCCAATCGTGCGCCTCAAGTCGCTGATGGTGGCCGCGGCCGGTGTGGCCCTGCTGGCCCCCACCACGCCGTCCGCCGTGCCGTCCGCGGCGCCGCAGCCCGCCGCCGGACCGCCGGGGCAGGCCGTGCGCGCGCCGGGCGGGAACGTGCGGGCGGCGGATCTGCTGGCGGCCGTCCGCGACTGCGAGCCCGTCTCGCGCGGCCGGTTCCGCAGCGACGACGGGACCTCCGCGGTCATTCCGGTCTGCGGCACGCGCGGCGCCGTCTTCTGGACCGCCGACATGGACATCGACTGCGACGGCCGGCCGGGCCGCCGCTGCAACGAGGAGACCGACCCGCTCTTCTCCGACGCCACCGCCTACACGCAGTCGGACGGCCGCTACCTGGATTCCGAGCGGCTGCCCTACGTGGTCGTACCCGCCGCGAGCGACCTCTGGAACCACCGCGAGCACGGAATCGGCGGTGGCACGGTCGCCGCGGTGATCCACCGGAACCGCGTGCAGTACGCGGTCGTCGGCGACGTCGGCCCCGAGGACATCATCGGTGAGGCGTCGTACGCCACCGCCGAGTCGCTCGGCATCCGGCCCGACCCGCGGGGCGGCGGTACCGCCTCGGGCGTCACCTACATCCTGTTCAAGGACTCGGAGATCTCGCCGATCGAGGACCACGCCGCGGCCGTCGCCCGGGGTGAACGGCTCGCCCGGAAGTTCCTCGGACGCGGCTGACCGGTGCCGTGCCATCGGCCGGTGGCACGGCACCACCGCAACCACGTTCCTGCGGACCGCGGTTCAGACCTTCCGATAGGCGTACGCGTCCGACGCCGCGGCCATCACCGCCGCCAGGTCGGCACCGGCGGAGGCGGCGACGACCGCGGCCACCGCGCCCTCCACGAAGGGCGCGTCCACCAGCCGGGTCCCCGGCGGCAGTTCGTCCCCCTCGGCCAGCAGTGCCTTGACCGTGAGGACCGCGCTGCCCAGGTCGGTGAGCACGGCAACCCCGGCACCCCGGTCCACGGCCGCCGCCGCCGCGGAGATCAACTCCGCGCTGGTGCCCAGACCGCCGCCCGCCACACCGCCCGCGGGTGCCACCGGAGCGGTCGCGCCGCCGCCCGCCAGACCGGTCGCCAGCTCGGCCACCGACGCGGCCACCGCCGCGCTGTGCGACACGAGCACGACCCCCACCAACTCCGCGCCGCCCGCCGTGTCACTCACCGGCCGCCTCCGCGAGAGCCGCCATCAGGAGCGCCGACGAGGTGGCGCCCGGGTCCTGGTGCCCGATGCTGCGCTCGCCCAGATAGCTCGCCCTGCCCTTGCGGGCCTGGAGGGGCGTCGTCGCCCCCGCGCCCTCCTCCGCCGCCGCCCGCGCGGCGGCGAAGGACTCGCCGAGCGCGTCGACCGCGGGCACGAGCGCGTCGACCATCGTCTTGTCGCCGGGCGCGGCGCCCCCGAGCTGCATCACCGCGTCCACCCCGGTGCGCAGCGCCTCGGCGAGCTCCGGGACGCCGACCTCCGGAGCCTCCCCGAGCGCCTTGCCCGTACGCCGCAGCAGCGTGCCGTACAGCGGCCCCGACGCGCCGCCCACGGTGGAGATCAGCTGACGTCCCGCCAGCGTGAGGACGCCGCCGGGGGTGTCGGGCGCCTCCTTCTCCAGGATGGCCGTGACCGCGGTGAACCCGCGCTGGAGGTTGCTGCCGTGGTCCGCGTCGCCGATCGGCGAGTCGAGGGCGGTGAGCCGCTCCGCCTCACGCTCCACGGCCGCGGCGGTCGCCGTCATCCAACGGCGGAAGAAGTCGGCGTCGAGCACTGGGTCTCCTTGCGTGGTAGGTACGTCGATCACTTCCCCGCCCCGTCTCACATGCCCCAGCGAAGGCCCGCCGTGCTCACGGGCGCGTCCCACAGCCGCAGCAGCTCCTCGTCGACCCGGCACAGGGTCACCGAGGCTCCGGCCATGTCGAGCGAGGTGACGTAGTTGCCGACGAGCGTGCGGGCCACCGGGACCCCGCGCTCGCCCAGCACCCGCTGCACCTCGGCGTTGAACCCGTACAGCTCGAGGAGCGGGGTGGCGCCCATCCCGTTCACCAGGACCAGGACGGGGTCGCGGGGATCGAGGTCCTCCAGGATCGCGTCGACGGAGAAGTCGGCGATCTCCCGGGAGGTCATCATCGCCCGCCGCTCCCGGCCCGGCTCGCCGTGAATTCCGACGCCCAACTCCAGCTCACCGGGGGGAAGTTCGAAGGTCGGGCTGCCCTTCGCCGGGGTGGTGCACGGGGCGAGGGCGACCCCGAAGCTGCGGGAGCTCTCGTTGACCTGACGGGCCAGTGCCTCCACCCGCTCCAGCGGGCGGCCCTCCTCGGCCGCGGCTCCGGCGATCTTCTCGACGAACAGGGTCGCGCCGGTGCCGCGCCGGCCGGCGGTGTAGAGGCTGTCGGTGACGGCCACGTCGTCGTTGACGAGGACCTTGGCGACCCGGATGCCCTCGTCCTCGGCGAGCTCCTGCGCCATGTCGAAGTTGAGTACGTCGCCGGTGTAGTTCTTCACGATGAACAGCACGCCCGCGCCGCTGTCCACGGCGGCGGCGGCCCGCACCATTTGGTCCGGCACCGGGCTGGTGAACACCTCGCCGGGACAGGCCGCCGACAGCATCCCGGGGCCCACGAATCCGCCGTGCAGCGGCTCGTGCCCGGAGCCGCCGCCGGAGACGAGCCCCACCTTCCCCGCCACCGGGGCGTCCCGGCGCACGATCACCCGGTTCTCGACGTCCACGGTCAGCTCGGGATGGGCGGCGGCCATGCCCCGCAGGGCGTCCGCGATGACCGTCTCCGCCACGTTGATCAGCATCTTCATGGAAACCTCCTGATGCGACTGGCAGCCGGGCCGCCGGCCGGTGGAGCGGCGGTCCGAGGAGCCCACTCCCGGAAGTATCGGCGCTCGGACGGCGATGGTCACGTGCGGCGACACGGGCGGTCCCGGCGGCGGGTGCGGCGGCCGACGGGACGCGGCCTGTTCGGAACGTTGACTAGAAAGCGCTTACCGTCTACGTTCCCGTTCAGCAGCGTGACCGGCGCCCGGCATTTCGAACCGCGATGCCGAACAATGTGGGCGGCTGGGCTCGATGCTGTGCGGCCCGCAGGTGACCGGCCGACCGTACGGGCATCGCGGCCGCTCCACGGCAACCACGATGTCGAACGTTGTTCGCATATCTGAAGACTGCCTGACTTGGGCGACCGCCCGGCCGGACGGCCGCCGATCCCCCCGCGGCTCTCCCGCGACCCCACGGTTCTCCGCTCGCTCCCCTCGCGGGAACCCCCACCGGAAGAAGAAGGAATCGGGACATGGCTTCTCACGCTCGGCCGCTCGGCCGGCACCCCCGCAGGAATCCCTTACGGCACGGTCTGGTCGGCGCTCTCGGCGCACTCGGTCTCACTATTGGCATGGTCACGACAGGTGCCACCCTGTCCACCGCGCAGGCCGCGACCTGGCCGACGCCCACGAGCAGCGAGGGTGTCTCCTCCACCGTCTCCGTGTCCGGAACCAAGGACTACGGGATGAAGCGCCTCTACGGCACGGGCGACCTGGGCAGCGGCAGCCAGGACGAGGACCAGGGACCGATCCTGCAACTGGCCGCCGGGGCCGTGCTCAAGAACGTCATCCTCGGCGCGCCGGCCGCCGACGGCATCCACTGCCTGGGGAGCTGCACCCTCCAGAACGTCTGGTGGGAGGACGTCGGCGAGGACGCGGCCACGTTCCGCGGCTCCTCCTCGTCCAGCGTCTACACCGTCTCCGGCGGCGGGGCCAAGGAGGCCGGGGACAAGGTGTTCCAGTTCAACGGTGCCGGGACGCTCAACGTCTCGAACTTCGCCGTGAAGAACTTCGGCACCCTCGTCCGCTCGTGCGGGAACTGCTCCACGCAGTACAAGCGGACGATCAACCTGAACTCCGTCGAGGTGACCTGGAAGGGCAGCCGCCTCGTCGGCATCAACACCAACTACGGGGACAGCGCGACCCTGCGGGGCATCACGGTCGTCGGGGACAGCGGCAAGAAGATCGTCCCCTGCCAGAAGTACATCGGCAACGACGACGGCGACGAGCCGTCGAAGAACGGCACCGGGCCCGACAGCACCTACTGCAAGTACGCGACGTCGGACATCACCTACAAGTGAGCCGCTCCGAGTGAGCCGCGGCTCCCGGGGCCGGGCGGACCCGCCCTCGTGCGGGTCCGCCCGACCCGGGAGCGCCCGTCAGGCCCAGGCCGCGGCGACGACGAAGGAACTGTCCTGGCGGAACAGGTCCGTGCCGTCCGAGACGTCCACGCGGAGCTGGTAGTTGTAGTGGCGCAGATAGTGGCCGGGGTAGTTGTACGACTCCAGCCGCACCGAACCGCTGGCCGCGCCCGTCCGCGCGATGAAGGTGGCGTCCCTGGCGAACGTCGCCGAACCGTCGTTCGCGTCGAAGCGGGCCCGGTAGTCCCAGTGGCGCAGATAGCTCCCGGCGGCGTTCCGGAACGAGTAGCCGTTCCCGTCGGCGAGGCCCGCCACGACGGTGAACGTCGAGGCCTGCCGCTCGGCGGCCGTGCTGGAGGCCGTCACCACCGGCAGGTTGAGCAGGGCGGACTGCTCCTGCCAGTAGCGGGTGGTGAAGTTGCCCGACCGCAGTGAGCGGGTCGCCCCCGTCGGCAGGGTCACCCCGCCCGAGACCGTCTCCTTGACCACGGTGAAGTGGCGGGCGGTGCCGGAGATGCCCGGCAGCTTCCTCGGGGCACTCCAGGTGGCGAAGGTGTCGTAACTGTCGCTGTAGTAGTAGCTTCCGTCGCCGTAGCCGTCGAAGAGGATCCGCCACGCGCCGTTGTCGAGCTGCACCAGCGCGGCGCCCTCGCGCGTGCCACCCCAGCCGGCCCAGTTCCCGGTCCTGCTGATCGTGTACGGACCGGTGAGCGAGCCGGCCGTGGCGTACTCGATGTACTTCGACGTCTCGTTCTTCGTGAAGGCGTGATAGGTGGAGCCCGTCCGCACGATGAACGTGTCGATGTGGTTGGCGCCGATGCCCGACAGCTCCACCGGCGAACTCCACGCGGTGAGGGCACTGTTGGCGGCCCTGAGCAGATAAGGGGTGAAGGTCCACTCGTTGCTCGTGGTGGAGCAGGACACGATGACGCCGACGCTTCCGTCAACGTCGACGAACCACTCGGGCGCCCAGGCGCGCGACAGGTTCGCGACGGGGACGGTGTAGTCGTACAGGAACGTCCAGTTGGCGCGGTCCGTGCTCCGGGCGAAGCCGATGGTGCTGCTCGGGTCCTGCCAGGTGTGCGTGGTGTAGGTGATGTAGTAGTAGCCGTCGGTGTGCCTGAAGACGCTGGCGTCGCGGATCCGGTTGGCGGGAGGGGTGTACGCCGACGCCCTGAGCAGCCGGAAGTCCGTCGCGTCGTCCGACTGGTAGACGTTCACGGTGCCGTCGTTGCTGTTGAGGAACGGCACGATCGTGTATCGGGTGGCCGAGCCCCGGGGCGGTGCCGCCGCGGCGGCCGTGCCCAGCAGGCCGGGCAGCGCGCCCAGGGCCAGGGCCGAGACGGGCAGCGCCGCCATCGCGCGCAGCAGGCCGCGGCGGGAGGGCCCGGGGGCGGCGGAGGTTCCGGCCGGGTCCGGCGGGGTGAGGGGACTGTCTGCTCTGGTCACGTGCGGCTCTCCTTGTTCCGGTGGCGCGTGGGTCGGTGACGCATGGGTCGAAGAGGTCCGGGCCCGGTCGCGGTGGCCCGGACGGGGACGCGTGCCCGCGGCCGGCACGTGGGCCCGTCGGCGCCGGGGTCGTCCGCTCCGGGGCCGACGGCGTGCGGGGGTGGCGCCGCCGTGGTGGTGCCACCCGGATGCCGCCGGGGCTGTCGTGCGGGGAGGGCGCGCCCGTTCCGGCGGCCGTGCTCAGTGGCCGACCGAGAACGTGGCGTCGGCCCGGTCGGTCGCGGTGGAGACCGGGTCGACGCGCAGCGCGTATCCGGAGTGCCGCAGGTAGCGGTCGGGGTAGTTGTGGGAACGGAAGGACGTCCAGGACGAGTCGGCGAGGCCGGCTGTCCGGTGGAAGGTGGCGTCCTGGTCGAACGCGGCGGTGCCGTCGTCGGGCTCCAGGACCACCTGATGGTTCTTGTGCCGCAGATGGCGGGTCGGGTTGTTGACCGACTGGAAGGAGACCCCGGACGGGTCGGCGAGGCCGGGCACGAGCCTCCACTGCGCGTCGGTGTACGGATCGAAGGGGTACGGGTCGATGCGGGCCGCGTAGTTGGCGTGCCGGACGTACCGGTCCGGGAAGTTGTAGGACTTCAGCCGGTTCCAGGACGGCGCGCCGTAGCGTGCGATCAGGTTGGTGTACTCGGCCGTGGTGATCGGGTGGATCGTGCCGTGCTTGGAGTTCACCGGCTGCGTGTAGGTGCGCTGGTCGGCGGCGGTCCAGGTGCCGCTCGCGAGGTCGTTCGTGTGCCAGGCGTAGAAGACGCCGTTGGGCGTGTACGTGTCTCCCCAGAGGAACCAGCCGCTGTCGGTGGGGGACTTGACGACGATCGGGGCCTCGGTGCCGCCGTGCGCCACTCCCGTGCTGAAGGGCTGGAAGCTGCCGGGGTTCAGTGAGGTGGAGCGCGCGCCCACAAGTGTCTGCTGTGAACTGTTCTTGTAGTAGAGGTAGTTGACGCCGTTGACGTCCCTGGTGAGGTTGCCGTCGATGACGTCGTGGCCGGGGTCGAAGAACACCTGGGGCGACGAGACGGTCCGGAAGTCGGCGGTGTGGTTCACCATGATCACGTTGTGGCCGCCGGCGTTCACCGCCGAGTAGATGATCCCGTACTGGCCGCGGCCCGGGTCCCAGAAGGCCTCGGGTGCCCAGCTGTGGGTGGCCATCGAGTGCATCCTGAGCCGGCGGTAGTCGGTGAAGCTGCGCAGGTCGGTCGACTGCCAGACGTGGATGTACTCGTTCTGCTGCGTCCAGTCCGTGCCCTTGAGGTCGGTGGCGAGCACCACGAAGGTGCCGTCCTGCTTGCGCATGATGAACGGGTCGCGCAGGCCCCCGGTCCCCTGTGTGGGGGTGACCACGGGGTTGTTCTGGTTCAGGGGCGTCCAGTTGCGGGCGTCGGTGCTGACGGCCAGGTGCAGGCCGTAGTCGGTGCCGAGTCCGTTCGGCGACTCGGTGAAGTAGCCCATGACGAAGGCGGAGTCGGCCGCGCGGGCGGGCCGGCTGCCCGTCGTCGCGGTCGCCGCCACGGCGAGGACCAGGGCCATGGTCAGGACGAGGAGCGGGCGGACTCCCTGGCGGTCGGTGCGGCTCGGTCTGGCGCTCATTGACGTCTCCGGGGCGTGGGGGCCGAGCGGGCGGGGTCCCGAATGCGCACGACGTCCCCCGGCGCGGGGGAGTGCGTCGCCGCCTCGGCTGCTCGATATTTCGAACGCAGTTCGATAAACCGGTCAGACCGTAGGGCGTGGGCGTGAGCACGTCAAGAACTTGGGCATGCCCGGCCACTTCTCGATCAGGCGCGCCCCGTGGGAGCCGGGCCACCGTTCGGAGCACCGGACGCGGGCTTCTCCGGCGCCCTTCCGAGGGGAGGCCCCGGACGGAGGGCGGGGCCTTCGAGGGCGTACGCGCGCCGACTCCGGTGCGGGGTCGCCGGTGTGGGTCCTGCGGCGGTTCCGTACCGGCGCATCCGCTCCGGCGAGGGGCGGACCGAACGGCCGGGGGCGGGCCGAACGGGCGGGTGCGGGCCGACGGACCCGTGGCGCGAACGGCCCGGCGGGGCCCGCGCGACGGTGGCCCGAACCGCCCGGCGGCGCGCGCGTCATGGTGGCCCGAATCGCCCGGTGGGGCCCGAACGAGGGCGAAAGTGGGCCGACCGGCCCTGTCGGAGGTCCGTCGCGGGGCAGAAGGTGGAACGAACCACGGACCGGCACGAGACACCGACCCGGAAGGGAAACACCATGCGCGACGTCGCACCGCAGACGCCCGCCCCCATCACGGACGACGAACTGCAGGCGCTGGACGCCCACTGGCGTGCCGCGAACTACCTGGCCGTCGGTCAGATCTACCTGATGTCCAACCCCCTGCTGACCGAGCCGCTGCGGCGCGAGCACGTCAAGCCCCGGCTGCTGGGCCACTGGGGCACCTCCCCGGGCCTCAACCTCGTGCACACCCACCTCAACCGCGTGATCAGGAACCGCGGCCAGGACGCGCTGTGCGTCTGGGGGCCCGGCCACGGCGGGCCCGCCGTCCTCGCCAACTCCTGGCTGGAGGGCACCTACTCCGAGACGTACCCGGACGTCGGCAGGGACGCCGGGGGCATGGCCGCGCTCTTCAAGCAGTTCTCGTTCCCCGGCGGGGTGCCCAGCCACGTCGCGCCCGAGACGCCCGGCTCCATCCACGAGGGCGGCGAACTCGGCTACTCCCTCTCGCACGCCTACGGAGCCGCCCTGGACAACCCCGGCCTCCTCGTCGCCTGCGTGATCGGCGACGGCGAGGCGGAGACCGGTCCGCTCGCCGCGTCCTGGCACTCCAACAAGTTCCTCGACCCGGTCCACGACGGGGCCGTGCTGCCTATCCTGCACCTGAACGGCTACAAGATCGCCAACCCGACGGTGCTGGCCCGGCTGCCCGAGTCCGAACTCGACGAGCTCCTGCGGGGCTACGGGCACGTCCCGATCCATGTCTCCGGCGACGACCCGGCGACCGTGCACCGCGCCATGGCCGCCGCCATGGACGACGCGCTGGATCGGATCGCCTCGATCCAGCGCGCGGCACGCGAGGAGGGCGCCACGGAGCGCGCCCACTGGCCGGTGATCGTGCTGCGCACCCCCAAGGGCTGGACCGGCCCCGCCGAGGTCGACGGAACGCCGGTCGAGGGCACCTGGCGGGCGCACCAGGTGCCGCTGGCGGCCGTCCGGGACAACCCCGACCACCTGCGGCAACTGGAGGGCTGGCTGCGCTCCTACCGGCCGGAGGAGCTCTTCGACGAGCACGGCGCCCCCAGCGAGCAGGTCCTCGCCTGCGTTCCGGACGGCGACCGGCGACTCGGGGCGACCCCGCACGCCAACGGCGGGCTGCTGCTGCGCGGCCTGCCGCTGCCCGGACTCGACCGGTTCGCCGTCCCGGTGGACAAGCCCGGGGCTTCCCTGCACGAACCCACCAAGGTGCTCGGCGACCTGCTGGAGCACGTCATGCGGCACACCGGCGACCGCCGCGACTTCCGGATCGTCGGACCCGACGAGACCGCCTCCAACCGGCTCCAGGCGGTGTACGCCGCCAGCGGCAAGGCGTGGCAGGCCCAGACCCTGGACGTCGACGAGAACCTCGACCGGCACGGCAGGGTGATGGAGATCCTCTCCGAACACACCTGCCAGGGCTGGCTGGAGGGCTATCTGCTGACCGGCCGCCACGGCCTGTTCTCCTGCTACGAGGCCTTCGTCCACATCGTCGACTCGATGGTCAACCAGCACATCAAGTGGCTGCGCGTCACCCGCCGGCTGCCCTGGCGCGCCCCCATCGCCTCCCTCAACTACCTGCTGACCTCGCACGTGTGGCGCCAGGACCACAACGGCTTCTCGCACCAGGACCCGGGCTTCGTGGACCACGTCCTCAACAAGAGCCCCGAGGTCGTACGGGTCTATCTGCCGCCGGACGCCAACACCCTGCTCTCCGTCGCGGACCACGTGCTGCGCAGCCGCGACTACGTCAACGTCGTGGTGGCCGGGAAGCAGCCGTGCTTCGACTGGCTCACCATGGAGCAGGCGAAGGCCCACTGCGCCCGGGGCGCGGGCATCTGGGAGTGGGCGGGGACGGAGGACGGCACCCGCGAGCCCGACGTGGTGCTCGCCGCCGCCGGCGACGTACCCACCCAGGAGGTGCTGGCCGCCGCGCAACTGCTCCGCCAGCACCTGCCCGACCTCGTCGTCCGCGTCGTGAACGTCGTCGACCTGGCCCGGCTGCTGCCCAGGGAGGAGCACCCCCACGGCATGCCGGGATCGGACTACGACGCGCTGTTCACCCGCGACAGGCCGGTCGTCTTCGCCTACCACGGCTATCCGTGGCTCATCCACCGCCTGGCCTACCGCCGCAGCGGCCACGCCAACCTGCACGTACGCGGCTACAAGGAGATCGGCACCACCACCACGCCGTTCGACATGGTGGTCACCAACGACCTGGACCGCTACCGCCTGGTCATGGACGTCATCGACCGCGTCCCCGGACTCGCCGTGCGGGCCGCCCCCGTACGGCAGTTGATGGAGGACACCCGGCTGCGCCACCACGAGTGGATCCGCGAGCACGGCACCGACCTGCCGGAGGTCGCGGACTGGACCTGGACCGGCTGAGCGGGGCCCCCTCCCGACCCGCCCGCCCTGCCTGTCCTGCCCGCCGTGTCGCCCGCGGACATGTTCGGCCCATATGCGGCCAGTTAGTGACATGTCGGAGTGGTGGACTCCGGGATGCGCTGAGATTACGCGACCCGGCTCGTCGGGCGGGAAGGCGTTGGGGGCGGACATGGACGACACGATCGAAGCGGCACCGGCTCCGGCCACGGTCCACCACGGGGCGGAGGCGGGCCGCGCGGTCCCGCGGCGGACCGGGGAAGGAGCCGAGGAAAGGTTTCGGGGTCTCCTGGAGGCCGCTCCGGACGCGATGGTGATCGTGGACGACACCGGGACGATCAGGCTGGTGAACGCGCAGACGGAGGCGCTGTTCGGGTACCGGCGCGAGGAACTTCTCGGGCGTGCGGTGGAGCTGCTCGTGCCGGGCCGGTTCCGCGACCACCACACGGCACACCGGGAGGGCTACGCGGACAACCGCCAGGTGCGGCCGATGGGTGCGGAGTTGGAGCTGCACGGGCTGCGCAAGGACGGTACCGAGTTCCCGGTGGAGATCAGCCTCAGCCCGCTGGAGACGGCCGACGGGCTCCTGGTGTCCGCCGCCGTACGCGACGTCAGCGACCGCAAGGCCGCCGAGGAAAGGTTTCGGGGTCTCCTGGAGGCCGCTCCGGACGCGATGGTGATCGTGGACGACACCGGGACGATCAGGCTGGTGAACGCGCAGACGGAGGCGCTGTTCGGGTACCGGCGCGAGGAACTTCTCGGGCGTGCGGTGGAGCTGCTCGTGCCGGGCCGCTTCCGCGAGCACCACGCCGCCCATCGCGCGGGCTACGCGGACAACCGCCAGGTGCGGCCGATGGGTGCGGAGTTGGAGCTGCATGGGCTGCGCAAGGACGGTACCGAGTTCCCGGTGGAGATCAGCCTCAGCCCGCTGGAGACGGCCGACGGGCTCCTGGTGTCCGCCGCCGTACGCGACGTCAGCGACCGCAAGCGTGCCGAGGAACGCATCAACGAACTCGCCGCACTCGTCGAGTCCTCCCAGGACGCCATTCTCGCCAAGACCCTCGACGGCCACATCACCTACTGGAACGCCGCCGCCCAGCGTCTGTACGGCTACACGCGCGAGGAGGTCATGGGCCGCCACGTCTCGGTGCTCGCCCCGGCCGAGCGGCAGGACGAGATCGCCGTGCTCCTGTGCCGGCTGCGCGACGGCGAGAAGGTCGAGCACTTCGAGACGCTGCGGCTCACGCGCTCCGGCGACCTGCTCGACGTCGACATCACGCTCTGGCCCACCCGAGCCCCCGACGGCACGGTGATCGGGGCCTGCGCGATCGTCCGCGACATCAGCGACCGCAAGCGCGCCGAGGCGGAGCTGACCATGCTGTACAAGCAGCAGCGGCACATCGCGCTCACGCTCCAGCGGAGCCTCATGGGCACACCGCCCGCCATCCCCGGTCTCGCCACCGCCAGCCGCTATCGTCCCGCGACCCAGGGCGCCGGCGTCGGCGGCGACTGGTTCGACCTGATCCCGCTGGGCGCGGGCCGGGTCGGTGTCCTGATCGGCGACGTGATGGGCCGCGGACTGGAAGCGGCCGCCGTCATGGGCCAGTTGCGCTCCGCGGCGCACGCCCTCGCCAAGACCGGGATGCAGCCCCGCCATCTCATGCAGGCCCTCGAAGCGGTGGTCGCCGACCTCGACGTACCCGACCAACTCGTCACCTGCTGCTACCTGGTGATCGCCGCGGACGCGGGAGAGGTGACCATCTGCTCCGCCGGGCACCTGCCGACGCTCGTCGCCTGCCCGGGCAAGGACACCGAAGCGCTGCCCGCGCCCGTGAACGCGCCGCTCGGCGTCGGCGGCGTCCTGTACGAGCAGTCCCGCTCGGTCATCCCGCCCGGTGCCACGCTCGTCCTCTACACCGACGGACTCATCGAGACCCCCGGCAGCGACATCGAGGACCAACTGGGCCGGCTCACCGACACCCTGAGCGACCTGTTCACCGTCGGCCCCGACCTGGAGAAGGCCGCCGACCACGTCCTCGCCGCACTCCTCCCCGACGCGGAGGGCCACAACGACGACGTCACACTGCTGCTGGCCCGCCTCCCCGAGGCGCCGCTCGCCACGGTCGCCACCGAACTGCCCGCCGCCCCCGAGTCCGTACCCGAGGGCCGTGCCTTCCTCGGCAGGGCCCTCGCCTCCTGGGACTGCACGATCCCCGCCGACGACGCCCGGCTCCTGCTCTCCGAGATGCTGAGCAACGCCGTCCGGCACGCCCAGGGACCCATCGGCCTCCACCTGAGCCGCACCGCGACCGAGCTGACGGTCGAGGTCAGCGACCACAGCCCGCAGCTTCCCCAGCCGCGCATCGCGGAGGGCGACGAGGAGTCGGGGCGCGGCCTCTTCCTCGTCCGCGCACTCGCCGACAGCTGGGGCGTCCGTCCCACCGACGAGGGCAAGGCGACGTGGTTCACCCTCAGACTGTGAGACCGGCGGGCGGGCGTACCCCGGCCGCCCGGGGCCCTCACGCACCACCTGGCCGCCACGGCCCACGGCTCGCGGGACCGTGAGGCGTCTAGGGTGCCTCGTCCCGGGTCCGGCACCACACTCGGTACGCGGCGAGCGCCGTGGGGAGCGTCGGGAAGATCAGGTCGTCGCCGACCGACCCGGCCAGCCCGTAGGCCTCCAGCTCGTCGCGCAGGTCCTGCTTGACGCGGGCGAGGGCGAACACGACACCGCGCCCGGTGAGTTCGCGGCGCAGGGCGTCGACCGCGTCCAGCGCCGTGATGTCGACCTCCACGTTGGCCTCGGTGTTGAGGACGAACCAGCGCACCGGTCCCTCCTCGCCGTCGACCGCGGCCAGGGCCCGGCGCCGGAAGTCCTCGGCATTGGCGAAGAACAGCGGTGAGTCGTAGCGGTAGACCACCAGCCCGGGAATCGTGCGCGCCTCGGGGTAGTCCTCCACGTCGTGCATGCCGGGCACACCGGGCACGAGTCCCTGGACGGCGTCGTGCGGGCGTGCCACCCGGGTCAGCAGCTCCGCGACCGACAGGCCGACGGCCACCAGCACCCCGTACAGGATGTCCAGGGCCAGCACTCCGGCCAGGCACCCGAGGGCCAGCAGGAGTTCCCGCCTGCGGAACGTGGCGAGCCGCCGGAATCCCGTCAGGTCGATCATCCGGACCGCCGCGTACACGACGAGCGCGCCCAGCACGGCCGACGGCGTGCGGGCCAGCAGGGGGCTGAGGAACAGCAGCACGGCGAGCACCCCCGCGCACGCGACGAGCGAGTAGAGCTGCGTACGGGCCCCCGCCGAGGCGGCGAGCGCCGTGCGGCTGGCGCTGCTGCTGACCGGGAAGCCGTGCAGCGCTCCCGCGCCCAGGTTGGCCGCGCCGAGCGCCAGCAACTCCTGGTTGGCGTCCAGCGGCCGGCCCGCGTCGTCGCGGTCGGCGAACGCCCGCGCCGTGAGGATGAAGTCGGTGTAGCCGACGAGCAGCACACCGAGCGCGGGCAGCACCAGGCCCCGCAGGTCGCCGGGACCGGGCAGGTCGAACCCCGGCAGGCCCGCCGGGACCTCGCCGATCACCTTGATCCCGTACCGCTCGTCGAGGTCGAGGACCGCCACGGCGGCCGTGCCGAGCACCAGGGCCAGCAGCGGGCCCGGGACCGTGCGCAGGAACCGCGGCGCGAGGAACAGGAAGACCAGCGCGGCGGCGGCGACGACCACCGTCGCGAGGTGGGCCTCCGTCAGGTTCCACAGGAAGGACCACGCCTGCGGGAAGAACCCGGAGCCCGTCGTCTCCACGCCCGTGAGCTTCGGCACCTGGTCCACCATCATGATCAGCGCCACGCCCGCGAGATAGCCGACGAGCACCGGCCGGGACAGCAGATCGGCGACGAAGCCGAGCCGGACGGCCCAGGCCACCACGCACAGCAGCCCGACGGTGATCGCCAGCGCGGCGGCCAGCACGGCGTAGCGGCCCGGGTCGCCGCCGGCGAGCGGACCGATGGCGGTCGCCGTCATCAGCGCCGTCGTCGACTCGGGGCCCACCGACAGCAGCCGGGACGAGCCCAGCAGCGCGTACAGCACGAGGCCGGGCAGGATCGCCCAGAGTCCGACGACCGGGGGCAGCCCCGCCACACCCGCGTACGCCATGACCTGCGGGACGAGGTACGCGGCGACCGTGACGCCCGCGAGCAGGTCGCCGCGCAGCCAGGCACGGCGGTATCCCGTCAGGGGCTCGATCCCGGGCATCAGCCGGCGCAGGCCCGGGACCTTCCCGCCCGACCGCTGTGCCATGCCTGTCCTCCCGCCGTCCGACCTCAGCATCCACGAGCGGACGCCGGCCCGCGACGGGACGGCCTGCCCGGCGAGGGCACGCGGTCGCCGCGCGGCAGCCGGAAAGGTACCCCATCGAACCCGGGGAACAGGGCCGTTCGGCCGGGGGACGCGGTCGCCTCCGGGCGGCCCGGGCCCCGCTGCCGGGCCCAGGGGCAGCCGGAACGGCGGGCGGACCTGCCCGCGCGGTAGGGATCCCGGGGCGGCCGGCCCGCCGCCCCCCACGCCGCCGGGGCGCCGCGCTCCGCCGCGACACCGCTCCGCCGGTGGTCCACAGTTGAAGTCTGCCGTCGCACCCCGCCCGCTCCGCCCCACGTGATGCCGGAGGACACCTGCCCGACGCCGGAGCGGCCGGGCCGGACGCCGCCGCTCGGGCCGACGCGTCGGGCTCCGACGGCCGGTGTGCCGACAGCGGGGCCCCGGTCCCCGCCCGCTGTGCCGCCATACGACGGCGCGTGGCCGTCGATCCCCGAGCCGTCGATCCCCGAGCCGTCCGACCCCGTCCCGGGCGTTTCCGAGGAGGAGCAGATCATGAGAGCCGCAGTCGTACGAGCGTTCGGTGAGCCCCTGGTGATCGAGGAACGTCCCGATCCCGATCCCGGACCCGGCCAGGTCCGTATCCGCGTGGAGGCGTCCGGACTGTGCCACACCGACATCCACGCGGCCCACGGGGACTGGCCGGTCAAGCCGGACCCGCCGTTCGTGCCCGGTCACGAGGGCGTCGGGACAGTGGAGGCGGTCGGCGACGGTGTCACCCACCTGGAGCCCGGGCGGCGGGTGGCGGTGCCCTGGCTCGGCAGGGCGTGCGGTCGCTGCGAGCACTGCCTGTCCGGCTGGGAGACGCTGTGCGAGCAGCAGGTCAACACCGGCTACGGCTGCGACGGCGGCTACGCCGAGAAGATGCTCGCGTGGGCCGACTTCGCCCGACCGGTGCCCGACGGCATCGACCCGCGCGACGCCGCGCCCCTCACCTGCGCCGGTGTCACCACCTACAAGGCACTCAAGGTGGCCGGAGTGCGCCCGGCCCAGCTCGTCGCGATCTCCGGGGTCGGCGGCCTCGGCCACCTCGCCGTGCAGTACGCCAGGATCGCCGGGGCGACCGTTGCCGCCGTCGACGTCACGGACGCCAAGCTGGACCTCGCGCGCGAACTCGGCGCCGACATCCTCATCGACGCCCGCAAGGAGGACCCGGCAGAGGTGCTCCAGCGGCACGGGGGCGCGCACGCCGTGCTGGCCTGCGCGGTCAACGAGGGCGCGTTCGCCGCCGCCTACGGCGGGCTGCGGCGCGGCGGCAGGCTCGTCATGGTGGCGATGCCCGCGCACGGAACCGTCCAGGTGCCGATCTTCGACACCGTGCTCAAGGGCATCAGCGTCATCGGCTCGATCGTCGGCACCCGCCAGGACCTCGACGAGGTGTTCCGGCTGCACGCGGCGGGCCGCACGCGCGTGATCTCCGTCGCCCGCCCGCTGGCCTCGGTCAACGAGTCGTTCCAGGAGGTGCTGGACGGCAGGGTCGACGCCCGGATCGTCTTCGAGTTCCCGGGCGGACCGTGAGCACCGGCGCGCCGGGCCGGGACGGGTCCGGCCCCCGGGGTGGGATACGGGGGCCGGGCGGGCGCCTGGCGCCGCGGCGCGGTCAGAGGGTCGCGCTGTGGTCCGGGACGCGGGTCTGCAGGTCGCGCGGCGGGCGCTGGTAGCCGGTCGACGGTGGTCGGCGGGGCAGTTCGAGGACCGGCGGCGGCACCTCGTGGTACGGGATCGAGCCGAGCAGGTGGGCGATCATGTTGAGCCGGGCCCGGCGCTTGTCGTCACTCTCGACGATGTACCACGGGGACTCGGAGATGTCGGTGTGCACGAGCATCTCGTCCTTGGCCCGGGAGTACGCCTCCCAGCGCGTGATCGACTCCAGGTCCATCGGTGAGAGCTTCCAGCGCCGGGTGGGGTCCTCCAGCCTGCGGCGGAACCGCTCCTGCTGCACCTCGTCGCTCACCGAGAACCAGTACTTGTGCAGCAGGATGCCCTCCTCCACCAGCATCCGCTCGAAGATCGGGCACTGACGCAGGAACAACTGGTGCTCCTCCTTCGTGCAGAAGCCCATGACGTGCTCGACACCCGCGCGGTTGTACCAGCTCCGGTCGAACAGCACGATCTCCCCGGCTGCCGGCAGATGCTCGACGTACCGCTGGAAGTACCACTGCGTGCGCTCGCGTTCGGTCGGCCGGGGGAGCGCCACGATCCTGGCGACCCGGGGGTTCAGGTGCTCGGCGACGCGTTTGATGGTGCCGCCCTTGCCCGCCGCGTCCCGACCCTCGAAGACCACGACGAGCCGAGCGCCCTCGGCCCGCACCCACTCCTGCACCTTCACCAGCTCCGTCTGGAGACGCAGCAGTTCCCGTTCGTACGGGGCTCGCGGCAACGACGACTTCTTGCCGGCCATGCCGTCTCCTCTGCTCGATCCCTGCGGTTGCCCGCAGCCCTGCGCGTCCTCGGAGCCTTGTGTCCTTGCTTCCCCAGAACTGCACCGTACTGATCCGCGCGGCACCCCGCACCCGCTCCGGCACCGCGCGCGAGCCCGCTCCACCGGGGTGCGCCGACGGCCGCCCGACCACCGGTGGGGGTCCGTGCCGAGCGCGCGACGGGCGTGCGGCGGGCGCGCGCAACCGGACGGTCCGCGGAACCACGCGGCCCGGTACGGGGTTTGACGTGGCGGCGCCCGGTAACCCGGAGAGCGTGTCAGCCATGGAGCAGCAGGAACTCGTCCGATTCCTCGAGGACCGCTTCGCCTGCGCGCAGGCCTGCAGCGAGTGTGCCCGGATGTGCGCCCTTCGCGTGAGCCTCACCGACTTCGACGCCCCCGACGACCAGCGCGAAGTGCGCCGCAAGGGCATTCTCTGCGCGGAGGTCTGCGACGCGACCTGCCGTGTGCTCGCCGAGGAGACCGCGCGGGACGAGGACGGCATGCGGTCCCAGGTCGAGTGGTGCCGGACCGTGTGCCTGGAGACCGCGCAGGCCTTCGACCGCAGTCCCGGCGCCGAGAAGGGCGCGCAGGTCTGCCGCGACTGCGCCCGCGCCTGCACGGAGTTCCTCGCCCTGCTGCGCTGACGCCGGGACGGGCCGCCCCGGCGTCAGCGTTCGCGCACGCCCCGAGCCCGCTCAGGTGCCGCGTGCGTGTCCGTGTCCGTCTTCGTGCCCGCGTCCGCATCCGCGTCCGGGTGCGTACGGCACCGCTCAGGTCCCGAGCGCGCGCCCGACCCGGAGGTTCCAGCGCCCGGCCCGCCCGCTCAACTCCGTTGCCGTCAGCGGCGGTACGTCCAGGCGCCAGAACGCCGACTCCGGCGCCCCCAGCGCCCGTACCACCGCCGCCCGTACGATCTCCGGCTCGACGACGGCGATGATCCGCCCGGACGCGGCCGTGGCCGTGGCCGGGGAAGGGGCAGGGGACCCGTCGGTGGACGCAGACGCAGACGCAGAAGCAGACCCGGAGTCGGCCCCGGTGCCGGTCGCGGCGCCCTCCGCGTCCGGTGCCGACACCGCCTCGAGCCACGCCGCGACCCGCTCGCACAACGCCCGTACCGACTCGCCCCCGTGCGGCGCCGACGCGGGGTCCGCGAGCCACTGGCCCACCGCGTCCGGCTCCTCGGCGCCGACCTCCGCGAGCGTCGCGCCGCGCCAGCGGCCCACGTCCAGCCCGGAGAGGTCCTCGGCCACGACGGCGTCGAGGCCCAGCGCGGCAGCCGTCTCCCGGCAGCGCGCGCTCGGCGAGACCAGGACGCGCAGCGCGGCGGGCACCGAGCCCGCGGCCGCCTCGGCGAGCCGCAGACCGGCCGCCTCGACGGGCTGCCCGTCGTCGAAGCGCGCCTCCCGCAGCGCGGCACCCATCGCCGGTGAGATCAACATCACGCGTCTGGTCATCTCTCGGTCCACGCCTTCCGCATGTGCTCAACGCCCTTGTCCGTACCGGGAATTGGGGGGTGACCAGCGCACTGGCGCACGCCCCCGCAGGCCGTGCGCCCTTGGCCGCGACCCCGCTTCGCGGTACCTTCTCGTCGATGTTGACGACGGTTCGACGGAAGCCGGTGGGAATCCGGCACGGTCGCGCCACTGTAAGCCCCGCGCCAGCCGCCCCCGCCAGGGGCGGTGAAGGTCGAGCAAGTCAGACCCGTGGCCGTCGTCCTGTGCACCACCACGATGGGACGCGAGTTCCCCAGGAGGTCCTGCCATGGCGCAGTCCGTCGCTCAGCCGACCGCAACCACCCCCGCCGTACCCGCACAGCTGCCGATCGGTGCGATCGCCCCCTGGGCGGTCTTCTTCGGCATCCTGATGCTGGTGCTGCTCTACTTCGTCGGCGCCGAACAGGGCGCCACCTCCCTCGTGTCCGGGGAGGGCGTGCACGAATGGGTGCACGACGCCCGCCACCTGCTCGGCTTCCCCTGCCACTGACGGCGACAAGGAACTCCAGGAACCGAACAGGACATCCATGAACTCCGTCACCGTCAGAAACCTTCTGGTGCGCGGGATGCTCGCGGGTCTCGCCGCGGGTGTACTCGCCCTGGTCGTCGCGTACTTCCTCGCCGAACCGCGGGTGGACGAGGCGATCGCCTTCGAGGAGGCCCACGCCCACGAGCACGGCGGGGAGGAACTCGTGAGCAGGGCCGTGCAGTCCACCGCGGGCCTCGGCACCGGTGTACTCGTCTACGGCGTGGCGTTCGGCGGCATCGCCGCCCTCGCGTACTGCTTCGCACTCGGCAGGATCGGCCGCTTCGGGCCGCGCGCGAGCGCGCTGCTCCTGGCCGCGGGCGGTCTGGTCGCGGTCTACGTCGTGCCGTTCCTCAAGTACCCGGCGAATCCGCCGGCCGTCGGGGACCCCGACACCCTCGACCAGCGCACCGCGCTGTTCTTCCTGATGATCGTGCTCAGTGTGCTGCTGGCGGTCGCCGCGGTGATCCTCGGCAAGCGTCTGGCCGGGCGTCTGGGCACCTGGAACGCCACGGTGGCGGCGGGCGCTTCCTACCTGCTGGCCGTCGGCATCGCGTACGCGTTCCTGCCGTCGTTCGCCGAGGCGCCGGAAGGCTTCCCCGCCACCCTGCTGTGGCAGTACCGCGTGGCGACCCTGGCCATCCAGGCGACCCTGTGGACCGCCTTCGGCCTGATCTTCGGACTGCTCGCGGAGCGCGTACTGGCGCCCCGCCCGTCGGAGAGCGGGGGGACGACGCCCGACGCGAGGGCAACTCCCGTCGCGCACTGACCCGTTCGCTCGCGTGAGGCCCCCGGGACCACGGTCCCGGGGGCCTCACGCGTGAGTGGAGGTCCGGCGGGCCACGGCGGGCGGGCGCGCGTGCAGCCGTACGTGTCACCGGCATTCACAATTTCTGGAACACGTTCTACGGTGTGCGCCGTCAGGACGGAGCGGCCGGGCCCGCGGTCCGGCGGGAGCCAGGAGGCGCCGTGCATCTCGAATACACGCCGGAGCAGCAGCGGTTGCGCACCGAACTGCGCGCCTACTTCGCGGAGCTGGTCCCGGACGCGGTGTACGCCCGCTACGGCGACCCGGCGGCGCAGAAGCGCTTCTACCGGGACACCGTGCGCCGCCTGGGCGCGGACGGCTGGCTCGGCGTGGGCTGGCCGAAGGAGTACGGCGGACGCGGACTGACTCCGATGGAGCAGTTCATCTTCTTCGACGAGGCGGCCCAGGCCGGTGTGCCACTGCCGCTGATGGCGCTGAACACGGTCGGGCCGACGATCATGCAGTACGGCAGCGACGAGCAGAAGGCGTACTTCCTGCCGAAGGTCCTCTCCGGCGAGATCGACTTCGCGATCGGCTACAGCGAGCCCGACGCGGGCACGGACCTCGCCGCGCTCAGGACCCGTGCCGTCCGCGAGGGCGACGAGAGCACCGGGCACTACACCGTGAACGGCCAGAAGATCTGGACGACCAACGGCGACACCGCCGACTGGGTGTGGCTCGCCGTCCGGACCGACCCGGACGCCCCGCCCCACAAGGGCATCACGATGCTCCTCGTACCGACCTCGGACCCCGGCTACTCGTGCACGATCATCAACACCCTCGCCTCCCACGACACCACCGCCAGCTACTACGAGGACATCCGCGTCCCCGCCTCCCGTCGCGTGGGCGCGGAGAACAAGGGCTGGCGGCTGATCACGAACCAGCTCAACCACGAGAGGGTCACCCTCGCCGCGCACGGCACGATGGCCATCCGCGCGCTGCACGACGTCCAGCGCTGGGCCATGGAGACCAAGCTCGCCGACGGCCGCCGCGTCGTCGACCTCCCCTGGGTGCGCCGACTGCTCGCCCGCACCCACACCCGGCTCGACGCGATGAAGCTCCTCAACTGGCAGATGGTGAACGCCGTCCAGGACGGCACCCTGACCCCGCAGGACGCGTCGGCGGTCAAGGTGTACGGCTCCGAGGCACGCCGCGACGCGTACGCGTGGCTGATGGAGGCCGTCGCCGTGTCCGGAGTCCTCAAGGACGGCTCGGCGGGCGCCGTACTGCACGGAGAACTGGAACGCGGCTACCGCTCAGCCGTGATCTTCACCTTCGGCGGCGGCAACAACGAGATCCAGCGCGAGATCATCTCGTGGATCGGGCTGGGTATGCCGAGGGTGCGGCGATAGCCGCGTTGTGACGAGGCCTTTTGGCATGCCTCCTGCTGCCGGGAATGGTCTGTGGTGCCTGCGGCACGGCACTGGATTCCTCACTCGCCGGGACGACGACCCGGGACGGCGAGCGCTGGACGTACCTGTACGACTCCGTCGGGCGGCACGTGGCGAAGCGGCGACTTGACGACGGGGGAAGCCGTCGCCGACGAGATCCGCTTCTCCTGGGACGGTACGAGGCCCATCGAGCAGGTCACCCGCGCCGGCCGGGCCACGTCGTGGGACCACCGCCCGGGAGGTCACCAGCCGATGGCCCAGCTCGACCGGCCCGGCGCCGGCCGGGACGCGCGCTTCCACGCCATCGTCACCGACCTGTCGGGCGCTCCGTCCAAGCCGGTCTCCGCCGACGGTGAGGTGGCCCGGCAGCCCCGCACGACCGTGTGGGGGCACCGACGAGGGCCGGGCGCTCGGAGGAGCGTGACCCGGTGCCGACTGTCGAGCCCGGTCACAGGCCCGCGGTCGGCCCGCGACATGACCGGCCGTGGGATCTCGCCGCCCAGGCCAGCCCCGGGGGGTTCCGTGACCACGGCCCGGAGGGAAGGGCCGGAGGGGGCCTGAAGGTCCGGGCGGTGCCGTTCGAGCACTCCGGCTCGGGGGTTGCGCAGGGGAGGTGTCCGCAGGCCGGAGCGGTGTCGACGTCCATGCTGCCCGGCCTCGCGGCGCGCCCGACAGGAGGTCCGCACGCCGCCCTTGTGCCGTGCGTCCGGCGCCTGGGGCCGCCCCCGAAGCCGCTCGGCACCGTCCCGGTTCCCGCACTGCGCATGGCGCCGCCGAGCGATCCCGGTCACACTGCCCACGTGGAAGCCTCCGGCAAGGGCGACCCGGGCCTCTTCGGCCCCCGGTCCGTGACGTGGCAGATGCACGGCGATCCGATGATGTGGGTCGCCGGAGTCCGCGCGCTCTACCTCCAGGCCCTGTACCCGCGCGCGGTGCGCGGGGTCATGCAGAACTCCGACTTCCGGCGCGATGCCTGGGGCCGCCTGATGCGCACCGCCGACTTCGTCGGTACGACGACGTACGGGACGACCGCGGCCGCCGAGCGGGCCGGCGCCCGGGTCCGGAAGATCCACACCCTGCTCACGGCGACCGACCCCGCCACCGGCGAGCGCTACCGGATCGACGAACCCGGGCTGCTGCTGTGGGTGCACTGCGCCGAGATCGACTCCTACCTGCACGTCGTGCGCCGTTCAGGATTCGCGCTCACCGACGCGCAGGCCGACCGCTACATCGACGAACACCGCGTCAGCGCACGACTGGTGGGGCTCGACCGCGCCGAAGTTCCACGTGACAGGAAGGAGTTGGCTGCCTACTTCGAGCGGATGCGCCCGGAGCTGGCGGCGGGCCCGGAGGCGCGGGACGTCGACGACTTCCTGCGCAGTCCGCCGACCCCCGCCCTGCTCGTGCCGGCGCGCGCCCTGCTGTGGCGGCGCGTGGCGGACCTCGCGTACGCCTCACTGCCGCCGTACGCCCATGAGTTGTACGGAAGGCCCGTACGGCCGCCCGGCACCGTGACGCGGCACCTGCGTCTCACCGGCACCGTCCTGCGCCGCGTTCCCGCACGTCTGCGCTGGCAACTGCCCCCCAAGCACATTGTCCGGGCCGTGTCACGGCTCGGCCCCGGCTCGCGCCCGGCGCCGTACAAAGTCGGACCATAGCCCGCCATACTGGACGGGCCAGGGGAGGGTGCGGCCGGACGACGGGGGCGATCGCGGCAGATGGGGGACACCAGGCTGATCCAGGGCCGGTACCGGTTGCTCGACCTGATCGGTCGGGGAGGCATGGGCGAGGTGTGGCGGGCCCGGGACGAGTCGCTCGGCAGACAGGTCGCCGTCAAGTGCCTCAAGGCGCCGGGCCGGGACCACGACCAGTCCTTCACCCGCGTCCTGCGCGAGCGGTTCCGCCGCGAGGCCCGGGTGGCCGCCGCCCTCCAGCACCGCGGCGTGACCGTCGTCCACGACTTCGGCGAGGCCGACGGCGTGCTGTACCTGGTGATGGAACTGCTGGACGGCCGCAACCTCAGCCAGCTCCTGGAGGACAACGCACAGCACCCCCTGCCGATCGCCGACGTCTTGGAGGTCGCCGAGCAGGTGTCCGCCGCCCTGGCCTACACCCATCAACAGGGCATCGTGCACCGGGACCTGAAGCCCGCGAACATCATGCGGCTCGGCGACGGCACGCTGAAGATCTGCGACTTCGGCATAGCCCGGCTGGGCCACGACATCGGCATGTCGTCCCGACTCACCGGCACCGGCATCGCGATGGGCACCCCGCACTACATGTCGCCCGAGCAGATCGGCGGCACCCACGTCGACCGGCGCAGCGACCTGTACTCCTTCGGCTGCGTGCTGTACGAGATCGCCACCGGGGCACCGCCGTTCGACCTCGGCGACGCGTGGGCGGTCCTCGTCGGCCACCGGGACACGGCGCCCGAACCCCCGCGCAACCGCCGCGCGGACCTGCCCGGCTTCCTGGAAGAGGTCATCCTGGACCTGCTGGCGAAGGAGCCCGACCGGCGGCCGCAGGACGCCGACGCGGTGGGCCGCCGACTCGGAGCCGGCCGAGCCCCTTCGGGCTATGTGCCGACCGTGGTGTCCCCGCCCCTGCTCCGGCGGGAGCCCGCGGAGCTGCCGGCGCCGCGCGAGGCCCGCCTGCCGTCCTGGACGCGGGGGATGACCACCGGCCACAAGGCGGCGGGCACGGGCCTGCGCGGCACGCCGCCGGACGCCTCCGCCGGCCTCACGGGCGACTGGATCGCGCGCACCGGCGCCCACGGCACCCCGGAGCCCGTTCCCGCCGAACGGCCCAGGCCCTCGGAGGAGTTGCTCGCCACGCTCGCCGGGCGGCACAGCGCCGGCCTGAGCCTCGGGCGGCTCGGCCGCTGGGCGGAGGCGGGCGAGGTGCACCGCGCGGTGGCCGCCGAGCGGGAGCACGCGCTGGGGCCGGAGCACCCCGACACGCTCGCCAGCCGCTACGAGGTGGGTTTCACCCTCAGCCGCACGGGCCGCCCCGCCGACGCGCTGCGCGAGTACACGCACGTCGCCGGCGCCAGGGAGCGCGTGCTCGGCCCCGAGCATCCGGACACCCTCGCCGCACGGCAGGAGATGGCCTACGTGCAGGGCCGGTTGGGCCGCCACTTCGAGGCGCACCAGCTCTACACCGCCGTACTGGCCGCCCGGGAACGCGTCATGGGCGCCGACCACCCCGACACCCTGCGCTGCCGCCACAACCTCGCCTTCAACCTCAGCAGGCTCGGCCGCCTGGAGGACTCGTACCGCATGGCGGGCGAGGTCGCCGAGGCCCGGGCCCGGGTGCTCGGCGCGAACCACCCCGACACCCTCGTCACGCGTTGCGAAGTGGCTTATGCACTGGGGCAGTTGGGGCGGTGGCCGGAGGCGCTGCAGACATACCGGGAGGTCGCGGAGGCGCGGGCGAGGGCCCTGGGACCCGACCACCCCGACGCGCTGGCCGCGCGGTACGAGGTCGGCATCAGCCTCGGCCGGCTCGGCCGCAGCGCGCAGGCGCTGGAGCTGTACCGCGGGCTCGTCGACGACCGTACCCGCGTCCACGGCGCCGCCCACCCCGAGACGCTGCGCGCCCGGCACGGGGTCGGCGTCAACCTCGGCCGGCTCGGCCGCTGGGAGGAGGCCCTGCTGGAGTCCCGGGACGTGTGCGCGATCCGCGAGCGGACCATCGGCGCCGACCATCCGGACACCCTGGTGAGCCGCCGCGAGGTCGCCGTCGGCCTGGGCTGGCTCGGCCGCTGGGCCGACGCGCTCGTCGAGTACCGGCGGGTCGCCGCCGCCCGCGAGCGCGTGCTCGGGGCCGGCCACCCCGACACGCTGGCCAGCCGCAACGACGAGGCACACTGCCTGGAACAGCTCGGCCGCGGCGCGGAGGCGGTGGCGCTGTACCGGAAGGTGGCCGCCGTACGGCAGCAGCAGGCGTCCGGAGCGCACCGGCCGCACTGACCCTGACGCCGTCACCGAAGCCCGCCGTCACCGGCAGCACAGCACTGACATCCCTCGGCACCGAAGCCCGCCGGCACCGGCAGCCACGACGCCCGCCGACACCGACACACGGCCCCGCCGTCCCCAGCCTCGCCCCGCTGCCCCCGCCGCCCCGCCGTCCCGGCCCCGTCCCGTCGCTCGCCCAGCGTGCCCCCGCGGGTCACGCCGAGCGCTCCCCGCGCGTTGCCGTGGGTGCCCACCCACTCGGCGGCCCGCCGCCTGCGCGCACCCCTGGCCGACCTAGATCACCGCGTGCTACCAAGAAGCATGCCTGTACACGAGGGACACCGGGAACACGACGTCGTCATCGTAGGAGGAGGCCACAACGGCCTGGTCGCCGCCGCCTATCTGGCCCGTGCCGGACAGTCCGTGCTGGTCCTCGAACGGCTGGACGCCACGGGTGGCGCGGCCGTCTCCACCCGTCCGTTCGCCGGCGTCGACGCGCGGCTGTCGCGCTACTCGTACCTGGTCAGCCTGCTGCCCCGGAAGATCGTCCGGGACCTCGGCCTGAACTTCAGGGTGCGCGGCCGCGACGTCTCCTCGTACACACCCACCGAGCGCCACGGGCGGCCGACCGGACTGCTCGTCGGCGGCGGCGAGCGGCGGACCCGGGAGGCCTTCACCCGGCTGACCGGTTCGGACCGCGACTACACGGCATGGCGCGGCTTCTACGGAATGACCGGACGCGTCGCCAAGCAGATCTTCCCCACGCTCACCGAACCGCTGCCGAGCCGGGACGAACTGCGCCGCCGCGTCGACGACGAGGAGGCCTGGCGCGTCCTGTTCGAGGAGCCGCTCGGAACCGCCGTCGAGGACACCTTCGATGACGACCTCGTACGCGGCGTCGTGCTCACCGACGCGCTCATCGGCACCTTCGCCGACGCCCACGACCCGTCACTGCGGCAGAACCGCTGCTTCCTCTACCACGTCATCGGCGGGGGCACCGGCAACTGGGACGTCCCCGTCGGCGGCATGGGGGCGCTCACCGACGCGCTGGCCGCCGCGGCGCGCGGCGCGGGCGCGGTCGTCGCGACCGGCCACGAAGCGGTCCGCGTGCGCACCGACGGGCGGGCCGCCGAGGTCACCTACCGGACGGCGGACGGCGAGGGGACCGTGGCCGCCCGGCACGTCCTCGTCAACGCCTCCCCGCAGGAGCTGGCCCGGCTCACCGGCGACGAGCCGCCGGAGCCCGCGGAGGGCGCCCAGCTCAAGGTGAACATGCTGCTCAAGCGGCTGCCCCGGCTGCGCGACACGTCCGTCGACCCGCGCGAGGCGTTCGCCGGCACGTTCCACATCGCCGAAGGGTACGAGCAGCTCGCGACGGCCCACGCGCAGGCCGCGTCCGGGTCGCTGCCCGAGGCGCCGCCCTCCGAGATCTACTGCCACTCGCTCACCGATCCGACCATCCTCGGCCCGGACCTCGTCCAGCAGGGCTACCAGACGCTCACCCTCTTCGGCCTGCACACCCCCGCCCGGCTGTTCGCCCGCGACAACGACGCCGTACGCGAGGAACTGCTCAAGTCGACCCTCGCGCAGCTCGACGCGCACCTGGCCGAACCGCTCGCCGACTGCCTGGCGACGGACGCCGACGGCCGCCCGTGCATCGAGGCCAAGACCCCCCTCGACCTGGAGCGCGACCTGAGGCTGCCCGGCGGCAACATCTTCCACCGGGACCTGGCCTTCCCCTACGCCCAGGAGGGCACGGGGCGCTGGGGAGTGGAGACCGCGCACCCGAACGTCATGCTGTGCGGCGCGGGAGCGGTGCGCGGCGGCGGGGTGAGCGGGGTGCCCGGGCACAACGCGGCCATGGCCGTGCTCGAAGCGCTCGGGCGGAGCCGGTAGCCGACGGCGCGGGCACCGGCCCTGCGGGCCCGCTCAGTCCCCGGACGCCGTCCAGCCGACGGCCTGGATACGGGCCGCGTCCGCCGGCCTGGCCTCGTCGAAGACGGCCCGGCCGGCGGACTCGACGCGCAGGCCGTCCACGTACACGCCCCGGCCGACGTAGAGCCGGTCGGTGGCGCAGCGCCAGCGCAGGACCAGCGGTCCCGGCCCGGGCAGGGCGGCGGTGACGCGGCGCCAGACGCGGCCCGACCAGCCGGTGACGGATCCGGCCGGATGCTCGCTCGGGGCCTCGCCGTGCCGGGCGGTCGTGAACGGGACCGGCCGCCAGGTGGCGCCGCCGTCCGCCGAGCACTCCAGGAACACGGCGTCGGACTGCGGCTCGGTGTCCCACCACAGGTCGCAGCGCAGCCGTCCGTCGGCGCCGGGATCGAGTTCGGGCAGGGTGAGCGTCGCGGTGGTCGCGGCCGCCATGCCCGAGAACCAGGCCGTACGCCCCCGCTCGGGCCGGACCGGCACCGCGCGGGCCAGATGGGTCGCGGCGGCCACGCGCGGGGCGGAGCCCGATCGCCAACTGCGCACGGGGTGGACCGAGTTGCCCAGTACCACCAGGAAGGAGTCCGTCGTCGGGTCGAGGACCAGCGACGTGCCGGTGAAGCCGGTGTGGCCCGCGGTGCGCGGCGTGGCCATCGCGCCCATGAACCAGTGCTGGTACAGCTCGAAGCCGAGGCCGTGCTCGTCGCCGGGGAAATCGGTGTTGAAGTCGGTGAACATCAGCTCCACCGACTCCGGCCGAAGGACGCGCGACCTGCCGTACACACCGCCGTTGAGCAGCGTCCGGCCGAGGACCGCGAGGTCCCAGGCGTCGGAGAAGACCCCGGCGTGGCCCGCGACACCGCCCAGGCTGTGCGCGTTCTCGTCGTGCACCTCGCCCCACACGAGACCGCGGTCGAGGCCGGACCAGGGTTTGCGGGAGTCCTCGGTCGCGGCGATCCGCGGCTTCCAGGAGGCGGGCGGGTTGTACCGGGTACGGCGCATGCCCAGCGGCGCCGTGATCCCGTCCCGGAGCTGGACGTCCAGCGGGCGGCCGGTGACACGCTCCAGGACGACCTGGAGCGTGATCAGGTTGAGGTCCGAGTACAGGTACACGGTCCCCGGAGGGTTGAGCGGCGCCTGGTTCCAGACGAGTTGGAGCTTCTCCTCGTGGGTGGGCGCGTTGTAGAGGGGGATCCAGGAGCGGAAACCCGAGGTGTGCGTGAGCAGCTGACGGATCGTGATGTCCTGTTTGCCCGCGGCGCCGAACTCCGGCAGGTAGGAGGCGACCCTCCCCTCCAGTTCCAGGGTGCCGCGTTCGATCTGCTGCACGGCCAGGATCGAGGTGAACAGTTTCGACACCGAGGCCAGGTCGAAGACCGTGTCACGGGTCATCGGGATCTGCTCGTCCTCGGGCAGTTCGACGCCGGTGTCGGTCTTCTCGTCGTACGCGGAGTAGCGCACGGCCTTGCCGATCGGGTGGTGCAGGGCGACTGTGCCGCCCCGGCCGGCCAGCAGGACGGCCCCCGCGTACCAGGGGTGCGCGGGGGAGGGGCCGAGGAACGCCTCGGCGTCCGCCACGAGTCGGTCGAGCGGGCCGGGCAGCAGTCCGGCGCGCTCGGCCGACCCGTGCCGCAGGGTCGGGCGGGCGTGCCCGCGGTCGGCGGCGCCGTCGCCGGCCGGTCCCGCGCCCGGCGCGGCCGACGCCGCCGGGAGTGGCGCGAGGACCAGTGCGCCGCCCAACGCCATGAGTCCGCGGCCCAGTTGGCGGCGGCTCGGCCCGCCGCCCGCTCTGTCCGTCATGGAGGAGCCTCCCGCCCTACCGCCTGAAAGTATCTTCCGGTTCTGTCGTGCTCGGTGAAACTTTTGTGTCAGACGGGGGGCATGTCAACGGTGCCGTCCCGACCCAATAAAACTGACGGACCATCAGGAAAGCTCTTCCCTCGTCCGGAGGACTGCGGCATCCTGCGCCCATGCAGACGGAGCTGAGCAGGAAACTGGGAATCGAGCACGCTCTCTTCGGCTTCACGCCGTTCCCCGCCGTCGCCGCCGCGATCAGCCGCGCCGGCGGATTCGGCGTGCTCGGCGCGGTCCGCTACACCGCTCCCGACGACCTCAAACGCGACCTCGACTGGATCGAGGCCAACGTCGACGGCCGGCCGTACGGGCTCGACGTCGTGATGCCCGCGAGGAAGGTCGAGGGTGTCACGGAGGCGGACGTCGAGGCGATGATCCCCGAGGGGCACCGCCGGTTCGTGGAGGAGACCCTGGCCAAGTACGGGGTGCCCGGGCTGGAAGCGGGCGAGGCCTCCGGCTGGCGCATCACCGGCTGGATGGAGGAGGTGGCCCGCACCCAGCTCGACGTCGCCTTCGAGTACCCGATCCGACTCCTCGCCAACGCCCTGGGCTCACCGCCCGCCGACGTCGTCGAACGCGCCCACGACCGGGGCGTGCTCGTCGCCGCGCTCGCGGGCAGCGCACGGCACGCGCGCAAGCACGCGCAGGCGGGCATCGACGTCGTCGTCGCCCAGGGGTACGAGGCGGGCGGGCACACGGGCGAGATCGCCTCGATGGTGCTCACCCCCGAAGTCGTCGACGCCGTAGGCCCGTTGCCCGTACTCGCCGCGGGCGGCATCGGCAGCGGCCGGCAGATGGCCGCCGCGCTGGCCCTCGGTGCCCAGGGCGTCTGGCTCGGCTCACTCTGGCTCACCACCACCGAGGCCGACATGCACTCGCGGGCCCTGACCCGGAAACTGCTGGCCGCCGGATCGGGCGACACGGTCCGCTCGCGCGCGCTCACCGGCAAACCCGCGCGCCAGCTCCGTACCGAGTGGACCGACGCCTGGGACGGCCCGGACGGGCCCGGCACCCTGCCCATGCCGCTCCAGGGCCTGCTGGTCGCCGACGCGGTCTCACGCATCCAGAAGTACGAGGTGGACCCGCTGCTGGGGACACCCGTGGGGCAGATCGTGGGCCGGATGAACAGCGAGCGCAGCGTCCAGGAGGTCGTCGACGACCTCACCCGCGGGTTCGAGCGGGCCGTCGACCGGCTCAACCGCGTCGCCGGACGGCTCGAAACGGCCGGCGACGCCGCGCGCGACGACGACGGCCGAGGCGGCGCGGAGGCCGGGAGCGGCGAGGAACGGCTCGGCGACGGCGAAGGCCGCGGCGGCGACGAAGGCCGAAGTGGCGGACAGGCCGCCACCGGTGGAAGGAGCCAGGAGTGAACCAGCCCCCCAACGGCTTCTGGGCACAGGCCGACGCCGAGCCCGGGCGCACCGTGCTCGTCGCCGCCGACGGCGAGGAATGGACCGCCGGACGACTGCACGCGGAGACGAACAGACTGGTCCACGGGCTGCGCGCGGCCGGTCTGGAACGCGGTGACGCCTTCGCCGTGGTCCTGCCCAACGGAGTCGAGTTCCTCACCGCGTACCTCGCCGCCTCGCAGGCCGGCCTCTACCTCGTGCCCGTCAACCACCACCTCGTCGGACCCGAGATCGCCTGGATCGTCGCCGACTCCGGCGCCAAGGTGCTCGTCGCGCACGAGAGGTTCGCCGACGCGGCCCGCCACGCGGCCGACGAGGCGAAACTCCCCGAGCGCGCCCGGTACGCGGTCGGAGCCGTCCCCGGCTTCCGGCCGCACGCCGAACTGCTCGCAGGGCAGCCGGAGTCGGTACCGGCGGACCGCACACTCGGCTGGGTCATGAACTACACCTCGGGCACCACCGGCCGCCCCCGCGGCATCCGGCGCCCGCTGCCGGGCAAGCTCCCCGAGGAGACGTACCTCGGCGGCTTCCTCGGCATCTTCGGCATCAGGCCGTTCGACGACAACGTCCACCTGGTGTGCTCCCCGCTCTACCACACAGCGGTGCTCCAATTCGCGGGCGCATCCCTGCACATCGGCCACCGGCTCGTGCTGATGGACCGCTGGGACCCCGAGGAGATGCTCCGGCTGATCGACACCCACCGGTGCACCCACACCCACATGGTGCCGACCCAGTTCCACCGGCTCCTCGCCCTGCCGGAGGCGACTCGGGCGGCGTACGACGTGTCGTCCATGCGGCACGCCATCCACGGCGCCGCCCCCTGCCCGGACCACGTCAAGCGGGCCATGATCGGGTGGTGGGGCCACAGCGTCGAGGAGTACTACGCGGCGAGCGAGGGCGGCGGGGCGTTCGCGACCGCCGAGGACTGGCTGAAGAAGCCGGGCACGGTCGGAACCGCCTGGCCCATCAGCGAACTGGCCGTCTTCGACGACGACGGGAACCCGCTGCCGCCCGGTGAACTCGGCACGGTCTACATGAAGATGAACACCGGTGGATTCTCCTACCACAAGGACGAGACCAAGACGCGCAGGAACCGGATCGGCGACTTCTTCACTGTCGGCGACCTGGGCTACCTCGACGAGGACGGCTTCCTCTTCCTCCGCGACCGGAAGATCGACATGATCATCTCCGGCGGCGTCAACATCTACCCGGCCGAGATCGAGGCCGCGCTGCTCACCCATCCCGCCGTCGCCGACGCGGCGGCCTTCGGCATCCCGCACGACGACTGGGGCGAGGAGGTCAAGGCCGTCGTCGAACCCGCCCCCGGCTTCACCCCGGGCGAGGCGCTGGCCGCCGAGATCCTCGGCCACTGCGAACGCGCACTGGCCGGCTACAAGAGGCCCCGGAGCGTCGACTTCATCGCGGCCATGCCGCGCGACCCGAACGGGAAGCTGTACAAGCGCCGGCTGCGCGACCCGTACTGGGAGGGCCGTACCCGCGCCGTGTGAGACACCCGCGGGCCAGGCACCCGCACCCCCGGCCCGGCGTACCGCACCGGAGGAGCGGCGGCCGTGGACTTGACCTCGCTCGCGCGACGGAACGAGGATCATGTGCCATGACCCCCGGACACGGCAGCACGGTCGACGGTGTGCTGCGGCGCAGCGCCCGGCGAACCCCCGCACGGGTCGCGGTCACCTACCGCGACCGCTCCTGGACGTACGCCGAACTCGACGAGGCCGTCTCCCGGGCGGCACAGCTCCTGCGCTCCTCGGACCTGGCGCCAGGGGACCGCGTCGGCGCCTACGGCCACAACTCGGACGCGTACCTCATCGGCTTCCTGGCCTGCGCCCGGGCCGGACTCGTGCACGTACCGGTCAACCAGAACCTGACCGGTGAGGACCTCGCGTACCTCGTGCGCCAGTCCGGCAGCTCACTGGTCCTGGCCGATCCGGAGCTCGCCGGCCGGCTCCCCGACGGCGTACGCGTGCTGCCGTTGCGCGACGCGGACGACTCCCTGCTCGCACGGCTGGCGTCGACACCCCCGTACGACGGACCGGAGCCGCGCACCGAGGACCTCGTGCAACTCCTCTACACCTCGGGGACGACGGCCCTGCCCAAGGGCGCGATGATGACGCACCGCGCGCTGGTGCACGAGTACCTCAGCGCCATCACGGCCCTCGACCTGAGCGCCGGAGACCTGCCGGTGCACGCGCTGCCGCTCTACCACTCGGCGCAGATGCACGTGTTCCTGCTGCCCTACCTCGCGGTCGGCGCCTCGAACACCATCCTCGACTCACCCGACGCCGGGCAGCTCTTCGACCTGGTCGAGGCGGGCCGCGCCGACAGCCTCTTCGCACCGCCCACGGTGTGGATCGGCCTCGCGAACCGCCCCGACTTCGAGAGCCGCGACCTCGGCGGCCTGCGCAAGGCGTACTACGGGGCGTCGATCATGCCGGTGCCCGTCCTCGAGCGCCTGCGCGCCCGGCTCCCGAAGCTCGCCTTCTACAACTGCTTCGGCCAGAGCGAGATCGGGCCGCTGGCCATGGTCCTCGGGCCGCACGAGCACAAGGGGCGGCTGGACTCCTGCGGCCGGCCGGTGCTGTTCGTGGACGCGCGGGTGGTGGACGAGAACGGCGAGGACGTGCCGGACGGCACCTCCGGCGAGGTCGTCTACCGCTCGCCGCAGTTGTGCGAGGGGTACTGGGACAAGCCCGAGGAGACGGCCGCGGCCTTCCGGGACGGCTGGTTCCGTTCCGGCGACCTCGTGGTGAGGGACGCCCACGGCTACTTCACCGTCGTGGACCGGGTGAAGGACGTCATCAACTCCGGGGGCGTACTGGTGGCCTCCCGGCAGGTCGAGGACGCCCTGTACACGCATCCCGAGGTGGCGGAGGCGGCGGTCGTGGGGCTGCCCGACGAGCGCTGGATCGAGGCGGTGACCGCGGTGGTCGTCCGCCGCGGGGAGGTCACCGAGGCCGAACTCCTCGCCCACGCGCGGGAGAAACTCGCCCATTTCAAGGCGCCCAAGCGGGTGCTGTTCGTCGACGAACTGCCCCGCAACGCGAGCGGGAAGATCCTCAAGCGCGAGCTGCGGGACCGGCTCGGGGAGGAGTCCTCCGAAGGCGCGTCAGGGGCGTGACGCGGGGACGGGCCGGGACCCGTCGGGCGAGTCCTTGGTGGTTGAACTGAATCCGCCGGCGGGCCGTACCAGTAGGGGCGGCTCCTCGCAGGTGAGCGGGTCCGCCGAGTCGTCACCGGGATTCGCACGGAAGGACCTTCGGGTTGTCGCGCACCACGAACTCTCCCCAGTCGCCGGACACCGACCGGACAACACCCGAGGACCCCGCGACACCGGAGGGCCGGCCTCCCACGGGCACCGCCGTGCCGCCGCCGCGGAGGTCGTCGGCGGCACCTTCCGCGCCACCTTCCGCGTCGCGGACCGCGGCTCTGCCCGACGGTGCTGAGCCGGGTACGGCCGGCGGCCCGGGTGCGGGGGACGAGCCGGGCTCGGAGGATGGCCCGGGTGCGGGGGACGAGCCGGGCTCGGAGGATGGCCCGGGTGCGGGGGACGAGCCGGGTGCGATAACGGCCGCGCAGGACGGGCCCGTGGTGACGGACGGGGCCGACGAGGTGGAAGCGGCGGATCCGGCGGGTGAGCCCGTGCCGACCGCCGGGGCCGTCGGGGCCGAAGAGGCTGACGGGGACGAGGGGCCGCGCGGGGACGAGGGGGCTCGCGGGTGGCGGGCCCGGCATCCCCGCGCGGCCCGGACGCTGACGCGCACGGCAACCGGCCTCGCCGCCGCCTTCGTGTTCTTCGCACTGCTCATGCCGAACGAACCCGACCGCTTCGCGTTGGGCTACTTCACCCGCATACCCGTGGAGGCGATCATCGCCTCCGCCCTCCTGATCGTCCTGCCGCGGCGCCTGCGGACCGCGGCGGCCGTGCTCGGCGGCCTCGGGCTCGGCCTGCTGACCGTGCTGAACCTCCTGGACCTCGGCTTCAACGAATTCCTGGGCCGGGGCTTCAACCTCGTCCTCGACTGGATCCTCTTCGACGACGCCCGCGCGTACCTGGAGGACTCGATGGGCCGGGCGGGCGCGATCGGCGTCGTCGTCCTGGTCCTCGTGCTCATCGCGGCCGTGCTCACGCTCACGGTCCTGTCGGTCCTGCGGCTGACCCGTCTGCTGGTACGGAACACCGGGCGAGCGACCCGTGCCACCCTGGTCGCCGGCACCGTCTGGGTCGCCTGCTCGGCGCTGGGCGTGCAGTTCCTGGGCGTGCAGTTCGCCGCCCGCAACACCGCCGGCGCCGTCAACGACCGGGTGGAACGCGTGCAGTCGACCCTCAAGGACGAGGCCGCGTTCGCCAAGGAGGCCAGGGAGGACGACTTCGCCCGTACGCCCGGCAGCGAGCTGCTCACCGGGCTGCGGGGCAAGGACGTCATCATCGGCTTCATCGAGAGCTACGGGCGCAGCGCGATCGAGGACGAGCCCATGGCGTCCGGCGTCGACGCGACCCTCGGGGACAAGACCGAAGAGCTGCGCGCTGCCGGCTTCTCCGCCCGGAGCGGCTGGCTCACGTCGGCGACGTACGGCGGAAGCAGCTGGCTCGGTCACTCCACCTTCCTGTCGGGGCTGTGGATCAACAACCAGGCGCGCTACCGCACGGTGACCGCCGGTGAGCACCTCACGCTCACCGGAGCCTTCCAGCGCACTGGGGCCTGGCGGACCGTGGGGATCATGCCGGGCGTTCAGAAGAACTGGCCCGAGGGCAAGTTCTACGGCCTCGACACCGTCTACGACTCCCGTGAACTCGGTTATCAGGGGCCCAAGTTCAGCTGGTCCACGATGCCCGACCAGTACACGCTGACCGCCTTCGAGCGGTTGGAGCACGGCAGGAAGCAGAGCAAGCCGCTGATGTCGGAGATCATCCTCACGTCGAGCCACCAGCCCTGGGCCCCGATCCCGAGGACGATTCCGTGGGACCAGGTCGGCGACGGCTCGGTCTACGACGAGATCCAGAAGGCGGGCAGGAAGCCCGCCGACGTCTTCTACGACTCCGGCCGCGCCAAGGAGGAGTACGGCAAGTCCATCCAGTACTCGGTGACCAGCCTCATCGACTACGTCGTGAAGTACGGCGACAAGGACACCGTGCTCGTCTTCCTCGGCGACCACCAGCCCATGGCGAAGGTGAGCGGGAACCACGCGAGCAGGGACGTCCCGGTGTCGATCGTGGCCCACGACCCCTCCGTCCTGGACAGGATCGACGACTGGGGCTGGACCGACGGGCTGAAGCCCGCGGGGGACGCGCCCGTGTGGCGGATGGACAAGTTCCGCGACCGCTTCCTCACCGCGTACGGGTCGACGCCCAGGCCCTGACCCCAGGGCGGCGCCCACAGGTCGCGGGCGGAAGTCCAAGGCCTCTCCGCCAGTACGACCCCTCCGCGCCCGCCGCACCGCCCCGCAGCGTTCCCGGAGCGGCGCCGAACCGAACCGAAACGGACCGGTCCCCGGTCGCCGACCCCGCTCCTGCGGGGCTCGCGACCGGGGACCGGTCCGTGTTCCGGGGCCGCCGCCCAGTGGTACGGGCAACGGCGACCGGAAGGTCAGGGGGCCGAAGTGCCGGCCGCGGAACCGGGGTTCGGGCCGTAGGCCGTCATGAACCGGTCGCGGAACTTGTCCATGCGCCACCGGGGCGCGTCCTCGGCGGGCTTCAGCCCGTCGGTCCAGCCCCAGTCGGACACCTTGTCCAGCACCTTCTTGTCGTGGGCGACGATCGTCACCGGCACGTCCCGGCTGGCGTTGCTGCCCGTCACGGTCGGGTTGGGCTGGTGGTCGCCCAGGAAGACGAGCACGGTGTCCTCGTCGCCGTACCGCTCGACGTACTGGACGAGGCTGGTCAGCGAGTACTCGATGGCGTGCCGGTACTCGGTCCGTACGCTCTCCGGGTTCTTCCAGACCTCCTTCGGGTCCTTGCCCTCCTTCTTGATCTCGTGGAAGACCGAACCGTCGCCGAGGTCGTCCCAGTCGGTCATCCGCGCCACCGGGGCCCACGGGTTGTGGCTGGAGGCGAGGATGATCTCCGCCATGATCGGATCACGGTCCTTCTTGCCGTGCTCCAGGCGCTCGAAGGCCTCCAGGCTGAACTGGTCGGGCACCGGCGTCCAGCTGAAGTACGGGCCGTTGTAGCCGAGATGCTCCGAGTCGTAGATGTGGTCGAGGCCGAAGAACTTGCCCTCCGGCCAGGCCCGGCGGACGCCCGGCACGATACCCACCGTGCGCCACGCCTTGGTCCGCCCGAAGGCGCTGGTGAGCGTCATGCGGTCGCTCGCGGTGAGGGTCCGGTAGCGCTGCTGGTTCTTGACCCAGAGGCCGGACATGAACGTGGAGTGGGCGAGCCAGCTTCCGGCCCCGGCGATGGGCGACCTGAGCCAGCCGCTGCGCGAGCTGAAGCCCGCCTTCTCCAGCGAGGCGGACCCGTTGTCGAGCACGGTGCCGACCTCCTTCGCCATCGCCGGGTCCTCGATGGCGCTGCGGCCGTAGCTCTCGATGAACGTGAACAGCACGTCCTTGCCGCGCAGTCCGGTGAGGAGCTGGTCGGGAGGTGTGTCGGCGAAGGTGTCGGTGGCGGTCTGCCGGGCGAACACCCGGCCGTCCTTGATTCCCGCCTGGACCTGGTCGACGCGGTTCTGGACCAGCTTGGCGTTCATGCTGGAGGCGACCGGCACGTCCGCGAACTGCACGCCGAGCGTGACGCAGGTGATCCACGCGGTGCCGAGGATCAGGGTGGTGCGGGTCGCCACGTGCCGGTGGCTGACCAGGAGGCGGGTCAGCCGGGCGACCGCGAGCGTCATCAGGACCAGCAGCGCGACGACGAGGACGACGACCGCGACGACGGCGAGGATCGTGCCCGTCGGACCGACGGACTCCCGCAGGAACTCGACGGCGTACGAGAACAGGATCCAGTCGAGGATCAGGTCGAAGGGCCGGTCCAGGACCGAGTAGAAGCCCATGTCGATGAGTTTGAGCACGGTCAGCAGGCCGAGCACCACGCCGGTGACGGCCGCCGTGATCCGGCGCGGCCTCGGCGGCATCACGAGCAGCAGCCCCGTGATCAGGATTCCCTCCGCGGGGATGCGGAAGAACGCGCCCACGGTGAGCCGGTCGAGCTGGTTCGGCACCAGGAGGGCGAACAGGACGAGTACGCCGGCCAGGACCGAGGTCGTGACCGTGAGCGCCCGTGACGCCTGCGGGTGCGCACCGCGCCACGTCCGCCAGGCCGTGCGGACGCGCCCCCCGGAGCGCCGGGCGGCGGCGGTGCCGTCCTCGGGGGTGCCGGGTCCGGGAACGTCGTCCGGTGCCGCTTGGGCCGACGGCACCTTCCCGCCGGGTTCCGGCTTCGGCTCGTCCTGTGCTGAGGCCTCCGTGAGCGAGCCGGAGTCGGAGTCGGGGTCGGAGTCGAGGTCGGGGTCGGAGTCGGAGTCGGCGGAGGATGCCTGCGCGGGTTCCGGGGTTGCTGCCGGCCCGGCGGCCTCCTGCTCGGGACCGTCGGCGCTGCCCGGATCGGGATCCGTACCGGCCTCGGAGGAGGTGTCCGCCTCGGTGTCCGGTTCCGGTTCTGATTCCGGTCCTGTCGCCGGCTTTGCTCCCGGTTCTGTTTCCGTGCCGGTGTCCGCGTTCGTGCCGGGTTCCGGTCCTGACTCCGGGGCCGCGCCCGTGACTCTGTCCGGATCCGCCGCGGACACGGAATCCGTGTCCGGGTCCGTACGCCTCGGTGTGTCCGGCAGTTGACTGGAGCGCGTGGAGTGCGACACGCCTGAGGTCCTTCCGTGCGACGTGCAAAGCCCTGTGATGCCACGGCGAACCGACTGGGGAGGTCAGAGCCGCCACCAACCGTACGGCCTGTCTTCGCCGGCCGTTCAACACAGGGTGCGATCCGTGCACGGGACCCGCCCCGGAAACGTGCAAGATGCACGTGGGGCCGGAGCGGGCGGTGTCCTACCGGAACGCCTCCACCGCGACCGAGCGGGCCCACCGGTAGTCCGCCTTGCCGCTCGGCGAGCGCTGGATGGACTCGGCGATCACCAGTTGGCGCGGGATCTTGTAGCCCGCGAGCTGGGTGCGGCAGTGGGCCTGGAGGTCGTCGAGGGACGGCTGCTCCGCGCCCTCGCGCACCTGCACGACGGCGGCCACGTGGTTGCCCCACTGCGCGTCGGGCACTCCGGCGACGAGTGCGTCGTAGACGTCCGGATGGGACTTGAGGGCCTGCTCGACCTCCTCCGGGTACACCTTCTCGCCACCGGTGTTGATGCACTGCGAGCCGCGCCCCAGCACGGTGACCACGCCGTCCGCGTCGACGGTCGCCATGTCGCCCAGCAGGACCCACCGCTCGCCGTCCTTCTCGAAGAAGGTCTCCGCGGTCTTGCGCGGGTCGTTGTAGTAGCCGAGCGGGACGTGGCCGCGCTGTGCCACCCGCCCGACCTCGCCGGCCGGTACGGGCTCGTGGCTGACCGGGTCGACCACCTGCGTACGGGAGTTGACGCGGATGCGGAAGCCGCGGGCGGGACCGGAGTCGTCCGTCGCCGTGCCGTTGAAGCCGGACTCCGAGGAGCCGAAGTTGTTGAGCAGCATCACGTTCGGCACGAGCGCCTGGAACTGGGCGCGGACCGTCTCCGACATGATGGCGCCGGACGAGGACACGCTGAACAGGGCCGAGCAGTCGGTGTCCTTGAGGGGTCCGCTCAGCGCGTCGATCAGCGGGCGCAGCATCGCGTCGCCGACGAGCGAGACGCTGGTCACCCTCTCCTTCTCGATGGTCCGCAGCACCTCCTCGGGCACGAACTTGCTGTGGATCACGATGCGCTGCCCGAAGTTGAAGGCGATGAAGGCCGTCAGTGTCGAAGTGCCGTGCATCAGCGGCGGTGTGGGGAAGAAGGTGATGCCGTCGCCGCCGGCCGCGACCCGCTCGGCGACCTCCTCCGGGGTCTTCACCGGCTCGCCGGTCGGCGCCCCGCCGCCCAGCCCGGCGAAGAACAGGTCCTCCTGGCGCCACATCACGCCCTTGGGCATGCCGGTCGTGCCGCCGGTGTAGATGATGAACTGGTCGTCGCCCGAACGTGCCGGGAAGCCGCGCCCGGGTGCCGCCCCGGCCTCCGCGCGGGTGAAGTCGACCGCCGCCAGCGGGGGCGCGTCCGCCGCCGGGGTGCCCACCCGCACGAGGTGCCGGAGCCGGGGGGCCCGGGGCAGCGCGGCCGCGACACGCGGGGTGAACTCCGCGTCGAAGACCAGGGCCGCGAGGTCCGCGTCGCGGTAGAGGTAGGCCAGTTCCTCCTCCACGTAGCGGTAGTTGACGTTGACCGGCACGACACGTGCCTTGAGGCAGCCGAGCACGGTCTGCAGGTACTCGACGCCGTTGTAGAGGTGGAGTCCGAGATGCTCCCCGGGACGCAGCCCGCTGTCGAGCAGATGGTGTGCGACGCGGTTCGCGGCCTCGTCCAGCTCCGCGTACGTCAGCCGGCGCTCCGCGCCCGTGCCCGGATGGTCGACATGGACCAGCGCCTCCCGGTCGGGGACCACGTCGACGACCGACTCGAACAGGTCGGCAAGGTTGTACTCCACCGCTCCTCCTGACCCCGGCGCCCCTCGGTGAAGAAGACGTGCGTCACCGCTTCGCCGGTCATCAGAGCAAAGCCCGCCACAACTGTGAAGGGTCCGCGCACAAGAAATCTGACTGTCTGTCAGAAAACCCTTGTACTGCTTCCGCGCCTCCTGCAACCTGTTCTCGTTCCTGAGACGGGAGGACGGCTATGGGTGGGACGGAACACCTCACCGTGCGGCGTGAAGGCGCCACTCTGGTGCTCACGCTCAACAGGCCCGAGGCCAAGAACGCGCTCTCGCTGCCGATGCTGGTCGGTCTGTACGACGGCTGGCTGGAGGCCGACGAGGACGACACCGTCCGCTCGATCGTGCTGACCGGAGCGGGTGGCACCTTCTGCGCGGGCATGGACCTCAAGGCCCTCGCGGGCGCGGGCATGGACGGCGAGCAGTACCGGGAGCGGCTGAAGGCCGACCCCGATCTGCACTGGAAGGCCATGCTCCGCCACCACCGGCCGCGCAAGCCCGTGATCGCCGCGGTCGAGGGGTACTGCGTGGCGGGCGGTACGGAGATCCTCCAGGGCACCGACATCCGGGTGGCGGGCGAGTCCGCCACCTTCGGACTCTTCGAGGTCAGGCGCGGCCTCTTCCCGATCGGCGGTTCGACCGTCCGCCTCCAGCGCCAGATCCCGCGCACCCACGCGCTGGAGATGCTTCTCACCGGGCGCGCCTACCCGGCACGGGAGGCCGCCGGGATCGGGCTGATCGGCCATGTCGTCCCCGACGGGACGGCGCTGGAGAAGGCGCTCGCGATCGCCGGACAGATCAACGCCTGCGGACCCCTGGCCGTCGAGGCCGTCAAGGCGTCCGTGTACGAGACCGCCGAGATGGCCGAGACCGAAGGGCTCGCTGCCGAACTCAAGCGCGGCTGGCCCGTCTTCGACACGGCCGACGCCAAGGAGGGCTCCCGCGCCTTCGCCGAGAAGCGGTCGCCGGTGTACCGCCGCGAGTGACGCGCCCCGGCCAGGAGGGTCCCCGGCAGGGAGACCGCCCGCGGCCGGCCACGCAGTCCTCCGCGCTCCGCACGGGGCGCGGCCCCCCTCCCGTGAGGAGACCCCGTGCCCGAAGTCCTCAAAGCCCCGCTGGTCGTCGAGTTCCCCTTCACCCGCTCGCTCGGCCCCGTCCAGAGCGCGTTCCTCACCGGCCTGCGCGAACGCGTCGTGCTCGGGGTGCGCACGGGCGACGGCAGGACACTCGTACCGCCCGTCGAGTACGACCCCGTCACCTCCGAGGACCTCCACGACCTCGTGGAGGTCGCCCCCACCGGAACGGTCACCACCTGGGCCTGGAACCACGAACCCCGTCGGGGCCAGCCCCTGGACACCCCCTTCGCCTGGGTGCTCGTCCGACTGGACGGCGCCGACACCGCACTCCTGCACGTCCTCGACGCCCCCGGCCCCGACGCCGTACGCACCGGAATGCGGGTCCGTGTCCGCTGGGCGGCACAACGCTCCGGCGCCGTGACCGACATCGCCTGCTTCGAACCGTACGACGGCCCTCCGGCCGAACCCGGCACCCACGACGGGCGGTTCGAGGACCTCGTGACCGGCATCGTCGCGCCCGCCCGCCTCGACTACACCTACTCGCCGGGCCGCGCGCAGAGCGGCTACCTCCACGCCCTCGCGGAGCGGCGCGCCGTCGGCGAGCGCTGCCCGTCCTGCCGCAAGGTGTACGTCCCGCCCAGGGGCGCCTGCCCCACCTGCGGCGTCGCCACCACGGAACAGGTCGAGGTCGGCCCCCGCGGCACGGTCACCACGTACTGCATCGTCAACATCAAGGCGAAGAACCTCGACATCGAAGTGCCCTACGTCTACGCCCACATCGCCCTCGACGGCGCCGACCTCGCCCTGCACGGACGGATCGGCGGCATCCCCTACGACCAGGTGCGCATGGGGCTGCGCGTCGAACCGGTGTGGTCCCCGGGCGGCGGCCACCCCGACCACTACCGGCCCACCGGCGAACCCGACGCGGACTACGAGACGTACAAGGAGCTGTTGTAGATGCCCGCACCGACGCCGCTGAGGGACATCGCCGTCGTCGCCTTCGCGCAGACCGACCACCGGCGCACCACCGACGAGTTCTCCGAGGTGGAGATGCTCATGCCGGTCCTGCACGAGGTGCTGGACCGCACCGGGCTGAGGACCGGCGACATCGGGTTCACCTGCTCGGGCTCCAGCGACTATCTCGCGGGCCGCGCCTTCTCCTTCACGATGGCGCTCGACGGCGTGGGCGCGTGGCCGCCGATCTCCGAGTCGCACGTCGAGATGGACGGCGCGTGGGCGCTGTACGAGGCCTGGACGAAGCTCCTCACCGGCGAGGCCGACACCGCGCTCGTCTACGCGTACGGCAAGTCCTCGCCCGGTTCGGTGCGCGACGTGCTGACCCGGCAGCTCGACCCGTACTACGTGGCGCCCCTGTGGCCCGACTCCGTGGCACTCGCCGCCCTGCAGGCGCAGGCCCTCATCGACGCGGGTGACACCGACGAACCGGCGCTCGCCGCCGTCGCCGGCCGCAGCCGGGCCTCGGCGGCCGACAACTCCCACGCCCAACTGCGGGGTTCGGTGCCGAGCGGCGACTACCTCGTACGGCCGCTGCGCACCGGCGACTGCCCGCCCATCGGCGACGGGGCCGCCGCCGTGATCCTCGCGGCCGGGGAGAGGGCCCGCGAACTGTGCGAACGGCCCGCCTGGATCCGCGGCATCGACCATCGCATCGAGGCGCACGGCCTCGGAGTGCGGGACCTCACCGACTCGCCGTCCGCACGACTCGCCGCGGAACGCGCCGGTGCCTTCGAACGGCCCGTTGACACGGCGGAGTTGCACGCCCCCTTCACCTCCCAGGAGGTCGTACTGCGCAAGGCCCTGCGCATCGGCGACGAGGTCTCCGTGAACCCCTCCGGGGGCGCGCTCGCCGCCAACCCCGTCATGGCCACCGGACTCGTCCGGATCGGCGAGGCGGCCGCCCGGATCCACCGCGGCGAATCCCGGCGCGCCCTCGCGCACGCCACCTCGGGCCCGTGCCTGCAACAGAACCTGGTCGCCGTACTGGAGGGAGACCCGCGATGAGCAAGGAGCCCGTGGCCGTCGTCGGGATAGGCCAGACCAAGCACGTCGCCGCCCGCCGGGACGTGTCCATCGCCGGACTCGTCCGCGAGGCGGCCCGAAGCGCCCTGGCCGACGCCGAGTTGACCTGGGCGGACATCGACGCCGTCGTCATCGGCAAGGCGCCCGACTTCTTCGAGGGCGTCATGATGCCCGAGCTGTACCTCGCCGACGCACTCGGCGCGGTGGGCAAACCCATGCTCCGCGTCCACACCGCGGGATCCGTCGGCGGCTCCACCGCCCTCGTCGCCTCCAACCTGATCGCGGGCCGCGTCCACGGCACCGTGCTCACCCTCGCCTTCGAGAAGCAGTCCGAGTCCAACGCCATGTGGGGGCTGTCGCTGCCGGTCCCCTTCCAACAGCCGCTGCTCGCAGGCGCGGGAGGCTTCTTCGCGCCGCACGTACGCGCGTACATGCGGCGCACCGGAGCCCCCGACACGGTCGGCTCGCTCGTCGCGTACAAGGACCGCCGCAACGCGCTCAAGAACCCGTACGCGCATCTGCACGAGCACGACATCACGCTGGAGAAGGTCCAGGCCTCACCCATGCTCTGGGACCCGATCCGCTACTCCGAGACCTGCCCCTCCTCGGACGGCGCGTGCGCGATGGTCCTCACCGACCGTGCGGGCGCGGCCCGTTCACCGCGTCCGCCGGCCTGGATGCACGGCGGCGCGATGCGCACGGAGCCGACCATGTTCGCGGGCAAGGACTTCGTCTCCCCGCAGGCGGGCAAGGACTGCGCGGCCGACGTGTACCGGCAGGCGGGCATCGCCGACCCGCGCCGGGAGATCGACGCGGTCGAGATGTACGTGCCGTTCTCCTGGTACGAGCCCATGTGGCTGGAGAACCTCGGCTTCGCCGACGAGGGCGAGGGCTGGAAACTCACCGAGTCCGGCGTCACGGAACTCGACGGCGACCTGCCGGTGAACATGTCGGGCGGTGTGCTCTCGACCAACCCGATCGGGGCCTCCGGAATGATCCGGTTCGCCGAAGCCGCCCTCCAAGTAAGGGGCCAGGCGGGGGAGCACCAGGTCGACGGAGCCCGCCGGGCACTGGGCCACGCCTATGGCGGCGGATCCCAGTTCTTCTCGATGTGGCTGGTCGGTGCCGCGCCACCGAGCTCCTGAAGCTGTCCCCCTTACGTGGCCTGTGCGCGGCACCGACCGATCGCTAGGCTGGCCGCGGACGACGAACCGGGAGGAGCACGGACGTGGCCGAGAGCACCATCCAGCAGCACCCGCTCGCGGGCTGGGACAAGCCGGAGCTTGACCTCAGCAAGGCCGACTGGCACTCCAGCAGCCGAGGGCTGGGGGATGTCCAGATCGCCTTTGTCGAGGGTTTCATCGCGATGCGCAACAGCGTCCGCCCGGAGAGCCCCTCCTTGATCTTCACGCCCGCCGAATGGGGCGCGTTCGTTTCAGGGGCGCGGGAGGGGGAGTTCGACCTCACGTGACCGTCGGCATCCCGTGCGGCCGCCGCCGCGGGGCGGTCGCAAGGCGGTTCGGCGGTCGTACGTGGACGTCATGCCTGGTGCGGCGCTGTGGACTCACGGTGAACCGGCCCTGATCTGCCGGGCGTTCGGCGTTCCCAGGCGGGAGCGAGCGGGAGCGGGTGTCGCTCGTGCGAGTTGCGAGTTGCGAGTTGCGGTGCGGGTGTGGGTGCGGGTGCGGGGCGGCGTTCGCGGGTCACCCCTCGACCGTCATCCGGACACCGGCCCGAGCGGGCGCGTGATCACGGCCAGAGCAACTGCCGCTTCCAGCCCTCCCCGGAGCGCAGATAGGCGAGCCGGGTGTGCCGCCGAGCCTTGTCGCCCTGCCAGAACTCGACCGACTCCGGCCGCACCGAGTGCAGGGTCCGGCCGGGCGCCACCAGATCCGGCCGGGCCTCCACGCGGGCCAGCGACTCCCGTACGGCGGTGTCGCGCTCGCCGAGGTCCGACAGGGGCTGCGACTGCCGGCCGAGGAGCGCCTCGGCGCGGGCCCCGGCACCCCGTGCCAGGAAGTCCGCCGCGCTCTCGGCGGGGTCGGCCGGTACCACCTCGCCGCGCACCCGGACCTGCCGGGCGAGCCGGGACCAGTAGAAGGTGAGGGCCGCGTAGGGCCGCTCGGCGAGGTCGCGGCCCTTCACGCTGCCGCCGTCCGACGCGAACTGCCAGCCCTCGGGGCCGAGCCCCTTGAGGATCAAGGTCCGCGCGGTCGGGTTCCCGTCGGCGCCCGCCGTCGAGAGCGTCATCGCGTGCGGCTCGCGCACACCGGCACGCACGGCCGCCAGCAGCCATTCGGTGAACAGCTCGGTCGGCGTCTCCGGGGCCCCGGACGGATCGAAACCGGGCAGCTCCCCCTCGAACACGTCCAGCTCGCGCAGAAGTTGCCGCAGATCCTCCACCGTGACTCCTGACTGGCGCGCGCCCATGGCGGCCCGGTTCGCGCCAGGTCGTGCAGCGTCGCCCTCGCCATGAGCTAATGGATGAGATTGACCGTATCATTAGCCCATGAGTACCTCGATCGGCGAGGACGCGCAGCTCGCCCTGGACCTCGCCCTCACCATCCGCCACGACGGCAGCGGCGGGGTCGCCGACGATCTCGCCACCGTCGCCGGGCTGGACGCCTGGACGCGCGAACACCTCGGAGTCGCCTTCGGCGGGGTCGGCGGGCCCAGTGCTGCGGGTCCGGTGGTCCCTGGAGGGGCGCTCGATGTCGCAACCGGTGCCGGTGCCGGTGCCGGTGGAGGCGCGCGGGCGGGCGCCGGCGGTGATGGCGGTGCGCACGGCGCTTCGGACGCCGAGCTGGCGGCCGTGCGCGAGGTCCGTGCCGCCCTGCGCGCGCTGTTCGCCCGGGCCGTCCTGCCCGGCGCCCCGAGCCCGGCGGACGCCGCCCGGCTGATGCCCGCGCGGGACGCCGTCGAACGGCTCAACGCCTACGCGGCCCTCGCCCCCACCGTTCCCGTACTGACATGGGCGGACGACGCCGACCCCGTCGTACGGCAGGTCCCCGTGGGCGAGGGCTCCCGGCCGGCCGCCACCCTGGCCCGCGCGGCCGTCGCCTTCCTGGCGAGCCCCGAACTGCGGCTGCTGCGCGCCTGCCACGCGCCGCGCTGCGTCCGCTACTTCCTCAAGGACCACCCCCGGCAGGAGTGGTGCAAGCCCTCGTGCGGAAACCGGGCCCGGGTCGCCCGCCACCACGAGCGCCACCGGAGGCCGACACAGACTCAGATCCACGGCGTCGCAGCGGAGGGTGAATCCGGTGACCAGCACGAACAGCACGAGGAGGGCCGACAGCGTGAACAGGGCTGACAGCGCGCGGGAGGCGAACGGGGTGAGCGGTGCGGGTGAGGTGGACGGAGTGAGGAGTGCGGGTGAGGTGGACGGAGTGAGGAGTGTGCGTGAGGCGGACGGGGTGAGTCGTGTGGACGCGGCGGGTCCGGAGCGGGACCTCGACCGGCTGCTGAGCGGAATGGAACCCGCCCTGCACCCCGGCCGCTTCGTCTTCACGACCGTCCCCGGCTCCACGGCACCGCCGGGGCTCTCGCCCGTCGTCACCGTGGTCGAGGACGAGGGCCTCACCCTCGTGCTCGAACAGTCCGAGGCCGACGCCGCACATCTGCCCTACGACTACACCGCAGGGTGGATCACCCTGCGCATCCATTCGGCGCTGGACGCCGTCGGACTCACGGCGGCCGTCGCCCGGACCCTGGCGGACGCGGGGTTGAGCTGCAACGTCGTCGCGGGCTTCCACCACGACCACCTCTTCGTCCCGCACGAGCGCGCCCGTGAGGCCGTGGCCCTGTTGGAACGACTCGCCGAACGCTCCGGTCAGTAATCGCCGGACAGCCCCGTGGGCCCCGCTCCAGGCGTACGCTGAGCTGCCAGTAAGTCACGGTGCGCACCGACTCCCCGCGCCGGTCGCAGGGCCGTGACAGGGGGTGCGGTATGGGGCAGCACGGTATGCGGAACAGAGGCACACTCTTCGAACGCGAGAGTGAACTCGCCGCTGTCGACGAGGCGTTGAACGAGGTCACCGGCGTGCGCTCGGCCGCCGTCGGAAACCTCATGGACGTCTCCGGACCCGTGCCCTCAGCAGCGCCCGGACCCGCACCCGTACCGGCGTCCCCGTCACCGTCCGCATCAGGTCCCGGACTCCCCGCAGGCACAGGCGCAGGCGCAGCCGAGTCGAGGAACCGACTCCGGGGCGGGCTCCTCGCCTTCGCCGGACGCGCGGGCATCGGCAAGACGAGCCTGCTCGCCGAAGTGCGCCGCCGCGCCGCGGCCAAGGGCTGCACCGTGCTCTCCGCGCGTGGCGGCGACCAGGAGCAGGGCGTGGCCTTCCACGTCGCACGCCAACTCCTCCAACCCCAGCTCGCGGGCGTCCCGGAAGCCGAACTCCGCGCCTCGCTGGGCAGTTGGTACGACATCGTCGGCCCCGCACTCGGCCTGTGCGCCGCCGCCGAGGGCGCGCCCCCCGACCAACAGGGCCTGCGCGACGGACTCGACTGGGTGCTCACCCATCTCGCGGTCAGGCGCGCCCCGATGGTCCTGGTGCTCGACGACGCGCACTGGGCCGACCCGGAGTCGCTCCAGTGGCTCGCCGCGTTCGCGCCCCGCGCCGAGGAACTCCCACTGCTGCTCGTTGTCGCCTACCGGCCCGACGAACTCCCAGAGCACGCCGACGCGTTCAGGGCACTGCCCGGCCGAGCGGGTGGGCGTCCGCTGGACCTCGAACCGCTCAGCGCAACGGCCGTGGCGGGCCTCGTACGCGAGGCCGTGGGAGCGCAGGCCGACGACGCGTTCTGCCGAGAGTGCTGGGCCGTCACCGCGGGAAACCCCTTCGAAGCCGTCGAACTCACCGCCAAGGTCCGCGACCGCGGCCTGACCCCGACCGAGGCCGGAGCGCACCTGTTGCGCGACCTCGCCGCCGCCGTCAAGGGCAGTGGACTCGTCGCCCGACTCGAACGCCTCGGCCCCTCCACCGTCCGCTTCGCCTGGGCCTGCGCGGTACTCGGCACCGAGATCCCGCCCAACCTCGCCGCCGCGGTGGCCGGCCTCGGTGCCGAGGAGGCCGCCGACGCGGCGGACGTCCTGCGCGGCGCCCGTATCCTCACCGGCGCCGTGACCGCCTCGGGCACCCTGGAATTCGTCCACCCGCTGATCGCCACCGCCGTCTACCGAGCGATCCCGGGCAGTGTCCGCGTCGCCCTGCACGGCCAGGCCGCCTGGTGCGTCATCGACAGCGGACTCGGACCGTCCGCCGCCGCCCGGCACCTCATGGAGACCCACCCCGACGGCGACCTCTGGGTCGTCCAGCAGTTGCGGGCCGCCGCCCGCGAGACCCTCCGTGCCGGAGCCCCGGACACCTCGTGCCGCTACCTCGCCCGGGCTCTGCGCGAACCCCCGCCCCCCCGGTGAACGCGCCGCGCTCCTGTACGAACTCGGCAGCGCCTCCCTGCTCACCGAACCCGCGACCACCGTCAACCACCTCAGGGCCGCCCTCGACGAACCGATCGCCGACCCCGAACTCCGGCACAACATCGTCTACCGGCTCTCCCAGGTCCTCGCCCACAGCGACCGCCTGCGCGAGGCGTCCGAGACCCTCGCCCAGGAGATCAAGGTCACCGGCGACGCCCGCGTGCGGTTGCGCATGCAGTCGGAACAGTTCATGTGGGACGCCTTCAGGGCCGACGAGCCCGACTCGCCGTCCCGCTCCCGCCGGCTGACCCGCCTGGCCGACCGACTGACCGGCCGGGACCTGACCGAGCGCTATGTGATCGGCCTTCGGGCCTGGGACGCGACCCTGCGCGGGGAACCCGCCCACATCGGCGTCGGCCATGCCGAGCGCGCCCTCGCCGGCGGCATCGGCTGGGCCGAGGCGGACCGCGGCTTCGAGGTGCCCGTCCTGGTGGCCCTCACCTTCATGTACGCCGACCGGCCGGGACGCACCGAGGAACTGTTCGCCGCCGGGATCGCCGACTTCGAACGGCAGGGCTGGTACGGCGGACACCTGTCCTTCGGCTACTCCCTCCTCGCGTACGTGCGCTACCGGCGAGGACGGCTCGCCGAGGCGGAGGACTTCGGCCGGGCGGGACTCAGGCTCGCCGAGCGCGTCGGGCCGGACACCCCCGCGCACTGGTACGCCGTCGGCATCCTCATCGAGATCCTGCTCGCCCGCGGTCGGCTGGCCGAAGCCGCGCAGACCGCAGAGGACTACAACTTCGCGGCGCCCTTCCCCGCCGCGGTGGTGTTCCCCGACGCCCAGGCCGTGTACGGCGAACTGTTGTTGGCCAGAGGGCTGACCAAGGAGGCGGTCGCCGAGCTGTCCTCGGCCGGCTGGCGCCTCGATCCGCGCGGCATGCGCAACCCCTCCTGGTGCCCGTGGCAGCTGCACCTCGCCAGGGCGCAGCTCCACGAGGCCCCCGAGCTGGCCGAGGCGACGGCCCTGGAGGCAGTGAGCCGGGCCCGGCAGTTCGGTGCGCCCTCGGCGATCGGCCAGGCGCTGCGCGCGGCGGCCGACGTCACGTGCCCCGGTCCGGCCCGCGTCGAACTCCTCGAGGAATCGGTCAGCCACCTGGAACGTTCCCCCGCCGCCTACGAACTGGCCTGCGCCCTCGTCTCCCTCGGTACCGAACTCCGCAAGGCGGGCCGCCCCAGGGAATCGGCCGAACGTCTCTACCGCGGGCTGGAGGCAGCCGTGCAGTGCGGAGCGGACGGCCTGGTGGAGACCGCCCGCGACCAGCTGGCCGCCGCCGGGCTGCGACCGCGGCGGCTGCACAGCGCCGAGACGGAGACGCTCACCGCGCGTGAGCGCGCGGCCGCCACGCTTGCGGCGCGGGGTGACACCGCCGCCGCGATCGCCGACGAGCTGGCCACGGACGAGGCGACGGTCGTCCGGCTGCTGTCCGCGGTCTACCGCAAGGTCGGCACGGACCCGGCCGGGCTCGCGGCCGCACTGGGCGAGGCGGCGTCCGCCGACGTCTAGCGGGCGTGCTTCGTGCGCGCAGACGGGTGGCCGACGTGGGGTGGGTGGCCGACGGGGAGTGGCCGCCGGGCGTTGGCCAACGTACGTGGGCCAACGCGTGTGGGCCATCCGACGTGGGCCGACGCGGGGTGACCACCGGGTGTGGGCCAACCGACGTGGGCCGACGCGGGGTGGCCACCGGGTGTCGGCCAACCGGTGTGGGCCAACGCGGGGTGACCACCGGGTGTGGGCCAACCGGTGTGGGCCGACGCGGGGTGACCACCGGGTGCGGGCCAACGAGTGGTGGCCACTCCGTGTGGGCCAACGAGTGGTGGCCCACCGTGAAGGTCAACGGATGGGGGCGCCGGCTGAGGGTCGTCTCGCAGTGGCCCGCGGCCCGTGGAGAGGCGCCAACGCGTGTGGGCCACGGTGGTGGGCCAGCCGGTCGGGCTTGCGATTGCAGTTGAAGGTGATCACGCGCAGCCCCGGGCGGTCCTGCCGGCCGTGCGTATGATCATCGACCACCGCAGGCACGTCGGTACCTGGGTCAACGTGCGTGGGCAATCAGGTGTGGGCCGGGGGCCGTGGTGCCCCATGCGTATGCCATCGCCTGTGGGCCCTCACGCGTATGCCACCGCCTGTAGGCAACCAGGCGTGGGCCAGCCACCGTGAGCCACCACTCGTTGGCCACCACCTGTAGGCCATCGTCCGTTGACCGCCAAGCGTCGGGCGCCACGTGCAGCCCACGGTCCCCGGACCCCATCCGCGGACCACCCGCCCCTGAAGCAACGCGGGAGGGCCGACATCCGGGGTCAGGGGCCGTCGGCCCCTCGTCGACGCACCCCTCCGGGCACGTACCATGGCGGCATGTCCTTCCTCCGCCGCCGCAGCGCCACCCCCGCCGGGCCCGAGTTCGATGTTTTGGCCATGGATCCGGGTGACTGGCCGGGCAATCTGGGCGCCGGCCTGCTGCCCGCCCCCGATGGCAGCTGCCAGGGTGTGTTCCTGCGCTACGACCTGTTCGGCGGTCGCGGCCCCGCCATGATCATCGGCAACCTTCCGGAGGGCTCGCCGGCCCGGGACGTGGCCGAGGGCGAGATCCCGTTCGAGGTGGGCCAGCTTCTGCTCGCCCTGGAGAACGACGAGGAGGTCACTGTCGTCGGCGCCGAGGACACGCCGGTGATGCAGGGCGACAACCTCCTCATCGTGCGTCGCCTCAAGCTCTCCGAGACGCGCATCTCGTGCGTGCAGTTCGACCGCAGCGACAACGTCCTGGTGACCATCGCCGCCTGGGACCGCCCGATCACCGACGACCTGTACGCCCTCCTCAAGCCCCTCCCCGCGGAGCTCTTCCAGCAGGGCTGAGCAACACGGCAGCGACGGCCCGGACCCGCGCTCCCTGAGCGCCCGTCCGGGCCATGCCGTCGTCCGGTCCCGCAGATTCCGGTTGGGCCATGGCCCCACCGGCCCTGCGGCATCGCGCCAGGCCGCGCCCCCACTGGCTCCGCCTCCCCGTCCGGTCCCGCCTCCCCGTCCGGTCCCGCGCCCCCACCGGCCCGCGCCCCCACCGGCCGCGCGTTCCCGTCAGGGCCCGCGTCGCCGGGCGGGGTCATGAAGCCGTCAGCCTCCGCCTTTCCGCCCAGCCATGACGGCATCCGCCGCCGTCGCTGCCGCCCCTGCTGCCGTGGCCGCCGCCCCCGCTGCCGTGCCTCCGGACGATTCGGCGCCCAGGAAGTGGAACCCGGGGCGCGGGTGCATCAGGAAGTCGTGGTGGGAGATGTTCCACGCGTAGGCCCCCGCAAGCGAGAACGCGACGCGGTCGCCGGCCCGCAGGCCGGGCGCCGGGACGTTTCGGGAGAGCAGGTCCTTCGGGGTGCACAACTGGCCCGTGAGGGTGACGAGTTGGCCCTCCGCCCGCGGTCGCGGCCAAGGGTGCGGCCAGGCTTCCACCGGCACCACGGAGCACGGCTGGTCGTGCCCCTTGGTGGCCGGGGTGCGCAGATGGTGGGTGCCGCCGCGTACGACGGCGAAGTCCTCGCCCTGGCTCTGCTTCACGTCGAGCACCTCGCTGACGTACCACCCGCAGTAGGCCGTGAGCGAGCGCCCGGGTTCGACGCGCAGCGTCAGCCCCGGATGCCGGGCCGTGAGCCGGGCCAGCCCATCGCCGTACGAGGTCCAGTCGAACCGTTCGGCGGGGGCCGCGTAGTCGACGGTCATGCCGCCACCCACGTTCACCTCGTCGAGCCGTACCCGGTGCCGTTCGGCCAGCCGCACGGCCCAGCCCACGATCGACTCCGCGACGGCGAGTTGCTCCGGGGCGCGCAGTCCGCTGGCCAGATGGGCGTGGACACCGCGCAGTTCGAGGTTCGGATGGGTGCCGTCGGTGAGGAGCCGTACGACTCCGTCCGCCTGGGACGCGTCGAAGCCGAACGGACTGGGGCGGCCTCCCATCGCGAGGGAACTCGCGGCCAGCGAACCGGCGGCGACAGGGAGGTTGAAGCGGGGCAGGACGGCGACCCGTACGCCGGGGGCGAGCCGGCGGGCCAACTCGGCCAGCATGGCGAGTTCGTGCTCGCTCTCCACGTGGAAGCGTTCCACGCCCCGTTCCAGCGCGCCGGCGATCTCGGCGGGTGTCTTGCCGGGGCCGCCGAACGCCAGGGGGCGGCCCGGCACCGCCGCTGCCACATGGGCGAGTTCGCCCCCTGACGCGACCTCGTAGCCGTCGACGTACGGTCCGAGCGCCGCGAGGATCTCCGGTTCGGGGTTCGCCTTCGCGGCGTAGTACAGCTCGGTCCGTTCCGGCAGCGACGCCCTGACGGCCGCGGCGTGCGTGCGCAGGGCCAGCAAGTCGTAGATGTAGACGGGGAGTTCGTGCGCGGGCAGCGAGAGCAGGCGGGTCCGTACGGCTGGGGTGGGTCCGGTCATCGGGTGCTCCCGGTCGAGTGGCGCAGAACGTCCGCACCGAGGGGCGAGGGAAGGCGGACGTATCCCGCCTCGCGGTCCGCCTTGCGTCCCCAGCGGGTGAGGAGGTTCGCCTTCGCGGGCAGCGGCACTCCGGCCAGCAGTGCCGCCAGGGGCGGCGGGCAGCCGTACCGGTCGGCGTAGGCCTGGAGCGTGAGCCGGACCTCCGCCCACAGCGCGGCCTCCGTGTGGGGGTGCAGGTCGGCGAAGGCGGCCAGGAGTTCGGCGACGTGGTTCACCAGCAGGCAGTAGACGACCCGGTCCCAGCCGCGCTGGGCGTCGTACGTCATGGGTCCGGCGACGTCGGGGGGCAGCGCGGCCAGCGTGTCCGCGTGGTGTTCGGGTACGAGCTTGGTGCCCTCCAGGTCGCGGAACAGCACCTGTGCGGGCATGCCGTCGCCGTCGACGCAGATCAGCACGTTCTGGAGGTGCGGTTCGAGTACGACGCCGTGGTCGAAGCAGGCGGCCAGGACGGGGGGTACCAGCAGCCTGAGGTAGGCCGACCACCAGTCCAGCGCGGCCCGCGGGCCGGCACCGGCGAGCAGGCGGGAGATCTGCGCGGGGCTGGTCGGGTACTCGTCCGCGACGGCCGCCGCGAGCAGGGGCGTGGTGCCGGGCAGCAGCCGTCGGGACAGCCCTTCGCGGACGATGACCCCGAAGCCTTCCAGGAGTTCGCGGTCCGGTGTGCCGCCGGGGCCGGGCAGGGCGAGGCTGCGGTAGGCGGGCTCGCGGAGCACCGCGCTGCCGGGGAAGCGGTCGGCCAGGTCCGCCAGTACGGGGTCGAGGACCCGGGTGAGGGCCACGGCGCCCGCCAGCTCGTAACTCGCGTTCTTGCGGAGGCAGTTCGTGATGCGGACGTTCAGGCTGAACTTCAGGAACGTCTCGCCGTCGTACAGCGTGCGGACGGAGGCGGTGGCGGCGAACGGGCGGCCGCCCGGGCCCAGGTCGAGGACGTCGTGGCGGTCGAGTGCCGCTCGGAGCGCGGGGTGTTCGCGCAGCATCTCGTACTGCCAGGGGTGGGCGGGCAGCAGCCGGTAGCCGGGGGGCACGGTCCCTCCCTCGCGCGGGCCGAGCCGGTCGAGCGGGTCCAGGGCGCCGGGTTCGGCCCCCTCCTCGGCGACCAGGTGCTCCCGTACCGCGAGTCGTCGCAGTGGGAAGGAGGCTCCGGCCTCCGGCGCGTAGGCCAGCCAGGAGGCGGCGTCACCGGTGCGCGCCTTGGGCGTGGGGTGGAAGCGGTGCCCGAACAGCAGGGACTGCTCGGACTCGATGTAGGCGGCGACGGGCGCGACGGTCGCCCCGCGCCCGGCACTGTCCTCTGCGTGCGAGGTGCCACTCTCCGCGCGCCCTCCGGCGCCCGCCGCGCCAGGCCCGTACCCCGTGTCGCGGCGGTGGTCCACGGGCGCGGCATGGGAGTTGGGCGCCGCGTGCCGGCGTTCGTCCGTCGCGACCGGCTTGGTGGTGTGCTCGCGAGCGCCGGGAACGGAGGGGTGGCTGTTGTGCGTCGGTGCGGCCGCTAGGGGGGAGAGGGCCTGGGGAGCCGCCGTGGGAGAAGCGGCGGAGTCGTCGGCGCGGCGTACGCGAAGGACCGCTTCGAGGGTGCGGTGGCTGGAGGTGACCTGCTCCAGGAACTCGTCGTTGCGTACGCCGGACCGCAGCGACAGCTCGTCCTGGGTGTACGCGGCCAGCCGCCGCCAGTCCACCTGGCGCCAACCGCCCCCGGGTGTCTGCTCGTCGACCGGGCCTGTGAAGCGGTGGGCGCCGAGCAGCGAGGTGCGCCGCAGGGCCACCCGCAGCAGCACACCGCGGCGGGGGAGCCGTAGCAGCAGACGGCCTTCGGTGAAGGCGGTCTGCCGCTCGGGTCCCGACACCTCGCGCAGCAGGCAGTTGAGCAGGGTGTGTGCCACGGCCTCGCCGGGGGAGGGGAGTCGGGGCGGCCCGGCGGGCGTGACGACGGGTGTGCCACCGAGCGACTCGGTCAGCGAGGGCATGTGCGGCTCCAGCGGGTACGAGGAGGACGAGGTGAGGGCGAGTGCGCGGCGGAGCGGGGTATGACCCGCCCGGTGGCGTGGAGCCGGCGGTGTCCGCGGGCGGACGGGTCGCCGGGGCCGGACCGTGACCGGTGCCGTCCGCCGCCGCGCGGGGCCGGAACGCCCCCGCCGCGGTCGGGGAGCGGGACCTCCGCGCGTGTCATACCGAACGTCCTTGCCGCAGTAGATAGTTGGGGCCGCTGGTGTAGTGCTTGTTGATGTCGGTCGCGCCCGAGCGCTCCTTGCTGAGGAGGGTTCCGGCGGTGACCATCGCCTTGACCGGGAGCCGTGGTGCCTCCAGTACCCGGGTCCGCAGGACGTCTCCGGGGCCGCCCGGTTCCGTCCCGAGGCGTTCTACGGCTTCGGCCAGCCGGTCGCGGACGAGCCGCAGCAGCTCCGGCAGGGGAGCGCGGCCGTGCCGGGCGAGCCCGAACGCGAGGGCTCCCGCGCACAGATGGAGCGTGATGGTGGTGAACAGGTCGGCGACCGGGCCGTCGCTGGTGCCGAACGTCCGGGGGTCGTCGAAGCCCAGGGACTCCGGGGCGTCGTCCCCGAGCCGCTCGCGCAGCCGGACCGTGTTGACGCGGGGGCCGTCGTTGTCCTTCAGCAGCAGCCGCACCCGCGGACGGCCGTCGGCGTACCGGTCCAGGACCAGGGAGATGTTCTGCTGGTGGGACTCCAGCGCCACCCCGTAGCCGAAGAGCGTGGTCTGCCAGTCGAAGAGCGGGGTGAGGCAGGCGTCCAGCAGGGCCGCCGTGTCGCCGTCGTGGAACAGGTCCGCGAGGTGGTCGAACACGAGCCGTCCGTCGGGGGCTTCGGCGAGCAGCGCGGCCATCGGCACGACCAGGCAGTCGTCCAGTCCCGCGGGGAGGCGCCTGAACAGCACGGCGAGCAGTTCGTGCCCGGCGTGGGCGTGCACGGTCTCGTCCGCGTGCAGGACCGTGTCCCGCAGGCGGGGTTCGAGCGCGACGATCCGCTCGATCAGCCGTTGGCCCGCGGCGCCGTCCACGAGTGTCCCGGGCTTGATGGTCCGGCGGTTGCGAAGCCCCAGGGTCGCTGTGGGCAGCGGCACTTTGACGTGCAGGGTCGGGTCGCAGGTCAGTGCCACGGTCCTCATGGAGAGGGTCGGCACCGCCTCGGCGCCGGACGTGCCGACGGGCACGGCCACCCGGTCCGTCAGGCCCTTCTCGCCCAGGGCGTCCTCCAGGTCCGCTCCGACCGTCAACGGGTGCACCGGCATGACCACATGGGTGCGGTCGAGTCCGTCCAGGCCGAGCCGTGCGGGAGTGGGCCAGGCGTGCGGGAACTCCCCGGTGACCGCATCACGCGGCACGGCGAGCCAGCGGAGGGCGAATCGCGAATGGAACTCCGGCGCATACGAGCGCAGTTGCGTGTCGCCGAGGCCGGAACGTCCGCGTGCGGTCGGGTAGACGGGGTGGTCGAGGCGGGCGGCGAGGGTGTCGAATGCCAGGGCTCCGGCCGCTCCTTGCCAGGCAGCGAGGTCGTGACCGTGACGGTCCGTCAGCTCGCCCATGACCTGGCCGCGCGTCGCGGCGTGGAGGCGCATGGTGCCCAGTGTCTGCCGGCACTCCACGGCGAACGCGTCGAAGCCCTCCCGGTCCGCAGGTTCGGCGAGCGCGCGCAGTTCGGTGAGGATCGCGTCGCACGTGCCGTGGATGACGGACGTGCCGTTGTCGGACTCGGCGCGGATCAGGGGAAGTCGGGCCGCGCACTCGCACTGGAAACCGTCGGCGGTGACCGGCACGAGCAGGCTCCGTCCGTTGCCGGCGGTCCGGCGCAGCCAGGCCCCGTCCTGCCCTTCGGTCGGCGTGCCTGCGGACCGCAGTCCCACCACGTCCTCGCGCAGCAGGGCGCCGAGCACACGGATCACGAGGTCCGCCTCGGTGCGGTCCGCGGGGAATGTGTCGTCCGTCGCGGTCGGTGCGGTCACGGCCGGATCTCCCACCGCTGCCCCGCCAGGAACGCGGCCGAGGCCCGGTCCACGGCTGCCCGGTCGCTTCCGACGGCTCGCAGGACGCCGAGGTAGTCGCGGTTGGTGCGGTACACCTCGTGCCGTTCGCCGACCCGGCGCAGGGGCCGGTACGTCAAGTGCACCCCGTCCACGGTCAGTTCTGCGGGCTCCGGGGCCTCGACGAGTTGTCCGGGAATCGTCGCGCAGGGGTAGTCGAGCCGGGCCGCGTCCTCGCGCCTGGCGCCGAGGTCGTGGGGGAGGGGTTCTCCCGCGTGCGTCCGCAGAATGTGCTCGAACAGCGGGATGCGCAGCAGTCGGGCCAGCAGCAGATCGCACTGGTCGCCGATGGCGCGGTAGTTCACCTCGATGATGCGCGCCCGTCCCGCGTGGACCACGAACTCGGTGTGGCAGGCGCCGAACCCGACGCCGAGCGCGTCCAGTTGGGCGAGGACCTGGGTGAGGACCGGTTCCGGATGGGCCGGTACGAAGGTCATCCGCTCCTCGATGAAGTGCGGGGGCGGCGACAGCCTGGTGTGGAAGCCGCCGAGCACGTGCCGGACGCGGCCGTCGCCGAGCGTCTCGACCGTGAACAGTTCGCCGGGCAGGAACTCCTCGACGACGAGGGTGGTTCCGGGGCGCCGGCCCAGGATCTCGCCGCACCGCGCCGCCAACTCCCGCGGCTGCGAGACCAGTACGACGTCCTCGCTCGCCACACCGTCCCGTGGCTTGACGACACACGGGAAGGGCGCGTCGAGCCCGGCCGCGTCCTCGGGGGTGGTGACCTCGGCCGACCACACGGTGTCCACGCCCGCGGCGGCGAGGTGGCGCCGCATCTCGGCCTTGTCCTTGGTGCGCAGGGCTGCCCGCCAGTCCTTTCCCGGCAGGCCGAAGTACGCGGCGGCCAGGGCCGTCTGGGTCTGCAGGTGGTCGCTGTTGGAGAAGACCGCGTCGGGGTGGTGGTGGGTCGAGATCCGGGTGACGACGGCGCGTACGTCGCGAACGTCGCACTCCAGCACGTCGATCTCCGGATACGCCCGCCGGTGGGCGTCCGGCTGGTCCGTCAGGACCGTGACGTCCAGGCCAAGTCGGGACGCGGCGGGCAGGAATCCCTCGGTGACCGAGTCGGTCGGATTCAGGGCGAGCAGATACAGGCGCATGCGTGGGTCAACGTCCGGTCATGAGTGGTGAATTACGGAGCGGGCGCGGCACGGGCCCGCTCCCGGTGGTGGATCGGGTCCGCGGGAGCGGTATGCCGGCTGTGTCCGTGAGCCACCGTGTCGCTGCCCGGACGCCGATGCCGGACACCCCGGCACCGCCCCGGGCCTCGAAGATCTCATCGTAGGGCGCGGTGACGATACGTAAGATCAGATTAGCCATGCTTTACATTTCAACGAGCTGTGGGTGGGCCGTGACATGCGCCTCCCTTGATCGTTCACTCCGAGGTGCGGTCACGCGCTGCTGTCGGCGATCTCTATACTAAGGTAAGCCTTACCTCTTCCGATCGCGCCTCCCCTCATGCACAGGAGTACCGATGACCGTGGCCCTGGAGTCCCCGTCGACCGGTGCAGCCACGTCCGTGTCCGGTCTCCTCGACAGCACGTACCGGCGCCTGGCGGAGGTCTGCGAGGCCTTGACGGTGCGGGTGGCGGGCCCCGGACCGACCGCCCTCCAGGGATCGTTCACCGGTGCTGAACTGGTGAAGGACCAGGAAGTCATGGCGGCCTTCGTCGACGCCGAGGCGGTCCGCATCCGGGACCGCTACGACCACACTCCGCGCCACGACGTCGCCGCGTCCCGCGCACTCCACGACTACGCGTGGTCGGTCGGCCTGCTGATGAGCGGCGTCTGGTACCTCACCGGACGGGTTCCGAGGATTCACCCGGAGGACGTACGGTTCGAGCCGGTGTCCGCCACGTTCGAGATCAGCCCCGGATCCGACCTCGCCTGCCTGCCGGGCGACCCGGAGGCCGCCTTGCCCGGGATGCTGACCGTCCCCCACGAGGACGCCCTGCGTGCCGAGTTGAGGATCGCGGTCGCCGACCACATGGAGCCGCTGCTCACGGCCGTCGCCCCGCACGTCCGACGCGGACCGCGCGCCCTGTGGGGCATGGTCACCGACGACCTGGTCTCGGGCATCTGGTACCTGGGCCGGATGCTCGGCCAGGAGGCAGGCGCGGTGCGGGCGGCCGCTGCCCTTCTGCCGTCACCCGTCCCGCCCTTCCCCGGCGGCGCGGACTTCCGTCACCTCACCGGTGGCGACGGGCGGCGGCACCCGACCCGTACCCGTCTGGGCTGCTGCCTCTACTACACGATCCGCCCCGCCGAGGCCTGCGCCACCTGCCCCCGCACCTGCGACGCCGAGCGGCTGAGGCGGCTGGAGAGCTGACGGCCGCCCCCGCCGGGGCGCGACGACCGAAGCGCCACGGCCGGCGCGCGCGGACCCCGGTCCTCCCGCGTACCGTGGTGTCCCGGGCGGGCAGGTCCAGGGACAGGAGCGGCGTGATGGCGGGCGAACCGAGCTTCTTCGAGATCGGCGTCGCGGACCCCGAGCGGGGCCGCGCGTTCTACGGAGCCCTCTTCGGCTGGACGTTCGAACCGGGCACGACCGAAGGCGGCGGCTTCGCCCTCAACACCGGGGGAGTGCCCGGCGGCATCCACGGGGGCGACCCCGGAGCCACCCCCTACCTCTTCTTCCGGGTGGACGACCTCGACGCGGCGGCCGCCCAGGTCAGGGACCTGGGCGGCACGGTCGACGAGCCGGCCGACGAGAGCGGCGACAGCGACGAGTCGGCCGCGCGCTTCGGGCGGTTCAGGCTCTGCCGCGACGACCAGGGCTCCCCGTTCGGCCTGCACGAACCGCCCCGGAGCGGCTGACGGCCCAACGGGCCGAGACCAGGGCTCCCCGTTCGGTCCGCACGAACCGCCCCGGAGCGGCTGACGGTCCTACCTGGCCGACCGGAGCAGGCGCACGTCGGCGGCCCGTACGAAGGCCACCCGGTGCCCGAACTGGATCTCGTAGTACATGTCCTCGCCGCGCACCACCCGGTGCGGAGCCGTGTCGAACGTCGGCGAGTAGAAGTACTCGCCCGGCACCTTGCCACCGACGGCGTAACGCTGTCCCGCGGGCAGCTTGTACGGCAGCGGAGACACCGACTGCACGGGCACCCCCTCCGGGTAGGCCTCCTTCTCCGGGTACGCGCGCCCGTAGACCGGGATCTCGGTGAGACCGTCCTTGGGCGTCACGACCGGACCGGAGGCGTTCACGGCCGTCGGCTGCGCGGACGGGTTCCGGAACCAGGCCTTCTGCCCCAGGTACCAGATGGCCGTCCAGTCGCCCTCGCGCCCGGCGACCGCGTACCGCTGCCCCGTCGAGACCCGCGAGCCCACGTCGTTGACGTCCGTGGTCGAGTCCCCGCCGCCCGGCCGCAGCCCGATGTCCTTGACCAGCGGAGCGTCCTCGCGCGGCTCCGTGCGCAGGCGCACCGCGCTGGAGCCGTGCGCCGCGCAGGGCACGCCCCGGGTCACGCAGCCCGTGAACTCCGGCTGGTGCTCGCGGAACTCGGGCAGTACGGTCACCAGCCCGTCGTGCTTCCCGGGCTGGGCGCGCAACGGCTTGCCGAGCAGGGCGAAGTAGTGGCGCCAGTCCCAGTACGGGCCCGGATCGGTGTGCATCGAGGGGACGTTCGCCGCCGTCGGCCCCGGAACGGTGTCGTGGCCCAGGATGTGCTGCCGGTCCAGCGGGATGTCGTACTTCCTCGCGAGGTACTTCACCAGTCGCGCCGACGAGCGGTACATGGCCTCCGTGTACCAGGTGTCCGGCGCCGTCAGGAATCCCTCGTGCTCCAGGCCGATCGACTTGGCGTTGACGTACCAGTTGCCCGCGTGCCAGGCCACGTCCTTTGCCTTGACGTGCTGGGCGATGTGCCCGTCGGTGGAGCGCAGGCTGTACTGCCACGACACATAGGTCGGGTCCTGCACCATGGCGAGGACACCGTTCCACGCACCCTCGGTGTCGTGGATCACGATGTACTCGATGCTCTGCGCGGCGGGGCGGTCGCCGAGGTCGTGGTTGCCGTAGTCGCCGTCGCCGAACTCCTCGTACGGGGCCGGGATCCACTCGCAGGACACGCTCTTCGGGCATTCGGTGCCCTCGGCGTCGGCCGCCCGCAGCCCACCCCTGTCCACCTGCGCGGTCCTGGGCCTGAGTTCGGGCCGCGCCGTGAGCGAGACGCGCTGCCCCGCGTCCGTCGTGCGCCGTTCGCCCTGCCGGATCACGTCGAAGACGTCGTCGGCGTACCGGGCGGCCGTCGTCGTGTCGTCGGCGCCCGAGTAGCGGGCCACCGCCCCGTACCAGTCCGCCGGGTCCTCGCTCAAGGGCTCGCCCGACTGCTTCTGCGCCGCGGCCAGCAGCGCCGCTCCGCCCGCCACATTGGCCGCCGGGTCGCTGCGCAACCGCTCCGCCGGGATGCCGGTGAGTTCGGCCGCCCGGGTCAAGGTCTGCAGGCGGGCCGGGAGTTCGGCGACGGCGGGGAGCCGGGGTACCGGCAGCCGGGGCGCGCGGGATTCGTCGCCGCGCGCGTCCTCCGTACCGTCACCGTGGTGGGAGGCGTCCGTCCCGGCGAGCGCGGTGCGCGCATCGGTGAGATGCATCGGACCGTAGCCGCCCGTGACGCTCGGCGCCCCCGCGTGCGCGTCCCAGCGGGACTGCAGGTACGACACGGCGAGCAGCACGCTCTGCGGCACCTCGTACCTGGCGGCGGCACTGGCGAAAGCATTCTGCAGAAGCGCGGACGGCAACTGCGTGCCGCCGCCTGACGGCGCGGCGCCGAGCAGAGGCAGCAGCAGCGCGGCCGAGGCGAGAGCCCCGGCCGTTCTTCGGGTACGTCCGCGGGGGGACGCACCGGAGTCGGTGGCGGATCCTCGCAAGGCAGGCCTCCTGAGCGGTCGAGCATGACGGTGTCACCGGCGGGTGCACGTATGTGCTACCGACTCTCCGACGATCCGTCAATCATGCCCAGAAGTGAACGATGTCCCATGTCAGCGGCGTGATCCGAGGAGATTCCGCGGTGACGGCCGCCCGGCCTGCGGGGCGTCAGTGGTGTGGACCGGTGATCGTCAAGGCGGCGTGTTCCGCAACCCGCGGAAATTCATGTCGCCGGTCCGCGTGGCCGGCCCGCCGTGTGCCGTCGGCGGCCGTGCCCGTCGGGCCGGACACGACGAAGGTCCGCGGTGCACCCATGGCGGGCACACCGCGGACCGTCGTCCCCGTCAGCGAGTGCCGACCGCCGCGCGAACGGCCTTGCGGGCCATCTGGCAGTCGTCGTGCAGCCGCCGCAGCAGCAGCCGCTGCTCCTCGCCGGACGGCGCAGCACCGGGATGGGCCGGGCCCGGTGCCGCCGGGGTCGCCTCGTGCATGGAACGCTGCACGGCCGTCTCGTACGTACGGATCTCCCTGGTGAGGACGAGCATCAGATTCACCAGGAACGCGTCGCGAGCCGCCGGGCCCCCGGCCTGCGCGAGCTGACTGATCTGCCGACGGGCGACCGGTGCGTCCCCGAGCACCGCCCACAGCGTCGCCAGGTCGTACCCCGGCAGATACCAGCCCGCGTGCTCCCAATCCACCAGCACTGGACCGGCCGGTGAGAGAAGGATGTTCGACAGGAGGGCGTCGCCGTGGCAGAACTGACCCATGCCCTGGCGGCCCGACGAGTGCGCGATTCCGTGCACCAGCTTCTGCAGGTCGCCCATGTCCCGGTCGGTGAGCAGCCCCAGGTCGTGGTACCGGGAGATGCGCGCCGCGTAGTCGAGCGGGGCGTCGAAGGTACCGGCCGGCGGGCGCCAGGAGTTGAGCCGGCAGATGGCCGCGAGCGCCGCTCTGACGTCCGCACGAGGCGGGGACTCCACCGGATGCCGCTGGAGGGCCGCCACCCGTCCCGGCATGCGCTCGATCACCAGGGTGCAGTTGTCCGGATCCGCTGCGATCAGTCGCGGCACCCGCACCGGAGGGCGGTGCCGCACGAACGAGCGGTATGCAGCTATTTCATGGCGGATCCGCTCCGCCCACACCGGGGAGTGGTCCAATAAGCACTTCGCCACGGCGGTGCTGCGTCCCGTCGTGCCGACAAGCAGCACGGAGCGCCCGCTGCGGCGCAGCACCTGCACCGGAGCGAACTCCGGACAGATCCGGTGCACCGACGCGATCGCCGTGCGCAGCTGCGCGCCCTGAGGGCCGGACAAGTCGAGTCTCCCGCTGAGCGGTTGCGTGCCGAGTCCCGGGATGCGCCGCGACCGGCCGGCACCGAGGACGGGGGCCGCTGCGGGTCGGGAGGGATCGAGATAGGGGCCGCTGCCGACCGGGCGGGTGTGCAGCGACCGGGGCGGAGCGGACACGGAGGACGATGCTGCGTACATGGGCGAAACAGATCCCTTCGTGTGCCTGCAAGTTGCCGCGCTACCCGCCCCGGTCGCCCTGGCCCATCCTGGGGAATGTCCCTCGGTGACCGGGTCGGGGTGGCGCTTTCCTACCTGACACCGGACGCCCCGTGGCACACCATCTGGCGTGCCCTGGCGAACCCTGGCGAATAGTCGCTCAGCAACTGACAGGCGGTTACTGTCAACTCAGCCGAGAACCTGGGGGCTTGACGTGAACGGACAACCCAACGCCCGACTTTCGGACCTGTTCGGCCTGGCCGGCTGGTCCAAGGGTGAACTCGCGAGGCTGGTCAACCGGCAGGCGGCGGCCATGGGCCACCCCCAGCTGGCGACCGACACCTCGAGAGTGCGGCGGTGGATCGACATGGGAGAGATCCCGCGCGATCCGGTGCCGAGGGTGCTGGCGGCACTGTTCACCGAGCGTCTCGGCCGTGTCGTGACCATCGAGGACCTCGGTCTGGTCCGGCACGGGCGCACGGGGAAACGGCAGGGCGGCGGGAATGCGGAACATCCCGACGGAGTGCCGTGGGCGCCCGAGCGGACGGCTGCGGTCCTCACCGAATTCACGGGAATGGACCTCATGCTCAACCGACGCGGCTTGGTGGGCGCGGGTGCCGCGCTTGCCGCAGGATCCGCAATCAGCGGCGCCATGCACGACTGGCTGCACACCGATCCGGCCCTCGCGGCCGACGCTCCCGAACTCGACCATCCCCTGCACGCCGACCCCGCTGGGTTCGACCGCTACGAGGCCGCCCCCATCGGGTCGCAGGAGATCGAGGAACTGGAGCGCTCGGTCGAGGTGTTCCGGGCCTGGGACGCGGCCCGTGGTGGCGGACTGCAACGCAAGGCTGTCGTGGGACAGCTCAACGAAGTGGGAGGCATGCTCTCCTACCGACATCCCGACCATCTCCAGCGGCGCCTGTGGGGCGTCGCGGCCAACCTCGCCGTCCTCGCGGGCTGGATGTCGCACGACGTCGGCCTGGAGCCCACGGCCCAGAAGTACTTCATCATCGCCGCGCACGCGGCCCGCGAGGGCGGCGACCGGCCACGGGCGGGGGAGGCGCTCTCCCGCGCCGCCCGGCAGATGGTCCACCTGGGCCGGCCCGACGACGCGCTGGACCTCATGAAGCTGGCCAAGTCGGGCTCGGGCGAGGAGGTCCTGCCGCGGACCAGGGCCATGCTCTACACCATCGAGGCCTGGGCGCAGGCGTCGATGGGCAAGGGCCAGGCCATGCGCCGCACGCTGGGCGAGGCGGAGGAACTCTTCGTCTCCGACAAGGGCGACGTGCCCCCGCCGAGCTGGATGCAGCTCTTCGACGAGGCGGACATGCACGGGATGCAGGCCCTCGCCTACCGCACGCTCGCGGAGCACGATCCCGCGGCGGCGGCCGTGGCGCAGCGGCACGCCAAGGAGGCGCTGCAACTGCGGGAGAAGGGGCGCGACCGGTCGAAGATCTTCGACCACATCTCCCTGGCCTCGGCGTGCTTCATCGCCGACGATCCCGAACAGGCCGACCGCTACGCCCGGCTGGCGCTGACGTCGATGGGGTCGAACTCCTCCCATCGCACCTGGGACAGGCTGCGCGAGATGTACCGGCTGACCGGGCAGTACTCCAGCTATCCGAAGATCCACGACCTGCGTGAGGAGATCAAACTGTCCTTGCCGAAGGGCTCGTTGAAGCCGAGGGGCGGCAGCAGCCGCACGGTGTAGGCGGTCCGGCTCACCGGCACACCCGAGCACCGGCACACGAACGGCGTCGGGCCCGTGGTTCGACGCAGGACGTCACCCCGTCGCGGGGTCAGTGGGCGACCTTGGCGACGAGTACGCAGGCGTCGTCCTCGCGCTCCGTCTCGCCGAACTCCTCCACGACCGCCCGTACGCAGTCCTGCGCGCCCCGTGCCTCCTCGAAGCGGGGGGCCAGCGCCAGGAGGCGTTCGGCGGCCGCGGCGCCGGTGTGGCGGGGGACGAGTCCGTCCGTGCGCAGAAGCAGGAGGTCGCCGGGTTCCAGCCGTTCCTCGGCCTGCCCGTACGCGGCTCCCGAGGTGGCGCCGAGGAGGACGCCGTCCGGCGGCGTCAGCACGCGTCCCGTCCCGTTGCGGAACAGCAGCGGGGCGGGGTGTCCGGCCTGCGCCCACGTCAGTGTGCGGGTCTCCGGCCGGTAGCGGCAGCACACCGCGCTGCCCAGGGCGGGCTGGACCGAGGCGTCGAGTATCTGGTTGAGCCATTCCATCAGCCGGCCCGGCGCCGTGCCCGCCATGGCCATGCCCCGCAGGGCGCCGATCAGCATCGCCATCCCCGAGGTGACGGTGACTCCGTGGCCCGTGAGGTCTCCGACACTCAACAGGGTTTCCCCGCTGGAGAGTTCGAGGGCGTCGTACCAGTCCCCGCCGATCAGCGAACTCGTCGCGGACGGCAGGTACCGGGCGGCGAGGTCCAGGGTCTCGGGGCCCTGGCGCGGGAGCCTCAGGGACCCCCGCCAGGGCGGCAGCACGGCTTCCTGCAGTTCCACCGCGATGCGGTGCTCGGTCTGCGCGCGGTGCCGGTGCCGCTGGAACGAGTCGCGGCTCTCGTCGACGGCCAGCTCGCTGCGGCGCAGTTCGCTGACATCGCGCACCACCGCCCACATGGCCTCGGTGCTGCCGTCCGCGGCGAGTACGGGCTCGCCCATCATGTGCACGGTCCGCACTCCGCCGTCGGGCCGGACGAGGCGGAACTCGCCGTCTATCGGCTTGGCGTCGATCAGGCAGTCCGTCACCATGGACGTTAGCCGCGGGCGGTCCTCGTCGAGGACGGCGGACGGCAGTTCGTCGAGGGTGAGCGGGGGCGCGGTGGGGTCGCGGCCGAGAATCCGGTAGAGCTCGCCCGACCAACTCGCCTCGTCCGTCAGCAGGTTCCACTCCGCGCTGCCGACCCGGCTGAGCAGTGAGCCGCGCCGGGACGTGCCAGGCACGGCCCGGGTTCCCGAAACCGCGTGTCCGGGCTCGACGGGAGCGGGCGGCGGGCCGTCCCGTAGCTGCGCCAAGTGCTGGTCGAGATCGTTGAGTTGGTGCATGGCCAGGTCGCACAGTGCGCGCTGCCAGCGCCCCTCGGGGTCCGCCCCGTCGGCCGGTGCGTCGCGCCGGACGGCGTCCACTTCGCCCCGCAGTCGGCGGGTCTGCGAGATCAGCGCGTCGACCGAGCCGCTCGCGGGCGGCTCGGCGGCCGGGCGGTCCGCCGAGAGATGGGACGGCATGACGTACTCCGATACAGGCACGGTACGACAAAGGCTGGGGAGGGACCGGTTACGACTGTGGCACAGCCCGCGACGCGCTGTAAGGGATTTGGCGACGAATGATGCGGTGGTGCCTCTGGCATGTGCCGCAGTCCCCCCGGAGAGGGAGGGCGGGACGAATCGAGTACGCGACCCGTGCCCTCAAGTCGTAGTCATCATAGGTCAGTTGACGCATCAGGAGGCTCAGTCCGACGCTCATTCAGTCATACGTTCGTCGCCCGTATGTGCGGCTCGTTCGGTGCGTCCCGTGGGCGGGGGTGCGGCAGGTGCGCACGCCGCGTCCACGGGTGGGGACGGGTCAGTCCACCCCGGCCAGGCGCAGGACCGCGTCCAGTCCCCGGTGGCCCCCCGGCGAGGCGCCGGCCGGCAGGACGTACGCCCGCAGCCCGGCCCCGGCCGCCCCGCCGTCCTTCGCCGGATGGTCCCCCACCATCAGCGACTCGGCGGGGGCCACGCCCAGTTCGCGGCAGGCGTGCGCGAACAGTGCGGGGTCCGGCTTCTCGGTGGCGTGCTCGAAGGAGTGCACCCAGGCCGAGAAGTGGTGGTCGAGGCCGTGGTGCGCGAACGTCGGCCGCAGGTCCCAGCCGACGTCGCTGACCACGCCGAGCGCCAGGCCCGCCCCGGTGAGGCGGGCGAGCGTCGGGCCGGCGTCCGCGTAGGGCATCCAGTGCGCGGGCTCCCTCAACTGGGCGTAGAGCGCCCCGGCGTGCGGTGCCAGTGCCGGGACCGAGGCGTACCACGTGGTGAACGCGTGGCGGTGGGCCGCCGGCGACACGTCCCGGCCGCGCTGGGCCGCCACGACGTCGGGGGCGCCGAGCCCCGACTCCAGGCGGTCGAGCAGTCCGTCCATCTCGGACGCGCCGACCGGGCGGCGCAGGACGGCCCGGATGCGTTGCGCGTACGTGCCGATCTGGAAGAGCGTGCCGCCGAAGTCGAAGAGCACGGCGCGTACCGGGACCGGGCCGTGAGCGGCGGTGGTGGCGCGGAGCGGCCCCTCGGGACCGCAGACCGGAAGCGGGACGTTCGTCATCCGGACTTCCTGACGCCTGCGGAGGCGGGTGCGCCAGGGGCCCCGGGGGAGTCGGTGCGGATGGAGTCGGGTGGCGGCCGGGTTGGTGCCGGGCGCCGCGCCGACGGCATCGCCGGGCAGACGGAGTGGCGCACGGCGTCCCGGTTCGGTGGCACGCGGGACCGGCGGTCGAATCGCGCGCGTGTGTGGACCATCGGGGTGACCGGACGCCGAAGCGGCCCGGCGGTGGTGTGTCGGCCGCGCCTCGGTATTCGGTTCATTCCTAGGCTTGTCGGAAAGGACTGAAATCTCCCCCGAGGGAGCGGTACGCCCCTGGCCGCGGCGCGCCTCCCTCTTGAGAAACAGGTGCGGTCGTGCGGTTCTCGAAATGGTTGGAGCGCTTCCGCGCGGACGACGGGGATCCGGGGGAGCGGTCGACACCGGACCGCTCCGCGGACGCCCCGGAGGAACCCGCGTCACCCTCCGGGGAACCCGCGTCACCCTCCGGGGAACCCGCACCACCCTCCGGGGAACCCGCGCCACCGCCCGCGGAGCCCCCACGTGCACCGGTTGAGCGGCCGGAGCCCGCCGCCACGGTTCCCTGGGGTGTGCGTGTCGCCGCGGAGGCCGGATGGCGCCTGCTCGTCATCGCGGGCACCGTATGGGTGCTGGTGCAGGCGATCAGTGCCGTGCGGCTGCTCGTGCTCTCCCTCGCGGCCGCGATCCTGGTCACCGCGCTCCTTCAGCCCACGGTGGCCCGTCTGCACCGGCACGGGGTACCGCAAGGGGTCGCCACCGTACTGACGGCACTGTGCGGTTTCGTGCTCCTCGGGCTGGTCGGATGGTTCGTCATCTGGCAGGTCACGGACAATCTGGAGGACCTGACCGACAGCCTCCAGGGCGGTGTCGACGAGCTGAAGCGCCGGCTGCTCGACAGCCCGTTCCACATCACGGAGGAGATGCTCGACAACATCACGGAGAAGTTGAGCGACGGCATCGGCTCCAGCAGCGACAAGCTCACCACGGCCGGCATCCACGGTGTCGCCGTCATCGTGGAGTTCCTCACCGGAGTCCTGCTGACCGTGTTCTCGACGCTGTTCCTGCTCTACGACGGTCCACGGATCTGGAAGTGGAGCCTCAAGTTCGCCCCGGCCCCCGCCCGCCCGGCACTCGAGGGCGCGGGTCCTCTCGCGTGGCGCACCCTCTCCGCGTACGTGCACGGCACGGTCATCATCGCCTTCATCGACGCCCTGTGCATCGGTCTGGGCATCTACTTCCTGGACGTCCCGCTGGCGCTGCCGCTCGCCGTCGTCATCTTCGCCGCCGCGTTCGTCCCCCTCGTCGGAGCCGTGGTCTCCGGAGCGCTGGCAGTCGTCGTGGCCTTCGTCGCCGAGGGCCTGGTCACCGCGCTGCTGGTCCTGCTGATCGTGCTCGGCGTGCAGCAGCTCGAGGGGCACATCCTCCAACCGTTCATCCTCGGCCGTGCCGTACGGGTGCACCCGCTCGCGGTCATTCTCTCGGTGGCCGCGGGAGGCCTGCTCGCCGGTATCGGAGGTGCCGTCGTCGCGGTCCCCCTGGTCGCCGTGGCCAACACGGTCGTGAGCTACCTGCTCAACCGGGACGGCGAGCAGCGGCCGCAGGAGCAGTCATAGGTCCCGGGGGCGGCGCGACCCCGTCCGGAGCCGGGCGGGACCCCCCTTCCGCGCCGGCGCACCGGGGCTCGGAGGCGATACCGCTGGGCGGATGGCATTCCGGTGACCCGCGGGCGAGGCGCGTGGCCGTGACGACGGGCGCACTCCTACTCTGCAATTAGTTTTGCTCTTTTCATCCTGGCGTATCTGCGTAGGTGTTTCACCCCTGTCGTATTTGCGTAGGGGCGAAGGAGGAAGTCGTGCTCGGGACGTTCGCTCAGGTTTTCAAGACCGCCGACTTGCGCAAGAAGCTCTTCTTCACGCTCGGCATCATCGTGCTGTTCCGCGTGGGCTCACACATTCCCATCCCGGGAGTGAGCTACAGGAATGTCCAGACGTGCGTGGACGCCGTGTCGAAAGAGGGCGGGCTGCTCGGACTGGTGAATCTGTTCAGCGGCGGCGCCCTGCTCCAGATCACGGTCTTCGCGCTGGGAATCCTGCCGTACATCACCGCGAGCATCATTCTCCAGCTCCTGACGGTGGTCATCCCGAGGCTGGAGGCGCTGAAGAAGGAGGGCGCCGCCGGGCAGGGGAAGATCACGCAGTACACCCGCTACCTGACGGTCGCCCTCGCGGTCCTGCAGGGCACCGGTCTCGTGGCGACCGCCCGCAGCGGCGCGCTGTTCCCCAGTTGCCCCACGGCCCGGAACATCGTTCCCGACCAGTCCATCCTCACGACGGTGGTGATGGTGACGACGATCACCGCCGGGACCGCGTGTGTGATGTGGTTCGGAGAGATGATCACCGAGCGCGGGATCGGCAACGGAATGTCGATGCTCATCTTCATCTCCATCGCCTCCACGCTCCCGGGCGCGCTGTGGACCGTGAAGCAGGAAGGCACCATCGCCGGAGGATGGGTGAACTTCGGGCTGGTCCTTCTCATCGGATTCGCCATGGTGGGGCTGGTCGTCTTCGTGGAGCAGGCGCAGCGGCGGATTCCGGTGCAGTATTCGAAGCGGATGATCGGGCGCAAGTCGTACGGCGGAACCTCGACCTACATCCCGCTGAAGATCAACCAGGCCGGCGTGGTCCCGGTCATCTTCGCGTCGTCGCTCCTCTACATTCCCGCGCTGATCGCGCAGTTCTCCGACTCGAATTCCGGATGGTCGGCGTGGATCAACGGGAACTTCGTCAAGGGCGACCATCCCTTCTACGTGGCCGCGTACTTCCTTCTGATCGTGTTCTTCGCGTTCTTCTACGTGGCGATCACGTTCAACCCGGAGGAAGTCGCCGGGAACATCAAGCAGGCCGGGGGTTTCATCCCGGGCATCCGCGCCGGCCGGGCCACGGCCCAGTACCTGGGTTACGTCCTCAACCGGCTCACCTGGCCCGGATCGCTCTACCTCGGGCTGATCGCCCTGGTGCCGACCGTCGCGTTCGCCAGCTTCGGAGGTGCCAACCAGCTCACCGGCACGAGCGTGCTGATCATCGTGAGCGTGGGGCTGGAGACGGTCAAGCAGATCAACAGCCAGGTCGAGCAGCAGCACTACGAGGGCTTCCTGCGGTAGCGCCGGCGAAGGTCTCGCGGCACGGCCCCGTCGAGACGCGGCGGCCGGGTGTCCCCGGCACCGGCCGAGCGCGGGTTGCCGGCGTCGCCGGGGGGCGGGCGCGGGAGCCCGCGCGGTGGCGGGCTCCCGCGCCACGGCCCGGGGCTACTTGGTGAAGACGGCCCGCGCGAAGTCGTCGGGTGCGGTGCCGGCCTCCGCGACGAGCCTGCCGTCGGCGGCCCAGATTCCCGAGCGGCCGGACGTGCGGTCGAAGCCGCCACCGGTCGGGCCCGCGAAGGCGGCCGTGGCGGCCCACACGCCGTGGTCGGCGGCGACCCGGCGAGCGCGCTCGCCGTGCACCTCGGCCTCGTGGTCGGCGTGGACGACCCCGGCCACGTACCCGTCGATGCCCAGGGCCGCCGTCCTCGCCGCGTGCTCGGGGATGCCCGTGTCGCGGCAGACGGCGAGTCCCAGCCGCCACCCGTCGACCTCGATCACGGTCGGCTCCCCGGGCGTGAAGTGCGCGGCCTCGCTGCCGTGGAGGTGGACCTTCCCGTAGACCGCGTGGGCGCCGTCCCCCCGTACGGCCAGGACGCCGATGTGAGGACCGGGCACGGGCGCGCCGACCAGGGCGAGCGTCCCGGTCTCGGCGCACGCGGCGACGATCGGAGCCAGCCGTTCGTCGTTAGGGGCGATCGGCTCGGCGTCGAGCTCGTATCCGGTCAGCGACATCTCGGGGAAGACCACCACCCGCGCGCCCGCCGCCCGAACCGCTTCGGCGTGTGCCACGGCGTTGCCCGCCACGTCGTGAGCCGTGCACCTCGGCTGCGCCACAGCGATGCTCAACGAATGTCCCACCCCGGGCTCCTTTCATCGAATTGCCTGGTCAGCGTACCTGGCGACCGCGACGCGGGCCGTGGAGCCCCGGGGTGTGCACGCCCGCCGCCCGGCGGCGGGCGGGGAGCTGCCACGGCCCGCGGCACACGGTGGTCGAACCGCGGCGTCCCGGCCGGCCGGCGCGAGCGCGGACCCGACCGGGAACCGACCGGCCCGGCGCCCGGAGGCGTGCCGGTGTGCCGCCGCGCGTCACGGCGTCCCGGCCCGGCGAGCGCCTCGCGGACGGTTCGGGAGACGGGTGCTAACCCAGCGCGCGGTCCAGGTTGAAGGCGGTACTGATCAGGGCGAGGTGGGTGAACGCCTGCGGGAAGTTGCCCTGTTGCTCGCCGGTGAGCCCGATCTCCTCGGCGTACAGGCCGAGATGATTGGCGTAGGTGAGCATCTTCTCGAACGCCAGCTGGGCCTCGTCGAGCCGTCCCGCCCGCGCCAGGGCCTCGACGTACCAGAACGAGCAGATGGAGAACGTGCCCTCGTCGCCGCGCAGTCCGTCCGGGCTGGCGTTGGGGTCGTAGCGGTAGACGAGCGAGTCGGACACGAGCTCCTCGGTGATCACGTCCAGCGTGGACAGCCACTTCGGGTCGGTGGGCGCGATGAACTTCGTCAGGGGCATCATCAGGACGGCCGCGTCGAGCACGTCCTCGCCCTCCTGCTGGACGAAGGCGCGGCGCCGCTCCGACCAGCCGCGCTCCATGATCCGCCGGTAGATGTCGTCGCGGGAACGCTGCCAGCGGAGCAGGTCGGCGGGCAGGCCGCGCCGGTTGGCGAGGCGGATCGCCCGCTCGATCGCGACCCAGCACATCAGGCGCGAGTAGATGAAGTTCTTCCGGCCGCCGCGGGTCTCCCACACTCCCTCGTCGGGCTGGTCCCAGTGGGCGCACACCCAGTCCACGAGCGCGCAGACGCTGTCCCACAGATCACTGGAGATGGGCTGCGCCCACTTGTCGTAGAGGTAGATGGAGTCGATGAGGGCCCCGTAGCTGTCCAGTTGGAGCTGGCCCGCGGCACCGTTGCCGATCCGGACGGGAGCGGACTTCTGGTGGCCCTCCAGGTGGGAGAGTTCGCTCTCGGGCAGGTGGGTGCGGCCGTCGATCCCGTACATGATCTGCAGCGGCCCGGAGGCGTCGTCGGTGCCCTTGCAGGCGCGCGTGGTGAGGAACTTGATGAAAGCCTCCGCCTCGGTCGTGAAGCCGAGCCTGAGCATCGCGTAGACGCAGAACGCGGCGTCCCTGATCCACGCGTAGCGGTAGTCCCAGTTGCGCTCCCCGCCGAGCTGCTCGGGAAGACTCGTGGTCGGCGCGGCGATGATGGCGCCGGTCGGGGCGTACGTGAGGAGCTTGAGCGTGAGGGCCGACCGGTGCACCATCTCCCGCCAGCGCCCGCGGTACTGCGACTGGCTCAGCCAGCGCCGCCAGTAGGCGACCGTGTCGGCGAACTCGACCGCCGCCTCCTTGTGTGCGCAGCCCCGCTGTTCGACCCCGTCGCCGATCTTGTCGAGCGCGAACACCGCCGACTCGCCCTCGCCCAGCTTGAAGTCCGCGCGCACATCGGTGCCGTCGCTCTCCAGCGGGACCGTCGACGTCAGGGCGAGGCGCAGGTTCGCGGAGTCGAAGACGGCGCTCTCGGGGTTCGTGCGCACGGTGTGCGGGGCGGTGCCGTACTCGAAGCGCGGGGCGACGTGAAGCTGGAAGGGCACGGTTCCCCGCACGCACAGGACACGCCGGATGAGCCGGTGGCGCTTGGTCTCGGCGACGCCGTCCGTCATCGGCATGTAGTCCTGGACCTCGCCGGCGCCGTCCGCCGTGAAGAAGCGGGTGATCAGGACGTTGGTGTCGGGGAAGTAGAACTGCTTCGACTGGGCGGACACGGTGGGGGACAGGGCGAAGAACCCGCCGCGATCGGCGTCCAGGAGCGATCCGAACACACTGGGGGAGTCGAACGACGGGCAGCAGTACCAGTCGATGGTGCCTTCCGTCCCCACCAGGGCAACGGTGTGCAGATCGCCGATGAGACCGTGATCGGCGATCGGCAGGTAGCGGGATCGACCCGGAGTATCAGGAGGCCTCACGTTCTCGGCCATCGCCTGCCTCCCTACCGGCGCGCGTGCCGATGGCCGGCCGGCGCCGACCGTACAGCTCACGGGCTCGTTCCAGCGTAGAAGGAAGCGGGTCGGCGCGCCTGTCGAGCGCCCGCTCCCGCGGGTTCGGGTGCGGCGGGCCCGCGTCACCGCGCACCGCCGGGCCGACCGCGACTGCGTTGTCAGTGGCGGCCCCTACCGTCGGTGCCATGGACTTCGTGACATCCCCTTGGGAGCCACCGGAACGCGTGGAGCACGTCCTGGGCCTCGCGGGCGCGGGCGACCTCGCCACGCTGTCGCGCGCACTGCTCTTCCCCGAGGGCTGGTGCGACGAGGGTTTTGGCGTGATGACCGTGCTGCGCGGCCTGCCGGAGGCCGACCGCAGGGTGCTGGCCCGTTCGTTCGCCGGGCACATGACCACGACCCGCGGCGGCCCCGACGCCCGGAGGCACGCGCTGGTGCTGCTGGCCGCGGTCGCGGACGGCTTCGCCGACCCCTCCTGGTGCGAGGCGTGGGACGCCCTGCTCAGGGAGAAGGCGCGCCGGTACTGGTACTCCCAGGTGGACGACGAGATGTGGACGTGCGCTTGGGCGCTGCTCGACGCGGGCAGGCCGCTGTCCGACGAGGTGATCGGTCTGCTCCGACGGTCCGCGAAGGAGTCGTGGCGGCCGGAGTGCATGGAGCCCGTGCTCGGCCGGCTTCACGGCCCCGTGCTCAACGCCGGCGAACCCTGGGCCGATTGTGTTCTCGCCGATCTCGCCGATCTCGCCGATCTCGCCGTCCTCGACGTGCCGCCCGCACCGGGCGGGCCCTGGCACGCCGTCGTCGAGCACGCTCTGCGGGCGCCGGTGGGCCGTCCCACCCGCGCCTGGGACCGCCGCGCACTGGTCCTCGCCGACCCGCTCGGCCGCGAGCGGGTCCGTGACACGGCTACACCCTGGCTGGAGGTCGCCGCGGAGGGCGGAGGCGGCACCGACGGCGCGTACGACCCGTACAACCTTCCCGCGCTCGCCGGACTCGCCTGGCTGCTCTCCCTGCTTCCGCCGGATCCCGCGACCATCCGCGCACTGGGCGCCCTGGTCGAGCGCCCACCCTCCAGAACGTCGCTGACCGGCACCGCCGTACGCGCTCTGGGCCGCCTCCCGCACCGCCTCGGCCACCCCGAGCTGGAGCGCCTCTCCGCCCGTGTCGCCCACAAGGTGACGCACCGGCAGATACGCGAGGCCCTTGAGGTGCGCGGGGCCCCGGAGGGCTGACAGGCGTTCGCGCCCGCGCGGGTGCCGGGGGATGGTGTCGGGCGCGGACACGGCCGGTCGCGCCTCACTTCTCGCTGAAGGCGCCCGCCTCCCCGGGGTCCGTCTCCGGTGCTTGGCGGTCGAACCTCAGCATCGCGAGGAAGAGGAGCGCGCCCCCGACCGGCGGCCCGGCCACGATCACGACGGAGACGCGCGCCACTCGTGATCACTGATCGCGAGATGGCGGAAGGCCAGCCGGCCGCACCCCCGGCCGGCCTTCGGCCCGGCCGGCCGCGAGGCCCACTGGCAGCGCGAGGCCCACTGTCAGGAGGAGCCGCTGAGCGGGACGCGCGCCGCGAAGGCGACCACCAGCGCCGCCAGGGTCTGCCGCTCTGCCCCGCCGCCGCCACGATCCAGAGCCGGATCCCGACCTGCCGCGCGGTCACCAGTACCTCGTCGTACGTCGCGAAGACGCCGACCGCCACGGAGCTGAACGCCAACGAGATCGCGAACACCTGGAAGGAGCCGAGCGTGCGCTGCAACTCCTGGTCGCGTACGACACGTGCGCGGACTGTACGCATTCGGGCCCACTCCGGGTCTCGCGATCGTCGGCGGCTCCGAACCGTCGCGGTCGGTGCCCGGCATCCCGGGGGCGGCCCGTTCCCTATGTCCGAAACGGCCGATCGGGTGGAGTGCGGACCGGAGGCGCGCCGTCTCGTGGAGCGGACAACTCCGTATACGAAGAACCGCCGGCGCTACGGTGTGGAGGCGATCTCTGCAGGTGGAGCGATCCACGTCACATGTTCGCAGAATCACGTAACGCGGCCGAAACTCAGGAGTAACACTGTGGGGATGGTTTTCCGCCTTCGGGCGGGGGCTCCACTGGTCTGCGCGACGGCAACGGCGCCGAACGCATCTCCGCCGGTCGTACCGTAAGCGCCGGGGTCCGGGCGTGCGCCCGTGCGGGGGTGCGACCGGCCCCCGTGCCGACGCCGCCGTGAACCACGCGGCCGGACCGACCCCGGTCGGCCGTGCCGGCAACCCCCGTCTGAAGGGACCCCAGGTGACCCGACCTGACACGAAGAGCCGTATCGCGTCCTTGCTCGCCGACATCGAGCGGCGCAACCCGGCGCAGCCCGAGTTCCACCAGGCCGCGCACGAGGTGCTCGAAAGCCTCGCTCCGGTCCTCGCGCAGCACCCGGAGTACGCGGACGCGGCCCTCGTCGAACGCCTGGTCGAGCCCGAGCGGCAGATCATCTTCCGCGTCCCGTGGCAGGACGACCACGGCAAGGTCCACGTCAACCGCGGTTTCCGCGTGGAGTTCAACAGCGCGCTCGGTCCGTACAAGGGCGGTCTGCGGTTCCATCCGTCGGTGAACCTGGGCATCGTGAAGTTCCTCGGCTTCGAGCAGATCTTCAAGAACGCCCTGACCGGCCTCGGGATCGGCGGCGGCAAGGGCGGCAGCGACTTCGACCCGCGCGGCAGGTCGGACGCCGAGGTCATGCGGTTCTGCCAGTCGTTCATGACGGAGCTGTACCGGCACATCGGCGAGCACACGGACGTGCCGGCGGGTGACATCGGCGTGGGCGGCCGGGAGATCGGCTACCTGTTCGGCCAGTACCGGCGCATCACCAACCGCTGGGAGGCCGGTGTCCTCACCGGCAAGGGCAGGCACTGGGGCGGCTCGCTGATCCGGCCGGAGGCGACCGGCTACGGCAACGTCCTGTTCGCCGCCGCCATGCTGCGCGAGCGCGGTGAGGACCTGGAGGGCCAGACCGCCGTCGTGTCCGGTTCCGGCAATGTCGCGATCTACACCGTCGAGAAGCTCGCGGCGCTCGGCGCCAACGCCGTGACCTGCTCCGACTCGGGCGGTTACGTCGTCGACGAGAAGGGCATCGACGTCGAGCTGCTCAAGCAGGTCAAGGAGGTCGAGCGCGGCCGGGTCTCCGACTACGCGGCCCGGCGCGGCGCGTCGGCGCGGTTCGTCGCGAACGGCAACGTCTGGGACGTGCCGGGCGATGTCGCGCTGCCCTCGGCGACCCAGAACGAACTGGACGCGGCCTCGGCGGCGACCCTGATCGGCAACGGGGTCAAGGCGGTCTCCGAGGGTGCCAACATGCCCACCACCCCGGACGCGGTCCACCTCTTCCAAGAGGCGGGCGTCGCCTTCGGCCCCGGCAAGGCGGCCAACGCGGGCGGTGTCGCGGTCAGCGCGCTGGAGATGAGCCAGAACCACGCCCGCACCTCGTGGTCGCGGGAGCGGGTCGAGGAGGAGCTGACCCACATCATGAACGGCATCCACGCCGACTGCCACGAGACCGCCGAGCGCTACGGCGTCGCGGGCGACTACGTCAGCGGTGCGAACATCGCGGGCTTCGAGCGCGTCGTCGGCGCGATGCTGGAGCAGGGCGTGATCTGACCGCGACCGCGATCCGCGAGGGCTCGTACGGCTTCGGCCGTACGGGCCCTTCGTCGTGCCCGGCCCAGGACGGTCCCGCGAGTCGGAGGCGGTCCGAAGGCCGTGTCGCACCAGGGGCCCCGCCGGTCGCACGGAAGGCGGACGCAGGCGGGAATGCTCAGCAGAACCTCTGAAGACGCCGGTCCTGCGGTTGCGCGCAGCCACGCGGGGCGACATTCAGGGGCAGGGGACGCATCCGGAGGGGGAGCGGGCATGGGGACTGACTTGCGCGGGACCGGGGCGGGGGAAGGCGCCGGAGCACTCGACACGTACGACGTCGCCTTCCTGGCGGGCGGGGTGCAGCGCGTGGTGGACAGCGCGATCATCGCGCTCTCGGAGCGTGGACTCCTGGTGGTGCGTGCCTCGCGGGTGCGTGCCGTGGACGGCGGGCGGGCCGGCCATCCGGTCGAACGCGCCCTGGTCGAGGCGTGCGCCGGCGCCGGCGGAAGGAGCGTCGCGGCCGCCCGGCAGCTGATGCGGCACTCGCCCGAGGTCGATGAGATCGGTCGTCGACTCGCCGCCCGGGGCCTGGTGAGGCGCCCGCGGCTCAGGCCGACCCGCGAGGGCAGGCGGCAGTTGGAGGCGGTCGTGCGGGCCGGGAGCGTGCCCGCGTACCTGCTCGACGGACCCGCAGTGCTCGGGCCGGGCCCGGTCCGACGGGGCGTCATGGACGCGGCTCCCCTTCCCAGCGGTCTCGGCCGGCTTCTGGTCCGTATGGGCAAGGCCCTGGACGACGACTCGGGTTGGGGATCGGACTCGGGCGACTCGGGAAGCGGTTGCGGCGGTGGGGGCGGCGGGGACTGAGGCCGCGCCGGTTCCCCACCCCTCGCGGGCCGTCGGCTGGGCGCGGCTCTTCGCCTGCCGCCTGCCGGCCGTGGACTTCGGGTTCCGGGGTCATGGCCCCGGGGGTGTCCCGTCGGCGCTCGGGGTGCGCGGCACCCGGAAGCGCAGATGTGTCACGTGCGGCGAGGCGAGGACTCTGGTCCGTTCCAGTTCGAGACGCTCCGGTCCCAGATGTTCGAACAGCCGGCGTCCGTCGCCCAGGAGCACCGGCGCGATCTGGAGGTTGATCTCGTCGACGAGTCCCGCGCCGATGGCCTGCTGCGCGGTGTCGGCGCCCATCAGCGCCACGTCCTTGCCGTCGGCCGCGGATTTCGCCTGCCGGAGGGCGCTCCGCAGACCGTCGGTGACGAAGGTGAAGGTCCCGCTCCTCATCGTGCGCGGGCCCAGGGCGTGGTGCGTGAGCACGAGGCACGGCACCGGGAACGGGGTGTCCCGCCAGACCCCGACACCCACGTCGAACGTCCGTCTGCCCAGCACCACGGCACCTGTCGAGTCCGAGACCTCGCGTGTCACGGCGCTGTCGACACCGTCCGCCGGTGTGTTCAGGATCCAGTCGTGCAGGCGCAGTCCGCCCCGGCCCATGGGGTGCTCGACGCTGATGTCCGGACCTGCCATGAAGCCGTCGAGCGACAGGGTGACGTGCAGAACCACCTTGCTCATGGGACGAGTACCTCTCCGCGGGGTCGTGGTGGGCGTTCAAGGGGGCAGACCGTTCGGCGGCGCCGGACTCATCGGCCTTCCGGGCGGGAATCCGCTCCGGTTCCGCTCCGGTTCCGCGCCGGTTCCGGCCGGGGCGGCCGCGCGGGACGGCGGCCGGTCAGCGCGTCGGGGAGGGGGCCGCGGAGGGTGCCGCCGCGGTGTCGCGGGCCAGGACGGCCTGCACGATGCGCAGGGCCTCGTCGGGGCCGATGCCGACACCGGCGACGATGGCGGCGTACTCGGCGGCGGCGCGGTGTGCCACTGCGCGCCCGTTCTCGCCGGCCGCGGACACGAAGGAACCTGCCGCCCGGCGGGTTTCGATCAGTCCCGCCTCCTCCAGCTCCCGGTAGGCCCGGCCGACGGTGTTGGCGGCCAGGCCCAGGTCCGCGGCGAGGCGGCGGATGGTCGGCAGCCGGGTCCCCACGGCGAGCGTACGGTCCTGGATCTGCCGGGCGAGCTGGGCGCGGATCTGCTCGAACGGCGGGACGGCGGAGGCCGGGTCGATGACGATCACAGGTCTGCCGGCCGCCCGTGCCGGGTCGTGCCGCGCCGTGCGAGCGCGGCGCCCCGCGCGGTCCGCAGGGTGATCAGTACGAGCGTGACGGCGCCGCCTGCGATGAGGGCGAACCACGCGACGTTCCACCAGACGACTGCGGTGCCGGCCATCGAGGCGGAGGGGATGTACCAGGGCATGCACCACACCATGGTGGGCGCGGTGACCTCCCGGGCGTCCTCGATCCGCAGGAGGGCGTCGGCGGTCAGCGCGGGCTCGTCGTCGGCCACGGCCGGGCTCGTGAGGACATGGCGGAGCTGGACGGCCGTGACGGCGGCCGCTGCGCACAGCCCGACGAGCAGGACGCCCGCCGCGTACCGGACGCCGGGTGCCGACGCGGCCAGGGCGCCGGCGGTCAGCGCGATCGCGCACGCGAACGTGGTGGCCGCGAGTGCGGCGCGGGCAGGTCCGAGCACGGCGCGCCAGCCGAGGTGGACGGGGTGGGCCGCCCGGCGCCGCAAGCCGGCGGCGGCCTGCCGGTCGACGTGGCGCACCCGCCGGTCCAGCAGTGCTTGGGCGGACACGAACGCCGCCACCAGCAGCGCGAGAAGCAGCAGCGGCCGGTACGGGTAGGGGCCGTTCGCCCCGGAGGCGTCTTCGAGGGGTCCGCCGACGGTGTAGACGAGGGCGAGCGCGACGATGAACACGGCCAGCAGGATCTGACTCGCCAGGCGCGTGTTCTGCCGGACGGCCAGCCGCTTCGCCAGCAGGGCGGTCGGCGGGACGTCGGGCAGGCCGTGCCCGGTCAGCCACAGCCGGGCCCGTTCGAGATCGGCCGGACGCTCCGGCTGCTCGTCCTTCGAGGTGAGGGTCGACATCATTGCCCCTTGTCGCAAGCCTTGTCTCAACAGGGTGCGTCAAGGCTTGCGACAAGTCAATGGGCGGCGGGCGGCAGGCTCCGTCCACCGTCGGACGGCCGGTTGCCGGACCTCGGGAATCGCCCCGGGCGACCGCGGTGCGGTTGAATGCCCGCGTGGTGAACTGGGCCGGGATGTACGACTGTTACGGGGACGTCGACCGCGTCCCGGACCTTCTGGCGCGGGTCGAGCGCGAGGACGACGCGGAGGTGTGGCGGGAGCTGGGCCACCGGCTCGTCCTGGAGGGCGACATGGTGTTCGCCGCCAGTTTCGTCGCGCTGCCCGCCCTGGTCCGCCTCGCGTCGCGGAGCGCATGGGCCCGGAGGCTGGCCGGGGAGATCGTGCGGTGCGCGGCGGGGGCCCACGGCTGCGACGACCTGCTGGCGGGCTGTGCCGGTGCCGTCGCCCGGTTCCGCGAGCTGCTGGACGCGCATCTGCGGTCGCGGCCCGACGCCTACCTCCCGGCCTTCTGCGATCTGCTCGCCGCCGACGGGCAGTACCACTGGAGCGCCGTGCTCGGGGACTTCTCGGACGACTTCTACGGGGTCGCCTGCCCGCAGTGCGCCGTGGCGGTGACGATCGCCATCGGCGACCACGGGCGCTACTCGGCGATCCGGGACTGGCACCTGGGTGACGTGGACCGCCGCGACCTGCGTCCGGCGGCTCCCGAGGATCTGTCCGGCACCGGTCGGTGGATGTACGGGACCGCCGTCCGCGACGGGCAGAGCGTGCTGGCCGACGGGATCGCCCACCTCTTCGGCCGGGCGGAATGCCCGCCCTGCGGCGCCGTCTTCGGTGTAGCGGACGAGTACGCGGCCGCCCACCGCTCGTCGACCGACCCCTGGGCGGCGTGACCGGACCGGGCGCCACCGCCCCCCCCCGGAAGCCCGCTGCCTTGCGCCGCCCGGAAGCCCGCCGCCCGGCACCACCCGGAAGGCCGCCCGGAATCGCGCCGTGAGCGGCAGGGCGCGGTCCGCCGGCGCGTCAGTACCGCTGTGCCTTGGCCACCTTGGCGGTCAGCGGCGGGTCGGCCGGCTTGCGGCTGATGGCGAGGGGCTGGGCGCGTTCGCCGGGCGCGAGGTCCTCGGCTCCGACGAAGCGGGTCTCCATCACCTTGCCGGAGTCGTCGAGGAAGTCGACCTGCACGGCGTACGAGGCCGCCTCGTCGGTGCTGTTGGTGATGTTCACGACGACGGCCAGCAGCCCGCTCGTCTGGGACCGGGGCTTGCCGGTCAGGGAGACGTCGGAGGTCGCGTTGCCCTTGCCGTCGACGTCCGCCAGTTGGCTCTGGGCCGCCTTGTTCGCGCGCTCCACCTCGGCCGACACGGACGCCTCGAAGGAGGACGCCGCGGCCGAGGCCGAGGACGCCGCCGCGGAGACGGCCGCGCGTCCCGATTCGCGCAGCGACTCCAGCGCGGACGGCGCGGTACCGCTGAACGAGGCCGTTTCGGGGGGCGTCGGGCGTTCGCCGGTCGACGAACCGGAGTCGCTGTCGCTGCTGCACGACGTCAGGACCGCCGCGCCGAGAGCGGCGACGCACACGGCCGCGGTGACGGCAGCCGTACGGGTCCTGCCCGGCCGGCGGGGGTCGCGGGGCTGCGTTGTGTTCATCGGGTCCTGACCTCGCTCGTCATGCGGTGGGTGACGGGTGACGCCCTCTTTCGCCGGGCGAAATGAACGCTATGCCGAAAATGCGCACGTGGCACTCCGGCGCGGCCCGCCCGGGGGCGCCCCGCCCGCCCCGGTGTCGGTCCGAGGCACGCGACCCGGCCCGCGCGCTCGTCAGGTCCACGGCGGGCACCCGGAACGCCCTCCCCGAGCGGAGCGACTGTTCCCCGGATGCCGCGCACGCGCTCGTCCCCGCCGTGCGACGGCTCGTTCCCGCCGTGCGACGGCTCGTTCCCGCCGTGCGACGGCTCGTCCCCGCCGCGCAGCCGTGAGGCCAGCCGCGGTCACCCGCCTCCCACGCCCGCACCGCCGTGGCGCCCGTCGCGAGCGCGCGTCGCCCATGCCCGCACACCCTGGCACCGCCGTGCGCACCTGTCGTGACGGCCCGCCAGATCCGGCCCGCCAGGTCCGGCGCGCCCGCGAAGCGCATCCCGCGCGAGGACGCGCGGCGCGGGTTCAGTAGCGCAGCACCCCGGCGATGCCCTGCGCCGATTCCAGCGTGCCGTCCGGTACGAAGCGGACGTCCGCGCCCGTGTCCAGGCACCGTTCGACGATCTCGTCCACGATGTCCTCGCGCGCGTCGAGGTGGCCGCCGGCGGCGGGCACGAGGTGGTCGCCGCCGTCGTCGCGCACGGTCACGCGGTAGTTCTCCTCCACGGCGAGCAGCCGGACGCGGCCGTCGTTGGCGTTCTGCCACACCTCGTCCACGCCCGCCGCGAAGTCCTTGCGGCCCCGGGCCGCGTCGAGTTCGCGCGTCACGCCGTCGACGGCCCGCAGGTCCGCGGACTCGACCAGCGGACGAACCGCCTGCCATACGGTGTCGGCGCCCGCGTGCGCGAGTCCGCCGTACGGGACGTGGACGGCGTCCTTGGTGACGGTGCCGAGCTCCGCCAGGCAGGCCAGCGCGTTCTGCACCCCCGTGACGTACACCGGCCGCGGGTCGGCGGCCAGTACCTGGGCGAGGGCGGTGTCGCCCTCCCGCAGGAAGTGGCGCGTCTGCTCGTCGCGGAAGGTGCTGGGCAGGTCGCCGATCCGCTCCTGCCGTTCGGCGTCCGGGTCCACCAGGCTCCGCTCCAGCGGGAAGCCCGCCTTCGAGGACTCGCTCACGTGCCCGGGGACACCGGCGCCGCTCCACAGCGAGATCCGGTCCGCGGAGACCGCGAGCACCCAGAAGGGGCGCTCCGCCGCCTGCGCCGCCACCAGGTTGCGGGTGAGGAACGTGTCCGACAGGACGACCCGTTCCGGTACGGTCCGGGCGAGCGACCACACCTGGTGCTCGCCGGGGGCGGCGAAGATCGCGAGGCCGTCCTCCGCGTGCGCCAGGTCCACCTCCGCGAGCGCGAGCTCCAGTTGGGCGACGACGTCCGCCTTCCGCTCCCGGGTGACGGCGGGATCGGCCTCGATCTGCCTGCGCGCCTCCGACACCACGTTGCGCAGCCGGACCGGGTCCTGTGCGTTGTCGGGCTCGCGGCGGTGGGTCGGGGTCAGGACCGACACGGCCGGGTAGGGCCGGGGCCGACGGAGTTCAGTGAGGGTGTGCGGGCTCAGTGCATGCTCCATACCAGCACGATAGGACCGAAACGGGGCGCGGGCATTCGGGGGAACCCGTCCCGGCAAAAGGGGCATTTCGCTGTTACCGTCGCGGACAGTCGCGTCGTACACCTCCCTGCCGTGCCCAAGGACGTACATGACCCAGGCCGACACCGCAGCAGGCTCCCCGGCTCCCGCCGCCAAGCTGACCCTGCCCACTCTGACCACGATGGTCGTCGGCTCGATGGTCGGGGCCGGGGTCTTCTCGCTTCCCCAGCGCTTCGGCCAGGAGACGGGTGTCGCCGGAGCGCTCATCGCGTGGACGGTCGCGGGCACGGGCATGCTGATGCTCGCCTTCGTGTTCCAGCGGCTCGCCCTGCGCAGACCCGACCTCGACGCAGGTGTCTACGCGTACGCCAAGGCGGGCTTCGGCGAGTACCTCGGCTTCTTCTCCGCGTTCGGCTACTGGGCCAGCGCCTGCGTCGGCAACGTGACGTACTGGGTGCTCATCATGTCCACCATCGGGGCCGTCGCCCCGGCGCTCGGCGACGGCGACACCGTGCTCGCGGTGGTGCTCTCGTCGGTGGGCCTGTGGGCGTTCTTCCTGCTCATCAGCCGGGGCGTGAAGGAGGCCGCGGCCATCAACCGGATCGTCACGGTCGCCAAGGTCGTGCCCATCCTCGTCTTCGTCCTGATCGCCCTGTTCTGCCTCAAGCCCCAGGTGTTCGCCGACAACTTCGCCGGCGCCGACTACGCCGGTTCGCTGTTCGAGCAGGTCAAGGGCACCATGCTGGCCACGGTCTTCGTGTTCCTCGGTGTCGAGGGCGCGAGCGTCTACTCCCGGCACGCCAAGCGCCGCGAGGACGTCGGCCGGGCGACCGTCCTCGGCTTCCTGAGCGTCTTCGCCGTCTTCGCCTCGGTCACCATCGTGTCGTACGGCATCCTGCCGATGGGCGAGATCGCCGAGCTGAGGCAGCCGTCGATGGCCGGGGTGCTGGAGGCCGCCGTCGGCAACTGGGGCCAGGTGTTCGTCAGCGTCGGACTGATCGTCTCCGTCCTCGGCGCGTACCTCGCCTGGACCCTGATGGCGGCCGAGGTCCTCTTCGTCGCGGCCAAGGACGACGACATGCCGCGCTTCCTGCGGCGCGCCACCAAGGCCGACGTGCCCGTACCGGCCCTGGTCATGACCACCGTGCTGACCCAGATCGTGCTGGTCGTCACCCTGTTCTCGGACGACGCGTTCAACTTCGCGCTCGACCTGACCAGCGCCCTCACCCTCATCCCGTTCCTGCTCGCCGCCGCCTTCGCGGTGAAGGTCGCGCGCTCCGGCGGCGCCGGCCGCGCCGACCTGCCGATCGCGCTCGTGGCGACGCTCTACACCGCGTTCCTCCTCTACGCGGCGGGCCCGAGGTTCCTCCTCGTCTCGTTCATCATCTACGCGCCCGCCAGCGTCCTGTTCGTGATGGCGCGTCGCGAGCAGGGCAGACGGCTGTTCTCACCCGCCGAACTCGTCATCCTCGCCGTCTCGGTCGTCGGGGCCGTGCTCGGCGTGGTCGCGCTCGCCGTCGGCTGGATCAGCCTGTGAGCGCCCGCACCGGACCCGCTCGGGGCCGTACCGCCGATTCCCGTACCGCCGATTCCTGGAAGGGCAGACCGTGACCAGCCAAGACACCACGCCCGGGCCCGCGTACGGCGTCCACTCCGAGGTCGGCAGACTGCGCAAGGTGCTGGTCTGCGCCCCCGGGCTCGCCCACCGCAGGCTCACGCCCACCAACTCGGACGACCTGCTCTTCGACGACGTCATGTGGGTGGAGAACGCCCAGCGCGACCACGCCGACTTCGTCGGCGAGCTGCGTGGGCGCGGCGTCGACGTCGTCGAACTGCACGACCTGCTCACCGAGACCGTGGCCCGGCCCGAGGCGAGGGACTGGCTCCTCGACCGCAAGATCACGGCGAACGAGGTCGGCCTCGGGCTGATGGACGACACCCGGGCGTTCCTGGAGTCCCTGGCACCCCGCGGGCTGGCCGAGCACCTGATCGGCGGCCTGGCCACCACGGACCTGCCCGACGAGTTCCGCGAAGGGTACGTGGCGCTGGCCCGCGAATCGACCGGCGCGCGCGAGTACCTGATGCCGCCGCTGCCGAACACCCTCTACACGCGGGACACCACCTGCTGGCTCTACGGAGGGCTCACGCTCAATCCGCTCTACTGGCCCGCCCGGCACGACGAGACGCTCCTGATGAAGGCGATCTACACCTTCCACCCGGACTACGCGGGTTCCACCGTGTGGTGGGGGGACCCCGAGAAGGACTGGGGGCAGGCCACGTTCGAGGGCGGCGACATCATGCCCGTGGGAAACGGGGTCGTTCTCATGGGCATGAGCGAGCGCACCTCCCGGCAGGCGATCACCCAGGTCGCCGCCGCGCTCTTCGAGAACGGGGCGGCCGAGCACGTCATCGTCGCGGGGATGCCCAGACTGCGGTCGGCGATGCACCTGGACACCGTCTTCACCTTCGCGGACCGGGACCTGGTGACCCTGTATCCGACGATCATGGACCGGGTCCACACCTTCTCCCTGCGGCCGGCGGACAGGGCTCCCGGCCTCGAACTCACCGACGAGGGGTCCCGCCCGTTCGTGGACGTGGTGGCGCAGGCCCTCGGGCTCGGCGCGCTGCGGGTCGTGGAGACGGGCGGGGACGTCTACGCCTCCGAACGGCAGCAGTGGGACAGCGGCAACAACGCCGTCGCGCTGGAGCCCGGCGTGGTCTTCACCTACGACCGCAACACCCAGACCAACGCGCTGCTGCGGAAGGCGGGTGTGGAGGTCATCACGATCGTCGGCGCCGAACTCGGGCGCGGACGCGGCGGGGGCCACTGCATGACGTGCCCGATCGTGCGGGACCCGGTCGACTTCTGACGGCTCCCGGGCGTGCGGCCCACGGCGGGTCCCGCGGGCCCCGGACCCGGGGGTCCGCCGCCCGCGGGACCCCCGGGTCCGGGGTGCCCGCCCGCGCGTCCGTCCCGTCGGGCCGGTCACTCCTCCGTACCGCAGGAACTCCCGTCGTGCGGCAGGGTTCCGTAGAGCAGGAAGTCGTCGACCTTCCGGTGCACGCACTTCGAGGACGCGTACCCGGTGTGGCCCTCGCCCTTGTTGTCGAGAACCACCGCCGAGGAGCCGAGCCGCTCGGCGGTCTCCGTCGTCCAGCGGTACGGGGTCGCGGGGTCGCCGCGCGTACCGACGAGCAGCATCTTCGAGGTGTCGACGTCGCGCACCTCGTCCCGGATGTACGTGGTGCCCTTGGGCCGGCCGTAGCACATCAGCACCTGGGTGAGCCGGTACTCGCCGAACACCGGCGACGCCTTGCGGTAGGCCTTGCGCAGACCCGCGAGGTTCTCGGTGATCTGCTTCGCGCTGGGCCGGTCCGGGTCGTCCGCGCAGTTCACCGCGATCAGCGCGGCCGGCAGGTTGTCGGACGGGACGTCGCCCTCGTCGACCAGGTCGCCCTCGTCGTCCCCGGCGCGCGGGCCCACGCCGGGCAGAGAGAAGCCGCCGGAGGAGAACCGCATGACGCCCGCGGTGTCGCCGTCCTGGACCAGCGAGGAGAGCGCCTGCGACAGCGTCGGCCACAACTCCTTGCTGTAGAGGGCCTGACCCATGGCGCCGACCAGGTCCTGGCCGGAGAAGCGCTCGCCGAAGTCGGTGGGCACCGGGTCCTCGTCGAGCGCCCTCACCAGCCGGACCACGTCCTCGCGCGCCGTGCGCGCGTCCTGGCCGAAGGCGCAGTTGATGTCGTCGGTGCACCAGGTGAGGAAGCTGTCCAGGGCCGTCTGCTGGCCCCGCGCACCGGCGATGCCCTGCTCGCTGAGCGGTTCGGTGAGGGTGTCCACACCGTCGAGGACGAACCGGCCCGTCCGATCGGGGAACTGGGAGGCGTACACCGCGCCCAGCCGCGTCCCGTAGGAGAAGCCGAGGTAGTTGAGCTTCTTGTCGCCCAGCGCGTCTCGCATCACGTCCAGGTCGCGCGAGGCGTTCACCGTGCCTATGTGGGGCAGCACGGGTCCGGAGGCCGCCGCGCACTCGGCGGCGGCCTCACGCAGCAGCTCCAGTTCGTCCGCCGGGTCGTCGTCCTTGCCGTCGGCGTCGGGGTCCATCGCCTCCATGACCTCGTACGTGCCTTCGCCGCAGCTCACCGGTGAACTCCGGCCCACGCCCCGCGGATCGAAGGTCACCACGTCGTAGCCGTCGGTCAGGCCCATGAACTCCTTGCTGCCGGAAGCGAGTTCACCGACCCCCGGCCCGCCGGGACCGCCGAAGTTGAGGAGCACCGAGCCCCTCGAGTCGCCCGTCGCCCGGATTCTGGCCATGGCCAGGTCGAGCGTCCCGCCGTCCGGCTTCGCGTAGTCGATCGGGACGGTCACCCTGCCGCACTGCATTCCCGCGGGCAGGTTCTCGCCGTCGCAGGCGGACCAGCGGATCCTCTGGTCGTAGAAGCGGGACAGGTCGGGGCCGTCGGCGGCGTACGCCATCGACGGGAGCCCGGCTCCCATCAGGGCCAGTGTCACGGCGCCGGTGAAAGCCCGGCGATGATGCGTGGACAGCATGACGGCCTCCCGGAGCGCCCCGGCCCGAGGCCGGGGATTCCCCCCGGATCACGATAAGGGGGCACCCCGGAGCACGCCTCCCGGCGAGCGGCCCGGCGCCGGATGCCCTATTCTCCGCGCCCCGGCGGAAGTCGGGCCGCTCGGCGGCCGAGCGTGCCCGGGGCTGCTCGGTGAGGGTGCGGGCCGCCGGTCCGGCCGCGGGGCGACGCCTCGGGAGACCCGGCCCACGCCCTCGGGATCGGAGAACCCTCGGGTGCCGTGCCGTGCCGTGCCGTGCCGTGCCGTGCCGTGCCGATGGTGCTGTGCCGGCGGTGTCGGCCCACGGCGTCAGGACGGCCGGCCCACGGTCCGGCACACGCGCGCGAGCCCCTCCCGAGGGGCGCGCGACGGGCCCGCTCCGACGCACCCCCTCGCCTCCGTTCCCCCGCGCGGATCGTCGGGAAGGATGCCGGGGTGCGGCCGACCACCGCACGCAGTCCCTCCCGGCGGATGGAGCGCACCGATGACCGCAGCGGGCCCCGACGGCCTCGTCGTCACCCGGGCATCACTCGACGAGTGGCCCGTGATCAGGGGATGGGCGGCCGACGAGGGGTGGGATCCGGGGGACTCGGACGGCGGCTGCTTCTTCGCCCAGGACCCCGAGGGCTTCTTCCTCGGAAGGGTCGACGGCGAGCCCGTCTCGGCGATCTCCGTCGTCAACCACGGTGCCGAGTACGCCTTCCTGGGGTGCTACCTGGTTCGCCCCGACGTGCGTGGCCGCGGCTACGGGATCACCACGTGGACGACGGCACTCGCCCACGCGGGCGGCCGGACCGTCGGGCTCGACGGAGTGGTCGCGCAGCAGCCGAACTACCGCCGCTCCGGGTTCGGGCTCGCCCACAAGACCTTCCGCCACCGGGGGACACCCTCCGGCGCGGGCGCCCCCGGCACCGGAGTGCGGCCCGCCGTCGCGGCCGACCTCGCGGCGATCACCTCGTACGACGGCCGCTGCCACCCCGCCGACCGGCCGACGTTCGTCCGGCGGTGGCTCGGCGCGCCCGGGCACCGGGCCTTCGTCCGCGACCGGGGCGGGCGGATCACCGGCTACGGCGTGGTCCGGCCCGCGCTCGGCCGGCTGCGGATCGGCCCGCTGTTCGCCGACACGCCGGAGGACGCCGAGGCGCTGTTCGCCGCGCTGGCCTCCACGGCCGACGGCCGGGAGGTGGCGATCGACGTGCCGGAGACCAACACGGCGGGTGCCGCGCTCGCCGAGGCGCACGGACTCCTCCCGTCGTTCGAGACGGCCAGGATGTACACGGGTCCGGTCCGGCCGTACGCGACGGAGCGCGTCTACGGAGTGACCACGCTCGAACTCGGCTGAGGCCCGCCGCGCAACGCGCTCCCGCCACCGCCGTCGCCTTCGGGGACCGCCACCGCCGCAACCTCCGGTCACCGCCACAACCTCCGGTCACCGCCGCAACCTCCGGTCAGCGCCACCGCCCTCGGCGACACGCCTCGGGATCGCCGGTTCAGGCTTCGGCGCGGTGGAAGCGCCGGTGCAGTGAGCGCACCTCGTCGGACAGGCCGGGCACCGGGCCCTCCACGACCACGTCGGGTGCCACCTCGTTGATCGGCAGCGCCCGCACCGGCCCCACGGGTACGCCCAACTCGGCGAGCCAGGTGCCCAGTTGGTCGGAGGAGGCCACGTACACGATTCGGCCGAGGCCGACCCAGCCATGCGCTGCCGCGCACATCGGGCAGTGCTCGCCCGAGGTGTAGACGGTCGCCGAGGCCCGCTCCCCGGGAGCCAGGTGCGCCGCCGCCCAGCGGGCCAGTTCGAACTCGGGGTGACGCGTGCGGTCGCCCGAGGCCACCCGGTTGTGGTCCTCGGCCAGCACGGTTCCGTCCCCGCCCACCAGCACGGAACCGAACGGCTCGTCCCCGGCCTCCAGCGCCTCCGCCGCCAGCTCCACACAGCGGCGCAGATGCTTCAACTCGGCCTCGTTCACCATGGTGTCGCCCGTCCTTCCGTCGTGGAGGTCCTGCGCCGGGACCCCGCCCGTGCCGGGACCGGGTGCCGTCCTGTCCGCCCGGCAGTGTTCCCGTCCGGCCCGGCGACCGCACGCCACCCTCATGATTTGACTCCGAACGACTCAGTGGCGCCTTCGTGGCCGCGCCGCTCAGCGACGAGGAGTGCCGTACCACCGCGGACGCGCTGCGCCGGATCGTCGTCCCGGTCGAGTCCCTCGGCGGAGGGAGCGCCGCCTCCGACTCCTCGACGGCGCCGAGCCCGCCCCGCGCCGCAGCGGCCGCCGTCCCAAGGCCTGATTCCGGGCCGGGTGCCTGCGCGCCCCGAAACTCCGTTGCCCGTGCGCGCCGCGGATGCTGGAGTGGCCGCATGGATCACTCAGCGGTACTGGCTCTGTTCGACCGGGACATGCGCGAGGGGGCGTCGCCCTACAGTCCCGACGCCGTGGTGGAACGGGTCGGCGGGGTGGTGCGGCACGTCGATTCCGAGCAGGGCTGGAACGGGGTCCTCTGGTCGGACCTCACGGACGAGGACGCGGACGAGGCCATCGCCGCCCAGGTCCGCCATTTCACCGCTCTCGGCCGCGAGTTCGAATGGAAGCTGTACGGGCACGACCGGCCGCACGACCTCGGGCGCAGGCTCCGCGCGGCCGGGTTCACGCCCGAGCCCGAGGAGACACTGATGATCGCCGAGGTCGGCGGAGCGGAACTCGACGCGGAACCGCCGCCCGGCGTCGAACTGCGGCTCGTCACCGACCGCGCCGGCGTCGACCTCGTCGTCGACGTCCACGAACAGGCCTTCGGCACCGACGGCTCCCGGCTCAGGCACCAGCTCCTGGCCCAGCTCTCCGGCGATCCCGACACCGTCGTGGCCGTGGTGGCCGTCGCCGGTGACGTGCCGGTCAGTTCGGCCCGTATGGAGTTCACGCCCGGGACGCGGTTCGCCGGCCTCTGGGGCGGCGGCACCGTCGAGGCCTGGCGCGGGCGCGGAATCTACCGTGCCCTGGTGGCGTACCGGGCCAGGGTCGCGGCCGACCGGGGCTACCGGTACCTGCAGGTCGACGCCTCGGACCAGAGCAGGCCGATCCTCCAGCGCCTCGGTTTCGCGCCGCTCACGACGACCACGCCGTACGTGTACGGGGCGTCCTAGGCCGCCCGGGCGGAACGGGCCCGGAGCGCGGGGGCCGTCCGCCCGGAGCCCGTGGGCTCCGGAGTCCGCCCGCCCCGGAGCCCGTACGCACGGAGTGCTCCTGCCCTCGGGCCAGTGTCGCGGCCCCGGCCCGAGGCGCCTCCGGCCCGGTCACAGGTCGAGCTGGTACTCGACCGCCTTGTGGGTGGGCAGGTACCCGAGCGTGTCGTTCACGGCCCGCATGTGCGTGTTGCTGTCGGCCGTGTCGGTGAGCAGCCCGCCGAGTGCGGGGTGGCGTTCGCGGGCCCGCCGGACGGACCGTGCCTTCATCCACAGGCCGAGACCGTGACCGCGGTGCTCCGGCAGCACCCCGGTGCCGTAGTGCTGGGCGTCGCCCCGGCCGTCACCCGGGACGACCAGCTCGGAGAAGCCGACGATCGTCCCGTCCGCGGTCGACACCGCGACGGTGTGCAGCAGCTCCCCCCGCTCGGCGACGGCCGCCGCGGCGGCGACCACCCGGTCCACGTCCCAGACGACCGTGCCGTAGTCGGTGCCGTCCATCGGCATGTCGTCCATCGCCCGCCGCGACGCGGCGAATCCCGCGGCCAGCCGGTCCGGCACCGTGCCGTCCCACTCGACGAGGCGGTAGTCGCCGTGCGGCCTCGCGACGATCCCGTCGATCCGTTCGAGATCCGCCTCGTCGAGGGAGAGCCGCGCGTACGTCAGCGCCAGCACCCGGCGGAAGCCCCGGGCGGCGAGGAAGAGGTCGGCGGGGGAGCCGTCCTCGGCCTGGGCGAGCACGGACCGGCGTCCCTGTGCCCGCGCCGCGGCCGCCGCCGCCTCCAGCAGTCGGGTGCCGACGCCCTGCCTGCGCTCGGAGAGGTGCACGGCGAGTTCGAGTTCCGCGAGGTGCTCCTGCCCCGTCCTGGTGAACAGCCGCAGGAACGCCGACCCGAGGGGCACCCCCTCGTCGTCGGACGCGAGCCAGGCCAGCCGGCGGCTCGACGCGCCGGGCTCGGGGTCGGTCAGGGCGGTGATGCGCTGGGGCAAGGGGGCTCCGTCACGGTCCGGGTTCGAGGTGAATCGCGCAGAAGCTAACCGCCCGTGCCGACCGGCGCAACGGGATTTCGCCGGTCCGGGCACGGGCTCCACGACACAGGGGTGCGTGGAGCCCGCGTTCCACGACGGCGCCGAACCCCAGGGGTCGGCGCCGGCCCGGCCTCGACCCGTCAAGGGCCGCGACGCCGAGGGCCGCGAGCCCGATCCGGATCAGCCACTCGACCCGGTCCACGCCGTCGGTGTCCGCCACGTCGAAGGCGTTGGCGGGCGCCGATCCGATGAGAGCGGCCACGATGCCGACCGCCCGCACCGGCCCCACGGGCGGTGCCGATCGCCCTCCGGCAGGCGGCCCGGGGCCGGACGCGACCGCGCGCCGTCCGGCTGGTTAGCCGGTCAGCCGGCCGCGCCGCCCGTCAGGGCCCAGGTCCGCAGCGCTGTCTCCCGGCCCCGGGAGGCGCGCAGCACGGGCTCGTCGTCGGTGAAGGTGAACCCGGTGGCCCGGGCGACGGCCGCGCTGGCGGCGTTGGCCTCCTCGATGCACAGGACCACGCGCCGGGCCCCCGTGTACCGCACGGCGTACGCGGCCAGCAGCCGGACCGCGCGGGACGCCAGACCGAGCCCCCGGTGGGCTGCGCCGACCCCGTAGGCGATCTCGACATCGCGCTCGTCGGCGCCGCTGCGGAACAGCAGCACCTCGCCCCGGGGCACCACCCCGTCCGTGGTGATGGCCAGTTGGACCTTGCGGCCCTGCGCCCGGGCGTCCAGCGCCTCGGCCAGGTAGACCTGGGCCGCCGTCGTGTCGAACGGTGAGGCCACGGGCGTCCAGCGGGCGATCTCCGGGTCGTCGTACAGCTCGATCAGGGCGGGGATGTCGTCCTCGGACCATTCGCGCAGGTGAACTCCTTCTCCTTCGAGCCGCAGGTGCGGAGGCGGGGCGAGTGTCAGAGAGCTGTCCATGGGGTGATCGTGCCCTGCGCGGGGCGGGAGGCCAAGAGCGCGCAGGGGCCGCTCACCGCACGACGGTGCGCCCCAGCCGTGCGAGCTCCGGGTCCGGGGCGGACGCGCGGCGCACGGCCTCGCGGACCTCTGTCACGGGATCGTCCTGGTGGTAGGCCCTCTCGGACGGTTCGATACCGTCCAGGAACTCCTGGTAGCGCACCGCGTACACGAGGGGCGCGAGGGGCTCGGCGACGGCCAGGGCGCGGCCCGGATCGCTCTCAGGGACGTGCGCCAGCCAGGCGGCCGTCCACGCCCGTGCCGCGTCCGCGCGTACGTTCTCGGGGAGGAACGCGTGCAGGCGCAGCCCGTCCAGCACCGGGTTGCCCCAGTGTGCGTCGGCGAAGTCGACCACCACCGGAGGGCCGCCGTCGCTGCGCCAGTTGCCGGGGTGGAAGTCGCCGTGCACGATCGTGTCCGGCAGTCCGCAGGCGTCCAGCGACTCCCAGCGGTCCACCAACTCCCGTGCCGTGTCGAGTTCGTGGGCGGTGAGTTGCGCGCCGACGGGCCCGGCGAGCAGGGCGCGGACCCTTCCCGTGATGTCCGGCGTGCGGCGGTCCGGAAGGCCGGCAGGCGGTGCGCCCGGGTGCCCTCCGGATGGGGCCGCGAGCGCCGCCTGGGCGGCCACGAACCTGCGTACCCCCGAGGCGGCGGTTCCGGCCGACGCCTGCCAGCAGTCCTCGCCGGGAATGTGCTCCATCAGCAGCCGCCGCTCGGCGGAGCCGAGCACCCGCGGCACCAGCCCCGGGTCGATCCGGGCGAAGGCGGCGATCACGGCCGGCTCGTCCGCCGCGAAGTGCGGGGTGGCCTTGAGCCAGACCGGCCCCTCGCCGGTGGGCAGTTGCAGGAGCCCGGCCAGGTTCCAGGTGCGGCGCTGCCTCGCCGGGCCGGTCACCGGGCGGCCCGCGCCGGCCAGGGTGTCGGTCGCCCAGCCGATCAGCGCGCGCAGGCCCTCGACCCGCGCCCAGGGTGCCCGCAGCGGCTCGTCCCCGGCGGGCAGGCCGGGTTCCGCGGGCAGTTGGAGGAGCATCGGCGGCCGTTCCAGCGCTTCGACGTGGTAGGTCACATGCCCGTCGCGCGCGCCCTCGCCGTCCTCCACGGACAGCAGGCGCACCACCCACACCGGGACTGCGAGTGCCTGCTGGAGCCGCTGTGCGACGGGCTCCACCTCGGACCACCACGGCACGTCGACGGCGAAGGGCCCCACCGCCCCGAGGAAGTCGTCACCCGATGTCACCCACGCGCTGAAAGTTCGGCTCACCGCGACAGTGTGGGCGCGACGCACCGCCTCCGGCCAGCGAATATCGGGCCGCGCCCCGGCCGAGGGGGCCGGTCCCCGCCGGGGAGGGAGGGGGCGAGTGCGCCCGGGGCGGGGGAGGCGGGCGCGGGCCGCGTGGAGGGGCCGCGATTGACATGCAGGCAATTGCCTGCCTAACTTTGGGTGTGCGATCGGACGACGAAGCAGGGACGGACCGTGTCTTCAAGGCGCTGGCCGACGGGACACGCCGCCGGCTGCTCGACCGGCTCCACGAGCGGAACGGGCAGACGCTGGGCGAGCTGTGCGCGCAGGTCGACATGGCCCGGCAGTCCGTGACCCAGCACCTGGCCGTCCTGGAGGCCGCCAATCTGGTCGGCACCGTGCGGCGGGGCCGGGAGAAGCTGCACTACCTCAACCCCGTACCGCTCCACGAGATGCAGGAGCGGTGGGTCGACAAGTTCGAGCGCCCGCGCCTGCGCGCGCTGAGCGCACTCAAGCGACGAGCCGAGGAAGACATGAGCGACAGGCCGACATTCGTGTACGTCACCTACATCGCGAGTACGCCCGAGAAGGTCTGGGACGCGTTGACGGACGCGGATCTGACCGCCCGGTACTGGGGGCACAGCAACGTGTCGCAGGACTGGCGCCCGGGGTCCCGGTGGGAGCACCGCCGCACGGACGGTTCGGGCGTCGCCGACGTGGTCGGCACCGTCGTGGAGAGCGAGCGCCCCACCCGGCTGGTGACGACCTGGGCTGAGCCCGGCGAGGAGGCGCGGGAGGGCAGGCGCTCCCGGGTCACCTTCGACATCCTTCCGCACGGCGGCATCGTCCGGCTGACGGTGACCCACGAGGACCTCGCCGACGAGGCGGCCGCCGCCGAGGTGGGCACGGGCTGGCCGGCCGTGCTGGCCAACCTGAAGTCCCTTCTGGAGACCGGCAGTCCGCTTCCGCAGGAGCCCTGGCTGGTGCCCGGCGACTGACCCGGCCCGGGCGGACGCAGGGGGAGGCGAAGGGGCCCTGCGGGTCCCTTCGCCATGGAGCCGGCCCCGCGCCCCGAGGGTGCGGCACCGCTGCGCGGGCCCGGATCACCCGACCGCCGGCCGGGCCGTCCGGGGCGACGGTTCGGCCGTCAGGTCTTCGACGTGCTCTTGGCGGATGCGGTCGCGCACAGGAACCCCAGCACCACGGCCAGGGCGCCGATGATGATGCTGTTGAGCACGACGCCCGCGTCGGGGCTGCTGCCGACGATCCACGGCGAAATGATCATCCACGTTCCCATGGCGCACATGGCCCAGCTCAGGCCGTACATCCGGGCCGGTGTGGTGGTGAACCCCAGGGCCAGCACGCCGATCGCGATTCCCATGATGAGGTTGTGCGTCACGAGCGCGGGCTGACTCGTCGTGTAGTGGAGGATCCACGGCGACGCGGCGCAGTACAGACCGAGCAGGAACACCGGTCCGTCCACGAGCGCCACGTCGCGCCCGTCGAGCATGCGGGCGTACCGATCCCGCATCTCCGGCACATCGGGGTGGCTGGCGATGTCGCCGCTGGTGTGAGAGACGTTGGCCATGACTCGACTCCTTTGTCTCCGCGGCCCTGACCGCTCTGGTGCGGTTGCGGTAAATGCCGCGTAAGTACATTCTGCCCTTATTTCTTTCTTATGTGTAGTGGTGGGAGTGATGTCGGGTGGACAGCGGACGGTCCCCGGGCGACCATGCGCGCGGTGCGGCCCGGCAGGGGGCGTACGCAGGCGGGGCGGAGGCGGAGGCGGGTGCGGGCGTGCGGGAGCCGGGCGGGGGCGCGGACCGGGTGACGGAGCGGCTGCCCGCGGAGTTCTGGGCGACGCCGTACGTCGGGCGGCGGTATCCCGGGTCCCGGTCGGTCGCCGAGCGGCCGGGGCTCGCCGAGGGCGCCAACTGCCAGCTCTTCGCCTACGCGGTGCTCGCGCACTTCGGGCTCCATGTCCCGGCCTGGCGGTCGAGCGACCTGTGGGCCGACACGGAGCGCAGCGTGCGGGTGCGGACGCCGGAACCGCTGGACCTCGCGCTGTTCAACCGTGCGGACGACGCCTGGGGTGCCCATGTCGGCGTCGTGGCGGGGGAGGGCCTGGTCCTGCACCTGTGCGCGGAGGTCGGGCGCCCCGCCGTGTGGCCGCCCGGCGCGTTCGCCGCGCGGGAGCGGTACCGGACCCTGCTCGGCCACAAGCGGCTGCGCGCCTCCTGAGCGGCCCGCCCGCGCCGCGTCCCACCTGCTCGACGAGGGCCCGCGAGAGCGGACGAGGCTTACGGGGGCCCACGATGTCGTGCGGACGTACGGAGGCGCCCGTGCCGCCGGTCCGGGCGGTACGGGCGCCTGCGTGGCGGGTCAGCTCTTGGGCATCAGGACGGTGTCGACGATGTGGACGGTGGCGTTGGCGGTCTTGACGTTGCCGCAGACCACCTTGGCGGAGTCGTTGACGGTGTACGTCTCGCCGGAGCCGGCGGTGGTGAGTTCGGACTTCTCCAGGGTGGTGAAGGTGCCGTTCTCCAGGTCCTCGGGCGTCAGCTTCTCCCCGACCACGTGGTAGGTGAGGATCTTGGTCAGGGCGGCCTTGTCGGCGAGGACCTTGTCCAGGTCGGCCTTGGGGATCTTGGCGAAGGCGTCGTTGGTGGGGGCGAACACCGTGATGTTCTCGGCGTTGTTGAGGGTGTCGACCAGGCCGGCCTTCTTCACGGCGGCCACCAGGGTCGACAGCTCCGGGTTGTTGGAGGCGGCGGTGGCGACCGGGTCGTCGGCCATGCCGTCGAACGATCCGGCGCCGTCCTCGGGCACCGCGGCGCAGGCCGGGCCGAACGGCTCGTCCGTGTCCGTCATGCCCTTGCTCTGCGAGGCCGATGTTCCCGCGGCCGGTGTGGCCTCGGCGGCCTTGCTGTCCTTGTCGCCGTCCGAACAGGCCGCCAGCGAGAGCGGCAGCAGTGCCGCGGCGGCGAGTGCGAGGGCGGTGCGACGGACACGCGGCGTGCTCTGGGTGCGGGGGGTGCTCATGGGAATCTCCTCGGTCGGCTTCTCTGTCATGGGCTCGTGATGTGAAGGCGAAGGCGCCCGTGGCGGGAACCGGCGGACCGCCGGGTCCCGGGCGCGGCGGGAACGGTCAGGGCGCGAGGGCCGGCGCCGTGTCCGAGCGGACCGGCCGGTGCAGGTCCGGGAGGTGAGTGGCGGCCCCGGCCTTCCCCGAGGTGTCCGGGCGCCGACCCAGGGCGCCCGCCCCGGCCGGAACCGCCACGCGAGGGTTCGCGGCGCGTGCGGTGCCGCGAGGGGTCGCGGGTGCCCGCGGTCCCCGTCACGGTCGACGGGCACCCGCGCGAGAGCGCGAGCGGAACCGGCACGGCCCCCGTACGCCGGTGCCGCGGAGTCGCCGGCCCGACCGCCGAGGCGAACGCGGTGGTCGGGGAGGCTCCGTGACACGGCACCGGCCGCTTCCGGGCGCCGGAGCCCCGTACCACCCCCGCGGGGCCGCTCCACGGCTCGACCCGGCCGGGGCGCGACGAGGGAGTCCGCAACCCCGGGCATTCCGCATCTTCCGGGTGCTCCGGGTGTTCTGGGCTCTTGGGGGTTTTCCGGTCGTCGCTCACATGGGGAATCCGTGGCCCCGCCGCCGCCGGATTGGTCTCTCACCCGATCGGAGTAAGACCCGGTCGCGGCCAATCCGTGATCGTCGCGGCTCCGGAGTACTTGCGAGAGCTCCAGGTCGGGACAGGGCTCCGGGTCGACACATGTGGGAGGAAGCGCGATGGCGCGAGCGGTGCAGGACGCCTCGGCGGACCGGGAAGGGCGTTCACCGGGGGAGGACCGCGGGCCGGCACGGCGTACGGCCGTCGTGGGCGGCGGAGTCGCGGGTCTGACCGCCGCGTACGTGCTGGCCCGCGGCGGGCACCGGGTCTCCCTGTACGAGGCCGACGAGCGGCTCGGCGGCCACGCCCACACCCACGAACTGACCTCGTCCGACGGCCGGGTGCACCGCGTGGACTCGGGCTTCATCGTGCACAACCGCCGCACGTATCCGAACCTGCTGCGCCTGTTCGCCGAACTGGGCGTCGACACGCAGGAGTCGGAGATGAGCATGTCGGTGCGCTGCGAGGGCTGCGGACTCGAGTACGCGGGAGCGCGCGGCCCCGCCGGACTGTTCGCCCGCCCGCGGAGCGCGGTGCGCGGACCGTACCTGCGGATGCTCACCGAGGTGCCGGCCTTCCACCGCGCGGCCCGCCGGCTGCTCGCGGAGGGCGCCGACGACACCGTGACCCTGGGCGACTTCCTCGCCCGGCACGACTTCTCGCCCTACTTCACCGCGCACTTCATGACACCGCTCGTCTCGGCGGTGTGGTCCTGCGACGCGGAGACGGCCCAGCGGTACCCGGCCGCCTACCTGTTCAGGTTCCTCGACCACCACGGCATGCTGACGGTCGGCGACTCGCCGCAGTGGCGCACGGTCTCCGGCGGCTCCCGCTCGTACGTGGACCGCGTGGCCAAGCAGCTCGAAGCGGTCCACACCTCGGCGCCGGTCCACGCCGTGCGCCGGCAGGGCGGCGGGGTCGGGATCACCACGGCCGACGGGACCACCGGGACGTACGACTCCGCGGTGATCGCCGTCCACCCCGACCAGGCACTGCGGATGCTGGCCGAGCCGTCGGAGGGGGAGCGGGAGGTGCTGGGCGCGTTCCGCTACTCCCGCAACGCGACCCTCCTGCACACCGACACGAGCGTGCTGCCCCGCGCCCGCGGGGCGCGCGCGGCCTGGAACTACCTCATGCCGTCGTGCACGGCGGCCTCGGACCGCGTGCGGGTCAGCTACGACATGAACCGGCTCCAGCGCCTGGACGCGCCGGAGTCGTTCGTCGTGACACTCGGCGGCGAGGACCGCGTCGACCCGGACCGCGTCCTCGCCCGCATGGTCTACGAACACCCGGTCTACACGCCCGAGTCGGTCGCCGCCCAGCGTCGGCTTCCCGAACTGAACGGTCCCGTCGTCGCGTTCGCGGGGGCCTACCACGGCTGGGGCTTCCACGAGGACGGCTGCCGCTCCGGGGTGGCGGCCGCCGCCGCGCTGGGGGTGACCTGGTGACCGGTGCGACCCCCGACGCGGGCGGCGCGGAACCCACCGGACCCGCCGCCCTCGCCGAACCTGCCGAACCGGAGGCCGGCGGGGAGGCGGCGTGCGGTGCCCCGCGAGCCGGCGGCGGACCGGTCCGCACTCCCGCGCTCTATCCCTGCGTCGTCGCGCACGTCCGCACCCGGCCCACCCGGTACGCGCTGCGCCACCGCACGTACATGTGGTTGATCGACCCGGAACGCCCACCCGAACTTCCGCGGGCAATACGCCCGTTGGCCCGCTTCGACCCCCGCGACCACTTCGACGGCGACCAGCCGTCCATCCGCGCGGGACTCGACCGCTTCCTCGCCGCCCGGGGTGTCGACCTCGCGGGCGGGCCGGTCGTGATGCTCACCCACGCCCGGGTCCTCGGCCACGTCTTCAACCCGCTCACCCTCTACTGGTGCCACACGCCCGACGGCGAACAGGTCTGCGTCGTCGCCGAGGTGCACAACACCTACGGGGAGCGGCACGCCTACCTGCTCCGGCCCGACGCGCGCGGAGTCGCCCGCACCGGGAAGGAGTTCTACGTCTCGCCGTTCTTCCCGGTCGACGGGGCGTACCGCATGAGGCTGCCGGCCCCCGACGGCCGGCTCGACCTCGCGGTGCGGCTGGAACGGGCGGACGGGCGGCCCTTCACCGCGACCGTCCGCGGCATCCGCCGCGACGCGAACCCGCGAAGCCTGCTGCGCGAGGCCCTGCGCCACCCCTGGTCCACCCTCGCCGTCTCGGCAGCCATCCGGCTGCACGGCATCCGTCTGTACCTGCGGGGACTGCCCGTCCAGCCCCGCCCCGGCAACCGACCCCAGGAGAACGAGAGATGAGAACAGCCGAGCCCCGCTCCGCCGCCGCGCAGCGGGTCCCGCACCAGGTGGACGAGGAACGCTGGCCGGACGTCGCGGCGCGGCCGGGCGCCTCCCGCCTCCGGACCGCCGCCACCAGTGTCGTGGTGCGCAGGGCACTGGAGCGCCTGCCGCTGCGGGTCCGGTTCCCCGACGGGACCCACGCCGGCACCGGCGGCCCGCTGATCGAGATCCACGACACCGGGGCGTTCCACGAACGGGTCGGCGCCCACGGGCTCGTCGGCTTCGGCGAGTCCTACATGGCGGGCGACTGGGACGCCCCCGACCTGGTCGGAGCCCTCACGGTCCTCGCGGGGAACCTCGCGGACCTGGTGCCCGCGCCCCTCCAGCGGCTGCGCGGACTGTGGGCCCTGCGGCAACCGGAGTCCCAGCGCAACACACCCAGCGGCGCCCGCGGCAACATCAGCCGCCACTACGACCTGTCCAACGAGCTGTTCGCCGTCTTCCTCGACGAGACGCTCACCTACTCGGCGGCCCACTTCCGCGGATTCCCCGCCGACCAGGAGCTGCTGGCGGCCGCCCAGCACCGCAAGATCGACCGCCTGCTGGACCTCGCGGAAGTGGGCGAGGGCACGCGCCTGCTGGAAATCGGCACCGGCTGGGGCGAGTTGGCGATACGGGCCGCCGCCCGCGGCGCCCACGTCAACTCACTCACCCTCTCCCGCGAACAGCGCGACCTCGCCCTCGAACGCGTCCGCGGGGCGGGGCTGGCCGACCGGGTCTCCATCGAACTGCGCGACTACCGCGAGGCCGTGGGCACGTACGACGCGATCGTGAGCGTCGAGATGGTCGAGGCCGTGGGCGAGGAGTTCTGGCCGGTCTACTTCGCCACGCTCGACGCGCGCCTCGCGCCGGGCGGACGCGTGGCCCTGCAGGCCATCACCATGCCGCACGACCGCATGCTGGCCAGCCGCGGCACGTACACCTGGATCCAGAAGTACATCTTCCCGGGCGGCCGGCTGCCCTCCGTGGAGGCCGTGGACCGGCTCACCAGCGAGCACACCGCCCTGAGCACGACCCGCCGGGACGCCCTCGGCGCCCACTACGCCGAGACCCTGCGGCTGTGGCGCGAACGCTTCACCGAACGCGCGGACGACGTCGAGGCACTCGGCTTCGACGAGACCTTCCGCCGGATGTGGACCTTCTACCTCGCCTACTCCGAGGCCGGGTTCCGGTCCGGTTACCTGGACGTCCAGCAGTACCTGTTCACGAAGGGGGAGCCGACGCGATGAGTGGCGACGGAACGTGGCGACCGGGTGCCGTCCGCCGGTCCACCGAGCCTGCCGGCGCCGAGGCTGGGGGGGACCGGTGACCGGATTCCCGTGGGGCGCGTTCGCCCAGAACCTCGGCCTCGCGGCGGTGGCGGCCCTCGCGGTCATGCTGCTCACCTTCGCGGTCGCCGTCCGCAAGGGGGTCCACCGCGTCGTGGACGTCGCCTGGGGGATCGGGTTCACCGCCGTGGCCCTGGTGACCTTCGCGGCGTCCGCGGGGGAGGGCGACGACGGTCGGCGCGTCCTGGTCACGGTGCTCACCTCGGTGTGGGGCCTGCGGCTCGCCGCGCACATCGCGTGGCGGGGGCGCGGCCACGGCGAGGACCCGCGGTACGAGGCGCTCCTGGCCAAGGCTCCCGGCAGCCGCGACGCCTACGCGCTGCGCATGGTCTACCTCCTCCAGGGCGGCCTGGTGTGGCTGGTGTCGCTGCCGGTGCAGGCCGCGCAGTACGTCGCGGCGCCGCTGTCGGGCCTCGCGTGGGCCGGAACCGCGCTGTGGGCGGTCGGCCTGTTCTTCGAGGGCGTCGGCGACGCGCAACTGGCCCGGTTCAAGGCCGATCCCGCCAACCGGGGCCGTGTCATGGACCGCGGTCTGTGGAGCTGGACCCGGCACCCCAACTACTTCGGGGACTTCTGCGTCTGGTGGGGACTGTTCCTGATCGCGTGCGAGTCCGGCGCGTCGGCCGCCGTCGGCGCGGTGTCGCCGCTGGTGATGAGCTACCTGCTGGTCAACGGCAGTGGGAAGCCCATGCTGGAACGGCACATGTCCGGCCGCCCGGGCTTCGCCGAGTACGCCGCGCGGACCAGCGGATTCCTGCCCCGGCCTCCGAGGCGGGGACAAGGGGCCACGGGGCCGCCGCGTCGGTGACGGGAGCGGGCTGCCTCCCTCGCCGTCCGCCGTCCGCCGTCCGCCGCTCGCCCCTCGCCGCAAGGGCGGGGAGTGGGCCGCGGGCCCCGGGCAGGCACGGCACCCACCCGGCGGTGGCGGGCTCACCGGCGCCGGGTGGGTGCCGGGAGGCCCGCCGGTTCCGGAGGGGCGAGCGGCCCCCCGAGGACACGTACTGACCGCGCGGCCCTCGGAGTACGGGACCGGTCGGCGCCGCAGCCGGGAAGCCGATGGGCCGGGAAGCCGATGGGCCGAGAAGCCGACGGCGGCGAGAAGCCGGGAAGCCGACCGCGCCGCGGCCGGGGCAGCGGGGGCCGACGAGCCGGTGGCTCCCGGGGCGGGAAGCCGGGCCGGGCCGGTACAGACGTGGCGCCCGCCGGGAGGGGGCCGGCGGGCGACACTCGGAGGACCGTCCCGCCCGAGCCGCCGGACGGGGGAGGGACGGTCAGGCCGGGAACTCCACGACGGCCACGGGGTCGGAGGTCGGCTCGGCGGAGCCGCCGGCGGGTTCGACGGTCACGCCCATGCCGGTGGCGCCGTCGACGGGCCCGTCCATGAGCACCGCCTCGGTCGTGCGGCCGGGGTCCATCAGCCCGGCGGACCGCATCGTTCCCCGGTCGTCGAACCAGAGCTGGTAGACCTTGCCACCGGGCGGCCGCTGCATCCCGGAGGCGATGAACACGGCCTCGTCACGACTCTCCGACACGACGACCGTGCCGATGGCCCCGTCCGCCAGCTTCGCGGTGCGGCTCCTCGCGTCGGGCGCGGCCAGCACCGAGGCCAGCTCGTCCGTGCGCTGCTCCGCCCGGCGCGCCTGCTCCTGGGCGTCCTGGGCGCGGTCGTGCTGCCACACCGCGGTGCCGCCGAGTCCCGCGGCCGCGGCGAGACAGGCCGCCAGCGCCCACCGGGACAGGCGGCGCGTGCGGGCACCGGACCGAGGGGTGCGGGTGGCCGGGTCCGTGCGCGGGGCCTCCTGCCGGACCGAGCCGATCCGGTTCATCACCTCGACCTTGAGTGCCGGACGGGGTGCCTCGTGGACGGCGAGCCCCAGGCGTGCGGCGGTGGCCGACAGCTCAGCGGCCTCCTGGGCGCAGGCCGCACAGTCGGCGGCGTGCCGTTCGAACGCCTCGCGCTCCTCGTCGGAGAGTGCGTGCAGGGCGTACGCGCCGGTCAGCGTGTGCAGGTCGACGGTGGTCACGCGGTCACCCCCAGGCAGTCGCGCAGGCGGATGAGCCCGTCCCGCAACCGGGTCTTGACCGTGCCCAGCGGCAGCGCCAGCAGCTCCGCGACCTCGCGGTAGGTGAGCCCCCGGTAGTAGGCGAGCGTCACGGACTGGCGCTGCAGTTCCGTCAGGGTGCGCATGCAGCGCCGCACCTGCTCGCGCTCCAGGCGTGCCTCGACCTGCTCGATGACCTCGTCGTACTCGGGTGTGCGCTCCAGGAGCGCCGCCCGGTGCTCGCGGGCGGTGGACGCCTCGACCGAGCGGACCCGGTCCACGGCCCGCTGGTGGGCCAGGGTCAGGACCCAGTTGATCACCGTCCCCCGGTCGCTCCGGTAGCGGGCCGCGGTCCGCCAGACCTCGACCAGCACCTCCTGGGCGACCTCCTCCGACTGCGCCTGGTCACGGAGCACCCGGCGCACGATGCCCAGGACCGGGCCCGACACGGCGTCGTACAGCGAGGCGAACGCCTGCTGGTCACCGCGCGCGACACTGCCCATCAGGTCCTGCAGATCCGGCTCTGCGGACGGGTTTCTGCCGATGTCCACGGCTTCTTTCACGGGGGCGGTCCTCCAGGAAGAACGAGCGGTACGGAAGTGATCCGGAGCCGGTGCGGCAACGGATTGGCCCGTGGGGGAAGTAGTGCCGGAACGGCGTCGCCGCCGGGTCGGCGCGGGCGCCCCCCACCGCGCGAGGGCGGTGGGTCGGGCCCGACAGGGAGCGGGATCCGGGCCCCTGCCGGCAGGGGCCCGGAACGCCGTGCCGCTTGCGTCTGTGGTTCCGTCCGGGCACGGCGGACGGATGCACCGTCGGCCGAATGCCTCCGGCGGACGGATGCACCGCGGGCCGAATGCCTCCGGCCGACGGATGCCATCGGCCGCCGGACGTCCCGGCCGACAGGTCCCTCCGGCCGCCGGATGAGCCCGGCCCGACGGACGGGCAGGCCGACGTGTCCGCAGTGCCGACGCGTGCTCGGACCGCCGCGTACGTCCGCGTCCCCGTGCACCGGCGCCCCGTGCACCGGCCTCCCGTACACAGGCCTCCCGTACACCGGCGCCGCGTACGACGCGTACGTTCCTCGCGGGATTCGGCGGGATTCGGCGGGATTCGGCGGGCATCGGCCCCGCAGGTCCAGGGGAGGCCGCCTGCGGGGCCAGGTGGTCCGGGTCCGGGAGGAGTCCGGAGGGCTGCCACCCGCAGGAGTCAGCCGACGCCCACCCGCGGGCCCGCCTCCGTCCACAGGCAGCGGCGCAGCTGGTGCAGGCCGCGCCGGGCATGGCTCTTCACGGTGCCCAGCGGCCAGCCGGTGCGCTGCGCGATCTGGGTCTGGGTCAGGTCCTCGTAGAAGGCGAGGCGCAGCACCCGTTGCTGCGGAGGTGGCAGTTTGGCCAGCTCGTGCCGGACCAGTACCCGGTCGAGGACCGCCTCGGGCTGCTCCTCGCCGCCGCCCCGGGCCGTGAGGGACGAGCCCGCCGCCGTGATCAGGTCCGTCCGGCGGGTGCGCGCGCTGAGCGCGTCGGCGATCTTGCGGCGGCCGATGCCGACGAGCCAGCCGGCGAGCGCCCCGCGCTCGGGCCGGTACCCCTCCCGGCCCCGCCAGGCGGCCAGGAACACCTGCTGGGTGACGTCCTCCGCCTCCCGGGTGTCGCCCAGGGAGCGGCTCGCGAGCGTGTGCACGAGGGCGCCCCAGCGGTCGTACGCGGCGGCGAGGCAGGCCTCGTCGCCCGCCACGAAGCCGCGGGCCAGGTCCGCGTCGGCGAGCGTCGTCTCCACCGGCGCCCACAGCGGGGTGCGCGCCTCGTCCTGCTCGGTGGTCGGACGGGTGGTCATGGCCACGGCTCCTCGGGTGGGGCGCGATCCGGCCCGGTGCGCACGGGCGGTCCCGGGACCGTCGCCCGCCGGCCACTTTCCTGCGGCGCGCTCCGGCGTCCCCTATCGTGTGAACCACTCCACAACTCCGGCAACTCGCATCGTTTCTGCGTCGTATAGTCGGCCCGTGGACGAACTCGAAGCGCCGGAGCCGGGCGGACACGGGTCCTTACGGGCGGAGCCGGGTGCCGAGGAGCCCCCGGAGACCGCGGTCACCACGGGCGCGCTGGCGCGCCGCCTCGGGGTGTCGCCCACGACGCTGCGCTCCTGGGACCGGAGATACGGAGTGGGGCCCGCCGTCCGCGGTGACGGCCGCCACCGCCGCTGGACACCGCGCGACGTGGCGATGCTCGAGGAGATGTGCCGGCTCACCTCCGCCGGGGTGCCGCCCGCCGAGGCGGCCGCCGCGGCCAAGCAGGGCGCGGGCCCGCGGCCGTCCGCCGACGACCGGTCCGCTCCCGCCCGAAGGGGTCCCGGCGGGGTGCTGCGGCCGGGGAACGTCCGCCAGGAGTGCAGGGGGCTCTCGCGGGCCGCGGTCCGACTGGACGCCCCCGCCGTGGAGAGCAGGCTCGCCACCCTCGTCGCACGCCACGGCCTGGTCGCGACCTGGGAGGAGGTGCTCGTACCGACCCTGCACGCCGTCGGCCGCAAGTGGGAGACCTCGGGCGACCAGTACGTGGAGGTCGAGCACCTGCTGTCCTGGCACATCTCCACCGCGCTGCGCCGGGTCACCCCGATCGCCGAGGTCGCGACCGGCGCCGGATCGGCGGCTCCGGTCCTCCTGGCGTGCGTGCCCGGTGAGCAGCACAGCCTCCCACTGGAGGCGCTCAACGCGGGTCTCGCCGAACGCGGCCTGCCCACCCGGATGTTCGGGGCCGCCGTGCCCGCCGAGGCGCTGACCGAGGCCGTGCGGCGGCTGGGCCCGGTCGCCGTCGTGCTGTGGGCGCAGGCGCGTTCCACGGCGAGCCTCGCGCTGGCCCGCCATGTCGCGGCCACGCGCTGGGGGGTGAAGGGCGCCCGCAGGCATCCGGTCGTGGTGCTCGGCGGGCCCGGCTGGGCCGGGCATCCCGTCCAGGGGATGCTGCGGCCCTCGGGACTGAGCGAGGCGCTGGACTCGCTCGTCGGCGCCTACGAACCGGGCGAGGCGCGGCCGGAGGGCTGACCCGGGGTCGAAGGCCTGATCCGGGGCGGGTGTGGGGCCCGGTGTCGGCACGGGTCCGGGATCGGCACGGGTCCGGCGCCGGCGTCCGCGGCCGGCGACGGGCTGCGATCCTGCGCCCGCGGCCGACGGGCCCCGCGCGTTCCGGGCGCCCGCGGACCGGTGGGCCGTGCTGGTGGCCGGCGCCGGAACGATGCCGCGTCCCTCAGTCGCGACCGCGCGCGTGCTTGAAACGGGCCAGTCCCTCGGAGAGGTCGACGACGGGCTCCGGGTAGTCGAAGGCCGCCCGGTCGAGGCCCTGGAGCTTCCACGGTTCGTGCACGGCGCCGCCGTCGAGACCGGCGAGTTCGGGCACCCACCGCCGCACGTACGCGCCGTCAGGGTCGTACCGCTTCGCCTGCGCGACGGGGTTCAGGACCCGATTGGGCCGGGTGTCCGTGCCCGTTCCGGCCATCCACTGCCAGTTGAGCTGGTTGTTGGCGATGTCGCCGTCCACCAGCAGGTCCAGGAAGTGGCGGGCGCCGACCCGCCAGTCCACGTACAGCGTCTTGGTCAGGAAGCTCGCGGTGAGCAGGCGTCCGCGGTTGTGCATCCAGCCCTCGTGCAGGAGCTGCCGCATCGCCGCGTCGACCACTGGATATCCGGTGCGTCCCGCCTTCCAGGCCTCGATCTCCTCCTCGGCCCCGGGCCCCGACCGCCAGTGGTCGTGCCGGGTGCGGTAGTCGGCGCTCGACGCGGCGGGCCGCGCGGCCAGGACCTGGTGGTGGAAGTCGCGCCAGGCGAGCTGCCGTACGAACGCCTCCGCGCCGGAGCCCCCGGCCCGACGTGACCGGTGCACGAGCTCCACCGGGGACAGGGTGCCGAAGTGCAGATGGGGGGAGAGCCGTGAGGTCGCGTCGCCCGGCAGGTCGTCGTGCCGGTCGCCGTACGCGTCGATCCCGCCGCGGAGCCAGGCGGTGAACCGCCGCCTGGCCTCGGTCTCACCGCCGTCGGCCAGCCCGGCGGACACCCCGGAGACGTCCGCGCGGGAGGGCGGCGCCTCGGAGCCGACGCCCTCCGGCACCCGCACCGCCCGGGGTGCGCCGAGACCGTCCCGCAGGTGCTGCTCCGACCAGCGGCGGAAGTACGGGGTGAAGACCGCGAAGTGGTCGGAGGAGGCCGGGGTGACGGCGCCCGGGGCGACCGCGGTGATCACCGTGTCGTGCAGGTGGAGGCGTGTTCCCGAGGACTCCAGGGCGGTGCGCAGCCGCTCCTCCCGGCGCCGAGCGAAGCCGCTGACCCCGGCGGACATGTGCACGTCGAGGGCGTCGGTCTCGGCGACGACCTTGCCGACCTCTCCGACCGTCTCCCCCGACCGCACGACCAGTCGGCCGCCGCGCTCCCGCAGTCCCGCGTCGAGATCGGTCAGGCAGTCGGCGAGGAACGCCAGGCGGTTGGGCGCGGCGAAGCCGGCGCCGTCGACGGCCGGGTCCCGCACGAAGAGCGGCACGACCTCGTCCGAGCGGTCCAGCGCCGCCCGCAGCGCCGGTTGGTCGTGCAGGCGCAGGTCCGAGGTGAACAGGACGACGGAGACGTTCATGGAGGGGCTCCGGGGGAGGGACGGCGGGCGGGGCGACCTAGTGGTTCCGGCCGGCGGGGGCGAACGGATGCGGGGGTCACCGGGCCGGCGTGTGCTCCCGCGGCCCGGCGGGCACCGGCTGCGCGGCGGCCTTGGCGATGTTGCGGGCCATGCCGCCGAAGACGAGTGCGTGGAACGGCGAGACGCTCCACCAGTACGCGTGCCCGAGGAGCCCGCGCGGATGGAACAGGGCCCGCTGCCGGTACCGGGTCCGGCCCCGGTCGTCGGTCTCGGCGTACATCTCCAGCCAGGCCAGGCCCGGCAGCCGCATCTCGGCGCGCAGCCGCAGCAGGTGTCCCGGCTCGATCTCCTCGACGCGCCAGAAGTCGAGCGAGTCGCCCACCCGCAGCCGGGCCGCGTCGCGGCGCCCGCGCCGCAGGCCGACGCCTCCCACCAGGCGGTCGAGCCAGCCGCGGACCGCCCAGGCGAGCGGGAACGAGTACCAGCCGTTGTCGCCGCCGATGCCCTCGACCACGCGCCACAGCGCCTTCTGCGAGGCGTCGACCGCGAGTTCGCGGTGGTCGGTGTAGAGGCTGCCGCCCGCCCAGTCGGGGTCGGTGGGCAGGGGGTCGCTCGGCGCGCCGGACACGGAGGCCGAGGACCAGCGGGTCACGACCTGGGCGTCCTGCACGCGCTGCAGAGCCAGTTCGACGGCCTCGTCCAGGCCGATCGGCCGCCCGGGCGGGTCGGGGACGTACCGTGCGATGTCGTGCTCGTGGCACACGACCTCGTGGCGCAGCGACTCGGTGAGCGGCCGCGCGATCGAGCGCGGGACCGGTGTGACGAGCCCGACCCAGTGGCTGGAGAGCCGCGGGGTCAGGACGGGCACGGACACGATCAGCCGCGGCGGCAGACCGGCGATCGAGGCGTACCGGCGCATCATCTCGCGGTACGTCAGCACGTCCGGCCCGCCGATGTCGAAGGCCCGCGAGACGTCGTCGGGCATCCGGGCGCTCCCGACGAGGTAGCGCAGGACGTCCCGGACGCCGATCGGCTGGATGCGGGTGTGCACCCAGCTCGGTGTGACCATCACCGGCAGCCGTTCGGTCAGATAGCGCAGCATCTCGAAGGACGCCGAACCCGATCCGATGATCACCGCGGCGCGCAGGACGGTGGTGGGCACGCCCGACTCCAGGAGGATCCGGCCCACCTCCGCGCGGGAGCGCAGATGGGGGGACAGCTCGCGCGCCGGGACTCCCGCGGGGGTCAGTCCGCCCAGGTAGACGATGCGCCGCACCCCGGCGGCACGGGCCTGCTCGCCGAAGATGCGGGCCGCCTCGCGGTCGGTCCGCTCGAAGTCCCCGCCGGTGCCCATGGCGTGCACCAGGTAGTACGCGACGTCCATGCCGCGCATGGCCTCGCGCACCGAGTCGGCGTCCGTGACGTCCCCGCGGACGACCTCGGCGCGGTCGGCCCACGGGTGGTCGCGCAGCCGGTCGGGGGAGCGGGCCAGGCACCGCACGCGGTGGCCCTCGGACAAAAGTTCCGGTACCAGTCGGCCGCCGATGTATCCGGTTGCCCCGGTCACCAGGCACCTCAGGCCGGTTCCGGCGTCGTCGCTCATACGTCCTCCGTCGCTCGATTCCGCCGTGTCGCCTCTTCGGCCTCCATTGATCCCTTCCCCGTCGGCGGCGTTCCCGGATGCGTGTCCTCCGCACGGACGCGGCGGCGCACCCGGGCGGCGGGCGGGGCGGCCCCGCGCAGGGGGCTTCTATAGGCTGATCGCGTGGCCAGACGAGACGAGCCCGACGGTCGCGAGCGCGACCGGGCGGGCGATCAGGAGCGGGACCGGCAGCCGGGCGGCCGGCCGGCCGGCTCCGGTCCGCCGCCGTCGGACCTCCAGGCGTTCGCGGTGCAGCTGCGCAGGATGAACGGTGAGATCAACCGGCTGGTCCACGGCTTCGCCGGTGAGCACGGTCTGCACGCCACGGACGTCCAGGCGCTCGCCGCGATCCTCGACGCGGACGAGCCGCTCACGCCCGGCCGGCTGCGCGAGCACCTGGGGCTGACCTCGGGTGCGGTGACGGCCTGTCTGGACCGGCTGGAGCGCGCGGGCCACGTCCGCCGGGTGCGGGAGAGCGCCGACCGGCGCGTCGTCCACCTGTACTACGTCCCGGACGCCAAGTCGGCGGCGCGGTCGCACTTCCGGCCGCTCGCGGAGGCGACGGCCAGGGTGCGGTCACACTTCGCCGACGAGGACCTGGCCGTGGTCCTGCGCTTCCTCACGGCGATGAACGAGGAACTCTCCACCGTGCGTTCCCCCGGCCGCTGATCCGTCGCCGCCGGTGCATCCGGCGGGGGCACGGCCACGGAAGTGGGGGCGTCGAGTACGATCTGGCCTCGATATATCTCAATCATTGAGATTCTTTTTCGTCGAGTTACCTTGTCACCTTCGAAGCACTGGGAGAACGATGTCCACCACCCCGCGGCGGGCCCGCTGGCTGATCCCCGTCGTCCTGCTCGTGGCCTGGCTCGGCATCGGCGGCATGCTGGGCCCTTACGCCGGGAAGCTCGGCGAGGTCGCCACCAACGACCAGGCCGCCTTCCTGCCGCGCAGCGCGGAGTCCACCAAGGTCGTCGCGGAGCAGCGCGCGTTCCAGCAGGACGAGACCCTGCCCGCGGTCGTCGTCTGGACCGGCCCCGGCAGCGGCGGCGACTCCTTCGCGGAGAGCCACCGGGCCGAGGCCACCCGGGCCCTCGCCTCCCTCGCGGACACCCCCGGCGTCGTCGGCGGGGTCTCACCGGCCTTGCCCTCGGAGGACGGCAAGGCGCTCCAGGGAGTGCTGCAACTGCGGCCCGACCTCGGCGAGGAACTGCCCGTCGCGCTCGAACGGATCCAGGCCGCGGCCGACGGGGTCGCGGGCTCCACCGCGCAGCTGGCGGGTCCCGCCGCCAGCCAGGCCGACCTCGCGGACGCCTTCGCCGGCATCGACGGACTGCTGCTCGGCGTGGCCCTCGTGACCGTGCTCGTGATCCTGCTGCTCGTCTACCGCAGCCTGCTGCTGCCCCTCGTGATCATCCTCGGTGCCGTCTTCTCCCTCGGACTGGCCTGCGCCGTCGTCTACGTCCTCGCCGACCACGACGTCGTACGGGTCGACGGCCAGGTCCAGGGCATCCTCTCCATCCTGGTGATCGGCGCGGCCACGGACTACGCGCTGCTCCTCACCGCGCGCTACCGCGAGGAACTCGCCGTGCGCGCCGACCGGTTCGAGGCCGTGCGGGCCGCGCTGCGCCAGTCGTGGGGCGCGATCGTCGCGAGCGCCGGCACCGTGGCGCTGGGACTGCTCGCCCTGCTGCTCAGCGATCTGACCAACAACAGGGCGCTCGGACCCGTGGGCGCCATCGGCATCGTGTGCGCGGTCCTCAGCTCCCTGACCTTCCTGCCGGCCGTCCTCCTGCTGCTCGGCCGCGCCGCCTACTGGCCCGCCAAGCCCCGCCGCACCGGTGGCGGCAGCGAGGGGGTCTGGCACCGGGTCGCGGCACTCGTGGACCGCGCGCCGCGCAAGGTGTGGGCCCTGTCCCTGGCCGTCCTGCTCGGCTGCGCCGCCTTCTCCCCGGCGCTCACGGCCAAGGGCGTGCCCCTCGACGAGATCTTCGTCAACGACGCTCCCTCCGTCGCCGCCCAGCAGACGCTCGGACGGCACTTCCCCGGCGGTTCCGGCAACCCCGCCGTGATCATCGCGAACGCGGACCGGGCGGCTGAGGTCACCGCCGCGGCCCGGGACACCGACGGAGTCGCCTCGGCGGCGCCGGTCACCGCGTCCGGCCGCCCCGGCGGCGGGGAACCGCGGGTCGTCGACGGCCGGGTGCGCATCGACGTCACCCTGCGGGCCGCCGCGGACACCGACGCGGCCAAGAACACCGTGGCCGGGCTGCGCGAGGCCGTGCACGCGGTACCCCGCGCCGACGCCCTCGTCGGCGGCTACACCGCCCAGCAGTACGACACGCGCCGCACCGCCGAGCACGACCGCACGCTGATCGTCCCCGTGGTCCTCGCCATCATCCTCGTCATCCTGATCGGGCTGCTCCGCTCACTGCTGATGCCGCTGCTCCTGGTGGCCACGGTCGCCCTCAACTTCCTCGCCACGCTCGGGATCTCGGCACTCGTCTTCGAGCACGTCCTCGGCTTCAGCGGCACCGACGCCTCCGTGCCCCTCTACGGCTTCGTGTTCCTGGTGGCCCTGGGCGTCGACTACAACATCTTCCTGATGTCCCGGGTCAGGGAGGAGTCGCTGCGCCACGGAGTACGCCAGGGCGTGCTGCGCGGACTGGTCGCCACGGGCGGGGTCATCACCTCCGCGGGCGTGGTGCTGGCGGCGACCTTCGCCGCCCTCGGAGTCATCCCGCTCGCCTTCCTGCTGCAGATCGCCTTCATCGTCGCCTTCGGCGTGCTCCTCGACACGCTGGTGGTCCGCTCCCTGCTCGTACCGGCGCTCGCCGTGGACCTCGGGGCCCGGGCGTGGTGGCCCGGCCGGTTGAGCCGCGGATCCGGGGACGGGCCGTCGCAGGACCGGGTCCCGCAGGACGCCGTCGGCGTGTGAGCGACGACGGGCGCGCGGCACCGCCACCGCGCGCCCGGGGCTCCGGCGGACCGACTCCGACGCGCATGGACATGACGTGCCGAAGTGCGGGCAGACGAACTCCACGACAGGTGGCGGCGGCCGCGAAGGCCGAAGGTGGAGGTGTCTGCCGGTATGGGCACGAAGGTGTTGGAGCGTTTTCCCGCGGGAGCGCCGCGCGGATCGTGGACTGCTGAGGAGTACGCGGCCAGGTGCCGCACCGAGGGCCGGCCGGCGACAGTGGTGATGGATCTGCCGTCGGACGACTTCCTGGTCGTGGTTCCGGTGGACGAGGACTGACCCCCCGCCCGACCGTCCGCCCCCGCACGAGGTCGCGGGGGCGGACGTGTGCGCGGCCTCCGGAGGGTGGCCGGCTCCCGACCCAGCGGGTCGCGGACGCCCGCCTCCGTCCGCCCGTGCCACGCGGGCGCGCCGCCCGGACCGGTGACTCCGGCCCGCTCGGCGGCCCCCCCCGCCGGGGACGGCGGGCGGGGCGGCTGGATCGGGCGGGCACCCTTCGTGCCGCGCCGCGTGGCGGAGGGCACCGCCGGGTCGGGCGGGCGCCCGGTCCGGTCCTGCCGATCGGACGGCTGCACTGCACCTGGCCGGTTGCCGGTTGCCGGTTGCCGGGTGTCGGCCGGGCGGCGGTGAATCGCCCGCCCCGGTTCCGTGCCGGCGCACCCACCAGGCCGTCGACCGGCGGAACCGTACGGCAGCAACAGGCGGCGGCACCGTACGGCGGCGCACCCTCCGGGCCGCGCCCTGTGGACGGGGGCGCCGCCACACGTCAGGTGCCCCGGACGAGTCTCCCGCCCAGTTCCCGCGCCGTGCGGACGAAGACCGCGTGCAGGTCGCCCGCCGCCCGCGGCACCGCGTCCGCCCTGCGGCGCCGCAGCATCAGCAGTACCTCGGCCGCGTCGCCGACGAGCGGCCGGTACGTGATCGCCCCGCACCGCTCCAGCGGGTCGCCGAGCACACTGAAGTCCGGCAGGACCGTCGCGCCCAGCCCCTCGGCGACCATCAGCTTGCCCATCTCGGCACCGTCGGTCGAGTACGAGAAGGCCGGTTCGCGGCCCCGCAGCAGCCGGTGGAGGTAGCGGTGCATCACATAGCCGGAGCGCATCACGATGAGCGGTTCCGGCCCGTGGAGCAGATCGGACACCGACACCGAGGCGCCGGCCGCGAGAACGCTGCCCGGGCGCACGCACACCACCGGCCGGCCCCGCAGCAGCTCGGTGCTCTCGAAGTCGGCCGGCATGTCGTCGCCGTCGAGGTGGTTCACCAGCCCCAGGTCGAGCGCCCCCTCCGACAGCGCGTCGTGGATCTCGGACTGCCGCGCGCCGACCACCTCCACCTGGGTCGCCGGATGGGCCGCGCGGAACGCCCGTACCGCCGGGAACAGGAGGGGAACCGTCGCCGCGTTCACCGTGCCGACGCGCACCATGCGGCTGACGCGGTGCTGCTCGCCCGCGGCACTCCGCAGCCGGTCCACCGCTTCCAGCACGCCGACGATGTGCGGCAGCAGTTCACGTCCCGCCGCGCTCATTCTGGCGCCCGAGCGTTTGCGTTCCAGCAGATCGACCCCGAGTTCACGCTCCAGATTCCGCACGGTCTCGCTCAACGCGGGTTGGGACAGGCGCAGTTCCTCGGCGGCCCGGCGCAGTGAGCCGAGCCGGGTGACCGCCGTGAGGTATTCCAGCTGCTCTGTACGCACCCCGGAAGAATGCCGGGGCCGCCCGGCCGGGTTCAAGGGTTTCCCTGTCACGCCCTCGTGAAATCCGCCGGTCCGGGATACGAGACCGATCGGGTATTCCTTGACGGTCCGCGCCGGTCACTGTCACGATCGACCGCATGACGATGCGACTGGACCTCACGCGGCGACGCCATGTCGACCTCGCGCGTGTCTCCAGTGCCGCCTGTCGCACCGCGGCCTGACCGCGGCCCGCACCCCTTCCCGCTCAGCAATCGGTGAACTGCCCCCGGGCCGTTCACGGGTGTGTGCCGCCCGAATTCATGAATGCCCTCCCGCTCTGAATTCAGTGCCCGCAGATTCCGCGACAGGAGTTCCCCGTGGCTGCCGAAAAACCCTCCGAGGACCCCGTCGGAGCGGCCCGCCCGAACACCGCCCCCGAGACCACCTCCTCCGGGAGCACCCACCCCGTCCGGCGCGAGGTCCGCACCCGCACCCCGTACGACCCGGCCGCACCCGGGCTGCGCGAGGCGGGGCGCCGGGTCCTGCCGGGCGAACCGCCCGCACCCGCCCGGCACTTCTGACCTCCCGCTCCGGGCGCCTCCCACGCGGCAGCGCGCCCTCGTCCCGAAAGAGGACCCATGGCCACCGTCCTGTCCGTCTCCGGCAGCCCCTCAGCCTCCTCCCGAACCAACCGACTGCTGCGCCACCTGGACGCCCGGCTGGCCGCGCAGGGCCACGAGGTGCTCCCCCTCGACGTCCGTACGATCCCCGCCGAGGCCCTCCTCGGCGCCGACTTCAGGCACCCCGCGATCGTCGAGGCCACCGCGCTCCTCGCCCGCGCCGACGGCGTCGTGATCGGCACCCCCGTCTACAAGGCCGCCTACTCCGGCGTCCTCAAGGCGCTCCTGGACCTGCTCCCGCAGTACGCCCTGACCGGCAAGACCGTGCTGCCGCTGGCCACCGGCGGCACCACGGCCCATGTGCTCGCCATCGACTACGCCCTGCGCCCGGTGCTCAGCTCGATGGGCGCCCGGCACATCGTCCAGGGCTGGTTCACCCTCGACCAGGACATCACCGTCGGCGAGAACGGGTCCCTCGCCGTGGCACCCGGGGCCGCCGAGGCGCTCAACCAGGTCCTCGACCAGTTCTCCGAGGCCCTCGGCCGCACGCCGGTCCTGGCCGCGGCGGGCTGACCCGTGACCGCCACCGTCATCACGGACGACGCCGAGGCCCTGGCGGTCGCCGCGGAACTGGCCGACGACTTCCGGCCGGGAGCCGCCCGCCGCGACGCGGAACGCGTCCTGCCGCGCGCGGAGTTGGACCGCCTCTCCGCCTCAGGGCTGCTCGGCGTCACCGTGCCCGCCGAGCACGGTGGCGCCGACGTCCGGCAGGAGACCCTCGCCGAGGTCTTCCGGCTGCTCGCCTCCGCCGACGCCAGCCTCGCCCAGATCCCGCAGAGCCACTTCGTCTACGTGAATGTGATCCGCCGTCAGGGCGACCCGCGCCAGCGGAAGTTCTTCTTCGCGGAGGTGCTGGCCGGACGCCGCCTCGGCAACGCCCAGTCGGAGGCGGGCACCCGGCACGTGCAGGACATCAGGACCCGTCTGGAGGCGGCCCCGGACGGGTCGTACGTCCTCACCGGCGTCAAGCAGTACTCCACGGGAGCGCTGTTCGCCGACTGGATCCCGGTCCTGGCCCGCGCCGACGACGACAACCTCCATGTCGCCTACGTCCCCCGGGACGCCGACGGGGTCACGGTCGTCGACGACTGGGACGGCATGGGCCAGCGCACGACCGCCAGCGGCACGGTCCGGCTCGACGCCGTCACCGTCCCCGCCGACCGCGTCCTGCCGCACCACCTCACCTTCCGCGAACCCCAGCTCCACGGCGCCGTCGCCCAGTTGCTGCACGCCGCCATCGACGCGGGGATCGCCGCGGGCGCCCTCCGCGAGGCCGCGGAGTTCGTCCGCACGAAGAGCCGTCCGTGGTTCGAGAGCGGCGCCGCGACGGCCGCGGAGGACCCCCTGGTCATCCAGCGCTTCGGCGAACTCGCAGTCCAGGTACGGGCCACCGAGGCGCTGCTCGGCGCCGCGGCCCGCGCGGTCGACGCGGCGCGCGACGACCTGACGGAGACCTCGGCCGCCGAGGCGTCGATCGCCGTGGCCGCCGCCAAGGCGCACGCGGCGGGCACCGCCGTCGAGGTGTCCGGCGCGCTCTTCGAGGTGGCCGGAACCCGCTCCGCCCTCGACTCCCTCAACCTGCACCGGCACTGGCGCGACGCGCGCACCCACACCCTGCACGACCCGGCCCGCTGGAAGATCCAGCACATCGGCCGGTACGTGCTCAACGGCACCCTGCCCCCGCGCCACGGACTGCTCTGAGCCCGCAGCCCCGACGAGCCGCCCCGCGCCCCGCGATCGGAGAACACCCCGTGTCCCTCACCTTCCACTGGTTCCTGCCCACCAACGGCGACAGCCGTGACGTCGTCGGAGGCGGCCACGGCACCCCGGCCACCGTCTCCGGCCGGGACCGGCCGCCGACGATCGCCTACCTGAGCCAGATCGCCCGCGCCGCCGAGAACCTCGGATTCGTCGGCGCGCTCACCCCCACCGGGGCCTGGTGCGAGGACGCCTGGCTGACCACGGCGATGGTCAGCCGGGAGACCGAGCGGCTGAAGTTCCTGGTCGCCTTCCGGCCGGGCTTCGTCTCGCCCACCCTCGCCGCCCAGATGGCCTCGACCTTCCAGCGGCACTCCGGCGGGCGGCTCCTCCTCAACGTCGTCACCGGCGGCGAGAGCCAGGAGCAGCGGGCGTACGGCGACTTCCTCGACAAGGACAGCCGCTACCGCCGTACGGGCGAGTTCCTCGGGATCGTCCGGGAGCTGTGGGACGGCCGGACCGTCGACCTCGACGGGGAGCACCTCCGGGTCGAGGACGCCCGGCTCGCCCGCCTGCCCGACCCGGTCCCCGAGATCTACTTCGGCGGCTCCTCGGCGGCTGCGGGCGAGGTCGCCGCCCGGCACGCCGACGTGTACCTGACCTGGGGCGAGCCGCCCGAGCAGGTCGCCGACAAGATCGCGTGGGTCCGCGGGCTCGCGGAGAAGGAGGGACGCAGCGTCCGGTTCGGCATCCGGCTGCACGTCATCACCCGCGACACGGCCGAGCAGGCCTGGGCGGAGGCGGACCGGCTGCTGGCGGGCTTCGACCCGGAGACCGTACGGTCCGTGCAGGCGGGGCTCGCCCGCAGCGAGTCCGAGGGCCAGCGGCGGATGCTCGACCTGCACGGCGGGGGACGGGACGGCCTGGAGATCCACCCCAACCTCTGGGCCGGCATCGGCCTGGTCCGCGGCGGGGCCGGCACCGCCCTGGTCGGCAGCCACGACGAGGTCGCCGACCGTGTCGCCGAGTACAGCCGCCTCGGCATCGACGAGTTCGTGCTCTCCGGTTACCCGCACCTGGAGGAGGCCTACTGGTTCGGCGAGGGCGTGCTGCCCCGGCTCGCCGCCCGGGGGCTGTGGCGGCACCCGTCCGCGGCCGGTCCCGTCCCCTCGGCCCAGGTGCCCTTCGCGAGCTGACAACCCGGTCCGGCTGCGCGCACGCCCCGGAAAACCGCTGTACCCCGCCCCTTCCCGGATGATGGTCTGGTGCGAGCCGCCCGGCTCGCACCACCGGGCAGGCCCGCACAGGGACCCGGCGCGCCCGGGCCCGCACAGGGAAGGGGGACGGCTGTGACCACCAGGAACGTCCTGCTGTCCGGCATCGTCGGATCCACCGCCTACGGCCTGGCCCACGAGGACTCCGACGTGGACCGGCTCGGCATGTTCGCCGCCCCCACCGAGGACCTCCACGGCCTGCACCGCCCGAAGGAGTCCCACGTCACGACCCATCCCGACAGCACGCTCCACGAGGCGGCCAAATGGTGCCGGCTCGCCCTGGGCGGCAACCCGACCGTCACCGAACTGGTGTGGCTGCCGGACGAGTTGTACGAGGTCCGCACCCCGCTCGGCGACGAGCTGATCGGCATCCGCACGACCCTGCTCTCCGCGAAGCGGGTGCGCGACGCCTATCTCGGCTATGCCACCCAGCAGTTCAAGCGGCTCTACGACCGCGGCGACGGCTCGTTCTCCGCGGACACCCGCAGGCGGACCGCCAAGCACGCCCGCCACCTGTGGCGGCTGTGCCACCAGGGCTTCGAGCTGTACTCGACGGGCGCGCTGAGCATCCGAGTCGAGAACCCGGCGGCGTACCACGCCTTCGGGGAGGAGGTCGCCGCGGACGCCATGGCCGCGCTGCCCCTGCTCAAGCGGTACGAGTCCGCGTTCGACGAGACCCGCAGCGTCCTGCCCGAACTGCCGGACGAGGCACCCGCCGAGGCATGGCTGCGACGGGTGCGGGCCCACTACTACACACCGGACGCCTCGGTGTGACGGCCCGCGCCCACCCGCGAGCGCCCGTCACACGCTGAGGGCCTCCCGGACGGACCGCTCGGCGTCGGCGCCACCGCCGCCGGACGAGGTGACCCGGCCGGCCTCCAGGACGTAGTACCGCTGGGCCGCCCGCATCGCGAAGCCGACGTGCTGTTCCACCAGGAGCACGGAGAGCCCGCCGCGGGCGGCCAGCGCGAGGATGGTCTCCTCGATCTCCGCGACGACCGAGGGCTGGATGCCCTCGGTCGGCTCGTCGAGGAGCAGTATCCGAGGCTCCGTCACCAGGGCCCGCGCGATGGCGAGTTGCTGCCGCTGTCCGCCCGACAGGAGTCCCGCCCGCCGGTTCGACAGGGCCCTGAGGGCGGGGAACAGGTCCAGCGCCCCGGCGATCGCGGCCCTGCCGCGGCTGCGCCCGTCCGCGACCAGTTGCAGGTTCTCGGCCGTCGTGAGGTGGGGGAAGGCCTGCTGGCCCTGCGGTACGTACGCCATGCCCCGGGCCACCCGTTCGTGGGGCCTGCGGCGCGTGATGTCCTCACCGTCGAGCCGCACCGCGCCGGCCGACGGGGTGAGCAGTCCGACGGCCGCCCGCAGCAGCGTGCTCTTGCCCGCCCCGTTGTGCCCGAGGACAGCGGCCACCCCGTCGTCCGGCACCTCGACGGACACTCCGTGCAGTACGAGGCTGCGGTGGTAGCCGACCCCGACGCCGTCGATCTCCAGCTTCATGACTGCCTCACACCTCCTGTACGGCGCTGCCCGCGTGGGCGCCGCCGGCGTGCTCCGGGTGCGGCCCGGCCGCCGTCGGCCCCGCGTCCTGGACGGCCGCGTGCCCGAGGTAGACCTCCTGGACCCTGGGATCGGACTGCACCTCGGCGACGGTCCCCTCGCTCAGCACCCGCCCGGCGTGCAGCACGCTGACACTGCGCGCGAACGAGCGCATGAAGTCCATGTCGTGCTCGATGACGACCACGGTCCGCTCGGCGCTGATCCGCCGCAGAAGCTCGCCCGTGGCCTGCCGTTCGTCGTGGCTCATGCCCGCCACGGGTTCGTCGAGCAGCAGCAGCCGTACGTCCTGCACGAGCAGCATTCCGATCTCCAGCCACTGCTTCTGCCCGTGGGCCAGGGTGCCGGCCGGGCTGCCGGACCGTTCGGTGAGCCCGATCGTCTCCAGGGCCCGCGCGACGGGCTCCGGCACACTCCTGCGGCGGCGCAGCATGGTCAGCGGGCCGCGTGCCGCGCCCGCCGCGATGTCCAGGTTCTGCAGGACGGTGAGTTCCTCGAAGACGGTGGCGGTCTGGAACGTCCGGCCGATGCCGGACCGGGCGATCCTGTGCACGCTGCGGCCCAGCAGTTCCGTGCCCTCGAAGCGCACTGAGCCACTGGCCCTCACCAGTCCCGTCACGGCGTCGACCAGTGTCGTCTTCCCCGCGCCGTTCGGTCCGATGAGGAAGCGCAGATCGCCGGGCCGTACGTCGAGGTCGACCCCGTCGACGGCGGTGAAGCCGTCGAAGGACACCCGCAGTCCGCGTACTCGCAGTCCCGAGAGCTCGGTCATGCCGCTTCTCCAAGAGGTAGGGCCGGAGCCGGTTCGCCCGTGGGCCGTGCGGTCCTGCGGCGCTTCACCACCCCGGCGAGGGACGCCAGGCCGCCCGGGAGGAAGGCCAGCGCCACGATGAACAGCAGGCCCTGGAAGTAGGTCCAGGCCCCGGGGAACTCCTCCGACAGGGCGGTCCTCGCCCAGGCGACCCCGATCGCGCCGAGCACCGCGCCGGCCAGGCTGGCGCGGCCGCCGACGGCGGCGCCGATGACGAACTCGATCGACGGGACGATGCCGATCATCGCGGGGGAGATGATCCCGACCGCGGGGACGAACAGGGCGCCCGCGAGGCCCGCCATGCCCGCCGCGACGACGTAGGCGACCAGCTTCACGTTCGCGGGGTCGTAGCCGAGGAAGCGCACCCGCTCCTCCGAGTCCCGTACCGCGACCAGGAGTTCGCCGTAGCGGCTGTGGATCAGCTGCCGGGCGAGGGCGACGAGCAGGAGCAGTGCCGCCGCGATGACGAAGTACACCATCCGCTGGTTGACCGGGTCGTCGAGGTCGTAGCCGAAGAAGCCCCGGATGTCGGTGAGCCCGTTGGTGCCACCGGTGGTGGCCTGCTGGCCGATCAGCCAGATCGCGAGGGCCGCGGCCAGTGCCTGGCTCAGGATGGCGAAGTACGCGCCCCGCACGCGGCGGCGGAAGACGAACGAGCCGAGCACGGCGGCGACCGCCATGGGCAGCAGGACGGTGGCGGCTATCGTGAACAGCGGATTCGCGAACGGGCGCCACCACCAGGGCAGTTCGGTTGCCGTGCCGTAGAGCTGCATGAAGTCGGGAAGGTTGCCGGGCCCGGCGTCCGCGATCTTCAGGTGCATCGCCATGGCGTAGCCGCCGAGTCCGAAGAACACCCCCTGCCCGAGGGTGAGCAGTCCGCCGCGTCCCCAGGCCAGGCAGATGCCGACGGCGACCATCGCGGTGCACAGGTACTTGGCGAGCAGCCCGAGCCGGAAGTCGGACAGGGCGAGCGGGGCGAGGGCGAAGAGCGCCAGCGCGGCGGCGGCGAAGCCCGCGGCGGCACGCGCCGAACGGCCCGCGGGCACGGCCCTCTTGAGAGGGTTCCCCTTGCCGGGGGCGGATGTGGGTTCGGTCATACGAGGCTCCGGGTGCGCAGTGTGTACAGCCCCTGGGGCCGCCACTGGAGGAACGCGACGATGGCCACGAGGACGAGCACCTTCGCGACGCTGACGGTGGTGGAGTACTCGAGGACGGACTGCATGATGCCCAGCACGAAGGCGACGATCACGGTCCCCCTGAGCCGGCCGATGCCGCCGACCACGATCACCAGGAACGCGTCGATGATGATGTTGGTGCCCATCGTCGGCCCGATCGGGCCGACCAGGGTCAGTGCGACGCCCGCGACGCCGGCGAGTCCGGAGCCGATGAAGAACGCGGTCCGGTCGACCCGCTCGGTGGAGATGCCGGACACCTCGGCGAGGTCCCGGTTCTGCACGACGCCGCGGATCCGTCGGCCCAGCGGGGTCAGCCGCAGGGTCAGCGACAGCGCGACGACCGCGGCGACCGCGAGGGTCAGGATGAAGAGCCGGCTGTTGGCGAAGGTCAGCGGATCGGCTCCGCCGACGACGGTGATGTGGCCGGTGAGCAGCTCCGGCGCGCGGGTCTGCACGTTGGGGGCGCCGAAGACGTCCCGGGCGAGCTGCTGGAGCATCAGGGAGACGCCCCAGGTGACGAGGAGGGTGTCGAGCGGGCGCAGGTACAGCCGGCGGATCAGCAGCCACTCGAGGAGGGCGCCGAGGGCACCCGCGACCAGGAAGGCGACCGGCAGCGCGACGAGCAGCGACAGGCCGGCGTCGGAGACGGACTTCTGCAGCACGTACGTGGTGTAGGCGCCGGCCATGATGAACTCGCCGTGGGCCATGTTGATGACGTTCATCTGGCCGAAGGTGAGCGAGAGGCCGAGCGCGATGAGCAGCAGGACGGCACCGATGCTGACACCGGTGAAGGTCTGACCGAGGATCACGGTCATGCGGCGGCTCCGGGGAGGCGGACGCGGGGGCCTGACGCGAGGCCCCCGCGCGGACGGTCAGGAGAGGCCGGAGGCCCAGGGGTAGCCCTTCAGGTACGGGTCCGGCTTGATGGCCTCGCCGGAGTCCCACACCTGCTCGATCAGGCCGTCCGTGCCGATCCGGCCGATCCGGGCCGTCTTGTGGATGTGCTGGCTCGCGCCGTCGACGGTGACCCTGCCCTCGGGGGCCTCGAAGGTGATGCCGTCGGAGGCCGCCCTGACCTTCTCCGGGTCGAAGGACCCGGCCTTCTCGACCATCGCCTTCCACAGGTACACCGAGGTGTACGCGGCCTCCATCGGGTCACTGGTCGGCTTGTCCTGGCCGTACTTGTCCTTGTACGCCTTCACGAACCTCTCGTTCGCGTCGCCCTCGGTCGTCTGGTAGTAGTTCCAGGCGGTCAACTGGCCCGCGAGGTACTGCGATCCGATGGACTTGACCTCCTCCTCGGCGATGGACACCGAGACCACCGGCATGCTCTTCGCGGTCAGCCCGGCGGACTTGTACTCCTTGAAGAAGGCCACGTTCGAGTCGCCGTTCAGGGTGTTGAAGACCGCGTCGGCCCTCGACGCCTTCACCTTGTTGGAGATGGTGCTGAACTCCGTGGAGCCGAGCGGCGCGTAGTCCTCGCCGAGCACCTTCATGCCGTTGGCCTTCGCGTAGGCCTTGATGATCTTGTTGGCGGTGCGCGGGAAGACGTAGTCGCTCCCCACGAGGTAGATGCGCTTCCTGCCCTGGCTCTTGAGGTAGTCGAGCGCGGGGACGATCTGCTGGTTGGTGGTGGCGCCGGTGTAGAAGATGTACGGCGACTCCTCCAGGCCCTCGTACTGCACGGGGTAGAACAGCAGGGACTTGTTCTTCTCGAAGACGGGCTTCACGGCCTTGCGGCTGGCGGAGGTCCAGCAGCCGAAGGTGGCCGCGACCCGGTCCTCCTTGATGAGCTTGCTCGCCTTCTCGGCGAACGTGGGCCAGTCGGAGGCGCCGTCCTCGCTGATGGGCCTGATCTGCTTGTCGAGCACCCCGCCCGAGGCGTTGATCTCGTCGATCGCCAGCTTCAACGAGTCGCGGACGGTCACCTCGCTGATCGCCATGGTGCCGGACAGCGAGTTGAGCAGGCCGACCCTGACGGTGCCGCCGCTCGTGTCGGCCTTCGCGGCCTTGTCGGACGAGCCGCCCGCCTCGTCGGTCTTGGCGCCGCACGCGGAGAGCGCGACGACCGCGGCGAGCGCGGCGGCACCCGCCACGACCTTGCGCCGGGAATACCGGAAGGCGCCGGAACTCCTCGAACCGCCGGAACCCCTGAAATCGCTGGAACCGCTGGAACCGCTGGAACCGCTGGACAAAAGTACCCCCTCGGGCTGGGAGGACGACCTCCTCCTGAAGTGCGGTCCACAGCCTCAAGTCGCCCTGTTTCCAAGGTGTTTCGCGGTACTTTCCCGGCGGTATCTTCCGACTCTCAATGGGCAACAAAAAATGCCAGGGGCGGAATTCGGCAGATGAATTCACAGTTCGCCCGAGGCATTCTAATTACTTCCTGCGGGAAGTATCTTCGCCGAGGCGCCGGAGTGTCAAGGGCGCGTGGGGCGCGGATCGAGTTGCGCCACGACGTCGAACTCCACACCGTCCGCCCGGGCCAGGTAGATCCGTTGACGTACGTGGCCGCCGCGCAGGTGGAGCAGCCCGCGCGGCCCCTCGTAGGAGACGGTGTCGGCCTTCGCGCCGATCGCCGACACGTCCAGGGTCCTCGCCCGGTCGATCAGCGCGGCGAGCAACAGCACTCCCTCGTAGCAGGATTCGCCGAGGCTCCCGAGGGCCGGGGCCTCCACCCCGTACCGCCCGGCGTACTGGCCGTGGAAGTCAAGGGTGTCCTGGTTGGCCAGCGAGGCGAAGAAGCCGGCCGTGCTGTAGAGGCCCGACGTGGCCGTGGGACCCGAGGCCATCAGCATGTTCTCGTCCATCAACGTGCTGAGCCGCAGGCAGCGTTCCGCCAGCCCCGAAGCGGCGAACGCCCGGTTGAAGCGCACCGCGTCGCTGCCCACCAGCAGCATCAGCACCGCGTCCGCGTCGGAGTGCTCGATCCGGCGCAGCACGCCGTCGAAGTCGTGGGTGCCGAGCGGGAGGTACGCCTCGGCGCGCACGGTTCCGCCCGACTCGCGGGCGTAGCGGTGGGCCGCCCGCGCGGTCCGGCGGGGCCACACGTAGTCGTTGCCCACCACGAACCAGCGGCGCACGCCGTGCTCGCGGGCCAGCAGGTGCACGGCGGGCCGCAGTTGGTCGTCGGGCGTCTCGCTCGTCAGGAACACCCCCGCCGTGTCCTCACCGCCCTCGTAGAGCGCCGTATACACGTACGGCACCCGGTGGGCGATCCGCGGGGCCAGCGCCCTGCGCACCGAGGAGATGTGCCAGCCGGTGACCCCCTGGACGGCGCCCAGGTCCACCAGGGCCTCGACGTCGCGGGCGACGCGGTGCGGTTCGGCGCCGCCGTCGACCGGCAGCAGTCGCAGTTCCCTGCCGAGCACCCCGCCCTCGCGGTTGACCTCCTCGGCGGCGAGCCGCGCGCACAGTTCGCAGGTGGGTCCGAAGATCCCGGCGGCGCCCTGCATCGGGAAGACGAGCGCCACACGGACGACCGAGTCGTCGGTCGTGCACCAGTCGAGCGGAGGCGGGTCGAGCCGGACCATGCGGTCATGATTCCGGGAACCCCCGGTGAACTCCAATCCGTCTCGGGGTCCGGTCCGCTCCGCGTCGGCGCGGGGGGAATCCGTGCGGGATGCGGGACTTGTACGATGTGCTGACCCCGGGAGCGAGGAGCAGGATGCCGACCCCACCTCCGCGTCGGTCCGAGGACCTCGTGCACCTCCTGACGCGCGCCGAGAGGCTGGCCGCCCGCCGGCTCCAGGCCGCGACGGAGGAGCACGGCTGCTCACTGGACGCCTGGCGAGTGCTCGGCCTGCTCTCCGACGGGCGGGGGCATCCCATGACCGCGGTCGCCGAAGCCGCCTTCCTGCCGCCCGCGACCCTCACCAAGCTGGTGGACCAGCTCGTCGACCAGAACCTGGTCCACCGGCGGGTCGACCCCCTCGACCGGCGGCGCATCCTCGCGCACCTCACCCCGCGCGGCGAGACCTACTGGCGGCGCGTGGACCGGGAGGTCCGCGCCGGCTGGCCGGAGTTGAGCGAGGGCGACGACGCGCTCCTGCGGGGGCTGCTGCGGCGGTTGGTGGACACCCTCGAAGGCGCTGCCGCGGAGTCCTCCGCCTGAGCGCGTCCTGTTCCAGCGTCACCGGAAGGCGGTTCCGGAGTAAGCGCCGGGCCGAACCACCGCCGTGCAAAAGGCGGTTGATTGGTCTACACCCTTGACTGGTACAGACCAAAGCGGTTGAGTGTGCTTCCACACCCCCCACCACGGCCGGCCCGTACGCCGTGGCCGGCCCGGCCGGCGCGTGCGTACCAGCCCCAGCCCCGCTCTGCCCCCGTACGGGTGCGGCCGTGCTCCGTGAAGGAGTTGGTCCCCCATGTCGAGGCGCCGTATCTCAGCGTTCGTGGCCGCGGTCGTCGTCGGAACCGCCGCGCCGGTGCTCCTGCCGGCGTCGGACGCGTCCGCCGCCGCCTGTTCGAGCTATCCGAGCTGGCAGGCGGGCCGGTCGTACGTCACCGGCAACATCGTCCGGTACACCGACGGCAAGGCCTACATCGCCGAGCACGACAACCCGGGCTACGACCCGATCATCAGCACCTGGTTCTGGGAGCCGTACGCCTGCGACGGAGGGTCCACCAACCCCTCCGGATTCGTCGTGAGCGAGGCGCAGTTCAACCAGATGTTCCCGAACAGGAACTCCTTCTACACCTACAGCGGGCTGAAGGCCGCGATGAGCGCCTACCCCGCCTTCGCGAACACCGGCAGCGACACGGTGAAGAAGCAGGAGGCCGCGGCCTTCCTCGCCAACGTCAACCACGAGACCGGCGGCCTGGTCCACGTCGTCGAGCAGAACACCGCCAACTACCCCCACTACTGCGACTGGGGCCAGCCCTACGGCTGCCCCGCCGGCCAGTCCGCCTACTACGGCCGCGGCCCGATCCAGCTCAGCTGGAACTTCAACTACAAGGCCGCCGGGGACGCGCTCGGCATCGACCTCCTCAACAACCCCTGGCTGGTGCAGAACGACTCCGCCGTGGCCTGGAAGACGGGCCTCTGGTACTGGAACACGCAGAACGGCCCCGGGTCGATGACCGGCCACAACGCCATGGTCAACGGCGCGGGCTTCGGCCACACGATCCGCAGCATCAACGGTTCGCTGGAGTGCGACGGCAGGAACCCCGCGCAGGTCCAGAGCCGCGTCGACAGCTATCAGCGGTTCGTGCAGATCCTCGGCACGACGCCGGGCGGCAACCTGTACTGCTGACACACGGCGCCCGCACCGCGCACGGCCGCGGGGCGGCGGCCCGATGTCGCCGCCCCGTACGGCCGGTCAGTAACTTGACCAGTACATACCAAGCCGATTGAGTGTCCCGCGCAGACCCCCCGTACCCGGCCGCGCCCCGGCGCCGCCGCGCTGCAGAAGGGACCCGACACCATGCGGATCCACCGCCCCCTGCTCATCTTCGCCGCCACCGCGGCGGCACTGGCCACCGTGCCGGCCGCACCCGCGCGGTCGGCCGACGTGCCGACCGCGGGCACGTTCTACGTCCAGAGCGCCGTCACCGGCCTCAACGCCGCGGACAGCGGGGGAGCGGTCGTCCAGCACAACCCCAGGGGCAACGAGGACCGCCAGCAGTGGAGGCTGCGCCCGGGCGGCGGCGCGTACGTCCTGGAGAGCACCGACACCGCGGGCAGTTGCCTCGGCCGCTCCGGCGGCCGGGCCGGAACCGTGAACTGCGCTGCGGCCGAGGCCCCGTGGGAGATGTCCTCCGCCGGTGCCGACCGGTACCGGCTGAAGGTCCCGGGCTCCGACCGGTACCTGAGTCTGGGCGCGAAGCCGTCCGGCGCCACCCACCCGGCCGAACTCGTCCTCGCCGGCGCGGGCGAGGACGCGAACTGGTACCTCACGCCGGTGACGTCACCGACCGCCCCGATGCCGGCGCCGGACCTGCGCACGCTGGACCAGGTCACCTTCCTCACCTCCCACAACGCCTACGCGAACGGTGTGGACGGCGGATTCGCGCCGCCCTTCGTCAACCTCGTGCCGAACCAGACCCGCGGCATCAACCAGCAACTCACCGACGGCGTTCGCGGTTTCATGATGGACATCCACCAGACGCCGGACGGCGCGATCCTCTGCCACAACAGCTGCACCCTGGTCAGCCGGCCGGTCGCGCTCTGGGTGGACATCCAGCGCATGGTCGACTTCCTCAAGCGGAACCCGGACGAGTTCGTCACCGTGTTCCTGGAGGACTACGTGGACCCGGGGGTCCTGCGCGCCGAACTGGCCCGGGTGAACGGCCTGTCGGACGTCCTGTACCGCCCCGACCGGACGGGCGTACGAGCCGACGGCTGGCCGCGGATGTCCGAGCTGATCGCCGCGAACGACCGGCTGCTCCTGTTCACCGACCACAGCCGATCGGCCGACCAGTCCGCGGGCCTGACCCGCGACAGCTTCGGCGTGATGTACCAGCGCGAGTGGACCGTGGAGAACTACTGGTCCATGGGTTCCGGCCTCGGCAGCTCGGACTGGTCCTGCTACAGCCGCTGGTACGACGCCAACACCGTCATCCCCCTGAGCGCCACCGCACCGCCCTTCCGGCCCCTGTTCGTCATGAACCACTTCCGGGACATGGCGATCGCCTCGACGGCCGGCACCGACAACACCAAACTCGCCGACAGGGCCCAGCGCTTCTGCCAGCCCGCCGCCCGCAAGAAGCCCAACTTCCTCGCGGTGGACCGGTACGACCTCGGATCACCCGCCTCGGCCGTGGCGGCCCTCAACACGTACACCTACTGACGGCACGCCGCCCGGGCGCGACCCCGCCCGGGCGGTGCCCGCCCCCGGTTCAGCCCAGTCGCGCGTGGAGGAAGTCCACTGTGGCGCGCCAGGCCAGGGCGGACGACTCGGGGTCGTGGGCCTCCGGACGGCCGTCGTTGAAGAAGGCGTGGCCGGCCGGGTACACACGGAAGTCCGGGGTGATGCCGGACTGCTCGCGGATCGTGTCGGCCAGGGCCGCCAGTGAGTCGACGGGGATGCTGGTGTCGCGCTCGCCGTAGTGGCCGAGGATCTGCGCCCCGAGCCCGGAGAAGTCGGGTGCCTCGCCCTGGAGGACGCCGTAGAAGGGGACGGCGGCGCCGACGCGCGGGTCGGTGGCCGCCTGGTGCAGCACGAAGCCGCCGCCCATGCAGAACCCGACCGAGCCGACCTTCGCCGACGTGACCTCGAGCAGCGCCAGCAGGTGGTCGACGGCGCCGCTCAGCAGCTCGACACCGCGCGGCACCGGCAGGTCCCGCATCATGCGCAGGGCCTCAGCGCCGTCGTGGGCCACGTTGCCGCCGTACAGGTCCGGTGCCAGCGCCACGAAGCCCTCCTTCGCCAGGCGGTCGGTGACGTCGGCGATGTGGTCGGTCAGGCCCCACCACTCCTGGATCACGATCACGCCGGGGCCCCGTCCCGAGGGCGGCAGGGCCAGGTAGCCGTGCGCTGTCGTCCCGGCGCTCGGGAAGGTCACGTTCTGGTGGGCGGGGGCGCCGGTGGAGCCCGGTGTCTCGGACATGGTGTGTCACTCCTGTCGCTCGAACTCGTACCCAGCATGCCGGAGCCCGGTGCGCCCGAGCCGCGGCGGCCCCCGCGGGGCGCGGTCGCGCGGCCGGGGCGCCGGGACACGGGGGCGGGCGACGCGACGGGCAGGGCCCCGCGCCCGCAAGCCCGCAAGCCCGCAAGCCCGGGGCTCGGGGCCCGGGGGCCGGCGACCCGCCGGCCCACCGCGCGGGTCGCCGCCGCCGAGCACTCCCGGCGATGGCGTATCCTCGCGTGTTACGTATAACCCCGACCGGCCGGAGGCCTCGATGAATCGCATCGCCCTGGTCGCCCTCGTCGTCGACGACTACGACGAGGCGATCCGCTTCTACACCGAGGCGCTCGGATTCCGGCTCGCCGAGGACACCCCGCGCCCCGACGGCTCGCGCTGGGTCGTCGTGGAGCCCGGTGCCGGAACGCACGGCACGGCGCTCCTGCTGGCCCGGGCCAAGGACGAGGCGCAGCGCGCCCGGGTCGGCGACCAGACCGGCGGACGCGTGGGCTTCTTCCTGCACACCGACGACTTCGTACGCGACCACGCGCGGATGAGTGCCGCGGGTGTGACCTTCCTGGAGGAACCGCGGCACGAGGCGTACGGCTCGGTCGTCGTCTTCCAGGACCTGTACGGCAACCGCTGGGACCTGCTCCAGCCCGCCCCCGCCGAAGAGGCGGCTCCCTAGCCGGAGCCCCGGCCGGAGGCGCAGCCGGGGCCCGGGTCGCGAGGCCCACGGGTGGTCAGGCCCGGCCCCGGAGCCCGTCCGAGCCCACCGGTGGCCGCCGCGTCCCCGGATCGCCGCGCAATCCGCCCCGCCCGAAACCACGCACCCCGGCGGCAGCGCCCCAGGCGTTCGCCGCACCCGATCCACCGCACCCGATCCACCGCACCCGTTCCACCGCACCCGTTCCACCCACACAGAACCTGCCGAGGAATCACCGCATGACCGCGTCCCGCATCGACACAGACACCATCCGCCGGCTGCCCAAGGCCGTCCTGCACGACCACCTCGACGGCGGGCTGCGCCCCGCGACACTCGTCGAACTCGCCGACGCGGTCGGCCACACCCTGCCCACCGCCGACCCGGACGCCCTCGCCGCCTGGTACTACGAGGCGGCCAACTCCGGCGACCTGGTCCGCTACATAGCGACCTTCGAGCACACGCTCGCCGTGATGCAGACCCGTGAGGGCCTGCTGCGCACCGCCGAGGAGTACGTGCTCGACCTGGCCGAGGACGGCGTCGTCTACGCCGAGGTCCGCTACGCGCCGGAACTGATGCTCGACGGCGGGCTGACCCTGCCCGAGGTCGTCGAGGCCGTCCAGGAGGGACTGGCCGCCGGCATGGCCAAGGCCGCCGCCGCGGGCACGCCGGTGCGCGTCGGCACGCTGCTGTGCGGGATGCGGATGTTCGACCGGACCCGGGAGACGGCCGACCTGGCCGTGGCCTTCCGGGACGCCGGAGTCCTCGGTTTCGACATCGCCGGCGCCGAGGACGGCTTCCCGCCCGCCGACCACCTCGCCGCGTTCGAGCACCTGCGCTCCGAGAGCGTCCCCTTCACCATCCACGCGGGCGAGGCGCACGGGCTGCCCAGCATCCACCAGGCCCTCCAGGTCTGCGGCGCCCAGCGCATCGGGCACGGCGTCCGTATCACCGAGGACATCGTCGACGGCAAGCTCGGCCGCCTCGCGGGCTGGGTGCGCGACCGCCGCATCGCCCTGGAGATGTGCCCCACCTCGAACCTCCAGACGGGCGCGGCCACCTCGATCGCGGACCACCCGATCACCCTCCTGCGCGACCTGGGCTTCCGCGTCACCCTCAACACCGACAACCGCCTGGTGTCCGGCACGACGATGACCCGCGAGATGTCGCTGCTCGTGGAGGAGGCGGACTGGACCCTCGCCGACCTGCGCACGGTGACGGTCAACGCCGTCAAGAGCGCCTTCATCCCGTTCGACGAGCGCAACGCCCTCATCCGCGACGTGATCCTGCCCGGCTACGAGGTCTGAGCGGGCCCCCGCCCGGCCCGGGCGGGGTCAGGGGCGCGACAGCCCGTTCTGCGCCCCGTCGAGCAGGGACATGAGGGCGCGGGCCGCCGGACTCGTGGCCTCCGGCGGCGGGAGCATGGCGACGGTCTCGTACGGCGTGTCGGTGTCGGCCTTGAGGGGCAGGACCGGCAGCACCGGCCGCTTGTGGGCGAAGTGGCGCGGTACGACCGCGATGCCGAGGCCCTCCTCGACGAGGTCCAGGAGGCTGTGCACGTCGTTGACCTCCAGCGCGACCGTGCGGTGCACCCCGGCAGCGGCGAAGGCCGCGTCCGTGGTGCGCCGCGGGCCCCAGTCGGGGTGGAAGTCGACGAAGGCCTCGCCGCCCAGCTCGTCCGGGGTGACCGGGCCGCCGGTTGCCAGCCGGTGCGAGGGATGGCAGAGCACCGCCATCGGCTCACTGGTCAGCGGCAGGCACCGCAACTGCTCGGTGTCGGCGCGCGTCGTCACGGCGAAGGCCAGGTCGAGGCGGCCCGCGGCGACGTCCTCGGCGAGGGCGCCCGAGCCGGCCTGCCGCAGCTGGATCTCGACGTCCGGGTGCCGCCCGCGGAACGCGGCGAGGAGCCGTGCCACGGGCACCCCGGCGATGCACTGCTCGGTGCCCACCGAGAGCGTGCCGCGCAGCACGCCCTGGACGGCGGCCACCGCGTCCTGGGCCGCGCGCACCTGCGCGAGGATCCGCTCCGCCTCGGTGAGCAGGGCCCGGCCCGCCTCGGTCAGCGTGACCCGGCGGGTGGTCCGTACGAAGAGCGGGGCGCGCAGCTCGCGCTCCAGGGAGCGGATGGACGAGGACAGGCCCGACTGCGAGACCATCAGCCGCTCGGCCGCCCGGGTGAAGTGCTGGTCCTCGGCGACCGCGACGAAGTGCTGCAGATGACGCAATTCCATGATTGAGAAGCCTATCCGCTGAATCCCATCCGATTCTCCTGTTGGACCGCTGCCTACCGGACAGGCGAGAGTGGATGCCGGTCCTCATCCGTACCGATGCCTCCGGGAGAACGAGTTGTACACAGCACACACCGACCGTTACGCGGACATGCCCTACCGGCGCGCCGGGCACAGCGGCCTGCGGTTGCCCGCGCTCTCGCTCGGCCTGTGGCACAACTTCGGCCCCGACCGCCCGGTGGACACCCAGCGCGCGATCCTGCGCCGCGCGTTCGACCTGGGGGTCACCCACTTCGACCTGGCCAACAACTACGGCCCGCCGCCCGGCGCCGCGGAGTCGGCCCTCGGTGACGCGCTCGCGGCGGACTTCGCGCCGTACCGCGACGAACTGGTCGTCTCCACGAAGGCCGGATACCTGATGTGGCCGGGGCCGTACGGCGAGTGGGGCTCCCGCAAGTCCTTGCTGTCCTCGCTCGACCAGAGCCTGGGCCGCATGGGCCTCGACTACGTCGACATCTTCTACTCCCACCGTCCCGACCCGGAGACCCCTCTGGAGGAGACGATGGGAGCGCTGCACTCGGCGGTCCAGCAGGGCAAGGCCCTGTACGTCGGCGTCTCCAATTACTCGCCCGAGCAGACCCGCGAGGCCGCCCGCATCCTGGAGGGGCTCGGCACCCCGCTGCTGATCCACCAGCCGCGCTACTCGATGCTCGACCGGCGTCCCGAGGAAGGCCTCCTCGACGCGCTCGACGAACTGCGGGTCGGCTCCATCGCCTACTCGCCGCTGGAGCAGGGCCTGCTCACGGGCCGCTACCTGGACGGGATCCCCGAGGGTTCGCGGGCCGCGGGCGACAGCCCCTTCCTGAGCGCCGACAAGGTCACGGACGACCTGGTCGGGCATCTGCGCTCGCTCGACGACCTGGCCAAGTCCCGCGGGCAGTCGCTGGCCCAGATGGCGCTGGCGTGGGTGCTGCGCGGCGGCCGGGTCACCTCGGCGCTCATCGGGGCCAGCAGTCCGCGGCAGCTCGAGGACAGCGTGGCGGCCGTCCGCAACCTGGAGTTCTCGCCGGAGGAACTGACGCGGATCGACGAGATCGTCCGTCTGGCGACGGCGTAGGTCCGGCCGCTCCCGCGTGCCCTCGCCGGTGTCCCGTACGTACGGGACACCGGCGAGGGCACGTCCGTGCGCGGGGGCCCGGCGGGGCAGGGGGTGGGGCTCACTCCATGACGCGCTCCACCAGGCGGACGGTCACGGTGTCCCCGGCCTCCTTGCCGACGGCCCTGCGGACCTCGGCCTTCACGGGCAGTTTGTGGGTCCCGTCGCCGAGCGCCATGAACGAACTCCGGAAGGGGTGGCCGTCCACGGTTCCGCGCACCTTGACGAGACCGCGGGTGCCGAAGAAGGCCACGGACTCGGGCCAGACGAGATAGGTCCAGCCGCCGGGCTCGGGGCTTTTCCTGAGAACCGCGGTGAATTCCTTGTCCAGTGCGACGTCCTTGCCCATTTCCGCCTCCGCCTTCCCGGTGGTCCCCCCTCCACGAGACCACCGCTCGGCGCGGAATTCATCGCGGGCGGCGTCACGCCCCGGCGGGCACCCGGTCCAGGAACCCGTGCACGCTCCGTATCCGCCCGTCGCCGTCCAGAGTGATCACGTCGAAGCCGGCGACCGGGGCCGAGCCGTCGGCCGGGGCGACCAGTTCCCAGGCGAAGCGGGCGATGTCGTGGTGCCCGTCGACCGCTCCGGCCGGGCGGAAGGTGAAGCCGGGAAACCGCTCGTGGGCTGCGGCGATCAGGGCCGTGACGGCGTCGTGCCCGCGGACGTCGGCGAGCGGGTCGGTGTACCGGGCGTCCGCCGTCCAGCCGTCGGCCACGGCCTCGGCGAGCGCCTGTGGCGTGGTCGCGTTCCAGGCCTCGAAGTATCGGGCCACGGCGGTCTCGTAGCGGTCCTTGTGCGCGGACATGGGCGATCGGCCTCCAACTGGGGTCGTACGTGCTGGTCAGGGACCGGCCCCCGGGGTGCCGGGGTGCCGGTACCGCAACTCTGCCCGGCGTCCCGCGGCTCGTCGATTACCCCCGGGGTCATGCGCGGCAGGGGGGCCAAAATCCGGGCAGGACACGGCATTCCGGCCGCCTGGGCGCCGTGAATATGCCAAGAGACTGGCCGGAAAGACATGGTGACACTGTGTCAGGAGTGCCGATACTTGAAAACCGGGACCATTCGGCATCGGCGGCGCCGTCCGAAGGTCCCCCGGTCACCGCACAGCGAACCACCCAGTGGAATCCGCACGGCGAACCATTACTGGAAGAACGCACGGCGAAGCGCCAATGGGGAACCGTACGGCGAACCATCAGTGAGACGCACAGCGAACCACCCAGTGGAAATCCGCGGCGAACCGCGCCGGACCGCCGGTGAGCCGCCCCACGGAACAGCGCCATGTGCGTACGACGAGCGAGCCGCGGGACAGAAAGGCCCGACCGGCGGCAGGCGGATGCGATGGGGGAATGATCGTGCACGACGAATTCCTGTGCCATGTCACGGCGTACGGAGTGTGCGGAGGCATGTGGGTCGGAGTGCCGCTCGGCACCTACCGGGCCCCCACCCTGGCCCTCGCCCTGTGGTGGCTGCGCGACCGGGCCTCCTGGATCGCCGAACGCCTCGACCCCGATCCCGACGCGCCGCACTTCCCGCCGCACTCGATGGCGCCGGTCGCGGACACCGCGCCGGACGTGCCCGGGATGCTGCGCGCCTGGTGCGGCGACCCCACCCAACAGGAGCTGGCGGCCGACCAGTTGGCCGACGGGCAGCTCGTCCGCATCGCCACGGGGGACGAGACCACCGAGTACGAGCTGCTCGCCGAGTCGGTCGACGCCCTGCGCATGCAGCGCACCGCCCGGTTCCAGTCCGTGCCGGCCGCCTGAGCCGGGCCGGGAGCCGCTCGGGCACCCCTTCCGCCGATCAGGCGCATATCCGTACGAATAGCTAGAATTCTGGCATGGCACAGCGGTCAGCGGCGCCCGAACTCGTCCTGGAGACAGAGACGGGATCCACAGTGATGACCCCCGATCACGCCTACCATGTGGGGCGCGATCCGCTCAGCGAGATCTTCATCGACGACGCCCGGGTCTCCTGGCACCACGCGGTCCTGCGTCCCAATTCGGACCACTGGACGATCGAGGACGAGAACAGCACCAACGGCACCTTCGCCGACGGCCTGCGCGTCCACGAACGGGACGTCGGAGCCGGCAGCGTCATCCGCTTCGGCAGCCTCGCCGACGGACCGCGGGCCGTGCTCGTCGACCGGACCCCGCCGCCGGCCGAGCGGCCCTCCTCCGTGTCGATGCCGGCGGCCACCGGAACGTTTCGGCAGCCCACGACGGTGCGCCCGCTCCCCGCGCGCACCGTCCGGATCGGCCGCGGCGCGGACAGCGACCTGGTCATCGACGACCTGATCGTCTCCAGGCGGCACGCCGAACTGCGCGCCCTGCCGGACGGCACGTACGAGATCGCCGACCTGGGCAGCCACAACGGCACCTACCTCAACGGACAGCCCGTCGAGGTCGCCCGCATCTCCGAGGGCGACATCGTCGGCATCGGCCACTCGGCGTTCTGCCTCGTCGGCGACCAACTGCAGGAGTACGTCGACACCGGCGAGGTGTCCCTGGACGTCCAGGACCTGTCGGTCGCCGTCGACAAGGGCCGCAAGACCCTTCTCGACCAGGTGTCCTTCCCCGTCGGGGAGAAGTGCCTGCTCGCCGTGGTGGGGCCCAGCGGCGCCGGCAAGTCCACCCTGCTCAACGCGCTCACCGGGCAGCGCCCCGCCGACCGCGGCAAGGTCCTGTACGACGGCCGCGACCTGTACCGCGACTACGCGGAACTGCGCCAGCGCATCGGTCTCGTACCGCAGGACGACATCCTGCACGCCCAGCTCACCGTGCGCCGGGCGCTCACCTACGCGGCCGAGCTGCGCTTCCCGCAGGACACCGCGAAGGCCGAGCGGCTGGCACGGGTCGACGAGGTGATCGGCGAACTGGGACTCGAACAACGAGCCGGGCAGCCCATCCACAGCCTCTCCGGCGGCCAGCGCAAGCGCGTCAGCGTGGCCCTGGAACTGCTCACCAAGCCCTCGCTGCTCTTCCTCGACGAACCGACCTCGGGACTCGACCCCGGCATGGACCGCTCCGTGATGCACATGCTGCGCGGCCTCGCCGACGACGGCAGGACCGTCATCGTGGTCACCCACAGCGTGCTCAGCCTCGACGTCTGCGACCGGCTGCTGGTCCTCGCGCCCGGCGGCAGGGTCGCCTACTACGGGCCGCCCGACGAGACGCTCTCCTTCTTCGGCTACGAGCAGTGGCCCGAGGCATTCGAGGCCTTCGAACGGGACCACGACCGCGACTGGGCCGGCGAGTACCGCGGGTCGCCGCCGCACCGCCGGTACATCGTGAACTCCACCGCGCAGCCGAGGACTCCGCAGGACGACGCCGCCCCCGAGTCCGTCGTCCGGCCACCCAAGGCGCAGAGCTGGGGAGCCCAGCTCGGCACCCTCGTGCGCCGGTACGCGGCGGCACTCTCCGCCGACCGGACGTTCCTCGCCATCATGATCGCCCTGCCTTTCGTCATGGGCGTGATGGCCCGGGCGCTGGCGGGCAGCAGCCTGACGCGGGAGACGGCGATGAACGCGCTGCTCATCCTCTGCGTCGGCGCGGTCCTGACCGGCGCGGCCAACGCGGTGCGGGAACTGGTCAAGGAACGCGTGATCTACCAGCGGGAACGGGCCGTCGGCCTGTCCAGATCGGCCTACCTGATGTCCAAGGTCGTCGTCCTGGGCGCGGTCACCGTCGTCCAGGCGGTCGTCCTGACCCAGGTGGCCCTGCTGGGCGTCGACCTCAACGCGCCCGGCGGCGAGGGGGTGCTCATGCCGCCCCTCGTCGAGATCACCCTCGCGGTCGCGCTGCTCGCCTTCACCGCGATGATGCTCGGGCTCCTCGTCTCCGCGCTGGTGCGCAAGGAGGAGGTCACGATGCCGCTGCTCGTGCTCCTCGCCATCGTGCAGGTCGTCTTCTGCGGCGCGCTGCTGAAACTCGACGGGGTCCCCGGCGTCGAGCAGCTCTCGTGGCTGGTGCCCTCGCGGTGGGGGCTCGGCGCGATGGCCGGCACCATCGGCCTGTCCCGGATCGTCCCCGGGGAGCTGACCGGCGACCCGCTGTTCCGGCACTCGTCGGGCCTGTGGCTGCTGAACATGGGCATGCTCGTCGTGCTGTCGCTGGTGTTCGGCTACGCGGTCGCCCGGCTGCTGAGGCGGCACGAGCCCGAAGTCATGCGGAAGTAGGCGGCGGACGCGATGACGACGACTCCCGACTTCCGTCCCACGCATGTCGTGCCCGGGGACGGCCTGGCGGCCTGGGAGGCGCCCGACACCACCCGGCCCACGGTGCCCCTGGACGCGCTGCTGCCGGTACGGCTCGTCGAGCGGCGCGGCGACTGGGGCCACGTCGTGTGCGCGAACGGCTGGTCGGCCTGGGTCGACGGCCGGCTGCTGGTGTCCGTGCCGCAGGAGCCGCCCGCCGCGGGGCAGCCGCTCGCCCGCACCGCGGACCCGCGCCCGCTGCTCGCGCGCGCCGAGGAGGTGCTGGGGCGCTACCGGCGGACCGTCGAGGAACTGGCGTCCGGGCAGATCGACGGGGAGGCCTTCCACGGGCGCACGCAGGGCATGCGGGTCGGCCTGGTCGTCGACGGCGAGGCCTTGTGGCTGTACGAGGCCGAGCACGAGCGGTGGGTCTACTGCGACGGCACCCGTCTGAGCACGTACGCGACGCCCGGAGCGGGCGCGAGACCCGCCCCGCCCGTCTCCACCGACCCTGCCCCGGCCCGTCCCGCCGACTCGGCCCCGGCCCGTCCCGCCGACTCGGCCCCGGCCCGTCCCGCCGACTCGGCCCCGGCCCGTCCCGCCGACTCGGCCCCGGCCCGTCCCGCCGACTCGGCCCCGGCCCGTCCCGCCGACCCTGCCCCGGCCCGTCCCGCCGACCCGGCTCCGGCCCCTTCCACCGACCCGGCTCCGGCCCGTCCCGCCGACCAGGCTCCGGCCCCTTCCGCCGACCCGGCCCGGGCCCGTTCGGACCCCGCTCCGGACCGTCCCGACCCGGCCCAGGCCCGTTCCGAGGCCGCTCCGGCCGATCCCGAGCCCGCCCCGGTCCGTCCTGCCGACCCGGGGCCGGTGCGTTCCGCCGAGCCGGGGCCGGTTGGTGCCGCCGGTCCGGTCGAGCCCGCCACGGCCCGGCCGGTCGCGGCGGCTCCGGAGCCGACACAGGTCGTGACGCCCGCGGATGACGGTCCGGGCCACGTCGCCCCGCGGCCGGACGCGTCCCCGGACCGCGCCGCCGCACCGCGTATCGGCGGGGTCCCGCGCCCCGAGCCGGACCCGTCGGACCCGTCGCCCGGGCGTACCCCCGACGAGGTCCGCGGTGTTCCGGACCCGGAGCCGACGCAGGTGGTGAGTCCGGCAGGCTTCGAGCACGTCGGGGGCGTACGGCCGGCCGCGCCGGGTCCGCAGGCCGCCGGCCGGAGGGCGGCGTCGGCGCGTGACGACGAGCGGGATGACAGCAGCGGCAGTGGAGGCGACGGAGGCGGCACGGGTGGCACAAACGACAACGGCGACGGGGACGCCGGTGAGGTCGACAGGGGCCACGCCCCCACGCGGATCGTGACGGGCGAGGGTGACGGCTGATGCCGTCCGAGACGAACCTGCACTCCGGGCGGCCGTCCGACCTGGTCGGACGGCAGATCGCGGGCTACCGGATCGAGCGCGAGATCGGCCGCGGCGGGATGGCCGTCGTCTACCGGGCCAAGGACCTCCGCCTCGACCGGACCGTCGCCCTGAAGCTGCTCGCGCCGGAACTGGCCCGCAACGACACCTTCCGGAAGCGGTTCACGCACGAGTCACGGGTCGCCGCTGCGATCGACCACCCGCACATCGTCCCCGTCTTCGAGGCCGGTGAGACCGAGGGCGTCCTCTACATCGCCATGCGGTACGTCGCCGGCAGCGACCTGCGCCATCTGCTGGACCGCGAGGGTCCGTTGCCCGCCGGGGTGGCCACCCGTATCGCGGTCCAGGTCGCGTCCGCGCTGGACGCCGCGCACGACCACGGACTCGTCCACCGGGACGTGAAGCCGGGCAACATCCTGGTCGCGGCGGGCACGGACAGCGACCATCCCGAGCACGTCTACCTGACGGACTTCGGCCTGACCAAGAAGTCCCTGTCCCTGACCGGGTTCACGACCGTCGGCCAGTTCGTCGGCACCCTCGACTACGTCTCGCCCGAGCAGATCTCCGGCCGCCCGGTCGACGGCCGCTGCGACGTGTACGGCTTCGCCTGCGTCGTGCACGAGATCCTGGCCGGCCGCCCGCCCTTCCAGCGGGACGACGACACGGCGCTGCTGTGGGCCCACCAGTACGACGAGCCGCCCGCGCTGACGGAGCGCCGCCCGGACCTCCCCGCGGCGGTCGACGCGGTGATGGCGACGGCCCTCGCCAAGAGCCCCGACGACCGCTACGACTCCTGCCTCGCGTTCGTGGCCGCGCTCCGGGCCGCCGCGACCGGCACCGCGCAGCCGGGGCGCGCGCCGACCCAGGTGGACCTGCGGGTCGTCGGTGCGCTGGGGAGTCCGGGACCTCCGCCCGAACCGCCGGAGTGGGCCCTGCCGGTGTTTCCCGGTTCACCGGGACCGCGCCGGTACCCGCCGGGCGCGTAGGGGACGGCCGCCCTCGTACGACGAACGGCGGGGGAGCGGTGGGCCGTTCGGGTGGCGTACGGGAAGCATGGCCACGCATCCGTGAGCCCTTCGGCCGATCAGCCCCTCGGCCAGTGGGTCCTTCAGCCCTTCGGGGGCTCAGGGGTGCCGGGTGCGTCAGGGACCTCGACCTCGCCGTGCCGTTGTCTGCGCGACGCGAGCAGACCGCCGACGAGGCCGGTCACCAGCCCCCACAGCACGGCGAGCCCCAGGATGCTCCACAGGTGCGGGCGCAGGAACAGCTCGCCGGAGAGCCCGCCGCCGACGTCTCCGATGCCGAACAGCGACAGCCCGTAGTGCGCGTCGAGCCTGCCGAGGAGGCACACCACGAGGACGGTGAGCGCCAGCGCGACCGCCATGTGCACCGCGTGCCGCCACGCGGGTGTCCTCGCCGGTGATCGGGACGCCATCAGGAACGCGACGGCGAGCAGCAGCACGGCGTCGAACACCACGAGCCACCACACCCTGCCGTCCTGCTCCGTCAGCGTGCGCAGGTTGAGCGTCGACACGTCCGGGGTGCGCAGCACGGCGTCCAGCACCTGCGGCATCGGCAGTCCGAAGGGCCCGTCCACGCGGCCGTCCCAGGTGCCGCCCAGCCCGATCGTGAAGGCGAGCCAGACGACGTTGGGCAGACCGAGCAGGATCACTGCGAAGGTCTCCGCCGCGTGGCCGCGCGTCGCCGCCACCACCAGGGCGATCACCACGCCCACGGCGACGCAGGCCAGCAGCAGTACGACCATGGCGTACGCGGCGGGCCGTACCGACTCCTGGAAGCGCAGCAGCCGGGCCGGCAGCGGCGCGCCGGGCGAGACGAGCAGCGCGACGACGAGGACACCCGCCAGCCAGAGCAGGCCGAAGGCGAGCGTCTCGGCCACGTCGGCCTCGAAGCCGACCCGGGGCGAGCCGGCGCCGAGGAGTTCACCGATCTCGGAGATGGTCCCCTCGCCCAGGGAGATCGCGAAGGTCTGACTGGCCAGCAGGGCCGTACCGGTGAGCCCTGCGAGCCAGAGCACGGCGATGCGGCCGGCCCAGCCGGCCAGTTCAGGGGCGCCCGCGACCGCCCGGTGGCGCAGCGGACGCAGGAAGCCGGCCGCGATGACCAGGACACCCGTCAGCGTCACCGACAGGGGCGTGACGCTCAGCCCGGCGTTGGTCTCGGCGAGCACGCCGGCGTTCCCGCCGAACTCGACCGAACCGCCGACCGCGGTGACGACCGTGGCCGCGACGACGCGCGGGAACGCGTTGTCCGGCAGGTCCGCCGCTCCGGCGGCCCACAGGCCGAGGGCGGCGACGACCGCCATGGCGATCAGCCCGGCGACCACGGTCACCAGGGCCTGCACCCAGCCGTGGCGGGCGACTGCCTGGTCAGGCGCTTTCTGGAGGCTCACGCCGTTCACGCTAGGCAGGCCCGCGCCGGCGCGCCCGTCGGGTGGGCCGACCGGCGTCGGCTTGCGAGTGGTGCGGGATCGGAGCACACAATGGGCTCGTCGTGGAACAAAGCGGCGCCAACCTTCATAAGTGCCGCGGAATCCCTACGCAGGGAAGAAGAGCCCGTGAGCGTCGAACCGCCGTCCTCCGACCGTCCGACCGGACCGCCGTCCGGCCCCCTGTCGGGGCCGACCCGGCCCCATCCCACGCCGCCCCCGGGCGGCGGCACCCCGTCGTCGCCCCCGGCCGGCGGTTCCGGCGGAGGCCCGTCCGGTCCCATGGGCGGAGGCCCGGGCGGCCCCGGTGGACCGGACGGTCCCGACGGGCCGGCCCGGGGCTCCGGCGGAGGACCCGAACGGCCCTGGTGGAAGTCGATCCCGCGGATCGCCCTCATCGCCACGGCCGTGGTGGCCGCGGTGGTCCTGATCGTCGTCCTCACCCGCCCCGACGACGGCGGTTCGGAGGCGGGCGGCGAGGTCTTCCTCCAGGCCGCGAGCAAGACGGGCCCCGACCCGTTCACCGAGTCGACGGCCGAGAAGAGCTCCACCGAGCCCGTGACACCCTCGCCCGTGGACACCCCGGACTCGGGCAACGTGACGCGCGGCGTCGAGGGGTCGGCACCCGGTCTCTACGGCGGTACGCGCAACGTGGCCAGCTGCGACGTGGAGAAGCAGATCTCCGCCCTCCAGGACGCCCCCGCCAAGAACCAGGCGTTCGCCTCGGTCCTGGAACTCCAGCCCGGCGACGTCCCCGCGTACCTGCGCTCGCTCACCCCCGTGCAGCTGCGGATGGACACCCGGGTCACCAACCACGGATACCGCGACGGCAAGGCCACCAGCTACCAGGCCGTCCTCCAGACCGGCACCGCCGTCCTGGTCGACGACCGGGGTGTGCCCCGGGTGCGCTGCGCGTGCGGCAACCCGCTGCTGCCGCCCGTGGCGCTCAAGAGCACGCCCAAGAGGACGGGCGACTCCTGGGCGTCGTACGACCCGGCCAACGTCGTCGTGGTCACGCCCGCGCCCCAGGTCGTCGACGTCTTCGTCATGTACGACCCGGAGAGCGACGAATGGTTCGGCCGGGAGAAGGGCGACACCGGCGACAAGGACAAGAAGACCGACCCGCCGCCGGACCGGCCCTCCCCGTCCGTGAGTTCCACGTCCCCGTCGGACTCGACGTCGCCGTGCGTGAAGGAAGGCGAGAAGCCGCGCGACGGAGCGAAGCCCTGCCCCTCGAAGCCGTCGAAGCCGTCGAAGCCCTCGGACTCCTCGACGTCCCCGCCGACTTCCGCCCCCTCGGAGAAGTCCGAGCCGCCGTCGCCCGAGCCCCCGGCCTCCGACTCGTCGGCACCGGCACCCGACGGCGGATCGTCGGGTGTGACGACACAGACCGCCTCGGGCGATTCGGTCCCGGAGTCGGCCGCCACGTCCCCGGGACTCTGACCCCGCACGCCCCGGCCCCTCCTCGGACCCGGCGTCCGGGGAGGGGCGCGTCCGGCGGTCGGGGGCCGTAGGCTCGCGCGCCGCAAGCCGTGGCACCGCCGCCGGCCCGCGAGTACCCGGATCACCCCGGCACCCGTGCTCCCGCCGGGGGCGGACGCCGGCAGCCCGAGCCGTCGCCCCCGCCGGGGTCGGCCGCACCCGGGCGCCCCACCGGTCGCCGAACCCGGCTTCGCCGCATGGCGGCCGCACGGCACCAGGCCGTGTGTTCGTGGACGCGTACGCCACCGCGCGCACCGTCGACCCGGAGGCCGTGCACCGCAGGCTGGGGCTGCGGCGGGCTGACGGTTCCCCGTGGTGAGCCCCCGGGCGGCGCCCCGTCGCGCGGCGGGGGCAACGGCCCCCCGTTGCCCGGCGGTCCGGGCCGCCCGGTGGCCGGTCAGCGGGTCCCGTCGTTGCGGACCAGGAGCAGTTCGTGCAGGTACCGCTTCGTGACCGAGCCCCCGTGACGGGTGTCGATCAGCTCCCGGATGTCGTCCAGCAGGCCGCGGCGGGCGGCCGGTTCGAGCGCGCGGTGTCCCGAGTACGTCAGCAGGACGTCGATGTAGTCCCGGGCCGTGTAAGTGATCTCCCTCGGGAACCGCAGCGACTCGACCGGTCCGAGTTCCGCCAGTTCCGCCAGTTCCGCGGTGTCCGTGGCCGTCCTGTCCTCGCCGACCAGCCGGAGCCCGGGCGGGGTGGCCGGGTCCCAGCGCTCGTAGCACTCCTGGACCTCGCGGAAGAAGTCGCCGCTCCCGCCCGCCACATGGTGGGTCGTGACGAGCGCGAGCGTGCCGCCGGGCCGGAGCGCCCGCGCCGCCCTGTCGAGCCCTGTCCCGGGCGTGAGCCAGTGGAACGCCGTCGCGGCCGCCATCACGTCGAAGGGCTCGTCCGGCAGGGGCCACCGCTCGAAGTCGGCCACCTCGACATGCGCGCGGGGGAACGCCCGCAGTCTGCGCCGCGCGACGGCCGCGAGTGACGGACCGAGTTCCACGGCGGTGATCCGGCAGCCCCACTCGGCCAGGGGCACGGTCAACTGTCCCGTTCCCGGGCCCACTTCGAGGACCCGGCTGTCCGGACCCAGACCGGTCCGCTCCGCGAGCGCCCGTACCAGGGCGGGCGGATAGGCGGGCCGCGCCCGGTCGTAGCGCTCGGCGTCCTCGTCGAACGTGCCGCGCAAGGACGTCACGCGGCACCGGCCCATGGCCGTGTCCGGGATGTCATGGCCGACCATGCTAGTTCCGTCGCGCGCGGTCCCGCGAGGGGGCGCGGGGGACGGAGCCGTCGGGAGGGACCGGCGGGATGGGTGGCAGGCGGTCACTCGTAGGGCGGCCGCCGGAGCCGCTGCCCGGGACACCGATGAGTTTCGGGGCGAGGATCGGTCCAAAGGGACGACAGCACGTTCCGCCCGGCCTCCCGGCCGGGACTCCGGCCCAGGAGGTTCCCATGGCAGCCGACGGTTTCACCACGTGTCTCTGGTTCGACAACCAGGCCGAGGACGCCGCCGCGTTCTACGTCTCGGTCTTCAAGAACTCCCGCCTCGGCCGCGTCGAACGCTACAACGAGGCGGGATACGGCGAGCCCGGTGCCGTGATGACGGTCGAGTTCGAGGCCAACGGCCAGAAGTTCGTCGGGCTGAACGGCGGCCCCCAGTTCACGTTCAGCGAGGCCGTGTCGTTCCAGATCCACTGCGAGGACCAGGCCGAGGTGGACCACTACTGGGCCGTGCTCAGCGAGGGCGGAGGCGAGACGGGCCCCTGCGGCTGGCTCAAGGACCGGTTCGGCGTGTCCTGGCAGGTCGTCCCGAGCAGGCTGTACGAGCTGATCGGCGACCCGGACCCGGAGAAGGCGGCCCGGGCCACCAAGGCGATGCTCGAGATGTCCAAGCTGGACATCGCGGAACTGGAGAAGGCGTACGCGGGCGAGTGAGCCCGCCGCCGCGCGGGCGACCCGGACCGCCGGGTGGCGACGGGCGGGCATCCGGTCCACCGGGCGGGCGCGCCCGGCGGGCGCAGCCGTCCCGTCCTGCGGAGACGGGCATGCGGGGGTGGACGTACGGGGTCGGTGCCCCCCGCTGGACCGTGCCGCACGCCCGCACGCCCGCACGCCCGCACGCCCGCACGCCCGCACGCCCGCACGCCCGCCCGCGCGCCCACCCCGCCCCGTCACTCCGTGCGCAGAGCCGTGGCCGTGCGGACCTTCGCGGCCCAGCCGGCCGGGAGCAGCGCGCCGAGCAGGGCGACGAGCAGCCCGGCCAGGCCCAGCAGCGCGAGCTGCCAGGTGTCGTACACGTCGAGGACCGACGGGGGCAGCCCGGTGCCCGCGGCCGATCCCATCACGGGCAGTACGTAACCGTGCAGCGCGAACCCGGCGGGGACGCCGGCCAGTCCGCCGAGTACGCCGATCCCGGTCACCGAGGCGAGCACGAGGACCACGGTCTGCCGCGGCGACATGCCGAGCGCCTTGCACACCCCCAGGTCGTGGACGCGTTCGCGGGTGTCGAGGACGACGGAGTTCAGCACGCCGAGGCCCGCCACGGACACCAGCATCAGGGTCAGCAGCACCGCCATCGCCTCCAGGACGAGGATCATGCTCTCCCCCCTTCCGGCGAAGTCGGCGATGGCGTCCCCGCCCAACGGACGCACCACCTCGGCGAGTTCCGCCGCGTACGCGGCCGGTGAGACGCCCGGTTCGACCTCGATGAGGAAGACCCCGGGTTCCGCGGTCGCGAAACTGCCGAGATCCGCGTGGACCCGCATCCCGTCGTCCGACGTGTCGAAGGCCTCGCCGACGATCCGCAGCCGCTGCGACTCCTTCTCGAAAGTCACCCGCACGGTGTCGCCGACCCGGTTGCCGGTCGCCTCCAGGAACTGCGTGGACACCACGACCTGGCCCCGCCCGGTGATCCAGTGCCCGGAGATCATCTCGAAGCTCCCGGGGCCGGAATCGCCCTGGTACAGCCTGATCCGCACGGAGCCGGCGACCCCGGCCACGGAGCCGTCGCCCTGTGCCACGCCGTAGTACGAGGCGGTGCCGGGCTGCGCGGCGACGGCGGCGCGGACCCGCTCCGGGTCGGCGGGCGCCGGCTGCTCCTGGCCGCCGGACGCCGGTCCGCGGTGCTTCTCCGTCCGTACGGGCCCGGCGTTCCCGCCGCCGCCCGGCCCGCCGCTGATCGCGGTCACGTCGGCGCGGTCCTCGGGGTCCTGCGCGGCGGCGACCGCGTTGAGGGACTGCGTCAGCCCCACCGCGAACGTCGCGGCGACCGTCCCGAAGGCCACCGCGAGCACCATCGCGATCGCCCGGACGGGGTGCGCGAACGGACTCGCGAGGCCGTACGTGACGGGCCTCGGCAGCGGAAGCCGCCCCGCCGCCCGGTGCGCCCACTGGCCGCGGTCCGTCCGCGGAGCCCTGCCGACCGCGATGGCGTCGACCGTACGCAGCCTCCCGGCCCGCAGCGCCGGCACCAGGGCCGCGACGCCGACGACGAGCAGCGCGCCGGCCGGCACCACGACGTCCACCCACCACGCCACCGAGAGCGACGCGGTGCCGTACACGGACTCGGTGTCCTCCAGCAGGGGCACCGCGAGCACGTTGCCGAGCACGACTCCCAGGCCGATGCCGACCCCGGCCGGGATCAACGCCTGTGCCACATAGGCCCGTACGACCTCGCGCGGTGTGAAGCCGATGGCCTTGAGGATGCCGATCCGCCGCAGTCCGGTGCCGACGGCGCCGCTGATGACACTGCCGACGATGATCACCGACATCACGATGCCGAGCACACCGAACGCGAACAGGAAGGGGATGGTCGCCGCCGCGCCCTGGTCGGCGGCCCGCTTGGTGTCCAGCCACGACTGGGTGCCGAGCAGTGCCCCGGAGGGCACGGCCGCGGCGAGCCTCTTGCGGTCACCGGTGATCTCGGCCTTCGTCCCCGCTGAGTCGAAGCGGTAGAGCATCTGGCTGCCGAGCCGGCCGTCCTCGGCCACCAGCGACCTGACCTGCGCGGGGGTCGCCCAGAGGTCGGCGCTGTCGCCCGCCGACATGGCGAAGCCGACGATGGTCAGCGTCCGGCCCCCGGGGGCGTCCGAACTCTCCATGGTCGAGCCCAGTTCGAGGAACGGGCCGGCGAACGACGAGGACAGCACGATCTCGCCCGCCTTCCGTGCCCAGCGGCCCGACTTGAGGTCGAGCGCGTCCACGTCGCTCTTCGGGCCGGGGCGTCCCACCAGCGTCAGCGCGGGCATGTGCCCGCCCTCCGGGCCCACCGGACTGATCGTGGTGGTCGGGAACGGCCCCGCGCTCGCCGTGACCCCGGACAGGCCGCCGGTCGCTCCGAGCCGGTCGTCGCTCACCCTCTCGGGGTCGAACTCCGCGGTGAGGTGCGCGCCGTGCTGCTGCGCGAAGGCGCGGTCGAAGGGGGCGTTCGTGGCGACCATCAGGGAGCCGGCGACCACGGCAGAGGCCACCGCCATCATCGTGGCCACGGCGATCACGAGTGTCTGCACACGGCGTCTGCCGACCCCGGAGCGGACGACCCGGCCGAGGGCCCCGTTGCCGAAGCCGGTCATCGGACGGGCTCCGCCCGCGTGTCGGCGGCCACGTGCCCGTCGACCAGGTGGATCGTGCGCTGCGCGCACGCCCGTGCCAGTTCCAGGTCGTGCGTGACCAGGACGACGGTCTGCCCGCCGCGGTGCAGGTCCACGAGCAGTTCCCGCACCTCCTGCCCCGACGCGGTGTCCAGGGCGCCGGTGGGTTCGTCGGCGAGCAGCAGGGCGGGCTTGTTGATCAACGCCCTTGCCACCGCGACCCGTTGACGTTCACCGCCGGACAGCCGTCCGGGGTACGCGCGGGCGTGCCGCTGGATTCCCAGCACCTCCATCAGCTCGTCGGCGCGGGCGGCGGCCGTGCGCCGGGCGGTTCCGGTGAGCTGGGCGGGGAGCCGGATGTTGTCGGCGACCGTGAGGTCGTCGAGGAGGTTGAAGAACTGGAAGACCATGCCGATCCGTTCGCGGCGGAACCGGGCCAGCGCGTGCTCGCTCAGCCGGTCGACGCGCTGCCCCGCCACGGTCACCGTCCCCTCGGTCGGCCGGTCGAGGCCGGCCACGAGGTTGAGCAGTGTGGACTTGCCGCTGCCGGACGGACCGGTCACGGCGAGGGCCTCGCCCTGGGCGACGGCGATGTCCACGGGTCCGAGAGCGGCGGCGTCGGCGCCGCCGTAGCGCTTGGCCACGCCCTTCAGTTCGATCACCTGAGTCATGGGTGTGTCCGTCCTTCGCGGTCGAGGAGCCGATGCCGTGTGCAGGCCCGGTGAACGTACGGGCGGGCGCCGCCGGGGCGCGTCGCCCGGGGCACCGACATCCCGCCCTCCCCGCGGAGGACCCGTCCCCGGCGTCATCCCCGAGGAGTACGCCCCGCGGGCAGGTCGTCGACCGTCCGGGCGGACGCGGAGCACCGCAGCGGGACCGCACACTGTGCGGATGGAGACGGCGGAGCCGCAGGGGCGGCGACGGCGGCGGCACGACGTGCCGCCGCCGAGAGCGGCGGGTGGACCGGTGGACGAGGTGCCGGGGCCCGGTACCTGGCGTGAGCGGGCGGGCGACGTGCTGCGCCCCGGGACGTGGCGTGGGCACGTCCGTGACGCGTTCGAGCCGGAGGAGAGGCCCGCCCCGCTCTCCCGCCGGGCGGTGCGCCTCGACGTGGTGCTGGCCGTCGTGCTGACCGTCGTCGCGCTGGTCGTCGCCGCGCGCTACCCGGGCGACGGGCCGGTGCGGATGAGCGCCAGGAGCGTGTCCGGGCCCGGGCAGTGGCAGGCCGAGGCTCCCCCGTGGCCGCCGGGCCTGCCCGTACCGCCGGAGGTCCGGTTCGAACCGGAGGCCACCCCCTCCGCGCCCGTGGTCCTGGTCGTGCTGTCGGCCCTGCCGCTCGTGGTCCGGCGCAGGTATCCGCTGACCGCGTTCGGGGCGGTCCTGGCCGCGGCGCTCGCCATCGGCGACAGCGTGTCCTGGATCAACGTGCTGACCTGCAGCATCGGCGCGTACAGCGCGGTCACCCACAGCCGGCACCGCATGCGGGCGCTGGCCGGGCTGGTGGTCGCCGCCGTGCTGGCGGGGGCGGCGTTCCGGGAGTCGGACCCCGTGCTGCCCGGCTGGTCGAGCCCCGCTGTCGTGCTCCTGGTCGTGGGGGTGCTGGCCAGCCTCGCCCGGTTGGGACGGCAGCGGCTCGCGGCCAGCAGGGACCGCTTCACGGAGCTGCAGCGGGCCCAGGAGAAGGCCATGCGCCGCGCCGTCGCGGAGGAGCGTGCCCGGATAGCCGCCGAACTGCACGACGTCGTCACCCACAATGTGAGCGTGATGGTCATTCAGGCGGGTGCGGCCCGCAAGGTCATGGACGCCGCCCCGGAGCGCTCCAAGGAGGCGCTGCTCGCGGTCGAGGCCGGCGGCCGTGCCGCCATGGCCGAGCTGCGCCATGTGATGGGGCTGCTCGCGGGGCCGGTGGCGGGCAGGTCCGACAGTCCCGCGGACGGGCTGGAGCCGCAGCCCGGCCTCGGACAGCTCGACGCCCTCGCCGAAGGGGTCCGCGCCGCCGGGACACCGGTGGGCCTGACGGTGTCGCTGCCGTCCGTGCCGCTCCCGCCGGGGGTGGAGCTCACCGCGTACCGCGTCGTCCAGGAGGCGCTCACCAACACGATCAAGCACGCGGCGGGCGCCGAGGCCTCGGTCGTCGTGGCACACGCCGACGCCCGGCTGGAGATCGAGGTCACCGACACGGGAGCCGTCCGCGACTCCCCGCAGGTGGACGGCAACGGCCGGGGCCTCATCGGGCTGCGCGAGCGTCTCGCGGTGTACGGCGGCGAGCTCACCGCGGGGCCGACGCCCACCGGCGGATACCGGGTCACCGCCCGGATTCCCTGGGAGGCGGTGTGAACGCGCCGCCCCTGCGGGCCGTCATCGCGGACGACCAGGCCCTGGTGCGTACGGGCTTCGGGATGATCCTGGCCGCCGACGGCATCGAGGTGACGGCGGAGGCGGCCGACGGGGCCGAGGCGGTCGACGCGGTCCGCCGCACCCGGCCCGACGTCGTCCTCATGGACATCCGGATGCCGCGGATGGACGGCATCGAGGCCACCCGGCGCATTCTCGGCGGGGGAGCCGACGGCGGCTCCGACGGCACGCGGGTCATCATCCTCACCACGTACGACCTCGACCACTACGTGTACGCCGCGCTCACCGCCGGGGCCAGTGGCTTCCTGCTCAAGGACGTCACCCCGGAGCACCTGGTGGCGGCCGTGCGCCTGATCCGGTCGGGCGACGCGCTCCTCGCGCCGACGATCACCCGTCGGCTGATCGAACGCTTCGCCCACCGCCAGGAGTCCCCGCAGACCACCCTCCGCCGCGATCTGTCCGGTCTGACGCCCCGCGAGCTGGAGGTGCTCGGCCTCCTGGCGACCGGCCTCAGCAACGCGGAACTCGCGGAACGGCTGTTCCTCAGCCCGACCACGGTCAAGACCCATGTCGGACGCATCCTGTCGAAACTGGACCTGCGGGACAGGGTGCAGGCCGTCGTGCTCGCCTACGAGAGCGGTCTGGTCTCCCCCGGAGGCCCGGCCGCCACCGACTGACGCGACCGGCGCGCCCGCCCGCCCGTGCGTGAGTGCGTCAGGAGTCCGTGGCGCCCGCCGCGCGCCGCACGGCGGCGAGCACGCGGTCCGTGTCGGCCTCGGACGTGCGCCAGTTGCTGAACGCGGCCCGCAGCGCGTGCGTCCCCTCGAACACCGTCGGCGTCACGAACGCCTCGCCGGACCCGGCGACGGCCCGGCCCAGCGCGTGCACCCGCTCCCGGCCGGCGTCCCCTTCGAGGGTGAAGCACACGACGTTCAGCCGGACCGGTGCCAGCAGCCGCAGACCCGGGACGTCCGCGATCCCGTCGCCGAGCCGCCGGGCGAGCGCGATGTTCCGCTCGACGATCTCCCGGTGCCCCGCGCGGCCGTACGCGGCGAGCGAGAACCACGCCGGGAGTGCGCGCAGCCGGCGGGAGTTCTCCGGTGTGAGGTGCACGAAGTCCGGCTCGCCGGTCGGCGCGCCGAGGTACGGGGACGCGTTGTGGAAGACCCGCACCTGGAGATCGCGGCGGCGGGTGAACTGCACGGCCGCGTCGTAGGGGACGTTGAGCCACTTGTGCAGGTCGACGCAGACCGAGTCGGCCGCGTCGAGGCCGTCGACGAGATGCGCGTACGAGGGGGACAGCGCGGCGAAACCGCCGAAGGCGGCGTCCACGTGCAGCCAGAAGTCGTGGCGCTCCTTGAGTGCGGCGATGGCCCGCAGGTCGTCGAAGTCGACCGTGTTGACGGTGCCCGCGTTGGCCACGACGACGGCCGGACGGCCGTCGAGCGCCTCCAGTTCGGCGTCCAGCCGCGCGACGTCGACGGCTTCGCGGCCACCGGGCAGCAGCGGGACCGTACGCAGCCGGCCGCGTCCGATGCCGAGGACCGAGAGCGCCTTCGGGACGCTGGAGTGGGGGCTGCCGGACAGGATGTCGACAGGGCCGAGCGCGCCCGCCCCCTCCTCCGAGACGGAGACACCCAGGCGTTCGCCGAGCCACTCGCGCGCGATCGCGAGCCCGACGGTGTTGGAGACGGTCGCGCCCGTGACGAACGCGCCGCTGTGGTCGTCGCCCAGGCCGAACAGCTCGCGCAGCCAGGAGAGCGTCTCGCGCTCCAGGGCGGTCGCCGTGGAGTCACCGCCGCCAGCGGAGTTCTGGTCGTACGCCCCGGTCAGCCAGTCCCCGGTGAGCGCGGCCGGGGTCGCGCCGCCCGTCACGAAGCCGAGATAGCGGGGTCCGGCGGAGGCGGAGAAGCCCGGTGCCCAGCGCTCGGCGAACCGGGCGAGGGCGCCCTCGGCGCCGACACCGTCCGCGGGGAGGGGCTCCGCGTCGGGCGGTCCGCCCAGGTGCGCCACGGGCCGGGCGTCGAGCCCCGCCACCTCGCGGGCCGCGAAGTCGCGCGCGGACTGCAGGAGCTCGGGAAGCCGGGAGAGGTCGTCGGCGAGTGTCCGGTGCATGATCCGCAGCGTAGGCGCCGGAGCCCCGCCGCGGCCCGGTCCACCTCGCGGCGACTGGACCGATTCCCGGGGCCGGGTCCGGGGCCGGGCGGGGATCGGACGCCGCACCCGGCACCGGACCGGGTGAGCGTTCCGTACCGGTCGGTGAGGGGGAAAGTCACGGTTCTGTCGCGACCCGCCCGGCTCCACAACCAAGGCCGCCCGTCGGTTGTCTAGCAGTGCAGAGATGGACGGAACGAAAGGGAAATGTCTGCCATGGGGGACATGAAAAGACGCGGAGTCGTCGCGCTCGGGATCACCGCACTCGTGACGCCGCTGACCGTCGCGCTCGGCGCGGCCCCGGCCCAGGCCGCGAGTTGCAGCACGCAGGCCGGCCCGTACCAGAAGCAGGTCGAGAAGTTCCTCGGCCGTCCGGTCGACGGCAAGCAGTCCGCCGCCGACTGCGCGGCGACGAAGGCGTTCCAGACCAAGCACGGCATCACCCCGAACATCGGCTACGCCGGGCCGGTCACATGGGGCGTCATGGATCTGATGCTCAAGCAGAAGGCCGTCGGGAAGAACCCGAACAAGGACGGCAAATGCCCCGTCAACAAGGGGCGTATCGCCTGCGTGAACCTGACGCTCCAGCTCAGCTGGATCCAGGACGGCAAGACCCTCGTCCGAGGTCCGGTGCCGGTGCGCACCGGCCGCAACGGCTACGAGACCCGCACGGGCCTGAAGAAGATCTACTGGCGGCACATCGACCACGTCTCGTCCATCTACAACGTGCCGATGCCCTACAGCCAGTTCTTCGACGGCGGCCAGGCCTTCCACTCCGTGGGCGTCAGCATGTGGAACCCGCCCGGCTCCCACGGCTGCGTCAACATGACCAAGACCGAGGCCAAGGCGTACTGGTCGCTCCTGAAGAACGGCGACGACGTCTACGTGTACGGCCGCAAGCCGGGCACCTGACAGACGTCCCGGGGCGGGCCGGCCGGCCTCCGGCCGCCCGCCGCCGCGCCCATGGAAAGGTCACAGGTAAGTAGTCATCGTCACAGGTGCTCCTCACATGGTCTTCACTCCCGGGCCCGTATGATTCACGGCATGTCCACCACCCAATGTCGTGCACGGGTCTCCGTGCAGCGATCCGCCGCCGAGGTCAACGAGGAGATCCGCGCCCTGTGGCTGCGGAGCGGCGGGACGCTGAGCGGCGAGCAGCGGCGGGCGTACCAGCGGCTGGTCCTCGAATGGTCGGCCGCCCCGTCCGACCCGGCCGACCACACGTCGACCAACGCGGCGTGAGCCGCGGGGCCTTCGCCCCGCCGCCCGTCGCACTCCCACGAGCCGTCCGCCCGCGAACAGTCCGTCCGTGAGCCCGGCCACACCGCCCCGGCCCAGCGTGAGCCGGCACACACCGTCCAGCACCGTGAATCGGGCCACAGAGACTCTCTGTGGCCCGATTCACGTTTCGCCGTCTGCCGTCTGCCGTCTGCCGTCTGCCGGTACCCGGCCGTGCTCGGCGACCGTGTCAGGGCCTGCGGCCCACCCCGCCGAACATGGCCACCTCCTGCGAGTCCGCTCCCGGGTCCGGCCGCCAGCGCGAGCAGGAGACGACACCGGGGTCCAGTACGTCGAGCCCCGCGAAGAACCCGGAGACCGCCTCGGGCGTGCGCTGCTTGAGCCGCGGGGTGCCGTTCTCGTTCCAGTACGCGACGGCCGCGTCCACGTCCGGCGTCGCGGGCCGGGTGACGGTGTGGGAGAGCACGAGATGGCTGCCGGACGCGAGTCCCGCCATGAGCCGCCGCACGATGCCGTACGCCTCGTCGTCGTCCTCGACGAAGATGACCACGCCGAGCAGCATCAGCGCCACCGGGCGGCTCAAGTCCAGCGTACGGGAGGCCTGTTCGAGGATCGCGTCGACCTCGCGCAGGTCCAGGTCGAGGTAGTCGGTCAGCCCCTGCGGCGAACTGGTCAGCAGGGCTCGCGCATGGGCCAGCACGAGCGGATCGTTGTCCACGTAGACCACCCGGGCCTCCGGCACCAGGCGCTGGGCCGCCTCGTGGGTGTTGTCCGCCGTGGGCAGTCCGGTGCCGATGTCGAGGAACTGCGTGATGCCGCGGTCGGTGACCAGGTGCCGCACCGCGCGGTTCAGGAACGCGCGGTCGGCGCGCGCGTACGCGTCGATGCCGGGGTGCAGTCCGCGGATGTGGTCGCCCGTCGTCCGGTCCACCTCGTAGTAGTCCCGGCCCCCGAGCCAGTAGTTCCAGATGCGGGCCGTGTGCGCCCGGGTGGTCACGATGCGGTCGAGTACCGCCCGGGAGGGGTGTTCCGCGGCTGTCGGCTCCTGGTGCACGTGCTGGGCTCCGGCTCTGCTGGGGCGGAAGGGGGGTGCAACAGGCAATGTAGACCGCCGAGTTGGCGTTCGCCGAGGTCTGGAGGGGATGAGAATCGAACGGCTCTGCCGAGGGCGAATCTGCTGCGGGCCGAGATTCCTTCCGCACGGCCCACCCCGGTCCGAGGGTGGAGGCACGGCGGCGACGACGGCCGCACCACCACGAGGAGGACCCATGACACCCTTCGGCACCGGACCCGGCGGCACCGGGTCGCACACCCGCCCCGGCACCGACCGGGCGCCCCGGGCTGAGGAGGGGGAGACGCCCGCGTCGCGGTTCGACGACCACCTCGCCGGCCAACTCCTCAACCAGCGCATCGTGTTCCTCGGCACCCAGGTCGACGAGGTGTCCGCGAACAGGGTCTGCGCCCAACTGCTCCTCCTCTCCGCGGAGGACCCCCGCACCGACATCGGCCTCTACATCAACAGCCCGGGCGGATCCGTGCACGCCGGCCTGGCGATCTACGACACGATGCGACTCGTCCCGAACGACGTGTCGACCCTCGCCATGGGATTCGCCGCCAGCATGGGCCAGTTCCTGCTCACGGTGGGCACCCCCGGCAAGCGCTACGCCCTGCCGAACGCGCGGATCATGATGCACCAGCCCTCGGCCGGCATCGGCGGCACCACCGCGGACATCGCGATCCAGGCCGAGAACCTGCAGTTCACCAAGCGGACCATCGAGCGGATCACCGCCGAACACACCGGCCGCAGCGAGGAGGCGATCGCCCGCGACGGCGACCGCGACCGCTGGTTCACGGCCGAGCAGGCCAGGGAGTACGGCATGGTCGACAGGGTCGTCGAGTCCCTGGAAGACATCCGCCCGGCCTCCACGAAGCGACGGATGGGACTCTGACATGAGCCAGTACACGATCCCGAACGTCGTCGAGCGCACCCCGCAGGGCGAGCGCGCGTACGACGTCTACAGCAGGCTGCTCTCCGAGCGGATCGTCTTCCTCGGCACGGAGATCGACGACGGTGTCGCCAACGTCGTGATCGCCCAGCTGCTCCACCTGGAGTCCGCGGCACCCGAACAGGAGATCGCGATCTACCTCAACTCGCCCGGCGGCTCCTTCACTTCGCTCATGGCCATCTACGACACGATGAGTTTCGTGAGCGCGCCCATCTCGACGTTCTGCGTCGGGCAGGCCGCCTCGACGGCCGCCGTTCTCCTGGCCGGCGGCGACCCGGGACGGCGCTTCGTCCTGGAGCACTCCAGGGTGCTGCTGGGCCAGCCCGCGAGCGGCGGCACACAGGGCACGGTCTCCGACCTCAGCCTCCGGGCCAAGGAGATGATCCGTATCCGCTCCCAGGTCGAGGAGGTGCTGTCCCTGCACACGCACCGCTCCGTCGAGACGCTGCGCGCCGACATGGACCGCGACAAGGTGTTCACCGCGCGGGAGGCGGTGGCCTACGGACTGGCCGACGAGATCCTCGGACGGCGGCTGGCCCGGGCCGCCTGACCGCGGCGCCCCGGGGGAGCCGGGGCGCCGCACCTCCTCAGGCCGCGAGCCGGATGTCGCCGAGCCGGGACTGCGCCTCGGTGCGGCCGGGCGCGGGGCGCGAACCCACCGGCCGGGCGGACGGGACGGGCCGGGCGGACGGGGCCGGCCGTGCGAGCCTGCGGTGCGCCAGGGCCAGGAGGTCGGCGAGCCCGAGCCCCAGCGCGTGCGCGGCGGCGGCCAGCACCTCGGACGAGGCCTCCTTGCGGCCCCGTTCGAGCTCGGACAGGTACGGCATCGAGATGCGGGCCGATTCGGCGACGTCCTTGAGCGTCCGCTCCTGGGCGAGCCGCTCGCGTCTGAGGACATCGCCCACGACGTCCCGCCACAACGGCTCCCTCGGCGCGGGTCCTGCGGACTCGTCCGGCACGGGACGCAGGGGGATGACACGGGCTCGGTTCGACACGTGGCTGCTCACCCCCTCACCCTAGGAAGCCGGGCGCGGTTCGGGGAGTGCACGGCGTTCCGCCCTCGGCGAAGCCCGCGGGTCCGCCGCCCGCCGGGCCGCCCGGGATCGTCCGCTCCCGGGCGGCGGGCCGTCGCGCCACCGGGCTCGCCGCGCCGATTGAACGGGCGGGCACCGGACCACGTACCACCCAGGACACGTGATCCACGTCCTGGAAGGAACCCACGGTGACGAGCCCTCGCCCCCGCTCCCTCGGCCTGGCCGCGGCGGCCCTGCTGAGCCCGCTCCTGCTCGGGTGCTCGGCCGATCCGGCGGAGCCGGAGAGCGGATCCGGCGGGGTCACGGCGGCACCGGCGAAGATCGAGAGGATCGCCGAGCTGACGGGCTGCAAGCCGGAGATCCGCATCGAGGCCGACGAACTCCGCGAGGGCGTGTGCCGCACCTCGCGCGGCCGGTGGATCGTCACGACGTTCCCGCGGGAGAAGTTCAAGGAGACCTGGCTGGACGCGGCCGCCATCTACGGCGGCACCTACCTCGTGGGGCCGCGGTGGGCGATCGGCGGCGAGCGCGCGCTCCTCGACGACCTGCGGACCGACGTCGGCGGGGAACTGCGGAACCTGCGGGACTCCCCCTCGCCCGTGCCCGCGTCCTCCTAGCCGGGGCGAGCCGTCCTCCCGGCCGGCGGGAGGACGCCCGTACCGCCCGGCGGAACGGGCCGCGGACTCAGTGCGCGTGGGGCTCGTCGCGGTGCACCGGACCGTGCGCGACCTCGCAGTGCGACCTGTCGCCGCCGGTGCCCGAGCGCAGTTCCAGGACCTCCGAGGGCGCGTGGTCGACCTGGAGCGTGGTGTGACCGATCCCGTAGTCGACCTGGAGGACCTTCTCCAGGTCCCGGCGCACGGTGTGGCAGTCCGCGACGGGGTCCACGAGGACGTGCGCGGAGAGCGCCGGCTGGCCCGAAGTGATGGTCCACACGTGCAGGTCGTGCACCTCCGTGACGTCCGAGTGGCTCACCAGCCGGTCGCCGATCGCGTCCGGGTCCAGGTGCGCGGGCGCCGCCTCCAGGAAGATCCGCCCCGACTCCCGTACGAGCCCGTACCCGGCCTTGAACATGAGGGCGACCACCACGAGCGTGGCGATGGCGTCGGCGCGCGCGAACCCGGTCAGCAGTACGACGAGACCGGCGACCGCGGTGCCCACGAAGGCGAACAGGTCGTTGAGGATGTGCTGGTAGGCCCCCTCGACGTTGAGCGAGGCGCGGTTCGCCCGCGAGATGCACCAGGCGGCCGCCACGTTCACCGCGATCCCCGCCAGGGCCGTCACGAACACCAGCCCGCCCTCCACCTCGGGCGGATCGATCAGACGCCGTACCGCCTCGTACGCCAGCCAGGCGCCGAGCAGCAGCAGCGTCAGCCCGTTCGCCTGCGCGGAGAGGATCTCTGCGCGCTTCAGCCCGTACGTGAACCCGCCGCGGGCCGGGCGCGCGGCCAGCCGCATCGCCACGAGGGCCAGCACGATGGACACGGCGTCGGTGAGCATGTGCGCCGCGTCGGAGATCAGGGCGAGCGAGCGGGCGTAGACACCGATGACGACCTCGGCCGCCATGAAGGTGGCGATCAGGGTCAGGGCGATCGCGAGCCAGCGGCGGTCCGCGTCCCCGCTCACGCCGTGCGCATGCCCCGCGTGCCCGCCCGACCCGTGATCGTGGTCGTGGTGCGCGCTCGTCATCTGGGTCCCCCTTGATGCGGTGTCCGACACCCGCAGTGAAGCGCACCGCGCCGAGATCGGCAAAGGCTGCAGCGGTGACCGTTGTCATCATCGATAACGGGCGTCTGACCAGCGGTTATGGGAGGGCCCGTGACGGGCGGGCCAGGCCGGGCGCAGCGCCGCCGGATGCCGTCAGGCGCCGAAGAGCTGGGTCCAGTACGTGCCCGCCGGGCCGCCGCCCGCGAAGCCGACGCCCAGGTGGGTGAAGGCGGGCTTGAGGATGTTGGCGCGGTGCCCGGGACTGTCCATCCAGCCGCGCACGACCTCGGCGGGGGAGCGCTGGCCGCAGGCGATGTTCTCGCCGATCGTGCGGCGGGCACTGCCCGCGGCGGCGGCCCGGTGCCAGGGCTCGCTGCCCTCGGGGGAGGTGTGCGAGTAGAACGAGCGGGCCACCATGTCGTCGCTGTGCGCCTGCGCCGCGCGGGCCAGCAGCGGATCGGGGGCCAGCGGCGGCAGCCCGGCCGACGCCCGCTCGGCGTTGGTGAGCGACAGGACCTCGGCCGTCGTGGCGGCCAGGCCCCCGGCCGTGAGCGGACGGGCCCACAGCGCCGTCCAGTACAGGGTGCCCGAGCGGTGGTCGGGCACGGACGCCACGCCCGCCTCGGTGAACGCCGGGTCCTGGAGGGTGCGCCGGGACCGCTCGCCCGAGAGGCAGTACTCCACGAACTCGGCCGCGGTGCGCGGGCCGGACACCAGGTGCTCGCCGACCGTGAGGTACGCGTACCCGCCGGAGGTGACGCGCTCGTGCAGCGAGATCCCGTCCGGACCCTCCGACCCCAGGCGGCCGGCCGAGGCCATCCCCGCCGCGTGGGCCCGCGCGGCGGCCGTGAGCCGGGCGTCCAGCGAGACGGGCGGGGCGCCCGTCGCCGCGCGGGCGGCGTTCACCGGGCCGAGGAAGCCGTCCGTCTCCGGGACGCCCCCGTGCCGCCCCGCCCGGCCGGCCGTCGTGGTGACCGTGCCACGCCGGGCCTGCGGGGCCGCGGGGACCGTGCCCGCGCCGGCGTCCGCCTCCTCGCTGACCTCCACCCCGAAGTCGCGCGCGATGCCGGCCAGCCCGTCCGCGTACCCCTGTCCCAGCGCGCGCAGCTTCCACCCCGTACCGCGGCGGTAGATCTCGGCGAGCAGGAGCAGCGTCTCCCGCCGCGGGGCCGGCGGGGTGAACCGGGCGAGGACACGGTCGCCCGGACCGGTGACCCGCAGGGCCGGCGCGGGCAGCGCGCCCAGCGGTGTGCCGGGGTCGGCGGGACTGACGACGACGGTGACGCGGCTCGCCCCGGCGCGCAGGGCGGCCGGGTCGACGGTCAGTGTGTCGCCCCGCAGCCGCGCCCCGGGCGCGGACGGCTGGTTGTAGAAGACGAAGTCGCCGTCGCCCCGGACCTTGCCGCTGTCGTCCGTGATGAGCGCGGACACGTCGAACGGGCCGGGGACCCGGAGGGTCAGGGTGCCGCCCGGGAGGGGCAGATTGCCTCCGGGAACCAACTCGCTCATGGGTGCCGCCTGTCGTGGTGCCGGGTCGGGAGCACGCCCCGCGGGACGTTGCCGGAACAACGTCCCACGGGACCGCGCGGGTTCCTGGCCCCGCGCGCCGTCAGTCGCGGGTGATCGCCGGCGCGATGTCCTCGTGCCGCTCGGCGGGCGCCGCCGAGCGCTTCGCGGCGGCCGGCTTGCCGCAGAACGCGGCCTCCAGGGTGCCCGCCATGGTGGTCAGCACGGCGGAGTTGTTGGACGTGTTGGCGAGCGCGGTCACGCTGCGCCTGCCGTCCGCCGACGTGAACGCGTACGTGTAGTAGCCCTGCACGGTGCCCGTGTGGCCGTACACCGAGACCCCGCAGGACAGGTCCCGGCGGCGCAGCCCGAGGCCGTACCCCTGGGTGCTGTTCACCGGGATCCACTGCCGCATCTGGGCGAGCTGCGCGGACGAGGTCAGTTCGCCGCGCAGCACGGCCGAGAAGAAGGTGTTCAGGTCACGGGTGCTGGAGATGACCGCGCCCGCCGCCTGCGCCCACGAGGCGGTCTGCTCGGTCGAGTCGACCAGCGGCGCGCCGGCCTCGTCCGGTGTCAGGTACCCCTTGGCGTGGCGGCCGGGGATCGCCGTGGACGGGTGGACGTACACCGTGTCCTTCAGCCCGAGGGGCGCGATGACGCGCGTCCGGTAGGCCGACGCCACGGACGTTCCCGTCAGCTTCTCGATGAGCATGCCCGCGACGACGAAGTTGGTGTTCGAGTAGGAGTACGCGGCGCCCGGAGTGCCGGTGAGCGGCTTCTTCAGGGACAGGTCCACCAGCTCCTGGGGGGTGAACACCCTGTTGCGCACGGACTCGAAGCCCGGGACCGTCGCGGCGAACATGTCGTTGGTGTAGTCGTACAGTCCACTGCGGTGGCTCAGCAGATGGCGCACCGTGATCCGGTCGTCGGGCAGGGTCCCCGGAAGGTACCTGGTGACCGGTGCGTCCAGGTCGAGCACGCCCTCGTCGACGAGCTGGAGCAGCACGACGGCGGAGAAGCTCTTGGTGACGCTGCCGACGCGGAAGCGGTCGGCGTTGGCGATGGCCCGCCGGGTGGTCCGGTCCGCCACGCCCTCGGCCGCCTTGATGACCTTGCCGCGGTCGTCGACCCGGGCCATCGCGCCGGGCGCCCCCTGCGAGAGCGCCGTACGCAGTACGTCGCGCAGCGCCGCCCGGTCCGGTGCGGGCAGCTCACCCACCGCGCCCTGCCGTCCGGCGGATGCCGCCGAACCGTCGCTCGTGGTGCGGGTGTTGGCCTCGTCGGCGGCCGCTCCGTGGGCCGGAACCACCAGGACGGACAGCAGGACCGCTCCCAGTGCCGCCGCGCGCCCGCCCGTCATCGCTGAACTCATCTGCTTGCTCTCCCCTGTCAGTCCGCGTGCGCGGAACCGGTGCATGCCGTGCCGCGGACGCGGCGACGGCACCATCTCTACGCGCCGCACCCGCGGGCGGGTTGCATCGACAGGAGTGAATTCCCGGACGCGGCGGCTCTCTTTGTGACGGCGGCGCGCGCGGCCGGTCCGGCGCGCACGGCCTCCGGCGCGCGGAACCCGCGCGTCCGGCGGTGGACGGAGAACCGCTGGCCGGGCCCGGAGCCGACCGCTTCGCGGGACGGCTCCCGCCCCGGCCGTCGCCTGAACGGGCGCACCGCCCGGGGTCGGCGTCCGGAACACCGTGTGCCGGGTGCCAGACTGGTCCCATGGACGAGCGCGAATTCGGCAGGTCAGGACAGCACGCATCGGTCGTCGGACTCGGCACGTGGCAACTCGGTGCCGACTGGGGCGACGTGGACGACAAGGAGGCCCTGGCGGTCCTGGAGGCCGCCGCGGAGGCGGGGGTGACGTTCTTCGACACGGCCGACGTGTACGGGGACGGGCGGAGCGAGGCGACCATCGCCTCCTTCCTGCAGGGCAGGCCCGATCTGCACGTACTGGTCGCGACGAAGATGGGCCGCCGCGTCGACCAGCTGCCGGAGAACTACGTCCTCGACAACTTCCGTGCCTGGAACGACCGTTCGCGCCGCAATCTCGGAGTCGACCGGATCGACCTGGTGCAGCTGCACTGCCCGCCGACCTCCGTCTACCGGGCGGACGAGGTGTTCGACGCCCTCGACACCCTCGTCGAGGAGGAGCGGATCGCGGCCTACGGCGTGAGCGTCGAGACCTGCGAGGAGGCGCTGACGGCGATCGCCCGCCCGGGTGTGGCCAGCGTCCAGATCATCCTCAACCCGTTCCGTATGAAGCCGCTCCGGCAGGTCCTGCCCGCGGCACTGGAGGCCGGGGTCGGCATCATCGCCCGGGTCCCCCTCGCCTCCGGACTGCTCTCCGGCAAGTACACGAAGGACACCGTCTTCGCGGAGAACGACCACCGGACGTACAACCGGCACGGTGAGGCCTTCGACCAGGGGGAGACCTTCTCCGGCGTCGACTACACGACCGGTGTCGAGGCGGCGGCCGAGTTCGCCGCGCTGTCGCCGGACGGCCGCACCCCGGCGCAGCTGGCGCTCGCCTGGATCACGCAGCAGCCCGGTGTGACCACGGTCATCCCGGGAGCCCGTTCGCCCGAGCAGGCCCGCGCGAACGCGGCTGCCGGGAAGCTGCCGCCGCTCCCGGACGAGACGCTCGCGGCGATCTCCGACCTGTACGAGCGGCGCGTCAAGGAGCAGGTGGAGAGCCGCTGGTGACCCGGTGACGGGCTCCCGCACCCTGCGCGGTCACCGGACCCGGCAAGGGGCGCGGGAGCCGTCCGGCGCCGGCTCAGAGCGCCTGCTCCCGGGCCCGTGCCGCCGCCTCGCGCACGGAGCCGCGGTGCACCGGCCCGTGCCCGGGCAGCAGGACGTCACCGGTCAGCGACTCGAACGTGTCCAGTGACGCGAGCGTGCCGCCGAGGTCGTGGTGGAACATCACGGGCAGCACCTGCGGGCCCTTCGCGCGGGAGGTGGCGTGCCCGCTGACCAGCCCGTCTCCCGAGATCACCACTCCCGCGTCCGGCAGATGGAAGGCGCAGTGGCCCACCGTGTGGCCGGGGGTGTGCACGGGAACGGGACGGCCGGGCAGATCGAGCGGGCCCTCACCGGGGAACGGCCGCGGGTCGGCGACCGGGTTGTGTTCGGTGCCGCCGGAGCGCAGGACGTGCACCGCCCACGGCAGGACGCCGGGCCGCCAGGAGTTCCGCACCACCGTCCCGATGGTCACCTGCTGGAGGAAGTCCCGGCGCGCGTGCGGGACTTCGGCCGCGTGGGTGTAGACGGGCGTGCCGTACGTGCGGCTGAAGTGCTCGGCCGAGCCGATGTGGTCGTTGTGCGCGTGCGTGATCAGCACCGCCGCCACCGCCTCGGGCGAGCTGCCCACGGCCGCCAGGGACGCGAGGAGCCGCTCGCGGTCCGCGGGATAGCCGGTGTCCACGAGGGTGACGGCGTCGCCCTCGCCGAGGATCACCCAATTGGTGTTGCTTCCGTGCACCAGATGGATGCCGTCGGCGACTTGCTGGATGTCTGCCCGCATGATCGTCCCGATGGTGGAGGTCCGTGTCCGACGGACCCACCCAAGCAGATCCGGCGGACCCTCAGCGCAGCGGGTCGGACGAGGTGCGCATGGACCTCAGGGCCAGCAGCAGTACGGCGATGTCGTCGAAGTAGGCGGGGTCCGGCAGCAGGTCCGTCGGCAGGACGACGTAGGCCACCGCCCCCCAGAAGACCCAGCGGGGGCCGGTCGGCAGCCCGGCCCGGCGGAGGTCGCGGCGGGTGCGCACCAGCCGGACCATGAGGACGACCGCGGCCAGCAGGGCCGCTGCCAGCACGGCCGCCACGACGAGTACCAGAATCCACGTATTGGTGTCCATGAGCCCTTTCCCGGCTCGCCCAGTGCTGCTTCTTCGCCTGCCCAGGTTCCGCCGCTCGACTCCGCCGGGCCGGTGCGACACGCGGCGCGGTGGGCGCGAGGGCACCCGCCGCACCCCTACGCTGTGCTGTCGATTGATCACCTTGAGCGAACAGTGGAGTGCGCGCGTGAAGATCGCCTGCGTCGGTGGCGGGCCCGCCGGCCTGTACTTCTCCATCCTGATGAAGCGGCAGGACCCGGGCCACGACATCACCGTCCACGAACGGAACCCGGCCGGCTCGACCTACGGATGGGGGGTGACGTACTGGGCGAGCCTGCTCGACAGGCTGGAGGAGCACGATCCCGAGTCGGCGCGGGCCGTGCGGGAGAACTCGGTCCGCTGGAGCGACGGCCGGGCGCACGTCGGCGACCGCACGACGACCCACCGCGGCGACGAGGGCTTCGGCATCGGCCGCCGCACACTCCTGGACCTGCTGGCCGAACGGGCCCGGGCGCTCGGGGTGCGCGTCGAGTTCGAGGACGAGATCGCCGACGGGGCCGAACTGCCCGACGCCGACCTCGTCGTGGCCGGCGACGGGGTGCACAGCGGGGTGCGCGAGCGTCATCCGGAGCACTTCGGCACCGAGGTCGTCCTCGGCCGGAACAAGTACATCTGGCTGGGCACCACGAAGGTGTTCGACGCGTTCACCTTCGCCTTCGAGGAGACGCCGCACGGCTGGATCTGGTTCTACGGCTACGGGTTCGGCGAGGACCGGAGCACCTGCGTGGTCGAGTGCTCGCCGGAGACCTGGACCGGCCTCGGGCTCGACCGCGCCGACGAGGCGGAAGGGCTCGTCCTGCTGGAGAAGCTGTTCGCGAGGCCGCTGGACGGACACCGGCTGATCGGCCGCGCGACGGCCGGCGGCAGCGCGCAGTGGCTCAACTTCCGTACGCTCACCAACCGCACGTGGTCCCGCGGCAATGTCGTGCTGCTCGGCGACGCGGCCCACACCACGCACTACTCCATCGGCGCGGGCACGACGCTGGCCCTGGAGGACGCCATCGCGCTGGCCGGGGCCCTGGGTGCCCGGACCGGGCAGGGTCGCGCCGAACTCGCGCCCGCCCTCGACGCGTACGAGCGCGAACGCAGGGCCGCGCTGCTGTCGGTGCAGAGCGCGGCCCGCCACAGCGCCCAGTGGTACGAGAACCTGCCGCGCTACATCGGGCTGCCGCCCGCCCAGATGTTCGCCCTCCTCGGCCAGCGGCACTCCCCGCTCCTGCCCTACGTCCCGCCGCAGCTCTACTACCGGATCGACCGCGCGGCCGGTCGGCTGGAGGCGCTGCGCCGGCTCAAGCGCTGGCTGGGCCCCAGGGTCGCGCGGACCCTGCACGCGCGGCGCGGCTGACGATCCCCGGCGGCCGCCTCCCGTGGAGGAGGCGGCCCGCCGCCCGAGGTGGTGCGCGACGGTCGGCCCCCCGCCGTCGGGCGCCCCGCCCGCGGCGGTGCCGGCGGTCCTCCCGTGCCGCCGGCACCGCCGCACCCGGTCACCGGCCCCTCGGTCACGGGTAACCGGTCACGGGGCGCCGGCCTTCAGTCGCCGGTCGCCGGCCCGGTCCGTCAGGCGGTGTCGAAGGTGTAGTGGCGGGTGTGGTCGAGCAGTTCGGCGGGCGTGGAGTCGTTCCACGGCTTCATGCGCTCGTCGAGGTCGACCACGTCCCGGGTGCCGGCGACCGGCAGGTAGCCGGAGCCGGGGTGCCTGCGGCGCCAGTCGGCCCACAACTTGTCGATGTACGCGTGGTGCAGCCAGAACACCGGGTCGTTGGGGGAGACGCCGGTGGCCATCTGGCCCCCCACCCAGACATGGACGCGGTTGTGCAGATTGACGCCCCGCCAGCCCTCCAGGTGGTTGCGGAACCCGTCCGAGCCGCTGTTCCACGGCGGCATGTCGTAGGTCGCCATGGCGAGTACGGAGTCGACCTCCGCCGGAGTGGGCAGCGGCCGGCCGCCACCGCCGAGCGAACGCCGCAGATACGTCCGGGTGTCGACACGCACGGAGATGGGCCAGTTGCCCGTGGAGGCGGCGAAGGCCCCGTCCATGACCCGCCCGTCGACGGATCGTCCCGTACCGCCGAGGAAGTCCGGTGCCCACAGGGCCGCGCGGGGCGTGCGGTCGACGCTCCAGTCCCAGTAGGGCAGGGCCACGGTGGCGTCGACGGACTGCAGGGCCCGCTCGAACTCGAGGAGGAATCTGCGGTGCCAGGGCAGGAACGAGGGCGAGCGGTGGCCGACCCGTTCGCCGGTGTCGGTGTCACCGAGGATGAAGGCGTTGTGGGTCGTGACGAACGTGTCGTAGCGTCCTGAGCGCTTCAGCTCCAGGAGGGCGGCGACGAACCTGCGCTTCTCCTCGGCGGTCAGGGCGGACTGGTTCTTGCGTACGGTCATGGCGGTCGGACTCCGTTGCGGTGCTGGTCAGTTGAACGGGACGAGGGGAGCGCCCCGGAGTTCCTCCACGGCGGCGCGGGCCGCCGCTCGCGGACTCGGCACCGGGTCGTAGTGGCTCACGACGCTGATCCAGCTCCCGTCCGCGTTGCGCATCACGTGGAGTTCGACGCCGTCCACGAGCACGGTGTATCCGGCGCCGTGGTGATGGTGGCCGCCGCCGGACCGGCCCTGTATTCGGCGGCCGAGGTAGACCTCGTCGAACGGGGCGGGGCCGTCCTGCTCGTGGGCGGCGGCCGAAGCGGCCGAGGCGGTCGTACGGGGGAGTGCGGCGAGGGCGCCGCCGCCGACGGCGAGCGCGGCCGCGCCCCGCAGGGCGCGGCGTCGGGTGGGACGGGACATGGGATACGTCCTCATGGTCGGCCGGCGGCACGCGGGATCGCATATGCCGCCGGAATGGCCTCGGTTGACGATTCGTATCCCTATCGGGCGTAAGGGGCGGCGGGAAAACCGCCAGGGTCCGGTTGGCCGAGATCCGGACAATTGACAACATGTCATGCAGGATTGAACAAAGGTGATCTTGCTGTGCGGGGCGGCCGTCGGGGGCTCGCGGGTGGAACATCGCCGCCCTGCGGGGGGATTGGCGGTGATCTTCCGGGTTCCACGACTTCCCGTGGTGTCGCTCACGTCCGGAAAGTGACGTGAATGCATACCTGTGTCCCGGCCTGTGACGAGGTTCGCCGTCGAGTCGGCGTCGGCTTCCCCGGCTCCGGCCGGGTGCCGTCGCGGGGAGGTCCTGCCCTTCGGGGGGCGGGTTCCTCGCCGGGGTGGCGCACGGGCGGTCGGGGCGACTCTCAGTCGCCAGACATCGGATGTCTGTGTGCGGCGTCCTCGGAAGCCGGCTTCCGTTGTTCGGTCGTTGTCGATTGAACAGTCCGCCCATGATCGGGCAACTGGGCACAAAGTGCTGTGAGTTGTGCACTCCGTGGAGGTCATTGGGTACAAATGCGGCAGCCTGCGGTTTCGAATGATCGTGCGTCGGCGCAATCAATGTGACCAAAGGGAGTCACAGTGGCCCTACGTCGAGATACGCTCCCTGCACCCCACGTAACGAGGCCGTGCCCGTGGGGGCCGGTCATCGCCGGCCTGCTCGTGTGCGGGTTCAACGGAGTCCAACGCAGGAGTCAAACCGTTTGGTCGGAACGTCCCCTCCCTCACCGTGACCCGGTGAGACCAGCCGAACCCGGAGCTCCGTGCGTGGGGCACCGGCCATACCTCGGCGTCGTCACCGGCGCGTACGTGCAGTGCGAGTCCCACCGGTGCGACGCCCCGAACTCCCTTGCACGGCGGCCCCGGTACACCTCGGCACCAGCAGGGATGCACCACGGACTCCGTCCAGGAGCCGTGCGCCGCGGACGTCCTCCGCATGCCCCGCCGGTCAGGCGCGGCATGGACGACGGTCGCGGGCCGCCCGGCGCACGGAGCGAACCGGGTGCCGCCGACTGTCTGTCACCCCAGTGAGGAACGATGAGCATGCGCGCCCGCACCACCGTAGCTGCGGCCCTTTCCACCGTCCTGTCCCTCTCGCTCGCAGGATGCGGTGAGAGTTCCGACACCGGCAGCGGCGGCGGTGCCGCGTCCGTCGGGATCGTGATGCCCACCAAGGTGTCCCAGAGGTGGATCAACGACGGCCAGAACATGGTCGACGAGCTCAAGGGGTTCGGTTACAAGACCACCCTCAAGTACGCGGACAACGACCCGAAGACCCAGGTCGCCCAGGTGGAGGCGATGATCGCCGACGGAGTGGACGCACTGGTGATCGCGTCCGTCGACGGCCGTGCGTTCAAGGGCGTCCTCGGCAAGGCGAAGGCCGCCCACATACCCGTCATCTCCTACGACCGGCTCATACTCGGGTCGGACGCCGTCGACTACTACGCGACCTTCGACAACGTGAAGGTCGGGCATCAGCAGGCCGACTTCCTCGTGGAGAGGCTCGGGCTCGTCAACGGCACCGGCAAGGGCCCGTTCACCGTCGAACTCTTCGCGGGATCCGCCGACGACAACAACACGCGCTTCTTCTACGACGCCTCGATGGAGGTCCTGAAGCCGTACATCGAGAACGGTGACCTGATCGTCAGATCCGGCGACACCGAACTGGAGGAGGTCACGACCCTCCGCTGGGACGGTGTCGCGGCCGAGAAGAGAATGAACAAGGTCCTCGACTCGGACTACACGGACCAGACCCTCGACGCGGTCCTCTCGCCCTACGACGGCATGTCGATCGGCATCATCAAGGCGCTGAAGAAGCACGGCTACGGTGTCCCGGGCAAGCCCCTGCCCATCGTCACCGGCCAGGACGCCGAAGTGCCGTCGATCAAGTCGATCATCGGCGGCGAGCAGTCCCAGACCGTCTACAAGGACACCCGTGAACTGGCCCTCGTGACCTCGTACATGGTGAACTCGGTGGTGCACGGCAAGAAGCCGGCCATCAACGACACCAGCACGTACGACAACGGGGAGAAGGTCGTGCCGGCGTACCTGCTGGAGCCGGTGAGCGTCGACAAGGGCAACTACGAGTCGGTGCTGCTGGACTCGGGCTACCTGAAGAAGAGCGACCTGAAGTGACCTCGTGCGTGCGGGGGCGGGGAGACATGCTTCCCGCCCCCGCACGTTCGTGCGCCGGGGTGCCGTCAGTTGACGAAGACCGTCGGGCCGCCCTCCTGGGTGGTGTCCGTGACGGGGGCGTACTTCGCCGTGAAGTAGCCGTTGCTGAAGCACAGTGACGAGCCGGAGAACTTCGTGAACTGCTGGTTGGTGAACGAGATGCTGTTGTCCGCGTTGTCGGCGGTCCCGGACAGGCCCGGAGCCCGGTAGACGCAGGTGATGCTGCCGAGAAGCGTGCGCAGGACCACGGTCGTCTGGATCGTCGAGCCGTCGGCGGGAGTGATCGTGACCGCGCCCCCGGACGTCACGGCCGTGGTGTAGGGCAGGTTGTCGACGGTGATCCGCGTGACGCCGAGCACGCCGATGACGTTGCTGGTGCAGGCGGCGCTGTCGAAGGTGTGGCTGGTGACCGACTCGGTGGCGACACCGGGCGCGGCCGGGTTGTCGAGCACCTCGGCGACGAACGTCGACGTGCCGCAGGAGACGCCGCTCGTGCCGGTGCTGCTGGAGTAGAGCGTGGCCTTCGTGCCGGCGGCCAGGGAGGCGCTGAGTACGTCCCCGGCCGCGACGGCCGTTCCGCCGGGCCCGCCCGTGGTGAGGACCGTGCTGTCGGCCGCGGTGGCCGGGCCTGCGGCGGACAGGGCGAGAGCGGTGACGGCCGAGGCCAGGGCGAGAGAGGTACGAGTGCGCATGCGGGTGCCTCATTCCGGAAGTGGGGGTGGGTGAGGTGTCGTCGCCGGTCCGGCGTGCCTTCTCCGAACACGGCGGACCGGCGACGGCTGCCGGACGGCCGGCCGGGGGCGTCGAGGGACGGCCCCCGGCACAGGCCCGGCGCTGGGGCGACCGGCATGGTCCGGGAGGGGGGAAGCGACCGTGCCGGTGCCGTGGAGGGGTGGAAGCGGATCGCGAGAGCGAGCTGCCGCCGCGCGACGGGTCGCGTGACCGTGGGTGCGGCAGGCCGGCCGATGGCGGGAGGGTCCCGGGGCAGGCTTGTGCCGCAGGACGGATCCGGCGCCACGGATCCGTGCTCGGCCAGGGAGAGTTGTAGACCTGAGGGTTGTTCAACGTCAAGGCGTAGCAAGGAAGTTGACGCCAAGTCAGTCCTGCGGCCGGATTCATTCCGTGTTCGGCCCGCCGGGTGCCCGAGTGCCGTGTGCGCGGCCCGGTCCGTGCGGGGTTCCCGGAGTGACCCGCGGGGCGGTCCGCCACCGGGGCCGCCGCGGCCCGTGCTCCGTCCGGCACCTGGGCCGGAGGTGTGCGGAGGTGCGCGCGCGTCCGGCACCCGGGCCGGAGGTGCGCCGAGGACCTGCTTCGTCCGGCATCTCGGCTCGAGGTGGGCCGAGGTCCGCCCGTGAACCCGGCCGCCGCGCCTGCACGGTTTCACCACACGGCCAACTCCCTTTTCGCACAAGGTGCTTGACCCTCGCGTATTACCGGGGGTAACTTCCGTCGCGGCTGCTGCCGCGCAACGAGAAAGCCCTTGCGTCCGCCGAGAGGTGCGGGGGCCGCGAAGCCCCACCCGCTGTCCGCGCCAGGACACCGTGCCAGGAATCCCCGTCCGCACTGACCATGCCCCTGGGAGCAGAAATGGCCTCGTCCTCGGACGCCACTCCGTCCGCCGGTTCCACCCCCGAACCCTCCGGGACGCCAGAAAGCGTTTCCGGGCCGGACGGTCCCGACAGACCCGAAGGGCCCGCCCGCCGGGGGCGGGTCCGCGCGCGCCGTGCCGCGGTGATGGCGGTGCCCGCCACCCTGGTCGCCGCGGGGCTCATGATCCTCACCGCGCAGGGGGCCCTGGGGGTGCAGTTCGCCATCTCCGGGATGCCGTTCACCGTCACGGCGACCAACCTCGACGGCCAGGGCTTCGAGCAGTTCGGCGCCCTCGACCGGATGGCCGAAGGCAGCCCGAACGAGGGCGACACGGGAGGCCAGGTCCTCGTGGTCGTCTCCGCCATCAGGAACGCCACCCTCACGAAGCTCTGCCAGAGCGTCGACCTCGGCGGCACCAACCTGCTCATCACCGCGGGTCAGGGCGAGCAGAAGGTGACGGCGACCAATCTCACCACCGACTCCACCGAGCTGTCCGGCGACGCCGCCTTCGACAACATCGAGATCGGCAACGACGCCAGCACGCTCGACAAGGCCGGGGTCCAGGGTCCGAAGGGCGTCTTCAGCCAGCAGGCGGACACCGTGCGGATCGCGCATCTGCGGCAGACCAACTACGCCACCACGGCGGCGGTGTTCAAACTGCCCGGCCTGAAACTCCGCTTCAGCGACCAGGGTTGCTGATGTCCGCCTTCCGGAACTGGCGGGCGGCCCGCCCCTTCTGGGGCGGGCTCCTGCTCGCCCTCGGAGGGGCGGAGATCCTCTTCACGGAGCAGGCGTCGCTGAAGGTCGTCATGCACATCGGGATGCAGGGGCTGGCCGGCTACCTGCTGCCCGCGGTGATGCTGATCTGCGGACTGCTCGTCCTCTTCAATCCCGCACAGCGCCTCTTCTACTCCGTCTGCGGCGTCCTGGCCTCCCTCGGCACCTGGCTCACCTCGAACCTCGGGGGCTTCCTGGTCGGACTCCTGCTCGGCGTCGTCGGCAGCTGCCTCGCGTTCGGCTGGCTGCCGGACCAGGAGCCGCGGCGCGGGCTGCTCGGCCGCCGCCGGGCCCGCGCCCCCGTCCGGACTCCGTGACGCGTCCACGGTTCGGCCCGGTGGCCCCGCCCCTGACCGTGCGCCCGGGCGGCCCGCCGGACCCGTCGCCGCGTACGGGCCGGCGTCGGCGCCCGGCCCGGAGCCGCCGTCGTCTCACTGCACCCCGTGCGGGCGGAACTGGATGCTGATCCGGGGGCCGGTCGCGCGTGTGCTCTTGGGGATCGCGTGTTCCCAGGTGCGCTGGCAGGAGCCGCCCATCACGATCAGGTCGCCGTGGCCCAGCGCCCGCCGCACGGAGGGTCCGCCGCGCAGGGGCCGCAGGAGCAGGTCGCGCGGAGCGCCCACGGACAGGATCGCCACCATCGTGTCCTCGCGCGCGCCGCGGCCGATCCGGTCGCCGTGCCAGGCGACGCTGTCCCGGCCGTCCCGGTAGTAGCAGAGTCCGGCCGTCGTGAAGGGCTCTCCCAGCTCGTCGGCGTAGTGCGAGGAGAGCGCGGCGCGCGCCTCGTCCAGGACGGGGTGCGGCAGGCTGTCGCCGGCTCCGTAGAAGGCGAGCAGTCGCGGTACGTCCACCGTGCGCTCGTACATCCGGCGCCGCTCGGCCCGCCAGGGCACGTCGTCGACGAGGTCCGCGAACAGCGCGTCGGCCCCGTGCAGCCAGCCCGGCAGCAGGTCGATCCACGCGCCGTCGCCCAGCACGGTCCTGCGCAGCCCGGCGGGCGGCCCGAGGCGGACGGCGTCGCTCTGGTCGAACAGTGAACCCTGGAGATGCGTGGACATGGTTCCAGGCTACCCCTTGAATCGAATACGTGTACTATTCGATGCCGGAGGGCCTGATGGGCGGGTCGCCGGAGGGCCTGTCGGCAGGGCCGTCGTCGGGCCGACGCGGCGTGACCGGTTGAACCCGCAGTGAAGTAGTCTGTCGGGATTTGTTTCGGTATGCCCGATACGGGCACACGATGGACAGTGCTTCGGACAGGAGGCACGTCCGTAGGGGCTGCCCCGAGGTCGCGGATGTGTCCCCGACCCTGGGTGTGAGCTCCCACGCTGACTGCCCCGTCAGTACCCCTTGAGGGAGATGCGACGCACCATGCGTGTCACCGCCGGTACGAAGCAGCATCCGCACGACGACGCCCCCGACACGGCCGCGGTATTCGAGCGGCTGGCCGCGCTTCCCGGTGAACCCGAGCGCCGGGCCCTGCGGGACGAACTGGTCGAAGCCTGGCTCCCGATGGCCCGGCGCATCGCACTGCGGTACCGGGGGCGCGGGGAGTCCGTCGAGGACCTCACCCAAGTCGCGGCCCTCGGACTGGTGAAGGCCGTCGACCGGTACGAACCCGGGCGCGGCAGCGCCTTCGAGAGCTACGCCATCCCGACCATCACCGGTGAGATCAAACGCCACTTCCGCGACCGCATGTGGGTCGTGCACGTCCCGCGCCGGGTGCAGGACCTGCGTAACCGGGTCCGTGCCGCGGAGAAGGAGCTGGCCCAGACCCTGCCGGGCCGCCGGCCCACGGTCGCCGAGGTCGCCGCCCAGGCGCACATGAGCGAGGAGGGCGTACGGGCCGGACGCGAGGCGCTCGACAGCTTCGCCGCCCTCTCCCTGGACGCCGAACTGCCGGGCTGCGGCGACGGGTTCGCCCTCGGGGACTCCCTCGGGGAGTCCGACCCGGGGTTCGACAGGGTCATCGACCGCGAAGCCGTCAGGCCCTGGCTCGCGGCACTGCCCGAACGGGAGCGGACGATCCTCTACTTGCGGTTCTTCCGCGGGATGACGCAGAGCCGCATCGCCGCCCAGCTCGGCATCTCGCAGATGCACGTCTCCCGGCTGCTCAGCGGGTGCTGCGCCAAGGTGCGCGAGGGGGCGCTCTCCGAGTCGGCCTGAGCGCGGTGCGCGGGAGGGTGCGATGAATCACGCACAGTGACGAATCACTCACGGATTGCGCACACGCGATGCCGGGCGCAGTGTGGATGTGCAGTCCAACCCCCACAGCGAAGGACCACGAATCATGGGCAAGGCAAAGGGCAAGGCGAAGCAGATGAAGGGCAAGATGAAGGAGGGCGCCGGCAGGGTCATGGGCGACAGGTCCATGGAGGGCGAGGGCCGGGGCGAGCAGCTGGCGGGCAAGGCCGAAGAGGTCGCGTCGAGGGCTTCCGAGCACGTGAGGAAGTCCGGCCGCTGACGCGGACTCCTCCGTGTGGCACACGCCCCCGCATGCCGTACCGGGCTTCCGCCCGTACGACCTGCGGGGGCGTTCCCCTTCCCGAGGCGGTGACCACCCCGTGTGACCCGCCTCCACGGGCGCGGCCCGTCCTCCCTCCTCGGCCCTCCAGCCCCTCCGGCCCCTCCGGCCCCTTCGGCCTTCGGACCTCCGGCCTGCTCGGTCCGGTCGGCCTCCTCCGTCGCCTCTCGCCGCGTCCGCGCGGGGTCGTCGCCGGGCGCGACGCGACGGACGGCGGCGCGCAAGGCGCGTGCGAACCGTGGCGTCCCGGTCCATCCCGGCCTGGCCCGGCCTCGCACGGTGTCCTCTCCCCGCCGGCCGAACCGGACCTTCCCGCCGCGCAGTTGCGCGCGATCCGGGTCCAGGCTCCGCGGCAGGTCTCCCGTCGTGCCTGCTCCGGAGCGGGCGCGGGGTGCCCCGCCGCCCCGGCCGGCCAAGGCCCGAAGGTAGCGTGGGTCCTCCGACCGACACAGCCATGGAGGCCGCAGCATGACCCGCCCGATCACCGTGGGAGTAGACGGATCCGCCGAGTCCCTGGCCGCCGTGCACTGGGCGGCGAGGGAGGCCGTCCGCCGCGCGCTGCCCCTGCGCGTGGTGCACGTACAGGAGAGGTCCGACGGTCGGGACGGGGCGGCCGAGCTGCGGGAAGCGCTGGCCCGGACCGCTGACGGAGTCATCGAACGGCACCCGGACCTGCCGGTGACCACCGAACTCCTCGACGGCGACCCGGTGGACGCGCTGGTCGGTGCCGCCGGTGAGTCCGAGACGCTGGTGCTCGGCTCGCGCGGGCACGGGGCGATCGTCGGCTTCCTGCTGGGGTCCGTCGGCCAGCAGGTGATCGCGACGTCCGCGCGCCCGGTCGTGCTGGTCCGCGCCGAGGACCGCGCCGAGTCCGAGGCGGGCGGCCGGGAGATCGTCGTCGGACAGCAGGGCGGCCCCGACGACAGCGCGGCCGCCCTGGAGTTCGCGTTCGCCACGGCCGCCGCGCGCGGCGCCGCGGTGCGCGTCGTGCGGGCCTGGAGCCTGCCTTCCCTCTACACCTTCAGCCCGGCCTCCATGAAGCTCCTCGACGAGGCCGGTGGGCTGGAGCCGTACGAGAAGAAGGCGCTGGCGGAAGCCCTGGAGCCGTGGCTCGCCCGCTTCCCCGACGTGCCCGTGACGCAGCACGTCGAGATGGGCAGCGCGGGCGAGGTGCTGCTCTCGGTCGCCGCACGGGCCCAGTTGATGGTCGTCGGCCGGCGGGCGCACCGCACCGCCGTGGGTTCACGGATCGGTTCGGTCGCCCATGGCGTCGTGCATCACGCGCCGTCGCCGGTGGCGGTCGTTCCACCGGTCTGACCGCCCGCGTCCGCTGCGGCGCCGTCGCCGTCCGGGGCCGCAGCCCTCAACGTCGGCAGGATCGTGGTGACATAGTCCTCGACGGCCGTGTCCAGGCCGATGTCGTGCTGGGCCCGCTCGGACAGGTACCAGCGGTGTTCGAGGAGTTCGTGGTACAGCTCGGCCGGGTCCATGGAGCCCCGCAGGTCCGCCGGTACGGCCCGCACGGTGGGCCGGAACACGTCCCGCACCCAGCGGTGGGCCAGCACCTCGGGCCGGGCGGCGAGCGGATCGCCCGGGGCGTGGTCCTCCTGGGTGGCCATCCAGCTCTCCAGGTCGTTCAGCAGTCGGCGCGCCTGGTTCTCCTCGGTGTCCAGCCCTGTCAGGCGCAGGAGTTGGCGCTGATGGTGACCGGCGTCGACGACCTTCGGCACGAACGTGACGGTGTCCCCGTTCGAGGAGCTCGCGATCTGCATCTCCGCCACGTCGAAGCCGAGGTCGTTGAGCCGGCGGATGCGGCGGTCGATGTAGTGGTGCTTGCCCGCCGGGTACACGGACGTGCGGGTCAGCTCCTGCCACAGCCCCGCGTAACGGGCGCAGATCTCCGTACCGAACTCGATCGGGTCCACCGACGGATGGAGCGCCCCGGACGCCTCCAGGTCCAGCAGTTCCCCGCTGATGTTGACGCGTGCCAGGTCCAGGTCGTAGTCGCGCTGACCCGGGCTCAGTCGAGGGTGCAACTCCCCGGTCTCCGCGTCGACGAGGTACGCGGCGTACGCACCCGCGTCCCGCCGGAAGAGGGTGTTCGACAGCGAGCAGTCGCCCCACGCGAACCCGGCGAGGTGCAGCCGGACCAGGAGCACGGCCAGGGCGTCCATCAGCCGGTGCATCGTGGCCGGCCTCATCGTCGTCTCGAACATCGACCGGTAGGGCAGCGAACCGCCCAGGTGCCGTGTGATGAGCACCGGCTCCAACGGGGTGCCGCCCTGGGAGCGTCCCGTGACCACGGCCAGCGGGTCCACCGCCGGTATGTTCAACCGGTCCAGGCCGAGCAGCAGTTCGTACTCCCGCAGGGCCGGTCGCTCGGCCAGTTCCTTGACCGCCACGACCTCGGCGCCCGCACGCGCGTAACGCACCACGTGCCGTGAGATGCCGCGCGGCAGCGGCACCAGGACCTCCTCGGGCCACTCCTCCAGGGGCACGTCCCAGGGCAGCTCGAGCAGGAGTGCCGGATGCTCCGGGTTGGTGGCGCTGATCTGCAATGCCATCGTTCGTACGTCCTGCCTCACGCTCGGCCGCCATGTCGCAGGAGCATCTCCGCACCTCGGCGGCCCCCTCGTCAACAGGACGGTCTCCCCGCCGCGGCCGGGAGCCCGGACCGCCGGAGCGGGTCACATCGCGCCGCCGGCGTGGTCGGGGCACACCGCCCCTGTTTCCAGGGCTCCTTGACGACACGTCAGGAGGGCCGCGCGGGCGTCGGGTCGGCGCGGGTGGACAGGCCCCCCTTTCCTTTGGCTTGCGTCGCCGGGTATCTTGCATCGCATGGAACCCGGTGATTCGACCAAGCAGGCGCGGGCGGCCGCCCAGCTGCGCAAGGGCGTCCTTGAGTACTGCGTACTCGCGCTGATGCGGGACCGCCCGCGCTACGGCGTGGAGCTCCTGCACGCCCTCGGGGAGTCCGGGGCCCTCGCCACCGGCCAGGGCACGGTCTACCCGCTGCTCTCCCGGCTGCGCCGCGACGACCTCGTCGCCACCACCTGGCAGGAGTCCGCATCCGGGCCGCCCCGTCGCTACTACGCCCTCACCGACAGCGGCCGGGCCGCGCTCGACGAGTTCACCCGCGTCTGGCCCGGCTTCCGTGACGCCGTGGACGCCTTCCTCACCGCTTCGCCCCCCTCCCCAGGAGACCACTCGTGAAGACCTCTGCCGACCCTGTTCGCGACTACCTCGCCGCCGTCGGGCGCGAGGCCTCGGCGCTCCCCGCCGACCGCCGCCAGGAACTCCTCGCCGACCTCGCGGAACACATCGAGGTCGCACGCGCGGAACGGCCCGGCGCCGCGATCGGCGGGATACTCGCGGAGCTGGGCGACCCCCGCGCGATCGTGGCCACCGCACTGGCCGAGGCGGGCCCCGGGGCCCGGGTGCGGAGCGGCGGCGACGCACCCGTTCCGCGAGGGAGGGTGCATCCGCTGGTCCCGCTGCTGATGCTCACCCTCTCGCTGCTCCTCACCATGGTCTTCCCGGACCATCCCGGGCCGCTGGTGGGCGTGCTCTTCCGCATCACCGGCGCGGTGCTCCTGTGCACCTCGGTGCACTGGACGGCGGTGCGGAAGACCACCGGCGTACTGCTCACCGCCGTCGTGCCGAGCGCCGTCATCGGCGTCTGGAACCTTTCCGGGACCGGCTCGCTGAGCGACAGCGGGGCCTTCGCGGCCAACCTGGTGACGCTCGCCCTGCTGGCCTGCGCGTCGGCCTGGCTCTGGCGGGTCCGCCGCACCCGGCTCGGGTGACCGCGAGGTCCGGGACCGGCAGGTGTCCAGGGCCAAGCGGGCCCGGCAGTCCCTGTGACGGATCGTCAAAGGCGGTATGTGGTACGGCGCATCGGGACAGCCTCTGCGATCAGGCCGGCTGGTCGGCCCCCAGTTCCGCGCGGACCTGGAACGTGTCGTACGCCTCGGGGTCCTCGGGCCCGTCGGACAGGACACTGCCCAGCCAGCCCAGCAGGAAGCCCGCCGGTACGGAGACGAGCCCCGGGTTCTGCAGCGGGAAGAAGGCGAAGTCCACCCCGGGGAAGAACGACCCGGGTCGGGACGAGACCACGGGGGAGAAGGCCACCAGCACCACGCAGCAGGCGAGTCCGCCGTACATGGCGAGCAGCGCGCCGCGTGCGGTGAAGCGGCGCCAGAACAGGCCGTAGACCATGGTCGGCAGGATCGAGGACGCGGCGACGGCGAAGGCGAGGGAGGCCAGGGTCGCCGTGTTCGCCCTCCAGGAGACGAGCGCGATCAGCATCGCGAGGACACCGATCACCACGGTGGCCAGCCGGGCCGCCGTCAACTCCTCGCGCTCACGCGCCCTGCCGCCGCGGATGACCTCCGCGTACAGGTCGTGGGCGAGTGACGACGCGGCCGCCAGCGTGAGCCCCGTGGCGACGGCGAGCAGCGTCACGAACGCCAGGCACGAGACCAGCGCGGTGAGTACGGGGCCGCCGATCTCCTCGGCGAGCAGCAGCACCGAGGCGTCGCCCGTCGGGTCGATGCCCGAGATGATCTGCCGGCCGACCACCGCCGCCGCGCCCAGCCCGAGCACGGCCGCGCCCAGGCAGACGAAGGCGACCAGGCCCATGGCCCACACGACGGAGTGGCGCAGCACCCGGGTGGTCGCGGGAGTCAGCAGACGCATCATGACATGGGGGAGCGCGGCGAGACCGAACACGACGGCGACCTGCAGACTGAGGAAGTCCAGCTTCCCGGTCGTCCCTCCGTCCTGGCGCAGCCCGGGTTCGAGGAACCGCTGTCCGACGCCGCTGCCCGAGGCGGCTGCGTCGAGCAGGCCGTCGACCTGCCAGCGGTAGCGGCTGAGGACCAGGGCGGCCGTCACCGACACCCCAGCGACCATGATGACGGCCTTCACGATCTGGATGTACGTCGCGCCGGGCATGCCGCCGAGTGCCACGTACAGCACGACCAGGGTGCCGATGGCGATCACGCACAGCGTGCGCGTGGTGTTGTCCGGCCGGCCCACGAACTGCGCCAGCAGGGCCACACCGCCCACCAGTTGGGCGACGAGGTAGAGCAGGGACACGGTCAGCGTGCACAGGGCGAGCGCCACCCGGACCGCACGCCGGTTGTGCGGCAGCCGCAGCGCCAAGGTGTCGGCGAGGGTGAACTTCCCCGCGTTGCGCAGGGGTTCGGCGATCAGCAGCAGCACCGTCATCCAGGCGACCGTCGTTCCGACCAGGTACAGCAGGCCGTCGTATCCGCTCAGCGCGATGAGGCCGGTGCTGCCGAGAAGGGTCGCGGCGGAGAGGTGGTCGCCGCACATCGCGAGCCCGTTGCGCAGCGGGGACAGGTTCCGGTTGCCGAGGTAGAACTCGCCGATCTCGTCGCGCTGCGGCGCGGTGATGAGTGCGGTGAACATGCTGACCACGACGACCGACACGAACAGGATGAAGGTCAGCTTCAGGCTGAAGCCGCCGACGACACCGGCGGCGAGGGCGGCCGGGCTGCCGTCGGCCGCGGTCGCCGGGTCCCCGGGGAGAGCCGCCCGGCCGATCCAGGGGTGCGTCACCACGCGCCGAACCGCCTCTCCTGCCGCGGGGTCCGGGTCCTGCGTTCCGCGTCGCGCCGCAGCTCGGCCCGGAGCCGGTCGACCGTGGGGTCGACCCGGCGCTTCATGTGGGCCGTGTAGCGCCAGACGGTCAGCGCCATCACGACGAACTGCCCCGCCGCCGCCGCGAGCCCCAGCGTCACATGTCCGACGAGCGGCCTGCCCAGGACCTCGGGCAGGAAGAGCGACGCCAGGACGAACAGCAGGAACCCGCCGACGGAGACCGACATCGCGGTCACGCCGATCCTGCGGCGGGCGCCCCGTACGACCTGGAAGTCCGGGCGGGACGCCACCGTGTTCCGCGCACCGGACGGCGTGCGGCCCGCAGGACGCTCGTGGTGGCGGCTGGAGTGTCGTTGCATACCGTGCCTCATCGATGAAGAGTGCAGCTCAATAGGCATTGCTGAACTTGGCTCAAGTTCTGGAATCGCGCAGATCGGCAATCCGCCCGAAATGCCGCTGAAATCCTCATCCGGTCGACCCGGGCGGCTCGCCGTGGGGTATGTCGGCGAGGCCGAACGGATTGTCGCATTCAATCCGTTCGGCAATCAACAGTGGAATTGTGCGGGATATCGGAGCGTCGGCATTTGGCTTGCGGGTCCCGCCGGCGTGGCTCGAACACGCCGCACGTCGGCCGCCGTCGGCGCCGCCGCACCCGCTCCCGGGGGGTCGCGGCGCCGGACGTGATGTGCAGCACGCCCGGAGGAGCCCCGTGACGCGTGGGGAAGGGGTTCCGGCAGCGCACGGCTTGATCGCCGATCACGTACCGCAAAGCCGCTGGCCAACACGCATTCCGCCCATTTGACACCCAGTCGCGCGCACAGATAGGAAGCACCTCTCTGAGGTCGAGAGGTGGACTGTGTACGAACCGAATGTGGTCGGGGACTGGCAGGAGTATGAGGACGAGCATGCCGGCCTGCGCGTTCGCGTTCACGGGTTGGAAAAGGCGGAGCCGCCGCGGGGGCGTGACGACGCCGCCGAGGGCTTGATCTACTTCCGATTCCGGGTGACGATCGAAAATCGCGCCGCGGAACATTTCGGCATTCATCTCGAGGACGGTCAGATCGACATCCGCGTCGGTTCGGACGGCGAGAGCGCCTTTCTGGACTGGCGGAACTCGCAGTTCATCGAGGGGTTCGACGTCTACCCGCTGCGGAGGGCCACCGCCGTCCTGTTCGCGGCGGCCGCCGAGGACGGCCTCTCGCAGGTCGACATCCAGACCCAGTTGAAGGTCGACGACGAGTGGACCGACCGTTACCTGTGGTCCGGCGGCATCGGACTGCACGAGCCGGTCGTCGGGGTGTGCGCCCGCGCCGACTCCGCCATGGAGAGCATCGCCGCGCAGGTGACCAGCTTCCTGGAGAGCGAGGCGGGACCCGGCGCCTCCTGACGGGCGCCGCGGTGGCACCGACCGGCCCGGCGCACGAGGGCCCGTCGGTGGGCCCGCGCTCCTCAGCCGTCCGGCGGCCCCGGGGCGAGCGCCCCGGCGGCAGCGGCCGCGACGGCGTCGGCCACGGCCGTGAGCCCCGGCGACTCCAGCCGCCACTGCTGCCAGAACAGCGGGACGTCGGTCGTCCGGCCGGGCACCAGCGCGACGAGCCGTCCCGCGCGGAGCAGCGGGGCGGCCTGCTCCTCGGGCACCATGCCCCATCCCATGCCCGCCGCGACGGCGTCGACGAACCCCTCAGAGGTCGGCACGAAGTGGCGTGCGGCGCCCGCCCCGCGACGGCCGGGCGCGAGCGTGCGGACGAAGGCGTCCTGGAGGTCGTCGTGGCGGTCGAAGACGATCACGGGGGCGTCCGCCAGAGCGTCTCCGGGCGGGCCGCCGGGCCGGTCGGTCGGCCACCGCGCCGCGAAGGAGGGGCTCGCCACCGGCAGGTAGCGCATGCGGCCGAGGCGGCGTACCGAGCAGCCCGTCACCGCCTCGGGGGACGAGGTCACGGCGGCCATCACCCGCCCGTCCCGCAGCAGCGCGGCCGTGTGGTCCTGGTCCTCTCGGCGGAGTTCGTAGCAGAGCCGCAGCTCGGCGGGGACGCGTGCGAGCGCCGGAAGGAACCAGGTCGCCAGGGAGTCGGAGTTCACCGCGATCGGCAGCCGGGTGGTCTCCTCCGGGCCGGACATCCCCAGCTCGGCCCGGGCGTCACGCTCCAGACGTGCCAGCCGGCGCGCGAAACGGACGACGACCTCACCGGGACCGGTCGGCAGGACGGGCTTCGTGCGCGTCACCAGCACGCTGCCCGTGCGCTGTTCGAGCGCCTTCACCCGCTGGCTCACCGCCGACGGTGTCACATGGAGCACGGCCGCCGCGGCGTCGAACGTACCTTCGTCCACCACGGCCAGCAGGGTGCGCACCTGGTCGAGGGGCAGCTCTGTCATCACAGGCGCTAATGATACGTAAGAATGTTTAGCTGTACTCCAGATCGCCGGCTACCTAGCGTGAGCGTCGTGAGCAGCACTCTGACCGCCGCGGCCGCCGGGTTCGGCACCGGCCTCTCCCTCATCGTCGCCATCGGGGCGCAGAACGCCTTCGTCCTTCGCCAGGGCATCCGCCGGGACGCGGTGGTCGCGGTCGTCGCCATCTGCGCCCTGTCCGACGCGGCACTGATCGCGCTGGGCGTGGGCGGCGTCGGAGCGGTGGTGGTGGCCTGGCCGTCGGTTCTGACCGCGGTCGCGCTGGTCGGCGGGGCCTTCCTGATCGGGTACGGCTGCCTGGCGCTGCGCAGGGTCCGCCGGCCCTCGGCGCTCACGGTGGAGGCGGGCGCGACCGGTTCCTGGCGACGCGCCGTCCTGACGTGCCTGGCGCTGACCTGGCTCAACCCGCACGTCTATCTGGACACCGTCTTCCTGCTGGGCTCCGTGGCGGCCGACCGGGGGCCGCTGCGCTGGACCTTCGGGCTCGGCGCCGCGCTCGCCAGCCTGGTCTGGTTCGCCGTGCTCGGGTTCGGTGCCCGGCTGCTCGGGCGCTTCCTGACCCGGCCGTCGGCGTGGCGCGTCCTGGACGGCCTGGTCGCCGCCACGATGATCGCGCTCGGCGTCACGCTCGTCGCCGGGGCCTGAGCCCCGGTTCCGGCCCCAAGCCGCGTCCCGGCCCCAGCCCGAGTCCCCGCCCGAGCGCAAGTCCGCGACGACACCTCGACGCCCGCATCGAGGAGTCCGCCCAAATCCGGGCCCCGTCCCGGCCCGGCCCCGGCCGGGGGAGGCCTCGGCCGTCCACGGACCGGGCTGCCCGGCGGGCGCCCGGGGCCATCGGCCATAGTGAACCCGACCAGAAAGATGTATCGAGCAATCAGGACGGGCGTGGACACCAGCAAGGGCAGTACCCACAGCGAGCCGGAACCGCGGACCGGGGCATCGGGGCCGCCCGGACCCGCCGTACCGGCCGAACCGGAGAGAACCTGATGGCGCCGCTGGGCCATGGACACCAGGCCGCTGCGCCGACCCGCCTACCGCCGGCTCTGGTCCACGACCATCGTCACCGCCGTCGGCAGCCAGCTCACCGCCGTCGCCGTGCCCAAGCAGATCTACGACATCACGGGATCGTCCGCCTGGGTCGGATACGCCAGCGTCGCGGGCCTGCTGCCGCTTGTCGTCTTCGCCCTGTGGGGCGGCGCGATAGCCGACAGCGTGGACCGCCGGAAGCTGCTGCTGGTGACCAACACCGGCATCGCGGTGACCTCGCTGCTCTTCTGGGTGCAGGCGGTCACCGGACTCGCCTCGGTCGCCGTGCTGATGGTCCTGCTCGCCGTCCAGCAGGCGTTCTTCGGCCTCAACTCCCCGGCCCGGCAGGCGTCCATCGCCCGGCTGGTGCCCGCGGACGAACTGGCCGCGGCGAACGCGCTCGGCTCCACCGTGATGCAGACCGGCCTCATCGCCGGGCCCATGCTCGCCGGTGCGCTCATCCCGGTGGCGGGCCTGGCCGAGCTCTACCTCCTCGACGCCGTGGCCCTGTGTGCCACGGTGTGGGCGGTCCACCGGCTGCCCGCGCTGCCACCACTGGCCGCCGGGGTGAAGGCCGGCCGCGCCGGGCTGAAGGGCATCGCGGAGGGCTTCCGCCACATCTCGGTGCACCAAGTGCTGCTGCTGTCCTTCCTCGCGGACATCGTCGCCATGGTCCTCGGCATGCCCCGTGCCCTGTTCCCGCAGCTCGCAGCCGAGACGTACGCGTCCTACGGCGAGGGCTTCGCGCTCGGCATGCTGTTCGCGGCGATCCCCATCGGCGCGGTGCTCGGCGGACTGCTCTCGGGCACCTTCTCGCGGGCACGCCGGCACGGACTCATGGTGATCGTGGCGGTCGTGGCCTGGGGAGTGGCCGTCACCGGCTTCGGCCTGACGTCCAACCTGTGGGTGGCGGTTGCCTTCCTCGCCGCGGCCGGAGTCGCCGACATGGTCTCCATGGTCTTCCGCGGCGCCATCCTGCTGTCGGCCGTCACCGACGAACTGCGCGGCCGGATGCAGGGGGTGTTCACGGTGGTCGTGGCGGGCGGCCCCCGGCTGGCCGACGTGCTGCACGGCACGGCGGCGTCGGCGCTGGGCGCGCGAACGGCGGTGGTGGGCGGCGGTCTGCTGGTCGTGGTCACGATGCTGATCCTGGCCGCGACGATGCCCGCCCTGCGCCGCCACCGCGCCACCGCCTAGGGGTACTGTCGGCGCGCCAGGCCCCCGGCGGAGCGCTGAAGGACCCCGCGGAACCCGCGGAACGCGGAGGAGAGATGGACGGCCCCTTGATCCCCCTCGCGCGAGGGGCCACCGGGTTCTGGACGAACGGCGGGACTCCGCTGCCCTCGGTGGACGTCGTCGCCTTCAGGACCGCCTGTCACGCCGCCGCCCGGTCGATCCGGGGCCGGGTCGCCCGGATCTCCGGCCCCGGAACCGCGCGGAGCTTCCACACGGCGACGATCACCGCCGCCCACGGGGGAGGCACCGTCCTGTGCCACGGGGTGCTGCCGGCCGTCGCGTTCACGGCGAGCCCGCCGCGAGCCGGCGCACCCGTGACCGGCTTCGTCCGCCCACCGTCATGGGCGGACCCCTTCGCGGCGGCCGGCTTCCGGCTGCTGGAGGTCGCCGAGCTGACAGCACCCTTGGCCCCGGCCCACACCGGTGGACTCGGGGAGGCGGAACGGTCGCAGGTCCGCCACTGGAACCCGGGGACGGCGGGCGAGTTGATGTTCAACTGGTGGGACTGAGACGTCGTCCGGGCGCCGGTGGACGGCCGCCCGGCCCCACGGCCCCGTACCGATCCGTCCGGTCAGATCGGGCGTGGAGTCCTGTACGGCCCGGTCGGACGGCCGGGTCGGGGCTGTGCCGTCAGGGGCGGACCCGGGCGGACCCGGCGAACACCGGCGAACCCTCGAAGGGCCGCGTCACCTCGTGGCGGAGGCCGCCGCCCGGGCGATCAGCTCCTGGAGGTGCAGACCGCGGCGCGCGTCGAGCTCCCCCGGCACGCCCGTGCGGACGGCGGTCGCGAAGGCCTGCCGCAGCACGGGCCAGCACGCCTCGTGGTCGAGGTCCCCGGTGTCGAGGACGAGCGGCGGCTGCGGGCCGAACAGCTCGAACCGCATGATTCCCGGACGCACCTCGACCGAGCCGGACAGGGACGCCTGGCTGACCGCGCCGTTCTCGTGCTCGCAGGTCAGCTCGATCCACCGGCGCGGATCGCCCGCCGCGCGGATGTCCACGACGGTGCCCACCGACGCGTCCAGGAGATCGAGGACATGCGGTCCGAGATCGAGCAGGGCGCCGTGCTCCAGCCGCCAGGGGGTCGCGAAGTCACCTCCGAGGAAGGCTCCGCTCAGCCCGCACGAGCGCGCTCCCGCGACCTCGATGCCCCGTGCCGTCGTCACGAACTCCTGGGCGGCGGGGTGGTAGCGGTTGGTCAGGAAGACCTGTGACGCGACGCCCGTCTCCTCGATGACGTCGACGAGACGGCGGGCGGAGGGAAGGTCCAGGCCGATGGGCTTCTCCAGCAGCAGCGCCTTGCCCGCCCGCGCCGCCCTGACCGCCAGGTCCGCCTGGATGTCCGGGGGTACGGCGAACGCCACGGCCTCGCAGCGGTCGAGGAGCTCGTCGAAGTCGGCCACCGCGTCGGCCCCGTGTGCCGCGGCCGTCTCCCGCGCGGCCTCCTGACGGCGGGCCCAGACCGCCGTCAGCCGGGTCTCGGGTCCCGCCGCGAGGACGGGGGCGTGCACGCCGCGCGCCCAGGGCCCGGCGCCTACCAGGCCGACCTCGACGGGGGAGTGGGGCCAGGGGGTGGAACTGCTGGTCACGGTGGTCCTCTCTGAACGGTGATGCCATCGGCGCACGTCACAACGAGCGGGCCGGGCAGGTCGTGCCCGGCCCGCCCGGCCCGCCCGGCCCGTTCGGGAACCGTGGGCACGCGCCGTACCGGCACCCCGTGCCGGCTCCCGGACTTGGGGCCTCCCGGACCCCGGAGCCCCGGTTCCTGAGTGCGGCTGCCCGCCCCCGGGACCCGGGACCCCTGAGTCCGGACCCCTGAGTCCGGACCCCTGAGTCCGGACCTCGGACCCGGACCCCTGAGTCCGGACCTCGGAGTCCGGACCTCGGAGTCCGGACCTCGGACCCGGACCTCGGACCCGAACCTCGGACCCTGACTCCGGACCCCAGGCACTGGGCCTCCGGACTCGGGCGATCGGTCCGCGCGTCCCGGACGCCGGGACCCCGGACCCCGGCTCCTATCCGCTCCGAGCCGGAGGGCCGTGACGGCGGACGGCCGTACGCCTCACACGGGCCGCAGCCACACGGTGGCCAGCGGCGGCAGGGTGAGCCGGACGCTCGCCGGCCACCCGTGCTGCCCCTGAGCCTCCGTCTTCACCGGACGGGCCGCGGTCACCCCGCTGCCGCCGAAGGAGGAGTCGTCCGTGTTGAGGACCTCACGCCAGGCGGGCACGTCGTCCGGCACCCCCAGCCGGTAGTCGTCGCGCACCACGGGCGAGAAGTTGGACACGGCCAGCAGCGGGTTCCCGCTCGCGTCGAAGCGCATGAAGGCGAAGACGTTGTCGTCCGCCGCGCCGCCGTCGACCCAGGCGAAGCCGGACGGCTGGGTGTCCCGCTCCCAGAGCGCGCCGGTGGCCGCGTACTGGCGGTTCAGCTCCCGCACGAGGTCGCGTACGCCGCGGTGGTCGGCCTCGGCCCCGTAGGAGGGGTCCAGCAGCCACCAGTCGGGTCCGTGCGCCTCGGACCATTCGGCTCCCTGGGCGAACTCCTGTCCCATGAAGAGGAGTTGCTTGCCGGGGTGCGCCCACATGAAGCCCAGGTAGGCGCGGTGGGTGGCCCGCTGCTGCCACCAGTCGCCAGGCATCTTCGACACCAACGCCTGCTTGCCGTGCACCACTTCGTCGTGCGAGATGGGCAGCACGTAGTTCTCGCTGTACGCGTACACCATCGAGAACGTCATCTCGTTGTGGTGGTACTTGCGGTGGATCGGGTCCTTCTCGACGTAGACCAGCGAGTCGTGCATCCAGCCCATGTTCCACTTGAACCCGAAGCCGAGCCCTCCCTCGGAGGTCGCCCGCGTGACGCCGTCCCAGGCGGTCGACTCCTCGGCGATCGTCACGACCCCGGGGCAGCGCCGGTAGACGGTGGCGTTCATCTCCTGGAGGAAGGCGACGGCGTCGGGGTTCTCGCGTCCCCCGTCGGCGTTGGGGGACCACTGCCCGTCCTCACGGGAGTAGTCGAGGTAGAGCATCGAGGCGACGGCGTCGACGCGCAGTCCGTCGATGTGGAACTCCTCGCACCAGTAGACGGCGTTGGCGACCAGGAAGTTGCGCACCTCGCGGCGGCCGTAGTCGAACTCCAGCGTGCCCCAGTCCGGGTGCGCGGCGCGCTGCGGGTCCTCGTGCTCGTAGAGCGGGCGGCCGTCGAACTCGGCGAGCGCCCAGTCGTCGCGCGGGAAGTGCGCGGGCACCCAGTCCATGATCACGCCGATGCCGGCCCGGTGCAGCGCGTCGACGAGGTACTTGAAGTCGTCGGGCGTGCCGAGCCGGGCGGTCGGCGCGTAGAAGCCGGTGATCTGGTAGCCCCACGAGCCGCCGAACGGGTGCTCGGCGACGGGCATCAGCTCGACGTGCGTGAAGCCCAGGTCGGCCACGTAGCCGGGCAGTTGGTCGGCCAGCTCCCGGTAGGTCAGCCCGGGCCGCCAGGACGGCAGGTGGACCTCGTACACGGAGAAGGGCGCCTCGTGCGCCGGGCGGCCGGTGGCCCGCTTCGCGAGCCATGCCGCGTCCTGCCACTCGTACCGCGAGGCGTGGACCACCGACGCCGTTTCGGGGGGTGTCTGGGCCGAGCGGGCCATCGGGTCCGCGCGCATGGTCCTGGAGCCGTCGGGGCGGGTGATCTCGAACTTGTACAGCTCGCCCTCCCCGATGCCGGGGACGAACAGTTCCCAGACGCCGGACGATCCCAGCGACCGCATGGGCAGCGCGGTCGCGTCCCAGAAGTTGAAGTTCCCCGCGACCCGCACGCCGCGCGCGTTGGGGGCCCACACGGTGAAGCGGGTGCCCGTGACGCCCTGGTGCTCCATCGGCTGCGCGCCCAGCGCCTTCCAGAGCTGCTCGTGCCGGCCCTCGGAGATCAGGTGCAGGTCGAACTCGCCGAGCGAGGGCAGGAACCGGTAGGGGTCGCGCACCTCCGACTCGACTCCGCTCCCGTACCGCACCCGCAGCGTGTAGTCGGGGACCGCGTCCAGCGGCAGCACGCCCGAGAACAGGCCGTCGCCCTCGTTGTCCAGCCTGATGCGCAGGCCGTCGGGCAGCGTGACGGCGACCGCCTCGGCGAACGGCCGCAGCGCGCGGAAGACGACACCCTCCGGCCCGGGGTGGGCGCCGAGCAGCGCGTGCGGATCGTGGTGAGTGCCCGACAGCAGGCGTTCCCGGTCCCCCGGGTCGAGCGCGGTCACCGGGCGCGGCGCGCCGGTGGGCCCGGGCTCCGGCGAGGGCGGTTCGACCTCTACGACGCGTACGTCCTGGGACGTCTTCGGGAACAGGGCCACGGAGATGTTGCGGGCAGCCACGACTTCAGCCTCCTTGAGCGGTGTGGAAGGAAGGGACCGGCTTGGGGGAACCGCCGCCGGAGGGAGCGGGCGCGCGTTCGGCGAGCCGCGCGATCGCGGCCATCGGCACGGGCAGCCAGTCGGGCCGGTGCCGTGCCTCGTACAGGGCCTCGTACACGGCCCGGTCCGTCTCGTACGCGCGCAGGAGTTCGGGCTCCGCGCGCGGGTCCCAGCGGGACGCGCGCGCGTACCCCGCGCAGTAGGCGTCCCGGCACCGCTGCGCCCATTCCGGGCGCCAGGGACGACGGCTGCGCGCGGCGTAGTCGAACGAGCGGAGCATGCCCGCCACGTCGCGCACGGGAGGCTGGGGCTGCCGGCGTTCGTCGATCGGGCGGGCCGGTTCGCCCTCGAAGTCGATCACGAACCACCGCTCCCCGGCCAGGAGGACCTGGCCGAGGTGGAGGTCGCCGTGGATGCGCTGCGCGGGGCGCGCCGAGTCCTGGGCGGCGAGCGCGTCGAAGGCGGACCGCAGCCCGGCCGCGTACGGCCGCAGTTCGGGCACCGAGCGGCTGGAGGAGACCAGCCGCTCGTTCATCGCGGCGGCGAGCTGCCTGTTGCCCCGGCCGGAGGCGAGGCCGAGGGGGAACGCCGAGGCCAGGGCGAGGTGAACCTCGGCCGTGGCCCGCCCCAGTTCGTACGCCTCGTCCGTGAACGCCCGTCCCTTGGCCAGCGATTCGAGGGCCAGGGTCCAGCCGTCGACGGCGTCGGGCAGGAACGGCTGGAGCACGCCGAGCGTCGCCAGCTGCGGCTGCGACGTCCGGAACCAGGCCAGGGGCCCGGGCACCCGCCCGCAGCCCTGCCTGGCCAGCGCCCAGGGCACCTCCAGGTCGGGGTTGACGCCGGGCTGGACGCGCCGGAAGACCTTCAGGATGTACGCGTCTCCGTAGACCACCGAGGTGTTCGACTGCTCGGCGTCCAGGAGCCGCGGGGTGAGGCCCCCGTGGATGGTCACCCGTTCCTCGCGCTCGAACCGCAGCGGGCCCGCGGTTCCCGGACTGCGCAGCCGCTCCAGGAGCAGGCTGGCCGACCGGGGGTCCTGGAGGGCGTCGTACACGTCGAGGCCCGCCAGCGGCCCCTCGCTCGGCCGCCCGATACGGGCGTGCCCGAGGCGTGGCGGCAGTACGTCCATGACGCCGAGCAGCAGTTGGTAGCAGTCCCCGGGACCGTTCGCGCCGTCGGCGCCGTGCCGTGTGCTGACCAGCAGATGCAGGCACCCCGGATGCAGCTCGGTCACCGACAGCAGGGCCAGGTCGGTGACACGGCTGCCCTTGCCCGCGAACCAGCGCTGCTCCGGCAGCCACGTCTTGAGCAGTCCGGCGAGCGAGGTCAGCAGAAGTGCCGGGCTGTGGCTGCTGGGGCGGGGGGATACGACCTTGCGCATGGACCCGTCCTTTCAGGAGCACGCCATCAGTCGCCGGGCGGTGGGGGGAGCGACCGCGCGGAGTCGGAACCAGTAGAAGCCGTGGCCGGCGAGGGTGAGGAGGTAGGGGAGTTGGCCGATGGCGGGGAAGCGGACGCCGCCGATGAGTTCGACGGGGTGGCGTCCGTCGAAGGCTTGGAGGTCGAGTTCGGTGGGTTGGGCGAAGCGGGAGAAGTTGTGGACGCACAGGACGAGGTCG
>NZ_BMWD01000009.1:0-18806 GCF_014651055.1 Streptomyces fructofermentans
GGGCACCACGTCCTGACCGTCGACCTCGACGACCGCACCACGCGGCGCACGCAACGCCGTGTGGAGCACCGCCCGGTCCTCCGTCGTGTTGATCCGCTCCCCGCGGAACATCGCGTCCCGCAACCCCGCCACATCCGTGGCCACGGCAAGCTCCCGCAACAGGGCCAGCGTCTCGTCCGTCACCAGATGCTTCGAGTAGTCCACATGCAGATCACCCACCCGAAGCGTGTACCGCCCCGCACGACCCGGATCCGCGGCGAACAACTCACGGAGCCGGGCCTCACCGACTTGCTCCCGGTGCTTGGCCAGAGCGGTCCACTCGGGCGTCTGGTTGAGCCTGGTACGGCCTTCTGCGTTCATCTCGGGCTTCCGTCTCTTTCCTGCCGTGCCGCTGCGTAACTTGCCCCGCTGCCGGTCCCAACCTAATTGATCAGGGCGTGACGTGAGCTGTCGTCCCACCGTCGTCCGGCTCAACAACAGATACGTTCCGGCGGAGCGCGGGTGTCAACGCGGCGGAGGGCGGACACGGAGGGCCCGTCGCGGCCGGGGCACCGGGGCGACGGGACACGGGAGGAGACCGGGCGCGCTGCTGCATCCGGGTGGGCCGGCGGCGCCCCACGCCGGACCGCCGTCCCCGCGTCCGCACGCCCGTGCGTACGAGAAATACGCCCGCGCGCCGTCGCCCGACGGGGCGCCGGCGCTGCCGTACGCGTCTCCGCGGGCGCCTCGGGGAGGGGTCCGGCGCACGAAAGAGGTCCGGCCGGACACCTGTCGGTGTCCGGCCGGACGTCAACTCCTAGATCTCGCCCCGCAGTTTGGCGAGCGCCTCGGCGAGGATCGCCTCGCCGTCCGCGTCGCTGCGCCGCTCCCGTACGTACGCCAGGTGCGTCTTGTACGGCTCGGTGCGCGGCGGGTCCGGCGGATTGTCCCGGTCCTGTCCGGCGGGGAAGCCGCAGCGCGGACAGTCCCAGGTGTCGGGGACCTGCGCGTCGCTGGCGAAGCTGGGCTGCGTCTCGTGCCCGTTGGAGCACCAGAAGGAGATGCGCAGCCGCGGCGCGGACTCGCCGCGCTCGGCCTCGCCCATCGGCCCCGCCCCGACCCGGCTTCCTCGGATCGCGTTGCCACTTGCCACGGTCGTAACTCCCTGCGTGATGGTGCCGCGAAGCGAGTCGGCGTTTCGCTTCGTTGCGAGCGCCTCAGTCTACGTAAGGCCCAACGCACGTCCAGTGATAGGAGTTACACCCCGCACACAGACGCAAGCCCCATGATAGGCCGCGCTTGACAGCGCGTACCGGACATGGGGCCTTACGTGCGGAATGTGCTTGCGTAATGTGCGTTCGTGCTGCTGTACCGATGTCGGCCGGTGATCAGTTGTTGACCTTCATCAGAATGCCGAGCACCACGATGGACGCGAACCAGAGAAGACCGACCACCACGGTGATGCGGTCGAGGTTGCGCTCGGCGACCGAGGAGCCGCCGACGGAGGACTGCATGCCGCCACCGAACATGTCGGACAGGCCGCCGCCCTTCCCCTTGTGCATCAGCACCAGCAGCATCAGCAACAGGCTGAAGACGATCAGGGCGATCGAGAACCCCATAACCACGGCTGGACCAACTTCCTCGGACTTGAACGGACGACGGGGGCCGGTGCTCCACTGGTGAAGCCGCCCGGCCCCCGCAAGGGTACGACGTAACGCCGCTACCGCATACTCACTGGTCGCGGAACCGGACGATCTTGACGAACTCGTCAGTGTCCAGCGAGGCGCCACCGACCAGGGCGCCGTCGATGTCGGGCTTCGCCATGATCTCGGCGACGTTGCCGGACTTCACGGAGCCGCCGTACTGGATGCGGACCCGGTCGGCCAGCTCCTGCGTGTACAGCTCGGCGACCTTGCCGCGGATCGCCGCGCAGACCTCCTGGGCGTCGTCGGCGCCGCAGACCTTGCCGGTGCCGATGGCCCAGACGGGCTCGTAGGCGATGACGACGGACTCGGCCTGCTCGGCCGGGAGGTCCTTGAGGCCGCCCTCGACCTGGGCGAGCGTGTGCGCGACGTGGTTGCCCACCTCACGCACCTCCAGCTCCTCGCCGACGCACAGGATCGGGGTGAGGCCGTGCTTGTAGGCGGCCTTGACCTTGGCGTTCACGATCTCGTCGGTCTCGTCGTGGTACTGGCGGCGCTCGGAGTGGCCGATGGCCACGTACGTGCACTTGAGCTTGGCCAGCATCGAGCCGGAGATCTCGCCGGTGTAGGCGCCGGAGTCGTGCGCGGAGATGTCCTGGGCGCCGTACTTGATCTTGAGCTTGTCCCCGTCGACCAGGGTCTGCACCGAGCGCAGGTCCGTGAAGGGCGGCAGGACCGCGACCTCACAGGCGTCGTAGTCCTTGTCGGCCAGGGCGAAGGCGAGCTTCTGGACGTGGGCGATGGCCTCGAGGTGGTTGAGGTTCATCTTCCAGTTGCCCGCCATCAGCGGCGTGCGAGTGGTCATGCGCGGTCAGTCCTCCAGTGCGGCAAGGCCGGGGAGCGTCTTGCCCTCGAGGTATTCGAGGGAGGCGCCGCCGCCGGTCGAGATGTGGCCGAATGCATTCTCGTCGAAGCCGAGGGTGCGCACCGCGGCGGCGGAGTCACCGCCACCGACGACGGTGAAGCCCTTGGACCCGACGAGGGCCTGGGCGACCGCCTTGGTGCCCTCGGCGTAGTCGGGGTGCTCGAAGACGCCCATGGGACCGTTCCAGAAGACGGTCTCGGCGTCGGCGAGCCTGGCTGCGTACAGGGCACCGGTCCTCGGGCCGATGTCCAGGCCGAGCTGCCCCTCGGGCATCCCGTCCGCGTCGACGGCGGTGTGCTCGGTGGGTGCCTTGGCCTTCAGGTCCGGGAATCCGGGGGCGACCACGACGTCGACCGGGAGCACCAGCTCGACGCCCTGCTTCTCGGCGCGCTCCATGTACTCGGTGACGGCCGGGATCTGGTCCTCCTGCAGCAGGGAGGTGCCGACCTCGTAGCCCTTGGCCTTGAGGAAGGTGAAGGCCATGCCGCCGCCGATGAGGATGCGGTCGGCCTTGCCGAGGAGCTGGTCGATGACGGCGAGCTTGTCGGAGACCTTGGAGCCGCCGAGGGCGACCACGTAGGGCCGCTTGACGTCCTCGGTGAGCTTCTTCAGGACGCCGACCTCGGTGGCGATGAGGTGGCCGGCGTAGTGCGGCAGGCGCGCCGGGAGGTCGTACACCGAGGCGTGCTTGCGGTGCACGGCGCCGAAGCCGTCGCCCACGTAGACGTCGGCCAGGGCGGCGAGGCGGTCGGCGAACTCGCCGCGCTCGGCGTCGTCCTTGGACGTCTCGCCGGCGTTGAAGCGGAGGTTCTCGATGACGGCGACCTGGCCGGGCTCCAGCCCGTTCACCGCGTCGTGGGCGGCGGGGCCGACCGTGTCCTGGGCGAACGCGACCGGCGCGCCCAGCAGTTCGCCGAGCCGCTCGGCGGGCTGGAGGAGCGAGAACGCCGGGTCCGGGGCGCCCTTGGGGCGGCCCAGGTGCGAGGCGACGACGACCTTGGCGCCCGCGTCGGCCAGCGCCTTGACGGTGGGAAGCACGGCGCGGATGCGGCCGTCGTCGGTGATGAGGCCGTCGGCCAGCGGGACGTTGAGGTCGGCGCGGACGAAGACCCGCTTGCCTTCCACGCCCTCGGCGAGCAGTTCGTCGATCGTCTTCATGGCATGACTCCTTGGGAGGGCTCTGTGATCCGGGAGGGCCGGTCGATCAGTACGTGCCACAGGGCCCGGGCGGCGCGGCGCGCCGTCCGAGCCCTGTGCTCACATCGAGGTGCCTGCTCCGGGACCTAGAGCTGGCCGCCGACGAAGACCGTGAGGTCGACGAGGCGGTTGGAGTAGCCCCACTCGTTGTCGTACCAGCCGAGGATCTTCACCGTGTTGCCCTCCTGGACCATGGTCAGGGAGGAGTCGAAGGTGCAGGAGGCCGGGTCGCCGACGATGTCAGAGGAGACGATCGGGTCCTCGGTGTAGGTGAGGAAGCCCTTGAGGTCGCCGTCGTCGGAGGCCTTCTTGAACGCGGCGTTGACCTCGTCCTTGGTGACCTCGCGCTGCAGCGTCACGACCAGGTCGGTGGCCGAGCCCGTCGGGACCGGCACGCGCATCGCGATGCCGTCGAGCTTGCCCTTGAGCTGCGGGAGCACCAGTGCGGTGGCCTTGGCGGCACCGGTGGTGGTCGGGATGATGTTCTCGGCGGCGGCGCGGGCGCGGCGCAGGTCCGAGTGCGGGAAGTCGAGGATGCGCTGGTCGTTCGTGTACGCGTGAACCGTCGTCATCAGGCCCTTGACGATGCCGAAGTTCTCGTCGAGGACCTTCGCCATCGGCGCCACACAGTTGGTGGTGCAGGAGGCGTTGGAGATGATGTTGTGGTTCGCCGGGTCGTACTTGTCCTGGTTGACGCCCATCACGATGGTGATGTCCTCGTCCTTGGCCGGAGCCGAGATGAGGACCTTCTTGGCGCCGCCCGCGATGTGCTTCTCGGCGTCGGCCTTCTTCGTGAAGATGCCCGTCGACTCGATGACGATGTCGACGCCCAGCTCGCCCCACGGGATGTCGGCGGGGTTGCGCTCGGACAGGACCTTGATGGTGTGGCCGTCGACGGTGATCGTGTCGGCGGTGTTCGACACCTCGGCCTTGAGGCGGCCCAGGATGGTGTCGTACTTCAGAAGGTGGGCGGTGGTCGCGGTGTCACCCAGGTCGTTGACAGCCACGATCTCGATGTCAGCACCCTGCTCCAGCAGCGCGCGGAAGTAGTTACGACCGATGCGGCCAAAGCCGTTGATGCCTACGCGGATCGTCACGAACCGATCTCCTCGTTAGGTACGCCGACTCAGATGCCGGCGAGTTGTATGGGATGTCCCCGACCGCCTACGACCCTACCTCTACGAAGCTCCCGTGGTGACATCGAGATGCCCCATACACGGCAGGGCGGCCCGTACCCGTCAGTAGGGGTACGGACCGCCCGGGGCGCGAGGCCGCCGGTTGCCCGGTCAGCCCTTCAGTGCCGCCAGCGCACGGCCCAGCAGGGCCGTCCGGTCGGCCGCCGCGGTGACGTGCTCGAGGCCGAAGCCCAGCAGCACGCTGTCGCCCGTGGTGACCGCTCCGTAGGTGGTGGCCAGCTCACCCGACAGGCCCCAGTCCCGGATGACCGCGGGACTGCCCGCGGGCGGTCCGGGGGTGCTCCAGGCGCCGAGGGACGTCTCGAAGCCCTCGACGGCTCCGGCCGTGCCGCCCCTCACGACGGTGGCGTTGTCGGCGAAGAGGCCGCGGCCTCCCGAGCCGGGGTCGCTGACGTAGGACAGCGAGATCTCGACCGTCTTCCCGGCGTACGCGGAGAGGTCGAACTCGACCTCCTGCCAGCCGTCGGACGATCCCGTGAAGCTGTTCCAGGAACCGCTCGTGCCGGAGGCCGTGCAGCCGTCGTCACCCCTGGTCAGATAGCGGGTGAGGGCGGGGTGGGCGGCGATGAAGTACCCGGCCTCGCACTCGGCCGGGACCGCGGTGCCGGTGGCTCCGCCCTTGTCCGCAAGCGTGGTCCAGTCGGCTCCCCCGGCGGTCCTGGCCTCCAGGAGCGCGTGGTCGTAGCCCTCCTCCGTGTCCCACAGGAGCCGGGTGCGGAAGGCGGGCGCCTCGGCCGCTGTGACGCTGGTGAGGTCGATGGTGCGGGTGAGGCGGTTCCAGGCGTAGTCGGTGTGCGTGACGGCCGCCATGGACGAGCCCTCGTACGGGCCGAACGGGTTGATCGTGCCGGGGTACCGGCCCGCGCCCTCGCTCGCGAACTGCGGGAACGTCTCCACGGGCAGCGAGTCCGAGGTGACGCCGAACGAGCCGGCCGTGTTCAGCGGGTTCCCCGGCGCGTCGCCGAGGGCGGCCGAGGCGCCCGCGAGGTCGCCCGAACCGCTGAAGGCGGTGACTCCGGGGGTGCTGGTGCGGGTCAGGGCGCCGAGGTAGTACTGGCTGAAGTCGTTCGACAGGGTGCCCCCGCCGAGGTCGACGGAACCGCCCGCGGTCTCGCCCGCCTCGACGAGCTTGCCGCCCTCGTTGAGGTAGGCCCGCAGCTGGAGCTGGGTGGCGTTGCCCGGGCGGACGGCACCCGTGTAGTGGACGACCGTCCGGAAGTGGTCGAGCACGCCGAGGGCGTCGGGTGCGCCCAGCGCGGACACGTCCCACACGAGCGCCTTGCGGCCGTTGGCCTTCAGCGCGTCCACGTAGGTCTGCGCTTGGGTCGCGGTGGCGCCCTCCTCGGCGACGACGAGTGTGTCGGCCCGCGGCCGCTCGGCGATCGTGTAGGTGAAGCGCTCGCTCGACGTGGCCTTGCCGGCGCGGGTCTCTCCGGTGAACCAGACCTCCACCTTGTCGCCCGGCTCGCCGTCGAGGACCTTCGCCCGGTACTCGTCGAAGTACAGGTTGTCCTCGCCGCCGTACGTCTCACCGCCCTTCCAGGGCTTGAGCGCCACGTCCCACGTACGGCCGCCGTTGACGCGGTACTTGAGTTCCTTGTCGCGGACGGACTTGCGGACGACGACGGAGACCTCCTGGTCGGCGCCGCGCGAGTACGAGGTGGTGAAGGGGGCCGGGGTGAAGTCGGGGGCCGCGACGCCGACCGAGGTCTTCGGCTGGTCGGGCCTGGCCGCGGACTCCGCCACGGAGAGCGCGAAGGGGATGTTCTTGGCGAACTCCTGCTGGATCAGCTTCTCGTCGTCCGGGAACGTGAAGACGGAGGCGCAGTCGCCGGCGTTCCACGCGTCGCCCGGGTCGAGGTTCGACGCGGTCTGGCAGGTCGACATCTCCGGGGTGAACATCGCCGTGCCGTTGACGTTGGCCGCGTGGCCGTCCGCCTCGCCGTTGGTGGTGTACAGCTCGGACGAGACCTGCGGCAGATAGCCGGGGATCGCCGGGTTCCCGGGCGTGCCGGCCAGGGACTTGTACATCACGTCGTCGGGGCTCGACGTGGCCACCTGCCAGCCGATCCCGTACAGGATGAGTTCGGCGGCCGAGTGGTAGTTGATGCCCAGCTCGAAGCCGATGCGCTTCTGGAAGGCGTCCAGCGCCTTGGTCTCGGGCTCGGAGCCGGGGCTCGCGCCGCGGTAGGTCTGGCTGGTCGGGAAGGGGGACGAACCCTCGTCGTCGTAGCCCCACTTGTACGAGAAGTTGCGGTTGAGGTCGACGCCGTCACCGATGGTGTGGGCGCCGTCCCCGTTGACGTCCCGCATGTTCTTGCGCCACTGGCGGTCGCCCTCGGGCTTGAACGTCCAGTCGTAGCCGTCCGGGTTGGCGGAGAGGACGAACCACAGCTCGGTCGAGTTCACGAGCTTGGTGACGCGCTTGTCCTTGCCGTAGTTGTCCAGGTAGTGGTGCAGCAGACGCCGCGTCATCTCCGGCGTGATCCACTCACGGGCGTGCTGGTTGGACATGTAGAGCACGGACGGCTTGGCGCCGTCCTTGGTCTTCTTGGCGCCCTTGGTCAGCTTGACGGCCAGGATGTCCTGCCCCTGGAGGGTCTTGCCGATGGAGACGACCTTGGTCAGCGAGGGGTTCAGCTGCCCCGTCCTGACGATCTCCTCCTTGAGGTTGCCGGCTCCGCTGTACGGCCGGAAGACGCCGTCCCCCGCGGCCGCGACGCGTGCGCGCGCCTTAGCCGAGAGCTTGTGCTCGGTGAGGTCGACGCCCTTGTCCTCGAGCTCCTCGGCCTGTTTGTCGGTGAGGTAGACCTCGACCGCGGCCGTGCCCTTGTCCGGAACGCGCTCACCCAGTTCGTGCCCGTCCTGGCCCGTCGCGAGAAGCAGGGGTACCTGCTCCTTGGTGACGTCCGCGCGGAACACCTTGACCTCGTCCGCGCCCGGATCGGCCGCGGCACCGGGTTCCGCCTGTGCCGCGGGCGCGACGGTCAGTCCGCCGAGCAGGAGCGCGCCGGCAGCGAGGATCGATCTCGCTCTTCGTCTCATGAGCCCCCCTTGCAGTGGTTCGCCACAGCAGCGAACAGATGCCAGGCTCATGACACTTCATGGTCAAGTCAAGAGTGCCTCAACCGCGGCGAAACGCCGGTGCGATTGCCCCAAATGGGCGCACGCACCGGCGTGTTGGGCATCGAAGGCCTGCTGGGGGTCGCGGCGCCGGGGGACCGGCGGCGCATTGCGCGCCCCCTGCGGGAACAGGCGGAACCACCCCGGAAGCTGGAAACACCGGGCGGGACCGGCCAGGACCGCCGCAGGCGGAACCACGGGGCTCCCCGGCCCGGAAGCCGGGAAGCCAGGCCCGGAGGCCGGGAAGCCCGGCCCGGAGGTCGGGAAGCCCGGAAGCCCCGGCAGGGAAGCCGCTGCGGGCCGGCAGGGCACCGTCGGCGGCGCCCGGCGTACCGGCTCCGCGGCCGTCCCGGCCCGCGCGGCGTCAGCCCACCAGGTTGTCGGCCATCTCCTCGGTGAGGTTGGACTCCGTCCCCGGCACACCGAGGTCCTGGGCCCGCTTGTCGGCCATCGCCAGGAGCCTGCGGATACGGCCCGCGACGGCGTCCTTGGTCAGCGGCGGGTCGGCGAGCGCGCCCAGCTCCTCCAGGGAGGCCTGCTTGTGCTCCATGCGCAGCCGTCCGGCGGCGGCGAGGTGCTCCGGCACCTCGTCGGCGAGGATCTCCAGGGCGCGCTGCACCCGGGCCCCGGCGGCCACGGCGGCCCGGGCCGAGCGCCGCAGGTTGGCGTCGTCGAAGTTGGCGAGCCGGTTGGCCGTGGCCCGGACCTCGCGGCGCATCCGCCGCTCCTCCCAGGCCAGCACGGACTCGTGCGCGCCCAGCCGGGTCAGCAGGGCGCCGATCGCGTCACCGTCGCGCACGACGACGCGGTCCACTCCCCGCACCTCGCGGGCCTTCGCCGCGATCGACAGCCGACGGGCCGCGCCGACCAGCGCGAGCGCCGCCTCCGGGCCGGGGCAGGTCACCTCCAGCGAGGAGGAGCGGCCCGGCTCGGTGAGCGAGCCGTGCGCCAGGAAGGCCCCGCGCCAGGCCGCCTCGGCGTCGCAGGTGGCCCCCGAGACCACCTGCGGCGGCAGACCCCTGATGGGGCGCCCGCGGCCGTCCACGAGCCCCGTCTGGCGGGCGAGCTGGTCACCGCCCGCGACCACCCGCACCACGTAGCGGGAGCCGCGGCGCAGTCCGCCGGGCGCCATCACGATCAGTTCGGAGCTGTGGCCGAAGATCTCCAGGATGTCCCGCTTCAGCCGGCGCGCCGCCATCGCGGTGTCCAGCTCCGCCTCGATCACGATGCGGCCGCTCACCAGGTGAAGGCCGCCCGCGAACCGCAGAATCGCGGAGACCTCCGCCTTTCTGCAGCAGGTCCGGGTGACGGGAAGCCGGGAGATCTCGTCCTTCACCGCTGCCGTCATCGCCATGGGCCGATCCTTCCATGCATCCGAAAAATACGGTCGTACGCGGCGGCCAACAGCTCCGGGTCGTGCCGCGGAGTGCCGTCGGTCCGGGCCACCGGCGCCAGCTCGACCGCGGCACCGAACCGCTTGGCGGCGTCGGTGAGTGAGTCGCGGTCGGGCACGGCGGCCTCGTCGGCCAGCACCACGTCCAGGGCGAGTTTAGGGGCGTGTCGTCCCAAAACCTCCAAATGACGCTGCGGGGAGAAGCCATCGGTTTCTCCGGGCTGCGGGGCGAGGTTCAGGGAGAGCACCCGGCGCGCCTTCGTCTGCGTGAGCGCGTCGAGCAGCTCGGGCACGAGCAGGTGCGGGATCACCGAGGAGAACCAGGAGCCGGGTCCGAGGACCACCCAGTCGGCGTCGAGGACCGCCGCGAGGGCCTCGGGCACGGCCGGCGGGTCGTTCGGCACGACCTGCACGGACTGCACCTCGCCGGGCGTGAGCGCCACGGTCGCCTGGCCGCGCACGGTGTCGATGTCCTCGGGCCGGTCCGGGCGGTGGCCCTTGACCAGCGCCTGGAGCTCCAGGGGCACGGCGGACATGGGCAGCACCCTGCCGTGCGCGCCGAGCAGCCTGCCGACCAGGTCGAGGGCCTGCACAGGGTCGCCGAGCTGCTCCCACAGGGCGACGATCAGCAGATTGCCCACCGCGTGCTCGTGCAGGTCGCCCTTGGACTGGAAGCGGTGCTGGATGACGCGGGACCAGGTCTGCCCCCAGTCGTCGTCGCCGCACAGCGCGGCCAGGGCCTTGCGCAGGTCACCGGGCGGGAGCACGCCCAGCTCCTCGCGCAGCCGGCCGCTGGAGCCCCCGTCGTCGGCGACGGTGACGACCGCCGTGAGGTCGCCGGTGATGCGGCGCAGGGCGGCGAGTGAGGCGGACAGGCCCATGCCGCCGCCGAGCGCGACGACCTTGGGCTGTGCGCCGCGCCGGCGCGGCCGGGCGCCGCGGCTCTCCACCGGCTTGCTCACCCGTGCCTCGACGGGCCGGCCGCCGCGCCCCTCGGGGCCGATCCGCCGCAGCCTGCTCAGCCGCAGAGTGCGTCCGGTCATTCGCGGCCCATGTCCCTGTGGACGACGACCGTCTCCACTCCCTCGGACACCAGGCGGGCGGCGAGCTTCTCCGACATGGCGACGGAGCGGTGCTTGCCGCCGGTACAGCCGACCGCGATGGTCACGTAGCGCTTGCCCTCGCGTCGGTAGCCGGCCTGGATGAGGTGCAGGAGCTCTGCGTAGCGGTCGAGGAACTCCTTGGCGCCGGGCTGGTTGAAGACGTACGCGGCCACCTCCTCGTTGAGGCCGGTGTACTGGCGCAGCTCCGGGACCCAGTGCGGGTTGGGCAGGAAGCGCATGTCCACGACCAGGTCGGCGTCGACCGGCAGGCCGTACTTGAAGCCGAACGACATGACGGTGGCCCGCAGCTCGGGCTCCTCCTCGCCCGCGAACTGGGCGTCCATCTTGGCGCGCAGCTCGTGCACGTTCAGGCTGGAGGTGTCGATCACCAGGTCGGCGTCGCCGCGCAGCTCGCGCAGCAGCTCGCGCTCGGCGTCGATGCCGTCGACGATGCGCCCGTCGCCCTGGAGGGGGTGCGGGCGGCGCACCGACTCGAAGCGGCGCACGAGCGCGTCGTCGGAGGACTCCAGGAAGACGATCCGGCGGGTGACGTGCCGGGTCTCCAGGTCCGCGAGGGACTCGCGCAGGTTGTCGAAGAAGCGGCGGCCGCGGACGTCGACGACGACCGCGATCCTGGCCACGTTGCCCTGGGAGCGGGCGCCGAGCTCCACCATGGTGGGGATCAGCGCGGGCGGCAGGTTGTCCACGACGAACCAGCCGAGGTCCTCCAGACACTTGGCCGCCGTGGAGCGTCCCGCGCCCGACATCCCGGAGATGATGACCAGCTCCGGGATGGCCGCCTCGGCGACTGCGGACTTGTCGTTGGTCGTGCCCGTGTTCACTTCCGCTCCGTCTTCCGGCGCCGCGTCGTCCGCGGCGTGCCCTGCCGTGTCCCGCTGCACATGATCTTCGCGTGCTTCCGTGTGCGCCGCCCCGGTTTCCGCTGTGCGCTGCGTCACCGATTCCGCCGCACTGCGGCCGCCGTCCGCGGCCGTACGCGGTGCGCCGTCCCCGGCCGTCCGTCGTGCCGAGGGTTCTTCCTGCTCGTGCTCGGTCATGTCTCCTGCCCCCGTCGCTCGTCCGAGGTGCCCGCGGACACGGGCTCCTCCGCGGACCCCGTGGTCGGTTCGGGTGCCGCGCTCTTCTCGTCTGCCTCGACCGGCTCGTCTTCCATGATCTCTCCCGTCGCGGTGTTCACGGCGGGGGCCGCCGGAGCCGCCTGGGCGAGGGCCACGGCGATGGACTCGGCCGTCTTGCGGCCTATGCCCTGGACCTCGCAGATCTGGTCGATTGTCGCGGATCGCAGCCTTTTCACCGAACCGAAGTGTTTGATGAGGGCCTGCTTGCGCGCCTCGCCGAGGCCCGGCACGTCGTCCAGCGGGCTCGCCCTGAAGCGCCGGGCCCGCTTGGCGCGCTGGTACGTGATCGCGAAGCGGTGCGCCTCGTCGCGCACACGCTGAAGAAGATAGAGCCCCTCGCTGCTGCGGGGCAGCACCACCGGGTCGTCGTCGCCCGGCAGCCAGACCTCTTCGAGGCGCTTGGCGAGCCCGCAGACGGCGATGTCGTCGATCCCGAGCTCGTCCAGGGCCCTGCGGGCGGCGGCGACCTGCGGCCGCCCGCCGTCGACGACGACGAGCTGCGGCGGGTACGCGAACCGCTTGGGCCTCCCGTCCTCCTCGACGGGCCCGGTCTCCCCGCCCGGCGCGCCCTCGCCGTCGGCCCACTCGCCGGTCTTCTCCTTCTCCGCGAGGTAGCGCCGGAAGCGGCGGGTGATCACCTCGTGCATCGAGCGGACGTCGTCCTGGCCCTCGAAGCCCTTGATCTCGAAGCGCCGGTACTCGCTCTTGCGCTGCAGCCCGTCCTCGAAGACGACCATGGACGCCACGACGTCGTCGCCCTGGAGGTGCGAGATGTCGTAGCACTCGATCCGCAGGGGGGCGCTGTCCAGGTCGAGCGCCTCGGCGATCTCCTCCAGGGCGCGGGAGCGGGTGGTGAGGTCGGAGGCGCGCTTGGTCTTGTGCAGGCCGAGCGCCTGCACGGCGTTGCGCCGGACCGTCTCCATCAGGTCCTTCTTGTCGCCCCGCTGGGGAATCCGGAGCGACACGTTCGAGCCCCGGCGGCCCGCCAGCCACTCCTGGACCGGTTCGAGCGGCTCGGGCAGCGCCGGGACGAGCACCTCCTTGGGCACCGAGTCGCCGGTCTCCTCCCCGTAGAGCTGCTGGAGCGCGTGCTCGACCAGGTCGGCCGTGGTGACCGCCTCGACCTTGTCGGTGACCCAGCCGCGCTGGCCGCGCACCCGGCCGCCGCGGACGTGGAAGATCTGCACGGCGGCCTCGAGCTCGTCCTCGGCGAGGGCGATCAGATCGGCGTCGGTCGCGTCGGCGAGCACGACCGCGCTCTTCTCCATGGCCTTCTTGAGCGCCTCGATGTCGTCGCGCAGCCGGGCGGCGCGCTCGTACTCCATCTCCTCGGCGGCGTCCATCATCTGCCGCTCCTGCCGGCGGATGTACGTCCCCGTGCGGCCGGCCATGAAGTCGCAGAACTCCTCGGCCAGTTCGCGGTGCTCCTCGGCCGGGATGCGTCCGACGCAGGGGGCGGAGCACTTGCCGATGTAGCCGAGCAGGCAGGGGCGTCCGGTGCGCGTCGCGTTCTTGAACACCCCCGCGGAGCAGGTCCGCACGGGGAAGACCCGCAGCAGCAGGTCCACGGTGTCGCGGATGGCCCACGCGTGCCCGTAGGGACCGAAGTAGCGCACGCCCTTCTTCTTGTGGCCGCGCATCACCTGGACGCGCGGGTACTGCTCGTTCATCGTCACCGCGAGGTACGGATAGCTCTTGTCGTCGCGGTACTTGACGTTGAAGCGGGGGTCGAACTCCTTGATCCAGGAGTACTCCAGCTGGAGCGCCTCCACCTCCGTGGACACGACCGTCCACTCCACCGACGCGGCCGTGGTGACCATCGTGCGCGTACGCGGGTGGAGGTTCGCCAGGTCCTGGAAGTAGCTGGCCAGTCGCTGGCGCAGGCTCTTCGCCTTCCCGACGTAGATCACCCGGCGGTGCTCGTCGCGGAATTTGTAGACCCCCGGCGAGTCGGGGATCTGTCCCGGCTTGGGGCGGTAGCTGGAGGGGTCGGCCATGTCTCACACCCTACTTGCGGTGTGTGACACCGCGGCGGCCCGGCGGCCCCGTCCCACCGGATCGGGGACCGGCCCCGCCCCGCCCGTCCGCCGGTACCCGGGCGACCGGTTCCGCACCCGCCCGCGGGACGCCCGCGGGACGCCTGCGGGACGCCTGCGGGACTCCGGGGAACGTCCTGGGACCTACCGGGGGCCGCTCCGTACGGCGCCCCCGGCCGGACGGTCACGACGGGCCTTCCATGCCCATGCCCACACCCTGTACGTGCCCGTGCCCCCCACCTGGTGCCCGTGCCTGTAGTGCGCCTCCCCGTCGCTCCCCTCCCCTGGTGTCCCCGTGCCCCCCGGCGTCTCCCGGTGCCTCCCGCCCGGCGGCGAACCACCCCTCTCCACCCCCCGGCCGGGCCGATCCGCGGCCCTCGGCAGGGCGCTGGTTCAACAACCGCTCGGTCGTGGCCGGTTACGGCCCTCCCGAGGTGGGCAATGGTGGCGTACCGGAAGCAGTTCCGGGAGCTGCCCGTGACGACGTGGAAACAGTTCGGCGGAATGCTCGTACCGAGCGGATGCAGACGGGCCCGCCGCCCCGGACAGGGGCGGCGGGCCCATGACCGAGAGGCTGCGGACGATGAGGCAGACACGGATCGAGAAGCGGCGGCGTTCTGTCCCTGTCCGCCCCTACGAGGACGAGGAGAACCACGGCGGCGGTCTGCTGTCGGGCCTCGACCCCCGCGACCCGGACATCGTGCGCGCCAAGCGGCTGCGCGCGCCCCGGGAAGGCGGCTCGCCCGGCTCCTGAACGAGGGGTCCGGACCGCAGGGCCCGCACACCCGCCCGCACCACGCCCGGCCGGAGCGGCCGGGCGACCCCGCCCGCACCCCCGGCCGCGCCTCTCGCGCCGGGCCTTGCACCCCGTACGTCTCCGGGCCATCTCCGGGCCGGCCCGTGGCCGAGGAGGGCTCCCGCGCGGGCGCCCGGAGGCGGAGCCGGGAGTGACGAGGAGCCGCGCCGTGCGGCCCGCGCGGCGCCCGGGCGACGGCGTGGGTGCCCCGCGAGGCGTCGCCGCCGCGCAGGGCCGGCCGGTCGCCCGGCACCCGCGGCCGGACGTCCCGCCGGGCGGGCCGGGGCCGCCGGACGGGACGGCAGGGAGCCCTGGAAGCGCGTCGGGCGCGTGGGGAGCACGACCCGGCGTCCGCGCAGGAGGTTGCGCATCAGGTGTTGTCCGAGCCACATCGACACGCTTCAATGCGGGATGACTCGGGCCGGGAACCACGGCATACGGATGTGAGCATCCCCCGTACGCCGACCGGGGCGGCCCCCTTCGAACAGCGCGAGCGGCCTGACCAGCCGTTGTGAGCATTCACAGAAAGGCCCTCCATGCGGCACGGCACACAGCACGCGGACGCCGCCACGGCGGAGCTGGAGACGGCCCTGCGGGGCGGCCCCTTCCATGTCGCCCTGCGCGCCGCGATCACCGCCCGCGGGCTGCCGCTCCAGCGCGTCCAGCACCATCTGACCCGGTACGGGGTCAAGGTCGGCGTGACGAGCCTGAGCTACTGGCAGCAGGGCGCCCGCCGCCCGCAGCGGCCGGAGTCGCTGCGGGCCGTGCGCGCGCTGGAGGAGATCCTCCAACTGCCGGACGAGTCGCTGATCCGGCTGCTCGCGACGGCCGGGGAGGGCGCGGACGCGGAACGCCCGTCGTCCCGTACGTACCGCTCCCTCGTCGAGGCGTCCGGCGCGCTCGAGAAGCTCCTGGCCGAGCTGGACGCGCCGCTGGACGGCGGGCTGCTCGCCATGGGCCACCACGAACGGGTCCGCATAGGCGCCAGGCGCGAGCTGCTGGGGCGCGATTCGCGGCACATCGTGCGCGCCCACCAGGACGGCGTCGACCGCTATGTGGCCGTGCACCACGGGGACCCCGGGTGCGCGCCGGACCTCATGGAGGTGCGGGCCCTGGAGAACTGCCGCACGGGACGCGTGCTCTGGCACCAGCAGACCGGCGTTCTCGTGGCCGAGTTGCTCTTCGACACGCGGTTGAGGGCAGGCGATACGTTTCTGTTCCGGTACGGCGTCGAGGACGGCACGGCCGGCGCGTGCAGCGAGTTCGCCCGCGGGTTCAACTTCTCCGGCGGGCAGTACGCCCTTGAGGTGCGGTTCGCCGAGAACGCGCTGCCCGTGCGCTGCCACCGGTTCACCCAGCACTCGCCCGCCGCACCCCGCAGCGGCCTCCAGGAACTGCCGTTGAGCAGCCGCCACCGGTCGGTGCACACGGTGGAGCAGCGGGTGCGCTCCGGGGTAGTCGGAATCGGGTGGGACTGGCGCTGACCGGGCGGACCGGGGTGCCCGTCGGGCGCCGCGGCCCTCGTCAGGCCTCGGGGCCGGCGACGAGCCTGCCGTCCCTCTCCGTCACGGACAGCTTCGCGAGCGGCACGGTGGCGGGCTCCTGACGCACCTCGCCGGTCGTCGCGTCGAACCTGCTTCCGTGGCAGGGGCAGACCAGTTCGGTGCCCTCCAGCCTGTCGATCGGGCAGCCCGCGTGCGTGCAGACGGAGCTGAACGCCCCGTACGAGCCGTCCCGCGCGCGGCTCACCACGACCTTCTGCTCGCGGTACAGCCGGGCGCCGCCCTTGGGTACCTCGCTCGCCGCGCCCAGGTCGACGGGCCCGGTCGGCCCGGAGGACGGCGATCCGCCGGCACCGGGCGAGCAGGCGGCGAGCCCGGGCCCCAACCCCGCCACCGGGGCCGCGGCGGCCCCTCTCAGAACGGTTCGGCGGCTCGCTGAGGGACGGGCGGACATGCGGTGCTCCATGGGGCTGCGGGACTGTCTGCGCCGATGGGCCGGTGGGCCGCGGCCGGCTGGGGCGACGATACCGCGCGGGCGTACGCGCTCCGGGCCGCGGGTTCGACCGGCGGCGGCGGTCGCCGGGGCATGGACCACGGGGTGCGCCGCCGGTGCGGGGCGGATACGCGCAAGCGCACGCGTAAAGGCTTGCGCAAGCGTTTACGCGCACCACCGGTTCGGGTACCTTCCGACCCGGGACAGCGCCCGGCGAGGGCGGGGAAGGGGGGCCGCCGCATGGCGACCATGGTCGACGTCGCCCGGAGCGCGGGCGTATCGGTCGCGACCGTCTCGCACGTCCTCAACGACACCCGCCCGGTGCGGCCCGCCACCCGCCGGGCCGTGCTGGACGCCATCGAGGAGCTGGGCTACACACCGAACACCCTGGCGAGGTCCCTCGTCACCGCGCGGACGCGGTCCATCGGGCTCGCGGTGTCGGCGATCAGCAATCCGTACTTCACGGAGATCCTCCAGGGCGTCGAGGCCGGAGCCCTGGAGCACGGCTACGGCCTGCTCGTCGCCGACCCCCACGACGATCCGGCCCATGAGCGCACCGTGGTCCAACTGCTGCACGAGCGGCGGGTGGACGGCATGATCGTCGCGCCCTCGGCGCGGCCGGCGGAGCTGCTCGGCTATCTCGCACGCCACGGGGTGCCGACCGTGTTCCTGGACCGCCGGGTCGACGCGGGCACGCCCCCGGACTCCGTGCCGTCCGGCTTCGTGTTCGACCAGGTGTGCGCGGAGAACACCGAACCCGTCGCCCTCCTGGTCGGGCATCTCGCCGAACTGGGCCACCGGCGCATCGGCCTGGTGGCGGGTCTGCCCGGACTGAGCACGACGGGCGAGCGGATCTCGGGCTACCGCGACGGCCTGGCGCGTGCGGGCCTCCCCCACGACGAGCGGCTCGTGGTGTCCGGGGACTCCGAGGCGGCGGGCGCCGAACGCGCCACCGGCACCCTGCTGTCCCTCCCGGCACCGCCCACCGCGCTGGTGACGGCGAACAACGCGATGACCATCGGCGCCCTGCGCGCCGTCCGCGCCCGGGGCCTGACGGTCCCCGGCGACCTGGCCCTGTGCTGCTTCGACGACTTCTCCTGGGCGGACCTCTTCTCGCCCCGGCTCACCGCGATCGCCCAGCCCGCCAGGGAGATCGGCGCCGAGGCCGTACGGCTGCTGCTCGACCGGCTGGACTCCCCCGGGCGCGAGGCCCGTACGGTCCGGCTCCCCTCCGCCTTCGTGCACCGCACCTCCTGCGGCTGCCCCGAGAAAGGATCCGACGCGTGATCGTCGTCGCCGGTGAGGCCCTGATCGACCTGGTGCCGAGCGAGCCGGGCGCGCTCGCGGCACTCGACCCGCGCCGCGGTGGCGGCCCGTACAACACGGCGGTGGCCCTGGGCCGGCTCGGTTCGCCCACCGCGTTCTGCTCCCGGGTCTCGTCCGACGCCTTCGGCGAGTCCCTGCTCGGCGGACTCCTCGATGCGGGCGTCGAGGTGTCGTCCGTACAGCGGGGCACGGAACCCACGAGCCTCGCCGTGGCGGCGGTCGGCGAGGACGGTTCGGCGCGGTACTCCTTCTACGTCGAGGGCACGGCGGACCGGTTGTTCGGGGCCCCGGCCCGGCTCCCGGACGGGACTCGGGCGGTGTCGTTCGGCACCTGCTCGCTCGTGCTGGAGCCGGGTGCGAGCGCCTACGAGGAGCTGATGCGGACCCTGTCCCGCCAGGGCGTGTTCACCGCGCTCGACCCGAACATCCGCCCGGTCCTGATCCCCGACGCGGACGCCTACCGGGCGCGGTTCCTGCGCTGGCTGCCGTCGGTGTCACTGCTCAAGCTGTCGGAGGAGGACGCGCGGTGGCTGGGCGGCACTCCGCGCGAGTGGCTGGCCGCGGGCCCGTCGGCAGTCGTCGTGACGAACGGCGCCGAGGGGCTGACGGCCCACACGCGGGACGGGGGCGTCCACTCCGTGCCGGGCGAGCAGGTCGACGTCGTCGACACGATCGGTGCGGGCGACACGGTGAACGCGGCGCTGCTGCACGGCCTCGCCGCCCGGGACGCCCTGTCCGCGGACGGGCTCGCCGGGCTGGGGGCGGACGGCTGGGAGGAGCTGCTGCGCTTCGCCGCGCGGGCCGCGGCGATCACCTGCTCCCGGGCGGGCGCGGAGCCGCCGTACGCCGACGAGGTGGGCCCCTTCTGACCGCCGGACGGCCTCCACGGGACGGCCTCTGCCGGACGCGTGCCACGCCGGGCAGGACGGCCCCGAAACGTGCGGCGCCCCACGGG
>NZ_BMWD01000009.1:18839-169384 GCF_014651055.1 Streptomyces fructofermentans
GTGGGGCGCCGCACGTGGGGCCGAAGTGCCGACCGGGCCCGGACACCAGCGCGTCGCCGCGCCTCGCGCCCGGTCGGCGAAGCTCCGGGCTCAGGCCTTGCGGGCCCGGGTGGTCTTCTTGGCCGGGGCCTTCTTGGCTGCCGTGGACCTGGTGGTCCCGGCTGCGGACGTCCGGGCCGTGGCCGTCTTCTTCGCCGGCGCCGAGCGGGCGGCGACCGCCTTCTTCGCGGCCGCCTTGCGCGGCGCCTTCACCTCCCGCGAGGCGTCGCTGACGCGCTCGGCGCCCAGCACCTCGCGCAGGAACTTGCCCGTGTGGCTGGCCGGGACCCCGGCGACCTCCTCGGGCGTGCCCTCGGCGATGACGAGGCCGCCGCCCGCGCCGCCCTCGGGTCCCATGTCGACGACCCAGTCCGCGGTCTTGATGACGTCGAGGTTGTGCTCGATGACGATGACCGTGTTGCCCTTGTCGACCAGTCCGGACAGGACGACCAGCAGCTTGCTGATGTCCTCGAAGTGCAGTCCGGTGGTCGGCTCGTCCAGGACGTAGACCGTGCGCCCGGTGGACCGCTTCTGCAGTTCGCTGGCGAGCTTGACCCGCTGGGCCTCGCCGCCCGACAGCGTGGTCGCGGACTGGCCGAGGCGCACGTAGCCGAGGCCGACGTCGTTGAGCGTCGTGAGGTGGCGGGAGATCGCCGGAACGGCCTCGAAGAAGTGCATGGCCTCCTCGATCGGCATGTTCAGGACGTCGGCGATGGACTTGCCCTTGTAGTGGACCTCCAGGGTCTCCCGGTTGTAGCGGGCGCCGTGGCAGACCTCGCACGGGACGTACACGTCCGGGAGGAAGTTCATCTCGATCTTGATCGTGCCGTCGCCCGCGCAGTTCTCGCAGCGGCCGCCCTTGACGTTGAAGGAGAAGCGGCCGGGCATGTAGCCCCGCACCTTCGCCTCGGTCGTCTCCGCGAACAGCTTGCGGACGTGGTCGAAGACGCCCGTGTACGTCGCCGGGTTCGACCGCGGCGTGCGGCCGATGGGCGACTGGTCGACGTGCACGACCTTGTCGACGAGGTCGTCGCCGTCCACGCGCGTGTGGCGCCCCGGAACGCTCCTGGCGCCGTTCAGCTCACGGGCCAGGTGCGTGTAGAGGATGTCGTTGACCAGCGTCGACTTGCCGGAGCCGGAGACTCCGGTGACGGCGGTGAGCACACCCAGCGGGAACGACACGTCGATGTCCTGCAGGTTGTTCTCCCGGGCGCCGTGCACGGTGAGCAGCCTGGAGGGGTCGTGCGGGCGCCGGATGTCGGGCAGCGGGATGGCCTTCTTGCCCGACAGGTACTGGCCGGTCTGCGACTCCTCGTTGGCGAGCAGCTCCTTCAGGGAGCCGCTGTGCACGACCTTGCCGCCGTGCTCGCCCGCGCCGGGACCGATGTCGACGATCCAGTCGGCCACCTTGATGGTGTCCTCGTCGTGCTCGACGACGATGAGCGTGTTGCCCATGTCGCGCAGCCGGACCAGGGTCTCGATCAGCCGGTGGTTGTCGCGCTGGTGCAGGCCGATGGACGGCTCGTCGAGCACGTACAGGACGCCGACGAGTCCGGAACCGATCTGGGTGGCAAGCCGGATGCGCTGGGCCTCGCCCCCGGACAGGGTGCCCGCCGCGCGGTTGAGCGACAGGTAGTCGAGGCCGACGTCGACGAGGAAGCGCAGCCGCTCGTTGACCTCCTTCAGGACGCGCTCGGCGATCTTCTTGTCGCGCGCGTTGAGCTTCAGCCGGCCGAGGAAGTCCGCGCAGTCGCTGATGGACATGGCCGCGACCTCGGCGATCGACTTGTCCATGACGGTGACCGCGAGGACCAGCGGCTTCAGGCGCGTGCCCTGGCAGGTGGGGCAGGGCACCTCGCGCATGTAGCCCTCGAAGCGCTCACGGCTCGCGTCGCTCTCGGCCTCGCCGTGCCGCCGCTTGACGAAGGGGACGGCCCCCTCGAAGGGCGTGGTGTAGACGCGCTCCCTGCCGTACCTGTTCCGGTAGCGGACCTCGATCTGCGTCTTGTGCCCGTACAGCAGCGCCTTCCGGGCGCGCTGCGGCAGGCCGGCGAAGGGGATGTCGGTGCGGAAGCCCAGCGCGTCCGCGAGGGCGCCGACGAGACGGCCGAAGTAGTCCTTGGTGTGTCCGTGGGACCAGGGGTGGATGGCTCCCTCGTCGAGGGACTTGTCCTCGTCCGGGACGATCAGCTCGGCGTCGACCTCCATGCGCGTACCGATGCCGGAGCACTCGGGGCAGGCGCCGAACGGCGAGTTGAAGGAGAAGGAGCGGGGCTCCAGCTCCTCGAAGGACAGGTCGTCGTAGGGGCAGTACAGGTGCTCCGAGTACATGCGCTCGCGCTCGGGGTCGTCGGCCGGGAGGTCGACGAAGTCGAGCACGACCATGCCGCCGGAGAGTCCGAGGGCGGTCTCCACCGAGTCGGTCAGGCGGCGCTTGGCGCCCGCCTTGACCGTGAGGCGGTCGACGACCACCTCGATGGTGTGCTTCTCCTGCTTCTTCAGCGTGGGCGGCTCGGTCAGCTGGACGGTCTCGCCGTCGACCCTGGCCCGGCTGTACCCCTTGGTCTGGAGCTCGGCGAAGAGGTCGACGAACTCGCCCTTGCGCTCGCGCACGAGCGGGGACAGGACCTGGAAGCGGCTCCCCTCCGGCAGCTCCAGGACCTTGTCGACGATGGCCTGCGGCGACTGGCGCGTGATGGGGCGGGCGCACTCGGGGCAGTGCGGCTTGCCGATGCGCGCGAAGAGGAGCCGCAGGTAGTCGTAGACCTCGGTGATCGTGCCGACGGTCGACCGCGGGTTGCGCGAGGTCGACTTCTGGTCGATCGAGACCGCCGGGGAGAGCCCTTCGATGAAGTCGACGTCGGGCTTGTCCATCTGACCGAGGAACTGCCGGGCGTACGAGGAGAGCGACTCCACGTAGCGCCGCTGCCCCTCGGCGAAGATCGTGTCGAAGGCCAGCGAGGACTTGCCCGACCCCGACAGGCCCGTGAAGACGATGAGCGAGTCGCGCGGGAGGTCGAGCGAGACGTTCTTGAGGTTGTGCTCGCGCGCTCCACGGACGATGAGACGGTCGGCCACGCCGGTCCGCACCTTTCTTGAGAAGAAGTGACAGGGGCCGCGGCCCCGTCTTTTTCAGACTAGGGGGAGCCACTGACAACGCCGGTCTGGTTTCCCTGGTTGGTAACAATCCCGGACCTTCAAGAATGCCCGACGCCGCACCCGACCATATAGCACGTGCATTCGATTTACGGGGGTCACCGACCGCCTTCACCCGAACGTGTGGCGGAGCTATCGTCGGACCCATGAACGATCATGTGCGCGACCTGGCATCCGTACGGAAAGCGACGGAGCGGCTCCTCACCGCGGTCGCCGGTCTGGACAACGCCTCCGCGGCCGAGCCGTCACGGCTTCCCGGCTGGAGCCGCGGCCACGTCCTGGCCCACCTGTCCCGCAACGCGGACGCCCTCGTGAACGTCCTGGAGGGCCGGCCGATGTACGTCTCGGGCGATGCCCGGGACGCCGACATCGAGCGGGACGCCCCGCGCCCCCTGGACGCCCAGCTCGCCGACCTGCGCGCCAGTGGGGCCCGCTTCCAGGAGACGGGCGCCGCGCCCGCGGACTGGTCCCGCACCGTGGAGCTGCGCAACGGGGTCACGGACACGGCCTCGCGGGTGCCGTTCCGGCGGTGGATCGAGATCGAGCTGCACCACGTCGACCTGGGCATCGGGTACGGGCTCGACGACCTGCCGGACACCTTCGTGGAGCGGGAGATCGAGTTCCTCACGGACCGCTTCGCCGGCCACCCCGACGTCCCCGCGACCCGTGTGACGGACGGCACGCGCGCGTGGATCACCGGCCGACCCGCCGGCCCCGGCCCGGCGGGGGCCGACCTGGCGGCCGGCAGCGGGGTGGAGCGGACCGTCGGCGGACCCGCGCCCGTGCTGCTCGGCTGGCTCGCGGGCCGGCACGACGGCTCGGGGCTGCGTGTGGACGGCGGCCCGCTTCCCGCCCTCCCCCCGCTATAGGCTGAGTCGCATGACGTACAGCGGAGCGGTGACGGTCGGCGGCCCTGCGGACGTGCACGAGCTGCGCGACCTGATGATCTCGAAGGTCGCGGTCGGCCCGATGAACAACAACGCCTATCTGCTGCGCTGCCGCGCCACGGACGAGCAGCTGCTGATCGACGCGGCGAACGACGCCGGCACCCTCCTCACACTGATCGGTGACGACGGCATCGCCTCCGTGGTCACGACGCATCAGCACGGGGACCACTGGCAGGCGCTCGCGGAGGTCGTGTCGGCCACGGGAGCGCGTACGTACGCGGGACGGGACGACGCCGACGGCATCCCCGTACCGACGGACGTGCCGGTCGGTGACGGCGACACGATCCGGGTCGGGCGGGTGGAGCTCGTCGCACGCCATCTGGTCGGGCACACACCCGGATCGATCGCGCTGGTCTACGACGACCCGCACGGCCACCCCCATGTGTTCACGGGCGACTGCCTCTTCCCGGGCGGCGTGGGCAACACCCGCAAGGACCCGGTGGCGTTCGCCAGCCTGATCAACGACGTCGAGACGAAGATCTTCGACGCGCTGCCCGACGAGTCCTGGGTCTACCCGGGGCACGGCGACGACACGACGCTCGGCGCGGAGCGTCCGCACCTGCCGGAATGGCGCGCCCGGGGCTGGTGACGGGCCCGCCGCGCCGAACGGGCATCGAACCGGCCTGGCGCGCAGCCGCCTCGGCCTGACGCCCCGTACGGACAACCACCTCGGAGGCCTCCGAGGTGTCCGTGCGGGGCGTCCCGCCGACCCCGTGCCGGAGGGCGCGCGAACCACGGGGCCGCGCGCCCCGTGTGAAGCGCGCGCACATACCCGCCGCGCGCGTGCGCTCCCGGCGGCCGGGTGCGCACGGTGCACTGGACGCAGTCCCGCACAGGATGACGGCTCCTGCGCGGACGGGTCGCCGGCCCTCGTTCTCCGCCCTCGGCCGGCGGCCCCGCCCGGCAGCGGTGGCCGACGTCCGGCGGCCACCGCCCGGCCGGGTGCGTACGGGCCGGTGCTCCGGACGTGCCGTCAGGCCGTCGTCCGCCCCGCTCCGGCCAGCGCGGCGACCCGCTCCACACCGAACACGTAACCCTGTACGCCGCAGCCCGCGATGACCCCGTCGGCGCGCAGCGACACGTACGAGTGGTGCCGGAACTCCTCGCGCCGGTGGATGTTGGAGATGTGCACCTCCAACACGGGCAGTCCGTCGCAGGTGTTGAGCGCGTCCAGGATGGCGACGGAGGTGTGCGAGTAGGCGCCCGGGTTGATCACGATCCCGGAGTGGCCGAGGCGTGCCTCGTGGATCCAGTCGACCAGTCGGCCCTCGTGGTTGGACTGGCGGAAGTCCACCGTCCCTCCGTGCGCGGCCGCCGCCTCGGCGCACATCGCCTCGACGTCGGCGAGCGTGTCGGAGCCGTAGATCTCCGGCTGGCGCTGCCCCAGCAGGTTCAGGTTGGGGCCGTTGAGAATCATGATCGGGGCGTTGGCGAGGGTGCGGGGCACGGTTCCTCCGGTCCGTTCGGCTGGTTCGGCCCGTTCGGGACCGCTGCTCGGACCCCGGTCTATCACGGTGCGCCGACAGCGGAACGGCCCCCACCCTCCTGCCCCGCCCTCCTGGGACGACGGCGCCCGCGACCCCCGAGTCCCGTTCCGGCGACGACCGGCCCCGGCGCCCCGTAACCCGCCGTGACCACGGGCGGTTGACGCGGCATGCACCGTGTACGCACCGCGAAGAGCCCCCAGAACCCTCAGCGAGCCCAGGGCCCTCAGGGTCCGTCGATGCTGCGGCTCGCGACGGCCTCGCTCGCCGGGACCGCCATCGAGTTCTACGACTTCTTCGTCTACGGGACGGCCGCCGCACTCGTCCTCGGGCCGCTGTTCTTCCCCACCTTCTCCCCGGTGGCGGGCACACTCGCGGCCTTCGGGACGTTCGCGGTCGGCTTCGTGGCGCGGCCGCTGGGGTCGGTCCTGTTCGGTCACATCGGCGACCGCCACGGCCGTCGGCCCGTCCTCGTCGCCTCGCTGCTGCTGACCGGCGCCGCGACCGTCGCGGTCGGCTGCGTACCGACGTACGAATCCATCGGGACGGCCGCTCCCGTGCTGCTGCTCGCACTGCGGTTCCTGCAGGGGCTCGGGCTCGGCGGGGAGTGGGGCGGGGCGGTGCTGCTCACCGCCGAGCACGCCCCGGCGGACCGGCGGGCCCTGTGGTCGAGCTTCCCGCAGATCGGTCCCGCCCTGGGTTTCCTCCTCGCCAACGGAGTGATGCTGACGCTGTCGGCGACGCTCACCGAAGCCCAGTTCGCCTCCTGGGGCTGGCGGGTGCCGTTCTGGGCGGCGGGGGTGCTCGCCGCGGCGGGGCTCTGGCTGCGCTCCTCCCTGGTGGAGAGCCCCCGGTTCCTGGAACTGCGCGAGCACGCGCGCATGCCGCTCGCCGAGGTGGTGCGGGGCCACTGGCGCCTGGTCCTGCTGACCGCCGGGGCGCTCTCGGTCGGATACGCGGTGTTCTACACGGTGACGACCTGGTCGCTCGCCCACGCGACCGAGCGGCTCGGCGTGAGCCGTACCGTCATGCTGGCCTGCGTCATGGCCGCCGTCGTCGTGAAGGGCGCGCTGACACCGTTCGCGGCGATGCTCGGGGACCGCTACGGGCGGCGGCCGCTGTGCCTCGTGGGCTGTACGGCTGCGGCGGTGTGGATATTCCCGCTGATCGCGCTGCTGTCGACGGGCGAACCCCCGCTGATGTTCCTCGGCTTCCTGGTGGCCCTGGTCGCGTTCGTGACGATGTTCGCCGTGATCGCCGCGTACCTGCCGGAGCTCTACGAACCGCGGGTGCGCTGCACGGGCGCCGCCGTGGGCTACAACCTGGGCGGAGTGCTCGGGGGCGCCCTCACCCCGATCGTGGCGACGGCCGTGGCCGAGCGGAGCACGGGGGTGCCCTGGGGAGTGGCCGCCTATCTGACGGCCGTGGCGCTGCTCAGCCTGGGGTGCTTCGCCCTGCTGCCGGAGACACGGCCGGTCGGCGGGACGCCCGCGGGTGGGGGGATGGGGACCGCCGGGTCCGGGGCGGGGTCGGAGGCCGGTCCGGAGGCGGTGTCCTCGGGGGCGGGTGCGGGGGCGGTGTCCTCGGGGGCGGGTGCGGGGGCGGTGTCCTCGGAAGCCGGTGCGGGGGCGGGACCGGAACTTGGCTCGGGGGCGGGGGCGGGCTCGGGCTCCGGGGCGGGGGCGGGCACTGGGGCGGCCGGCGGGCAGGCCGTCGTCAGGGGTTGACCGCGAGTTCCAGGTACGCGGCCAGGAGCACCAGGTGGACTCCGCCCTGGAGCGGGGTTGCCCGGCCGGGGACCACGGTGAGCGAGCTGACCACCACGGTCAGGGCGAGCAGCACCATGTGGATGGGACCGAGGCCGAGGACGAGGGGGCCGGAGAGCCAGAGCGAGGCGACGGCCACGGCGGGGATGGTCAGGCCGATGCTCGCGATGGCCGAACCGAGCGCGAGGTTCAGGCTGGTCTGCACCCGGTCCCGGCGGGCGGCGCGGATCGCCGCGATGGTCTCGGGGAGCAGTACGAGCAGGGCGATGATCACACCGACCACGGCGTGCGGCATACCGGCCGCCTCGACCCCCGACTCGATCGTGGGCGACACGCCCTTCGCCAGGCCGACGACTCCGACGAGGGCCAGGCCGAGCAGTCCCAGACTGGTCATCGTGGTCCTGAACGAGGGAACTCCGGCGTGCTCGTCGACATCGATGACCTTGCCGTGCCGGGTGATCGGCAGGAAGTAGTCGCGGTGCCGTACGGTCTGGGTGGTCACGAACAGCCCGTACAGGACCAGTGAGGAGAGGGCCGCGAAGGTGAGCTGGGCCGTGGAGAACTCGGGCCCCGGTTTGCTGGTGGTGAACGTCGGCAGCACCAGGCTGAGCGTGGCGAGGGTCGCCACGGTCGCGAGGGCGGCGCCGGTGCCCTCCGCGTTGAAGACCGCCAGCCCGTGGCGGAGCGAGGCGACGAGCAGACTGAGCCCCACGATGCCGTTGCAGGTGATCATCACCGCCGCGAACACCGTGTCCCGGGCGAGAGTCGAGCTCTTGTCGCCGCCGTCGGCCATGAGGGTGACGATCAGCGCGACCTCGATGATCGTGACGGCCACCGCGAGGACCAGTGAGCCGAAGGGTTCACCGACCCGGTGTGCGACGACCTCGGCGTGGTGGACGGCCGACAGCACCGCTCCGGCCAGTACGAGGGTGACCACGGCGACCACCGGGCCCGGCAGGTCGCGTCCCCAGGTGAACACCAGGAGCACGATCGCTATCACGGGCACGAGGGCGGTCCACTGCGTCGCGAGTGTCCGGAGCCGAGCGATCATGCAGCGATCGTCGCAGGAGCCCGTGGGCCCCGCACGCCGGTGACACGGCGCTCGGGCACACGGGCGGACAACGGGAGCGGTGGCCGGCGATGCGCCGGACACCGCTCCCGATGGGTGTCGCCTCTTCGTCCGAACGCGGTCAGACGTCGATGCTGTCCTTGCGGACGTCCTCGTCCTTCGGGTCCCCGTCGGTGACGGCGGTCTCCTCGGCGGCCTGCTTCCTGGTGGCCATCAGGCTGGTGATCGTGGTGATCACCAGGACGGCGCAGATCACACCCAGCGAGACCGGGATGGATATCTCCGGAACATGGACGCCCGACTCGTGCAGTGCGTGCAGCACGAGCTTGACGCCGATGAAGCCGAGGATGACCGACAGGCCGTAGCTGAGGTGGACCAGCTTCCTTAGCAGTCCGCCGATCAGGAAGTACAGCTGCCGCAGGCCCATCAGCGCGAACGCGTTCGCCGTGAAGACGATGTACGGGTCCTGCGTCAGACCGAAGATCGCGGGGATCGAGTCGAGCGCGAAGAGCACGTCCGTGGTGCCGATCGCGAGCATGACGACCAGCATCGGCGTCATGACGCGCTTGCCGTTCTGCTGGATCCACAGCTTGGTGCCGTGGTACCGGTCGGCCACACCGAAGCGGCGCTCGGCGGCCTTGAGCAGGCGGTTCTCCTCGAACTCCTCGTCGTCGGCGTCCGCCCTGGCCTCCTGGATCAGCTTCCAGGCGGTGTAGATGAGGAACGCGCCGAAGAGGTAGAAGACCCAGGCGAAGCTGGCGAGGATCGCGGCACCCGCGGCGATGAAGATCGCGCGCAGGACCAGGGCTATGAGTACGCCGACGAGGAGCACCCGCTGCTGGTACTGCGAGGGCACCGCGAACTTCGCCATGATCAGCACGAAGACGAAGAGGTTGTCGACGCTCAGCGACTTCTCGGTGATGAAGCCGGCGAAGAACTCGCCGGACGGCTGCCCGCCACCGAACACGAGCAGTCCGAGTCCGAACAGCGCGGCCAGGGCGATCCAGACCACGGTCCAGATTCCGGCTTCCTTGATGGACACGTCGTGCGGCTTGCGGCCGATGAAGAAGTCGACCGCGATGAGGGCCGCGAGGCCCACGATCGTCAGGACCCAAAGGGTCACGGAAACATCCACTGCGCCTCCGGCAGTACGTAACGGCAAATGTCAGCGTCGTCGCTGCCGGAGGTCTCTTCCACCCGCTGCGTCCTGGGCGCTCGATGCGCCCCGATCCGTCGCGGGCCGACGCCCCGGGATCTGGCCAGATCCGTATTGACGGGTACGCCGCAGTAGGTAGGGAGTACTCCCCTCCGTGCGGACGACAGTACCCCAATCACCAAGGAAAGGTAAAGAGATTGGTAAAGGCAAGTACAAATATGCAGTTCAGGAGGCTTGACGATCTCTTGGGGAAGGGTTGGGAGGCGGCCGGGGTCAGCGGTTCCAGGAGCGGCGGGCCGCCGCGACCTGGGTCAGTACGTGCTGGAGGACCTGGCTGCCGTTCGGCACGCGTGAGGGGTCGTAGGTCCACGCGTGGCCGACCCACGGGTCGGCGAGGTGGTCGTCCGGCACCGGGGTGAGACGCAGCAGCGAGCGCCACAGCGGGTCGAGCAGCGGCCCGTACGCGGACGCGTCCTCCCGGTCGGCCACCAGCATCAGGTGGACGCCGACGGCCGGTCCCTCGTCCGCGAGGTAGCGCAGCTGGGTGACGGCTCGGTCGTCGAAGCCGTGCGGGAAGTCGTTGACGATGACCAGCTGCTCGGCGGTGTCCAGGTCCGGCGGGAGCGAGTCGGCCGCGCCGCCCCGGATCGCCATCTGCACCAGGTCGACGCGCTGGGTGAGTCCGGCCAGCACCTCGTTCACGCCCGCGGCGCCCACTGCGGGCGGTGCGGCGAGCACTCCGGTGCTGGTGAGCGGAGCCAGCGCCGTGGCGCCCGAGCCTCCGGGATCTATGACGTGGACGGCGTAGTCGCCCGCCGGGTAGACCGCGAGCAGCCGGGCGGCGTGCGCCACGGCCGTCTCCATGGCCAGGCGGCGCCGTTCGTCCGAGTCGGCGATCGAGGCGTCGACGGAACCGGCACGGCCGCTGTCGATCCACAGACCGCGCTCCAGCGGCAGCCGGACCAGCATCGGAATGCTCAGGCCGGCGCTCTCGGGCAGGTGCAGATCGCCCAGGCGCAGGGCCATGGGGACCTCCATCGGCACCCGGTAGCCCTGCCAGACGGGGTTGTCCCAGCGGGCGAACGCGGGCGGCAGCGCGGGTTCGACCACCTCGGACTCGGCGGTGAGCTGGGCGAGGTCGCGGTCGAGCGACTCCCGGGCCCGGTCGACCAGTTGCGAGTGCTTGGCGCGGGCCGCCTCCCGTGCGGCGTCGCCCTGCCCGCCGATGCGGCTGCGGGGGTCGGACAGGACCTTGTCCAGCTCCTGCTCCATGCGCGACTCGGCGAAGTCGACCGCACTCCGGTACGCGGCAGCGCTGCGCGCCAGGTCCTCGAACATGCCCCACACCTGGTTGTACAGGCGCTCCTCCATCGACCAGCCGGTCGCGTCGCCCGCGACGGGCTGGGCGGGCTGTCCCGGCTGGGCCGGGGGCGCGGTGGGAGGGGGCGGCGGCGGGGCGGCGGGCTGCCGGCCCGGGTGGCTGTAGTTGACGGGCCCGCCCACCCCGGCGGACGGGGTGACGGCCGAGGGGTCCGCCTGCCCCGGTCCCGAGGGGTAGCCGGACGGGGGCGCCCCGTGTCCTGTGGTGCCGGCCCCCGAGGGCCCCGCGGACCCGGAGGTCTGGCCGCCCGGGTGGCCGTGCTGCGGCGGCACCTGGCCGTGGACGCCCTGGGGCGCGGTGCCGCCCTGGTCCTGGCCGCGCACCGGGGTCGCGGCCTGCCGCGACCGGTCGCCGTCGGCCGTGCGCGGCGGAGGCGCGGCCACGGATCGGGCGAGGCCCTGGGCGACGGCCTCGTTGATGGTGCCCGCGAGCTGGTGGGCCTGGGGCAGCCCCTGGTCGGTGAGGAGTTCGGCGAGGCCGCCGGCGTACCCCTGGCCTATGGCCCGCACCTTCCAGGCGCCCTGCCTGCGGTAGAGCTCCAGGGCGACGACGGCCGACTCGGCGTCGAGTCCCGTGATCGTGTAGCTGGCGACCTCGGAACCGTCGAGTCCGGTGACCGCGACGAAGGGCGCCGCGACGGCCCCGAAGCGGACCGGGCCGCCGACGCCGGACGGCAGCGCGAGCAGCACGCTCACCCGGTGCACGGACTCCGGCAGCGCGTCCAGGTCGCAGGCGAGACGGTGATCCGCCGCCGCCTGCTTGGACACCTCGATGCCGGGCAGCGTGGGTGACCCGGGGTGGGCCACCCACTCGACGCCGTGCACCGCGCCCTGCTCGTCGCTGAGCGTGGCCCCCGCCACGATCGGTTTCCCGGCCGACACCCGGATCTCGATTCGCGCTTCTGGGAGCGGATGGTTCTGCCCCCGGACCAGCTCAGCCGTCATTGCCTTCGTTCCCCCTATGTGTTCTCGTACCCCGGTGCCCGACTGCCTACAGGTGCGGCAGGATCGCCGGCATCAGGTCCTGGAAGGTGCGGCCGTTGGCCGGCGTGCCGAGTGCGGTCATCTGCCAGCCCGCGCCCGCGCGGCTCACCTTCGCCATGATCTGCGCCGTGTACTGACCGCCGCCGGCCAGGGTGTAGCGGGCCAGCTCCTGGCCGTTGGTCTCGTCGACCAGACGGCAGAACGCGTCCTGCACCTCCTGGAACGTCTGGCCCGTGAACGAGTTCACGGTGAAGACGATCTGGTCGATGTGGACCGGGACGCGCGCGAGGTCGACGAGGATCGCCTCGTCGTCGCCGCCCTGGCCCACGCCGCCGACGAGGTTGTCACCGGTGTGGCGCACGGAGCCGTCGTCGCTGACGAGGTGACGGAAGAACACCACGTCGACGGGCTGCTTGTCCGCGAAGAGCACGGCGGACGCGTCGAGGTCGATCTCCCGGGTGCGAGAGCCGAACAGACCACGTCGCGGGGCCGCCTGCCAGCCGAGCCCCATGCGGACCGCGGTCAGCGTGCCCCCGTCGTTCTTCTGCAGACTGATGGCCTGACCCTTGGTCATGTTGACCGTCACGCGCTGTTCCCCTCTCGAACTGTCCCCTGTTGCCGCAGAGTCCTGCGGTTGACCAGCAAGACTACGCAGGGCCACTGACAACGCCGAACCCTGGTGCACACTTTGTGTCGGTCTTGCAACACACCGCGCCGCCCGGAGCCTCAGGCGATACCGGCTTCCTTCATCTGGCGCAGTTCCTTCTTCATTTCCGACACCTCGTCGCGCAGCCGTGCGGCGATCTCGAACTGGAGGTTGGTGGCGGCCGCCCGCATCCGCTCGGTCATCTCCTCGATCTGCTCCGCAAGTTCCGCACCGGGGCGGTCGGTGGGCACGGTCGCCCCGCCCTTGGCCGCCTTGGAGCCCTTCGCGGCCTTCGCGGCCTTGGAGCCGAGCGCGGGGACGGGGGCCTTGGCCGCCTTGCCGTCCGCGGACCTGCGGTATCCCGAGCCGAGCAGCTGCTCGGTGTCGACGTCCTCGCGGGCGATCTGCGCCACGATGTCGTTGATCTTCTTGCGCAGCGGCTGCGGGTCGATGCCCCGCTCCGTGTTGTACGCGACCTGCTTCTCCCGGCGGCGGTTGGTCTCGTCGATGGCTTTCTCCATCGCCGGGGTGATCTTGTCGGCGTACATGTGGACCTGTCCGGACACGTTGCGTGCCGCGCGGCCGATGGTCTGGATGAGCGAGGTGCCGGAGCGCAGGAAGCCCTCCTTGTCGGCGTCGAGGATCGACACGAGGGAGACCTCGGGCAGGTCGAGGCCCTCCCTGAGGAGGTTGATGCCGACCAGGACGTCGAACTCGCCGGCCCGCAGTTCGCGCAGCAGCTCGACACGGCGCAGGGTGTCGACGTCGCTGTGCAGATAGCGGACCTGGATGCCCATCTCCAGGAAGTAGTCGGTGAGGTCCTCGGCCATCTTCTTGGTGAGCGTGGTCACCAGGACGCGCTCGTCCTTCTCGGTGCGCTTGCGGATCTCGTGCACGAGGTCGTCGATCTGGCCCTCGGTCGGCTTGACGACGACCTCGGGGTCGATCAGGCCGGTGGGGCGGATGATCTGCTCGACGAAGCCGTCGCCGCGGGAGAGCTCGTACTTGCCGGGGGTCGCGGACAGATAGACGGCCTGGCCGATGCGCTCCTGGAACTCCTCCCACTTCAGGGGCCGGTTGTCCAGGGCGGAGGGGAGCCGGAAGCCGTGGTCGACGAGGGTCCGCTTGCGGGAGGCATCGCCCTCGTACATGGCTCCGATCTGCGGGACCGTGACGTGCGACTCGTCGATGACGAGCAGGAAGTCGTCCGGGAAGTAGTCCAGCAGCGTGTTCGGCGGGGAGCCGGGCTCGCGGCCGTCGAAGTGCATCGAGTAGTTCTCCACGCCGGAGCAGGAGCCGATCTGGCGCAGCATCTCCAGGTCGTAGGTGGTGCGCATGCGCAGCCGCTGGGCCTCCAGGAGCTTGCCCTGCTTCTCCAGCTCGGCGAGGCGGCCGCCCAGCTCCTTCTCGATGTCGTTGACCGCGCGCTCCAGTCGCTCGGGTCCCGCGACGTAGTGGGTGGCCGGGAAGACGTACAGCTGCTGGTCGTCGCTGATGATCTCGCCGGTGAGCGGGTGCAGCGTGGAGAGCGCCTCGATCTCGTCGCCGAACATCTCGATGCGGACGGCCAGCTCCTCGTACACCGGGAAGATCTCGATGGTGTCGCCGCGGACGCGGAAGGTCCCGCGCGTGAAGGCCAGGTCGTTGCGGGTGTACTGGATGTCGACGAAACGCCGGAGCAGGTCGTCGCGGTCGATCTCGTCGCCGACCTTGAGGTTGACCATGCGGTCCACGTACTCCTGCGGCGTGCCCAGGCCGTAGATGCAGGAGACCGAGGCGACCACGACCACGTCGCGGCGGGTCAGCAGCGAGTTGGTGGCGGAGTGGCGCAGCCGCTCCACCTCCTCGTTGATCGAGGAGTCCTTCTCGATGTAGGTGTCCGACTGGGGGACGTACGCCTCGGGCTGGTAGTAGTCGTAGTACGAGACGAAGTACTCGACCGCGTTGTTCGGCAGCAGCTCGCGGAACTCGTTGGCCAGCTGGGCGGCCAGGGTCTTGTTCGGTGCCATGACGAGCGTGGGGCGCTGGAGCTTCTCGATCATCCACGCGGTGGTCGCGGACTTGCCCGTGCCGGTCGCGCCGAGGAGGACGACGTCCTTCTCACCGGCGCGGACGCGCCGCTCGAGGTCGGCGATGGCAGCGGGCTGGTCGCCGCTGGGCTGGTAGGGGCTGACGACCTCGAAAGGCGCCACCGTGCGTTCGATCTTGGATACGGGCCGCATGGATCCACCGTACGACTCCGCACTGACAACGGGGACGGATCACCAGCTCTGCGGGGTGCGGGACCCCGGGCGCCGGGCGCTTCGGCGCTGTCCCGACAGCGGGCGGCGGCCGGTGTGGCGGACCATGTGGGCCGGTATCCCCGGCTTCTGCTCGACGGAGCTCCAGTCGGGCTTCCCCATGATCATCAGCGGGTCGAACATGACGACCACGGCGGCGAGCAGCAGGAAGGCCAGCGGGCCGATCATCAGGGGTGCCAGCAGGGTCGTCGGCGACTCTCCGGCGGGGGCGCTCGACGTGCTGTGCAGATGGACGCTGAGGGCCGCCATGCCCGTGTAGTGCATGCCGCTGACGGCGAGCCCCATGACGAGGCTCGCGCCCACGGTCCACAGGAAGCCGCGCACCTGCCCCGCCGCCCACAGGGCGGCTATCGCGGCGACGACGGCTATGACGACCGAGGCGGCGACGGTGAGGGTGTTGTACTCCAGCTTCCCGTTGAGCCGCATGCCGGCCATGCCCAGGTAGTGCATCGAGGCGATGCCGAGGCCCGTGATGGTGCCCCCGGTGAACAGGGCCGTTCCGGAGGCACCCCGGTAGCCGACGATGAAGATCCCCACGCCGACCATGACGACGGCGACACCGAGGCTGGCGAAGGTCATGGGCTGGTCGTAGCGGACCGGGGTCTCGTGGACCGAGAAGCCCATCATCGCGATGAAGTGCATGGTCCAGATGCCGGAGCCGATCGCCGCCGAGCCGAGCGCCAGCCAGCCGGCCCGCCAGGAACGGGTGACGAGCATCGACCTCGTCGTGCAGCGCAGCCCCAGCGCCCCACCGAGGCAGGCCATGAGGTACGCCACCACGGGCGTGACGAGTCCGTAGCTGAATCCGTCGACCGTGCCTTGCATGCGCGGTTGCCCTTCCGCCCTGTTACTTCCTGAAAATCATGAAATGCCCCCCGTCCCAGGACCGCCTCGGCGGCCGTGGATGACGCAGAGAGTATGACCCTCGGCGGAACGCTCGAACGATTATCCGGCAAAGAATCACGTCCTTGCCGCAGTTGTGCGGCACACGTGATCGGACTTGGGCAACTCCATTCAATTTGTGGCCATCCTGTACTCCCCTGCTGTTGACCCTCCGCTGTCACTCTTGGACTGTCCGTGATCGCTCACGCAAGGAGTACGTATGCACGCGCGCGCCGCCGTCACGACCACCGCGCTCCTGGGAGCCTCCGTCCTCGCCCTTCCGTCCACGGCCGCCCACGCGGACACGGGCACCGAGCGGCCCTCGGTCGTCGCCCACCGCGGCGCCTCGGCCTACGCGCCCGAGAACACCCTGGCCGCCGTCGACAAGGCGGACGCCCTGGGGTTCGACTGGGTCGAGAACGACGTCCAGCGCACCAGGGACGGCGTACTCGTGGTGATCCACGACGACAGCCTCGCCCGCACCACCGACGTGGAGCGCCTCTTCCCCCGCCGGGCCCCGTGGAAGGTCAGGGACTTCACCGCCGCGGAGATCGCCCGTCTGGACGCCGGCAGCTGGTTCGGCGCCCGGTACGCGGGCGCGCGCGTGCCGACGCTGAAGCAGTACATGAAGCGGGTCTCGCGCAACCACCAGAAGCTCGTACTGGAGATCAAGAACCCCGCCCTCTACCCGGGCATCGAGCGGGAGACCCTGAAGGTCCTCGGCAACGAGGGGTGGCTGGCGCCCTCCCACGTGCGGAACAGGCTGGTCGTCCAGAGCTTCAGCACGAACAGCGTGCGGACCGTGCACACGCTGCGGCCCGACATCAAGACGGGCTTCCTGGGCACGCCGAAGGTCTGGGAGCTGCCGGCGTACGCGCGGTTCGCCGACCAGGTCAACTCGTCGCACACGACGATCTCCCTCGGCTACGTCGCCGCGCTGCACGGACTCGAAGGACCCCACGGCCGTCCGCTGGAGATGCTCACCTGGACCGTCGACACGGCGGCAGGCGCGCGGCGGGCGGCGGGGCTCGGCGTGGACGGCGTCATCACCAACAAGCCGGACGTGGTGCGCGCGGCCCTGCTCCGGGGCTGACGCACGGACCGCCGGGCGGGGCGGTCGGCCGCGTCCGTGCCCGCCCTGCCGGGTGCCGTCGCCGGTGGTCCGGACGCCCGTGGGCGCCCCGGGCCACCGGCGTTGTCAGTGGTGCGCCGTACGGTGGACGACATGAACAGCCATGGGCAGAACGAGCAGCGGGTGGTGTGGGCCCTCGTCGAGAGCCGCATCGGTCCGCTGCTCCTCGCGGCGACGGACGAGGGCCTGGTCAGCGTCGTCTTCCACGCCACGGACGCGGTCCGCGACAAAGCTCTGGAGCGGCTGGCGTCCCGGCTCGGCGCAGAGCCCGTGGAGGCGCCCGACTCCCCCCTGCTCACCGAGGCGATACGCCAGTTCGCGGCCTACTTCGCCGGGGAGCGCAACGACTTCGACCTGCCGCTCGACTGGTCGCTGATCTCCGGCTTCAACCGTCAGGTACTGCGTGAGCTGGCCTCGGGCGTGCCGTACGGGACGGTGGTGGGGTACGGCGACCTGGCCGGGCGGGTGGGGCAGCCGGGGGCCGCGCAGGCCGTGGGCACCGCCATGGGCGCGAACCCGCTGCCCGTCGTCGTGCCGTGCCACCGGGTCGTGGAGCGGGACGGCGGCATCGGCGGGTTCGGGGGAGGCCTGGAGACCAAGCGGCAGTTGCTCGCGCTGGAGGGCGTACTGCCGGAGCCCCTTTTCTGAGGGCCGGGCGGAAGTCCCCGCCGGGGCTGTCGTCGTTGTCGTCGTCATGAGGTGTCCCGAGTCCGGGACGAGGGGGGAGACTGCGCCGGTGACACACACGTTCCCGCGCGGACGCGCGGCAGATTCCACCGACCCGCGCGGACCGGGCGCCCGGACCGTTCACCGTGCGCCGTCCGAGGTCGGGCCGGCGCACGAGATCACCCGCCTGCACGCATCCGTCCCGGTGCAGTTCACCACCCGGACCGGAGCGGGGCGGGCGTGTCCCGGCGCACCCGAGGCGTCGCTGTGACCGCCGTCGAACGGCAGGTGGCCGTCCCCGTCGACGCGGCCGCGCTTCCCGCGCTTCGCCGCCGCATCACCGCGGTGCTGGTCGCCGGCCAGATCCTCGGCGGCCTCGGCGTGGCCACGGGCATCGCACTCGCCGTCGTCCTCGCCGAGGAGGTCTCGGGCACCGAGTCACTGGCCGGGCTCGCGCCCACCGCGACCGTCGCGGGCACCGCCGTGCTCTCCGTGCCGCTGGCCGCGCTGATGACCTCGCGCGGCCGTCGGCCGGGGCTCGTCCTCGCCTATCTGATCGGGGCCGCGGGGGCGGCGATCGTGGTCGCGGGGGCGACCGTGGACAACTTCCCGCTGCTGCTGCTCGGCATGGCCGCCTTCGGCGCCGCCTCCTCGGCGAACCTCCAGTCGAGATTCGCGGCCGCCGACCTGGCCGAGCCCCAGCGGCGCGCACGCGCCATCTCCAACGTCGTGTGGGCCACGACGATCGGTGCCGTGCTCGGCCCCAACATCGCCGCGCCCGCGGGCCGCAGCGTCGCCGGTCTGGGCATACCGGAGGCCGCGGGACCCTTCGTGTGGGCGGCCGGGGTGTTCCTCATATCGGCCCTGCTGGTCGCGGTACTGCTGCGGCCCGATCCGCTGCTCACCGCCCGCGCCCTGGCTCCGGTCGAGGAACAGTCGCCCGCGGCACGGTCCATCCGGGCGGGGGCGGCCGCGGTGCGCAGTTCACCGCGCGCCCGTCTCGCCCTGGTGACGGTGGCCGTCTCGCACACGGCGATGGTCTCGGTCATGTCGATGACACCGATCGACCTCGGCCACCACGGCGCGAGCATCGACCTGATCGGGCTGGTCATCAGCGTCCACATCGCCGGGATGTACGCGTTCTCGCCCGTGATGGGCCGGCTGTCCGACCGGTTCGGCCGGCTCTCGGTGATCGGCCTGTCCATGGCACTGCTGGCCTGCGCGGTCCTCCTCGCGGGCACCGCGGACGGCCGGCACGGGCAGACAGCGGCGGGACTCTTCCTGCTGGGCCTCGGCTGGTCGGCCGGGCTCGTCTCCGGCTCCGCCCTGCTGACGGACTCGGTCCCCCAGCCCGCGCGCGCCGCCGCGCAGGGGCTCTCCGACCTGACCATGAACACGTCGGCGGGCCTCGGCGGCGCGGCCGCGGGACTCGTGATGGCGCAGGCCGGCTTCGGCTGGCTGAACCTCCTCGCCGCCTGTCTGCTGCTGCCGCTGGGCGCGCTGGCGATGTTCACCCGCCGCACGACGACGCCCGACGAACCGACATCCTCGCCCTCGCCCTCGCGCACTTCCACGCCGTCGCCGTCGCCGTCGCCCGAGTCCGCGTCGTAGCCGAGCCCGACCGCCCTACGGACAGCGCGCGAGGGCCGTCGAGGCGCGCCTTCGACTGGGCCCGCGCGAAGGGTGGTCGGAAGGGCACAGCGGTAGCAGACTCCGCCATGCGCACAGCCACTGGCATCCGATTCACGGGGGCCGAAGGGACGGCGATCACGCATGAGCAACGGGAACAGGGCAGTCGCGTACCTGAAGCCGGGCGCGGTGGAAGTCAGGACGATCGACCACCCGACGCTCGAACTGCAGGACGGACCGGGAGTGGCACGCGACAACGTGGGCCGGAAGTGCCGGCACGGGGTCATCCTGAAAGTCCTCGCCAGCAACATCTGCGGCAGCGACCAGCACATGGTGCGGGGCCGCACGACAGCGCCCGAGGGACTCGTCCTCGGGCACGAGATCACCGGAGAGGTCGTCGAACGGGGTCCGGACGTCGAGACCATCGAGGTCGGGGACATCGTCTCGGTGCCGTTCAACATCGCCTGCGGGCGGTGCCGCAACTGCAAGGAGCGCGACACCGGCATCTGTCTGAACGTCAACCCGGCGCGTCCCGGCGCGGCGTACGGCTATGTCGACATGGGCGGCTGGGTCGGCGGCCAGGCGGAGTACGCCATGGTCCCGTACGCGGACTTCAATCTGCTGCGCTTCCCCGACCCGGAGCAGGCCAGGGAGAAGCTCCTCGACCTGACCATGCTGTCGGACATCTTCCCGACCGGGTTCCACGGCGCGGTGACGGCAGGGACCGAGGTCGGTTCGACCGTGTACATCGCCGGGGCCGGGCCGGTCGGGCTCGCAGCCGCGGCGTCGGCGCACCTCCTCGGCGCCGCCGTCGTCATCGTCGGCGACCTGAACACCGAGCGTCTGGCGCAGGCCAGGAGCTTCGGCTGCGAGACGGTCGACGTCAGCCGGGGCGACGTGGGTGAGCAGGTGGCGCAGATCCTGGGCGAGCCGGAGGTGGACGCGGCCGTCGACGCGGTGGGCTTCGAGGCGCGGGCGCACGGACCCGACGCCCCGGAGGCTCCCGCGACGGTCCTCAACTCGCTGATGGGCATCACCCGCGCGGGCGGCGCGCTGGGCATTCCGGGCCTGTACGTGACCGACGATCCCGGCGGGATCGACCAGGACGCGCGGACCGGGACGCTCAAGGTGCGGCTGGGGCTGGGCTGGGCCAAGAGCCACCGCTTCACCACGGGTCAGTGCCCGGTGATGCGGTATCACCGAGGGCTGATGAAGGCGATCCTCCACGAGCGGGTCCACATCGCCAGGGCCGTCAACGCGACGGTGATCGGCCTGGACGACGCGCCGCGCGGCTACGCCGAGTTCGATCAGGGCGCGAGCCGCAAGTACGTCCTCGATCCGCACGGGGCGCTGGCGGGAGTACGGCCCGTCTGAGACACGAGGCCGTCGAAGGGGGTGCCCCACGCGCGTGGGGCACCCCTTTCTCCCACCGTTCGGCGGGGCTTCACGCAAAGAGACTCTGGCGGGCCTGCGCGGAAGAGCCCGGACCTGTGGGGAATCATGCGGCCCACGGCAACTAGTCGTAGTGGCGCGCTTCGAAGACGTTCCCGTCAGGGTCTCGGAAGTAGAAGCTCCGCTTGGCCTTCCCGCGGGCGCCGGACGCGTCGTGCGTGAACTCCGAGAGCGGCACGGCCCGTTCCTCGAGCCGGGCGCGCAGGCTGTCGAAGTCCTCGCACGTGAGGGACAGGCATACGTGGTTCACCGGATGGCCCGCGCTGCCGGCCGCGCCCGGAACGACGTCCATGCGTGCGGCCAGTGTCTGGGGCGCCAGGTCGAAAATGGTCTCCTCGTTGAGACGGACGGACGGAAAGGACGTCCTTCCGTCGGTGAACTCGGCGACCCCGATGGGCTCCAGGCCCATCGCCCCCTCGTAGAAGCCGGCCGAGGCGACAGGGTCGCGCACCCAGAGAACGACATGGTCGAGACGTGTCGAGTTGTCCGTCATGCCCCCAGGCTGCGGGGCCCTCGCGGCGACCGCAAGGGTTTGGCCGGGCGCGCCGCCCGCCAGGGATGAGGGAGAACCGACAGACAGGAGGCACGCGCGTGCTGGTGGTGTCCGAAGAGGTGCGGGAGGCGCTCGCGGCGGGACGGCCCGTGGTGGCGCTGGAGTCGACGATCATCGCGCACGGGCTGCCGCGTCCGCGCAATCTGCAGGTGGCGCTCGAACTGGAGGACGCCGTACGGCAGGAGGGCGCGGTTCCCGCGACGATCGCGGTCCTGGACGGTCGGCCGCTGGTCGGCCTCGACAAGGAACAGCTGGACCGGATCGCCAACGAGGACGGCATCCGCAAGCTGGGGCATCGCGATCTGCCGCCGGCCGTCGCCGCCGGTGTCAGCGGGGCGACCACCGTCTCGGCGACGGCTCTGCTCGCCTCCCAGGCGGGCGTACGGGTGTTCGCCACGGGCGGGCTCGGCGGTGTGCACCGGGAATGGACGGTGACTCAGGACGAGTCCGCCGACCTGGGACTGCTGGCGCGCACCCGGATCACGGTCGTGTGCGCGGGCGTCAAGTCGATCCTGGACGTGCCCGCGACGCTGCAGCGCCTGGAGACGTTGGGTGTCACGGTCGCCGGGTACGGCACGACGCACTTCCCCGGCTTCTACCTCTCCGACTCGGGTCACCCGGTGGACTGGACGCTGGAGTCGCCGGCCGAGGTGGCTGCGGTGATGCGCGCCCAGGACTCCCTCGACGGGCCGGAGTCGGCGCTCATCGTCGCCAACCCCGTACCCGAGGACGAACAACTCGACCCGGACCTGCACGCGCGCGTGCTCGCGGACGCGCTGCACGCGTGCGAGGCGGAGGGCGTGAGGGGCCAGGCGGTCACGCCGTTCCTCCTCGACCACCTCGTACGGCACACGGACGGGGCGTCGCTGAGCGCCAATCTGGCGGCGGTACGGGGCAACGTACGACTGGCGGGGCGGATCGCGGCGGCCTGGGCAGCGGTGTGACCGGCGACGACGACGGCACGCCGAGGCCCGGGGGCGGCGCCCTGCTGGTCGTCGGCGATGTCATCACGGACGTCGTCGCCCGGCACCGGGGACCGCTCGCGCCGGGCACCGACACCTCCGCCGCCATCCGCACGGTGCCGGGCGGCGCGGGCGCCAACGTGGCCTGCTGGGCCTCTCTGCGCGGCGGCTGCGAGGTGCGGCTGCTCGGACGGGTGGGCTCGGACGCGGCCGCGTGGCACGAACGGGAGCTCGCGCGGTCCGGGGTCCTCCCGCTGCTGGTCGTCGACCCGCTGGCGTCGACGGGCACAGTGATCTGCCTGGTGGACGGCGGTTCGGCGGCGGAGCGCACCTTCCTCACGGACAGCGGCGCGTCGTTGCGGCTGGACGCCGGGGACTGGTCGCCGGAGCTGCTCGACGGTGTCGGGTGGCTGCACCTGTCGGGCTATCTGTTCTTCTCCGCGCCGAGCCGGACGTTCGTGGCCGCCGCGATGGATTCGGCACGCGCGCGTGGTGTCCCGGTGAGCGTGGATCCCGCGTCGGCGGGGTTCCTCGCGGACCTGGGGGTGGACCGGTTCCTCGCGCTGGCGGACGGCGTGGACGCGCTCCTGCCCAGCCGTGACGAGGCCTGTCTGCTGACCGGCCTGCCCGATCCGGCGGACGCGGCGGGCAAGTTGAGCCGCCAGGCGGGGCTGGTGGTGGTCAAGCAGGGAGCCGACGGGGCCCTGATCGCCCGGTCCGGGGAGGTCCGGGCCCGGGTCCCGGCGGCGCCCGCCGACCCGGTCGACACCACCGGTGCCGGTGACGCCTTCACCGGCACCTTCCTGGCCGCACTGCTCTCGGGGGCCGGGGCGGAGGACGCCGTCGCCGAGGGATGCCTGGCGGGAGCCCGGGCGGTGGAACGGGTGGGCGGGAGGCCCGACGGCTAGTACGGGCCCGGCGGCGCGGCGCCGGCGGCCCGCCCTCAGCGGCTCACGTCCGCTCCGCAGGCAGCCCCACTCGTACGCGCGTTCGTTGCGCGGGGGCGGACTTCCGCCCCACGGTCCGTCCCACGGGGGGGCACGCGGAGGGGCGGGCGCCCGTCGCACGGAGGCCCGTGGCCTTCACGCGAGCCCGCGACCGTCGTCCGGAGGCTCGCGCCCGTCGCACGGAAGCGATCGACCCCGTCCGGTACCGGTGGCCGTCGCGGGACCGGGCCGTCCGCCGGCCTCGCCCGGGGGTCAGGGCTTGCGGCCCCACGCCGAGATCAGGGGGGCCGACGCCAGGTCCGTCCCGTCCGCGGCCACGTTCGCCAGATGCCGGTCGATGTCCTGGTCGGTGGCGAGCCCCGTCTCGACGAGCCGTTGCCGGTACTGGCGGAGCGTCGCGGACTCCAGCGCCGCACACCCGGACGACGTGACCGGGAAGTACGCTTCGGCCTCCACCTGACGCAGCCCGGCCTCCCGGAGCAGCCGCGGAAGCCTGCGCCCGTAGCCGAGGTCGGTGCCGTTGCGCGCGTACGACTCGCACAGGGCGGCGCGCAGCCGGTTGGCCAGGTGCTGCTCGGGCCCGTGCTCGTCGGGGCAGGCCAGTGGCTGGAGCGCGGGGTCGGCCTCCTCCACCAGCAGCCGCCCGCCGGGCCGCAGCGCCTTGACCATCGACTGCAGCGCCTGCTCCCGGTCGACGACATCGGCCAGCACGAACCGGGCGTGCACGAGGTCGAAGCCCTCCCCCGGCGGAGCGTCGGCCCCCACGTCGTGCACCCTCAGTTCGACGGGCGGACGCACGGCCGGACCGGCCCAGGAGGTGTCGGTGTCCGTCGCGACCACGCGGCCGGTGGGCCCGACCTTCTTCGCGAGCCAGGACACCACGGACGCGCCGCCCGCACCCGCCTCCCAGCAGCGCCAGCCGGATCCGATGCCGAGTCGCTCCAGGTGCCGGAACGTCGTGGGGTCGAAGAGGGCCGCGAGGGCGTCGTGGCGGGGCCCCGCCTCGGGCTGCCGGCTGTCGAGGAGATGTCCGTCGGTTTGCGTCATACGTTGATCATCCCATTTGTCCGCTTGGTCTCCGCGGCCGACGCTCCCGGCGCACCCGACCCCGGCCGACGCTTCCGGCCCCGGCCACCCTCCGTCGACCCACACCCCCTTCCGCACCCCTCACCCGAGCGGCATCAGGAGCGGAACGCTCCGTTCCCACAGGCTTTCCCGCCGGATGTGACGTCCTGGCAGACTGGCCGCGGCAAGGCGCAGAGTGCGGCGCGAGGAGATCCACGCGAGGAGATCCAGATGTCCATGGCAGGGAATCTGCGGAAGGTCACGGGCCTGAGCAGGGTCGGCGGACTCCGCAAGGTGGCGCGGCTGACACGACGGCGCCCCCGTGTCGACCTGAGCCATCCCGCACGTTCCCCGCTGGGCTCGTCGGTGGTGAACTGCGTGGCGTACGCGGAGGGATCGAGGGTTCCCGCGGGGCGCGACCTGGCTGAAACGGTGGAGCGCGTCCGCAAGGCCGACGGCGGCTTCGTCTGGCTGGGACTGCACGAGCCGACGGAGCCGGAGTTCGCGGGGATCGCCGAGTTGTTCGACCTCCACCCGCTCGCGGTCGAGGACGCGGTGGACGCCCATCAGCGGCCGAAGCTGGAGCACTACGGGGACACGCTGTTCGCGGTGTTCAAGACCGTCTGCTACGTGGAGCACACCGAACTGACCGCCACGAGCGAGGTGGTGAACACCGGGGAGATCATGGTGTTCGCCGGGCGGGACTTCGTGATCACCGTGCGGCACGGCAGGCACGGATCACTGGGCCCGCTGCGGGAGGAGCTGGAGGCCGACCCCAAGCAGCTCGCCAAGGGACCGGCCGCCGTGCTGCACGCCATCGCGGACCATGTGGTGGACGACTACCTCAACGTCACGGACGCGGTGCAGGCCGACATCGACCAGGTCGAGACGGACGTGTTCTCCACCGACGGGGCCCGGGCCGATCCGGGCCGCATCTACCAGCTCAAGCGTGAACTGCTGGAGCTGAAGCGGGCGGTGGTCCCCCTCGGCCGCCCCGTCATGGATCTCGCGACCCGGCCGATCCGGGTGATCGATCCGGAGATACAGGCGTACTTCCGGGACGTCTCGGACCACCAGCTCCGGGCCGCCGAGCAGATAGCCGCGTTCGACGAGTTGCTGAACTCGATCCTTCAGGCGCATCTTGCTCAGGTCAGCGTCGCGCAGAACGAGGACATGCGGAAGATCACCGCGTGGGCCGCGCTGATCGCGGTGCCGACGATGGTCTGCGGCGTCTACGGGATGAACTTCGACGTCATGCCGGAACTGCGCTGGAGGTTCGGCTACCCCCTGGCGCTCGCGGTGATCGCCGTCGCGTGTTTCACGCTCCACCGGGGCTTCAAGCGCAACGGCTGGCTGTGACGCGGCCGCCCGGCGCGTCCCGCCGGGCGGACTCGGGGACCGTACTCGCACTCACGACCAGCGGGCCGGCGGGCGGACGCGCTCACCGGCTCACGATCACCGGGCGTCGCCCCGAGCCCGGGGCCCCGGGCAACGCCCTGTGACGCCGGCCCGCCGACGGTCCCGCTGAGCCGTGGGCACGTGCGTCAGCGGGTCTAGCCCTTCGCGTAGACGCTCTCGGCCCAGCCGGCGAGCTGCTGTTCCGTCAGGTGCATGGCCAGGTCGGCCTCGCTGATCATGCCGACCAGGCGTTTGTTCTCGACCACGGGAAGGCGGCGGATCTGGTGCCCCTGCATTTCACCGAGCACCTCGCTGACATCCGCGTCGGCCTCCACCCAGCGTGGCGTGCCCTTGGCCATGTCGCCGGCGGTGACGCGCGCCGGGTCGTGGCCCATCGCGACACAGCCGACCACGATGTCGCGGTCGGTGAGGATGCCGCAGAGCCGTTCGTTCTCGTCGCTGATCGGCAGTGCGCCGACGTTGAGTTCACGCATCAACTGAGCGGCCCGGTCCAGGGTCTCGTGAGCGGGGATCCACTGGGCGCCGCGGTGCATCATGTCTCCGGCGGTGGTCATGCAGTACCTCCCGGTGCCGGACGGCCGGCGCGGCGCGGGGAGGCACCGCTAGTCCCGGCGCCCCTCATTCTCTCCGGGGGCCGGGAGATACGCACCCGGAGCCTGCCTCGCCGCACCCGACCCACGCGGCCCCCACACGGACCTCGCGCAGACCTCGCGCAGACCTCGCCGTGTCTCCCGCGGCCCGGGCGGCTCCCGCGGCGCCCGGCAAGTCACCCGTTCCAGGCGGGGTGGCGCGGATCGTCCGCCCGTACCAGGACGTCGGCGGAGTCGGCGGGAGCCGTCTCGTCCTCGTAGCGCTCGTAGGCGGGAAGCGTCCACTGCTCGCTCTCGGGGGTGCGCCGGCGCAGGGCGGCCGGTGAGAGGCGCACATGAACGGTGAGGTCGAAGGGGAACCAGTGGTGCAGGAGCAGCGGACCGTGCAGCAACAGCACGCCCTTGGGAGGGAGTTGGACGTACGGGCTGCGGGTGGCCCGGTCGGTCGCCGGATCGCGGAGGTCGGGCAGGACACGTCCGTCGCCGCCGGGTTCCAGTGGGCCGAAGACCTCGCGCCACAGGGCGCCGGTGTCGAACCAGCCGTCGTAGTAGGCCTCCACGTCCTGGTGGCCGTGTTCGAGCCGGAGGGAGGCGGGTCGTAGGAACCCCTGCGTGCCGACTACCAGGGCGGACCGGCCGCGTGGGCGCAGTGCCTCGGCGACGAGCGCGGCGAGGTCTCCCGGACGGGCCGCGGGGGCCCCGTCCACGGCGACGCGCGGCCAGGGACTGCCGTCGGCCGGTGTCAGGTCGAGCAGGCGCTCGGCGAGGAGGTCGCCGAGCCGTTCCCAGGTGATCGCTTCAAGTCGCACACGGCCATGATGCCGCGCGGACGCACGGGGACGAGGAGACGACAGGGAAGGCGGGATCGGGGAGGGCGGGGAGGGCGGGGAGGGCGGGGGCGGGGGCGGGGAGGGCGGGGGCGGGGGGAAGACACCGGCTGGAAGCGGCGGCCTCGCGACGGAGACGTGCGGACATGCGGTCGAGCCTCTCGGCCATGGTCACGCTCGCCGTACGGGATTTCACTTGTGGTGACAGAGGGCGCCGTGCAGGATCTTGTGGGTTCGCGGACGGGCCGGCTGGTCCGGGAGCGGCGCGCGAGGTGTCGACCAGGGGTTTCGAGCGGGCGGGAGTGGCCATGATCGAGGGACCGTATTTCGTGCTGACGGTGGCGGGTGTGCTCGGCACCGGACTGGTGGCGGGGGTCTTCTGCGCGTTCTCGACGTTCGTGATGAAGGGGCTCGCCGCGTTGCCGCCCGCGCAGGGCGTTGCGGCGATGCAGGCGATCAACGTGACCGCGGTGACACCGGCGTTCATGCTCGTGTTCCTGGGCTCGGCCGTGCTCTGTGCCGTGCTCGCGGTGGTCACGTTCGTCCTGTGGCCGGACGGGGCGACCGTGGAACTGCTCCTGGGCAGCGCCCTGTACCTGTTCGGATGCTTCGGGGTCACGATCGCCGCGAACGTTCCGCGCAACAACAGGCTGGCCACGATGGAGCCGGGCTCGCCGGAGGCCGTCGCGTACTGGCCGGCCTACGTGAGCGAGTGGTCGACGTGGAACCACGTCCGGACGCTCGCGGCGGTGGGTTCGACCCTGTCGTACGTGCTGGCGCTCACCTGAGGCGCACGTGACCGGCGCACGTGACCGGCGCGCGTCCGGGGCGCAGGACACGTGCCGGAGCCGACCGGGCGCGCGCAGGGGTCCCGGCGGTCCGGCGGTCCGGCGGTCCGGCCCCGAGGCGGCTGCGGGCACCACCCGCAGGGTCTGACGGCGGGGTCCGGGGAGCCTTGAGAGGCTCTCCGGAAGGGACGCGTCCCAGGAGCCGTGAGGTGCCGCCCGGAAGGGACGCGTGCGAGGAGCCGTGAGGTGCCGTCCGGCAGGGACGCGTGCGAGGTCCCGACAGGCGGCGGCCACCGGCTCTCCGCTGGGGCGGAAGCGACGACGGAGACGTATCGTTGCAGGTAGAGCCTGCCGACATGCCCTTGCGGCCCGCCGCCCGGACGATCGCTACGGAGACGGATGCCGTACGGGCCCGCTCGCGTCCGCAAGGGGGGCGGCGATGGCCGATCCCAAGGGTTTCATGAACGCGTCCCGCGAGGAGTGGCCGCGGCGGCCGGTCGCGGAACGGGTGCGGGACTGGGACGAGGTGTACGTACCCGGGGCGCTGCTGCCGATCGTCCGCACGCAGGCCGACCGGTGCATGGACTGCGGTGTCCCCTTCTGCCACGACGCCTGCCCGCTGGGCAATCTGATCCCCGACTGGAACGACCTGGTCTCCCGCGACGACTGGCGGGCGGCGAGCGACCGGCTGCACGCGACGAACAACTTCCCTGAGTTCACGGGGCGGTTGTGCCCGGCGCCCTGCGAGGCGGGCTGCGTGCTGGCGATCAACCAGCCTGCGGTCACCATCAAGAACGTCGAGGCCGCCATCGCGGACCGGGCCTGGGAGGACGGGTTCGCGCGGGCCAGGCCACCGGAACGGCTGTCGGGCCGCACGGTCGCGGTGGTCGGCTCGGGACCCGCCGGGCTGGCCGCCGCGCAGCAGCTGACGCGGGCGGGGCACACGGTCGCCGTGTACGAGCGGGACGACCGGATCGGCGGCCTGATGCGTTACGGGATACCGGAGTTCAAGATGGAGAAGCGGCATCTGGAGCGGCGGGTGGCGCAGATGAGGGCGGAGGGCACCAAGTTCCGTACGTCGACCCGTGTCGGCCGGGACGTGGGGGCGGCCGAGCTGCGGAGGCGGTACGACGCCGTGGTGCTGGCGATGGGGGCCACGGCGTGGCGTGAGCTTCCCGTACCCGGCCGGGAGTTGAGCGGGATACATCAGGCGATGGAGTATCTGCCGCTGGCCAACCGGGTGTGCGAGGGGGACCTGGAGACATCGCCGCTGTCCGCCGCGGGCCGGCACGTGGTGATCGTCGGCGGGGGTGACACGGGTGCGGACTGCCTGGGTACGGCGGTGCGCGAGGGCGCCAGTTCCGTGACGCAGTTGGACATCTACGAACGGCCCGGCGCGGAACGGGACGAGGAGAGGGAGCCGTGGCCGGTGTATCCGAAGGTGTACCGGTTGTCGGCCGCTCACGAGGAGGCGCGTGAACTGGGCACGGCTCCCGCGGCGGACGCGGACGCCCGGGTGTTCGCGGCGTCCACGCTCCGGTTCGCGGGCGACGCGCAGGGGCGGGTGAGTTCGCTGCATCTGGTGGACGTCGACGCGGGGCGCCGTCCACGGCCGGGGAGCGAGCGGGTGCTGCCGGCCGATCTCGTCCTGCTCGCTCTCGGCTTCTCCGGCCCGGACCCCTCCGACGGGCTGGTCGATCAGCTCGGGCTCGGCACGGACGCCCGCGGGACGATCGTCCGTGACGCGGACTTCTCGACGAACGTGCCCGGTGTGTTCGTCGCGGGGGACGCCGCGCGCGGGCAGTCCCTCATCGTGTGGGCCATCGCGGAGGGCCGGTCGGTCGCCGCGGCGGTCGACCGGCGGCTGACGGGCTCTTCGACGCTGCCGACGCCGGTCGGACCGTACGACGGACCGATGACCGCGTAGGCGGCTGGGACCGCACGGCAGCCCTCGGGCCCGTCCAACGGGCCGAGCCCGCCCGGACGTCCCGCACGTCTGCGTGCGCCAGCCACCGCCGCACTCGCCGCCCCCGCCGCGTCCTGCCCACCCGCACGGCCCGCACACCCGCACAACCCACGGGTCAGCGTCCGTCCGTGCCCGCGGTCCTGGCCGTCGCGAGGGCGATCCGGTTCCACGTGTTGATCGTGAGGATCAGGGCGAGCACGTGGGCCAGTTCCCCGTCGTCGAACTGCGCGGCGGCCCGGGCGTGGACGTCGGCCGGGACTCCTCCGTCGGCGACGAGGGTGACGGCGTCGGTCAGTTCGAGTGCGGCACGCTCCCGCTCGGTGAAGAAGTGCGGGGCCTCGCGCCAGACGGCGACCATGTGCAGCCTGTCCTCGCTCTCACCGGCCCTGCGGGCGTCGTTGGTGTGCATGTGCAGGCAGTACGCGCAGTGGTTGAGGTGCGAGGCGCGGATCTGGATCAGCTCCACGAGGGCGGGTTCGAGCCCTTCACGGGCCGCGGTGTCGAATCCGACGAGGGCGCGGAACGCCTTGGGGGCGGACTTCGCGAAGTCGAGGCGGCCGTCTCCGCCCACAGGGGCCTCCGTGCGGGCCCGGGAGGCGTTCCTCGTCGCGCCCCGCGCAGGGGTTTCGCCGTCGAGGCGGGTGTCCGCGCCGGCCGGGTGCGTCGTCTGCGTGTCGTTCACCGTGTGCGTCATGACCATGAATCTATGGGTGTCAGAGACCCGTTGTAGGGTGCATTTCCATGGCGGAATCATGGGTCAATTCGGCTGAGGCCGTCGGCGCCGACCTGCTTCTCGACCTGCGTCCCGGCCTGTCCGGTCCTGGCGGCCGCCGGGCCGCGCTCATCGGCGCCCTGCGTGAGGCGGTCCGCGGCGGACGTCTCGCCCCGGGGACGCGGCTCCCCCCGTACCGCTCGCTCGCCGCCGACCTGGGCGTGGCCCGCAACACCGTCGCGGACGCCTACGCCGAGCTCGTCGCCGAGGGCTGGCTGACCGCTCGTCAGGGGTCGGGGACGCGGGTCGCCGAGCGTGCGAAGCCGTTGGGCGACCGGACACGCGTACCCAGGAAGGCACCCGCACGCACGCGTGGACCGCGCCACGACCTGCGGCAGGGCACTCCGGACGCGTCCTCGTTCCCGCGTGCGGCGTGGCTGGCCTCGTACCGGCGGGCGCTCCGGACGGCACCGAACGAGGCTTTCGGACCGGGTGACCCGGCGGGCCGCACAGAACTGCGGGAGGCACTGACGGAGTATCTGGCCCGGACGCGCGGGGTGCGCACCGAGCCGGGCAGGATCGTGATCTGCTCGGGCTTCGCGCACGCGCTGCGGCTGCTGTTCCCTGCGGTCCTGCGGGGTCCGCTGGCGGTCGAGTCGTACGGCCTGCCGTTCCACCGCTCGTTGTTGTCGGCGGCCGGTGTGCGCACGGTCCCGCTGCCGGTCGACGAGGACGGGGCCCGGGTGGACGGACTCGGAGCGGAGCGTGCGGTACTCCTCACGCCCGCGCACCAGTTCCCGACAGGCGGGCCGCTGCACCCCGGGCGCCGCGCGGCCGTCGTCGACTGGGCGCGCTCGCGGGCGGGGGTGGTCCTGGAGGACGACTACGACGGGGAGTTCCGGTACGACCGCAGGCCCGTGGGGGCGTTGCAGGGGCTGGATCCGGAGCGGGTGGTGCACATCGGCTCGGTCAGCAAGAGCCTGTCCCCCGCGTTGCGGCTGGGCTGGATGGTGCTGCCCGAGCGTCACGTCGACGGTGTGCTGGCGGCCAAGGGCGAACGGGAGGCGTGGGCCGGCGTCCTGGACCAGTTGGCCCTCGCGGACTTCGTCGTGTCGGGCTCGTACGACCGTCATGTGCGGCGGATGCGCCAGCGGTACCGCGCGCGGCGGGACCGGCTGGTGGCCGCGCTCGCCGCGCACGCCCCGCGAGTGGAGGTCACCGGGGTCGCGGCCGGACTGCACGCCGTGCTGCGGCTGCCGCCGGGAAGTGAGCGTTCCGTGCTGAAGGCCGCCGAGTGGCAGGGCCTGGCGCTGGACGGGCTGGCGGGTTTCCGGCACCCGGAGGCGGCCGGTCCCGCGCCGGACGGGCTGGTCGTGGGGTACGCGACGCCCGCGGAGCACGCGTACGGGGCGGCGCTGGAAGCGTTGTGCGCGGCGCTGCCGGAGTCCGCGTGAGGCCGGTGCGGCGCAGTGCGGCGCGGTTCGGTCCGCAGCGGTGCGCCGTGCCGCGGCGTTCGCCGGAAGGGCACAGCGCGTGCGGCACCGGAATACGGCCTCCCTCGGCGCGTGCGCCCCGGGTGCGGGCCCCTCAGGTCACCCGGCCCGGCCGACCTCTCGGTCCCGCGAGGCGGTCTCGGAGAGGCGGTCCGGGTGAGGCGGTCTCGGAGAGGCGGTCCGGGCAAGGTGACCCCGGCAGGGTGGTCTCGGCGTCGCGGCGCACGGAACCCGGGCTCCGGTCAGGAGTCGGCGTGCGCCGCGACGCGTGATCCACGGGGGTGAACCGGGAGAGGACCCGGGACACCGGGCCCGGGAGGACTCGGGGGACCGTGGGGCAGAGGGCCGGAACCAGGAGCCGGCCGACGGGCCCCCCGGAACCGAGGGCGAGGAATCGAAGGCGAATCAGAAGTCAGAGGACGAGACGGAGGACGAAACGCAGGAAATGAGAGCTCAGAAAACGGGAAACGCAGGACGACGGGAAATGCGGGAGGTCGAGAAACCTGGGACGGCGGACATCGGAAGGCTGATTAAGCAAGAGGGTTCGAACACCGGCGTGCCGGTTCAGGAGAGCAGGAAGTCCGCCTCCCCCGCCTTGGCGCCCTGGATGAACGCGGTCATCTCGCCGGGGGTGTAGATGAGGGCGGGACCGTCCGGGTCCGCCGACTGACGCACCGCGATCCTGCCGTCGGCCAGCTTCATCGCCTCCAGGCAGTTGCCTCCGTTGCCGCCGCTCCAGGGCTTGTGCCAGCCCTCGCTGCCCAACTCCCTGGCGGGCATGCCGTTGTAGATCCGCGCGGCGCGTATCCGGGACTTGATGCGATCCATTCACAGCTCCTTGCGGAGATCCAGCAGGATCTCCTTCGTGCGATGTGCCGTGGCGGCCTGAGCCGCCATGCGGTCCATGACCTCGAGGTGGGTCGCCACCTCTGCGCGCGCGTCCAGGTAGACGGCGCCGGTCAGGTACTCGCTGTAGACCATGTCCGGCAGTTCGGGCATGGCAAATCGGAACAGCACGAAGGGCCCGTACGTGCCGGCGTGCGGCCCCGAGGAGAACGGGGCGACCTGCAGCGTCACGTTGGGCAGCTTCGCGGCTTCCAGCAGCTTGTCGATCTGGTCGCGCATGACCTCGGGCCCGACCACGGGACGGCGCAGGGCCGTCTCGTCCATCACGGCCCAGAACCGGGGCGCGTCTGCACGTGTCAGCAGTGCCTGGCGCTCCATGCGCAGCGCCACGTGGCGCTCGATGTCCTCGGGTCTGGTCTGGCCGATGGCACCGGACTCCATGACGCCCCGCGCGTACTCCTCGGTCTGGAGCACTCCGGGAACGAAATGGGGCTCGTACGACCGAATGAGGGCGGCCGCGCCCTCCAGGCTCACGTACATCGAGAACCAGCCCGGCAGGATGTCGTGGAAGCGCTGCCACCATCCCGGCTGGTTCGCCTCCTCCGCGAGGGCCACGAAGGCTTCGGCCTCGTCGTCGGAGACGCCGTACGACTTCAGCAGGAGCTGGAGGTACGGGATCTTGAGGGCGACCTCAGCGGTCTCCATGCGGCGGACGGTGGCGGCGGTGACCCGCAGTATCCGGGCCGCCTCCTCACGCTTGAGCCCCGCGCGCTCCCGCAGGTCCAGCAGGCGCCGCCCGAGGACGACCTGCCCGACCGTCGGCGCGGACCGTGGCTCACTCACGTCCACCTCCACATTGTCCGGACAGCCCGGGCGGCGCCCGTTCCGGTACCCCTTCGGGTACCCAACTGACGCCGCGCCACGTGCTGTTGCGAGCAGTGTGCCACGGCGCTACGGCGCGGAACACTGCACTCTGCAATTTTCAGAGTGACACTTGCCAAGTGTTCACGACGGGGAGATAGTGGCAAGCGTGATTCCGTCCGCGCCGTTAGGAACAGACGCCACCGAGGACCGCTCGGGCCTTGGCGCCGCTGTGGGGGCACCCCCCGCAGAGGCCGCCGCCCGCCGGTTCCGCTTCGAGCTGGCCGCACACCCGGGCTCCGCAGCACAGGCCCGGCACCTGACGCGCGCCAGGCTCTCGGGATGGTCGGTCTGCGAGGAAACCTGCGACACGGCGGAACTGATCGTCTCCGAACTGGTCACCAACGCCATCGTGCACACGGCGAGCCGCCATGTGGTGTGCGAGCTGCTCGACGGCGAGGACCATGTGCGAATAGCCGTACGTGACGAGGGTTGTGCGCCGGGTGAGCCCCACCCGTCGCCGCAACGTCCCGAGGAGGAGCACGGGAGGGGATTGCTTCTCGTCGCGGCGGTGTGCACCGCCTGGGGCGCCCAGGAGACCGGACCGGGCCTTTTGGTCTGGGCGGAACTGCCGCGATCGGCGAACAACGGCGCCGAGCCGCGGTCGGACCTGGGCTGGGGCGCGAGGAGCCGGCCGGCCCCTGCCGGCTCCTCGCGGACGGGCGCGCACGCGCCCCGCACCGAGAGCCACGTGCCTCGCACCGAGTCGCACACGCCCAGAGCGGGGACGCGTTCGCCGCGGACGGAGACGCACACGCCTCCGGTCGGGCACGAGCGGTTCTGACCCTGCCCGCGACCGACGCGCGTCGGTTCTGATCTGAATCGTTCCAACCGGCGTCCCCGCCGGTTCGGACGCCGTGAGTGACACTGCGAGTACGGACGGAGGCCGAATGGGTGCGAGGGCGGCGTCTGCCGGTGCGCCGGGCACGCTGAGCCTGGACACGCTGGTCCGCCTCAAGCGGGAGCGGGAGCGGCGGACGGCCTCCGGAACCGGCGGGTCCGTGCGACTGGCCGTCCCGGAGGGCATGCGGACGCCCCTGGGCTGCGACGCGGTGTCGATGCCGGCGGTGTTCGGCCGGATCCTGCTGCCGCGGTTGCCGCGCATCGGCTGTGTGTACGCCGACGACACACAGTGGTGGTGGCTAGTGCCCCGCGATTCGGACGTGGCCCTGGAGTGGCCCGCCCCCGCCCGGTACACCGCGGGGGCCGTCGTGCCCTCCTCGGCCGGTCTTCCGGGTCTCATCCACAAACCGGACGGCATGTTTCCCTACACCCCGCCCATCCCCCTCTACCTGGCCCTCTGCCGGGTGACGGGGACTCCCCCGGCGTGGACCCGGCCCGTCAGCGCCTGAGGCTTCCGCTCACGCCTGGGGGCTTCCGCTCACGCCTGGGGCCGCTCCGGCCTTCGGTCCGCTTCGGCCCCTTCGGGCCGCTCGGCTCCGGCCAGGTCCGTCGCGTCCGGAGCCGCGCCGGTCGATCGCTCGGTCAGCCGGTCGGGCGGGCGGCCGGTCGGTCGGGCCGCTCGGTCGGGCGAGGTGGCTCCAGAGGTCGAAGGCGGGCCAGCGTGCGCCCGGCCCCGTACCGGGAGCCGGCCAGGGTGCGACCCACTCGGTACCGGGAGCCGGCCGGTACGCCACTCACTCGGCGCCGGGGGCCGGTCGCACCGCGCCGCTCACTCGACGAGTTCCCGCACGACGACCAGGAAAGTGTCCGAGGTCAGGTCCATCACGACCTCCACGTGCTGCCCCTCCTGGCGCCGCGCGTGCGCGAACTCCTCCGCCGGCCACGAGCCGCGCGGTCCACCGGCGGGAAAGCGCTCCAGCACCGTTCGCCCGTTCACCACCCTGCACCTCCATGTCGTGCCGCTCTCCGAAAAGTCCTTGAAGAATTCAAAGAGCCTTTGAAGAGTTAAACGCCGGACATGGGGTGGACGTCTCGGGAAGTGACACGACTGAGACGTAGTTGACACTCGGTCACCGGGAGCCGTGAGGTGGCCTCCCCCGGCGACCGCCTCAGTCGTCGTACTCGTCGTGGTACCTGATCCGGTCGGCGCCCGCGAGTGCTCCGAGTGCCGCCGCGCGGCCCCGGGGCTCCTCCCACTCCTCCTGCCGGCCCAGCACCGTGAGGTCCAGGAGACTCGTGGTGGAGCCGAGTCCCTCCAGCCCTCGCCCGTACGCCGAGTAGGTGTGGAAGACCCGGTCCCCGTCCCGCAGGAAGCAGCTGACGCCCGGCCGTTCGTGCGTCCGCGTTCCGCCCCCGGTGCCGTCACCGGTCCCGGTCGCGTCCCCTGTCGCGTCGCCCGCCGGGTCGCTCTCGACTGACGCCCGGAAGTCGAGGTTGAAGTCGTTGGAGCGGGAGGAGTACCAGGGCACCGTCCAGCCCATGCGCGCCTGGAAGGGCAGGAGTTTCGTGTAGGGCGCCCGGGAGACCAGGGCCGGTTCGGTGCCCCGCGCGCGCAGGTGCGCGAGGTGCCCCATCTGGTCGACGAACGCCGAACAGCCGCGGCAGCCCGCGTCCCACTCCGGCGCGAACATGAAGTGGTACACGACGAGTTGCCTGCGCCCCGCGAAGAGGTCGAGCAGGGTCGCCTTCCCGTCGCCCCCCTCGAAGACGTAGCCCACGTCGATCTCGACCATCGGCAGCCTGCGCCGCTCGGCGTTGAGCGCGTCGCGGGCGCGGGTCGCGGCCTTCTCCTTGACCAGCAGTTCCTCGCGCGCGGCACGCCACTCCTCGCGCGACACGATCCGCGGAAGCGTCATGGTTACTCCTTCGATGCGGTGCCTTCCCCGTGGTGGACCGGAGCGGCGGACGGAACTCATCGGTGGAGTACGGATTTACCTTCGGTACGTCTCCGACACGGATCCGGCGCGGGCCGGTCACCGCGTGCGGGCCCCGCGTCCGCGACCCGCCTCAGGTGTCGTAGTCCTGGATCCGCCGGCCGTGGCTCCGGTCGACGAGGGCGGGCATCCGCGCGCCCATCTCCCGTACGACCGTGGGCACATCGACCGTGAGCAGTTCGCGGTCGCGCATCAGGACCCGCCCGTCGACGATCGTCGTCCGTACGTCCCCGGAGCGGGCGCTGTGCACGAGCGCGGCCGCGAGGTCGTGCACCGGCTGGGTGTGCGGGCCGCTCAGGTCGACGAGGACGATGTCGGCCCTGTGTCCGGGGGCGAGGCTGCCGATCTCGCCGCCGAGGCCGACGGCCCGCGCGCTCTGGAGCGTGGCGTGGTGCAGTGCCTGCCGGGCGGTCAGCCATCTCGGGTCGCCCTCGGCGGACTTCTGCGTGAGCGCGAGCAGGGCCATGGACTCCCATACGTCGAGGGAGCTGTTGGAGGCGGCCCCGTCCGTGGCGAGGCCCACGGGGATGCCGAGTTCGCGCAGCGCCCGTACGGGGGTGGTGGTGGGCCAGGCGAACCTGAGGTAGCCGCGGGGCGCGCAGGCCACGGCGACGCGGCCGGCAGCGCGGGCGAGTACGGGCAGGTCGCGTTCCGTGATGCCGGTGCCGTGGGCGATCAGCAGGTCCGTGCCGAGCAGTCCGGTGTCGGCCAGGACCTCGACGGGTGTGCGGCCGCGGCGCGCGAGGCTGGACGCGGTCTGGTCCCGGTTCTCGGCGGCGTGGATGTGCACGGGCAGACCGTGCTCCCGGGCGAGAGCAGCGGTGGCCGCGAGGTCGGCGTCGTCGACGGTGTACGGCGCGTGCGGGGCGAGCGAGGTGGTGACGCGGCCCCCGGCCGTGCCGCGGTGCCGGAGCGCGAAGTCGAGGGACCGTTCGCGTCCCTCGACGCCCTGCGAGGAGAAGAAGGCCTGCCCCAGATTGGCGCGCAGGCCGCTCTCGGCGACCACGGCGGCGACCGTGTCCATGGCGAAGTAGTGGTCGGCGAAGCAGGTGACACCGCCGCGGATCATCTCGGCGCAGGCCAGCCGCGCGCCCAACTCCACGTCGCGCGCGGTGAGGTTGGACTCGACGGGCCAGACCACGTCGTTGAACCACTCCTCGACGGGCAGGTCCTCGGCCAGTCCGCGCAGCGCGACCATCGGCGTGTGCGTGTGGCAGTTGACGAGTCCCGGCATCGCGACCTGGCCGTGCGCGTCGATGGTCTCGGCGGCCCCGGCACCGGCCGGACCGGCCGTCACGCTCTCCACCAGGCCGTCCCGTACGACGACGGTGGCGTCCTCGACGAAGCCGATCCCCTCATGATCGTCGTGCACGAGTGCCGTGCAGCGGGTGATGATGAGATCGGCCGCGCCCTTCGCGTCGGGCGTTCGCTCGGGCGAGGTCATCACGCCACGGTACGGCGGGATCGTCATGCCGGGGGACGTGAACCGCGCATCCCGTCCCCGCCCCCTGTCGCCCGGCCGTCCGTGCGCGCACGCTGGCCTCATCATTCGACGGGCGGTGCTCCCCGGAGCGCCTCTTGGAAGGAGCCCGGCATGCTCCTCGGCACCTGGAACCTGGAGAACCTGTACCGTCCCGGCGGTGGCTTCGGCCCGCGTACGGAGGCCGCGTACGAGGCGAAGCTCGATGCTCTCGCCGCGGTCGTCGCGGAACTCGACCCGACGCTGCTCGGCGTCCAGGAGGTCGGTGACCCCGAGGCGCTGGAGGATCTTGCGGCCAGACTGGACGGCGACTGGCACATCGCGCTCTCCGGGCACCCGGACAGCCGCGGCATCCGTGTCGGCTTCCTGAGCCGGACCGCGCTGCGGACGGTCACGGACACCGACCGGCTGCCCGAACCGATGCGTCCCGTCCAGGGGGACGACGACGGTGAACCGGTGTCCCGCACGGGCCGCGGCTTCCTGGCCGTGGACACCACGGTGCGGGGGATGCGGCTGACCGCCGCGGTCTGCCATCTCAAGTCGAAGCTGCTGACCTACCCGGGCGGCCGGTTCCAGCCGCGCGACGAGGGCGAGCGGGCCCGCTTCGGCGCGTACGCCCTGTACCGCAGGGCCGCAGAGGCCGCGGCGCTGCGTACCGTCGCCGACGGTCTCCTGGACGGCGCCGGCAGGGAGCGGAACGTCGCCGTGCTCGGTGACCTCAACGACGGCGTCGCGGCCGCCACGACCCAGATCCTCCAGGGGCCGCCAGGTTCCGAGATCGGCACACCCGGCTTCGAACGGCCGGACAAGGGCGACGCGGCACGCCTGTGGAACATCGCCCCGCTCATTCCGGAGGGGCAGCGGTTCTCCCGGGTGCACTCCGGGCGTCCCGAACTCATCGACCACATACTCGTCAGCCGGCTGCTCCTCGACCAGGTGAGCGCGGCCGGTACGGGGACGCCCGTCCAGGACGTGGCCCTGCCCTCGATCGACGACGATCCGGTGCAGCGGCGGGACGCGGCGGGCTCGGACCACGCGCCGGTGTGGGCACGGATCGAGCCCTGACGCGCGGGCGGGCGGACCGGCCGGCGGGCCGGCCCGGCATCGGCCGCCCCCGGGGCGTCCGTCCTCAGGTAGTGACGAGTCCGGCCCGGGACGCAGCGGGTCCGGAGGCCTCCCGCTGCTCGACGAGCGTGTCGAGCAGCACGGCGAGGCGCTCCGTGTGCCGCGGGGTGAGCCGTCCCGTGTCGTCGAGGTGGACGGCGCAGGCGGTCGTGGTGTCCACGAGGCGCTCCAGCGTCGCGGCGACTTCGTCGGCCCCCTCCGCCTGCCGGGCCAGCGTGGGCAGTTCGGCGCCGGCGCGTTCGATCGCCGCGCGTGCCTCGGCCAGCGTCCGGTAGGCCTCCCGGCGCAGCGCCCAGCGGGCCGCCCGGTCGCCGGCGTTCAGTACGTGGACCAGGTAGGCGTGTGCCGCGTCGGAGGCGGACGCGAGCCGGGCGCCCACGTTCCCGCCGCGCTGCCCGGGCACGGGCAGGTGCCCGACCACGAGCACGATCGCGCAGGCCGTCAGCGTCTCGCCGATGCGGCTCCAGGACGCCTCCGGCTCACCGCCGACCATGACGAGGGCGAGCACGAGGACGGTGACGACGGCGGTCTGCGCGGCGAAGTGCCGGGTGGCGACGGGAACGAGGGCGCCGCAGAGTGCCACGACGGCCACGAGACCTCCGGGCCGGGGCAGCACGGCCGCGAGCACGACGAAGGCGAGCGCCCCGAGCACGGTCCCGGCCGCCCGGCACAGCACCCGGGAGACGAGGGGCCCGAGGTCCGGCTTGACGAGGAACACGGCGGTGGCGGGCAGCCAGTACCAGTGCGCGTGGTGCAGTGCCTGCGCGACGGCCGCGCCGGTGCCGAAGCACAGCCCGACCCGGAAGCCGTACTCGCGTCCGCCCGCCCCGGTCACCGCGCGCAGCAGGTCCCGGGCGCCGGTGCCTCTGGAGTGCAGGCCCTTCTGCTGGGTCCTGCGGGCGGCGTGGCCCAGGGCGCGGTGTCCGTCGGGCTCACCGGCGTCCGCGGGGACGGGGGTCCGCCGCCCGCCCCGGTCGAAGGCGTCGGCGGCGTGCAGCAGCGCGTCGTCCAGGGCCCGCAGCCCCGGTACGGAGCGGGCGGGCGCGGGCAGCGCTCCGCACGCACCGCCCGTCCGCACCGCCGCGGCGAGCCGTCGCGGACCCTCCGCGGTACGCGCGGGCAGCGGCTCGCCCGACCAGGCCAGGGCGGTCGCGGCCTCGGCGAGGGGCAGCGCGGCGGCGTACTGCGCGCGCAGCCGCCGCTCGGCCGAGGAGGTGGCGCGGCGCCGCAGCCGGGGTCCCGCGAGCGCGTCCTGCGCCTGGTCGAGCGCGGCGGTCAGCGCGGCCCTGCGGGTCCCGGCGTGCGGCCCGCCGGTCGCGGCGAGCAGCCCGGCGACGGCGTCGTACACGCCCGCGACCGCCGCGCGCTCCCCGTCGAACCGGAAGTCGTCCGCCATGGCCCCCGGCGTGGGCAGCGCGAGCCGCAGCACGATGAGCCAGCCGGCACCGGCCAGGAAGAACAGGGCCCGTTCCCAGCCGGGTTCGGGCAGCGGCATCCCGGCCCCGACGGCCGCGGCGACGAGAAGCTGGGTGGCGGCTCCGGAGGCGACCGGCCCGGCGGCGCTCACGGCACCGGCGACGAGGCCGAGCGCCGTCAGGACCAGTGTCAGCACGACCGCTCCGGCGCTCGCGCCGGCGTAGGTCCCGACGGCGAGCCCGGCGGCTCCGGCGAGCGCCGGGACGCCCACCCGGTGCACGGCGGCACGCCGGCTCCCGGGCCTGTCGTTGATGCCGGCGAGCATGGCCCCGAGGGCGGCCACCACTCCGAGCGACTCCCGCCCGGCGAGCACCGCCGCGAGCAGCAGCGGCCCGGCGGCGAGTGCCCCGCGGACCACGGCGCTCCAGGGCACGGGCCCCCGCTGGGTACGCAGGGCGTGCGCGAGCCAGGGCGGCAGGACGGAACCAGGGGGAAGGGGGACGCGCGGCGCGGGCACGGTGCTCCTGTCGGTCGAGGGCGGGATGCCTTCGGGCGACGTCGGCCTGGGCGGTGCCGTCCACGATAGTTCGGTTCTCCACCAGGAACCCGACGGGGGCGTTTCCACGGTGTGACACCACCTCGGCGCGCGAAGCCTGCACGCCAACTCACGCCCGGCACAGCAGGCAACCAGGCACCGCCCGCCCACCCCCAGGGGCGCGGGCAACTGCGCACCGGCACGGCGGCCTACGACACCGACCCCAGGCAACCCCGTGCCGAACGACCCTCCAGGGGCCCGGGGAACTGCGCGACGGCACGGCAGCCTGCCGCACCGGCCCAGGCAACCCGGTGCCGAACCACCCCCGAGGGGCGCGGGGAACTGCGCGACAGCACGCCAACTCACGGCCACCACAGAAGGCACCCCGCACGGAACCCACCCTCAGGGGCGCGGGGAACTGCGCGACAGCACGGCAGCCTGCCGCACCGGCCCAGGCAACCCGGTGCCGAAGGAGACTCCCCAGGGACACGAGGAACGCGCCCCCCACCGGGCAACCCCCGGCCCGGGCCATGCTCCCGACGCGGGGGAACGCCCCCGGAAACGGGAGCGGGCCCGGGGGCGTAGCCGGCCCCCGAGCCCTGTGATGCCACCCATACAGCACACCGGCACGCTTGAGAACTCAGGTCAGTGTCATGTCGCCGCGTCCTGCCTTTGGACCATCGCACATCGAGCTGTGCGAGCCGGACTTGAACCGGCATTTCGACGCCCGGAGCCCGAGCCCGGTCGATCCGGCGATCGGCGGCGAATGCTGAGACTGGAGCAATAGTCTGAGATTGATCGCGGTCTGCCTCTGCCAGTTGGGCCACCGCGGCGCGAAGGCATCGCGTACGGATGCCGGTTGGTGCCGCGGGGAGGACTCGAACCTCCACTGGAACCGCGCAGTCACGACAAGCTTCAGGTTCAGCTTGCGCTCCTCGCGCACCCCGGTCACAAGGGACCGGGGAGTCTTCGAGGCTACCCGAACAGGTAGCCGAACACGGCGTCCCCGACCCGCTTGTCGGTGACGTCCGCGCCGTTCGCCTCCTCACGGGCGAACTTGACGGCCTGCTGCACCTTCTCCACCCGGCCCAGCAGTTCGTTGACTCGGCGGGCGGGCAGGGCACCCGAGAACTTCACCGTCGTCCAGTACCCGACCGGGATGTCCTCGTAGTACACCTCGACCTGCGCCGGGTGCTTGTCGGTGGCCTCCGCCTTCACATGGTTGCGGGGCACCTTCTTCGTACGGAGCGTGCGGACCGGCTCCGTCTTCCACGCGTCGGTCGACGGGTCCTGCACCCACGACTCGGAGGCGTCGAGGACGGGCAGCTTGCGCACGAAGGTGTTGAGGTCCGTGAGCTGCTTCTCCAGGAAGAGCAGGTACGACACCGGCACGTCGGCGACGAGGACCTGACCGTCGACCTTGACGTCCGCGCGGGCCGTGCAGTTGGCCCAGTCCTTGGTGGCGGTCACGTCGAACAGCCGCGTCAGGGTGGCCGCGGTCTCCCGCAGCACGTCCTCGGCCTGCACCTGGACCCGGGTCGACTCGGGCGGCAACTGCTCGCCCTCCTCGTCCTTGGGCTGGTACGTACGCGAGATTCCGGCCAGCAGAGCGGGCTTCTGCAGCCCGTGATGAGCAGCCGTCAGGTCCTGGTGGGACTTGGACTTGATGCCCTTCTCGACAGCAATGATCTGATTGAGTTTCGCCACGTCACCGACCTTAACGGCGGCAACTCGCGCTCCACAAAGCATTATTCGCCGACACCGCCCGCACCCGGGAGTCACCGGGCGACCGCCCGCGGGCCGCGGGGCCGGACGCCGAAGGACAGGTCCCCCGCCGGAGTCGACGGCGAGTGAACGCCGCCCGGTGGTGCTCTCCGCGGCCCGCAGTTCGTACCCGGCCGCCCCGTACGCGGGGATGAGCAGCGCACCGCCGTTCCTGTCCGAGCAGCCGGCGCCGCTCGGCGGCGGCCAGTCGCCTCGGCTGCCGTCGGCAGCGGTGAGCCGGACGCCGCCACCGGCGGCCTCCCGGGTGCCGTCCCGGCGCACGCCCGCGTGGCCGATGCGGAAGGCCGCCTCGGCGGGCACCTCCCCGCAGCCTCCGGTCTGTTCGGACGCAGACGAACCGGGGGAACGTCCGGGCACCCCGGTAGCATCCCCGGATGCACTCCTCCCCCGCTCCACCCCTCCCTCCCTCCTCCCCCGCGCGCCTCGTCCGCGAGTTCCATCTGGCCTTCGGACTGGACGCCCGTACGGAACCGATGGAGGTCTCGCCCGAACTCGCGGCGGCACGGCGCGAGTTGCTGGTCGAGGAGGCCGCGGAGGTGGCGGAGGTGTCCGTGACGGGCCCGCTCGACAGGCTGGCCCACGAACTGGCCGACGTCGTGTACATCGCGTACGGCACGGCACTCGTCCACGGCATCGACCTCGACGAGGTGATCGCCGAGATCCACCGCTCCAACATGACCAAGCTGGGGCCCGACGGACGCGTGCACCGCCGGGCGGACGGCAAGGTCCTCAAGGGCGACCACTACCGGGCACCCGACGTGTCGGAGATCCTGCGCGGGCAGGGCTGGCAAAAGCCCCAGGGCACCGGTCCCGCCGCCTCCCCCGACTCGATGTCCGCCGCCCACCCCCGCCCTCAGCCGCGCACGGCTCCCGCGACCAGGGATCAGGACGGACCCGGAGCCGCCCCGTGCTGATCGAGCACCGCGGGCGAAGCCCCTTCGTCCCGTCCTCCGCCTACGTGGCCCCCTCCGCGGTGCTGTGCGGCGCCGTCACCCTCGGCGAGCGCGCCCGTGTGCTGCACGGTGCCGTGCTCACGGCGGAGGACGGCGAGGTACGCACCGGATCGGACGTCGTCATCATGGAGAACGCCCTGGTACGGGGTCGCCGCCACCATCCCGCGATCATCGGGAACTCCGTGCTCGTCGGCCCGCACGCCCACATCAACGGCGCCCGCGTCGAGGACGAGGTCTTCGTCGCCACGGGCGCCTGCGCCTTCCCCGGATCGGTCGTGGGCGCCGGTTCGGAGCTGCGGATCAACAGCGTCCTGCACGCCAACTCGATCCTGCCGCCCGGCACCGTCGTACCGATCGGCTGGATCGCCGCCGGTACTCCGGAGGCCCGGCTCTTCGAACCGGGGCGGCACGACGCATTGTGGGAGGTGCAGAGGGAGCTGGACTTCCCCGGCACGGTGTACGGCGTTCCCCGCGGCACCTCCATGCGGGAGATCATGGCGCGCCAGAGCGACCACTTCGGCGCGCACCTCGACGACCGGGTCCTCGGCGACGACCCCGCCGACGGCCACCCGACCGACAGACGGCCCCCGGAAGCCTGAACCGTCGGCCGGGTCGGCCCCGACCGATCCGGCCGCGGCGGAAAACGGTTCCGGCCGTACGCCCACCGAGGGCTAAGGTCGGAGCATGGCTTCAGGGACCCAGGGGAACCGGAGGGCGCGCGAGGACGCGACGCCCCGCCCGGCCCACTCCACGGACACGGGCACGGCCGCCGGCACGGGTGCTGCCACGGGTGCTGCCACGGCAGCCGCCGCGGGCACGGCAGCCGACGCGGGCACGGGTGCCGGCGGTGGCGCGCGTACCGGCGGTGACACGGGTGCGGGCGCCGACGCCGTGGCGGTCGCGAAGGCCGCCGCGCCCACGCACGGCGAGACCGTGCGCATCGACGCCTGGATCTGGTCCGTACGCCTCGTGAAGACCCGTTCGCTGGGCGCCACCGCCTGCCGGGGCGGCCATGTCCGCGTGAACGGCGAGCGCGTCAAGCCCGCCTACGGTGTCCGGGTCGGCGACGAGGTGCGCCTGCGGCACGAGGGCCGTGAGCGGGTCGTCGTCGTGAAGCGCGTGATCCGCAAGCGGGTCGGGGCCCCCGTCGCCGCCGAGTGCTACGTCGACAACAGCCCGCCTCCCCCGCCCCGCGAGGCCGTCGCCCCGGCGGGCGTACGCGACCGGGGTACGGGTCGCCCCACCAAGCGCGACCGCCGCGAGATGGAACGCCTGCGCGGCCCCATCCCTCCGCACGACACCCCGAACACCCCCTGACCCGCACGCCCTGCCCCCCAGGCCCTAGCCGGGCGCACTCCGCAACCGGCGCGGACCGCACCCGGCACCACCGGGCTGACGGACAAGCCGGCTGCCCACCGCCCCGACCACCCGGCACGGGGCCGGACCCCCGACCGCCGGACCCGGACCCGGACCCGGACCCGCAGAACCGCAGACCACGGGCATGCGGGCCCACGGAACCGGACGCCCTCCGCACCGACCGGACGCACCTCACCCACCACCGCATCTCACCCACCACCGCACCCCGGCCCCCAGCCCCCTGCCTCACCGAAGCGCCCGGCACCCGGCACCCACCGCAGCGCGCGGCGCGATGTCCGGCCCGGGCATGGACTCCCCGCCGGACACCGTGCCGCGCGCTGCGCGAAGCCGTGCCGTGCCATGAGGCTCCCCGCCGCACGAGCCCGGTGCGCTCAGGCCCGGCGGCGTACGAGCCTCAGCAGTTCCGCGTTCTGTCCCCGCCGGGCCCAGGCGATGAGTGCCAGCGGCACGATCAGGATGAGCGGGGTCGCCGCGTTCTCCCCGTCGAAGACGACGATCTGCGTGACGAAGGCGCCCAGCATCAGCGCGCTCAGCGACATGGCTGCGAGCGACGAGAGCACCGGAATCAGCAGCGCCACCGCTCCGGCCAGTTCGAGCACCCCGATGCCGTACATGCCCGCGCTGCCCCAGCCCATCTCGTCGAAGCCCTCGGCGGCGGAGGGGTGCGCGATCAGCTTGGGCAGGGCGCTCGCCACCGCGTAGAAGAGCGCGAGCACCACCTGCAGGGCGAGCAGGGCGGTACGGGCCCGACGCCCCCGAGCGGTCGCAGACTCCCCGACGACCGGCCCGGGAGCGGCAACCACGGCAGATGGGGCGGAAGAGGTGGAAGGGGCGGAAGGCCCGGTGGGGCCGGAAAGGGCGGACGTACCGGAGGATGCGGGAACGGTGGTCTCGGACATGACGTCTCCTGTGGGAAGCGGTTCGTTCGCTGTCACGGAGTCAGACCGCACCCGCACCCGAAACTCATCGCCGAACCCACCGCTACCCCGGACCACGGGGGGCCGTCAGGCCGCCGGCACAGCCCGCACCCAGGTTCCGTCCTCCGTCAGATACCGGTCGACCCTCAGGCTCGCCTCCCCCAGCGCCGTCTCGAACTGGTCCCTCGTCAGCGGTCTCGCCAGGAACGTCTGGGTCCAGACGGCGTCCGGGAACTCGTACTCCGCGCGGACCGAGTTGACGCCGTCCCCCACCGGTTCCGCCGACACCATCCGTACCGTGAAACCGCCCGGGTCCACCCGCTCGCGCGGCAGATTCGTGTGGTAGTCCTCCCCCTCGCGCTGGATCAACACACAGCCTCCGTCCACGACATGGCTCCGGCAGACGTCGAGCATTCCGCGCCGCACCCCGGCGTCCCCGGCGTGGACGAGGAACGACGCGAGGAGCACCACGTCGAACCGCTCGGCCAGATCGAGCGTCTCGATGGGCCCGCGTATCGTGCGCGCTCCACGCACGCGCTCCAGCATCTCGGCCGACTCGTCCACGGCCGTCACCTCGAAGCCCCGTGCCAGCAGGGGATGCGTCATCCGCCCCACACCGCAGCCCAGTTCGAGGACGCGCGCCCCCGGCGGTACCGCCGCGGCGACGATGTCCGGCTCGTCGCGCACCGGCAGGCGTGCGTACAACTCCACGGCGCAGCCGTCCGGTGTGATGGCTCCGGGTCCCGTCCCCTCGTACCCCTCACGCATTTCGATCGTCATACCCGCCCAACGGCCGGTACGGACCGGCCCGTTCCCGGCCCGCCGACTCCCACTCGTTCGAGTGACAGTGCGAAGGACACGTGTGCAGCGTGCGGCCGCGGGCATGCCTACAGCGCGAACCAGCCGTGCCCGCCGTACCAGTGGCCGCCCGCCCGCAGGTGGTCCCCGACGGCGCGTTCGACGCCGGTCCGCCGCGGCAGCCCCTCCACCGGCAGCTCCGGGTCGCCGAACACGAACCCGACGGGGTTCCTGTCGTCCGCCTTGGTCTCCTCGTGCGCGGGCCGGAACCGCTCCTGGAACCGGACGATGTTGGAGTCGGCCGGCAGGTGCCGCTTGAGCTGCGGATCGAGCAGCCAGGAGTGGCAGACCGCGACCTCGTGGCGCTCTTCCGGATAGTGGCGGGCGAAGAACTCCCGTGCCTGGTCCAGCGACCGGTCGCAGGCCTCGGGCGACAGCGGCCCCCGGAAGTCGGCGATGTGCAGGCTCAGGCAGAGTTCGCCGGGCCCGGTGTCGAGGCCCGCGGCGGCCGCCGCTCGCCCCGTGTGCCCGCCGAGCCGGGCGCGCTGGAACTGCAGCCGCCCCAGTTGGTACAGCTCCCCGTGGAAGTGCAGGCCGATCCACCACGGCACGCGCAGCCCCACGGTGCCGGAGCGCCGCTGGTGCACGGCCAGGTGCCGCCCGAGGTCCGCGAGGGTGCGCCGGGACACGTCGGCGGGGATGCCCCGCTGCCGGTGGTAGGCCCGCACATGGGGAAGCGCGGCGACGAACACGAAGACGTTGAAGGTGCGGCCCAGCGCCCCGGTGCTCGCCGGGAACGGCGGCGGCTCCCAGCCCCCGCCTATCTCCCCCATGTCGCGCACGAACCGGCCGACGCACTGCCGCAGCAGTGTCATCGCCGCCGGGTCCGCCGCCAGCAGCTCACGCAGCGCCACCAGTTCGTTGACGTGCTCGTGCGGCACCGACAGGTCGAGCAGCACGTCCGGCAGGTCGTTCGCGTCCGGCAGGTCCGGCCCGTCCCGCAGGTCGGTCCCGTCCGACCGGGGTGCGCACTCGCTCTCCAGGTCCCGCAGCCACCGGGCCAGCTTCTCGTCCGCCCGCAGCGTCTCCACCAGCACAGCCGCTCTCCCGTTCGTCCGCCTCTTGGTGAACGTGCACGACGAAGAGTACTTTTTCCGGTAGGGACAGGTGGTCCGGATGCGTACGGGCAGTGAACCGGCGACCGCGCGCAGTGCGCTGCGGGCGCGGCTGTGGTTGAGCGTGTGGGGGCTGGTCTGGGCGGTCGTGGGGACGACGGCGTTCGCCCTCACCGCACGGACGGGCTGGATGATCGCCTGCGCGGTCCTGTGCCTGGTCGTCAGCGTCGATCTTGCGGTCGTCGTGCGGCATCTGCGCCAGGGCCCGCACTACCAGCCCGGGCGCGACATCCCGCCGTACCGTCCGCCGGAGCACCGGTTCTGAACCCGGAACTCCGGAGGCTCAGTCGTCGAAGCGGGCCGCGGCCAGGTACTCCGGCTGCGGGTCGAGCGCGGCGGCGAGCCGGAAGTGGCGCTTGGCCTGATCTGGCCGTCCGGAGCGCTCGTAGGTGCGGGCGAGCGCGAAGTGCGCGAACGCGTTGTCCGGCTCGCGCTCCAGCACGATCGTGAACTCCAGCTCGGCCGGCCGCAATTGGGCCGCGGCGAAGAAGGCGCGGGCGCGCAGCAGCCGCGCCGCCGTGTTCTCCGGGTGTACGGCGATGACTCGGTCGAGCAGCTTCACCGCACCCCGCGGATCCCGTGCGGCCAGCAACTGCTCGGCGGCACGGAAGTCGATGACATGCGTCTCCGGAGTACGTCCGGCGAATCCGCTGGTCTCGGGCACGGCAGAGTCCTTCCCTCACTGGACCCGGTCAACGCCCCGCGGGCCCCTCGTATTCCGCGGCGGACCCGCCCGTCATCCGGACGCGGGGCGTGCCCGCCGCCCATCAACCGGACGCCGGGCGTGCCCGCCGCGCCAGTTCCGCCCACACGTCCCCGACGCGCCGCTCCAGCTCCTCCAGGGGTACGTCGTTGTCGACGACGACGTCCGCGATCTCCAGCCGCTTCTCGCGGGTCGCCTGGGCGGCCATGCGGGCGCGCGCGTCCTCGGCCGTCATGCCCCGCAGCCGGACGAGCCGGTCGAGCTGGGTCTCGGGCGCCGCGTCCACGACGATCACCAGGTCGTAGAGCGCCGCCAGGCCGTTCTCGGCCAGCAGCGGCACGTCGTGGACGACCACCGAGTCCTCCGCCGCGGCCTCCTCCAGTTCGCGGGACCGGGCTCCGACCAGGGGGTGCACGATCGAGTTGAGGACGGCGAGCCGCTCGGCGTCCGCGAAGACGATCGCGCCGAGCCGCGGCCGGTCCAGGCTCCCGTCGGCGGTGAGCACGCCCTCGCCGAACGCCTCGACCACCGCCGCCAGTCCGGGAGTTCCCGGTGCGACGACCTCGCGCGCGATCCTGTCGGCGTCGATCAGCACGGCCCCGTGCTCCACGAGCAGCCGTGACACCTCGCTCTTGCCGGCGCCGATACCACCGGTCAGGCCCACCTTCAGCATGCTCCGAGCTTAGGCCGTGGCCGCGCGCTGCCGCAGGGCGGGCACCGCGGCGGTGCACCGGAAAGCAAAACACGGCACCGGTGCCGTACAACGTGGCACCGGTGCCGTGCGCGAGCCGCTATCCGTCGCCCTCCCGCTCGGCGAGGAACCGCTCGAACTCGAGCCCGATCTCGTCCGCCGACGGGATCTCCACGGGCTCGGCGAGCATGTTGCCGCGGGTCTCGGCACCCGCGGCCGCGTCGTACTGGTGCTCAAGTCCCTGGACGAGCGCGACCAGTTCCTCGTCGCCCTCCTGGATCTGCCGGTCGATCTCGTTCTGCGTGCGGTGCGCCTCGGTCCGCAGCGTGTGCGCGATCCCGGGCAGCACCATGCCGGTAGCGGCGGTGATCGACTCCATGACGGTCAGGGCGGCGTCCGGGTACGGGGACCGGGCGATGTAGTGCGGCACGTGCGCGGCGACACCCAGTACGTCGTGGCCGGCCTCCATGAGGCGGTACTCGACGAGCGACTCCGCGCTGCCGGGGACCTGGGCCTCGTCGAAGGGGCTGCGGTGGCCGGGGACGAGGTCCGTGCGGTTGCCGTGCGGCGTGAGACCGACGGGCCGCGTGTGCGGGACGCCCATGGGGATGCCGTGGAAGTTCACGGACAGACGCACGCCGAGGCGCTCCACGATCTGCTGGACGGCCGCGGCGAAACGCTCCCATTCGACGTCCGGCTCGGGACCGGAGAGCAGCAGGAAGGGCGCCCCCGTGGCGTCCTGGACGAGCCGCACGTCGATCGTCGGCTCCTCGTAGTCGGCCCAGCGGTCGCGCTTGAACGTCAGCAGTGGACGACGGGCCCGGTAGTCCACGAGCCGGTCGTGGTCGAAGCGGGCGACGACCTGGTGGGGCAGCGAGTCGAGCAGCCGGTCGACGATCTGCTCGCCGGTCTCGCCCGCGTCGATGTATCCGTCGAAGTGGTAGAGCATGACAAGACCGGCCGACTCCTGCGCGAGCGCCATGTCGACGACAGCCAGGCCCTTCGGCTCCCAGGCGTACAAACCCTGCGGATCAAGCACAGTGACCGCTCCTCCTCGTGTTCCTAGGGAACAACGCGGCCGGCAACGCCCGCATTCCCCGCCCGCGCCCCTCCGGCGCCGCCTTTCACCGCTCTCACGGTCCGGGGCGGGACCACGGCACCGCACGGCCGCGTGACGGAATCCGGCCCCCGGCCCCAGGGATCTCCACCCCTGACCTCCGTCGCTCTGTGCCGCTGTACGGGCACGCTTAGCGACGGGAGCCCGATCCCTGTCTCCCCTACGCCGGGCGACGGGCCCGCCGGGGCTCGGAGCAGGAAGCGGGTACGGCACACCGACCGCTCCGCGCGCACCCGCGCCCGCGCCCTCACCCCCGCTCCCGCTCCCGCCCGGGGAAGCCTCCCAGCAGCCCGTTACGGCCCGTCAGTCACCGGCATGTCACCCGTGTTTCCGCAGCCCGGACGCGTCCCCCGGCGCGGCAGCCCCCCGCATCGCGATCCCGCCGCCCCGCGCCGGCGCGGCAGACCCCCGCCCGGGTCACGCCCGGCGGGACGCCACGCATCGCACGTGGCGCAGGGGCGACGCCTCACCGACCCACCTACCGACCCGACCCACGCGACGCGAGACGCCGCCACAACGCACCGCGGGCCCGCACCCCCGAAGGAGTGCGGGCCCGCGATGAGCAGTCGGCTTGCGCCTAGCGGTGAGCGATCAGCTCTGGCCGCCGGCGAGCTTCTCGCGGAGGGCAGCCAGGGCCTCGTCCGACGCCAGGGCGCCGGAGTTGTCGTCCGACTCCGAGGAGTACGAACCGCCGCCGCCACCGGAGGCGGCCGGAGCCGCACCCGTGGTGCTGGCACCCTCGGCCTCGGCCTGGGCGTCCGCCTCGCGGGACTTGATGACCTGGGCCTGGTGCTGCTCGAAGCGCGTCTGCGCCTCGGCGTACTGGTTCTCCCACACCTCGCGCTGGGACTCGTAGCCCTCGAGCCAGTCGTTGGTCTCGGGGTCGAAGCCCTCGGGGTAGATGTAGTTGCCCTGGTCGTCGTACGACGCGGCCATGCCGTACAGCGTCGGGTCGAACTCCACCGAGGCCGGGTCGGCACCGAAGGACTCGTTGGCCTGCTTCAGCGAGAGGCTGATGCGGCGGCGCTCGAGGTCGATGTCGATGACCTTGACGAAGATCTCGTCGTTGACCTGGACGACCTGCTCCGGGATCTCCACGTGGCGCTCGGCCAGCTCGGAGATGTGGACCAGACCCTCGATGCCCTCGTCCACGCGGACGAACGCACCGAACGGAACCAGCTTCGTGACCTTGCCGGGCACGACCTGGCCGATCTGGTGGGTCCGGGCGAACTGCTGCCACGGGTCTTCCTGCGTCGCCTTCAGCGACAGGGAGACACGCTCGCGGTCCATGTCGACGTCGAGGACCTCGACGGTGACTTCCTGACCGACCTCGACAACCTCGGACGGGTGGTCGATGTGCTTCCAGGACAGCTCGGAGACGTGCACGAGGCCGTCGACGCCACCCAGGTCCACGAAGGCACCGAAGTTGACGATCGAAGAGACGACGCCGGAGCGGACCTGACCCTTCTGCAGGGTGGTGAGGAACGTCTGGCGGACCTCGGACTGGGTCTGCTCCAGCCAGGCACGGCGGGACAGGACCACGTTGTTGCGGTTCTTGTCCAGCTCGATGATCTTGGCCTCGAGCTCCTTGCCCACGTAGGGCTGGAGGTCGCGGACACGGCGCATCTCGACGAGGGAGGCCGGCAGGAAGCCACGGAGGCCGATGTCGAGGATGAGACCACCCTTGACCACCTCGATGACGGTGCCGGTGACGATGCCGTCCTCTTCCTTGATCTTCTCGATGGTGCCCCAGGCGCGCTCGTACTGGGCGCGCTTCTTCGAGAGGATCAGGCGGCCTTCCTTGTCCTCCTTCTGGAGAACAAGGGCTTCGATCTCGTCGCCGACCTTGACGACCTCGTTCGGGTCGACGTCGTGCTTGATCGAGAGCTCGCGGCTCGGGATGACACCTTCGGTCTTGTAACCGATGTCGAGCAGGACCTCGTCCCGGTCGACCTTCACGATGACGCCGTCGACGATGTCGCCGTCGTTGAAGTACTTGATCGTCTCGTCGATCGCGGCGAGGAAGGCTTCCTCGTTACCGATGTCGTTGACCGCTACCTGCGGCGTGGTAGAGGTGGTCTCGGTGCTGCTCGTCATGTGGGAAAGGGCTCCGGTACGGACAGTGAGTCGTAGGTACTGCTTACGCCGGGAGCCCGTTTCGCTCTGAAGAAGCCGGACAGCCAAGGAAGCGCCGAATCCGGGCCGTGCCCCCTGGGGGACACATGCCGGTGGCGCCTCGAAAACCGAGGGGACATACGACAGATGCGAGCGCAGCCTGCTACGTCTGAGGAGCGCAGGCCCGCAGCGCAACTTGTAGCATACGGGGGCAGCCGGGCAGGGTCAATGCGCGAAGGCGCACACCCGGGGCGGATCGCCGCATACCCGGCACAAGACCTGTCTCACGAGGCCACGCGGACCCCGTGTCGCCCCTTTCGTGACCGCCGCCGGAACGGGCTGGACGGAAGAAATCGCAGACTAATACGAGGGAGCCGATCATCCAAGAGCCCGAACCGTCCGAGCCCGAGGCCACCCGCCGCGACGCGGGGGGCGGCGAGAGTTCCCGAGCCAATCGCGGCTGGTGGGACCGGAACGCGGACGACTACCAGATCGAGCACGGGACCTTCCTCGGCGACGACCGCTTCGTATGGGGCCCCGAGGGACTCGACGAGATCGGGGCCGAGCTGCTCGGCCCGATGGAGGAACTGAAGGGGAAGGACGTCCTGGAGATCGGCGCGGGGGCCGCCCAGTGCTCCCGCTGGCTGGCCGCCCAGGGCGCCCGGCCCGTCGCCCTCGACCTCTCGCACCGCCAGCTCCAGCACGCCCTGCGCATCGGCGCCGACGGCGTGGGCCTCGTGGAGGCGGACGCCGGGGCGCTGCCCTTCCGCGACGGCTCCTTCGACCTGGCGTGCTCCGCGTACGGGGCGCTGCCCTTCGTCGCCGACCCGGTCGCGGTCCTCGCCGAGGTGCGCCGCGTGCTGCGCCCCGGCGGCCGCTTCGTCTTCTCCGTCACCCACCCGATCCGCTGGGCGTTCCCCGACGAGCCCGGCCCCGAGGGCCTGAGCGTGTCCGCCTCCTACTTCGACCGCACGCCGTACGTGGAGCAGGACGAGACGGGACGCGCGGTGTACGTGGAGCACCACCGGACGGTCGGCGACCGCGTCCGGGACATCGTGGCGGCGGGTCTGCGGCTGGTCGACCTGGTCGAGCCCGAGTGGCCGGCCTGGAACAGCCAGGAGTGGGGCGGCTGGTCGCCGCTCCGCGGCAACCTGATCCCGGGCACGGCGATCTTCGTCTGCGTACGGGACTGAGCCGGTGATCCGCCAGGACGCCCTCGACGTCCTGCCCGTGCGCGACGCGCTGCCCGCCCTCGGCGCGGCGCTGGACGAGCGCGGCACCGCCGTGCTCGTCGCGCCGCCCGGCACCGGCAAGACGACCCTCGTCCCGCTGGTGCTCGCCGGCCTCGTGGGCGGCGGGCCCGCCCGCCGCGTCGTCGTCGCCGAGCCCCGGCGGATCGCCGCCCGGGCCGCCGCGCGCCGGATGGCGTGGCTGCTCGGCGAGCGGACCGGAGAGAGCGTCGGCTACACCGTGCGCGGGGAGCGCGTCGTGGGGCCACGCGCGCGCGTGGAGGTCGTCACGACCGGCGTGCTGCTCCAGCGGCTGCAGCGCGACCAGGAGCTGACCGGCGTCGACGTGGTCGTGCTGGACGAGTGCCACGAGCGCCACCTGGACGCCGACACCGTCGCGGCCTTCCTCCTCGACGTGCGGGCCGCGCTCCGGCCCGAGCTGCGGCTGGTGGCCGCCTCCGCGACGACCGACGCCCAGGGGTGGGCGCGGCTCCTCGGCGACGCTCCGGTGGTCGAGGCGGCCGGCGTGTCGCATCCGGTGGAGGTGGTGTGGGCGCCGCCCGCGCGCCCGGTGCGCCCTCCGCACGGGATGCGTGTGGACCCCGTACTGCTCACGCACGTGGCGTCGGTGGTGCGGCGCGCGCTCGCCGAGCGCGAGGGGGACGTCCTGTGCTTCCTGCCGGGCGTCGGGGAGATCACGCGGGTCGCCGGGCAGCTCGGCGGGCTGCCCGGGGTCGAGGTGCTGCAGGTGCACGGCCGGGCGCCGGCGGCCGTGCAGGACGCCGTGCTCTCGGGCGGTACGGGGCGGCGGGTGGTCCTCGCGACCGCCGTCGCCGAGTCGTCGCTGACCGTCCCCGGGGTGCGGGTGGTGGTGGACTGCGGGCTGGCGCGCGAGCCCCGGGTGGACCACGCGCGCGGCCTCAGCGCCCTGACGACCGTACGGGCGTCGCAGGCGGCGGGCAGGCAGCGGGCCGGACGGGCGGGGCGGGAGGCACCCGGCGCGGTGTACCGGTGCTGGACGGAGGCGGAGGACGGACGGCTGCCGCGCTTCCCGGCGCCCGAGATCAAGGTGGCCGACCTGACGGCGTTCGCCCTCCAGGCGGCCTGCTGGGGCGATCCCGACGCCTCGGGGCTGGCGCTGCTGGACCCGCCGCCGTCCGGGGCCATGGCGGCCGCCCGTGGCGTCCTGGAGGCCATCGGCGCCGTCGACGCCGCCGGGCGCGCGGGCGAGCGCGGCATACGGATGTCGCGGCTCGGCCTCCATCCGCGGCTCGGGCGCGCCCTGCTGGACGCGGCGCCCTCCGCGGGCCGGGAGCGCGCCGCCGAGGTGGTGGCGCTGCTGAGCGAGGAGCCGCCGCGCGAGTACGGGGACGACCTGGCGTCGGCCCTGCGGGCGGCACGGCGGGGCGCGGACGGGTACGCGGCCCGCTGGCGCACGGAGGTCCGCAGGCTGCGGACCGCGGCGGCACCCCGCGGCTCCTCCGACGGGCGCGCGCGCCCCGAGGGGCCCGGCCGGCCCGCGAGCGCCGACGGCTCGGGCGGCGACGACCGTGCCGCGGGACTCGTGGCCGCCCTCGCCTTCCCCGAGCGGGTCGCGAGAGCGCAGGGCGGCTCGTACCTGATGGTGTCGGGCACCCGGGCCGGACTCGGCGACGGGAGCGGCCTGCGCGACGCCCCCTGGATCGCGGTCGCCGTCGCCGACCGGCCCGTCGGGTCGGGGCACGCGCGCGTGCGGCTCGGTGCGGTGATCGACGAGGGCGTCGCCCGCGCTGCCGCCTCCGCCCTGCACGGCGAGGGGGACGAGGTGCGCTGGGCCGACGGGGACGTGGTCGCGCGACGGGTCGAGCGGCTGGGAGCGGTCGAGCTGACGGTGCGGCCCCTGCGCGCCGCCGGACGCGGTGCCGTACGGAACGCGCTGCTCACGGGGTTGCGGGAGGAGGGCTTCGGCCTGCTCCGGTGGTCGCGGGACGCCGAGATGCTGCGGCAGCGGCTCGCGTTCCTGCACCACCGGCTCGGCGACCCGTGGCCCGACGTGTCGGACGACGCGCTGCACGCGCGCGTGGACGAGTGGCTCGAACCCGAACTGGGCCGGGCCTCGCGACGCGCCGATCTGGGCCGGATCGAGGCGGGGCAGGCCCTGAACCGCCTGCTTCCGTGGGCGTCCGGGCAGGCGTCCCGGCTGGACGAGCTGGCGCCCGAGCGCGTCGAGGTGCCGAGCGGGTCGAGGATCCGGGTCGACTACGCCGATCCCGAGCGGCCCGTGCTCGCGGTGAAGGTGCAGGAGATGTTCGGCGCCCGGGAGTCCCCCTCGCTCGCCGGGGTGCCCGTTCTCGTGCACCTGCTGTCGCCCGCCGGACGTCCGGCGGCCGTCACCTCCGACCTCGCGTCCTTCTGGAAGGACGGCTACCGGGGCGTACGGGCGGAACTGCGCGGGCGCTACCCGAAGCACCCCTGGCCCGAGGACCCGGCGACGGCCGCGCCCACCCGGCACACGAAGGCCCGCCTGAACCGCTGACAGGTCGCCGCGCCTCCCGCTCGGGCGGGGCGCGGCGGTCGCCGGGCCGGTCCGGCCCTGTCCGTACGGCGCCGTCGGTGCGGGCATGCGCTGCCGTGCCGGCCTGTTCCTCCCGGGCCCCAGGGACGTTCCGGGCGTGCCCGGGGGTCTCCGGGGCCTGTCCAGGGACCGGGCCGGGGGCCGTTCGGGGCCGGTCCCTGTCCGACGTTCCCGCGGTCGCGGTCAGGCGCCGACGGGTTCCGGTTCGCGGTCCTGCGCGGGCGCCGGGCCGCCCGGGCGGCGGCCGCGCGCCTCCAGGTAGAGGGAGAGCGACAGCAGTCCGACACCCAGGACGAGGAAGCCCCAGGGCAGGTACGAGGTCATCAGCAGGACGGCGACGCGCTGGGACTCGACCAGGTCGACGGTGGAGCGGATGTAGTCCTCGCGCATCTTCACGTGGCCGGCGAACGCCGTCACCTTGTCGCGGCCGCCCAGGAGGGTGCCGCCTCGCAGTTCCTCGCGGTGGATCTCCTCCCCGTAGACGGGCGCCCCGGTGACGGGCTCGACCCAGAACTTGCGCACGGTGGTGTACCAGCGGGTCGTGCCCGTCTCCGCCACCGACTCCGGGGTGATGCCCTCGACGGGCATGATCTTCGGGAAGGGCACCTTGGTCCAGGGGATGGTCTGCTCGAAGTAGTAGACCTCCACGCCCCGGAAGTCCTCGGTGCCCTTGTAGTGGATGGGCGCCGTGATGCGGGCCTGTGCGTCGAAGTACTCGTAGTCCCGCTTCTCGGTCAGGAAGGGCCACTTGAACTCCAGGCCCTCGCGCCGGACGGGCGTGCCGTCGACCGACTCCCCGGTGGCGTGGACCGGTTCCTGCGTGTGCGCGTCGAAGATGTAGCGCTCGGGGAACTTGGAGACCATCTCGCCGTCGGGGCCCTGGACGTAGGAGAGGCCGTCCCAGACGACGACGTCCCGGCCCGCGGTCCGCTCTATGCGTTCGGAGGCCTCCACGTTGCCCTTGAGGGTCTGCACGACCGTGATCCTGTCGACCTTCTCGGCCTTCATCGTGCCGTAGTCGAGGAGGGTGGCGTCCTTCGCCTCCAGGACCATGTCCTGGTACTGGCCGGCCGGGACCTTGGCCAGCCGCGGGAAGGCGTACCAGCGCAGCAGCGGGGACAGCGCCGCGAAGAACACGGCGAGGGCGAGCAGGATCAGACTGGCCTTGCGGCGCATCGCGGCGGCCCTCCCTGTGCGTTACGGGTGGCTGGGAACGGTGGTGAGCAGCGGCTCGGGTGACGTCTCACCCGTCGGCGAACCGAGCGCCGTGATGGCGAGGACCAGCGCGAACGCGAGGGCGAGACCGGTCGCGGCGGCGATCAGAGCACGCATACGGGCCTCCCGGCACGGCGAACTGATACATCGTCAGGTCGGGCACCGTAGCAACGGGCGGGCGAGATGAGAACACGTCGCACACGCACTGCGGGCCCCTCCCGGTGTGGGAGGGGCCCGCAGGGGGACGGGTCGCCCCGAAGGAGCAGGGCCCGCCTTCGGACGTGTGCGCGGGTCAGGACCCGGCGGCCGCGACCGTGAGTTCGACGGTGAGGGTGGCGCCGCCGCTGGTGGTGATGCGCAGCAGGTACGTGCCGGCGGTGTCGTCGGCGTACAGCTCCGGCAGCTTCAGCAGGCCGTCCTTGTCGGTGGTGAGGCCGGTGAGGGTGCGTACGGGCTTGTCGTCGGCGCCCTTGAAGTAGGGGCCCTTGTCGTTCTCGGTGGCGTCGTCGGCGGCCTTGACGAGGGTGGCGGTGGCCTCGACGCCGTCCGCGACGGCGTCCTTGTAGGTGGCCTTCACCTCGACGCGTTCCGCGAACTCGCCGCCCGGGACGCAGGTCAGGGGCGCGTCGCCGGTGCGGACGAGGGCGTCGGCCTGGCGCGCGGTGACGGTGGCGGTGTAGTCGAGCCCGGGCAGGGTGCGTCCCACGACGGTGACGCGGACCGTGAAGCCGCCGGTCTTCTCACCGGCCTGGAGGGCGGGCGCGGTGGCCACGCCGGTGGTCTTGGTGACGACCGTGGCGACCTTCTCCCCGCCCGTGAAGGCGGCGTCGGTGTCACCGATGATCGTGAACCGGACGCGGACCTTCCCGACGGCCTTGCCCGCCTCGGTCTCGGTGCGGGCCGTGATCTTCTCGCCGAAGGTGTCGCCCGCGGTCGCGGTGAGCTTCCCGGTGCCCGCGTCCTCCAGGTGGTCCACCGTCTCGGTGGGCGTGGGGTCGGGCGTCGCCGGCGGCTTCGGCGTGGCGGGCGGCTTGGGCGTCGCGGGCGGCTTCGGCGTGGCGGGCGGCTTCGGCGTCGGGGTGCCGCCACCGGGCGGCCGGGAGGCGGGCGGCGTGGAATCGGGGCTCGCCCCGGCGCCGTCGTCGCTGCGGTCCGTGGGCAGCGTGCCGGTGCCGTCGGGCACCTCGTGGACGCCCTTTCGGTAGTACTCCAGCCACGTCAGGACCGTGTTGAGGTACTCCGTCGAGTGGTTGTAGCTGAGGATCGCCTTGTGCAGGTCCTCGCGGGTCGACAGGTCCCAGCCGAACCGGCACAGGTAGCCGCCCGCGGCGAGGGCCGCGTCGTAGATGTTGTTGGGGTCCTTCTTGCCGTCGCCGTTGCCGTCGCGGCCGGACCACGCCCAGGTGGAGGGGATGAACTGCATCGGTCCGACGGCGCGGTCGTGGGTGGTGTCCCCGTCGTACGCGCCGTCGTCGGTGTCGGTGATCCGCGCGAAGCCGTTGCCGTTGAGGACCGGGCCGAGGATCGGGGAGAGCGTGGTGCCGTCGGCGTCGACCCGGCCGCCGCGCGCCTGGCCCGACTCGACCTTGCCGATCGCGGCGAGGAGCTGCCAGGGCAGGTTGCAGCCCGGCTTCGACTCCCGCAGCGCCGCCTCGGCCTTCTTGTACGCGTCGAGCACGGTCGCCGGGATGCCGCCCTCCGTGTCGCCCGTGGAGGCGTCGGGGGTGCCTGAACCCGTGCCCGCACTGGGCGTCGCGGTGGGGCTGTTGAGCGGCGGAAGGTCCGTGTAGTACGGCGAGTTGCCGGTAGCGCTGTCGCTCGCGTCGCCCGACGACTGGGAGCCGGTGCTCTGTCTGCCCTGCGCGGTGTCGGTCACTCCGGGGGCCTGGGACGCGGAAAGGGCCGCCACCGCGACCGCGGCCACGGCGGTGGTCGCGGCCCCCTTGACGACCCGCCTGCCGAATTGCGCCGCCATTGAGTGAACCCCTCCCGTGGACGATCTTCTCGCGCTCCGCGCGTTCTCCTGTTGTCAGACCGCACTCCCCAGCGCGGCAACCCAGGCGACCCTACGACAACTTCCGCCGCGCAGACACCTGTTCGTGCCCGGTTTTCACCGGTTGGCCACATCGCGTTCTCCTGCCCGGGCGAACGCGGGCCATGCCGCCGTCCTCCCGCATACTGGGCGTCACCGATCAAGGAGTGATCAGACCGCGGGGCGGTCAACATCGTTCACCGGGAGACCAGTTGCCGTTCACACTCAGCCACGCCGCCGCCGTGCTGCCCGCGATGCGCACCGACGGCACCGGCCGGGGCCGACTGGTGCCGGCGGTCCTGCTGGCCGGATCGTTCGCGCCCGACACGACCTACTACGCGGCGAGCGCGCTGCCCGCCGCCATGGGGTTCGGCGATGTCACGCACTCGTTCCCCGGAGTGCTGACGGTCGACGTGCTCATCGCGTGGACGCTCGTGGGCGCGTGGCTGGTACTGCGCGAACCGCTGGTGGCACTGCTGCCGCGGAACCGTCAGGGACGCGTCGGGGCGCTGGTGCGCTGCGGGGCCCCGCGGGCGCCGATCCGGCCGTCGGCGGCACTGTGGTGGTACGTGTCCGCCGTGCTCGGCGCGCTGACCCACGTGGTGTGGGACGCGTTCACGCATCTCGACCGGTGGGGCATGCGGATCTTCCCTGTACTCGGCCGGGAGATCGCGGGCTCGCCGCTGTACTGGTACCTGCAGTACGGGGGTTCCGCGGTGGCCGCCGTGGTGATCGCGGCCTTCGCGGTCGTCGCCCTGCGACGGCAGCACGCCGCGGAACCGGTGGGCGTGCCGGTGCTCTCGCGCCGGGACCGGTGGCTCGCCGCCGCCTTGCTCGGTGGCTGTGCCGCTGTGGCGGCGGTGCAGCGGGCGGTGCACTGGTGGGAGTACTGGGGCGCGAGGGCCAAGCCCTGGGAGCTGATCCCCACCGTGTGCTTCGGGGCGGGTGCGGGTCTGGCCGTCGGCCTCGCGGTCTACGCCGTCGCGGTCAGGTTGCGTCGCCCCTCTCCACCCGCGCCCGCCCCGGCGATGCCCCACGCGGAACCGAGCCGGCCGTCCGCACGCTGATCGGAGGCGGGGCGGCGCTCGGGGCGCCCCTTACGGGATCTGCGTTCAGGGGCGCCTGAGCACGGCTCGCGGCTCGCGGCAGGCATCCGGTGAACCGCACCTTGCGACGCGACCCGCGGGTCAGTGCCCGCGAGCGGCGGCTCGCAGTCGGTGCACGACCGGTGGCGGTGCACGACCCGTCACGGTTCACGACCGGTCACGGCTACCGCCTGTCACGGTTCACGACCGGTGACGGCCACGACCGATGGCCGTCACCGGCTGGTGCCCGTCCACGGCTGGTGGCTCGCATCGGGCGCCGGCGTGCGGGCGGGACTACGCGGCGGAACGTTCCTCAGGGTGTCCCCAGGCGCAGCCGGTCGGCGCCGGTGCTGCTGGCGAGTGTCCGGTGGCCGCCCGGCCCGAAGGTGGCGGCCCGGGTACGGACGGCGGCGAGGAAACCGCTCAGGTAGCTGTGCGCCAGGTCCGCCCACAGCCGCCAGACCGTCTCGTCGTCGGCGCCGGCGATCGTGGGGCGCGGGTACGCGGTCGCCCGGCCGGTGAGCCTGCGACCCAGGTGCCCGACCCGCCACAGCAGCCCTTCGCCGACGAGTGTCCCGGCGGGACCGGAGGAGTCGTCCTGCCGCTCGGCGGCCAGCTCACAACTGGGCCCGGCGTCGTCGCGCAGCGCGACCGAGATCGTGCCGTCCTCGGCGGACATGGCCGCCCGGATGTCGCGGGCCAGCCTCGCGGCCGGGTCGCCGGGGTGCGGGGCGTGGCAGACGGGGATGTCGATCGGGGCGAAACGGTCCGCGGTGTCCACCGGTGCCTGCCAGGCGGTGGGACCGACCGGGACGCGCCTTCTGGTCGTACCGGTCGGGATTCTCGGGCTGGCCGCGCTGGCCGAGGCGGCGGGTGCCGGGCCGAGGAGCGCCGAGGCGAGGGCCGCGACGAGTGCCGTGCGACAGTCGCGTACGTACCTCGCGTGCCGGTTGCGGCGCGCTGACCGCGCACGCCGTATCTGCCGTATGTGAGGACCCATGTCCGCATCCTGGGGGCGTGCCCGGCGGGTGGCTCCCGGTCGGGGGCCACGCGAGTGACGGCCCCGCCACAGCGGGGCGACCGGGCCGTGCGGCGAGAACTGCCGGGCGCCTGGGAGCGGCGGCAGACGGACCCGCCACGTCGGGAAGGTCCCGGGCCGGGCGAGCAGACCTGCCGGGCGGCGGGCAGCAGGGGCAGCGGCCCGACGGGAAGCCATGGAGCATCGCGGGCAACGAGCCCGCGGCCCGCGGCCCTGCCCGTCGCGGGCCTCCCTCGGGCGGAGGCCCGCTGGTGGCCGGACACCGGTCGCCGCAGGTTCGAGCCCCGCCCCCCGTCCCCGGAGGGCCGGCGGGCGGGCGACGACAGCCGGCGACCGCCCACCCACGGGCACAGCACCTCACCGTGCAACCGGACCACCCGCGCGCACCCCGCCCGGGGCCGACTACCCGGCCCCGCGACCCCGCCGGCGGGGCGCGCCGCGGGCGGGCACCCGTACGGCGGAAACCGCAGCCCGCAGCGGAGCCGTGCCGCGCCACGAGGGCGCGCCGCGTCCGGCACCACGTGCCGGTCCCCCGGGGCCGGGACCCCGGGAGAGGCCGGCGTCAGTGGGCCGCCGACTCCCAGTCCGCCCCTGAGCCGACGGACACGTCGAGCGGGGCGCGCAACCGGACGGCTCCGGCCATCTCGCGCCGGACGAGTTCCTCCGTGCGCTCGCGCTCGCCCGGGGCGATCTCCAGGACGATTTCGTCGTGGACCTGGAGGAGCATGCGGGAGGTGAGGCCGGCTTCCCGGAGGGCCCGGTCGACGTTCAGCATGGCGATCTTGACGATGTCGGCCGCCGTGCCCTGGATCGGCGCGTTCAGCGCCATGCGCTCGGCCGTCTCGCGGCGCTGGCGGTTGTCGCTGTTGAGGTCGGGCAGGTAGCGGCGACGGCCGAACAGGGTCTCCGTGTAGCCCGTCGCCCGCGCCTCGTCGACCACGCGGCGCAGATAGTCGCGTACGCCGCCGAAGCGCTCGAAGTACGTGTCCATCAGCGCCCGGGCCTCGCCGGCCTCGATGTTCAGCTGCTGCGACAGACCGAAGGCGGACAGCCCGTAGGCGAGCCCGTACGACATGGCCTTGATCTTGCGGCGCATCTCCGCGTCGACTGCGGAGCGCTCGACCGAGAAGACCTGCGAGGCGACGGTGGTGTGCAGGTCCTCGCCCGAGGTGAACGCCTCCAGCAGCCCCTCGTCCTCGGAGAGGTGGGCCATCACCCGCAGCTCGATCTGGCTGTAGTCGGCGGTCATGAGGGACTCGTAGCCCTCGCCGACCACGAAGCCGCGGCGGATGGCGCGGCCCTCCTCGGTGCGGACCGGGATGTTCTGCAGGTTCGGGTCCACGGACGACAGGCGGCCCGTCGCGGCCACCGTCTGGTTGAAGGTGGTGTGGATGCGGCCGTCCGCGGCGATCGTCTTGATCAGGCCCTCGACGGTCACGCGCAGCTTCGCCTGCTCGCGGTGCCGGAGCATGATGACCGGCAGTTCGTTGTCGGTCTGCGCGGCGAGCCAGGCCAGGGCGTCGGCGTCCGTCGTGTAGCCCGTCTTCGTCTTCTTCGTCCTGGGCAGGCCCAGCTCACCGAAGAGGACCTCCTGCAGCTGCTTGGGCGAGCCGAGGTTGAACTCGTGGCCCGCCGCCGCGTGCGCCTCCTTCACCGCCTGCTGCACCGCGCCCGCGAACATCTGCTCCATGGCCTCCAGGTGGGCCCTGTCCGCGGCGATGCCGTGCCGCTCCAGACGGGCCAGCAGCGTCGACGTCGGCAGCTCCATGTCGCGCAGCAGGTCGGCCGCGCCGACCTCCGGCAGCCGCTCGCCGAAGGCCTCGCCGAGGTCCAGGACCGCCCGGGCCTGCACCATCATCGCGTCGGCCTCGGCGCCCTCGTCCGCGCCGAACGCGAGCTGCCCGTCGGCCGCGGCGGCCGGGGCCAGTTCGCGGCCGAGGTACTCCAGGGACAGCGCGTCCAGGTCGAAGGAGCGCCGGCCGGGCTTGACCAGGTAGGCGGCGAGCGCGGTGTCCATGGAGATGCCGTCGACGCTCCAGCCGTGCTCGGCGAAGACCCGCATCACGCTCTTGGCGTTGTGCAGGACCTTCGGCCTGCCCGGGTCGGCGAGCCATCCCGCGAACGCGTTCTCGTCGGCCTCGTCGAGCCGGGTCGGCTCGAACCAGGCGGCGGCGCCGTCGGCCGAGGCCAGCGCGACCTCCGCGACCGAGCCCGTGCCGAGCGCCCAGGTGCCGACCGTGGTCAGGCCGAGGACCGCCGTGCCGTGCTCGGCGAGCCACGGGGCCAGCTCGCCCGTGCCGAGGACCGCGCCGTCCACCGCGACACCGGCCGCGGCCGCGGGGGCCGGCTCGGCCTCCTCCGCTCCGGGGTCGACGGCGAGCAGCCGCTCGCGCAGCGAGGGATTGCGGATCTCCAGGGTGTCCAGGACCATCGCGACGGCCGTGCGGTCGTACGCGGCGCGCTCCAGGTCCGGGACCGCCTTCGGCAGTTCGACGTCACGGACCATCTCCGTGAGGCGGCGGTTGAGCTTGACCGCCTCCAGATGGTCGCGGAAGTTCTGGCCGGCCTTGCCCTTGACCTCGTCGGCGCGCTCGACCAGCTCCGCGAACGAACCGAACTGGTTGATCCACTTCGCGGCGGTCTTCTCGCCGACACCGGGGATGCCCGGGAGGTTGTCCGACGGGTCGCCGCGCAGGGCCGCGAAGTCGGGGTACTGCGCGGGCGTCAACCCGTACTTCTCGAAGACCTTCTCCGGAGTGAACCGGGTCAGCTCGGAGACGCCCTTCGTCGGGTACAGCACCGTCGTGTGCTCGCTGACGAGCTGGAACGAGTCGCGGTCCCCGGTGACGATCAGCACCTCGAAGCCCTCGGCCTCGGCCTGGGTGGCGAGCGTCGCGATGACGTCGTCCGCCTCGAAGCCGTCGACGGCGAAGCGGTCCGCGTGCATCGCGTCGAGGAGCTCGCCGATCAGCTCGACCTGCCCCTTGAACTCGTCCGGCGTCTTCGAGCGGTTCGCCTTGTACTCGGTGAACTCCTCGGAGCGCCAGGTCTTGCGCGACACGTCGAACGCCACCGCGAAGTGCGTGGGCGCCTCGTCGCGCAGCGTGTTGGCGAGCATCGACGCGAAGCCGTAGATCGCGTTGGTCGGCTGGCCCGTCGCCGTCGTGAAGTTCTCCGCGGGCAGCGCGAAGAACGCTCGGTACGCCAGCGAATGCCCGTCCATGAGCATCAGCCGCGGGCGTCCGCCGCCGGAGGTCTTCTCGGTCTTCTTCGATGCTGAATCTGCCACGACACCGATCCTGCCACGCCGCACTGACACTCGGCCCCGCCCCGCCCCCCGCGGGCCGCCCCGGCGTCCACCGCGGCACGATCGTCGTCACAGCCACGTGGGAGGATCGGAGACGTACCTCACACACGCCCGAAGAGGAGGCAGAGATGGCCGGCAAGCCGCCCCAGAGTGATCCCGTCCAGGACGCGCCGCAGGTCGCCGGTCCGAAGCACACCGCGGCCGGACTGCCCGCGATCGGGCACACCCTGCGCCACGCGCAGCAGCAGATGGGCGTGCGCCGCACCGCGCTCACGCTGCTGCGCGTCAATCAGAAGGACGGCTTCGACTGCCCTGGCTGCGCCTGGCCCGAGCCCGAGCACCGGCACACCGCGGAGTTCTGCGAGAACGGCGCCAAGGCGGTCGCGGAGGAGGCCACCCTGCGCCGCGTGACGCCGGACTTCTTCGCCGCGCACCCCGTCTCCGACCTCGCGAACCGCAGCGGCTACTGGCTCGGCCAGCAGGGCCGCCTCACCCGACCCATGTACCTCGCCGAGGGGGCGGACCACTACGAGGCGGTGTCCTGGGAGCGCGCGTTCGACATCGTCGCCGAGGAGCTCACCTCCCTCGACTCCCCCGACGAGGCGCTCTTCTACACCTCGGGCCGCACCAGCAACGAGGCGGCGTTCCTGTACCAGCTGTTCGCCCGCGAGTTCGGCACGAACAACCTGCCGGACTGCTCCAACATGTGCCACGAGTCCTCCGGTTCCGCCCTCAACGAGACCATCGGCGTCGGCAAGGGCAGCGTCCTGCTGGAGGACCTCTACCGGGCAGACCTGATCGTCGTCGCCGGACAGAACCCGGGCACGAACCACCCGCGCATGCTCTCCGCCCTGGAGAAGGCGAAGGCGAACGGCGCGAAGATCATCACCGTGAACCCGCTCCCCGAGGCGGGCATGGAGCGCTTCAAGAACCCGCAGACCGCGCAGGGCATGCTGAAGGGCGCCGCGCTCACCGATCTGTTCCTGCAGATCCGCATCGGCGGCGACCAGGCCCTCTTCCGGCTCCTGAACAAGCTGATCCTGGAGACGGAGGGCGCCGTCGACGAGGCCTTCGTGGCCGAACACACCCACGGCTACGAGGAGTTCACCGAGGCCGCCCGCGCCGCCGACTGGGACGAGACGCTCACCGCGACCGGCCTCACCCGCTCGCAGATCGACGAGGCCCTGCGGATGGTCCTCGCCTCGGAGCGCACCATCGTCTGCTGGGCCATGGGCCTCACCCAGCACAAGCACTCCGTGCCCACCATCCGCGAGGTCGTCAACTTCCTCCTGCTGCGCGGCAACATCGGGCGCCCGGGCGCCGGCGTGTGCCCCGTCCGCGGCCACTCCAACGTGCAGGGCGACCGCACGATGGGCATTTTCGAGCGCCCCGCGCCCGCGTTCCTGGACGCGTTGGAGAAGGAGTTCGGCTTCGCACCGCCGCGCGGACACGGCTACGACGTCGTGCGGGCCATCCGCGCCATGCGCGACGACAAGGCCAAGGTCTTCTTCGCGATGGGCGGCAACTTCGTCTCGGCCTCGCCCGACACCGAGGTCACCGAAGCCGCCATGCGCCGCGCCCGACTGACCGTGCACGTGTCGACGAAGCTGAACCGCTCGCACGCCGTGACCGGCGCGCGCGCCCTGATCCTGCCCACGCTCGGCCGCACCGAGCGCGACCTCCAGGGCTCCGGCGAGCAGTTCGTGACCGTCGAGGACTCGATGGGCATGGTCCACGCGTCGCGCGGCCGCCTGGAGCCCGCGAGCGAGCACCTGCTGTCCGAGCCGGCGATCGTGTGCCGCCTCGCGCGCCGCGTCCTCGGCGAGGCCTCCCGCACACCCTGGGAGGAGTTCGAGAAGGACTACGCGACCGTCCGCGACCGCGTCGCGCGGGTCGTTCCGGGCTTCGAGGACTTCAACGCGCGCGTCGCGAACCCCGCGGGCTTCGCCCTCCCGCACGCCCCGCGCGACGAGCGGCGCTTCCCCACGGCCACCGGAAAGGCCAACTTCACCGCCGCGCCCGTGGAGTACCCGAGGCTCCCCGAGGGTCGGCTGCTGCTCCAGACCCTGCGCTCGCACGACCAGTACAACACCACGATCTACGGGCTGGACGACCGCTACCGGGGCATCAGGAACGGCCGCCGGGTCGTCCTCGTGAACCCCGAGGACGCCCGCGAGCTGGGCCTCGCGGACGGCACGTACACCGACCTGGTCAGCGAGTGGAAGGACGGCGTGGAGCGGCGCGCGCCCGGCTTCCGGGTCGTGCACTACCCGACGGCCCGGGGCTGCGCCGCCGCCTACTACCCCGAGACGAACGTCCTGGTGCCGCTCGACGCCACCGCCGACACCAGCAACACGCCCGCCAGCAAGTCCGTCGTCGTCCGTCTGGAACAATCGGGTACCGACTGAGCGTTCGCTTAGGCAGTATCGGATCGACGACGAAGGAGCCGGACCCCATGGGCGAGCAGCACCACGTGAAGTTCCCGCAGGAGGTCATCGACGAGTACTCGGCGCTGGGTGTGGACCTGGCGGCGATGTTCTCCGCCGGACACCTCGGCACCCGCATGGGCGTCCAGATCGTCGAGGCCTCGGCGGACCGCGTCGTGGGCACCATGCCGGTCGAGGGCAACACCCAGCCGTACGGGCTCCTGCACGGCGGCGCCTCCGCGGTGCTGGCCGAGACCCTCGGCTCCGTCGGCGCCATGCTGCACGGCGGCACGTCCAAGATCGCCGTCGGCGTCGACCTGAACTGCACCCACCACCGGGGCGCGCGCTCCGGCCTGGTCACGGGCGTGGCCACCCCCGTGCACCGGGGCCGCTCCACCGCCACGTACGAGATCGTGATCAGCGACGAGGACGGGCGGCGGGTGTGCAGCGCCCGCCTGACCTGCATGCTGCGCGAGGTGAACCCGGACGACGCCCGCCGGGCCGCCGCGGCGGGCTGACCCGGGCCGGCACCCGGCACCGGAGCGAGGGGCCGCCGCCGTGGGCCGGACACCGCCCGCGGCGGCTCGGCCCACGCGTCCGCCCCACCGCCCGAAGCCCGCAGCCCGAAGCGGCGGCAGCGCTGCCCCGGCCGTGGAACACCCTTTGTGCGCAACGGCGTTGATCCCGGGCACTCGGCGGCTTAGCGTCATGGCATGGGAACGGGCCATGCCCCCTGGCGGGCGGCGGTGCTGGGCGCGGTGCTCCTGAGCGTTGCCCCGGCCACCGGGTGCGGGGAGCCGTCCGGCGGACACGGCACGGACCCCGCCCCGGGGACAACACGGCCCGGCGCGCGCCCGAACTCCCCGTCGTCACCGTCACCGAACTCCCCCTCGTCACCGACCGCCACATCCCCCGAGGAACTGTGCGCGCGGCTCGTGGCGTCCTGGTCCCGCGAGGTCCTGGACAGCCGCACGTACGGCGACTACCAGTCGATGGGGCTGTCCAACGGGCAGTACGAGATCCTCATGGACGTCGTGGACGCCGCCCGGTCCGAGCGGCGGCGCGCCGGGACGCGGGCGGCGCTGCGGCTCATCGACCACGACTCCCGCGAGCGCTGCGAGCGGCGGTACCGCGACGGCAACCCGACGGGAGGGCCGTGGAGTTGAGCGGCGTCGGACCGGTCGAGCCGGGCGAGAACACCCACGAACTCACCACGGGACCCGACCTCTCCGGCCCCGTTACGGGCCGGCCCGGCCCGCCGCCCTCCGGCCACCTCGGCCACTCCGGACGACTCGACCCCTCCGGACGACTCGACCGCCTCGGTCGACTCGTCGGCCTGCAAAGGTTCTACGACCGGCACCGCAGGGCCGTGCTCGCGTCCGCGTCGGCGGTCGGACTGCTCGCCGGCGGCGGCTACCTCCTCGCGACGCGGCCCGAGGAGCCGCCACCGCCGCCGGACCCGCTGCCGTCCCAGGTGGTGGACGTCGCGTACCTGGGCGTGGAGCCCCCGCCGGCGGGGGCCCGGAGCGGCAGCTTCAGCTTCGCGGTCCGGATCACCGTCCGCTCAGGACCCACGGTCACCGTCGTGCGCGTGTCCCAGCCCTACGCGGCACTGTCCCTGACCTCGCTGCCAGGCACGCCGTTCCGCACGAAGACCGGTTTCGGCCACAAGATCGTCGTCACGATGCATGTCACGGAATGCGCAAATGTGCCGTCAAACGCCGGACTTCCTTTCCTCGAAGTAACTCTGCGTAATACGCGCGCAATACAGGACCACAGCTTCATCCTCGGCGAGCAATATGCGCACGACCTGTCCGAAGCCCTTCAAGTCGCCTGCAGCAACGAGTTATCGTCACGACCAAAACCGTAGAACACTCCTGGAATGGCGAGGGCCCGTCCTGCAGGTTCTCACTATGCGGACAGGACGAATCAGCCGGAATTCAGCCCATCCACCCACTGAGTACCGCTCTGCATTACCTCGTGTCATAACAAGAGCGTCACAGCCTGGGTCAGACTCTCCTCCACCTTCCCTTCACCCGCTTAGAGTCACGGCCAGTCACCGCGCCATCGGATTCGAAGCTTTTTCGGCCCAGCGCTCGACTCGGCCCGTTCCACGAGGAAGGGCCGTGCCAGGGAAAGGACTGCTGATCGTGCGTCAACGTTCGCTCATCGCCATCACCGCCGCGCTGGCGGCGGGAGCTCTCACCCTCACCGCCTGCGGATCGCGCGACGAAGACAAGGGCGGGTCGGACGCCGGCGGCGGCGGCACCACCGTCGTCATCGGTGTCGACGCCCCCCTGACCGGCGACCTCTCCGCGCTGGGCCTCGGTATCAAGAACTCCGTGGACCTCGCCGCCAAGACGGCGAACAAGGAGAAGACCGTCCCCGGCGTCACCTTCAAGGTCGAGGCCAAGGACGACCAGGCGCAGCCCTCCTCGGGCCAGGCCAACGCCACCACCCTGGTCGCCAACAAGGACGTCCTCGGTGTCGTCGGCCCGCTGAACTCCTCCGTGGCCGAGTCCATGCAGAAGGTCTTCGACGACGCCAAGCTCCTCGAGATCTCCCCCGCCAACACCAACCCGGCCCTGACCCAGGGCACGGAGTGGAACGGCGGCACCAAGGCGCGTCCGTACAAGTCGTACTTCCGCACCGCGACCACGGACGCCATCCAGGGCCCGTTCGCCGCGCAGTACGTCTTCAACAAGGCGAAGAAGAAGAAGGTCTTCGTCATCGACGACAAGAAGACCTACGGCGCCGGTCTGGCCGCCACCTTCACCGACGAGTTCAAGAAGCTCGGCGGCAAGATCGCGGGCACCGAGCACATCGACCCCGACACCAAGGACTTCTCCGCGGTGGCGACCAAGGTCAAGAGCTCCGGCGCCGACGTCGTCTACTACGGCGGCGAGTACCCGCAGGCCGGCCCGCTCAGCAAGCAGATCAAGGCCGCAGGGGCCAAGATCCCGGTCGTCGGCGGCGACGGCATCTACAGCGCCGACTTCATCAAGCTCGCCGGCGCCAGCGGCACCGGCGACCTCGCCACCTCGGTCGGCGCGCCCGTCGAGGACCTGCCGTCCGCCAAGGAGTTCGTCGCCAACTACAAGGCCGCGGGCTACAAGGAGGCCTTCGAGGCCTACGGCGGCTACTCGTACGACTCCGCCTGGGCGATCATCGAGGCCGTGAAGAAGGTCGTCGAGGACAACGACGGCAAGCTTCCGTCCGACGCCCGCGCCAAGGTCACCGCGGCCGCGCAGAACGTCTCCTTCGACGGTGTGACCGGCAAGGTCTCCTTCGACGAGTTCGGCGACGCCACGAACAAGCAGCTGACCGTGTACTCGGTCGAGGGTGGCACCTGGAAGGCCATCGAGTCCGGTACCTACACCGGCTGATCCACACCCCGTACCACCACGAGCCGCGCGGGGCGCCGCACCACAGGCGCCCCGCGCGGACTCGCATCCGGTCACACCCCTCGACTATCCGAACGTCTCGGAGGACATGCGGTGAACGAACTGCCGCAGCAGCTGGTCAACGGCCTGCTACTGGGATCCATGTACGGGCTGGTCGCCATCGGCTACACGATGGTCTATGGCATCGTCCAGCTCATCAACTTCGCCCACGGCGAGATCTTCATGACCGGGGCGTTCGGCGCTCTCACGGTCTATCTGTACGTACTGCCCGACGGCACCACCATGTGGATAGCGCTGCCGCTCATGCTGGTCGGCGCCGTCTTCGTCGCCGTCACCGTCGCGGTCGGAGCGGAACGGTTCGCCTACCGCCCCCTGCGCACCGCGCCCCGCCTCGCCCCCCTCATCACCGCCATCGGCCTCTCCCTGGCCCTCCAGCAGGCGGTATGGGCCTGGTACCCCAACGCGAAGTCTGCGCGCACCTTCCCGCAGATCGAGGGCGGCCCCTTCCACATCGGCAGTGTCACCATCCAGACCGGTGACATCTTCCTGTTCCTCGCGGCCCCCATCAGCATGGCGATCCTCGCCTACTTCGTCATGAAGACCAGGACCGGACGCGGCATGCAGGCCACCGCGCAGGACCCGGACACGGCCAAGCTCATGGGCATCAACACCGACCGCATCATCGTGGTCGCGTTCGCCCTCGGCGCCGCGTTCGCCGCCGTCGGAGGCCTCGCCTACGGCCTCAAGTACGGCCAGATCGACTTCCGCATGGGCTTCATCCTCGGCCTCAAGGCCTTCACCGCCGCCGTCCTCGGAGGCATCGGCAACATCTACGGAGCCATGATCGGCGGCGTCGTCCTCGGACTCGCCGAGACCCTGGCCACCGCCTACATCGCCGACGTCCCCGGCATGTCCCAGCTCGGCGGCCAGTCCTGGGCCAACGTCTGGGCCTTCGTACTCCTCATCCTCGTGCTCCTCCTCAGGCCACAGGGCCTGCTCGGCGAGCGCGTCGCGGACAGGGCGTGAGACCGATGACAACACAGACCACCACCCCCCAGACGCCCGCCAAGGACACCGCGGGCGCCAACACCGGCCTCGTCGCCATCCCGCCGCACATCGGCCGCGCCCTGGCCACCGGCGGCGGCGTACTCACCGTCGTCTCCGCCTTCCTCGCCTGGACGTGGACGTCCGCCTTCCCCGGCGACCTCACCGTCTACGGCTACCCGGGCGGCCTCCAGGTCCTCGTCCTCATCGGCGGAGCGCTCACCGCGCTCTTCGGCCTCGCCTCCTACGGCGTCAAGGGCCTGCGCTGGCTCGCCCCGGCCGGCGCCGACAGCGCCATCAAGCTCGCCGCACTCGCCGCCTTCGCGACCACCTGGTACACGATCGCCGCGATGAGCGCCCAGCTCGGCGGACTCGCCAACCTGGAGCCCGGCGGCTGGATCGCCGGCATCGCCACCCTCACCGCCCTGCTCGGCGCGCTCTCGCTGCCCTTCGAGCGCCCCGCCCCGGACCCCTTCGACCCGGACGACTCCTCCTGGGAGCAGTTCCGCCACAAGGCCCGGCACCAGCGCACCGTCGTCAAGGCCGCCTTCGCGGCCGGCACCAGCAAGCCGGCCCGCGAGCTGCCCGCCTTCGCCGAGATCCTCGTGATCGTCGCCGCGCTCACCCTCGGCCTGATCGTCTTCACCTACGGCATCGGCACCGAGTACGACGAGCTCTTCGTCGGCTTCCTGGTCACCGCGGGCTTCGGCTTCGCCGCCGCGGCCAAGGCCGGCCTCGTGAACCGGGTCTCCGCGCTCACCTCCAAGCACCGCACGGTGACCATGGTCGGCGCGTTCGCCGCCGCCGCCGCGTTCCCCTTCACCCAGTCCGACGACCAGTACGCGACCATCGGCGTCTACATCCTGATCTTCGCCACCGTCGCCCTCGGCCTCAACATCGTCGTCGGCCTCGCCGGACTGCTCGACCTCGGATACGTCGCCTTCCTCGGCGTCGGCGCCTACACGGCCGCCATGGTCTCCGGCTCCCCCTCCTCGCCGTTCGACCTCCAGCTGCCGTTCTGGGCCTCCGCCCTGCTCGGCGCCGCCGTGGCCATGGTCTTCGGCGTACTGATCGGCGCCCCCACCCTGCGGCTGCGCGGCGACTACCTCGCCATCGTCACCCTCGGCTTCGGCGAGATCTTCCGCATCACCGTCCTCAACATGGACGGCACCTCCGGACCCGACATCACCAACGGCTCCAACGGCATCTCCTCGATCCCGAACCTCAACATCCTCGGGTTCGACTTCGGCCAGGAGCACTCGTTCGGCGGCTTCACCATCGCGCGCTTCGCCAACTACTTCCTGCTGATGCTCCTCATCACGCTGGTCGTCGTCGTGGTCTTCCGGCGCAGCAGCGACTCCCGCATCGGCCGCGCCTGGATCGCCATCCGCGAGGACGAGACCGCCGCGCTCGCCATGGGCATCAACGGCTTCCGCGTCAAGCTCATCGCCTTCGCCCTCGGCGCCGCCCTCGCCGGCCTCGCCGGGTCCGTCCAGGCACACGTCACCTACACCGTGACACCGGAGCAGTACCAGTTCGCGCACGTCGTCCCGCCCAACTCGGCCTTCCTGCTCGCAGCGGTCGTCCTCGGCGGCATGGGCACCATCAGCGGACCGCTCGTCGGCGCCGCACTGCTCTACCTGATCCCCGCCAAGCTCCAGTTCCTCGGCGACTACCAGCTCTTCGCCTTCGGCCTCGCGCTCGTCCTCCTGATGCGCTTCCGTCCGGAAGGCCTCATCCCGAACCGGCGCCGCCAGCTCGAATTCCACGAAGAGGCGGAAGCCCCCACAGTCCTCAGCAAGGCAGGGGCCTGATCACGATGACAACCGACACCACCACCAAGGACGCCGCCCCCGGCGCCACCGCACCCGGCGAGACCGTGCTCGACGCCCGCGGCGTCACCATGCGCTTCGGCGGCCTCACCGCGGTCAACAACGTCGACCTCACCGTCAACAGCGGAGAGATCGTCGGACTCATCGGCCCCAACGGCGCCGGCAAGACGACCTTCTTCAACTGCCTCACCGGCCTCTACATCCCCACCGAGGGCGAGGTCCGCTACAAGGGCCAGGTCCTGCCGCCCAAGTCCTTCAAGGTCACCGCCGCCGGCGTGGCCCGCACCTTCCAGAACATCCGTCTCTTCGCCAACATGACGGTCCTGGAGAACGTGCTCGTCGGACGGCACACCCGCACCAAGGAAGGCCTCTGGTCCGCGCTCCTGCGCGGCCCCGGCTTCCACCGGGCCGAGCGCGCCTCCCGCGAACGCGCCATGGAACTCCTGGCATTCGTCGGACTGGACGCCAAGGCCGAGCACCTGGCCCGCAACCTCCCCTACGGCGAGCAGCGCAAGCTCGAGATCGCACGAGCCCTGGCCTCCGAGCCCGGCCTCCTGCTCCTCGACGAGCCCACCGCCGGCATGAACCCCCAGGAGACCCGCGCCACCGAGGAACTGGTCTTCGCCATCCGGGACAAGGGCATCGCCGTCCTCGTCATCGAGCACGACATGCGGTTCATCTTCAACCTCTGCGACCGCGTCGCCGTACTCGTCCAGGGCGAGAAGCTCGTCGAGGGCGACAGCGCCACCGTCCAGGGAGACGAGCGCGTCGTCGCCGCCTACCTCGGAGAGCCCTTCGAAGACGCACCCGGCAGCGAGGAGATCGCCGAGGTCGAGGCCGCGGAAGCACAGGCCGCCGCCACGGACTCCGCGCCCGGCAAGGAGAACGACCGATGACCGCACTGCTCGAAGTCGAGGACCTCCGGGTCGCCTACGGCAAGATCGAAGCCGTCAAGGGCATCTCGTTCAAGGTCGACGCCGGCCAGGTCGTCACCCTCATCGGCACCAACGGCGCCGGCAAGACCACCACGCTGCGCACCCTCTCCGGACTGCTCAAGCCGGTCGGCGGCCAGATCAAGTTCGACGGCAAGTCGCTGAAGAAGACTCCGGCGCACGAGATCGTCTCGCTGGGACTCGCCCACTCCCCCGAGGGGCGGCACATCTTCCCGCGCATGACGATCGAGGACAACCTCCGCCTCGGCGCCTTCCTCCGCAGCGACAAGGCGGGCATCGAGAAGGACATCCAGCGGGCCTACGAGCTGTTCCCGATCCTCGGCGAACGGCGCAAGCAGGCCGCCGGCACCCTCTCCGGCGGCGAGCAGCAGATGCTCGCCATGGGCCGCGCGCTCATGTCGAAGCCCAAGCTGCTCATGCTCGACGAGCCCTCCATGGGCCTCTCGCCGATCATGATGCAGAAGATCATGGCGACGATCGCCGAGCTCAAGTCGCAGGGCACCACCATCCTGCTCGTCGAGCAGAACGCCCAGGCGGCGCTCTCGCTCGCCGACCACGGACACGTCATGGAGGTCGGCTCCATCGTGCTCTCGGGCACGGGCCGCGACCTGCTGCACGACGAGTCGGTGCGCAAGGCGTACCTCGGCGAGGACTGAGTCCCCGCCCTCCGTACGCGGCTGAGGCCCGCACCCGTCAGGGGGTGCGGGCCTCAGCCGTGGGTGCGCGCGGGGCTCAGCCCTTCGCCGCCTTCTTCTCCTCCGCGTCCTGGATGACCGCCTCGGCGACCTGCTGCATCGACATGCGGCGGTCCATCGACGTCTTCTGGATCCAGCGGAAGGCCGCCGGCTCGGTCAGGCCGTACTCGGTCTGCAGCACGGACTTCGCGCGGTCCACGAGCTTGCGGGTCTCCAGACGCTGCGTGAGATCCTCGATCTCCTTCTCCAGCGTCTTGAGTTCCGTGAAGCGGGACACGGCCATCTCGATCGCCGGAACCACGTCGCTCTTGCTGAACGGCTTCACCAGGTACGCCATCGCGCCCGCGTCCCGCGCGCGCTCCACGAGGTCGCGCTGCGAGAAGGCGGTCAGCATCAGCACGGGGGCGATGGACTCCTCCGCGATCTTCTCGGCCGCGGAGATGCCGTCGAGCTTGGGCATCTTCACGTCGAGGATCACCAGGTCGGGGCGGTGCTTGCGGGCCAGCTCGACGGCCTGCTCGCCGTCTCCGGCCTCGCCCACGACGGTGTACCCCTCTTCCTCGAGCATCTCCTTGAGGTCGAGACGGATCAACGCCTCGTCCTCGGCGATGACGACACGGGTCGTCAGCGGAGGCACGTGCGACTTGTCGTCGTCGGGCGCGTCTACGGGCTGGGGCGACTCGGGGGCGGTCACGGGGGCTCCTCGTTCAGGGCGGGGTGCTGCTGACAAGAGCCTACCCAGCTGCGATAAGGTGGGGGCACGCCGGGTCGCCGTCGACCTTGGTTTCAAAGGGGCCCCGGTAGCCCAGCGGTAGAGGCAATGGTCTCAAACACCATCCAGCGTCGGTTCGAATCCGACCCGGGGTACTTTTCCTTGGATTCCAAGGGTAAACATCGGAAGCGGATGTTCACATTCTCGTGAACATCCGCTTTTTGCTGCGCGTCGCCCTTACGCCTCCCCGAAAGTGGCCGTATGTACGACATGGGCACACGGGAGCGGGCACTCGCCCTGATCAGTCAGGGGCACAGCCTGAATTCGGTGAGCGGGCAGACGGGCGTCTCGCGGGCCGCCCTCAGGTCCTGGCGGGAAAGGAAGGAACCCCTCAGGAGCTCGGGGCTCCCGTGTCCGCGGTGCGAGGAGACGCCCCGGCCGCCCGAGGACCGGGCGGCCTACGCGTATCTCCTGGGCCTGTATCTCGGTGACGGCTGCATCAGCCAGGGCCCCCGAGGCGTCCACAGCCTGAGGATCGCGTGCGCCGACTCGTGGCCCGGTCTCGTCGAACTGTGCGCGGAGGCCGTCCAGAGGCTGCGGCCCGACAACCGCGTCTGCCGCGTCCGTAGCCAGGGGTGCCAGTACGTCACCTGCTTCAGCAAGCACTGGCCCTGCCTGTTCCCCCAGCACGGACCCGGCAGGAAGCACGAGCGCCGCATCGTCCTGGAGCCCTGGCAGCGGGAGATCGTCGACGCCCGTCCCTGGGGGTTCGTCCGGGGGCTCATCCACTCCGACGGCTGCCGCATGACCAACTGGACGACCCGGCTGGTCGGCGGCGAGCCGAAGCGGTACGAGTACCCCCGGTACTTCTTCACCAATGTCTCGGACGACATCCGGAAGCTGTACACCGACACCCTGGACGCGCTGGGCGTCGAGTGGCGGCAGGCCAACGCGCGCAACGTCTCCGTCGCGAGGAAGGCGTCCGTGGCCCTCATGGACGTCCACGTCGGGCCCAAGTACTGACCGGCGGACGCTACTTCGGGCTGTCGTCCTCGCCGATGTGGTGCACGCGGACGAGGTTCGTCGAGCCGGAGACCCCGGGCGGGGAGCCGGCGGTGATCACCACGACGTCGCCCTTGCTGCAGTGGCCGTACTTGAGGAGCAGCTCGTCCACCTGGTCGACCATGGCGTCCGTCGAGTCGACGTGCGGGCCGAGCAGGGACTCAACGCCCCAGGTGAGGTTGAGCTGGGAGCGGGTCGCCCGGTCGGGGGTGAAGGCGAGCAGCGGGATGGGTGAGCGGTAGCGGGAGAGGCGGCGGACGGTGTCGCCGGACTGGGTGAAGGCGACGAGGTACTTCGCGCCGAGGAAGTCGCCCATCTCGGCGGCCGCGCGGGCGACGGCGCCGCCCTGGGTGCGGGGTTTGTTGCGTTCGGTGAGGGGCGGGAGTCCCTTGGCGAGGATGTCCTCCTCGGCGGCCTCGACGATGCGGGACATGGTGCGGACGGTCTCGACGGGGTATTTGCCGACGCTGGTCTCGCCGGAGAGCATCACGGCGTCGGTGCCGTCGATGACGGCGTTGGCGACGTCGGACGCCTCGGCCCGGGTGGGGCGGGAGTTGTCGATCATCGAGTCGAGCATCTGGGTGGCGACGATCACGGGTTTGGCGTTGCGCTTGGCGAGCTTGATCGCGCGCTTCTGGACGATGGGGACCTGTTCGAGGGGCATTTCGACGCCGAGGTCGCCGCGGGCGACCATGATGCCGTCGAAGGCGGCGACGATGTCGTCGATGTTGTCGACGGCCTGGGGCTTCTCCACCTTGGCGATGACGGGGAGGTGGCGGCCCTCCTCCTTCATGATCCGGTGGACGTCGTCGATGTCCTGTCCGGTGCGGACGAAGGAGAGGGCGATGACGTCGCATCCGGTGCGCAGGGCCCAGCGGAGGTCTTCCTCGTCCTTGTCGGAGAGTGCGGGGACGGAGACGGCGACGCCGGGGAGGTTGAGGCCCTTGCTGTCGGAGACCATGCCGCCTTCGACGACGGTGGTGTGGACGCGGGGGCCGTCGACGGCGGTGACTTCGAGGCAGACCTTGCCGTCGTCGACGAGGATGCGTTCGCCGGGGGTGACGTCGGTGGCGAGGCCGTCGTAGGTGGTGCCGCAGGTCTGTCGGTCGCCCTGGACGCCGGGTTCGACGGTGATGGTGAAGGTGTCTCCGCGTTCAAGGAGTACGGGGCCTTCGCTGAAGCGGCCGAGTCGGATCTTCGGGCCTTGAAGGTCGGCGAGGATGCCGACGTTGCGGCCGGTCTCCTCGGAGGCCTTTCGCACGCGCTGGTAGCGCTCCTCGTGTTCGGCGTGGCTGCCGTGGCTGAGGTTGAGGCGGGCTACGTCCATTCCGGCTTCGACCAGTGCTTTGATCTGGTCGTACGAGTCGGTGGCGGGGCCCAGGGTACAGACGATTTTTGCTCGGCGCATGATTCGAGCCTAGGCCTTACCAGTGGGTAGCGAATTGTTCGCGCATGACTGCTCAACATCCTTTGCGTGAAGGGTTATTGACAACTGTTGAATTGTGCACGGGGGTGCTCCGATGAGCGTGGGACGTGTGTTCGGCCGGGTCGTGGCGGGTGTCGCCGGGGGCGGGTGGTGCCCGTCCGGCCGCCGGCCCTTCTGCCGGTCGAGTCTTCCCGGGTCCGCTAGAGCTCGGGCGGAGCCATGGTGAAGCGGGCGTTGACCTGGGCGTGGACGTGCTGGCGCTGGGGTTCGAGGTCCAGGGCGGGGGCGGTCTCGGAGGCGGACGCGTCGAAGGCCAGGGTGCGCATGCCGCGGGCCTGGACCTCCATTCCGTAGGGGCCGGCGTCCTCGGCTCCGAGGTCGGCGAGTTCCAGGAGCGCGGTGAGGCGGGTGCCGAGGGCTTCGGCGTATTCACGGGCCCGCTGGACGGCCTCGCGTACGGCCTGCTGCCGGGCGAGGCGGTGGGCGGGCGAGTCGGGGCGCAGGGCCCACCAGGGGCCGTCGACGCGGGTGAGGTCGAGGTCGGCGAGGCGGGTGGTGAGTTCGCCGAGTGCGGTGAAGTCGGTGAGTTCGGCCGTGAGGTGGACGCGTCCGTGGTAGGCGCGGACGCGTTCGCCGCGGCCGTGGCGGGCGTGTTCGGGGGTGATGGAGAACGCGCCGGTCTCGAGCCGTTCGACGGCGTCTCCGTAGCTCTTGACGAGGTCGAGGGCGGCCGTGTTGCGGCGGGTGAGGTCGGCGAGGGCGTCGCGGCGGTCGGTGCCGCGGGCGCCGACGGTGATGCCGATGCGGGCGATCTCGGGGTCGACGTCGAGGTGGGCTTCGCCGCGGACGGCGATGCGGGGGGCGTCGGCTGTGCCGTAGGGGGTGGTGGGCCGGGGTTCCTCGCGGGCTGAGGTCATACGCCCCACTCTGTCACCGTCGGCGTGCCGGCGGACCGGGCAGGTCACCAGATCGAAACCTGCGGGGGCTGTTGCCGTACGCCGTGGCCGGGTCAGAATCTACGCGCTCAGAATCTACGCGCGTTGTTGTCCCGTTCCCGAGGAGTGACCTGACATGCCGTTGAATCGCCGGAAGTTCCTGAAGAAGTCCGCCGTGACGAGTGCGGGGGTGGCGCTGGCGGGTGCGGTCGCGGCTCCCGCGGCCGTGGCGGCCGAGCCGGCCGCGGCGAAGGGCGGGCACAGGCCCCGGCGTTACTCGCTGACGGTGATGGGCACGACGGACCTGCACGGCCACGTCTTCAACTGGGACTACTTCAAGGACGCGGAGTACAAGGACGCCGCGGGCAACGCGCAGGGCCTGGCGCGGATCTCGACCCTGGTGAACGCGGTGCGGAAGGAGAAGGGCCGGCGCAACACGCTGCTGCTGGACGCCGGTGACACGATCCAGGGCACGCCGCTGACGTACTACTACGCGAAGGTCGACCCGATCACCGCCAAGGGCGGCCCGGTGCACCCGATGGCGCAGGCGATGAACGCCATCGGCTACGACGCGGTGGCGCTCGGCAACCACGAGTTCAACTACGGCATCGAGACGCTGCGGAAGTTCGAGTCGCAGTGCCGTTTCCCGCTGCTGGGCGCGAACGCGCTGGACGCGAAGACGCTGAAGCCGGCGTTCCCCCCGTACTTCATGAAGAAGTTCCACGTGCCGGGCGCGCCGCCGGTGAAGGTGGCGGTGCTGGGTCTGACGAACCCGGGCATCGCGATCTGGGACAAGGCGTACGTGCAGGGCAGGTTGACGTTCCCGGGGCTGGAGGAGCAGGCGGCGAAGTGGGTGCCGAAGCTGCGGTCGATGGGTGCGGACGTGGTGGTGGTGTCGGCGCACTCGGGTTCGTCGGGCACGTCGTCGTACGGTGACCAGTTGCCGTATGTGGAGAACTCGGCGGCGCTGGTGGCGCAGCAGGTACCTGGGATCGACGCGATCCTGGTGGGGCACGCGCATGTGGAGATCCCCGAGTTGAAGGTGACGAACGCGACGACCGGGAGGACGGTGGTGCTGTCGGAGCCGTTGGCGTACGCGGAGCGGCTGTCGCTGTTCGACTTCGAGCTGGTCTTCGAGAAGGGCCGGTGGTCGGTCGAGTCGGTGGCGGCTTCGGTGCGCAACTCGAACTCGGTGGCCGACGACCCGAGGATCACGAGGCTTCTGAAGGACGAGCACGACGTGGTCGTGGCGTATGTGAACCAGGTGGTCGGTACGGCGACGGAGACCCTGACGACGGTCGAGGCGCGCTACAAGGACGCTCCGATCATCGACCTGATCACGAAGGTCCAGGAGGACGTGGTCCGGGCGGCGCTGGCGGGTACGGAGTACGCGTCGCTGCCGGTGCTGGCGCAGGCGTCGCCGTTCTCGCGCACGTCGGAGATCCCGGCCGGCGATGTGACGATCCGGGACCTGTCGAGCCTGTACGTGTACGACAACACGTTGGTGGCGAAGCTGCTGACGGGTGCCCAGTTGCGGGCGTATTTGGAGTACTCGGCGGAGTACTTCGTGCAGACGGCGTCGGGTGCCGCGGTGGACGTGGCGAAGCTGACGAACGCGAACAACCGTCCCGACTACAACTACGACTACGTGTCGGGGCTGTCGTACGACATCGACATCGCGCAGCCGGCGGGTTCGCGGATCAGGAACCTGACGTACGGCGGGGTGGCGTTGGACGACGCGGCGCAGTTCGTGTTCGCGGTGAACAACTACCGCGCCAACGGCGGTGGCGCGTTCCCGCACGTGGCGTCGGCGAAGGAGCTGTGGGCGGAGTCGACGGAGATCCGTACGCGGATCTCGGAGTGGGCGACGGCGAAGGGTGTGCTGGATCCGAAGGACTTCGCGTCGGTGGACTGGAAGCTGACCCGTGAGGGGGTTCCGGTCTTCTAGTGCGCCCGTCGGTGGTCGGCTGCCGTGTCAGTCGATGAGCGGGGTGAGCATCCTGGACTGTCTGGCGGAGGGGATCCGGGGCTGCTGGGTGAGTCCGAACGTCGTGAAGGCGGTTCGGCTCGGCAGCGGGTAGGGGTCGTTGTCCGTGAGGGAGTTGAGGATGCTCGCGCTGCGCCAGGCGGTGAGGCCGAGGTCGGGGGCGCCGACGCCGTGGGTGTGGCTCTCGCCGTTCTGGACGTGGACGGCTCCGGTGACGGCGGGGTCGAGGACGAGGCGGTGGTGCTCGTCGATCCGGGGCCGTGCGGAGGAGTCCCGGCGCATGTAGGGGTCGAGGCCGGCGAGGAGGGCGCCGAGGGGGCGTTCGCGGTAGCCGGTGGCGAGGACGACGGCGTCCGTGGTCAGGCGGGAGCGGCTGGCCTGCTGGACGTGTTCCAGGTGCAGTTCGATCCTGGTGGTGGCGATGCGTCCGGCGGTGCGGACGAGGACGCCGGGGGTGAGGACGGCGTCGGGCCAGCCGCCGTGCAGGGTGCGCCGGTAGAGCTCGTCGTGGATGGCGGCGATGGTGTCGGCGTCGATGCCTTTGTGGAGTTGCCACTGGGCGGGGACGAGCCGGTCGCGTTCGGGTTCGGGCAGGGCGTGGAAGTAGCGCGTGTAGTCGGGTGTGAAGTGTTCGAGGCCGAGCTTCGAGTACTCCATGGGGGCGAAGGCCTGGGTGCGGGAGAGCCAGTGGAGCTTCTCGCGGCCGGCGGGGCGGTGTCTGAGGAGGTCGAGGAAGACCTCGGCGCCGGACTGTCCGGAGCCGATGACGGTGACGTGTTCGGCCTTCAGGAGCCGTTCGCGGTGGTCGAGGTAGTCGGCGGCGTGGATGACGGGGACGGCGGGGGCGTCGACGAGGGGGCGCATGGGTTCGGGGACGTGGGGGGCGGTGCCGACGCCGAGGGCGATGTTCCTGGTGTAGGTGCGGCCGAGGGCTTCGGCTTCTCCGTCGGTGTCGAGTTGGGTGAAGTCGACTTCGAACAGGTCGCGTTCGGGGTTCCAGCGGACGGCGTCGACCTGGTGGCCGAAGCGGAGTGCGGGGAGGCTGTCGCCGACCCAGCGGCAGTAGGCGGCGTATTCGGCGCGGTGGATGCGGAAGCGCTCGGCGAAGTAGAAGGGGTAGAGGCGGCCGCGGGCCTTGAGGTAGTTGAGGAAGGACCAGGGGCTCGTGGGGTCGGCGAGGGTCACGAGGTCGGCGAGGAAGGGCACTTGGAGGGTGGTGCCGTCGATGAGCAGGCCGGGGTGCCAGTCGAAGCCGGGTCGCTGCTCGTAGAAGACGGCGTCGAGTCCGGTGAGCGGGTGGGCGAGGGCGGCCAGGGAGAGGTTGCTCGGGCCGATGCCGATGCCGACCAGGTCGCGGGGGGCTTCGGGCCTTTCCTGCGACGGGCCGTCGGGGGGTGTGGGTGGCGTCGGGGGCGTCCGTGTCATCGGGGGGTGTGTCCTTCCACCAGGTCCAGGAGCGCGGCGAGGTCGCCGGGTCCGGTGTGCGGGTTGAGCAGGGTGACCTTGAGCCAGAGGCGGTCGTCGAGTCGGGCGCGGCCGAGGACGGCGCGGCCTTCGGTGAGCAGGGTGCGGCGGACGGCGGCCACGGTGTCGTCGGTGGCGCCGGCGGGCCGGAAGAGGACCGTGCTGAGGGTGGGCCGGTCGTGGAGTTCGAAGCGGGGGTGGCGTCGCACGAGCCGGGCGAACTCGTCGGCGTGGGCGCAGACCTGGTCGACGAGGGCGCCGAGTCCGCTGCGGCCGAGGGTCCTGAGGGTGACGGCGATCTTGAGGATGTCGGGTCGCCGGGTGGTGCGCAGGGAGCGGCCGAGGAGGTCGGGGAGGCCCGCTTCGGTGTCGTCGTCGGCGTTGAGGTAGTCGGCGCGGTGGTCGAGTACGGCGAGTTCGTCGCGGTCGCGTACGGCGAGGAGGCCGGCGGCGACGGGCTGCCAGCCGAGTTTGTGCAGGTCGAGTGTGACGGTGTGGGCGCGGTCGAGGCCGGTCAGCCGGGCGCGGTGGCGGTCGCTGAAGAGGAGTCCTCCGCCGTACGCGGCGTCGATGTGCAGCCTGGCGCCGTGGGCCCGGCAGAGGTCGGCGATCCCGGGGAGCGGGTCGACGAGTCCCGCGTCGGTGGTGCCGGCGGTGGCGGCGACGAGGAGTGAGCCGCGGGGTCCGGGGAGGCGGGTGAGGGCTTCGTCGAGGGCGACGGGGTCCATGGTGCCGGCGGGGGCGGGCACGGTGACGGGTTCGGGGAGGCCGAGGAGCCAGGCGGCGCGGTGCAGGGAGTGGTGGGCGTTGGCCCCGCAGACGAGTCGTACGCCTCCGCCGTGGAGTTCGCGGGCCAGGAGGAGGGCGAGCTGGTTGGACTCGGTGCCGCCGGTGGTGACGAGTGCGTCGCTCCCGCCGGGTCGTTCGGTGCCGGGCGGGCTCGGGGCGGTGGTGCCGGTCGGGGTGCCGCCCGTGGTGGGGGTGCGGCCGTGCGGGTCGGCGTCGGGGTCGGCGCCGGCCTGCGTACGGGGCTGTGCACGGGCTTGCGTGCCGGTCCGCGCGGCGGCTTGCGGGTAGACCTCGGCGGCGAGGGCCTCGGTGACCAGGGCTTCGAGTGCGGAGGCGGCGGGGGCCTGGTCCCATGAGTCCAGGGAGGGGTTCAGGACGGAGGCGGCGAGGTCCGCCGCCGCGGCCACGGCGAGGGGCGGGCAGTGCAGGTGGGCGGCGCACAGCGGGTCGGCGGGGTCGGCGGCGCCCTCGGCGAGTGCCCGGACGAGTGTGTGCAGGGCGGTCGCGTCGCCGTGCGGGGGCAGTACCTCGCCCAGGGCCGCGCGGACGCGTGCGGCGACCGGGCCGGGTCCGCCGGCCGGCAGGGGTCCGCCGCGGGCCTCGGCGCCGGCCCGGAGTGCGTCGAGCACGGTGTCGAGCAGGGGGCGCAGGGTGTCCGGGCCGTGGGGACCTGAGGCGAGCGAACTCATCGGCGTCCTCCATGGGCGCGCGGCGGGGGTTTCCAGCCTGTACGCGTTCGGTTCGACGCGCCCTGGGACTTCAACGATCCGGACCCGAAAGGGGGTACTGCCGTGCGGTGAGAGCTTGCCGGGAGGACGGCGGCGGGGGCACTGGGCGTCGGCGCGGGCGGTGGACGTGGGTCCACCGGTGGGACGCCGGTGGGCGCCGGTGGGCCTTGGGGGCCGGCGGTCTTTGGGGGTCGGCGGCCCTTGGGGCCCGTCGACGCCGGTTCCCCGCGTCCCTGAGGGGGCGCGGGGAACCGGGAGGGGCGGGGGGACGCCGGCCGCGGCGGCCGGCGTCGTACGGGACGGGACCGGGTGGCTATCCCTCCTGTACGCGCAACGCGCGCGCGAGGTCGTCGAGTTGGTCGGCGAGCTTGCGGCGCAGGGCGGGGGTGGGGCCGGAGTCGGCGAGGCACCGCTCGCCCAGGGCGAGGGTCTCGGCGGAGATCGCGTACACGGGGAACGCCCAGCGGCCCGCCGCCTCGGCGATGGCGGGGCCGCGGCGTGCCGCGACGGCGACCGCGTCCTCGAAGTAGCGGGGTACGAACTCCCGTACGAGGTCGGCCTGTTCGGGCTGCCAGAAGCCCTGGGCGGTGGCGGTGAAGAGGTAGTTGGAGAGGTCGTCGGACGCGAACATCGCCTCCCAGGCGGCCCGCTTGGCGACCGGGTCCGGGAGCGCGGCGCGGCAGCGGGCGGCGCCCTCCTGGCCGGTGGCGCTGGGGTCCTGGACGAGTTCGGCCTCGATGACGGCGTCGTCGATGGCGCCGAGGACGGCGAGGCGGCCGAGGATGCGCCAGCGCAGTTCGGGGTCGAGTTCGGGGCCGCCGGGCACCGTGCCCTCGGAGAACCAGGCGCTGATCGTGTCGGGCTGGGCGGCGACGTCGATGAGGTGGCGCACCGCGATCAGGCGGAGCCCGGGGTGGGAGCCGTCCTCGGTGCGGCGGATCAGGTCGCGGCACAGGGAGGAGAGGGTGGCGAGGGCGGCGGGCCGGTCGGGGGCGGCCAGGTAGCGGTCGGCGACCTGGGCGGAGGCGAAGCCGAGGACGCCCTGGACGACGGCGAGGTCGGTCTCCTCGGGGAGGTGGGCGCGGGCGGTCTCCAGGTAGGCGGCGGGGTCGAGGTCGCCGTCCCGGACCATGTCGCGCAGGGTGTTCCACAGGACGGCGCGGGTCAGGGCGTCGGGGACGCGGGAGATGCCGCGCAGGGCGGTCTCCTCGGACGTGTCGTCGAGGCGGATCTTGGCGTAGGTGAGGTCGAGGTCGTTGGGGACGACCAGTGCGGGCCGGGTGCCGGGGCGGGACTCGGCGGCGGGGTCGCCCGGCACGTCGGTCTCGTAGCGCTCGCGCAGGACGAGGGTGTGGCCGCCGCCGAGGTCGCGGTCGTAGACGCCGACGGTGACGCGGTGCGGGCGGCTTCCGTCGCGGTCGACGGTGAGGGTCCACTGCCCCGGTTCCGCGGTGACGGACGCGGTGAGCGTGTCGACGCCGGTGGTGCGCAGCCAGGCGTCCGCCCAGGCGTGGACGTCGCGTTCGGTCGCCCCGGCCAGGGAGTCGATGAAGTCGGCGAGGGTGGCGTTGGCGAACCTGTGGCGGGCGAAGTGGGTGTTGATGCCGGCCAGGAAGTCCTTGTCGCCGAGCCAGGCGACGAGTTGGCGCAGCGCCGAGGCGCCCTTGGCGTAGGAGATGCCGTCGAAGTTGAGCATCGCGGAGGCGGTGTCGGGGACGGCGTCGGGGTCGGGGGCGACGGGGTGGGTGGAGGGCCGCTGGTCGGCGTCGTAGCCCCAGGCCTTGCGGACGATGCCGAAGTCGGTCCATGTGTCGGTGAAGCGGGTGGCCTCGGTGAGGGTCTGGTAGCCCATGTACTCGGCGAAGGACTCGTTGAGCCAGATGTCGTCCCACCAGCGCAGGGTGACGAGGTCGCCGAACCACATGTGGGCCATCTCGTGGGCGATGACCATGGCGCGGGTCTGGCGTTCGGTGTCGGTGACGGCGGAGCGGTAGACGAACTCGTCGCGGAAGGTGACGAGGCCGGGGTTCTCCATGGCGCCGGCGTTGAACTCGGGGACGAACGCCTGGTCGTAGGAGTCGAAGGGGTAGGGCTCCTCGAACTTCTCGTGGTAGCGGTCGAAGCAGGCGCGGGTGATGTCGAGGATCTCGTCGGCGTCGGTGTCGAGGTGCGGTGCCAGGGAGCGGCGGCAGTGGATGCCGAAGGGCAGGCCGCGGTGCTCGGTGCGTACGGAGTGCCAGGGGCCGGCGGCGACGGCGACGAGGTAGGTGGAGATCAGTGGGGTGGGCGCGGCGCGCCAGTGGCCGTCGTCGGTGCGGGTGGTGACGCCGTTGGCGAGGACGGTCCATTCCTCGGGGGCCTTGACCGAGAGCTCGAAGACGGCCTTGAGGTCGGGCTGGTCGAACGCGGCGAAGACGCGCTGGACGTCGTCCATGAAGAGCTGGGTGTAGAGGTACGTCTCGCCGTCGGTGGGGTCGGTGAAGCGGTGCATGCCCTCGCCGGTGCGGCTGTAGCGCATGGCGGTGTCGAGGCGCAGTTCGTGTTCGCCTGCGGTGAGGTTCTTGATCGGAAGCCGGTTGCCGTCGAGGGACTCCGGGTCGATCGGCTGTCCGTCGAGGGTGACGGAGCGCAGTTCGGCGGGCTTGAGCTCGACGAAGGTGTCCCCGTCCGCGCGGGCGGTGAAGGTGATGACGGTACGGGAGTCGAACGTCTCGTCGCCGCGGGTGAGGTCGAGCTCGATCCGGTAGCGGTGGACGTCGAGGAGTGTGGCACGGGTCTGCGCTTCGTCGCGCGTCAGTACGGACATGGGTGACATGCTGCCTGATCGGCGCGGCACGGCACAGGGCGTGGTGCCGTCCCGGCCTCCGGGGGCGTCACGCGGTGCGGTCCTGGTGCCGGGCGTGGGCGGCGGGCCGCCGGGTGGGCAGGAGGGTGCCGCGGCGTTCGGCGGGTCCGTGGCCGTCGGTGAGGGCGCGCAGTTCGAGCAGTTCCTGTTCCAGTGCCCGGCAGCGCTGGTGGGTGTCGAACAGGTGGCGGATCTTGGTGCGCAGGGCCCAGGGGTCGACGGGTTTGGTGACGAGGTCGGCGACGCCCAGCCGGAAGGCGGCGGAGGTGAGGGCGGTGTCCGGTCCGAAGCCGGTGACGAGGACGACCGGGATGCGCTGGGTCTGTTCGACGCCGCGCATGTATCTGACGATGTCGAGGCCGCCGACGCCGGGCATGCGGACGTCGAGCAGGAGCAGGCCGATCCGGCCGCGCAGGACTTCCTTGAGCGCCGCGTCGCCGCTGGTCGCCCGGGTCAGGTGGTAGCCGAGCGGGGCGAGGGCGCTCTCCAGGGCGTAGAGCGTGTCCTCGTGGTCGTCGACGATGAGGATCTTGGCGTCCGGCGGCATGGAGCGGTGTCCCCTCGTTTGGACAACGGGCAGGTGTCCGAACCGGTTGACAGGGAGTACCCGTGGGCTGACAAGGAGTGCTCAGCGCAGGATGCCTCATTTCGGCGCGCAGGCCGAGGGGGTCTCCGGACAACGGCGTGAGATGAGGGGTCGCGCAGTGCCGTACGCGGGTCATTCCCGGGGGTCGGCGCCGTCCGCGATGCGCTCGTGGTGGCGGATGACCTCGGCAATGATGAAGTTCAGCAGCTTCTCGGCGAACGCCGGGTCGAGTTTGGCGTTTTCGGCCAGTCGGCGCAGCCGGGCGATCTGGTGGGCCTCGCGGGAGGGGTCGGCGGGCGGCAGTTGGTGGGCGGCCTTGAGGTGGCCGACCTGCTGGGTGCACTTGAAGCGCTCGGCGAGCATGTGGACGACGGCGGCGTCGATGTTGTCGATGCTCTCGCGCAGCCGGGCGAGTTCGGCGCGGACGGCGGGGTCCGCGTCACCCGCGATGCCGGTGTTGCTGGTGTTCATGGGCGTCCACCCTACGCGGCGGGTCCTGGGGGGTGCGGGGCCGCTCGGTCCCGGGCGGCGCGGGGCGGGGGGGGCCGCGGCGCCGTACCGTGGACCGGCGCAGCCGTCGGGGGTGAGGGTGGGGCGCATGAGCGAGTTCGCGGTCGGGGAGACCGACTTTCTGCTGGACGGGCGGCCCGTGCGGCTGCTGTCGGGGGCGCTGCACTACTTCCGGGTGCACGAGGAGCAGTGGGGGCACCGCCTGGCGATGCTGCGGGCGATGGGCCTGAACTGCGTGGAGACGTACGTGCCGTGGAATCTCCACGAGCCGCGTCCGGGTGACGTCCGGGACGTGGGGGCGCTCGGCCGGTTCCTGGACGCGGCTCGTGCGGCGGGGCTGTGGGCGATCGTGCGCCCGGGTCCTCACATCTGCGCCGAGTGGGAGAACGGGGGTCTGCCGCAGTGGGTGACCGGTGCGCCGGGGGCCCGGGTGCGGACCCGGGACGAGCGGTTCCTCGGGCAGGTGGGCCGCTGGTTCGACCGGCTGCTGCCGGAGGTCGTGCCGCGGCAGCTCGGCCGCGGCGGCCCGGTGGTCATGGTGCAGGTCGAGAACGAGTACGGCAGTTACGGTTCGGACCGCGACTATCCCCGCCGGCTGGCGGAGCTGCTGCGTGCCGGGGGCGTGGAGGTGCCGCTGTTCACGTCGGACGGTGCCGAGGACCACATGCTCACCGGCGGCGCCCTGGAGGGAGTGACGGCCACCGTGAACTTCGGTTCGCGGGCGCGGGCGGCGTTCGAGGTGCTGCGCGCGCACCGGCCGTCGGGGCCGCTGATGTGCATGGAGTTCTGGTGCGGCTGGTTCGACCACTGGGGAGCCGGGCACCAGGTGCGGGACCCGGGCGAGGCGGCGGGGGCGTTGCGCGAGGTCCTGGAGTGCGGGGCCTCGGTGAACCTGTACATGGCGCACGGGGGCACGAACTTCGGGGGCTGGGCGGGTGCGAACCGGGGCGGGGCGCTGCACGACGGGCCGCTGCGGCCGGACGTGACGTCGTACGACTACGACGCGCCGGTGGACGAGTACGGTCGCCCCACCGCGAAGTTCTGGGCGTTCCGGTCGGGCCTGGCCGAGTACGCGGACGCCCCGCCGCCCGCTCTGCCGCCCGCGCCGCCCGTGCTGGGCTCCCCCGCCGCCGTCGACCTCACGGACAGGGCGCCGCTGTCCGCGGTGCTCGACGCGCTCGGCGAGCCGGAGGAGGAACACCCGGTGCCGCCCACGTTCGAGGAACTGGGTGTGGACCGGGGCCTGGTGCGCTACACGGTCGACGTGCCGGGGCCGCGTGGCCCGTACCCGCTGTCGGTGCGCGGGCTGCGGGATCTCGCGGTGGTGTACGTCGACGGGGTGCGGGCCGGAGTGCTGACGGAGGAGGAGCCGCTGCTCGGCGAGCCGGTCGCCGGGCCCGCGCGCGTGGAGCTGTGGGTGGAGTCGCTGGGGCGGGTCAACTACGGGCCGCGCACCGGGGAGCCGAAGGGTGTCACCGGTGGCGTGCTGCACGAGCGGCAGTTTCTGCACGGGGTGCGCGCGCGGGCGCTGCGGCTGGACGCGTTCGACGCCGGGGTGGGGCGGGTGCCGTTCCGGGCCCGTGGCGGGGAGGGCGGGCCCGGTCTGTACCGGGGCACCGCGACGGTCTCGGGCGCCGGCGACGCGCTGCTCGAACTCCCCGGCTGGACGCGGGGGTTCGTGTGGGTGAACGGGTTCTGCCTGGGCCGTTACTGGTCGTTGGGCCCGCAGTCGTCGCTGTTCGTCCCCGGGCCGGTGCTGCGGGAGGGTGTCAACGACGTGTGGGTGCTGGAGTTCGAGGAGACGTCCGGGCCGCCCGTGCTGCGGGGTGCGGGCGCGGGCGGCTGACGCCGGTTCGGGTCAGGGCCGGGCGGGCCCGAGGGCCTTGTGGAGGTGGACGTCCTGGTGGCCGCCGGGGATGCCGTCGGTGCGGCCGGTCTCGCGGTAGCCGAGGCGCCGGTAGAAGTCGGGTGCCTGGAAGGTGAACGACGAGACGATCATGTCGGCGCAGCCGCGGCGCCGGGCCTCCGCCTCGGCCTCGCGCATGAGTTTCGTGCCCCATCCCGCGTGGCGCTGGTCCTCGCGCACCCAGAGCATGTCGACGGCGCACAGGGTGCCCCAGAACCAGCCGGTGAGCCCTCCGGCGACGTCGCCGCGCCCGTCGGTCGCCCGTACCGAGAACTCGGCGGGTTCCCCGGCTCCGGTGGCCCGGTTGTTGAACTCGGTGAGTTCGCGGTCGAGCCGTTTCGACAGTTCCTCGTCCTGGCCGCCGACCCGCAGGGACGCGGTGGCGGGCTCGTGTTCGGCGCTCATGGGACGCAGTATCGGGGGCGGCGCACGCCCCGGTCGACCGAAAATCGCCGACCTCACCGGGCATGGGGTGCGGGAGGGGGTGTGCCAGGCGGGCGGGGCGCCGCGGGAGGCCGGGGACGGGCGCGAGGGACGGAGACGCGGGCCGGGACGCAGACGGGTCAGGGGCGCGAGCGCAGGGGTGCGGGCGAAGGGCGGAGGGGGGCGGGCGGAGGGCGCAGGGGGGCGAGCCGGAAAGGGGCGTTCGCGGGGTGCCCGCGAACGCCCCTCCACCGGACCCGTACGCCTACAGCGTCGCCGCGGCGCTGGCTATCGCGCTCGCGAACGTGGAGACCTCGGTGTAGACACCGGGCACCAGCGGCCGTGCGCAGCCGTCGCCCCAGCTGACGATCCCGACCTGGATCCACGCGCCGCCGTCGTCCTTGCGGAACATGGGCCCGCCGGAGTCGCCCTGGCAGGTGTCGACCCCGCCGCGCGGCAGCCCGGCGCACAGTTCCTGCGAGGGAACGAGGTCGCCGCCGTAGTGCAGCTTGCACCTGCGGTCGCTGACGAACGGCACCTTGGCCTTGAGCAGCTTGGTCGAGCCCGTGTTGGCGTTCTCCGCCGTGTCGCCCCAGCCCGCGATGATGAACGCGCCCCTGTTGTAGCGGGTGTTCGTCGCGATCTTCAGCGTGGGCCGATCGATGGGCCGGGCGAGCTTGACGAGCGCCCAGTCCTTGCCGGTTCCGTTGTAGCCCGGGGCCTGGAGGACCTTGGTGGACTTGACCTTGATCGCCGCGGGGTCGCCGAGGTCGGTGACCCCGGCGGTCGCGGTGATGCGGGTGGTGCTGCCCGAACCGGACACGCAGTGCGCGGCGGTCAGGACGACGTCCTTCTTGTAGAGCGCGCCGCCGCAGCCCATGGACAGGTGGACCATGAACGGGAACTCGTTCTGCGCGGCGGGAACGCCCCCGACCACCGGCGCGGGAGCGGCCTGGGCGGCGAGAGGCTGGAGGCTCGCGGTCGCGAGGGCGACGGCACCCACCGCCGCGGCCCGCCGGAAGGCGGTTCTCCCGAGGAAACTGAACCTGCTATTGGTCAACATCATCCCTTTCATGGGGATTTGAGTGCGCGGAAGGGCGCACAGAAGTATGAGGATCATGGGGCATCGACGGCAAGGGCGGATCTCACGGTCCGGCCGGGCAACCCGGCCCGGCGGATTCCGCTCTCGTCCCCGTAGAGTGGAGGGAGTTCGGGGCCTCTTGGGGGGACGGGCGTGGCGAACGGCGGTCCGGTCGAGCACGGCTATCCGCACCTGGAGACGGTGCGGGCGGCGGTGACCGCGCTGTACAAGCGCCTCTCGTACGACACCGTCCGGACCTTCGCGAGCAGCGTGCCCCTCGCCGACGTGGCGTTCGGGGACACCGACGACCTGCATCTGGGGGCCCAGCGGGTGGCCCGTGAACTGGTGCTGCACTTCCGGTTGCCGGACGCCCGGATGATCGTGGGCTTCCGGGAGATGGAGCACGCGGCGAGCGTCGAACTGGCGGCGGGCCCGGAGTACTTCATCGAGCTGAACGACCGCTTCCGCCGGCACCGCAGGGACATCGGCGCGGCCCTCGCGCACGAGGTGATGCACGTGTACCTGCACCGGCTCGGGCTCTCTTTCCCGGGCACGCGCGACAACGAGATCCTCACGGACACCGCGACGACGTACCTCGGCGCGGGCTGGCTGCTGCTGGACGCGTTCCGGGAGGACGCCACGTCCTCGCAGAAGCTCGGCTATCTGACACCGGAGGAGTTCGGGTACGTGCTGGCGAAGCGCTCCCTGGCGTTCGGCGAGGACCCCGCCACGTGGTTCACCAGCCCGCAGGCGTACACCGCGTACACCCGCGGGCTGGACCGGGCCCGGCACGACGAGCGGCAGCCGCCGCTGACGGCCGCCGGATGGGCGGGCCGCCGCCGCTACGCGAAGGACCGCAGGCACGCCCAGGAGCAGGCCGCCCCGTCCGCGCCCGCGGGCACCCCGTACAGCTTCACACCGGACGACGGCGGCCCGTTGCGCGTCTCGTTCCCCTGCCCGACGTGCCACCAGCGGATCCGGGTGCCGGTCCGGGGCCGGGTGAGGGCGCGCTGCGGGCTGTGCCGAACGGTTCTGGAGTGCGACACATAGGGGCGGGCTCGGAGGCGGCGGGACACGGGTCCACCGGCGGGGGCGGCAGCCGACGCAGAGGTGCGGCGCGGGCACAGGCAGGGGCAGAGGCAGAGGCAGAGGCAGAGGCAGTGACGGAGGAACGATCCATGGGGAATCCGGCGGCCGCGCTCCACGCGGCGGTCCACGCGGGCGACGAGCGGGCGGTCGCCCGGCTGCTGCGCGCGGGCGCGAGCCCGGAGGCGACGGACGACGAGGGCGTCACCGCCCTGTACACGGCGGCCGCGGACGGCCGTTCCGCCGTCGTACGCCTCCTGCTGGCCTCCGGGGCCGCCCCCGACCGGTTGAGCGGGGACGGCGAGTCCCCGCTGTGCGGGGCGGCGTGCTGGGGCCGCACCGATGCCGTACGCGAACTGCTGGCGGCCGGGGCCGCGCCGGACCTGGCCGAGGAGTTCGGCCACACGGCGTCGACCTGGGCCGTGCGGGGCGGCCACACCGCCGTGCTCGCCGAACTGCTGGCCGCGGGCGCCGACCCGGACCGCCCGATGCCCCCGCCCGGCGGCGAACCCCTGCTGGTGGCGGCGGTCCGCCGGGGCTCCCCCGGCTGCGTACGCCTGCTCTTCGCGCACGGCGCCGCAGCGCGCCCCGAGGCCCTGGCCGAGGCCCGCCGGCTGTCGGCGCGGGACGTGGAGGCCGAGCTGCGGGGCGCCCTGGAGCGGGCGCACGGCCCCGGTCACTCGTTCACGACCCGCCGCTTCACCCGGGACGGTGGCGGACGCGGACTCGGCGGCGACGCCGTCGGCGTCGTGGAGGTGACGCTCCTGCGCGACGGCCGGCCGGCCGCGTCCGACGACCGGGAGACGGGCCAGGCCGAGGTCCTCGCGCTCCTCGAAGCGGGGCCCGGCCCGTCGGGGGCCGCACCGGCGGCCGACCCCTCGGCCCCCTCGGCCCCGCGGACCGGCGGACCGGCGGCGCCATGACCACGTGACCCCATGATCAATGCCTCATGACCCATGACCCATGACCCGGAACCCGGGACTCGCGGACCCGGAACTCGCAGTCCCGGAACTCGCGGACCTGGAACTCGCGGACCCGGGACTCGCGGACCCAGGACTCGCGGACCCGGGACTCGCGGGCCTCGTCGCCGAGGGGCCTCATGACCCGTGCCCGGCGACTGCCACCGGGCCACCCGGCCCCCCGGCGGACCGCCCGCCCGGCCGTCCGGTCACCCGGTGGACCGCCCGCCCGGCGGCCCGGTACCGCGCGGTCCTGTCGGCCCGTTCACGGGCGTCCGGCGCCGCCTACCGTGCCCCGTGGACCGGCTGGGGCGCCTCCGCGCGTGCCAGCAGGTCGCGGGCCGCGTCCCCGGCCCCCGCGGGCGTCCACCGCCCGCCCCTGTCCGTGCTCGGGCCGGGCCGCCAGCCCTCCATGACGGTGATCCGGCCGCCCTCGCTCTCGAACACCCGGCCGGTGACCCCCTCGCTCGCTCCCGAGCCCAGCCAGACGACGAGGGGGGACACGTTCTCGGGGGCCATCGCGTCGAAACCGCTGTCCGGCGCCGCCATGGCCTCGGCGAAGGCGGTCTCCGTCATCCGGGTGCGCGCGGCCGGCGCGACGGCGTTGACCTGCACCCCGTAGCGGCCCAGTTCGGCCGCGGCCACGAGTGTCAGCCCGATGATGCCCGCCTTCGCCGCGCTGTAGTTGCCCTGCCCGACGGAGCCCGACAGGCCCGCCCCGGAAGCGGTGTTGACGACCCGCGCGCGCGGTGCCCGTCCCTCCCGCGCCTCGGCCCGCCAGTGCGCGGCGGCATGCCTGAGAGGCAGGAAGTGGCCCTTGAGATGGACCCGCATGACGGCGTCCCAGTCGTCCTCGTCGAGGTTCACCAGCATCCGGTCGCGCAGGAACCCGGCGTTGTTGACGAGTGTGTCGAGCCGGCCGAACGACTCGACGGCCGTACGGATCAGGGACGCGGCACCCTCACCGGTCGCGATGTCGCCCCCGTGAGCGACGGCCTCGCCGCCGGCCGCGGTGATCTCGTCCACGACCCGCAGGGCCGGGCTGCCGGGGCCGGGCCGCCCGTCGAGGCCGACGCCGAGGTCGTTGACGACGACGCGGGCCCCCTCCGCCGCGAAGGCGAGGGCGTGCGCGCGCCCCAGTCCGCGCCCGGCTCCCGTGACGACGACCACCCGTCCGTCGCAGATTCCCGCCATCTCACGTCTCCTTGTTGACAGTCGCCGCGTCCAGGAAGGCCGGGCGTTCCCCGCCGCCGTGCACGAGGAGGCTGGCCCCGGTGATGTAGGCGGCGGCGTCGGAGGCGAGGAACACCGCCGCGCCGCCGACGTCCGAGGGCTCGGCGAGCCGGCCGAGCGGGACGGTGCGGGACACCGCCGCTACGCCGTCGTCGCCCCCGTAGTGCAGCCGTGCGAGCTCGGTGCGGACCATGCCGACGACGATGGTGTTGACCCGTACCTCCGGCGCCCACTCCACGGCCATCGAGCGGGCCAGGTTCTCCAGGCCCGCCTTCGCGGCCCCGTAGGCGGCCGTGCCGGGCGAGGGCCGGGTGCCGCTCACGCTGCCGATCATGACGACGGAGCCGCGCGCCCTGCGGAGGTGCTCGTACGCGGCCAGGGAGGCCGTCAGGGGCGCGGTGAGGTTCAGTTCGACGACCCGGGCGTGGCGCTCGGCGTCCGTCCCCGCGAGCGGCCGGTGGGGGGCGCCGCCCGCGTTGTTGACGAGGACGTCGAGGCGGGGCAGGCCGTCGAAGAAGGCGTGCACGGCAGGCCGGTCCCGCAGGTCCAGCGGGGCGAACTCCACTCCGTCCAGCGGGGTCTCGGGCGGCCTGCGCGCGCAGACGACCACCTGGGCGCCCGCCTCGGCGAACGCCTGCGCGATTCCGGCGCCGACGCCCCGGGTGCCGCCCGTGACCACCGCGAGCCGTTTGTCCACAGCCTCTCCCACTCGTCGGAATTCGCTGTTACCTTCAACTTCGGACCACACCTAACAAACGTTTGGTGGAAAGGTAGCTGATGCTTCCATGGGTGTCTCCACCTCGTCCCCGGAAAAGGGGATTTCCGTCGTCACGGTCGACTTCCCACCGGTGAACGCCCTCCCGGTGCGCGGCTGGTTCGAGCTGGCGGACGCCGTGCGCGCGGCGGGCCGCGACGCGGAGGTGCGCTGTGTGGTGCTGACCGCGCGGGGCCGGGGGTTCAACGCGGGCGTGGACATCAAGGAGATGCAGCGGGACAGCGGGGAGGCGACGGGTCACGGCGTGCTGAGAGGGGCCAACCGAGGCTGCGCGGAGGCGTTCGCCGCGGTGTACGAGTGCGAGGTCCCCGTGGTCGCCGCCGTGCACGGCTTCTGCCTGGGCGGCGGCATCGGGCTCGTGGGGAACGCGGACGCGATCGTGGCGAGCGAGGACGCGGTCTTCGGCCTGCCCGAGCTGGACCGGGGCGCCCTCGGCGCGGCCACGCATCTGGCCCGCCTGGTGCCTCAGCACCTGATGCGCGCGCTGTACTACACCTCGCGCACGGCCACGGCCGCCGAACTGCACGCGCACGGATCGGTGTGGCGGGTCGTGCCGGGAGCGGAGCTGCCGGGTGCGGCGATGGAGCTGGCCCGCGAGATAGCGGGCAAGGACGGGGTGCTGATCCGGCTGGCCAAGGCCGCGATCAACGGCATCGACCCCGTCGACGTGCGCCGCAGCTACCGCTTCGAGCAGGGCTTCACCTTCGAGGCGAACCTCTCCGGGGTCGCGGACCGGGTCCGGGCCGGCTTCGGAAGGCCGGACGGCCCCACCGGCGAACCGGCGACCGGGGGCGGGGCGGCGGTCGACGACGGGCAGGCGGTCGGGGACGGACCGACAGTCGGGGACGGGGCGGCGGCCGGGGACGGGCAGGCGGTCGGAGACAGACCGACGGCGGGCGACGAGCCGGAGACCGGAGACGGACCGCCCGTCAGGGACGAGCCGGAGACCGGAGACGGGCCGGAGACCGGAGACGCACGGCGGGCCTGGCAGGACCGGGCGACCGGAGGAGGACCGGCGGGCGGAGAGCGGGCTGTCGGCGGCCCGGTGGACGGCCGGGAACCGGCGGGAGAGGAGCGAGCGGTGGGCGGAGGGGAGGGCCGGTGAGCGACAAGACCATGTCGGCGCGGGACGTCGTCGCGCGGCTGGAGAGCGGGATGACGATCGGCATCGGGGGCTGGGGCTCCCGCCGCAAACCGATGGCACTGGTGAGAGCGCTGCTCCGGTCCGAGATCACCGCTCTCACCGTCGTCTCGTACGGCGGCCCGGACGTCGGGATGCTCGCGGCCGCCGGGCGCATCCGCAAGCTGGTCGCCCCCTTCGCGACGCTCGACTCCGTCCCGCTGGAACCGAACTTCCGCGCGGCCCGCGAGGCCGGCGCCCTGGAGCTGATGGAGGTCGACGAGGCGATGTTCATGTGGGGGCTGCGGGCCGCCGCCAACCGGCTGCCGTTCCTGCCGGTGCGGGCGGGCATCGGCTCGGACGTGATGCGGGTCAACCCCTCGCTGCGGACCGTCACCTCGCCGTACGAGGACGAGTCGGGCCACCACGAGACCCTCGTGGCCATGCCCGCCCTGCGCCTGGACGCCGCACTGGTCCACGTCAACCGTGCGGACCGGGCGGGCAACGGCCAGTACCTGGGCCCCGACCCGTACTTCGACGACCTGTTCTGCGAGGCGGCCGACACCGCCTACCTGTCGTGCGAGCGGATCGTCGACACCGCGGAACTGACGAAGGCGGCGCCCCCGCAGAGCCTGCTGGTCAAGCGGCTCCATGTGACCGGAGTGGTGGAGGCGCCCGGCGGCGCGCACTTCACGTCCTGCGCGCCGGACCACGACCGGGACGAGGTGTTCCAGAGGCTCTACGCGTCCACGCCCTGGCCGGAGTTCGCGGAGCGCTTCCTCGGGGACGACGAGCGGGCCTACCGGTCGGCCGTGGCGGCCTGGCACGAGGAGGAGGCGTGAGCGCGGGCCGGGTCGCCGCCACCCGCGCCGAGTACTGCGTGGTCGCCTGCGCCGAGGCGTGGCGCGACGCGGGCGAGATCCTCGCCAGCCCGATGGGGCTGATCCCGTCGATCGGCGCGCGGCTCGCGCGGCGCACCTTCTCGCCCGACCTGCTGCTGACCGACGGCGAGGCGATGCTCATCGGACCCGAGGGGACGCCGGAGGGCTGGCTGCCCTACCGCGACCACCTGGCGCTGGTGACGGGCGGCCGGCGGCACGTGATGATGGGGGCGAGCCAGATCGACCGGTTCGGCAACCAGAACATCTCCTGCGTCGGCGACTGGGCCAGGCCGCGCAGACAGCTGCTCGGCGTGCGCGGCGCCCCGGTCAACACCCTGAACAATCCGACCAGTTACTGGATACCGAGGCATTCCGCGCGGGTGTTCGTCGAGAAGGTCGACATGGTGTGCGGGGTCGGGTACGACCGGGTGGCCGAGCATCCGGGCGCAGGCCGCTTCCACCGCATCCCGCGGGTGGTCTCCGACCTGGGTGTCTTCGACTTCGGCACACCCGACCGCTCGATGCGGATCGCGTCGCTGCACCCGGGCGTCACGCTGGACCGGGTGCTGGAGGCGACGGGCTTCGCGCTGGCCGTGCCGGACGAGGTGCCGCGCACCCGTGAGCCCACGGCCGAGGAGCTGCGGCTGATCCGCGAGGTCATCGACCGGAGGAACAACCGCGCGCGGGAGGTGGCGGACTGATGGAGACCGCGCTGACCCGGCTGGTCGGGGTGCGCCGTCCGATCGTGCAGACCGGGATGGGCTGGGTCGCGGGCCCGCGCCTCGTGTCCGCGACGGCGAACGCGGGCGCGCTGGGCATCCTGGCCTCCGCGACGATGTCCGTCGGCGAACTGCGGTCGGCTGTGCGGGAGGTCGCCTCGCGGACGGACGCGCCGTTCGGGGTGAACCTGCGCGCGGACGCGTCGGACGCCCGCGACCGCGTCCGGGTGATCGTCGAGGAGGGCGTCGCGGTGGCCTCGTTCGCGCTCGCGCCCTCACGCGGGCTGATCGCGGAACTGAAGGACGCCGGTGTCGTCGTCATCCCGTCGATCGGGGCCCGCCGCCATGCCGAGAAGGTCGCGGCCTGGGGAGCGGACGCGGTGATCGTGCAGGGCGGCGAGGGCGGCGGCCACACCGGCGAGGTGGCGACGACCGTGCTGCTCCCGCAGGTCGTGGACGCCGTGGACATTCCGGTGGTCGCCGCGGGCGGCTTCTACGACGGCCGGGGTCTGGTCGCGGCGCTGGCGTACGGGGCAGCGGGCGTCGCGATGGGCACCCGCTTCCTGCTCACCTCCGACTCGACCGTCCCCGACGCGGTGAAGGCGGCGTACCTCGCGGCCACGGTCCGGGACGTGACGGTGACGACCGCCGTGGACGGCCTGCCGCACCGCATGCTGCGCACGGACCTCGTCACCTCGCTGGAGTCGGCCGGCCGTACGGCGGCCCTGATGCGGGCGGTGCGCCACGCGGCGCGCTTCAGACGGCTGTCGGGCCTCACCTGGTCGCGGATGGTCCGCGACGGTCTGGCGATGCGGCACGGCAAGGACCTCTCCTGGGGGCAGGTGCTGATGGCCGCCAACACCCCGGTGCTGCTGCGGGCGTCCATGGTCGAGGGGCGCACGGATCTGGGGGTGATGGCGTCGGGCCAGGTGGCGGGCCTGATCGAGGACCTGCCCTCCTGCGCCGAGCTGGTGGACCGCGTGATGGCGGAGGCCCACGAGACCCTGCGCGGGCTGCGGGCCCCTGGGGCCTCGACCCCGGGCTGACCGGCTCGGCCGACGGGCTCCTGGGCCGGGGGGTTGCGGTGCCGGGAGCGTCCCGGCCCCCTGCCGGCGGCGGGGCGCGGCTCGGCAGGCTGTCGCGGGGCGAGGCGGGCATGACGTGGCACGGCGCCCCTCCGCTCACGGCACGACGCGGCAGGGCGGGGCGAGCCGTCGCGGCACGGATCACAGCCGCCCCGGCCACCACCGCCCCGGTCCACCCGCGCCCCGATCCACCCCCGCCCCGCGCTGCAACCGCCCCGCGCTGCAACCGTTCCGCGCTACATCCGTTCGATGATCGTGACGTTCGCCTGGCCGCCGCCCTCGCACATCGTCTGGAGTCCGAAGCGCCCGCCCGTGCGCTCCAGTTCGTGCAGCAGGGTCGTCATCAGCCGCACGCCCGTGGCGCCCAGCGGGTGTCCGAGGGCGATGGCCCCGCCGTTGACGTTGACCCGGTCCGGGTCCGCGCCCGTCTCCTTCAGCCAGGCGAGCACGACGGGCGCGAACGCCTCGTTGATCTCGACCAGGTCGATCCCGTCGAGGGACATCCCCGACTTCTTCAGGGCGTACGCGGTGGCCGGGATCGGCGCCGACAGCATCCGTATCGGATCCTCTCCGCGCGCGGAGAGGTGGTGCACGCGGGCGCGCGGCGTCAGCCCGTGCTCCCGTACCGCCCGCTCGGACGCGATGAGCAGGGCCGCGGCGCCGTCGGAGATCTGCGAGGAGCACGCGGCCGTGACGGTACCGCCCTCGACCACCGGCCGCAGGGCGGCCATCTTCTCCGGCGAGGTGTCCCGGCGGGGCCCCTCGTCGGCCGTCATGTCACCGAGGGGCACGATCTCCCGTGCGAAGCGGCCCTCGTCGATCGCCCGGACCGCACGGCGGTGGGAGCGCAGCGCGAACTCCTCCTGCTCGCGCCGGCCGATCCGCCATTTCGCCGCGATGAGTTCCGCTCCGTGGAACTGGTCGACGGGCAGGTTCCCGTACCGGGCGCGCCAGCCCTCGCTGCCCGTGAACGGCCCGCCCGTCAGGCCCAGCGGCTCGGCAGCGCGGCGGGAGGCGAAGGCGATGGGTATCTGCGTCATGTTCTGGACGCCGCCCGCGACCACGAGGTCCTGCGTGCCGGAGAGCACGGCCTGCGCGGCGAAGTGCACGGCCTGCTGCGAGGACCCGCACTGGCGGTCGACCGTGACCCCGGGCACCTCCTCGGGCAGCCCGGCCGCCAGCCAGGAGGTCCGCGCGATGTCGCCGGCCTGGGGTCCCACGGCGTCCAGGCAGCCGAAGACGACGTCCTCGACGGCGGCCGGGTCGACTCCGCACCGGTCGACCAGCGCCTTCAGCGCGTGGGCGCCCAGATCTGCCGGATGGACCCCGCCGAGTCCGCCCCCGCGGCGCCCGACGGGTGTACGGACCGCTTCGACGATGTAGGCCTCGGCCATGACGACTCCTCACACGGTGACTCACCCAGTGGTTACGGACGAACGGCGATCCCGTCCAGCACCATCGACAGGTACTGCCGGGCGATCTCCTCGGGGCTGTGCTGTCCGCCGGGCCGGTACCAGGACGCGGCGACCCACACGGTGTCCCGCACGAACCGGTACGTGAGCCGGATGTCGAGGTCGGCCCGGAAGGCCTCGGCCGCGACTCCCCGCTCCAGCGTGGACAGCCACGCCTTCTCGAACCTGCGCTGCGACTCGGCGAGGAACGCGAAGCGCTCCTGGGGCGCGAGCTGCTTGGACTCCTTCTGGTAGATCGCGACGGCCGCGCGATGCCGGTCGATCTCGCGGAAGGACTCGGTGACCAGGGCCTCCAAGGTCTCGCGGGGGCCCAGTTCGGCGTCCAGGACCGTGTCGTAGCCGTCCCACAGCTCGTCGAGGAACGTCCGCAGGATCTCCTCCAGCATCGATTCCTTGGAGTCGAAGTGGTAGTAGAGGCTGCCCGCGAGCATGCCGGCGTGGTCCGCGATCTTGCGCACGGTGGTGGCGTTGTAGCCCTGTTCGGCGAAGACCTCGGCGGCGGTGCCGAGGAGTTCGCGGCGCCGCTCGGGCGAGGCGGTCACCTGGGGCTTCTTCTTGGTAGGCACGCCGCCATTGTGGTCCCTGGGGAACCCGCTCCCGACGGCTCACGCATGCTGGCTGCTCACCGACACCACCTCGCCGGTCAGGTAGGAGGAGTAGCCGGAGGCCAGGAACACGATCACGTTGGCGACCTCCCACGGCTCGGCGTGCCGCCCGAAGGCCTCACGGGCCGTCAGTTCCTCCAGCAGCTCGGGGGTGGTCACCTTCACCAGGTGGGGGTGCAGGGCGAGGCTCGGCGAGACGGCGTTGACCCGCACGCCGAACTCGGCGGCCTCGACCGCCGCGCACCGGGTCAGAGCCATGACGCCCGCCTTGGCCGCGGCGTAGTGGGCCTGGCCGGCCTGGGCGCGCCAGCCCACGACGGAGGCGTTGTTGACGACGACACCGCCCAGGCCGCTGTCCCGGAAGGCGCGCAGGGCGGCGCGTGTGCACCGGAAGGTGCCGGTCAGGGTCACGTCCAGCACCTTCGACCACTGTTCGTCGGTCATCCCGACGAGGTCGGACGTGCCGCCCAGTCCGGCGTTGTTGACGACGATGTCCAACCGGCCGTGCAGTTCGACGGCCGTGTCGAAGAGCGCGCGGACCTGGGTCTCGTCGGTGACGTCGCAGGGCAGGGAGGCGACGCCGTCGAACTCCGCGGCAAGCCGCGCCTCGTGCTCCTTGAGCCGTCGCGCGTGCGCGTCGCTGATCAGCACGCGCGCGCCCTCCTCCAGGAAGCGGCGGGCGGTCGCCCCGCCGATGCCCGCGCCCGCGGCGGCCGTGATGACGGCGGTGCGTCCTTCCAGCAGGCCGTGGCCCGGCACGTAGTCCGGGCTCTCGACGTCTGTCATGGGACCACGCTAACCTACCAAACACTTGTTAGGGAAGGCCGTGCACCGCGAGGAGGGTGACCGTGGACCTGAACCGCTCCCCCGCCGACGAGGCGTTCCGCGCCGAGGCGCGGGCCTGGCTCGACGCGCACGTACCTGCCCGGCCCCTGCCGTCCCTGGAGACCGCGGACGGGTTCGCTGCCCACCGCGCGTGGGAGGCCGAACTGGCGGCGGACCGCTGGTCGGTGGTGTCCTGGCCGGCCGCCTACGGGGGACGGGACTGCGGACTGCTGCGCTGGCTCGCCTTCGAGGAGGAGTACTACGCGGCCGGCGCCCCGGGCCGGGTCGGGCAGAACGGCATCGCCCTCCTCGCGCCGGCCCTCTTCGAGCACGGCACCGACGAGCAGCGCGCCCGGGTCCTGCCGCCCATGGCCCGCGGCGAGGTCGTCTGGGCGCAGGCCTGGTCCGAGCCGGACGCCGGATCGGACCTGGCCGCCCTCAGGTCGAGGGCGGTGCGCACGGCCGGGGGCTGGCTGCTGAGCGGGCAGAAGACCTGGTCGTCGCGGGCCGCGTTCGCCGACCGCGCCTTCGGCCTGTTCCGCAGCCGGCCGGACACCGAGAAGCCCCACCAGGGCCTCACCTACCTGATGTTCGACCTGCGCGCGCCGGGCGTCACGGTCCGGCCGATCGGCCGTCTCGACGGCAGGCCGGCCTTCGCCGAGATCTTCCTGGACGAGGTGTACGTGCCCGACGAGGACGTGGTCGGGGAGCCGGGGCAGGGCTGGCGGATCGCCATGTCGACAGCGGGCAACGAGCGCGGACTGACCCTGCGCTCCCCTGGCAGGTTCCTGGCGTCGGCCGACCGGCTGGCCGCGCTGTGGCGCGGGCGCGGGCGGGACCCGTACACGCGGGACCGGGTGGCCGACGCGCTGATCGGCGCCCGCGCCCACCAGTTGTTCACCTACGCCCACGCCTGCCGCGTCCTGGAGGGCGAACCGCTCGGTCCGGAGTCCAGCATGAACAAGGTCTTCTGGTCCGAGTTCGACATCGCCCTGCACGAGACGGCCCTCGACGTCCTCGCGGCGGCGGACGGCGGCGACGACGCGTGGGGCGGGGCGCGGGGCACGCCGGGGATGGCGCGGGAGGACGGTCAGGAGGCCGCGCGGGAGGAGGACGCCTGGGACGAGGGGTACGTGTTCGCCCTGGCCGGCCCCCTTTACGCGGGCACGAACGAGATCCAGCGCGACATCATCGCCGAGCGCCTCCTCGGCCTGCCGAAGGGACGCCGCTGATGCGCTTCCTGCTGGACGACGAGCAGCGCGCCTTCGCCCGCTCCCTGGACGCCCTGCTGACGGCGGCGGACACCCCGTCGGTCGTACGCTCCTGGGGCGCCGGGGACCACACGCCCGGCCGCGTGCTGTGGGCACGGCTCGCCGACGCGGGGGTCTTCGCTCTGGCGGTCCCCGAGGCGTACGGGGGTGTCGGGCCGCTGCCGGTGGAACTGGCTGTCGCCTTCGTCGAGTTGGGGCGGCACGCGGTGCCCGGTCCGCTGGCGGAGACCGTGGCGGCGGCCGCGCTGCTGACGGAGCCCGGCCCGGCGAAGCGGTTCCTGCCGGGGCTGGCCGCCGGGGAGTTGATCGCGACCCTCGCGCCGCGGGGCTCGTACGCGCTGGACGCGGACGCGGCGGGGCTGCTGCTCACGGTCGGGGACGGTGAGCTGCGGCTGGCCGAGGGGCACGGCGCGGTGCGCGCGTCCCCGGACCCGGCGCGACGGTTCGGCCTGCCGGCGGCGGACGGGGAGCTGCTCGCCTCCGGCGTCGACCTCGCGCCGGCCGTCGGGGCGGCCCGCCTCGCGACCGCGGCGCAGGCGCTCGGCGTGGGCCTCGCGCTGCTCGACACGACGGTGGCGTACGTCGGGCGGCGCAGTCAGTTCGGGGTGCCGGTGGGCTCGTTCCAGGCGGTCAAGCACCGGCTGGCGGACGTGAGGATCGCGTTGGAGTTCGCCCGCCCGCTGGTCTTCGGCGCCGCGCTCACGATGGCCCCGGCGGATGTGGCCGCCGCCAAGGTGGCGGCGGGCGAGGCCGCGTACCTGGCGGCCCGGACGGCCCTCCAGTCGCACGGCGCGATCGGTTACACCGCGGAGTACGACCTGTCCCTGTGGCTGGCGAGGGCCCGTGCGCTGCGTACGGCCTGGGGCACCCCGGCCGAGTGCCGGGCCCTGGTCCTCGGCGAGGAGCGGGCCCTGGTCCACGCCGAGGAGCGGGCCGCGGGACCGCACACCGGCGTCACCCGTCCGCCGTGAGCCGGTGCGTCCGCGCCCGGCACGGCGGCCGGGCGGGGCCTATCCGGTGGTCCGCTCCCGCAGGGCGGGCAGCGCGAGAATGCGGCGTCTGGCGTCGGCGTCGGTCAACTCCAGCAGCGGGAGCACCAGTTCCCACAGGCCCTCCTTCTCGACGCCCTCGGCCAGCGCCTCCAGCTCGGCGTCCGTGAGGGCGCCCGCCGCCGTCGCGACCACCCGCCGCGCGGTCGCGGGCAGCACGCCCACCAGGGGCAGGAAGTCCGCCCACAGCCCGGTCGCGACGACGCCGCGCACGAGTCCGTCGAGCACCGCGGGTTCACGCAGCGAGGGCAGCGCGGCGACGGCCCGCAGTTCGTCCTCGCCGAGCACGGCCACGATCGGCAGCAGCGACTCCCACAGGTCCTGCTCGGCGGTGGTGCGTACGAGGGAGTCGAGCCGGGCCTCGGGCTGGGCGGCGGTGAGGGAGGCGATCCTGAGCCGCTGTTCGCCGTCCACCGCGGAGGCGACGGCCATCGCCTCGGGCCACAGCCCCTCGTCGGCGGCGGACGCGACGACCGAGGCGAGCCGCTCGCTGTCCAGCAACCCGACGACGTGGCCCAGCCGTTCGGGATGGTCGGCGACGAATCCGGTGCGCAGCAGGGTCGCGTCGTCCAGTTCCGGCAGGACGCGGAGCAGCACCGGGTCCGGAAGGTGCCCGACGAACCGGCCCATCGTGAGGTGGTCGCCGCGCGCGGCGAGGACGAGTGCCACGCGTACCACGACGTCGTCGTCCAGCCTGCGCACGATCCCGCCGATCCGCCTGGGGTCGACGTGGTGGCAGCACCGGGCCGTGAAGCCGGCCGGCAGCCGGCCGATGATGTCGGCGGCGCGGGCGGGTTCCAGCCGTCCGGCGAGCGCGCCGGACAGCCGCGGCCCGAGTGCCTTCTGCGCGATCGCCGCGGCGGCGCCGGCGGGCAGCAGCCGGGTCAGCGCGGCGATGCGGTCGACCGTCCCGGGGACGTCGTCGAACAGTGCGGCGACGGCCCGTTCACGGAAGACCCGCACCTCGTCGGCCGGGAGTTCCCCGAGGAACGCCAGGTCACGGGGGTCGACGTCCAGCAGCCGGGCGAGCTTCAGCGCCTCGGCCCTGCCGCGCAGTGTGTCCATGCGGACGCCCCCAAAGTCTGGTCCGACCGTTCCCTACGGAACCCGTCTACCGCTGGAGCATCCGTCCGACGGGTTCGCGGGCCAGGGCAGGTACCAGGGTGAGCGCGTCCTCGACCGCCTCGGCCAGCCCCGACAGCCGCCGCTCGCGGGCCCGGCGCAGCGCGTCCGCGAGCAGTGCGGCCCGCGCCCCGTCCAGGGAGCCGAAGGCCTCCGGCAGCGGGGCACGCAACTCCGTCCGCAGCAGCGCGTGTTCCTCAGTGCCCACAGGTCCTCCCCTGACTCCGCGGAACCCACACCCGATGCCGGACGGCAGTCGGGGCCGATCGTACTCTTTGCCACATGAAACGCGCCGGTCGTCTGCTGTTCGCCGCTGTCCCGCTCCTCGCGGTGACGGCCTACCTCCTCGTTCCGGCGGGGAAGGCCGAGAAGGCGGACGGTCCGTCCTCCGACGCTCGGGCGTCAGCGCCGGCCGGCTCCGGGGAGGGCGATCTGGCGTCGCCGGAGATGAAGGACCTGGCCCAGCGGATCGTGTCGAGTGCCGAGAACTCCAGCCTCGACTGGCGCGCCCAGTACGACTACATCGAGGACATCGACGACGGACGCGGCTACACCGCGGGCATCATCGGGTTCACCACCGGGACGCACGATCTGCTCGTCCTGGTCGAGCGCTACACCGAGTCCCGTCCGGACAACGCGCTGGCACGCTTCCTGCCCGCGCTCCGCGAGGTCGACGGCTCGGACTCGCACAAGGGTCTGGGCGCCGCGTTCACGGCGGCCTGGAAGGCGGAGGCGCGCACGGATGCCTTCCGCCGCGCCCAGGACTCCGAGCGCGACCGGGTCTACTTCGACCCGGCGGTGCGCGCGGCGAAGCGGGACGGGCTGGGCGCGCTCGGGCAGTTCATCTACTACGACGCGATGGTCATGCACGGTCCCGGTTCGGACCCCGGCTTCCACGGCATCAGGGCGCGCGCCGTGGCGGAGGCCGACACCCCGGCGGAGGGCGGCGACGAGAAGGCGTACCTCGACATCTTCCTCGACGTCCGCCGCGGCACGATGAAGTCCGAGAAGCGTGACACCACCCGCATCGACACGGCCCAGCGGCGGTTCCTGTACGACGGGAACCTGGCACTGGAGACCCCGCTGAGGTGGAAGGTCTACGGCACCCCGTACGAGCTGGACTAGGGCCGGCGCCCGGTTCGGGCCGCCCTGTGCCGACCGCGCGGGCGGCCTCGCGCCGCGGGCGTCCCCTCGGCACCGGCCGCCAGGGTTCCGCGGCTCCGCCGCCCGGGTTCCGCGGCTCCGCCGCCCGGGTTCCCCGCGCGGGCCCCGGGTGCCGTGCCCGAAGGCCCTGCCCCGCGCCCGTACGCGGACCGCCCCCGGACGCACCACGGCGCCTGCCGTCGTCCGGTCGGGGACAAAGCAGGCGCCGCGCTCAGTTCCGTACGCCGTTGTACGGGACGTCTTGGGGGGGGGCGTCAGACCGTCAGGGAGCGGTCCGTGGGACGGATCGGGGCCGGCAGGTCGCTCGCCCCGGTGAGGAAGCGGTCGACCCCGCGGGCGGCCGAGCGGCCCTCCGCGATGGCCCACACGATCAGCGACTGGCCCCGCCCGGCGTCACCGGCGACGAACACGCCGGGGACGTTGGTCGCGAAGTCGGCGTCGCGGGCGACGTTGCCGCGCTCGTCGAGGTCCAGACCGAACTGGGAGACCAGGCCGTTCTCCTGGTCGGTGCCCGTGAAGCCCATGGCGAGCGTGACCAGTTGGGCGGGGATCTTGCGCTCCGTGCCCGGCTTCTGGTTCAGCCGGCCGTCGACGAACTCGACCTCCACGAGGTGCAGCCACTGCACATGGCCGTCCTCGTCGCCCTCGAAGTGGGTGGTGGAGACGGAGTAGACCCGCTCGCCGCCCTCCTCGTGCGCGGAGGTCACCTTGTAGAGCATGGGGAAGGTCGGCCAGGGCTGGCCCGGGTTCCGCTCCTCGCCCGGCTGGGGCATGATCTCCAGCTGCGTCACGGAGGCGGCGCCCTGGCGGTGTGCCGTGCCGACGCAGTCCGCGCCGGTGTCGCCGCCGCCGATCACGACGACGTGCTTGCCCTCGGCGGTGATCGGGGGCGCCACGAAGTCGCCCTCCTGCACCTTGTTGGCGAGCGGCAGGTACTCCATCGCGAAGTGGATGCCGGTCAGTTCGCGGCCCGGGACAGGCAGGTCGCGGGAGACGGTGGCACCCGCCGCGACGACCACGGCGTCGTAGCGCTTGCGCAGCTTGGCCGCGTCGATGTCCCGGCCGATCTCCACACCGGTACGGAACTTGGTGCCCTCCGCGCGCATCTGCTCGATGCGGCGGTTGATGTGGCGCTTCTCCATCTTGAACTCGGGGATGCCGTAGCGGAGCAGGCCGCCGATGCGGTCGGCGCGCTCGTACACCGCGACCGTGTGGCCGGCCCGGGTCAGCTGCTGCGCGGCCGCGAGGCCCGCGGGCCCGGAGCCGATGACGGCGACCGTCTTGCCCGACAGGCGCTCGGGGGCCTGGGCGGCGACGTCACCGCTGTCCCACGCCTTGTCGATGATGGAGACCTCGACGTTCTTGATGGTCACCGCGGGCTGGTTGATGCCGAGGACGCACGCCGACTCGCACGGAGCCGGGCACAGGCGGCCGGTGAACTCCGGGAAGTTGTTCGTGGCGTGCAGCCGCTCGGACGCGGCCTGCCAGTCCTCGCGGTACGCGTAGTCGTTCCACTCGGGGATGAGGTTCCCGAGCGGACAGCCGTTGTGGCAGAACGGGATGCCGCAGTCCATGCAGCGCGAGGCCTGCTTGGAGATGATCGGGAGCAGCGAACCGGGAACGTAGACCTCGTTCCAGTCCTTGAGGCGCTCCGTGACCGGGCGGGTCCTGGCGACCTCGCGGCCGTGGTTCAGAAAGCCCTTGGGATCAGCCATTGGTCGCCGCCTCCATCATCTTCTCGGTGATCTCGGACTCCGTGAGTCCGGCTCGCTCGGCGGCGTCCTTGGCGGCGAGCACTGCCTTGTACGTGCTGGGGATGATCTTGCTGAAGCGCTCGACCGCGGTGTCCCACTCGGCCAGCAGCTTCTCGGCGACGGTGGAGGCCGTCTCCTCCTGGTGCCGGCGCACGACGGCGTGCAGCCACTGCTTGTCGGTGTCGTCCAGCGCCTCGACCGCGCCGAGGTTGCCGACGTTCACGTTGTCGCGGTCGAGGTCGATGACGTAGGCGACGCCGCCGGACATGCCGGCCGCGAAGTTGCGGCCCGTCTCGCCGAGCACCACCGCGTGGCCGCCGGTCATGTACTCGCAGCCGTGGTCGCCGACACCCTCGGAGACGACCGTCGCGCCGGAGTTGCGGACGCAGAACCGCTCGCCCGTGCGTCCGCGGAGGAAGAGTTCGCCGCCGGTCGCGCCGTACGCGATGGTGTTGCCCGCGATGGTGGAGAACTCGGCGAGGTGGTCGGCGCCCCGGTCGGGGCGGACGATCACACGGCCGCCCGAGAGGCCCTTGCCGACGTAGTCGTTGGCGTCGCCCTCCAGGCGCAGGGTCACGCCGCGCGGGAGGAAGGCGCCGAAGGACTGGCCGGCCGAGCCGGTGAAGGTGATGTCGATGGTGTCGTCGGGCAGGCCCGCGCCGCCGAACTTCTTCGTCACCTCGTGGCCGAGCATGGTGCCGACCGTGCGGTTGATGTTGCGGATCGCGACCTGGGCGCGGACCGGCTGCGCGTCGGTCTCGCCGGACGCGCCGAGGGCGTCGGCGGCGAGCCTGATCAGCTCGTTGTCGAGCGCCTTCTCCAGGCCGTGGTCCTGCTCGACGACCTGGTGTCGCGCGGCGCCCTCGGGCAGTTCCGGCACGTGGAAGAGCGGGGCCAGGTCCAGGCCCTGCGCCTTCCAGTGGGTGACGGCACGGGCGACGTCGAGGTGCTCGGCGTGGCCGACGGCCTCCTCGATGGAGCGGAAGCCGAGCTCGGCGAGGATCTCGCGGACCTCTTGTGCGATGAACTCGAAGAAGTTCACCACGTACTCGGCCTTGCCGGAGAACCGGTCCCGCAGGGTCGGGTTCTGGGTGGCGATGCCGACCGGACAGGTGTCCAGGTGGCAGACGCGCATCATGACGCAGCCGGAGACGACGAGCGGCGCGGTCGCGAAACCGAACTCCTCGGCGCCCAGCAGCGCGGCGATGACGACGTCGCGGCCGGTCTTGAGCTGGCCGTCGGTCTGCACGACGATGCGGTCGCGCAGGCCGTTGAGCAGCAGGGTCTGCTGGGTCTCGGCGAGGCCGAGCTCCCAGGGGCCGCCCGCGTGCTTCAGCGAGGTGAGGGGCGAGGCGCCGGTGCCGCCGTCGTGTCCGGAGATCAGGACGACGTCCGCGTGGGCCTTGGAGACGCCCGCGGCGACCGTGCCGACACCGACCTCGGAGACCAGCTTCACGTGGATCCGCGCCTGCGGATTCGCGTTCTTCAGGTCGTGGATCAGCTGGGCCAGGTCCTCGATCGAGTAGATGTCGTGGTGCGGCGGCGGGGAGATCAGACCCACGCCGGGGGTGCTGTGCCGGGTCTTGGCGACCCAGGGGTAGACCTTGTGGCCGGGCAGCTGGCCGCCCTCGCCGGGCTTGGCGCCCTGGGCCATCTTGATCTGGATGTCGTCGGCGTTGACCAGGTACTCGGAGGTCACGCCGAAGCGGCCGGAGGCGACCTGCTTGATCGACGAGCGGCGGGCCGGGTCGTAGAGGCGGTCCGGGTCCTCGCCGCCCTCGCCGGTGTTGGACTTGCCGCCGAGCCGGTTCATGGCGATGGCGAGCGTCTCGTGCGCCTCGCGCGAGATGGAGCCGTACGACATGGCGCCGGTGGAGAAGCGCTTGACGATCTCGGCGACCGGCTCGACCTCGTCGATGGAGATCGGCTCGCGGCCGGTGTTGAAGTCGAACAGGCCGCGCAGCGTCATCAGGCGCTCGGACTGCTCGTTCACGCGGTCCGTGTACTTCTTGAAGATGTCGTAGCGGCGGCTGCGCGTCGAGTGCTGGAGGCGGAAGACCGTCTCCGGGTCGAACAGGTGCGGCTCGCCCTCGCGGCGCCACTGGTACTCGCCGCCTATGTCGAGGGCGCGGTGGGCGGGCGCGATGCCGCTGGCCGGGTACGCCTTCGCGTGGCGGGCGGCGACCTCCTTGGCGACGACGTCGATGCCGACGCCGCCGATCTTGGTGGCCGTGCCGTTGAAGTACGTGCGGACGAACTCCTGGTCGAGGCCGACGGCCTCGAAGACCTGGGCGCCGCGGTAGGAGGCGACCGTGGAGATGCCCATCTTGGACATGACCTTGAGGACGCCCTTGCCGAGCGCGTAGATCAGGTTGCGGATGGCCTGCTCGGCCTCGATGCCCTGGAGGAAGGTGCCGGCGCGGACGAGGTCCTCGACGGACTCCATCGCCAGGTACGGGTTGACCGCCGCGGCGCCGAACCCGATGAGGAGGGCCACGTGGTGGACCTCGCGGACGTCGCCCGCCTCGACCAGCAGGCCCACCTGGGTGCGCTGCTTGGTGCGGATGAGGTGGTGGTGGACGGCCGAGGTGAGCAGCAGCGAGGGGATCGGGGCGTGCTCGGCGTCGGAGTGCCGGTCCGAGAGCACGATCAGCCGGGCGCCGTTCTCTATGGCGGCGTCGGCCTCGGCGCAGATCTCGTCGATGCGGGCGGCGAGGGAGTCGCCGCCGCCGGAGACGCGGTACAGGCCGGAGAGGGTCGCGGCCTTCATGCCCGGCATGTCGCCGTCGGCGTTGATGTGGATGAGCTTGGCCAGCTCGTCGTTGTCGATCACCGGGAACGGCAGGGTGACGCTGCGACAGGACGCGGCGGTCGGCTCCAGCAGGTTGCCCGCGGGGCCGAGGGAGGAGCGCAGGGAGGTGACCAGCTCTTCGCGGATGGCGTCCAGCGGCGGGTTGGTGACCTGTGCGAAGAGCTGGGTGAAGTAGTCGAAGAGCAGCCGCGGGCGCTCGGAGAGCGCGGCGATCGGCGAGTCCGTGCCCATGGAGCCGAGCGGCTCGCCCGCGGTCTTGGCCATCGGCGCGAGGATGACGCGCAGCTCCTCCTCCGTGTAACCGAAGGTCTGCTGGCGCCGGGTGACCGAGGCGTGGGTGTGGACGATGTGCTCGCGCTCGGGGAGGTCGGACAGCTCGATCTCGCCGGCCTCCAGCCACTCCGCGTAGGGCAGGTCGGCGGCGAGGCCGGCCTTGATCTCGTCGTCCTCGATGATCCGGTGCTCTGCGGTGTCGACGAGGAACATCCGGCCGGGCTGCAGGCGGCCCTTGCGGACGACCTTCGCGGGGTCGATGTCGAGGACGCCGACCTCGGAGCCGAGGACGACGAGGCCCTCGTCGGTGACCCAGTAGCGGCCGGGGCGCAGACCGTTGCGGTCGAGCACGGCGCCGACCTGGGTGCCGTCGGTGAAGGTGACGCAGGCCGGGCCGTCCCAGGGCTCCATCATCGTGGAGTGGAACTGGTAGAAGGCGCGCCGGGCCGGGTCCATGGAGTCGTGGTTCTCCCACGCCTCCGGGATCATCATCAGCACGGAGTGCGGCAGGGAGCGTCCGCCCAGGTGCAGGAGTTCCAGCACCTCGTCGAAGGACGCCGAGTCGGACGCGTCCGGCGTGCAGATCGGGAAGATGCGGTCGAGGCCCTTGTCGCCGAAGAGCTCGGAGACGAGCTGGGACTCGCGGGCCACCATCCAGTTGCGGTTGCCCTTGACCGTGTTGATCTCGCCGTTGTGCGCGACGAAGCGGTACGGGTGGGCGAGCGGCCAGCTCGGGAAGGTGTTGGTGGAGAACCGGGAGTGCACGAGCGCGATCGCGGAGGCGAAGCGGCGGTCGGACAGGTCCGGGAAGAAGGGCTCCAGCTGGCCGGTGGTCAGCATGCCCTTGTAGACGATGGTCCGTGCGGAGAGCGACGGGAAGTACACGCCGACCTCCCGCTCGGCGCGCTTGCGCAGGACGAAGGCCTTGCGGTCGAGTTCGATGCCCTGGGCGGGCGCCCGCCCGGCCCCGGAGGTGCCGTCGGCGACGAACAGCTGGTGGAAGACCGGCATCGTCGAGCGGGCGGTGGCGCCGAGGAGTTCGGGGGCGACCGGGACCTCGCGCCAGCCGAGGACCGTCAGGCCCTCGTCGGCGGCGATCGTCTCAATGTGTGAGACGGCTTCGGCGGTGCCGGCCTCGGGCAGGAAGGCGATGCCGACCGCGTATCCGCCGGCCTCGGGGAGGTCGAAGGCGGCGACCTCGCGGAAGAAGGCGTGGGGTACCTGGGAGAGGATGCCGGCACCGTCTCCGGAGTCGGGCTCCGAGCCGGTCGCGCCGCGGTGCTCCAGGTTGCGGAGCACGGTGAGCGCCTGCTCGACCAGCGCGTGGCTCGCCTCACCGGTGAGGGTCGCCACGAAGCCGACGCCGCAGGCGTCGTGCTCGTTGCGCGGGTCGTACATCCCCTGCGCGGCAGGGCGAGCATCCATGAACGACCAGTTCTGGCCATTCGTGGAGTGCTGGGACGGCTGGCGCGGCGTACGCATCGGCTCTCCCGTCGTCGTCGTGGCATATGCATGTGCCGAGGGACGACGTTGGCCCTCTGCTGAAGGTGCAAAATTTCGTGCAGGTTACATGATGGGGCGGTCCTCGTGAACCGGATACCGTGTTCCAGCATGCGGACACCGCGGGTCGCGGCGGGGTGCCGCTCGTGGCGGCTGAACAGGGGACCTTTTCGGACAGATCCATGACCGTCGGTCCGACCGCGGCGCGCAACGTCGCGCACCGCCTCGTGCGCGGCAGTGGCGTCATTGCCCGCAGCGCTTACGGCTCATGCCCGGTGTTCAAGGAATCGAAACCGCCGAGTAACAACTACTTATGCAGTCCCGTGCATAGGTGAGCGACCGACGGCTGGGTCATCCTACGGCCGATCCGATCAGACCGCCGAGGGCGTACGTCACACCGGCCGCGGCGCCGCCGAGCGCGAGTTGCCGCAGCCCGCCGTACCACCACGTCCTGGCGGTCACCCGGGCCACCACGGCGCCGCAGGCGAAGAGCCCGAGGAGCGCGAGCAGCACGGCGGGCCACAGGGCGCTCGCGCCGAGCAGGTAGGGCAGGACGGGGAGCATGGCCCCGAGGGCGAACGACCCGAAGCTGGAGACGGCGGCCACGCCCGGGGAGGGCAGGTCGCCGGGATCGATGCCCAGTTCCTCGCGGGCGTGGATCTCCAGCGCCTGCTCGGGGTCTGCGGACAGTTGCCGGGCCACCTCGCGGGCGAGGCCGGGCTCCACTCCGCGGGACCGGTACAGCTCCGCCAGCTCGCGCTCCTCGTCCTTCGGGTGCTTCCGCAACTCCCGCCGCTCGACGTCGAGTTCGGCTTCGACGAGTTCACGCTGCGAGGCGACGGAGGTGTACTCGCCGGCGGCCATGGAGAAGGCTCCGGCCGCCAGGCCCGCGAGCCCGGTCAGGACGACGGTCCGGTGGGAGACCTCGCCGCCCGCCACACCCGTCATCAGCGCGAGGTTGGAGACGAGGCCGTCCATCGCCCCGAACACGGCGGGCCGCAGCCATCCGCCGTTCACGTCGCGGTGGGTGTGGTTGTCGCGGTGCGCCTCGTGAAGCGTCGCCCCGGTCTCGATGACGGCCATGCCTGGATCCCCCAAGGAAGCTTGATTGGACAATTTCCACCTTTGGACAACAATCAAAATACGCCGCGAATTTCGCCGCCGCCAGCAAGGAAGGCCGTACTTACCTGCGCTTTCGTCCTCCGTCGCTCATCCGTGGCGACCTGCGCGCAGATGTCGACCGGGTGACGATGGGGCCCGTGAGGCTCCGCCGGGCCGCTGCCGTGGGACAGATGCACAAAGGGTCCTTCTGGGACCCAGTGATGGAGAGGCACCGTCATGGCTTCGATTGCCTGCGTTCCCTCGGTCCCCGCGCCCGGCGGCGCCGCCGATCTCCGTGAGCGGGCGCGCGGCGCGCTGCTGGGGCTCGCCGTGGGGGACGCGCTGGGGGCACCCGCCGAGAACATGAAGCCGTCCGAGATCCGCGCGCGCTGGGGACGCATCACCGGATACGTGGCCGAGCACCCCGCCGGTACGGACGACACGGAGTACGCGATCTTCTCAGGGCTGCTGCTCGCCCGGCACGGCTCGGCGCTCACCGTCGCCCATGTCGAGGCGGCCTGGCACCAGTGGATCGCCGACCGGGACGAGGGCCCGTTCCGCGGCGCCGGCTTCAGCGAGCGCGGCACCCTGGAGAATCTGCGCAGAGGGCTCGCCGCCCCCATCTCCGCCCAGCACCGGCACGCGTGGAGCGACGGCCTCGCCATGCGGGCGGCGCCCTTCGGCGTCTTCGCCGCGGGCCGCCCCGCGGAGGCGGCCCGCCTGGTCGCGATCGACGGCTCGGTGAGCCACGACGGCGAGGGCATCCTCGGCGGCCAGGCGGTCGCCGCCGGGGTCGCCGCCGCCATGGCGGGTGCCCCGCCGATCGTCGTGGTCGCCTCGGCCCTGGCCGTCATCCCCGAGGACTCCTGGACCGCCCGCTCGCTGCGCCGGGCCGTGGCCTGCGCCCACCGCGGCGAACGCGCGGTCCGGTCCGCCGTCGTCATCGGCGGCTACCCCTGGACGGACCTGGCCCCCGAAGCCGTGGCCCTCGCCTTCGGCGCGTACGCGGCCGCCGGGGGCGACTTCACCGAGGCGGTGCTCACCGCCGTGAACATGGGCCGGGACGCGGACACCACGGCGGCGGTCGCGGGCGCGCTGGCAGGCGCCACCCGCGGGGTCTCCGCCGTACCCGCGCACTGGGCGGCCGCGATCGGCCCGGCCAGGGGCAGTTGCCTGCCCTCCATGCGGGGGCACCACGTCCTGGACGTGGCGGACCTCCTGACCCCGGACGAGGACGAGCCCGCCCGCGTCCACGACCCGCTGCCCCCCGACCCGGCCGCCTTCGTGCTCGCGGCCGACCGCGACGGGGCGACGTCATGACCCCCGCCCCGGACCACCACCGACCGCAACCCCCGACGGCCCCGGCCCCCGACCGGCACACGGTCGCGGCACCCGCCCCGTCACGCCCGCGGCCCGATGCGGTCATGAGCCCCCTGCCCGACCGGCCGGGGCGCAGTACGGCGGTGCCCCCCGAGCAGGACCCCCAGGACCGGGAAGCGCCCACGGGCCCCGCCCCGTCCCGACCGGCCCGGGAAACGGTCACGGAACCGGCCACGCCCCCGACCCGACCGGTGCGGGAAGCACCGACGGAGCCGCTCCCCGCCCCACCGGCGCGGCATGCGGGCACGGACCCCCTCCCCGACCGGCCGGAGCGGACAGCGGTCACGGGGCCCGGCGCCGCGCGAGCCGCCGGATCGCGGACCGCCGCCGACCCGCGGGCGCAGGCAACCGCCGCACCGCGGACCACCGCCGACCCGCGGGCGCAGGCAACCGCCGGATCGCGGACCGCCGCCGACCCGCGGGCGCGAGGCGCCGCCGGGCCGCGGTCCGCCGCGCGGGCGCAGGCAACCGCCGCACCGCGGACCGCCACTCCGGCGCCACGCGAGGACCGCGTCCGCCGCGTCGAGGGCCTGCTGCTGGGCCTCGCCGCAGGCGACGCCGCGGGCTGGCCCGCCGCCCGGCACCGGGCCAGCCGGATGCCCGAGTGGACGCGCCGGCTGACCCGGGAGCTCGACACGTTCGCGGAGCAGAACGCGACGACCACCCTGCCCGTGCCGATCGCGCTGAACCAGCCGCCGGAACCCCTGCGCCTCGGCCCCTCGGACGACGCCGAGTGGGCGGCGTTCGCCGCGGAGGCCGTACTGCGGGCCGCCGACGCCGGCGTGCTGGGCGACCTGAGCCGCGAACGCCGGTTGCGCGCGGCCATCGACCTGTCCTGGAGCGCCGTCGCGAGCGAGATCGCCGCGGCCGCCGACCGCGCCCCCGAGGTCGAGTCTGCCGTCCTCCCCCTGCGCGCCCGCATCTCGGTGCGGGCCGGCCTCGGCAACCTCGCCGCCGGACTGCGCCCGCCCGCCACGGGTCACGACAACCCGCACTACTTCGACGACGCGGCCTGCGTACGGGCGTGCGTCCTGGCCGTGGCGCACACCGGCGACCCCGGGCCCGCAGCGGAACTCGCCGAGTTCGACGCCCGCTACACACAGGACGGCGACGGGGTGCACGGCGCCCGCGCGATGGCGGCGGCGCTCGCGCTCGCGCTGGCCGGCGCGGACGTCGACACATGCGTCGAGGCCGCCCTCGCCGAACTCCCGCCGTCCACCGAGATCGGCCGCAACGCCCGGCACGCGCTCGTACTGGCCCACCGGGCCGACAGCACCTTCGGCCTGGTACCCCTCCTGGAGCACCAGATCGTGGACCACGTCTACAGCTACGGCATCGCAGCCGCCGAGACGGTCCCGGTCGCCCTCGCCCTGGCGACCGCCGCACGCGGCCGGATCGCCGAGGCCGTGCCCGCCGCCGCCTGCCTGTCCCGGGTCGCCGACTCCGCCCCGGCCCTCGCCGGGGCGCTGACCGGCGCCCTCGGCGGCGGCGCCGCCGTCCCCGCCTCCTGGCGCGACGCCTGCCGCACCCTCTCGGGCTGCGCACTGCCCCGGCTGACCGGAACGGACCTCGTGGAACTCGCCGAACTGCTGGCAGCCGGGCAACCGAGCCCCGTAGGGGGATGATTCGGGCATGACGCCCACCGCACCCGCAACCCTGGAAGAACGGATCACCCGCAGCCTCGTCGGGGCCGCCGTCGGCGACGCGCTCGGCGGCCCCGTCGAGGGCTACTCCCCCGAGCAGATCGCCGAACGCCACGGCGGCCGCGTCCACGGAGTCGTCGGCCCCTGGAACGGCGGCACCTGGCGCACGGCCCGCCCCATCGCCCCGTACCACAAGGGCGACGGACACGTCACCGACGACACCTTGATGACCCACGCGCTGATCAGGGTGTACGCGACCGTCCGCGACCACCTCGACGCGTACGCCGTCGCCGAGCACCTGGTCCCCGACCTGATGACCACCCCGCGCTGGATCCCGGAGCTGGAGGCCGAGGCCCTCCCCCTCCAGCGGATCTTCCTCGCCGAGAAGTGGCTGGTCGCCCGCCTCCACTACGGTCACGTCGACCCGCGCGAGGCGGGCAGCGGAAACATCGTCAACTGCGGGGCCGCCATGTACATGGCACCCGTCGGCCTGGTCAACGCGGCCAATCCGGCGGGCGCGTACGCCGAGGCCCTCGACATCGCGGGCGCCCACCAGTCCTCGTACGGGCGCGAGGCCGCCGGTGTCTTCGCGGCGGCCGTGGCGGCGGCCTGCGTGCCCGGCGCGACCCCGGACTCCGTGGTCGGGACCTGTCTCGGCCTGGCCAAGGACGGCACCCGCGCGGCGATCGAGGCGGTGTGCGACACGGCGTCGCGCCACACCGACGCCGAGTCGGCGCTGCGGCCCCTGCGCGAGGCGGTCGCCCCCTTCGACACGGTCGGCCCGGACTACCGCGCCCCCTCGCTCGGCGCCCGGCGCCCGTCACGGCTCCACTCGATCGAGGAACTCCCCGTCGCCCTCGGCATGTTGCTGATCGGCCGCGGCGACTACCGCCGCACGGTGCTGGGTTCGGTGAACTACGGCCGCGACTGCGACTCCATCGCCACCATGTCCGGCGCGCTCGCGGGCGCCCTGGGCGCGGAGGTCCCGTCCGACTGGGCGAAGACGGTCGCCGAGTCCAGCCGTCTGGACCTGCACGCCCCCGCGGCGGCGCTCACGGAGGTGACACGGGAGGTCTTCGCCCGTGACGTGCGCCGCCGCCGGTCCCACGAGTCGGCCTACGCGGAGCTGTCATGACACCCCTGCGGCTGACCTGGGTCCAGCCCGAGGACCTGATCGGCCACGAACTGCGCCAGGCGCGGCAGGACGGCCGCGACCCCTCGGCCGTCGAGACCCGCTGGCTCCGGGCCGGCGGCCCCGCCGCCCCGGAGCGGGCGGGCGCCTCGCAGCGGCCGGCACCGCCGTACCTGCGCACGCTGGCCGTCGACCTGCTGGACGAACTGGCGGACCTGCCCAGCGCGTCGGCCGACCGCGAGCCGACGGACCTGGCCCGCATCCGCGCCCTGTGCCCGGACTGGCCCGCGGACCGGCCGGGTTCCGCGGGGGGCGACGGCGCGCTCCTCGCGCGGCTGGAGGCGGCGTGGCTGGGCAGGGCGGCCGGCTGCCTGCTCGGCAAGCCGGTGGAGAAGCTCCCGCTCGACGGCATCCGAGCACTCGCCCGGGCTGCCGGGAACTGGCCGCTGGGCACCTGGTTCACGGAGCGCGGCCTGCCCGCGGAACTCCGGGCCGCGTACCCCTGGAACCGGCGCTCCGCGCCCACCTCCCTCGCCGAGAACATCGACGGCATGCCGGAGGACGACGACCTCAACTACCCCCTGCTGAACCTGCTGCTGCTCCGGCGCCACGGCAGGGGGTTCACCACGCAGGACGTGGCCGGGCTCTGGCTGGACGAACTCCCGGCGGGCCGCACGTTCACGGCCGAGCGCGTCGCCTACCGCAACCTCCTCGACGGTGTGGAGCCGCCGCGGACGGCCCGTCACCGCAACCCGTTCCGGGAGTGGATCGGCGCGCTGATCCGCGCGGACGTGCACGGCTGGACGCACCCCGGCGCGCCGGGGGCCGCGGCCGAGCAGGCCCACCGCGACGCCACGCTCACCCACACCGCCAACGGCGTCTACGCGGCGATGTTCGCGGCGGCAGCCCTCGCCGAGGCCGCCGCCGGGACCAGCGACGTCCATGACTGCCTGCGCACGGGGCTCGCGGTCGTGCCGCCCGGGTCCCGGCTGGCCCGTGCGGTGCGCCACGCGGTCGGACTCGCCCGTGAGCAGCCCGACTTCGACCGGGTCGTGGACGAACTCCACGCCACCCACCGGGACCACCACTGGGTCCACGCCGTCCCCAACACCGCGCTGCTCGCCGCCGCGCTCACCCACGCGGACGGCGACTACGGCGGGTCCGTCTGCCGCGCGGTCTCGGGCGGCTGGGACACCGACTCGAACGGCGCGACCGCCGGCAGTCTCGCCGGGCTCCTCGCCGGATCGCCCGCCGCCCTCCCCGACCGCTGGACGACCCCGCTCAAGAACCGGCTCGCCACCTCCGTGACCGGCTTCGACGGCGTCGGTTTCGACACGCTCGCCGGCCTCACCCTGCGGGAGTCCCACCGCTGACCCCGCACCGCCGCTCCCGTACGACCACAGCCGCCCGCGCCCCCACTTCCCGTACAACCGGCCCTCACCCCGCGCTTCCCGTACCGCCACCGCCCGCACAGCCACTTCCCGTACGGCCGGTCCCCGGCCGTCCCCGTACCGCTCCGAGAGCGAGGCGCAGCACACCGCATGAGTGAACCAAGCCCCCACACCAGCGAACCGACCCGTCCCCTCACCGGTCTGCGGGTGCTCGACCTCGCGACCCTCTTCGCCGGTCCGCTCGCCGCCACGATGCTCGGCGACTTCGGCGCGGAGGTCGTCAAGATCGAGCACCCGCGCGTTCCGGACCCGTCCCGCGGCCACGGTCCGTCCAAGGACGGCATCGGCCTGTGGTGGAAGCTCCTCGGCCGCAACAAGCGCACGATGACGCTGGACCTGTCCGCTCCCGGCGGTCGCGCGACCCTGCTGCGGCTGGCCGCCTCCGCCGACGTGATCGTCGAGAACTTCCGCCCGGGCACACTGGAGAAATGGGACCTCGGCTGGGACGAGCTGTCGGCCGCCAACCCCCGCCTGGTGCTGACCCGGGTCACCGGCTTCGGCCAGTTCGGGCCGTACGCCCGGCGCCCCGGCTTCGGCACGCTCGCCGAGGCGATGAGCGGATTCGCCGCGATCACCGGTGAGCCGGACGCCCCGCCGACGCTGCCGCCCTTCGGGCTCGCCGACTCGATCGCCGGCCTGGCCACCGCCTACGCGGTGATGACCGCGCTCGCGGCCCGCGACCGGACGGGCCGCGGCCAGGTCGTGGACATGGCGATCATCGAACCGATCCTCACCGTCCTCGGCCCGCAGCCGCTCTGGTACGACCAGTTGGGCCACGTCCAGCCGCGCACCGGCAACCGCTCCCAGAACAACGCCCCGCGCAACACGTACCGCACGGCCGAGGGCACCTGGGTCGCCGTCTCGACGTCGGCCCAGTCGATCGCCGAACGCGTGATGCGCCTGGTCGGCCGCCCGGACCTGATCGACGAGCCGTGGTTCGCCACGGGCGAGGACCGGGCCCGCCACAGCGACGTCCTCGACGAGGCGGTCGGCGGGTGGATCGCCCGGCACACCCGGGCGGAGGTCGTCGAGGCCTTCGAGCGGGCCCAGGCCGCGGTGGCCCCCGTCCAGGACGTACGGGACGTCATGACGGACCCGCAGTACACGGCCCTCGACACGATCACCACCGTCGACGACCCCGAACTGGGCCCGCTGCGCATGCAGAACGTCCTCTTCCGCCTCACCGACACCCCCGGCGCGATCCGCTGGGCGGGCCGCCCGCACGGCGCCGACACCGACGCGGTCCTCACCGAGCTCGGTCTGACGGAGACCGAGATCAAGACGCTGCGGGCGGAGGGCGCGCTGTGAACGGGGAGTCCTCCGCGGCGATCCCGATCACCTGGCTCTACGTCCCCGGCGACCGGCCGGAGGTCGTCGCCAAGGCACTCGTGTCCGGCGCCGACGTGGTGGTCGTCGACCTGGAGGACGCGGTCGCCGACGACCGCAAGGCGTACGCCCGCGCCGCCACCGCCGAACTCCTGCGGGAGCCGACGCCGACACCGGTCCACGTCCGGATCAACGCCCTGGACGGCCCGGACGCCGCCGCCGACCTCGACGCCCTCGCCGCCTCGCCGGCGCTGTCGGGGCTGCGACTGCCCAAGATCACCTCGCCGATGCAGGTCGTCCGCACGGCGGAGAGCACCTCCCGCGTACCGCTGTACGCGCTGCTGGAGTCGGCCCTCGCCGTCGAGTACGCGTACGCGATCGCCACCGCCCATCCCGTACTGCGCGGGATCGCGCTCGGCGAGGCGGACCTGCGCGCCGACCTCGGCGTACGGGAGGACGCGGGCCTCGACTGGTCCCGCTCGCGGATCGTCCTGGCCGCCAGGGCCGCGGGCCTGGCACCGCCGCCCCAGTCGGTGCACCCCGACGTGCGCGACCTCGCCTCGCTGGCCGACTCGTGCGCCCGGGGGCGGGCCCTGGGCTTCCTCGGCCGCGCGGCCATCCATCCGCGGCAGCTCCCGGTGATCGAGGCCGCCTACCTGCCGACCGGGAAGGAGATCGAGACGGCCGAGTCGGTGATCGAGGCCGCGGCCGTCCGGCCCGGCGCGCAGGCGCTGCCCGACGGGCTCTTCGTCGACGCCGCGGTCGTGGCGGCGGCCCGGCGCACGCTGTCCCTGGCCCGCCGCGCCTGACCCGGGCGGCGGGCGGCCGTACGCACGCGAAGGGGGCGCCCCCGCGCGGGAGCGCCCCCTTCGACCATGGACCGGGTCAGGACTTCTTGGCGGACCCCGCCTCGTCCTTCGTGCCGGACGCCGTGTCGACCGCCGTGTCCGAGGGTGCGGTGACCGCGTCGCCGTCCGTGGCCGCGGCGGTGTCGTCGCCCGTGCTCCCGGACGCCTCGCCGTCGGTCGCCCCGCTGGTCGACTCCGCGTCGCCGTCGGCGTCGGGCTTCTTCGCCGTCGGCTTCTTCCCCGCGGACTCCGCGTCGCCGTCCGCGTCGGACTTCCCGTCCTCGGACTTCTTGTCCTCGGACTTCTTGTCGAGGTCCACGGCGTCCGTGTCGTCGTCGGCGTCGGGGGCCGCCGGTTCGACGACCTCCTCACGACCCGGACGGAGCCGGGCCGACAGCACGATGTAGACCACGGCGAGGACGAGGACGACGATCGCCGTCCAGTTGTTCAGGCGCATGCCGAGCACGTGGTGGGCCTCGTCGACCCGCATGTACTCGATCCAGAAGCGGCCCACGCAGTACGCGGCGACGTACAGCGCGAAGGCGCGGCCGTGGCCGAGCTTGAAGCGCCGGTCCGCCCAGATCACCAGGACGGCGACACCGACGCACCACAGCGACTCGTAGAGGAACGTCGGGTGGTAGTAGCCCGGCACCCGGCCGTCCGTCACGGACGTGATGTGCAGCGCCCAGGGAAGGTCCGTCTCCCGCCCGTACAGCTCCTGGTTGAACCAGTTGCCCCAGCGGCCGATGGCCTGTGCGAGGGCGATGCCGGGGGCGAGGGCGTCGGCCCAGGCCGGCAGCGGGATGCCCCGCCGGCGGCAGCCGATCCAGGCACCCACCGCGCCGAACGCGATGGCGCCCCAGATCCCGAGGCCGCCCTCCCAGATCTTGAAGGCGTCGACCCAGTCACGGCCCTCGCTGAAGTACAGCTGGTAGTCCGTGATGACGTGGTAGAGCCGTCCGCCGACGAGTCCGAACGGAACGGCCCACACGGAGATGTCGGCCACGGTGCCGGCCCGGCCCCCGCGCGCGATCCACCGCTTGTTGCCGAGCCAGACGGCTACGAAGACGCCGATGATGATGCAGAACGCGTAGCCGCGCAGCGGAATGGGGCCAAGATGCAGCACACCGCGCGACGGGCTGGGAATGTAGGCAAGTTCCATGGCAGGGTCGACGCTACCCTGCCGGGCGGCGCGTGCGGCCACCCGCCCGGGCTACGGCTCGATAACGAGACCGATGGGAGCACCGGGGCCGGCGGGACACGGGGGACGTGCCCGACGGCCCGCGGGGCTCACGCCGCGTCGGCCTGCCGCACCAGTTGCTTCAGCTTCGCCGGGGTCATCGTCTGGTCCTGGTAGATGTTCTTCCCGTTGAGCAGGACCGTGGGCGTGCCGCTGAAGCCGCCGCTCTGGAAGGCCTTGTTGGACTCCGCGACCCAGCTGTCGTGGGTGCCGTCGTCCACGCACTGGCGGAAGGCGGGGGTGTCGAGCCCGTCGACCTTGCCCGCCAGCTCGACGAGCTTGCCGTTGTCCGCGAACGCGTCGTCCGTCTCGGGGGGCTGGTTCCGGAAGAGCACGTCGTGGTACGCGGGGAACTTCCCGGCGCCCTGGGCGCACGCGGCGGCGTTGGCCGCGCGCAGCGAGCCGCTGCCGCCCATGTTCCCGTCGATGAGGGTGGCGAGGTGGTACTCGACCTTGAGCTGTCCGGAGTCCGTCAGCTCATGGATCGTGGCGCGGTAGGCGTCCTCGAAGCTCTTGCAGGCCGGGCAGCGGAAGTCCTCCCACACCGTGAGCGTCGACTTGGCGCTCTCCTTGCCGACGGGGATGGCGAGGCTGTCCTCCCCGTTCGCCCCCGAGGGCGCCGTCACCGGGCCGGCCGTGTCGGTGTCGTCCTTGCCCGAGCCGGCGGCCAGTACGCCGATGACCGCGGCCAGCGCCAGCACGCAGACGACCGCGCCGCCCACGATCAGCACCCGGCGGCGCTTCTCCGCGGACTTCTGCTTCTCTCGCTCTTCCGCCAGCCGCTCGCGGGCGGTGCGCTTTCCCTCACGGTTCTTCTCGCTCACATCCGGCAGAACGAACCGGGGAGGCGCAGCGCGCCTCCCCGGCCCCAGGTCCACCCGTTCGAGTGACCGATTCGTCCCCTGTCCCCGTGCGGGAACGGCCGTGCGTCAGCCGGTGCGGCGCACGCCCTTCGCGAGATCGGCGGCGAGGGCGCGGACCGCGGCGAGTCCCGTGCTCTCGTCGGGGGCGTCCAGCATCCGCTTCACGAAGGCCGAGCCGACGATGACGCCGTCGGCGAAGCCGGCGACCTCGGCGGCCTGTTCGGCGTTCGAGACGCCGAGTCCCACGCAGACCGGCAGGTCGGTGGTGGCCCTGGTGCGTCCGACGAGGTCCTGTGCCTGCTCGCCGACGGACGCGCGGGTGCCGGTGACCCCCATCAGGGAGGCCGCGTAGACGAAGCCGGAGCCCGCCGCGGTGATCTCGGCGAGCCGGGCGTCCTTGCTGCTGGGGGCGACGACGAAGACGGTCGCGAGGCCGTGCTTGTCGGCGTGCTCCCGCCACAGCGCGGACTCCTGCACGGGGAGGTCGGGCAGGATGCAGCCCGCCCCGCCGGCCTCCGCGAGCTCGGCGGTGAAGCGCTCGACGCCGTAGCGGTCGATCGGGTTCCAGTACGTCATGACGAGTACGGGCCTGCCGGTGGCCTCGAAGGCCTCGCGGACGGTCCGCATCACGTCGGCGATCCGGACGCCGCCGCGCAGGGCGATGTCGTCGGCGGTCTGGATGACCGGCCCGTCGAGGACCGGGTCGCTGTGGGGCAGGCCGATCTCCACGACGTCGGCCCCGCCGTCGAAGGCGGCCTTGACCGCCGCGATCCCGCCGTCCACGGTCGGGAACCCGGCCGGGAGGTAGGCGATGAGCGCGGACCGGCCCTCGGCCCTGGCCGCGGCGAGTGTGTCGTCCAGCAGCCTGATGTTGCCGCTCACTTGGCGTCCCCCTCGATCTCGGCGCGGTCGCTGTCGGCGTCCGGCTCCACGGTGGCGTCCGTGTCGTACAGACCGAAGTAGCGGGCGGCCGTGTCCATGTCCTTGTCGCCGCGGCCGGACAGGTTGACGACGACGAGGCCGTCCCTGCCCAGTTCCCTGCCGACCTCCAGCGCCCCGGCGAGGGCGTGGGCGCTCTCGATCGCCGGGATGATGCCCTCGCTGCGGGAGAGCAGGCGCAGCGCCTGCATGGCGGCGTCGTCGGTGACCGCGCGGTACTCGCCGCGGCCGCTGTCCTTGAGGTACGCGTGCTCGGGGCCGATGCCCGGGTAGTCGAGTCCGGCCGAGATCGAGTAGGGCTCGGTGATCTGCCCCTCGTCGTCCTGGAGGACGTACGAGCGCGAACCGTGCAGGATGCCCGGCTCACCCGCGGTCAGCGTGGCCGCGTGCTCGCCGGTCTCCAGGCCGTGTCCGGCGGGCTCGCAGCCGATGAGGCGCACCCCCGCGTCCGGGATGAAGGCGTGGAAGAGGCCGATGGCGTTGGAGCCGCCGCCGACGCAGGCGACGGCCGCGTCGGGCAGGCGCCCCGCGCGCTCCAGGATCTGCCGTCGCGCCTCGACGCCGATGACCCGGTGGAAGTCGCGGACCATGGCGGGGAAGGGGTGCGGTCCGGCGACCGTGCCGAAGAGGTAGTGGGTGCGGTCGACGTTGGCGACCCAGTCGCGGAACGCCTCGTTGATGGCGTCCTTCAGCGTGCGGCTGCCGGACTTCACGGCGACGACCTCGGCGCCGAGCATGCGCATGCGGGCGACGTTGAGGGCCTGGCGCCGCGTGTCGATCTCGCCCATGTAGATGGTGCAGTCGAGGCCGAACAGCGCGCAGGCGGTGGCCGTCGCGACGCCGTGCTGGCCTGCGCCGGTCTCGGCGATGACGCGGGTCTTGCCCATGCGCCGGGTGAGGAGCGCCTGGCCGAGCACGTTGTTGATCTTGTGGGAGCCGGTGTGGTTGAGGTCCTCCCGCTTGAGGAAGACCCGGGCGCCGCCGGCGTGCTCGGCGAACCGGGGCACCTCGGTCAGGGAGCTGGGCCGGCCGGTGTAGTGGACGAGCAGGTCGTCCAGCTCGCGGGCGAACTCCGGGTCGGACTTCGCCTTGTCGTACTCGACGGCGACCTCGTCCACGGCGGCGACCAGCGCCTCCGGGATGAACTTGCCGCCGAACGCGCCGAAGTAGCCCTCGGCACTGGGCACTTGGCCCTCGGGGTCGGGAATGAAGAACTCGCTGGGCATGCGGTCACCTCACGGGGGCGAAAGCCCCGGTCGACAGGTCTGATGGCGGTCGCGTGTGCGCCTTCGGCCGTCGTCGTCCCACCGGCCCGTGTGCCTTCGATGGAGGGCACGGCCTCCGTCGGGGACGGTCCGCGCCCCGGTCCGGGCAGGGCGGTGCCCTGCCGGTCCCACGGCGGTGGTCGGGTGGTGTCCGGATGGTCCCGGCCGCCCGTCAGAGGACGGGGCGGTGACCACCGGCGGCGTCGGCGCGCGGGCGCCGGCGCCATCGCATCCCGTTGACCTGGCCCGGCTCGTCGCCGATGACGTACCGGACGCGGCGTCCGTGCACCCGGCGGGCCGGGGCGCGGCAGCCGCGCGGGCGGCAGCCGCGGGCGAGGCGGGCGTAGGGGTCGCGGACTCCGGCACCCGCCGGTCCCGCCGCGGCCGACCGCACGCGCGCCGTACCACCGTCGGGGCGCGGGCCCGGACGGGTGGCGGCGGGGAAGCGGCGGTCGGCGTCCATCGGGGAGGGTCAGCCCCGCCCGTGCCGCAGCGCGGGGTGCGCTCCGGCGGCGACCAGGTCGGAGACCGCGGTCCTCGGGTCCCGGCCGGTGACCAGGGACTCGCCGACCAGCACCGCGTCGGCGCCGGCGTTGGCGTACGCGATGAGGTCGTGCGGGCCGCGGACACCGGATTCGGCGATCTTGACGAGGTGCGCGGGGATCTCGGGCGCGAGGCGCTCGAAGGTCCCGCGGTCGACCTTGAGGTCCTTCAGGTTGCGCGCGTTGACACCGATGATCTTCGCACCGGCGTCCACCGCGCGCTCGACCTCGTCCTCGTCGTGCACCTCGACGAGCGGCGTGAGGCCGATGGACTCGGCACGCTCGATCAGGGACTCGAGAGCGGGCTGGTCGAGCGCCGCGACGATGAGCAGCGCGAGGTCGGCGCCGTACGCGCGGGCCTCCCACAGCTGGTAGGAGGTGACGATGAAGTCCTTGCGCAGCACGGGGATGTCCACCCGGGCGCGCACGGCCTCGAGGTCCGCGAGCGAGCCGCCGAAGCGGCGCTGTTCGGTCAGCACGGAGATGACGGCCGCGCCGCCGGCCTCGTAGTCGGCGGCGAGCGCCGCCGGGTCGGCGATCGCGGCCAGCGCGCCCTTGGAGGGGCTGGAGCGCTTGACCTCGCAGATGACCTTGACGCCGTCGCCGCGCAGGGCCGCGACACCGTCCTTGGCGGCCGGAGCCTTCGCCGCGCGCTCCTTGAGCTCGTCGAGGCTGACGCGCGCCTGCCGCTCCGCGAGGTCGGCACGGACTCCGTCGATGATCTCGTCGAGCACACTCACGCGAGCGGCCCCCTTCCCTGACGGTTGACACTTCAAGCGGTTCTGCGGTCGACCCCGGTCCGTCGCACCGGACGAATCGGATGGTCACTGCGATGGTATCCGCAGGAGGGCTCATGCCTCGCATCCGGTTGACGCCGGTCCCACTACCTGGACGTTCACCGATTGATCAAGGATGCAGCGAGCCACCGAACGGCAGGTTCCGGACAACCGTGAAGACCAGCAGCAACGCGCCGAGCGACCACATCACGTAGGGGCCCGGATCGAGGCGCAGCGACCGTCCCTGGACGGAACGCACCACCCATACGGTCCACAGCGCGGCGAACACCGCGTAGCCGAGCACCGCGACCGCGTTGGCCCCGAGCGCCGTCGTGAGGTCGCCGTGCGCGACGGCGTGCGCGCTGCGCAGCCCTCCGCAGCCGGGGCAGTAGACGCCCGTGTAGCGCAGCAGGGGGCAGCCGGGGTAGTGGCCGGGCTCGTTCGGGTCGACGGCGCCCACGTAGGCGAAGGCCCCGACGACGGCCGCGAGCATCGCGCCGGGGACGGCGAGCCGCCGCGGCAGCGATCCGGCGGCGGGCCCCGTCCCCTGGGTTTCGGCGTTCACCCGACGCATTCTGCCGCTCCCCCGCGGACGGCGCGCGCAAGGGCCCCGGACACGCGGAAGGCGGCCCCGGCGCCGCGCGCCGGACCCGCCCTCCCGACAGCCGGGCCGGATCAGCCCTCGGCGGACGCCACCTGCGGGGCCTGGTGGCCGGTGCGCTTCGTCTGACCGAGGCCCGCCGCGCGCATGGCCATGCCGACCACGCCGCCGAGAGCCACGATGACCATGCCGCCCCAGAAGCCCAGCGGGTTGGCCATCACCATGAAGGCGCCGGCGACGCAGAAACCGATGAAGGCGATGATGACACCGGTCCAGGCGGCCGGAGTGTGACCGTGGTTGCTGCCCGCCATGACTTGCTCCTCGTTAGCTCTGTGCGTGTGTGAGTCGGACGCTCATGTCCATTGTCCCGTACCCGCGCGCATGCCCCGAGCGGGGGTCCTCCCCCTCTCTCGCGGTCCTCGCGCGCCGGGCGCTATGCCCCGGTCGGGTCCTCGCCGCGGTCGAGGGCCTTCCAGATCTCCTCGGGGCGGTCCGGGTCCACGGGGGCCCGGGTCCTGCGGGGCCGGGGGGTGCCGTCGCGCTCGTAGCGTCCGGACATCGCGGGCCACAGCCGTCCGTAGCGCAGCGCCAGGAGGCCCGCGAGCAGGAGCAGCAGACCGCCCGCGGCGGCCACGTACGGCCAGGCGGTGTGGGTCATGGCGCCGACGGTGGCGGAGGTGTCGCCGGAGGCCTGAGCGGCCTTCTCGTCCAGCGCGGAGCTGTCGGAGAGGCCGAGGAGGGCGGTCGCGACGATGCCGGCGCCGGAGAGCGCGAGGAGGCCGGCGACCAGGAGGCGGCCCGCGCGGCGGACCGCGAAGACGGCGACCAGCGCGGCGAGGCCCACTATCGCCAGGGACGCGGGAACGCCCGTGACGTCACTGCCCGAGGCGCTCAGCGGGAAGGCTCCGCCGGCGACCGTCGCGGTCCCCGCCGACCAGCCCTGACGTGAGGCGAGCAGGGCGACGGCAGCGCCGAGCGCGCCGAACAGCAGGGCGAGGGCGAGGCTGCGCCGGCCGGACCGGGCGGGGCCTTGGGTGTCGGATCGGGGGTGCGGAACGGCAGTCACGTACTCCACTATCGCCTGAACTCCGGGCGAAGCGTCACCCGGGTTCACGTGACCCGCGTCCCATTGTCCTCGTCCGTCCGCGCTCCGGCCCGGGTCCGGAACGCGGCCCGGAAGGCGCCGGGGGCGGGTCCGGAGCCTGCCGGGAGGCGCCGGGGCAGGTCAGGAGCGGCGGGTCCGGGACCCGGGCCCAGACCCGGACCCGGGCCCGCGGGACGGCGGGGTGCGCCTGCGGGGCGGCGCGTCCCGGACCCGGACCCGGACCCGCGGGACAGCGGTGCGCCTGCGGGGCGCCGGGCGCGGGACGGGGGCGGCGGGCGCGCGACCCCGCGGCCCGCGGGTGCCGTCCGGGCCCGGGGGCCATGGCCGGCCACGACGGGCCGGGCGTCGGAGCGGCGGGCGGTGTCGGGTCCGCGGGGGGCGCGCTCAGCCCCCGAGCCGGTTCGCGGTGTGGACCGCGCGCAGCACCGCGGCCGCCTTGTTGCGGCACTCGGTGTCCTCGGCGACGGGGTCCGAGTCGGCGACGACCCCCGCGCCCGCCTGCACGTACGCGGTGCCGTCCCGCAGCAGGGCGGTACGGATGGCGATGGCGGTGTCGGAGTCGCCCGCGAAGTCGAGGTAGCCCACGCAGCCGCCGTACAGGCCGCGCCGGGACGGCTCCAGCTCGTCGATGATCTGCATCGCGCGGGGCTTGGGGGCGCCCGAGAGGGTGCCCGCGGGGAAGCACGCGGTCAGCACGTCGAAGGCGGTGCGGCCCTCGGCCACCCGGCCCGTCACCGTGGACACGATGTGCATCACGTGCGAGTACCGCTCGATGGACATGAAGTCGACGACCTCGACGGAGCCGGGCTCGCAGACCCGTCCGAGGTCGTTGCGCCCGAGGTCGACGAGCATCAGGTGCTCGGCGCGCTCCTTGGGGTCGGCGATCAGTTCGTCGGCGAGGGCCTGGTCCTCCTGGACGGTGGCACCGCGCGGCCGGGTGCCCGCGATCGGGTGCACCATGGCCTGCCCGTCCTCGACCTTGACCAGGGCCTCCGGGGAGGAGCCCACGACGTCGAAGCCGTCGAACCGGAAGAGGTACATGTACGGCGACGGGTTGGTGGCCCGCAGCACGCGGTAGACGTCCAGCGCGCTCGCCGTGCAGGGCGTCTCGAAGCGCTGGGAGGGGACGACCTGGAACGCCTCGCCCGCCCTGATGCGCTCCTTGATGTCCTCGACGGCGTCCTGGTAGTCGGGCCCGCCCCACAGGGCGGTGTACTCGGGCAGCTCGGACGGCGGCAGCGCCGCGGGGGGCTGCGAGACGGACCGGGACAGGTCCGCCTCCATGGCGTCGAGCCGGGCCACGGCGTCCGCGTACGCCTCGTCGACGCCCGTGTCGAGGTCGTTGTGGTTGATGGCGTTGGCGATCAGCAGGACCGAACCGTCCCAGTGGTCCATGACGGCGAGGTCGCTGGTCAGCAGCATCGTCAGCTCGGGCAGCGCGAGGTCGTCGCGCTCACCGGGGCCGATCTTCTCCAGGCGGCGGACGATGTCGTAGCCGAGGTAGCCGACCATGCCACCGGTGAAGGGGGGCAGCCCCTGGTCGTGGGCGAGGTCGTGGGGCGTGTGGAGGGCCTCGACGGTGGCGCGCAGGGCGGCCAGCGGGTCGCCGTCCGCCGGGACGCCGACCGGCGGAGTGCCCAGCCAGTGCGCCCGGCCGTCGCGCTCGGTGAGCGTGGCGGCGGAGCGCACGCCGACGAACGAGTACCGGGACCACGAGCGGCCGTTCTCCGCGGACTCCAGCAGGAAGGTGCCGGGCCGTTCGGCGGCGAGCTTGCGGTAGAGCGCGACCGGGGTGTCGCCGTCGGCGAGGAGCTTGCGGCCGACGGGGATCACACGCCGGTCGGTGGCCAGCTTGCGGAACGTGTCGAGGTCCATGCCGGCCGACCCTACTGATCCACGGGCGCCACGCCCGAATCCGCGTCCCGGAGCAGCACGTCGGCGTCGAAGCAGGTGCGGTCCCCGGTGTGGCAGGCGGCGCCCACCTGGTCGACCTTGACCAGCAGGGTGTCGGCGTCGCAGTCCAGGGCGACGGACCTGACGTGCTGGACGTGTCCGGAGGTGTCGCCCTTGACCCAGTACTCCCGGCGGCTGCGCGACCAGTAGGTGCAGCGTCCCGTCGTGAGGGTGCGGTGCAGTGCCTCGTCGTCCATCCAGCCGAGCATCAGCACCTCACCGGTGTCGTACTGCTGGGCGATGGCCGGGACGAGCCCGTCGGCGCTGCGCCTCAGGCGCGCGGAGATCTCGGGGTCCAGGCCGCTGGGCCTGCTGGGCGGGGGCGTACTGGTCATGCCGACCATTGTGCCGCGCCGCGGGGCCCGGCCCGGTCCGCGTCCACGGGTTGAGAGACCGGGCGCGCCCGGACGGCGGGCGGGGCGGACGCGGCCGGCGGACGGGTGGGCGGACCGGCGGGACGGCCGTAGGCTGGCAGGCATGTCGACCCATGCCAAGCGTGAACGACTTCTCCTCGCCGATCTGTTGGAGGCGGAAGGACCGACCGCCCCCACCCTGTGCGACGGCTGGAACACCCGCGACCTGGCCGCCCACGTGGTGGTCCGCGAACGCCGGCCGGACGCCGCGGGCGGCATCCTGATCAAGCAGCTCGCACCCCGCCTCGAGCGGGTGACGGCGGAGTTCACCGAGAAGCCGTACGAGGAGCTGATCCAGCTCATCCGTACGGGGCCGCCGCGCTTCTCGCCGTTCTCCCTCAAGCAGATCGACGAGGCGTCCAACGCGATCGAGTTCTACGTCCACACGGAGGACGTACGCCGGGCCCGGCCGGACTGGGTGCCGCGTGAGCTCGACCCGGTGTTCCAGGACGCCCTGTGGTCCCGGATGGAGCGCACGGCCCGGCTGATGGGCCGCGGCGCCCCGACCGGGCTGGTGCTGCGGCGCCCGGACGGCCGGACCGCGGTCGCGCACCGGGGCACGCCGGTCGTGACGGTCACCGGCGAGCCCTCCGAGCTGCTCCTGTTCCTGTACGGCCGCAGGGAGGTGGCCGATGTGCAGCTGGAGGGCGACAAGGAGGCCGTCGCCCGGCTGAACGAGGCGAAGCCGTCGGGTATCTGACCGCTACCCGGGCAGCTCGGCCAGGCGGAGGTCGCGGACGCACAGGGCGACCACTCCGCCGAGGCCGCACACCGCGGCGCTGACGGCGAAGACGGGGCCGGTGCCCCACCAGCCGATCGCGGCGGCCGTCACGGGCATGCTGAGCGGGGCCAGGCCGAGGCTGACCATCCCGGCCACGGAGCTGACGCGTCCCAGGTGGGCGGGGTCGGACACGGTCTGGAGCAGCGCGCCGCACAGGGCCCCGCTGAGTCCGGCGAGCAGTCCGACCAGCAGGGCCACGCCGACTGCCGCGGCGAGGTCGGCCACCTGGGCGAGGGCGCCGATCGCGACCGAGCCCGTGATGATCGCGACCGCGGCCACCGACCCGGCGCGCGGCAGCCGTCCCCGCACCGCGAGGAGCAGCGCGGCGGCGCCCGCCCCGGTGCCGAACCCGGCGAGCACCCAGCCCATGCCGGAGGCGCCCCAGCCGCGCTGGTCGGCGAGCAGGGTCAGCCCCACGTTGAGCGGGCCGACGAAGCCAAGGTCGCCGAGTGCGATGACGGCGATCAGCGGGGCGAGCACGCGGTGGCGCCGGATGTGGCCGAGGCCGTCGCGCAGGTCGCGCCAGGGGGTGCGCCGGGCGGCCCGGTCGTCCGGGGCCGGCTCCCCGGTCCGCACCGAGACCAGCAGCGGTACCGACACCGCTATGAGCAGGCCCGCGAGCCCGAAGGCCGCCGCCGCGCCGCCGAGAGCCACGCCGAGGCCGCCCAGCGGGGCGCCCACGACGGCGGCGAAGCGGATCGCGAGGCCGCGCATGCCCTGGACCCGGGCGAGTTGGTCGCGTGCGGTGATCCGGGCCGGGAGGGCGCCGACGGCGGGCATGAAGACCGCGTCCACCGCGCCGAAGACGACGGCCAGCAGGGTCAGCGCCCACAGTCCCGGGTCGGCGGTGAACAGCAGCGCGGCCACCGCGAGGACGGCGCCGCAGCGCACGGCGTCACTGCCGATGACGACCTTCCGCGGCCCGAGCCTGTCTGCGAGCACTCCCCCGCCCAGCATCAGCAGCGCCCGCGGTACGGCGCTGACGGCCATCACGAGCCCGGCCTGAGCGGGTGTTCCGGCCTGGACGGCCGCCCAGGACAGGGCGAGGTAGTAGACGTTGTCGCCGACCATCGACGCGGTGTAGGCGCCGAGCCAGCGCAGCACGTTGCCGTCGCGGTGGGCGGGTCTGCCGGAGCCGACGGCGGCCGGGGGTATGACGGTCGTGGTCACGGGAGGTCTGTCCTCTCAGGGGCGGAAGGGGAACCCGTACAGGTGCAGCGCGACGTGTTCGCGCCCCTGCGTCTCGCCGGCGGCCTCGCGGGCGCGCCCGCGCTCGTCGTACTTCGAGATCAGGTCGTGCAGGTCCTTCTTCAGCTCGGCGAGTTCGCCGGCCGTGAGCCGCAGCAGGGACTCGGAGTCGTGGGCGGCGGCGTTCCACTCGGGGCCCCAGGTTGCGCGCTCGTCGAGGTGGGCGCGGTACAGCTCGGAGCGCTGCTCCTGGAAGAGCCGGGACGCCGCGAGGTGCGCGGCGGCCTTCTCGGGTGCGTCGTGGAAGTCCTCGTCGCGGACGGAGACCCCCTCGGAGGCCGGCTGCCACCAGCGCTCCCGGCCGTCCCCGCTGCGCGGCTCGGCCTCCTCGATCAGTCCGTGCTCGGCGAGCTTGCGCAGGTGGTAGCTGACCAGCGAGGGCGCCTCGTCGACGAGCTCGCCGAGCTGCGAGGCGGTCGCCGCGCCGGCCACGAAGAGGGAGCGGTACAGCTTCATGCGCAGCGGGTGGGCGAGCGCCTTGAGCGTGCCCATGTCCGTGATCCGCCGGTTCTCCTTGCTTGCCATGACCGGAAGCGTAGACATGAAAGAAAAGTTGCGCAACAAAAATTGCGCAACTTTCGTTGCGGGTTTGCGACGAGGGCGCCGCGCGGGAACGGCACGTGCGCGGTTGGGGGCAGCGCGCCATGCGCTGCTCGCGAGACGGCCCGATCCGGGGCCAAGGGGCCGGTGGCCGGTCTCCGGCGCGGCGGTGCAGGGCCGTGTACGGGAATCGTGCACGGACCGGTGCCGTGCGCCACGCGCTGCCCGCGGCCGCCCGATCCGGGGCCGGGAGGCAGGGCCCGCCTCCGGGCGGCGGTACGAGGGCCGCGTAGGGAAATCGTGCACGGACCGCCCCCGCTCCGGGTGCCGTACGGCCCGTCACCCGAGCCGTACGGGAGTCCCGGCGGAGTCCGTATCGTGCACGGCACGTCCCCGCTCCGGGTGCCGTACGGCCCGTCACCCGAGCCGTACGGGAGTCCCGGGCGGAGTCCGGGCACCGGGCACCGGGCACGGAGGCCGTCCCGCCGCCCGGCTCACGGGTCAAGGAGCCGGACGGGGCCGCCGCCGGGAGCCCTGGGCCCGGGCCGCAAGGCAGGCCGGTCGGCGGACGGCGTCGCCCGCGTCGCGCGGCCCGTCACGGACGCCCGGGCCGAGTGCCGCGCCCGGGGCCGGGGGACGGGGCGTCAGCGGACGGCGTGGCCCGTGTCGCGCAGCGCGTCCTTGACCTGGCCGATCCGCAGCTCGCCGAAGTGGAAGACCGACGCGGCGAGCACGGCGTCCGCGCCCGCGTCGACGGCCGGCGGGAAGTCGCCGAGCCGTCCGGCGCCGCCGCTGGCGATCAGCGGGACGGTGACGTGCTTCCGTACCGCCTCGATCATCTCGATGTCGTAGCCGTCCTTGGTCCCGTCGGCGTCCATCGAGTTGAGCAGGATCTCGCCCGCGCCCAGCTCGGCGGCCCGGTGCGCCCACTCGACGGCGTCGATGCCGGTGCCCTTGCGCCCGCCGTGGGTGGTGACCTCGAAACCGCCGGAGGCCGTCCGCCGGGCGTCCACCGACAGCACGAGGACCTGCCGCCCGAACCGCTCGGCGATCTCGCGGATGAGGTCGGGGCGGGCGATCGCGGCGGTGTTCACCCCGACCTTGTCCGCGCCGGCCCGCAGCAGCTTGTCGACGTCGTCGGCCGTGCGCACGCCGCCGCCCACGGTGAGCGGGATGAAGACCTGCTCCGCGGTGCGCCGCACGACGTCGTACGTCGTCTCCCGGTTGCCCGAGGACGCGGTGATGTCCAGGAACGTCAGCTCGTCGGCGCCCTCGGCGTCGTACACCTTGGCCATCTCGACCGGGTCGCCGGCGTCGCGCAGGTTCTCGAAGTTGACGCCCTTGACGACCCGGCCGTCGTCGACGTCCAGGCAGGGGATGACTCGGACCGCCAGGGTCATGAATCCACGGCTCCTCTGAAAGCTTCCAGTTCCACTTCGACCAGGATGCGCGAATCGACGAAGCCGTCCACGACGAGCAGGGTCGAGACCGGGCGCACCCGGTCGAAGATCTCCTTGTGGGCCCGGCCGGCCGCCTCCACGTCGCGTGCGTGGGTGAGGTACATCCGGGTGCGGATCACCGACCCGGCGTCGAGCCCGAACTCGGCGATCGCGTCCAGGGCGTTGGCGAAGGCCGCCCTGGCCTGCTCGTACGGGTCGCCCTCCCCGTACAGCCTGTCGCCCTTGAGGGCCGTCGTGCCCGCCACCAGCACGCGGTCGCCCGCCGCGACGGCGCGTGCGAACCCGAAGGACTCCTCCCAGGGGCTCGTCCCCTGCACCCGCCGTACGGCATCGGACGTCATGACGACACAGCCTCCAGGGCCTCTTCCAGCGTGAACGCCTTCGCGTACAGGGCCTTGCCGACGATGGAGCCCTCGACGCCGAGGGGCACCAGCTCGGCGATGGCCCGCAGGTCGTCGAGGGAGGACACGCCCCCGGAGGCCACCACCGGGCGGTCGGTCGCCGCGCACACGTTCCTCAGGAGCTCCAGGTTGGGCCCCTGGAGCGTGCCGTCCTTGGCGATGTCGGTGACGACGTACCGCGCGCAGCCCTCGGAGTCGAGGCGCGCGAGCGTCTCGTAGAGGTCACCGCCGTCGCGGGTCCAGCCGCGCCCGCGCAGCGTGGTGCCGCGGACGTCGAGGCCGACCGCGATCCTGTCGCCGAACTCGGAGATGACCTTGGCGACCCACTCCGGGGTCTCCAGCGCCGCCGTGCCGAGGTTGACCCGGGTGCAGCCGGTGGCGAGGGCCGCGGCGAGCGTGTCGTCGTCGCGGATGCCGCCGGACAGCTCCACCTTGATGTCCATGGCCCCCGCGACCTCGGCGATCAGCGCGCGGTTGTCGCCGGTGCCGAACGCGGCGTCCAGGTCGACCAGGTGCAGCCACTCGGCGCCCGCCCGCTGCCAGGCGAGGGCGGCCTCCAGCGGGGAGCCGTACGAGGTCTCCGTGCCGGACTCGCCGTGCACGAGCCGGACCGCCTGGCCGTCACGGACGTCCACGGCGGGGAGGAGTTCGAGCTTCGAAGGCATCAGAGGGTTCCGATCCAGTTGGTCAGCAGCTGCGCTCCGGCGTCGCCGGACTTCTCGGGGTGGAACTGCGTGGCCCACAGGGCGCCGTTCTCGACGGCCGCCACGAAGGGCTTGCCGTGCGTCGACCAGGTGACCTGCGGTGCGCGCATGGCCGGGTTGGCGACCTCCAGGCTCCAGTCGTGCACGGCGTACGAGTGCACGAAGTAGAAGCGCGCGTCGGCGTCCAGGCCGGCGAACTGCCGGGAGCCCGCCGGCGCCTCGACCGTGTTCCAGCCCATGTGCGGCACGATCTCGGCCTGCAGCGGCTCCACGGAGCCGGGCCACTCGTCGAGGCCCTCGGTCTCCACGCCGTGCTCGATGCCGCGCGCGAAGAGGATCTGCATGCCGACGCAGATGCCCATGACGGGACGGCCCCCGGCGAGGCGGCGGCCGACGATCCAGTCGCCGCGCGCCTCCTTCAGGCCCTGCATGCACGCGGCGAACGCGCCGACGCCCGGCACCAGCAGGCCGTCCGCGTTCATGGCCGTGTCGAAGTCACGGGTGATCTCGACGTCCGCGCCGACGCGGGCCAGGGCGCGCTCGGCGGACCGCACGTTGCCGAAGCCGTAGTCGAAGACGACCACTCGTTTGGCCGGGGTGCTCAATTCCACACCTCCAGTCGCAGGACGCCCGCGGCGAGGCACATCGTGGCGCCGATGGACAGCAGCACGATGAGGCTCCTGGGCATCTGCTGCTTGACGAAGGAGTAGATGCCGCCGAGCAGGAAGAGCCCGACGACGATCAGGACCGTGGAGAGACCGCTCATGGTTTAGAGGGCGCCCTTCGTGGAGGGAAGGATGCCTGCCGCGCGCGGGTCGCGCTCGGAGGCGTAGCGCAGCGCCCGGGCGAGCGCCTTGAACTGGCATTCGACGATGTGGTGCGCGTTGCGCCCGTAGGGCACGTGCACGTGCAGCGCGATCTGCGCCTGCGCGACGAAGGACTCCAGGATGTGCCGGGTCATCGTCGTGTCGTACTCGCCGATCATCGGCGCCATCTTCTCGGGCTCGGTGTGCACGAGGTAGGGGCGGCCGGAGAGGTCGACGGTCACCTGGGCCAGCGACTCGTCCAGCGGGACGGTGCAGTTGCCGAAGCGGTAGATCCCCACCTTGTCGCCGAGCGCCTGCTTGAAGGCGGCGCCCAGCGCGAGGGCGGTGTCCTCGATGGTGTGGTGCGAGTCGATGTGCAGGTCGCCCTCGGTCTTCACCGTCAGGTCGAACAGACCGTGGCGGCCGAGCTGGTCCAGCATGTGGTCGTAGAAGCCGACCCCGGTCGACACGTCGACCTTCCCGCTGCCGTCGAGATCGATCTCGACGACGACCGAGGTCTCCTTGGTGTTCCGTTCGACACGGCCTACGCGGCTCATGCGTTCTGCTCCTTCTTCAGCTCTCGGACCGCGTCGAGGAACGCGTCGTTCTCGGCCGGGGTGCCGGCGGAGACCCGCAGCCATCCCGGTACTCCGTTGTCCCGGACCAGGACGCCCCGGTCGAGGATCCTCCGCCAGGCGGTGCCGGAGTCCTCGAACCTGCCGAACTGCACGAAGTTCGCGTCGGACTCGGTGACGTCGTAGCCGATCGCGCGCAGTTCCGTGACCAGCCGGTCCCGCTCGGCCTTCAGCTGCTCGACGTACATCAGCAGGGTGTCGGTGTGCTCCAGCGCGGCCAGCGCGGTCGCCTGCGTGACGGCCGACAGGTGGTACGGCAGCCGGACGAGCTGGACGGCGTCCACGACGGCCGGGTGCGCGGCGAGGTAGCCGAGGCGCAGCCCGGCCGCGCCGAACGCCTTCGACATCGTCCGCGAGACGACGAGATTCGGCCGACCTTCGAGCAGCGGCAGCAGCGAGTCGCCGTGGCTGAACTCGATGTACGCCTCGTCCACGACGACGATCGACGGCCCGGCGGCCTGCGCCGCCTCGTACAGCGCGAGGACGGTCGCGGACGGAACCGCGTTGCCGGTGGGGTTGTTGGGGGTGGTGATGAAGACGACGTTCGGCCGGTGCTCGGCGATCGCCCTCTCGGCGGCGGCGAGGTCGATGGTGAAGTCCTCGCTCCGGGGGCCGGAGATCCAGCCCGTGCCGGTGCCGCGCGAGATCAGGGCGTGCATCGAGTACGAGGGCTCGAAGCCGATGGCCGTGCGGCCGGGCCCGCCGAAGGTCTGCAGCAGTTGCTGGATGACCTCGTTCGAGCCGTTGGCCGCCCAGACGTTCTCCAGCGCGACCGGGTACCCGCCGGTCCTCGTCAGGTACGCGGCCAGTCCGGTGCGCAGTTCCACCGCGTCCCGGTCGGGGTAGCGGTTGAGGTTCCGGGCCGCCTCGCGCACGCGCTCGGCGATCCGCTCCACGAGCGGCTCGGGAAGCGGGTACGGGTTCTCGTTGGTGTTGAGCCGGACGGCCACGTCGAGCTGGGGCGCGCCGTAGGGGGACTTCCCGCGCAGTTCGTCGCGCACGGGGGGTCCCTCCCAGCCGGGCGGGGCGGACGCCGCAGAGGCGTCAGGAGCCTCGGAGGCCGCAGAGGCGTCAGAAGCGGGGGAGGACGGGGCGGGGGTGCCGAGGGAGCTCACTTGCCGGGAACCTTCCAGCCGAACCGGGCCTTGATCGCGGCGCCGTGCGCCGGCAGGTCCTCCGCCTCGGCGAGCGTCACCACGTGGTGCGCCACGTCGGCGAGGGCCTCGCGCGTGTAGTCGACGATGTGGATGCCGCGCAGGAACGACTGGACCGACAGCCCCGAGGAGTGGCAGGCGCAGCCGCCGGTGGGCAGGACGTGGTTGGAACCGGCCGCGTAGTCGCCCAGGGAGACGGGCGACCAGGGCCCGACGAAGATCGCGCCGGCGTTCCTGACCCGGTCGGCGACCGCGCCGGCGTCCGCCGTCTGGATCTCCAGGTGCTCGGCGCCGTACGCGTCGACGACCCGCAGGCCCTCTTCGACGCCGTCGACCAGCACGATCGCCGACTGCCTGCCGTGCAGCGCGGGGACGATCCGGTCCTCGACGTGCTTGGTGGCGGCGACCTGCGGTTCCAGCTCCTTCGCCACCGCGTCGGCCAACTCGGCCGAGTCGGTGACCAGGACGGCGGCCGCGAGCGGGTCGTGCTCGGCCTGGCTGATCAGGTCGGAGGCGACGTGCACCGGGTCGGCGCCGCCGTCGGCGAGGATCGCGATCTCGGTCGGGCCGGCCTCGGCGTCGATGCCGATCCTGCCCGCGTAGTACCGCTTGGCGGCGGCGACCCAGATGTTGCCAGGTCCGGTGACCATGTTCGCGGGCGGGCAGGACTCCGTGCCGTGGGCGAACATCGCGACGGCCGTCGCGCCGCCGGCCGCGTAGACCTCGTCGACGCCGAGCAGCGCGCAGGCGGCCAGGATCGTCGGGTGGGGCAGGCCCCCGAACTCGGCCTGGGCGGGCGAGGCGAGCGCGATGGACTCGACTCCCGCCTCCTGCGCGGGGACCACGTTCATGATCACGGAGGAGGGGTAGACCGAGCGGCCGCCCGGCGCGTACAGCCCGACCCGGTCGACCGGCACCCACTTCTCGGTGACCGATCCGCCGGGCACGACCTGGACGGTGCGCGTGGTGCGGCGCTGCTCGCGGTGGACGGTGCGCGCGCGGCGGATGGACTCCTCCAGGGCCGCGCGGACGTCCGGGTCCAGGCGCTCCAGCGCGTCGGTGAGCGCCCGGGCCGGAACCCGTACGGACTCCAGCCGGACCCCGTCGAACCTCTCGGCGAAGTCGATCAGCGCCGCGTCCCCGCGATGATGCACGGCCTCGCAGATCGGACGCACCTTCTCCAGGGCGGCCGAGACGTCGAAGTCGGCTCGGGGCAGCAGGTCGCGCAGGGCCGGGCCCTCGGGGAGGGCGTCGCCGCGCAGATCGATTCGGGAGATCACGTGGCCAATTCTCTCAGACGGGCAACGGGCGCCGGACGGCTGTATCAATCGCTGATACGGGCCGCACCCCGGAAGTCCGCCCGTGGCTCGATTTCGCGGGTCCCCGGCCGAGCGGAAGATCCTCTTCACTCTCGGTGTTCATCCCGTCACCCAGCGGGCATCACATGAACGACTGTACGAAACCCGCGAGTATCCAGAGGGGCGAGGGAAGACCGTGACCGAGGGGGCCGGCATCCGGGCCGGAGACCTGCCCGACGACCTGACCGCCGCCGAGGTCGGCATGTGGCAGGCGTACCGCAACGGCAGCGTGTACGACCTGCGCTCGGGCGACGCCGTCACCGACGATCCGCACGGCGGCCGCCCCTGGGGTCCCGAGCGCAGTGTGCGGGCCAGGACCGTGGCCTGGCTGCTGCTCGACGGGCCGCCCGCGCTGGACGGCCGCGTCGCCTCGCTGAAGCTGACGGGCGTGCAGGTCGTCGGGGTGCTGGACCTCGCGGGCGGAGTCGTCGGTCCGTACGTCGAGATGAAGGGCTGCCGCTTCGAGAAGGAGGTCCTGCTGCCGGAGTCCCGGTTCACGACCGTGCGGCTGGTGAACTGCTCCGTGCCGCGCCTGGAGGCCGCCCGGCTGCACACCGAGGGCGACCTGCATCTGCCGCGCTGCCACTTCCACCGGGGCGTACGCCTCACCGACGCGCACATAGGCACGGATCTCCTGCTCAACCAGGCCGTCGTCCACCGCGACCGGCGCGGCCTGTCGATCGCCGGCGACGGGATGACCGTGGGCCAGGACCTCCAGGCCGAGATGCTGGAGTCGTACGGCGAGTTCAGCCTGCGGGGCGCGAAGGTCGGCGTCTCGCTGAGCCTGCGCGGCAGCCGGCTCGTCAACCCGTCCGGCCGCCGCGCGCTCAACGCGCCGCAGCTGACCGTCGGCCGCACGCTGTACCTGACCCCGGCCGGACTCGGCGACCCGTGGCACACCAGCGGCCGCACGCCGGCGCGCGGCACCCGCGTGCAGCGGTTCGCGTGCGAGGGCGGCATCCGCCTCGACGACGGCCGCTTCGGGGACGCCGTCGACCTCGAGCAGGCAGTCCTGGTCCTGACGGACGACCAGGAGGTCTCGCTGCGCCGCGTCCAGGTGCCCGAGCTGCGCTTCCTCGGCGAACGGCCGCGGCGCGGCAGGATCGTGCTGAACGGCGCGCGGGTGGTCAACCTGATGGACCAGGCGACGAGCTGGCCGGGCGCGGGACAGCTCCGGATGGGCGGCTTCCAGTACGAGAACCTGGTGCCGCGCGGCCCGTTCCCGCTGACCCGCCGACTGGAGTGGGTGGCCGCCGCGACCCCGGAGTACAACCCGGAGCCGTACGAGCGGCTGGCGACCGTGCTGCGCAACGGCGGCGAGGACGAGGACGCGCGCGAGGTACTGCTCGCCAAGCAGCGCCACCGGCGCGAGAACCTGCCGGTCGCGGCCAAGCTGTGGGGGTACGCCCAGGACTGGACGGTCGCCTACGGGTACCGGCCGGGCCGGGCGGCCGTGTGGATGGCGGTGCTGTGGGCCGCGACCTCGGTGGCCTTCGCGCACGCCGCGCATCCGCCGCTCAGGAAGGGCGAGCATCCCCCGTGGGACCCCTCGCTGTTCGCCCTGGACCTGCTGCTGCCCGTCATCGACCTCGGCCAGGTCGGCCACTGGCGGCTGGACGGCGGCTGGCAGTGGCTGTCCGCGGCGGTGGTCCTGCTGGGCTGGGTCCTCGCGACGACGGTGGCGGCGGGCGCCACCAGACTGCTGCGCCGCGGCTGACCCGGAGCCACCGGAACCGGCCCCGCGACCGCACCGCACCGCACCCCGGTCCGGGCAATCTCCCGGGCCCCGTCGCGTCCCGTCCCGACCCCGCCGCAGGCCGCCTCCCCCACCCGGCGCCCAGTCCGGCGGGACCCGGGGGACAGTCACACTTTGCCGGGGCTTGACCATGGGACACGCAACCGGACCACGGTTACGAAAGTGACACCGCTCACCCCCTGGCACCCGTCCGACCTGCGCCTTTCAATAGGCACCACCATGGCACTGCTGCGCGCGCTCCTCCGTACGGCCCGGATGGCTCGGAACACCTCACGCCTCGCCGTCGGGCTGCCCGCCGACGACGAGGTGCTGCTGGACGCCCCGGACGACCGGCTCGGCCCCGCCCTGGTGTCCGCGGGCCGCGGCGAGTACGGAGCGGCGGCCAAACTGCTCGCCACCACCCGCGAGTCGGCGGAGTGGGAGAACCGGGACCGCTACACGGTACGGCTCGCCGCCTTCGCCCGCTCCCGGCCCGAGTGGTTCGACGCCTGGTGCTCCGTGTCGCCGCACGACCCGGACGCCCTGCTGGTCAAGGCGGAGCTCGCGGTGTGCCGGGGCTGGGAGTCGCCCGCCAGGGCCGAACTGCTGCGCCAGGTGGGCCCCCTGATCTCGGCGGCCGCCGCCGGTGACCCGCGCGATCCGGTGCCCTGGCGGATCGCGCTCGACCACGCCCGCGGGACGAACGCGCGCCACACCGAGTTCGAGCTGCTCTGGGCCGAGGCCGTCCGGCGCTCCTCGCACCACTACGGCTGCCACGTCTCGGCACTCCAGTACCTGTCCGCCGCCTGGTACGGCTCGCACCGCGAGTGCTTCGACTTCGCCGAGCGGGCCGCGCAGGACGCGCTGCCCGGCTCGCTCGTCCAGGCCCTGCCGGTGCGGGCCGCCTTCGCCCATCTGACCGAGGGCGGCGGGGCCGCCGTGCCGCGCGGGCGCCTCGACGCCGCGGCGGACCTCGCGATCGCGCTGTCCGAGGAGTACGCGGACGGCGACCCCTGGCCCGCCGAGGTCCGCAACCTGCTCGTCTACGTGCTGGTCCGGCTCGAACGCTGGGAGGACGCGCTGCGGGAACTGCGCCGGATCGGCCCGTACGCGACCTCGTTCCCCTGGGACCGGGTCTCCGGCGATCCGCTCGGCCAGTTCCTCGTGCTGCGCGACGGGATCAGGCTCGAAGTGGCCTCGCGGAGGCCTCTGAGGGCACGCGGCAGGGATCTCCCGCATCCGAGGAGTGGGCGGGGCGGACGTACCGGCTCCGGTGACCATTAGGCTTTCGCGTCGTGACCACCGTCCGGCTCCCCCTCTTCCCCCTGAACTCGGTGCTGTTCCCCGGGCTCGTGCTGCCCCTGAACGTCTTCGAGGAGCGCTATCGCGCCATGATGCGCGATCTGCTGAAGACCCCCGAGGACGAACCGCGCCGGTTCGCGGTCGTCGCCATCCGCGACGGCCACGAGGTGGCGCCCAGCGCTCCCGGCATGCCGGACCCCACGGCCGTGCCGCAGCGCGGCCCCACCGCGGGCTTCGGCGACGACCCCGGGAAGGCCTTCCACTCGGTGGGCTGTGTCGCGGACGCGGCGACGATCCGTGAACGGGCCGACGGCGGTTTCGAGGTGCTGGCCACCGGGACGACCCGGGTGCGGCTGCTCTCCGTGGACGCCTCGGGGCCCTATCTGACGGCCGAGCTGGAAGAACTGGCCGAGGAGCCGGGAGAGGAGGCCGGGGCGCTGGCCGAGGGCGTGCTGCGGGCCTTCCGGCAGTACCAGAAGCGGCTGGCCGGGGCCCGTGAGCGGTCCCTGTCGACCGGGGCCGAGCTGCCCGACGAGCCGGCCGTGGTCTCGTACCTGGTCGCCGCCGCGGCCATGCTCGACGTCCCGGCCAAGCAGCGGCTCCTCCAGGCCCCGGACACGGCGGCGCGGCTGCGCGAGGAGCTCACGCTGCTGCGGGCGGAGACCGCGATCATCCGCAACCTGCCGTCGCTGCCCGCGTCGGAACTGACGCGCGGACCGACGAGCCTCAACTGACGCGGTCCCGGACGGGACCCCGGAGCAAGCCGTCCCGGGTCCCGGACCGGACACCGGAACAACAGGACGCGGAACACCAGGGCACAGGAACCGGAGCGCCGGCTCCGGACCCGGCGACGAAGGCGCAGGTCGTGGCGAAGAAGTCGAAGAAGCAGCAGTCGGGCGGAACACCGGCGACCGTGGCACTGGCCGCGGCGGGGGTCGAGTTCACCGTGCACGCCTACGAGCACGACCCCGCGCACCCCTCGTACGGGGAGGAGGCGGCCGAGGCCATGGGGGTCTCCCCCGACCGCGTCTTCAAGACACTGGTCGCCGACGTCGACGGCGAGCTGGTGGTCGCCGTCGTACCCGTGGCGGGCTCGCTCGACCTGAAGGCACTGGCGGCGGCGGTGGGCGGCAAGCGCGCCGCGATGGCCGATCCGGCGGCCGCGGAGCGCACGACGGGGTACGTGCGCGGGGGCATCTCGCCGCTCGGCCAGCGCAGGAGGCTCCGCACCGTGCTGGACGCCTCCGCGGCCTCGCACGCCACGGTGTGCGTCTCGGCGGGGCGGCGCGGGCTGGAGGTCGAGCTGGCCCCGGACGACCTGTCGGCGCTCACGGACGCGGTGTCCGCACCGGTCGGGCGTGCGTGACCTCTCGACGCGGCGGGGGTTCTCGGCTAAGTACCGAGGACATGTCGAAGAAGACGCGCAAGCGGAAGTGGCGGGTCAGGAAAGGCCGCGCGAACCACGGTCGCCGTCCCGCCTGAGGGCCGTCCGTGGTCCCCTGATCCTCTGATCCTCTGATCCTCTGATCCTCTGATCCCCGGCGGATCGGCGCGGTGCGTCGCGCGCGGTGCGTCGGGCGCGGTGCGTCGCGCCGGAGGGTCGTCCTCGTACAGGGCATACCGGGGCGATCCGGTACCGCGGGCCGTGCGCCTACGGGAGCGGGGGGTACGGCGTGTGGAACGGGTCCGGGTCCCGGGGCGCGAACAGGGCCGTCAGCCCCAGGTGGACCAGCAGGGCCGAGACCGACCAGGCGAGCAGGGCCCCCTTGGCGCTGAGCTCCAGGGGGGCGTCGAAGGTGACGCCCTCGCCGACCTCCTTGGCGTGCGCGACCACGTCCTGGGTGGGGCCGAGCCACACTCCCAGTCTCCAGGCGACCAGTGAGCCGAGGATGCCGCCGACGGTGAGGGCGACGACGATCGGGATGCCGCCCCGGCGGCGCAGCAGGAAGACCACCGTCGCGCTGACCAGGCCGAAGCCGAGCGCGAGCAGAGTGAACGTTCCGTCGACGCCGATCGCCTGCTCCCCCTCGGTGTCCTTGAGGTAGACGGTGGTGCTGTCCGAGATCAGCGGGACGTGCGGCGCGAGCCACCACCAGAGCAACCCGAGCAGCAGCCCGCCGACGGCCGTCGCGACCGTGATGACGGCGGCCTCGCGGACCTCTGTCCTCATACCGGGGCCGTCCTTGCTCGCACCCTGCCCGTACCCGGGGGGCGGCGCCTGCCAGGTGTGGTGCGGGGGCTGGTGGTTCGGCTGCGAGGGCGGAGTCAGCGGTGCGGTCACCCTGCCATCGTGCCAGGCCCGCCCGGCGCCCGCGTCACCGGACGGCTGCCCGGCGGTAGGCCCAGGTGGCGACGGCGAGGGACGCGACGCCCACACCCGCGCAGACGGCGAGGTCCAACAGGACCACGCCCCAGTCGGGATCGGCTCCGAAGGTCAGCCCGAAGGCCTCCACACCGTAGGTGGAGGGCAGCAGGTCGCGGGCGTACTGGACGACGGTCGGCAGCCTGTCCGGCGGCAGCACCCCGAGCAGCAGCGCGGCGGACATCCCGAGCTGGCCGAGGAGGGTGGCCAGCTCGGGCCGCGGCGCGAGGAGCCCGAGCGCCGCGCCGAGCCCGGCGAGCGCCGCCCCGGCCAGCGGGATCACCGCGGCCAGGATCCACAGGTGCGTCAGCGGGAGCTGGAACAGGACGCAGCCCACCACGGCGGTCACGAGCGTCCCGGGCACGGTGAAGGAGGCGTACGCGGCCGCCGCGCCCAGCACGACGGCGGCGGGCGGCACGGGCAGGGTCGCGTAGTGGTCGAGGCCGCCGCTCGCGCGGAGCTGGCCGAAGTACTGGGCGAGCAGGTTGAGCGCGACGAACGCGACCACGAGGACCGAGGAGCCCGCCACCACGGCCCGCGCCTCGCCACCGCCGTCGACGACACCGCGCATCAGGACCATGATCCCGACGGACTGGAAGGTCGCCACGAACAGCAGCGGGATCCGCGCGACCCGCGCCCGGGAGAGCTGTGCCCGGTACACGGCGGCCAGGGCGGGCCACAGACGGGCACGCGCGCCCAACTCGGCGACGGCCCGGACACCGCCCTCGGCGACCGTGACCCGGTCCCTCTGCGCGACGGCGCTGCCGGGCAGGACCTCGGCGGGTACGACACTCACGTCGAGCGGCTCCTGTTCGCTTCGGCTGTCGTCCTGTACCTGTTCCGTACGGCTGCGGGGCGCTGAGCGCTCACGTCTTGACCAACCCCCGTACGTTGCCGGCGCTGCCGCCCAGCGCCAGGTAGACGTCCTCCAGGCTGGGGGTGGCGAGCGTGAAGTCGTCCAGGGCCGCGAAGGCGGCGCCGCCGGTGACGGCGGCGACGGCCGCGCGGGCCTCCTCGGGGGCCAGGCGCAGCGCCCAGCGGCGGCCGGACTCCACCGCGCGGTCGCGCAGCGCGGCGACCTCGGGCACGTCGAGCGGCGCCCGCTCGCGCCAGACGAGTTCGACGCGCACCTCGCCCGCCACCTGCTCCTTCAGTCCGGAGGGCGTGTCGCAGGCGATGACGCGTCCCCGGTCGAGGACGGCCACGCGGTCGAGGACGGTCTCCGCCTCGATGACGTTGTGGGTGACCAGCAGGACGGTCGTGCCGTGTTCGGCGCGGCGCCGGTCGACGGCGCCCCAGACGGCCCGCCTGGCGACGGGGTCCATCCCGGTGGTCGGTTCGTCGAGGACGAGGAAGGGCCGGGCGCCGACGAGGGCGCTGGCGAAGCAGGCGAGCCTGCGCTGGCCGCCGGAGAGCTTCTTCAGCGGCCGCGAGGCCAGGGCCGTGAGCCCCAGCTCGTCGAGGACCGCGTCGCGCTCGGACCGCGCGCTGCGCACGTCGAGGCCGCGCAGCCGACCGGTGGTCTCCGCGGCGAGCGACACGGTCAGCTCGTCCAGCGCGGACGACTCCTGGCCCAGGTACGCGAGGATGCGGGCCGCCCGCTCGGGGTGGCGCACGATGTCGTGCCCGAGGATCTCGACGCTGCCGCGGTCGGGGCGCATCAGCCCGGTGAGCTGGCGTACGAGGGTGGTCTTGCCGGCGCCGTTGGGTCCGAGCAGCCCGAAGATCTCGCCGCGCCGGATGTCGACGTCCACTCCGTCGGTGGCCCGGACCTCGGGTGTGGCGGGTGTCCCACGCCGTCCGCGCACCGCCGGATAGGTCTTCGTAAGATCCCGCACCGCGCACACGACTTCCCCACCGTGCCCGTCCGGGACTGCGTGTGCGGTGCGCGTACTCACGAGGATTGAGAGTACGGGGTCGCGGCGGCAGTGGCGCGCGCGGGGCACCAACCGGGCGCAAACCGGGACACGGCACGTGCGTTCGTACCGCCCGCTCCTACTCTCCGGCGGGGGCGTGCTCGGCGGTCGTGCGGACGTCGATCTCGCGCCAGAAGCCGGCCCGGATCGCGTAGCGGTCGTGCTCGTCGATCTGGTCGTCCTTGTGGGCGAGGAGCCCGAAGCGGGCCGCGTAGCGCAGCAGTTCCCCGTCGATCCGGTGCGGCACCCGGGGGTACATGGCCGAGAGCTTCTGGAGCTGGGCCGGGTCCGACAGGCGCCCCATCCAGCGCCGCGCGAAGACCTGGCCGACCTCGTACGGATCGCCGCCGACGGTCGTGATGTCCTCCTCGCGGTCGGCCCACCGCTGCTCGGCCGAGGTGAGCTGGGCGAGGGTCGGCAGCATCGCGGCCTCGGCGGACTCGGCCGCGGAGCCGGGCCGGTCGACCCACCCCTTGTCGGAGGACCAGCGGAGCGTGGCGTTCGCGGGATGCGGGGGCGCGTGGGCGCCGGGGGCGCGCAGCGCGGCCAGGTCCTTCGGGGTGGGCACGCCCTTTGCGGCCGGGGTCCGCTCCTCCGAGCCGTTCTCGCCGGGCGCGGCCTGCGCGTGCTCGGTGTCCCGGGCGGAGCGTTCGCCGCGGCCGGGCAGCGCGGACTCGGGCAGCGGCGCGGACAGGATGGCGGCGATCTCGGGCCGCGGCGCGGGCGACGGCGCGCAGATCCCGCCGAGGTCCTTGGCCCGTACGGCCTTGGTGATCCAGATCCGGTCGAGTACGCGCCGCTCGTCGGCCTCGGCGACGAGGTCCTCGGACTGGTTGTAGTCGCCGTCGGCGGCCTGGACGGCCCACAGGTGGACGGCGACCCCGTGCTCCTTGGCGGCCATCATGCCGGGCAGCAGGTCCCCGTCGCCGGTGACGAGCACGATGTCGGAGCAGGCGCGGTTGCGTGCCAGTTCGGTGAGTTCGGCGTGCATGGCCGCGTCGACGCCCTTCTGCGCCCAGCGGCCGTCGCTGCGGGTCAGCGCGCCCAGGCGCACCGTGACCCGCGGCATCACGCGAAGTCTGCGGTGCTCGGGCTGGGGCACCCGGTCGGGGGCGCCGTCGAACCAGTAGATGCGCAGCAGGGGCCGTTCCGTGTCGGACTCGGCGCGCTCGCGCAGCCCCTGGATCAGGGCGGCGTGGTCGACGGTGATCCGGGACCGCGAGGGCTCCCCGGCGAGGAGACTGGCGGCGGCCCCCAGCAGATACCCGGCGTCCACCAGGACGATGCAGCGGTCCACGCGGTCCACCCTCTTTCCGGGGGGTTTGCTTCGGGCTTCCTTCGAGTCTGCCCGACCGCGCGGAGGTTAACGGCCGGAACTCGATCTTCGGCGTGGCGGATCGGGGAGTCACCCGCCGACAGTGCTTATTACGCACGGTAATTCTCCGACATGCGTCGAATGTCAGCCTATGTGAGTGTGGTGGCGTCCCTGGCCCCCAGATCACCCTCAGGAGGCAGATCACCATGGCCAAGAACAAGAACCGAAAGCAGGGCGGCCAGCAGGACCGCTCCTCGCAGGCGGAACGCGCGCAGGAGCAGGCACAGCGGTCCTCGGCCGAAGCACAGCAGTCCCCCATGTCGCACGCGCAGGGCAGCCCCGCCGACGTCGCGCGCAAGCACCAGCGGCGCTTCGGCCACAACTGAGGCCCGCGCGCATGATGCCGAGGGCTTCCGGAGCTGTCGCGGGCCGCACGGCCCGGTCGGACGCCTGAGCCCGGACATGCCAGTGGGGG
>NZ_BMWD01000009.1:169391-276357 GCF_014651055.1 Streptomyces fructofermentans
CCCCACTCGCGTGTCGTCGGCCGGCCGCTCAGCCCGCCAGGCAGGCCGGGCCGAGCAGCACCTTCAGGTCGCCGAAGAGCGCGGGGTCCGGCTTCACCCGGTGCCGGTCGAGCCGCAGCACCGTGGTCCTGCTCGGGCCCTGGAGCCTGATCCGCACCTCGCTCTCGCCCTTGTGGTGGGTGAGGATCTCGCCGAGCCTGCTGATCATGGGCGGGGTCACCTTCAGCGCCGGGATGGTGAGGATCACGGGCGCGTTGGTGCCGGCGTTCGACAGGTCCGGGACCTGGAGCTCCATGGCCACGAGGCGCGGCACGTCCTCGCGCTTGTCGAGGCGTCCCTTGACGAAGACCACGGCGTCCTCGACGAGCTGGGTCGACACGAGCTGGTAGGTCGCGGGGAAGAACATGCACTCGATCGAGCCCGCCAGGTCCTCGACGGTGGCGATCGCCCAGGCGTTGCCCTGCTTGGTCATCTTGCGCTGGAGGCCCGAGATGATGCCGCCGATGGTCACGACCGCGCCGTCCCCGTGCTCGCCGCCGGTGAGCTGCGAGATGCCCGCGTCCGCCTTGTCGGACAGCACGTGCTCCAGGCCGAAGAGCGGGTGGTCGGAGACGTACAGGCCGAGCATCTCCCGCTCCTGGGCGAGCAGGTAGACCTTGTCCCACTCGTCGGTCGTGAAGTCGACGTCGAGGCCGAAGCCGGGCTCGGTGCTCTCCTCCTCGCCCATGCCGCCGAAGAGGTCGAACTGCCCCTCGGCCTCCTTGCGCTTGACCGCGACCACGTTGTCGATCATGGGCTCGAACTGCGCGGTGAGGCCCTTGCGGGTGTGGCCCATCGTGTCGAAGGCGCCGGCCTTGATGAGCGACTCGGTGGTGCGCTTGTTGCAGGCGACCGCCTCGACCTTGTCGAGGTAGTCGGGGAAGGAGGCGTACTTCCCCTTGGCCTTGCGGCTGCGGATGATCGACTCGACGACGTTGGTGCCGACGTTGCGGACGGCGGAGAGGCCGAAGAGGATCACGTCGTCGCCCTGGGCGGCGAAGTTCTGCTCGGACTCGTTCACGTTCGGCGGGAGCACCTTGATGCCCATGCGGCGGCACTCGTTGAGGTAGACGGCCGACTTGTCCTTGTCGTCCTTGACCGAGGTGAGCAGCGCGGCCATGTACTCGGCCGGGTAGTTCGCCTTGAGGTAGCCGGTCCAGTACGAGACCAGTCCGTACGCGGCGGAGTGGGCCTTGTTGAAGGCGTAGCCGGCGAACGGGACCAGGACGTCCCACAGGCCCTGGATCGCCTCGTCGCTGTAGCCGTTCTTCTTGGCCCCGGCCTGGAAGATGGTGAAGTTCTTCGCCAGTTCCTCGGGCTTCTTCTTGCCCATCACGCGGCGCAGGATGTCGGCCTCGCCGAGCGAGTACCCGGCGATGATCTGGGCGGCCTTCTGGACCTGCTCCTGGTAGACGATCAGGCCGTAGGTGACCGCGAGGACCTCCTCGAGCGGCTCCTCCAGCTCCTTGTGGATCGGCGTGATCTCCTGGCGCTTGTTCTTGCGCTCGGCGTAGTTGATGTGCGAGTTCATGCCCATCGGGCCCGGCCGGTAGAGGGCCGAGACGGCGGAGATGTCCTCGAAGTTGTCGGGCTGCATCTGGCGGAGCAGCGAGCGCATCGGGCCGCCGTCGAACTGGAAGACGCCGAGGGTGTCGCCGCGGCAGAGCAGTTCGAAGGTCTTGGGGTCGTCCAGCGGGAGCGCGAGCATCTCCAGGTCGACGCCCTTGTTGGCCTTCACCATCTTGATGGCGTCGTCCATGATCGTGAGGTTGCGCAGGCCGAGGAAGTCCATCTTCAGCAGGCCCAGCGACTCGCACTGGGGGTAGTCCCACTGCGTGATGGTCACGCCGTCGGTGTGCCGCACCCAGATCGGGGCGTGGTCGACGATGGGCTCGCTGGACATGATCACGCCGGCGGCGTGCACGCCCATCTGCCGGACCAGGCCCTCGACGCCCTTGGCGGTGTCGATGACCTTCTTGACGTCCGGCTCGTTCTCGTACATCCCGCGGATCTCGCCGGCCTCGCCGTAGCGGGGGTGCTTGGGATCGGTGATGCCGTTCAGGTCGATGCCCTTGCCGAGGACGTCGGCGGGCATCGCCTTGGTGAGCCGGTCGCCCATCGCGTACGGGTAGCCCAGCACGCGCGCGGAGTCCTTGATGGCGTTCTTCGCCTTGATCTTGCCGTACGTGCCGATCATGGCGACCTTGTCGGCGCCGTACTTCTCGGTCACGTACCTGATCACCTCGACGCGCCTGCGCTCGTCGAAGTCGATGTCGACGTCGGGCATGGAGACGCGCTCGGGGTTGAGGAACCGCTCGAAGATCAGGCCGTGCGGGATCGGGTCGAGGTCGGTGATGCCCATGGCGTAGGCGACGATCGAGCCGGCCGCGGAGCCGCGGCCGGGGCCCACCGCGATGCCCTGGTTCTTCGCCCACATGATGAAGTCGGCGACGACGAGGAAGTACCCCGGGAACCCCATCTGGATGATGACGTCCATCTCGTACTCGACCTGCTTCTGGCGGTCGTCGGGGACGCCGCCGGGGAAGCGGCGCTCCATGCCGAGCCGGACTTCCTCCTTGAACCAGGTGACCTCGGTGAAGCCCTCGGGGATGTCGAACTTCGGCATGAGGTTCTTCGCCTCGAACATGCCGGTCGTGTCGATCTGCTCGGCCACGAGGAGGGTGTTCGCGCAGCCCTCCTGCCAGGCGTCCGAGGAGTCGACCGCGTACATCTCGTCCGTCGACTTCAGGTAGTAGCCGGTGCCGTCGAAGCGGAAGCGGTCCGGGTCGGAGAGGTTCTTGCCGGTCTGGATGCACAGCAGGGCGTCGTGGGCGGTCGCCTCGTGCGCGTACGTGTAGTGCGAGTCGTTCGTCACCAGCGGCGGGATGCCGAGCTTCTTGCCCACCCTCAGCAGGTCGTCGCGGACCCGGCGCTCGATGTCGATGCCGTGGTCCATCAGCTCCAGGAAGTACCGGTCCTTGCCGAAGATGTCCTGGTACTCGGCGGCCGCCTTGACCGCCTCGTCGAACTGGCCGAGGCGCAGCCGGGTCTGGAGCTCGCCGGAGGGGCAGCCGGTGGAGGCGATGAGCCCCTCCGACCACTGGGAGATCGTCTCCTTGTCCATCCGGGGCCACTTCTGCAGCCAGCCCTCCGCGTACGCGTCCGAGGAGAGCTTGAAGAGGTTGTGCAGCCCCGTCCGGTTCGCGGCCCAGATCGTCTTGTGGGTGTAACCGCCCGAACCGGACACGTCGTCGCGCTTCTGGTGCGGCTGGCCCCACTGGATCTTGCGCTTGTTGCGCCGGGACTCGGGGGCGACGTACGCCTCGATGCCGATGATCGGCGTGACGCCCGCCTTCTTCGCCGTGTGGAAGAAGTCGTAGGCCCCGTGGAGGTTGCCGTGGTCGCTCATCGCGATATGGGTCATGCCCATGTCGTTGCACGCGTCGAACATGTCCTTGAGCCGCGCGGCACCGTCCAGCAGCGAGTACTGGGTGTGGACGTGCAGGTGCGTGAACGGCGGCTTTGACACGGCTTCGGCCTCCAGGAAGAACGGGCGTCGACGGTTTCCCGACAGGCTGCGGACAGTCTGGGGGACAGCGTCGAAGTCTATGCCCGGGCACTGACACGGAGTGGTCTCTCCCCCGTACCTTCAGGCGGGGGAACCGGGCACTCCCGTGTCCGCCCGTCCGTTGTGACCTGACGGAGACATCCGTTCCGGCGGAGGGTGCTCCGTCCCACCCGTCAAGCACCACCTGCACCAGGAGGCACCCAGCGATGTCGGTTCCGCAGCTCAGCGACGAGCAACGCGGCGATGAGATCCTCGCCGTCTTCGACACCGCCTTCGGCGAACTGCTGGCCGCCGACCCGGCCGCGTTCCGGGTGAAGTTCCGGAAGATGGCCGCCTCGGCGTTCGCCTTCTACCGGGGCACGGCGTGCCTCTTCTACCACGACCTCGGCCAGGAGCGCCGGGGCGGACCGTACCTGGACGAGCGGACCTCGCGGGTGTGGATCCACGGTGACCTGCACGCCGAGAACTTCGGCACGTACATGGACTCCCAGGGCCGCCTGATCTTCAATGTCAACGACTTCGACGAGGCGTACGTCGGCCCCTTCACCTGGGACCTCAAGCGCCTGGCGGCCTCCGTGGCGCTGATCGGCTACGCGAAGGCGCTCTCCGACGAGCAGATCACCGAGCTGGTGCGGGTCCTCGGCGCGGCGTACCGCGAGCGGATCCACGCCCTGGCCACCGGCGCCAAGAGCGACGAGGTGCCGCCCTTCACCCTGGACACCGCGCAGGGGCCGCTCCTGGACGCGCTGCGCGACGCCCGCTCGCTGACCCGCTTCGGCCTGCTCGACTCGATGACCGAGATCCGGGACTTCGAGCGCCGCTTCGCGCCGGGCGGCGGCTCCATCGAGCTGGACGCGGCCACCCGCTACAAGGTGCTCGCGGCCTTCGACGGCTACCTGGAGACGCTGCCCGAGTCCTCCCTCACCCGCCCGGACTCGTACCGGGTGAAGGACGTCGTGGGCCGGCGGGGCATCGGCATCGGCTCGGCGGGGCTGCCGTCGTACAACATCCTCCTGGAGGGCGCCACGGACGCCCTGGAGAACGATGTGGTGATCTACATCAAGCAGGCGCAGACCCCGGCCGTCTCCCGGCACGTCACGGACGCCGCGATCCGCGACTACTTCCAGCACGAGGGCCACCGCACGGTGATCTCGCAGCGCGCCCTCCAGGCTCACGCGGACCCGTGGCTGGGCTGGACCGAGCTGGACGGCACGGGCCAGCTGGTCGCCGAGGTCTCGCCGTACGCGGTCGACCTCGACTGGGGCGACATCGACGACCTGGAGGAGATCGCGGCGGTCGTCGCCGACCTGGGCCGGTCCACCGCGACGATGCACGCGGCGGCGGACGACGAGAGCGGCCACTCGGAGCTGGTGCCGTTCTCCACGGAGCGTGCCATCGACGCGGCGATCGCCGCCGACGAGGACGGCTTCGGCGATCTCCTCGTCGGCTTCGCCCACGAGTACGGGGCACGCGCGCGCGCCGACCACCAGATCTTCGTGGACCTGTTCCGCAACGGCCGGATTCCCGGCCTGTAGCCGCCGGCCCGCCCACCGCGGGGGCGGGGCCCCGAGGATCACAGGAAACCTTTAGGGGTCCCTTACAGGAGGACGTGACAGACTCTCCAGCGCTATGGACATATCCGGGATACAGCTCAGGGCCGTGCGCGCGGCGCTGTTCACGGCGGTCGTCGTGACGCTCAGCACCGCGTCGCACGTCCTGCTGTCCCGGGCCCCGCTGCCGCTGGTCACCGTGGCCGTGACCGGCGGCGCGATCTTCGCCGTCGCGTACGCGCTGGCGGGCCGCGAGCGGGGCTTCGGGCGGATCGCCGCCCTGCTGGTCCCGCTGGAGCTGGCCGCCGACACGCTGTTCACCACCGGCCAGCACGCCTGCTACGGCGAGACGGGCGGGCCGGTGGCCGGCCCGCTGCGCTCGGTCGGCCTGGACGTCCTGTGCGGCGGCCAGGTCGGAGCCCCGCTGGCCCGGGTCACGGGTGAGCGGGGCGAGCGAGCCGCGGCCCTGTTCGCGGACGCCGATCCGGCCGCCGCCTGGCTGCTGCTCGGCGCGCACGTCGCGGTGGGCCTCGCCGCGGCGGCCTGGCTGCACCGCGGTGAGCGGGCGCTGGCCCAGCTCCTGCGCGCCGCGTCCGCCGCGACCTTCCGGCCGCTGATGGTCGCGGTCGCCGCCGTGGCCGTGCGCCGCACCCCGGCGCGCGGGCTGCCGCGCCCGACGCGCCGGTTCTCCGCGACGCGCACCCGGCTCCTCGTGTTCTCCCTGGGGCGGCGTGGACCGCCGTGCTCGGCACTCGCCGCCTGAGCACGCCCCCCACCCGCCATCACCACGGAGAACACCATCATGAGCAAGCGGAACAGCCAGGCCTCGAAGTCGGCCGCCCGTGAGCGTCTGCGCGTCGAGCGCGAGCGCCAGGCCAAGCGCGACAGGACGAAGCGCCAGGTCGTCGTGGCCGGTTCGATCGTCGCGGTCCTCGCGATAGCCGGCGGCATCGGCTACGCCGTCGTGCAGAACAGCGAACCCTCCGCGTGGGACGAGGCGAAGACCGCGAAGGTCGTCGCCCCCGCCAACACCAGCGGCAAGAACGGCTCGACCATCACGGTCGGCGACTCCAAGACGGACAACACGGTCCACCTGTACGAGGACCCGCGCTGCCCCGCCTGCGCCTCCTTCGAGCAGACCATCGGCGAGACCGTCAACAAGGGCATGGACGACGGCGACTACAAGCTCTCGTTCACCCTCGGCACCTTCCTCGACGGGAACCTCGGCGGCGACGGCTCGAAGAACGCGCTGAGCGCGCTCGGCGCCGCGCTGAACGTGAGCCCCGAGGCGTTCCTCGACTTCAAGACCGCGCTGTACTCCTCGAAGTACCACCCCGAGGAGTCGACCGACGAGTTCTCCAAGGACAGCTACCTGCTGGAGGTGGCGGACACGATCGACGCGCTGAAGGACAACAAGAAGTTCCAGGACGCCGTCGAGAAGGGCACGTACGACGCCTGGGCGATGCGGATGAGCAAGTCCTTCGACGACTCCAAGGGCGTCGACTCGACCCCGACCATCAAGATCAACGACAAGGTGATCACCAACCCGACCACCGTGGCCGATTGGGAGAAGGCGCTCAAGGACGCGGGCGTCACCAAGTAACGCGCGGTACAAGGGCGGGCGAACTCCTGCGGTTCGCCCGCCCTTTCGCGTCCGATGTCTTACCCCGCGACCTACTGATCAGTAATCTGATCGGCCGTGACCAGTCGCAGAGCTCACTTCAACCTCAACTCCCCCAGCCCGCGCCGCCGTACGGTCGTCAAGGCCGCCGCCGCGACCGCCGTGCTCGCGGGCCCTCTCGCCGCCGCGGTACCGGCCCGCGCCGCCGCGGCGCCCGCGTTCCTGCACGGCGTGGCCTCCGGGGACCCGCTGCCCGACGGCGTCCTGCTGTGGACGCGGGTGACGCCCACGGCCGAGGCCGTACCCGGCTCGGGGCTCGGACCCGACCTCGAGGTGGCCTGGACGGTGGCCTCGGACAAGTCGTTCACGAACATCGTGGCCGGCGGCTCCATCACGGCCTCCGCCGCCTCCGACCACACCGTCAAGGCGGACGTCCGCGGGCTGCGGCCCGCCACGGACTACTGGTTCCGCTTCTCCAGCGGCGGCACCGACTCCCCCGCCGCCCGCACCCGCACGGCCCCCGCCCACGACGACGCCGTGGCCGGGATGCGCTTCGGCGTGGTGTCCTGCGCCAACTGGGAGGCCGGCCACTTCTCCGCGTACCGGCACCTGGCGGCGCGCGGCGACCTGGACGCCTGGCTGCACCTGGGCGACTACATATACGAGTACGGGACCGGCGAGTACGGGACGCGCGACACCGTCGTACGGCCGCACGCCCCGGCCCACGAGATCGTCACCCTCGCCGACTACCGCACCCGGCACGGCCGTTACAAGACCGACCCGGACCTGCGGGCCCTGCACGCCGTGGCTCCCGTCATCGCCATCTGGGACGACCACGAGTTCGCCAACGACGCCTGGTCGGGCGGCGCCGAGAACCACACCGAGGGGGCCGAGGGAGCCTGGGGCGCCCGCCAGTCGGCCGCCAAGCAGGCCTACTTCGAGTGGATGCCCGTGCGGCCCGCGACCGAGGGCACCACCTACCGCCGCCTGCGCTTCGGCAGACTGGCCGACCTCTCGCTGCTCGACCTGCGCTCCTACCGCTCGCAGCAGGCGGCCACCGGCAACGGCTCGGTGGACGACCCGGACCGCACGCTCACCGGGCGGGCCCAACTCGACTGGCTGAAGGCCGGGCTGAAGTCGTCGGACACCACCTGGCGGCTGGTGGGCAACTCCGTGATGATCGCGCCGTTCGCCATCGGCTCGCTCTCCGCCGAACTCCTGAAGCCCCTGGCCGAACTGCTCGGCCTGCCCAAGGAGGGCCTGGCCCTCAACACCGACCAGTGGGACGGCTACACGGACGACCGCCGCGAACTCCTCGCGCACCTGAAGGCCAACGCGATCCGCAACACGGTCTTCCTCACCGGCGACATCCACATGGCCTGGGCCAACGACGTGCCGCACAACGCCGCCACGTACCCGCTGTCGGCCTCCGCCGCCACCGAGTTCGTCGTCACCTCGGTCACCTCGGACAACCTCGACGACATCGTCAAGGTCCCCGAGGGCACGGTCTCCGCGCTGGCGTCACCGCTCATCCGCGCCGCCAACCGGCACGTCCACTGGGTCGACACCGACCGCCACGGCTACGGCGTCCTGGACCTGACCGCCGAACGGGCGCAGATGGACTACTACGTCCTGTCCGACCGCACTTCCCCCGGCGCGACGGCGTCCTGGGCCCGTTCGTACCGTACGCGCAGCGGAACTCAGAAGGTCGAGCGCTCGTACGACCCCGTGGGCTGAGCCCCCGGCCGGCCGGACGGGGGCGTGTCCGGCCGGCCGCGCACGGTCGGCTAGAGGGTGTCGAGGAAGCCGAGCGCCACCCGCCAGGTGGCCTCGGCCGCCTCCTCGTCGTAGTCCGGCAGTCCGGGGTCGGTGTAGAGGTGCCCGGCACCCGGGTACCGGTAGACCTCCACGTCCGCGCCCACCCTGCCCATCCGGAGGTACCAGGCGCCCAGCCAGTCGTCGGGTTCGAAGGCGTCCGGCTCGGCGACGTGCAGTTGGACCGGCAGGTCGTCCACCGAGGCGCTCTCCGCGATGTCGGAGGTGCCGTGCAGGAGCAGCAGCCCGCGGGCCTTGTCGTCGCCGAGCGCCAGGGTCTGCGCGGTCGCCGCGCCGAACGAGAAGCCCGCGTACACGAGTCCCCGCTCCGAGTACGGGGCCGCGGCCAGGATCGCGCGCCTGAGCAGTTCGTCCTTGCCCAGCTCGTCCTTGAGGGCCATGCCCTCCTCGACCGTCCCGAACGTGCGCCCCTCGAAGAGGTCCGGGGTCCACACCTCGTGGCCCGCCGCGCGCAACCGGTCCGCCGCGTCACGCACCGCGGGCCGCAGGCCGTAGGTCGAGTGGAAGAGCATGATGTTCATGGGGCCCATGGTGCCAGCCGCCACCGGCAAACCCGCGACAGGGCATGATTCAGGCCACACGCCCGAGGGCGGGACCCCATGTTAGGGACCCCCGGATGGCGGTTACGGTCGAAGGCATGGAGAACGTACTGCGCCCGCTGATCATCGTTGGCGGCTCGCTCGTACTCACGCTGCTCGTCGGCTGGACGGTCGACCTGCTGCTGCGACGTGCCGACCGGCGCCACCACGAGACCCCGCTGTGGGGACTGCTGCGCCGCTGCCGCCTGCCGCTGCAACTGGTTCTGTGCGCAGCCCTGTTGAGAGGGTCGTACCGGCAGGCCGAGATCGCCGTCGAGCACTCCGTCGGGATCGGCCGGACCCTGACGCTGCTCCTCATCGGCTCCACGGCCTGGCTCCTCGTACGGATCGCGGCCGCGATCGTCGAGTCCTCGTACGCGCGTTACGCCAACGCCCACCGCGATCCCGCCAGGGTCCGCCGCGTCCGTACCCAGGTGACGCTGATCCAGCGCGTGGTGTCCGCGGTCGTCGGCGTGGTGGCGATCGCCTCGATGCTGCTGACGTTCCCGGCCATGCGCGCCGCCGGTGCCTCGCTGCTCGCCTCGGCCGGCATCCTCGGCATCGTCGCCGGTGTCGCCGCGCAGTCCACGCTCGCCAACATCTTCGCGGGACTGCAGATCGCCTTCGGCGACATGGTGCGGCTCGGCGACACGGTGGTGGTCGACGGCGAGTGGGGCACGGTCGACGAGATCACCCTGACCTTCCTCACCGTCCGCACCTGGGACGAGCGCCGGATCACCATGCCGGTCTCGTACTTCACCTCGCAGGCCTTCGAGAACTGGTCACGCGGCGGTGTGCAGATGACCGGCACGGTCTTCTTCCACGTCGACCACAGCGCGCCCGTCGAGGAGATGCGCGACAAGCTCCGCGACATCCTGCGCGAGTGCCCCGCCTGGGACGGCCGCGACTACGGACTCGCCGTCACCGACGCGACCCCCAGCACCATCGAGGTGCGCGCCCTGGTCACCGCGAAGGACGCGGACGACATCTGGACGGTCCGCGTCACCGTCCGCGAGCAGATGATCCGCTGGCTGACCGCCCACCACCCGTACGCGCTGCCGCGGGTCAACACGGCCGACGCGGTCCTGCCGCCCGACGCCACCCGGAACGGGAGCGTCCCGCGGCCCGCGCGCGCCACCCGCGGCGGCGTCGTGGAACCGCCCCGCACGGGACGCGGCTGAGCACCCGCTCGAACGCTCAGCGCCCCCGCTCCGCACCGCCGTTCACCTGGATCACCTGGGCGGTGATGTGCCCGGCGGCGTGCGAGGCGAGCCAGTGGAGGGTCGCCGCGACATCCCCGGGCGTCCCCGGCCGGCCCGTCGAGGTCTCGGCGACCAACTGCTCGCGGCGCGTCTCCTCGACGGCCCCGCCGAAGAAGCCGGTGTCCTCGACATAGCCGGGCGCGACGAGGTTCACGGTGATGCCGCGGGGCCCCAACTGCCGGGCCAGGTCGAAGGCGTACGGGTGCAGGGCCGCCTTGGACGCCGCGTAGGCACCGCTCCCCGAACCGCGGTACGCCGCGATGGAGCTGAGGAACAGGACCCGGCCGCCCGGCGAGGCGAGCCGGTCCCGGACGGCCTCGGTGAGCAGGACGGCCGTCAGCGTGTTCAGCCGGAAGTTGACGGTCCAGTCGTGCGCGACGGCGCCGAGCGGGTCGTCGCCCCCGTCGCCCTGCTCCAGCCGCCCGTTGCCGCCGGCGCTGTGCACGAGCACGTCGACCGTCCCGAGTTCCTCCCCCACGAACTCCGCGACCTCGCGCACCTCCTCGGCACGGCCGAGGTCCGCCGCGTACGTGAGCGCGCCCGGCACCCGCGCCTCCTCCAGCACCGCGCCCCGCCGCCCGAGCAGCAGCACCCGGTCCCCGTCCGCCGCGAACGCCCGGGCCGCGGCGAGACCGATGCCCGTGCCGCCTCCGCTGATCACCACATTGCGAGCCATGGGCCGATCCTACGAAGGCCGGGGCGTCCTGAGGCCGGTTCGCGGCCGGACCGGGCGGCGGGTCCACCTCAACGCATACTGCGCACGTCCAGATGCCGCAGTACCCGGTCGACGACCTCCGGGTCGGCGCCCGCCTCGCTGCGCGCCGACAGCACCTCGTGCCGGGCCGCCGACAGCATCTCCCCCTGGATCCTCCGGACCCGCCTGAGCCAGCGCACCCGCTGCTCGTGGGCCTCGCGCCGCTCCTCCACACCGAGGTCGGGGCTGATCCGCAGGCCGATGTCGAACGCCCGCCTCAGCAACTGCTCGGACAGCTCCTCGGGCAGGTCCTCGACCTCCTCGATCTCCCTGAGCCGACGCTTGGCGGCCTTGGCGGCCCGCAGCGCGAGCGACCTCTCGAACTCCTCCACCCGGTCGTCGTCGGCCCGCACCCGCAGCCTGCGGACCAGCCACGGCAGGCTCAGCCCCTGCACCACGAGCGTCCCGGTGATCACTCCGAACGCGATGAACACCATCTCGTCCCGGTGCGGGAACGGCGCCCCGTCGTCCGTCGTCAGCGGGATGGCCAGCGCCAGCGCCACGGACGCCACCCCCCGCATCCCGGCCCACCACATGACGACGGTCTCCCGCCAGCTCACCGGGATCTCCTCGTCGTAGTCCCGCTTCGCGTGCAGCCGCTTCGTCAGCCAGGTGGCGGGCATCAGCCACAGCAGGCGTACGAGCACGACGACGACCACGACCACGGCGGCCCAGCCGAGCATCTCGCCCCAGCGCCCCGAGGCCGTCCTGATCGCGTTGTGCAGCTCCAGTCCGATGAGCCCGAAGGCCGCCCCGGTGACCAGGGTGTCCACGACGTCCCAGACCGTGTGCCCGGCCAGCCGGGTCATGACGTCGTCGGCGTCCGTCGCGTACTCGGCGAGGAACAGCGCCGTGGTGAGCACCGCCAGCACCCCCGAGCCGTGCAGTTCCTCCGCCAGCACGTACGAGACGTACGGCACGAGCAGTGTCAGCCCGATCTGCAGGGTCGCGTCGTCCAGGATGCCCAGCAGCCGGTTCGTGGCCCAGCCGAGGCCGAGTCCGACGACCAGCGCGACGACCGCTGACAGTACGAAGTCGAGCACCGCCCGGGGCAGCGAGAAGCTGCCGCTGACGGCGGCCGCGATGGCCACGTGGTAGAGCACGATGGCCGTCACGTCGTTGAAGAGGCCCTCGCCCTCCAGGATCGACACCAGCCGGCGCGGCAGGCCGAGCTTGCCCGCGACGGCCGTCGCGGCGACCGGGTCGGGAGGCGCCACGAGTGCTCCCAGCGCCACGGCGGCGGCGATCGGCAGTCCGGGCACGAGCGCGTGGGCGACCGCGGCCACCACGGCGGTCGTGACGAACACCAGCGCCACCGCGAGCAGGAAGATCGGTCGCTTGTTGGCCGCGAACTGCCGCCAGGAGGTGCGCCGCACGGCCGCGTACAGCAGCGGCGGAAGCAGGGCGGGCAGGATCAGCTCGGGCGGGATGTCGACGTTCGGGACGAAGTCCAGTACCGCGAGCACCATCCCGAGCACCGTCATGAGCACCGGCGAGGGAAGCCCCAGTCGGTCCCCCAGCGGGACGCTCAGCACGGCCCCGAGGAGCAGCACGAACAGCAGGGCCAACTGATCCACGGTCGGGCTCCGGGGTCTGGACGATCAGACGGGCAGACCCCAGCGTGCCACCGAGGAGCGGATCACAGGGCGAACGCCCCCGGGCGCGCCTCGTGGCGAACGCCTGGGCGACGGGCCCCGGTACCGGACGCCCCGGTGTCCGTCAGCCGGCCGGCCGGAGCTCGCGCCGCATGGCGCGGTGCGCGATGCCCGCGTCGGGGAACTCCGGGCCGTAGGCCACGTAGCCCAGCCGCTCGTAGAACCCCAGGGCGTGCGTCTGCGCGTGCAGGTCCACGGCGGTCAGCCCGAGCGCGCGGGCCGCCTCCTCGATGCCCCGGACGAGCGCGACCCCGACGCCCAGACCGCGGGCGGCCTTGAGCACCGCGAGCCGTCCCAGCGAGCCGACACCGGGCTCGCCGCCGGTCTTGGCCGCGGCCCGCTCGCCGTGCAGCAGCCGTCCCGCGCCGAGCGGCTCCCCGTCCCCGCCGACGGCGAGCACGTGCACGGCCACGGCGTCGTACGCGTCGTACTCCAGGTCCTGCGGGACGCCCTGCTCGACGACGAAGACCTCCTTGCGCACCGCGAAGCAGGCCTCACGGTCGGCGGGGTCCACGGCCTCCCGCACCACGTAGGACGACGTGCTCATGCGTAGCTTTCCTCCCGGACGCGGTCCAGCGCCTGCTGCAGGTCGTCCGGGTAGCCGCTCTCGAACTCGACCCACGCGCCGTCCCCGGGGTGCTCGAAGCCGAGCCGCACCGCGTGCAGCCACTGCCGGGTCAGTCCGAGGCGCTTGGCCAGCGTGGGGTCCGCGCCGTACGTCAGGTCGCCGACGCAGGGGTGCCGGTGGGCGGCCATGTGGACGCGGATCTGGTGGGTGCGCCCCGTCTCCAGCTTGACGTCGAGCAGCGAGGCCGCGCGGAACGCCTCGATCAGGTCGTAGTGCGTGACGGAGGGCTTGCCCTCGGCGGTGACCGCCCACTTGTAGTCGTGGTTGGGGTGCCGGCCGATCGGGGCGTCGATGGTGCCGCTGGTCGGGTCCGGGTGGCCCTGGACGAGCGTGTGGTAGCGCTTGTCGACCGTGCGCTCCTTGAACTGGCGCTTGAGCGACGTGTACGCGTACTCCGACTTGGCGACGACCATGAGCCCGGAGGTGCCCACGTCGAGGCGGTGCACGATGCCCTGGCGCTCGGCGGCGCCGGACGTCGAGATCCGGTACCCGGCGGCGGCGAGGCCGCCGATCACGGTCGGTCCGGACCAGCCGGGGCTGGGGTGCGCGGCGACTCCGACCGGCTTGGCGATCACGACCACGTCGTCGTCGTCGTGCACGATCTCCATGCCCTCGACCGGCTCGGCGACGATCTGCACGGGCGCGGGCGCCTGCGGCATCTCCACCTCGAGCCAGGCGCCGCCGTGCACCCGCTCGGACTTCCCGACCACCGAGCCGTCGACCGAGACCTTCCCCGCCGCGGCAAGCTCGGCGGCCTTCGTGCGGGAGAAGCCGAACATGCGTGAAATGGCGGCGTCGACGCGCTCGCCCTCCAGGCCGTCGGGCACGGGCAGGGTTCGGATCTCGGGAATGGTGCTCACCCGTCGAGTATGCCGGACGGCTCGGACACCACCGGACGCGAGCCCTGCGGACCCGTGCCGCTCAGTCCTTGTGGACCGTGCCGCTCAGTCCTTGTGGACCGTGCCGCTCAGTCCTTGTGGACCGTGCCGTCCGGGTCCAGCCCGCGGAAGGACAGCAGCACGATGAGGATGCCGCCGCAGACGATCGCCGAGTCGGCGAGGTTGAAGACGGCGAAGTGCTTGGGTGCGATGAAGTCGACGACCGCGCCCTCGAAGACGCCCGGGGAGCGGAAGATCCGGTCGGTGAGGTTGCCGAGGGCACCGCCCAGCAGCAGGCCGAGCGCGATGGCCCAGGGCAGGCTGTAGAGCTTGCGGGCGAGCCGGGCGATCACCACGATCACCGCGGCGGCGATCACGGTGAAGATGATGGTGAAGGCCTCGCCGAAGCCGAAGGCCGCGCCCGCGTTGCGGATCGCCTCGAAGCGCAGCCAGTCCCCGACGATCTCGATCGGCTCGTGGTGCTCCAGCTTCGCGACCACGATCATCTTGCTGATCAGGTCCAGCGCGTACGCGAGGGCGGCGACCGTGAACAGCACGGCGATCCGGCGCCTGCCGCGCGGGCTGCCGGGCTGCCGCCCCGCCTCGTCGGACGCGCCCGCCGCAGCGCCCTCACCGGGGCTGCCGGCGCCGCTGCCGGACCGCTCGCCGGGGTCCCGGGCGCCATCGGTGTCCGAGCGCTCGCCCGGCACCGCGCCGCGGTCGGTCTGCTCCGGCTCGGCCCCTGCCGCGTCCGGGGAATCCGGCGTACCGATGATGCGCTCCGCCTCTGCCACGTGAGTCCCTCAACCTAGGTGCCTGACTGAGGACGAGGGTACGGCACGGCCCGCCGCCGCCCCATGGTCAGGAGGGGCGACAGGGGCCGCCGACCTGCTCCGCGTCCGCCCGGGGGCGCCCCGGGCGGACGCAAGGGCGCCCGTCAGTAGCGGCGCTCCTGCTTCTGCTTGCACTCGACGCACAGGGTGGCCCGCGGGAAGGCCTGCATCCGTGCCTTGCCGATGGGATTGCCGCAGTTCTCGCAGAGTCCGTACGTCCCCGCGTCGAGGCGGTGCAGGGCGCGCTCGGTCTGCTCCAGCATCTCCCGGGCGTTGGCCGCGAGCGCCATCTCGCTCTCCCGCGTGATGTTCTTCGTGCCGGTGTCCGCCTGGTCGTCGCCCGCGCCGTCGCCCGAGTCGCGCATCAGGCCCACCAGGGCCTCCTCGGAGTGGGTGATCTCGCTGCTCAGCCGCAGGGCCTCGGAGAGCAGCTCGTCGCGCGCCGCCGCGGCCTCCTCGGGTGTCCAGGGCTCCTCACCGGGGCGCACTGCCAGTTCGCCGGGCTCCGCGGCGGCCGCCCGCGCCTTGGGAACCGCCTTGTCCGCCGCCGTGGCCGTGCCAGGGGTCTTCTTCGCAACCACTGTCGTGGCTCCCGTCGTCTCGGCGGCCTCGGCCGCGCCCTCGGCCGCGGAGGCGGCCTTCTTCCTGGCCGTGCGTGTGCCCTTGCCGCCCGTCCGCCCGGCGGGCGCCTCTGCGGGGTTCCCCGCCCCGGCCTTCTTCGCCGCGGCCTTCTTCGCCGTGCTCCTGCGCGCGGCCGTCCTCCTGCCGCCGGACGACCGGGCCGTGCCCTTCGCGGCCGGTTCCCCGGCATCGGAGCCGTCGCCGGCGGCGTGCGTCCCCGCGGGGCGCGCGGGCGCCGCCCGCGCCGCGGTGCCGCGGGCCGTCCTCCGCGCGGTCCCGCCGGTGCCGGTCCCGCCGGTGCCCGTTCCCCCGGCGGTCGTCGCCGTGCCGTCCGCCTCGGGCCCCGCGCCCTCCGCGAGGCCCCGCGGGGCCTCCTCGGCCGCGGGCGGGCCCGTGGAGGCCCCGGCCCTCCCGTCCCGCGCCGCGGGCCCGTCCGGACCGGCGTCCGCCGCCCCGGTGGCCGCGGCGGCCCTCTTGACCGTGCTCTTCCTGGCGGCGGTCTTGCGGGCACCGGAGGCGGCGTGGACCGCGGCCCCCTTCCCGGACCCGGCCCGCGCGCCCTTCCTGCCGCTCACGTCCTTGGCCGCGGTCCCGGCGCCGTCGGCCGCCTCCATGGATCTGCCGGACGCCGACTGCTGTACGGCGGTCTTCTTCGCCACCATGGCCGCGGCCCCTTCACATATTGTGATCTTGCTCGCGAATCGTGCTGGGACGATAAATCGACTTGAGTCCCGCGGCAACGGGGCACGCCGCCCGATTCGCCCGCCCCGCGTGCTCCGCGCGGCGAGTCTGCAAGCGTTGTGCCCAGCTCTCCGCCGGGTAATCCGCCGAGCGGTCCGTCCCGCGGGGCGACCGCTCCCGCGTCGGCATTCGGGTCAGTGCGCGGGCCGTACGCCACCGCCCCGGAGGGCACGGGAGGCCCTCCTCCGGGCCGCCCGCGAGGGCCCCGGAAAACCGGTCCGCGGCCCTCGGCCCGGCGCCGTACACTGGGCCCAGCGAGAAGCGTGGATGGGGACGAGTAGCGACGTACGCAGCCATGAGCGACCCGGGGACGGTGCGAGCCCGGGGGCGAGCGCGACGCGAAGATCACCCCGGAGCCGCCGGAAGATGGCCGCAGCCCACCGGGCGCGGCAGGTAGACCCGGTATCGCGACCCCAATGAGGGGGTCCACCGGCGCCCACGGGCGGCGGAGGGCCAAGGAGGGTGGTACCGCGGGAGCGCGCCGGACACGGCGTAGGTGACAGCACAGCTCTCGTCCCTCCGGACGGAAGGCTCGAAGTCCGCCGGAGGAAGCTCGCCGATGAAACCGCCGCAGTACCGCCAGGTGCCCGCCCAGGTCGACCTGCCCGCCCTCGAGCACGCCGTGCTCGACTTCTGGAGCGAGCAGAAGATCTTCGCCAAGAGCTTGGAGCGGTCCGAGGGCCGCCCGGAGTGGGTGTTCTACGAAGGCCCGCCCACGGCCAACGGCATGCCCGGTGCCCACCACATCGAGGCCCGCGTCTTCAAGGACGTCTTCCCCCGCTTCCGCACCATGCGGGGCTACCACGTGGCCCGCAAGGCCGGCTGGGACTGCCACGGCCTCCCGGTGGAGCTGGCGGTCGAGAAGGAACTCGGCTTCAACGGCAAGAAGGACATCGAGGCGTACGGCATCGCCGAGTTCAACGCCCGGTGCCGCGAGTCCGTGACCCGCCACACCGACGCCTTCGCCGAGCTGACGACCCGCATGGGCTACTGGGTCGACCTCGACGACGCGTACCGCACGATGGACCCCGAGTACGTGGACTCCGTCTGGTGGTCGCTGAAGGAGATCTTCAACAAGGGCCTGCTGGTCCAGGACCACCGCGTCGCCCCCTGGTGCCCGCGCTGCGGCACCGGCCTGTCGGACCACGAGCTGGCCCAGGGCTACGAGACGGTCGTCGACCCCTCGGTGTACGTCCGCTTCCCGCTCACCTCCGGCCCGCTCGCGGGCGAGGCCTCGCTGGTGGTCTGGACGACGACCCCGTGGACCCTGGTGTCCAACACCGCGGTCGCCGCCCACCCCGACGTGACCTACGTCGTCGCGACGGACGGCGAGGAGAAGCTCGTCGTCGCCGAACCGCTCGTCGAGAAGGCTCTCGGCGAGGGCTGGGAGACCACCGGTGTCTCCTTCACCGGCGCCGAGATGGAGCGCTGGACGTACCGGCGCCCCTTCGAGCTGGTCGAGTTCCCGGCGCCCGCCCACTTCGTGGTGAACGCCGAGTACGTCACGACCGAGGACGGCACGGGTCTGGTCCACCAGTCCCCCGCCTTCGGCGAGGACGACCTCAAGGTCTGCCGCGCGTACGGCCTGCCGGTGGTCAACCCTGTCCGCCCCGACGGCACGTTCGAGGAGGACGTCCCGCTGGTCGGCGGCGTCTTCTTCAAGAAGGCGGACGAACGGCTCACCGAGGACCTCCAGAACCGCGGCCTGCTCTTCAAGCACATCCCGTACGAGCACAGTTACCCGCACTGCTGGCGCTGCCACACCGCGCTCCTCTACTACGCGCAGCCGTCCTGGTACATCCGCACCACGGCCGTCAAGGACCGCCTCCTCCAGGAGAACGAGAACACCAACTGGTTCCCGGACTCGGTCAAGAACGGCCGGTACGGCGACTGGCTGAACAACAACATCGACTGGGCGCTGTCCCGCAACCGCTACTGGGGCACCCCGCTGCCGATCTGGCGCTGCGAGGACGACCACCTCACCGTCGTCGGCTCGCGCGCCGAGCTCTCGGAGCTGACCGGTGACGACCAGTCCGAGCTGGACCCGCACCGCCCGTACATCGACGAGGTCACCTTCGCGTGCCCCCGGTGCGAGAAGACGGCCACGCGCGTCCCGGAGGTCATCGACGCCTGGTACGACTCGGGTTCGATGCCGTTCGCGCAGTGGGGCTACCCGTACCGGAACAAGGAGTTGTTCGAGAGCCGCTACCCGGCGCAGTTCATCTCCGAGGCCATCGACCAGACGCGCGGCTGGTTCTACACGCTGATGGCGGTCGGCACGCTGGTCTTCGACAAGTCCAGTTACGAGAACGTGGTCTGCCTCGGCCACATCCTCGCCGAGGACGGCCGCAAGATGTCCAAGCACCTGGGCAACATCCTGCAGCCGATCCCGCTGATGGACCAGCACGGAGCCGACGCCGTCCGCTGGTTCATGGCCGCGGGCGGTTCGCCCTGGGCGGCCCGCCGCGTGGGCCACGGCACGATCCAGGAGGTCGTGCGCAAGACGCTCCTCACGTACTGGAACACGGTCGCCTTCCAGGCCCTGTACGCGCGCACCTCGGACTGGGCGCCCAGCGAGGCCGACCCGGCCCCGGCGGACCGCCCGGTCCTCGACCGCTGGCTGCTGTCCGAACTCCACGCGCTCACCGACCAGATGACGCAGGCGCTGGAGGCGTACGACACCCAGCGCGCGGGCAAGCTGCTCTCCGCGTTCGTCGACGACCTGTCCAACTGGTACGTACGCCGCTCCCGTCGCCGCTTCTGGCAGGGCGACAAGGCGGCGCTGCGCACCCTGCACGAGGTCGTCGAGACGGTCACCCGCCTGATGGCCCCGCTGACGCCGTTCATCACCGAGCGGGTCTGGCAGGACCTCGTGGTGCCGGTGACACCGGACGCCCCCGAGTCCGTCCACCTGTCGTCCTGGCCGGAGGCGGACCTGTCCGCCATCGACCCGGGGCTGTCGAAGCAGATGGTGCTCGTCCGCCGCCTCGTGGAACTGGGACGCGCCACCCGCGCCGAGTCGGGCGTCAAGACCCGCCAGCCGCTGTCGCGCGCGCTGGTGGCGGCCGCGGGCTTCGAGTCCCTCGACCGCGAACTCCACGCCCAGATCACGGAAGAGCTGAACGTCGAGGCTCTGGCGTCGCTGAGCGACGTGGGCGGCTCACTCGTCGACACCACCGCCAAGGCCAACTTCCGCGCCTTGGGCAAGCGGTTCGGCAAGGGCGTCCAGGCGGTCGCAAGGGCCGTCGCCGAGACGGACGCGGCCGCGCTCTCGCTGGCCCTGCGCGCCGGCACGGCGTCGGTCGAGGTGGACGGCGAGACGGTCACGCTCGCCCCGGACGAGGTGATCATCACTGAGACGCCCCGCGAGGGCTGGTCCGTCGCCTCGGACTCCGGCGCGACGGTCGCCCTGGACCTGGAGATCACGGAGGAGCTGCGGCAGGCGGGCCTGGCCCGTGACGCGATCCGGCTGATCCAGGAGGCGCGCAAGAACAGCGGCCTCGACGTGGCCGACCGGATCGCCCTGCGCTGGTCGTCCGCCGACCCGAAGGTCGTCGGGGCGCTCGGCGAGCACTCCTCGCTGATCGCCGACGAGGTCCTCGCGACGGACTTCGCCCAGGGTGACGCGGACGGCACGTACGGCGACCCGTTCACCGACGAGTCGCTGTCGCTGACGTTCCGCCTGCGCAAGGCGTAGCGACGACGCACGAAGGCCCGGTCCCGCCGAAGACCCCGGCGGGACCGGGCCTTCGGCGTTGCGTGCCGGGCACACCCGCTCGCCCCGTTCGAACGCGCACGCCAAAAGGGCGGAGCCCCCGGGAATCCGGGGGCTCCGCCCTGAACGCTGCCGACGCCTATGGCGTACGCAAGGCCGTCAGTTGTCGTCCTCGTCGATCAGGAAGCCACGCATCGGCGAGGGCGCCTGCTGCATGGGCGACGGGCCCTGCGGCCGGACCGGCGCCATCGGCTGGGTCATGGCCGGCGACATTCCCTGCTGGCCGCCGCCGTAGGACGGTCCGGCGGGGCCGGGGCCGCCCATCGGGTTGCCGCCGTAGGACGGCGCGCTCGCCCCGGCCGGAGCCATGGACGGGCTCGGAGCCGACGGCAGCGACGCGGCGGCCGGGGCGCGCGGCGGAGCCAGCGAGTCGTCGGCCTGGGTCTCCAGCTGACGGAGCTGTGACTCCAGGTAGGACTTCAGACGCGTACGGTACTCGCGCTCGAAGCCTCGCAGGTCCTCGACCTTGCGCTCCAGCGTGGCGCGGGCGGACTCCAGGGAGCCCATCGCGACGCGGTGCTTCTCCTGCGCGTCCCGCTCCAGGGCGTCGGCCTTCGAGCGGGCGTCGCGCTCAAGACCCTCGGCGCGGCTGCGGGCCTCGCCGACGATCTTGTTGGCCTCGGAACGGGCCTCGGCGATCGCCTGGTCGGCGGTCTGCTGGGCCAGCGAGAGGACGCGGGCGGCGCTGTCGCCGCCGGGACCCTGCTGCTGCCCCATCTGCGGACCGTGGCCGCCCATCGGACCACCCATGGGACCGCCCATCGGGCCGCCCATCTGCTGCTGCATCTGCTGCTGCTGCATCTGCTGCATCTGACCGGGACCCTGGCCCATCGGACCCTGGCCCATGGGGCCCTGCCCCATCGGACCCTGGCCCATCGGACCCTGACCCATGGGGCCCTGGCCCATCGGACCCTGGCCCTGCGGGCCGCCCTGGCCACTGGGGCCGGCGGGCAGCTGCGGCGCACCGCTGGGCAGCTGGGGCGGGCCACCCATGGGGCCGCCCATCTGCTGCTGCGGCGGGCCCGATATGCCGGCGGGCACGGGGGCGCCGGGACCGCGCATGCCCTGCGGGGGCTGCTGGTCCTGTTCCGGTGGCTTGCGCATGCCCTGTTGCTGGTTCTGCGCGGCGGCGCGCGTGGCGGCGGCCAGCTTGGCGCGCAGGTCCTCGTTCTCGCGGAGCAGGCGGGTCAGTTCGGCTTCGACCTCGTCGAGGAAGGCATCGACCTCGTCCTCGTCATAGCCTTCTCGGAGGCGGACGGTCGTGAACTGCTTGTTCCGCACGTCCTCGGGGGTCAACGGCATCTCTTCACCTCAACGTAGTCGTCGGCATCGTCGGCGTTCGGCAAGACCGTATCGTTCACAGCCGGCTCACAACGGAGATCAGGATGTAGACGATGATCATCAGTACGAAGAAGGACAGGTCGAGCGCCACGCCCCCGAGACGCAGCGGCGGGATGAACCGCCGCAGAAGCTTGAGCGGTGGATCAGTGACAGTGTAAGTGGCCTCAAGAACGACCACCATCGCCTTGCCGGGTTGCCATGAGCGGGCGAACTGGAACACATAGTCCATGACCAACCGGAAGATCAGCACGATGAGGAAACACATCAGCGCGACGTAGAGAATCTGCGCAACCACGCTCATGATCGGTGTTTCCCTCTCCCCTGTTCCGTGCCTTGTCCGGTCCTGCGTCTCAGCTCTGGTTGAAGAACCCGCCCTCTGCGATGCGAGCCTTGTCCTCCGCCGTGACATCGACGTTAGCAGGCGACAACAGGAACACCTTCTGCGTCACCCGCTCGATGCTGCCGTGAAGACCGAACACCAAACCGGCCGCAAAGTCGACAAGTCGCTTCGCATCGGTGTCGTCCATCTCGGTGAGATTCATGATCACCGGGGTGCCCTCACGGAAGTGTTCCCCGATGGTACGGGCCTCGTTGTAGGTCCGGGGGTGCAGCGTGGTGATCCTGTACGGCTCTCGTTCCGACACGACCTTGGGCATGATCACCGGTGCGTTCTTCTCCATGCTCTGACGTTCTTGTGTGATGGACGCCACGGGGGCGATCCGTGCGGGACGCCCCGCTTCCGCGGAGAGCGAGGGCGAATGGGACACGGGGTCGCGCTGTACCGGAGGCTGCACCACTCGTACCGATTCGTCCCTTTGGGACTGATGCGGCTGGTGCGACTGATGTGACGGCTCGTGCCGTCGGCGGTCCCGCTCGGGTTCCGGATCGAGCTCGGGCTCGAAGTCGTCGTCGGGGTCGAAGCCCCTGCCGTCGTACCCATCGTCCTCCACGAGGCCGAGGTAGACCGCCATCTTGCGCATCGCGCCGGCCATGCTCTGAGTCCTCCGCTCTGTGGTGGATCGGCTGACTGTTGCCAAGCGCCCGCGATCCACGAGGTCGTTTGTCCGCTCATGAGCGGCAATGACCATATTTTCTGCTGTGGTCCGACTTCTTGGCGACGTTACCCGAGCCCGGGGCGGACGCCGAGTACCGCGGTGCCGACGCGTACATGTGTCGCTCCGGCCGCCACCGCCTGCTCGAGGTCCGCACTCATCCCTGCCGAGACCATGTTCGCAGCCGGATGTGTCCGGCGCAGGTCAGTCGACAAATCCATCAGCCGCTCGAATGCCGCCGGTTCACGCCCCGCGTACGGACCGGTGAGCGGGGCCACGGTCATCAGCCCGTCGAGCCGCAGCCCCGGCGCGCCGGCGACGAGGTCGCCCAACTCGGCCACACCGCCGGGTCCGACGCCGCCGCGCTCACCGCGTCCCCCCTCCTCCGCGTCGAGGGCCACCTGGATCAGGCAGCCCAGTTCGCGCCCGGCGCGCACCGCCTCCTTCGACAGCGCGGTGACGAGCCGGCCCCGGTCGACCGACTGCACGACATCCGCGTAACCCACCACGGAACGCACCTTGTTGGTCTGCAGCTGACCGACGAAGTGCCACGAGAGGGGCAGATCGGAGCAGGCCCCGGCCTTCGGCGCCGCGTCCTGGTCGCGGTTCTCGGCGACGTGACGCACACCGAGTCCCGACAGGATCCGCACGTCCTCGGCGGGATAGGTCTTGGTGACCACGATCAGGGTCACCTCTTCGCGCTTGCGTCCGGCGGCCGTGCAGGCCGCCGCGATGCGCTCTTCCACTTTCGCCAGATTCGCGGCGAGTTGAGCTCTACGGTCCGTCATGTCCCATCAGTCCAGCCACACATAGCCGGCGAGCCGTCCGGTGGTCCGGTCGCGGCGGTACGAGAAGTGGTCGTCGGACTCGATCGTGCACACCGGTGACTTCGCCCGGTCCCGCACCCCGAGCCGTTCCAGTTGCGCGTGGACTCCGGCGGTCACGTCCACCGCGGGGGTGCCCCACGTGGTCTCGGAGTACGCCGCGGGTTCCACGGCGGCGACCTCGGCCCGCATCTCCTCCGGCACCTCGTAGCACCCGCCGCAGACGGCGGGTCCGGTGCGGGCGACGATCCGCGACGGTTCGGCGCCCGCCCCGACCATCGCCGCGACGGCGGCGGGCACCACCTGGGCCACCATGCCGGGCCGCCCCGCGTGGGCCGCGGCCACCACCCCGGCGACGGGGTCGGCGAGCAGGACCGGTGTGCAGTCCGCGGTCAGCACGGCGAGGGCGAGCCCGCGCCGCACGGTGACGAGCGCGTCGACCTCGGGGACCGGCCGGTCCCCCCAGGGCCCCTCGACCACGGCGACGTCCGGTCCGTGGACCTGGTTCATCCAGACGACCCGGGCCGCGTCGAGCCCGATCGACTTCGCGGCGCGCTCCCGGTTGGCGCGTACGGCTTCGGGGTCGTCGCCGACCGCTCCGCCGAGATTGAGCTCCTCGTACGGAACGGCGCTCACCCCGCCCCACCTGTCGGTGAAGGCGAAGTGCGCGCCGCTCACGGATTCGCGCCGTCCTATCACTTCAGGAAGTCCGGCACGTCCAGCTCTTCGGCCGCGCTGTCGGAGTAGGTCCGCGACGGCGGGACCGGCGGGGAGACCGGGGGCAGCTCGTTGCTCACCGGCTCCGGAGCGGGCTCCGGGGCCTCCTTCGGCGTGACGCTGCCGAGCGAGCCGAAGGACGGACGGCTCTCGGCGGCGCGCGAGGGCGCCGGCTCCTCGCGCTTGACCGAGGAGGAGCCGAGGACGTTGTCCCGCTTGGACGGGGGCTGGCCGCCGTCGAAGCCGGCGGCGATGACGGTGACCCGCACCTCGTCGCCGAGGGCGTCGTCGATCACCGCACCGAAGATGATGTTGGCCTCCGGGTGCGCGGCCTCGCTGACGAGCTGCGCGGCCTCGTTGATCTCGAAGAGGCCCAGGTCGGAACCGCCGGAGATGGAGAGCAGCACGCCCCGGGCGCCGTCGATGGAGGCTTCCAGCAGGGGCGAGGAGATGGCCATCTCGGCGGCGGCCACGGCGCGGTCGTCGCCGCGGGCGGAGCCGATGCCCATGAGGGCCGAACCGGCCTCGGACATGACCGACTTGACGTCGGCGAAGTCGAGGTTGATCAGGCCGGGCGTGGTGATGAGGTCGGTGATGCCCTGGACGCCGGAGAGCAGGACCTGGTCCGCCGACTTGAAGGCGTCGAGGACCGAGACCTGGCGGTCCGAGATGGACAGCAGCCGGTCGTTCGGGATGACGATGAGGGTGTCGACCTCTTCGCGCAGTTCCGCGATGCCGTCCTCGGCCTGGTTGGCGCGGCGCCGGCCCTCGAAGGTGAACGGGCGGGTGACCACGCCGATGGTGAGCGCGCCCAGCGAGCGGGCGATGTTGGCCACGACGGGCGCGCCGCCGGTGCCGGTGCCACCGCCCTCGCCGGCCGTCACGAAGACCATGTCGGCCCCCTTGAGGACCTCCTCGATCTCCTCGCGGTGGTCCTCGGCCGCCTTGCGGCCCACGGCCGGGTTGGCTCCGGCGCCGAGTCCGCGGGTGAGTTCCCGGCCGACGTCGAGCTTGACGTCGGCGTCGCTCATCAACAGCGCCTGGGCGTCCGTGTTGATGGCGATGAACTCGACGCCCTTGAGACCGACCTCGATCATCCGGTTGATGGCATTGACACCACCGCCGCCGACACCGATGACTTTGATGACTGCGAGGTAGTTCTGCGGTGCTGCCACGTCGAAGGCCTCTCGCCTCGAGTTACGTGTCGCCGCCTCGCTGTCGAGCGATCCGACGACTGATGCCGAATGGGACGGTCCGAACGCCGACCCGAACCCTAACGTTGAAGTTTAGGGTTACCAGTGTGTCTGTTCCTTGGACTCTTCCGAACAGGACACTAAGTCGACAAGTGGCGCACGTTCAACGAACACGCCGAACCTCCCGTTTTTCTTTTCACCCTATGTGATCAGGCGTAGCGCTGCCCAACCAGGGTGCTGGCCTGCGTCGATGCGCGTCAACTCCCTGATGAGGCAGGGGCTGTGGGCACGCTGACGTCGAAGTACCGCGCACCGGGAGCCGCTTTCATGAGAGCGGTGAGCGTACGCGCCTTGGCGCGGGCCCTTTCGCCGCTCCCCCACTCGACCGTGCGCCGCCCGCCGAGTTCCAGCGAGATGGAGTCGTACGAACGGACCTTGACGACGCGGGTGTCCCGGGCGACCGCGGGCGGCAGGGAACCCGCGACCCGGACGGCTTCGCGCACCAGTCGTTCCGTACCGAATCGTCGCAGACTCGCGGACGGGGAGGCGGACACCTCGAGTACGGGCACCCCCTTCGGGGCGCGCGAAACCGTCGCATACCGCACGCCCTTGGCGTCCACCTCGACGAACTTGCCGTTCTTCCTCTCGATGAGGACCGGCGTCCGTTCGGTCACCTTCAGCCCGATTGCGTCGGGCCAGGAGCGGACGGCCTCGACCGAGTCGATGCGCGGGAGTTCCTGCCGCAGCCGCGCCTCGATGGCGCCGGTGTCGACCGAGACCATCGGCGACCCGACCGGGACGTCGGCGGCTTCGAGGACCTGCCCCGCGGTCAGGACCCGGGCCCCCGAGACCGGTACGCGCTCCACGCGCAGCCACTGGGAGCCGTAGAGCAGCCACGTGCAGCCCGCGCCCACCAGGGCCAGGCAGAGGAGCGCAACGACGAGCACACGGGGCCCCGGTGGCCTCCTGAGGCGGATCGCCCGGAGCGGGCCGGAGTCCGTCTGCTGCCGTTCGGCGGTGGTCGGTCCGGCCACGCTCCCCTGCCTTCTGCCACGCGCTAGCGGCGTGACGCGATCGCCTCGTACACCATCCCGACGAGCAGGTCGTCGGCGTCCCGCCGGCCGAACTCGGAGGCCGCGCGCGACATCTCGAACAACCGGTGCGGATCGGCGAGCACGGGCAGCACGTTGCCCTGCACCCACTGCGGGGTCAGCTCCGCGTCGTCGACGAGCAGTCCGCCGCCGGCCTTCACCAGCGGCTGGGCGTTCAGCCGCTGTTCGCCGTTGCCGATGGGCAGCGGGACGTAGGCGGCGGGGAGCCCGACGGCGGAGAGTTCGGCGACGGTCATCGCTCCCGCGCGGCACAGCATCATGTCGGCTGCGGCGTACGCGAGATCCATCCGGTCCACGTACGGTACCGGGATGTACGGGGGCATCCCCGGCATCTGGTGGACCTGCGGCAGTTCGTTCTTCGGGCCGACCGCGTGCAGGATCTGGATTCCGGCCTGCTGGAGGTACGGAGCGGCCTGCTGGACCACCTCGTTGAGGCGGCGGGCTCCCTGCGAGCCGCCCGACACGAGGAGCGTCGGCAGGTTCGGGTCGAGCCCGAACGCGGCGCGCGCCTCCGGCCGCACCGCGGCCCGGTCGAGGGTCGCGATGGAACGGCGCAGCGGGATGCCGATGTAGCGGGCGTCGCGCAGCTTGCTGTCCGGGGTGGAGACGGCGACCCTCGCGGCGTACCGCGAGCCGATCTTGTTGGCGAGGCCGGGCCGGGCGTTGGCCTCGTGGATGACGATCGGGACGCCGAGGCGCTTGGCCGCGAGGTAGCCGGGCAGCGCGACGTAGCCGCCGAACCCGACGACCGCGTCCGCCTTGGTGCGCTCCAGGATCTGCTCCGCCGCCTTGATCGTGCCGCGCAGCCGGCCCGGCACGGTGATCAGTTCGGGGGTCGGCTTGCGCGGCAAGGGGACGGCCGGGATCAGCGCGAGGTCGTAGCCGCGTTCCGGTACGAGTCGGGTCTCAAGTCCGCGTTCCGTGCCCAGGGCCGTGATACCCACGGTGGGGTCCTGCCTGCGCAGGGCGTCCGCGAGGGCGAGCGCGGGCTCGATGTGGCCGGCGGTCCCCCCGCCGGCGAGTACGACATGCACCGAAATTCACCGCTCTCCGGACGAACGCGCCGCCGAGGCACGCCGTCGCATCGTGTTCCATCTCCCGGGCCCCGCGGCCCTTGCGGACTCTCTCACCGCACCCCGCTTTCTGCCAAAGCGGGGTTGCCGCATCGCGAGTGCCGCCCGCGCGGCGGGGTCCTCCCGCGCGAAGGCGATCAGCAGTCCGACGGCGAACATGGTCGGCAGCAGGGCCGAACCCCCGTAGGAGAACAGCGGGAGCGGGACACCGGCGATCGGCAGCAGACCGAGCACCGCACCGATGTTGATCACGGCCTGGGCCGTGATCCAGGTGGTCACGCCTCCCGCGGCATACCTCACGAAGGGGTCCTCCGTGCGTCCGGCCACGCGGATACCCGCATAGCCTAGGGCCGCGAAGAGGGCGAGCACCGACAGCGTCCCCGCGAGACCCAGTTCCTCACCGGTGACGGCAAAGATGAAGTCGGTGTGCGCTTCGGGCAGTTGGCCCCATTTCTCCACACTCGCGCCGAGCCCGGACCCGAACAGCCCGCCGGAGGCCAGGGCGTAGATGCCGTGCACGGCCTGCCAGCAGGTGTCGCCGGGGCCCGGCTCCGTCGCGCCGAGGCAGGCGAGGCGGCTCATGCGGTTCGGGCTGGTCTTGATGAGCAGGAAGCCGATGGCCACCGCGACGGCGAGCACGCCCCCGAACAGCCTGGTGGGCGCCCCCGCGAGCCACAGCAGTCCGAACAGGATCGCGGTGAGGATGATCGCCGTGCCCATGTCGCCGCCGAGCATGATGAGTCCGAGCAGCATGAAGGCCACCGGGACCAGTGGCACCAGCATGTGCTTCCACTGTGTCAGCAGCCGCTTGTCCTGCTTGCGGGCCAGCAGGTCGGCCCCCCACAGGACGAGCGCGAGCTTGCCGAACTCGCTGGGCTGGAGCTGGAAGGGGCCGCCGACCGAGATCCAGTTCTGGTTGCCGTTGACCGCGACTCCTATCCCCGGCACCTGGACGAGGACCATCAGGAAGACCGATCCGAGGAGCATCGGGTAGGCGAGCGCCCGGTGGAGCTTCACCGGCATCCGCGAGGCGGCCAGCATCAGCAGGCCGCCGATCCCGGCGGCCAGGAACTGCTTGCGGAAGAAGTACGACCCTGGCAGGGACAGTTGGAGCGCCTTGATCTGCGAGGCCGAGTAGACCATCACGAGCCCGAGCACGGTGATCAGCAGGCTGCCGCCGAGGATCAGGTAGTACGCGGTCAGCGGCCGGTCCCAGGCACGGCGTGCGCGGCCGTACAGGCGGCGTACGGCGTTGTCGCGGGGGGTACGGGACACGGCGGGCCGTTTCGCGGCCCGTTGGACCGGAGGACGCCCGGTACGGCTACTGGGCACGGGAGGCACCTCCGGCCCCGGCGGGAAGGTCCACGCCGGGCGCGGGAGGGCTGCCGCCGGCCGAACACCGCCTGTGAAGCACCGGCCACGATGGCGTCACGCGTCCCTCCCAAGGGTCCCGGGCGCCCCGGAGCGGCTCTGATCCGCCGTCAGGCGCTCGCGGCGCCGAGTTCGCGGACGGCCTCCGCGAACATGTCACCGCGCTGGTTGTAGTTGGTGAACATGTCCATGGACGCACAGGCGGGGGCCATGAGCACCGTGTCGCCCGCCCGGGCGAGCCGCGCGGCCTCCCGCACCGCGGCGGACATCGCCCCAGTGTCGGTCCGGTCGAGGTCGACGACCGGTACCTCGGGCGCGTGTCGCGCGAGCGCTTCACGGATGAGGGCCCGGTCGGCGCCGAACAGCACGACGCCCCGCAGCCGCTCGGCCGACCTGGCGACGAGCTCGTCGAAGGTCGCTCCCTTGGCGAGCCCTCCGGCGATCCACACGATCGACCCGTAGGCGGCCAAGGAGGCTTCCGCCGCATGGGTGTTGGTGGCCTTGGAGTCGTCGATGTACGTCACGCCGTCGACGTCGGCCACGTGCTGGATGCGGTGGGCGTCGGGGCGGAACGCGCGCAGGCCGTCGCGCACGGCGGCGGCCGGCACGCCGAACGCGCGGGCCAGGGCGGCCGCGGCAAGGGCGTTGGCGATGTTGTGCGGGGCGGGCGGGTCGACGTCCGCGACCTCGGCCAGCTCCTGGGCCTGCTTGTGCCGGTGCTCGACGAAGGCGCGGTCGACCAGGATGCCCTCCACGACGCCGAGTTGGGAGGGACCCGGGGTGCCGAGCGTGAACCCGACGGCCCGGCAGCCCTCCTCGACGTCCGCGGCGCGCACCAGGTCCTCGGTGGCCTTGTCGGCCGCGTTGTAGACGCAGGCGATCCGATTGCCCTCGTAGATACGGCCCTTGTCGGCGGCGTACGCCTCCATGGAGCCGTGCCAGTCGAGGTGGTCGGGGGCGAGGTTCAGGACGGCGGCGGAGTGGGCGCGCAGCGAGGGCGCCCAGTGCAGCTGGTAGCTCGACAGCTCCACGGCGAGGACGTCGTACGCCGTGTCGCCCTCCTGCACGATGTCGATGATCGGTGTCCCGATGTTGCCGACGGCGGCTGTGCGCAGGCCCGCGGCGACCAGGATGGAGGCGAGCATCTGCGTGGTGGTGGTCTTGCCGTTGGTGCCGGTCACGGCGAGCCAGGGCGCCGCGTCGGGTCCGCGCAGGCGCCAGGCGATCTCCACGTCGCCGACGACGTCCACGCCCGCCTCGGCGGCCGCCAGGAAGAGGGGGCCGCCCGGCTTCCAGCCCGGCGAGGTGACCACCAGGTCGGTGCCTTCGGGAAGGGTCTCGGCGTCCGCGAGGCGGACGGTGATCCCGTGCTCCTCCAGCGCCGCCGCCCGCTCTCGGTGGGCGTCCGAGGAGCCCCCGTCGACGACCGTGACGGACGCGCCGAGGCCGGCCAGGGCGCGGGCGGCGCTGACGCCGCTCACGCCGAGACCGGCGACGGTGATGTTCATGCCCTGCCAGTCGACCGGAGTCGTCACTTCTTGGCTGCCCATCCTGCGTAGAAGAGGCCGAGTCCGACGATCACGCACATGCCCTGGATGATCCAGAAGCGGACCACCACAAGGACTTCGGACCACCCCTTGAGTTCGAAGTGGTGTTGCAGCGGGGCCATGCGGAAGACGCGCTTCCCGGTCAGCTTGAAGGAGCCGACCTGGATGACCACCGACATCGTGATGAGGACGAAGAGTCCGCCGAGCAGGGCGACCAGGATCTCCGTGCGGGAGCAGATCGCGAGGCCGGCGAGCGCGCCGCCGAGGGCCAGTGAACCGGTGTCGCCCATGAAGATCTTGGCCGGCGAGGTGTTCCACCACAGGAAGCCGAAGCAGGCGCCCATGAGGGCGGAGGCGACGACCGCGAGGTCGAGCGGATCGCGCACCTCGTAGCAGGCACCCGGGTTGGCGAGGGTCTGCGCGTTGGCGCAGGACTCCTGGAACTGCCAGACGCCGATGAAGGTGTAGGCGCCGAACACCATGGTGGCCGCGCCGGTGGCCAGGCCGTCCAGACCGTCCGTCAGGTTCACGCCGTTCGACATCGCGAGGATCATGAACAGGGCCCAGATGACGAACAGCACCGGTCCGATGGACCAGCCGAAGTCCTGCACGAAGGAGAGCCTCGTGGAGGCCGGCGTGTTGTTGCGGTTGTCCGCGAACTGGAGCGCGAGCACCGCGAAGGCGATGCCGACGATCAGCTGGCCGGCCATCTTCGCCTTGGCCCGCAGACCGAGCGAACGCCGCTTGACGATCTTGATGTAGTCGTCCAGGAAGCCGACCACGCCCATCCCGGCCATCAGTCCGAGCACCAGCAGACCCGAGAAGGTCGGCGGATAGCCCGTGATCACCTTGGACAGGAAGTAGGCGATGATCGTCGCCAGTATGAAGGCGATGCCGCCCATGGTCGGCGTACCGCGCTTGCTGTGGTGCTCGCGCGGGCCGTCGTCACGGATGTACTGGCCGTAGCCCTTGCGGGCCAGGAGCTTGATCAGCAGCGGAGTGCCGACCAGGGTCAGGAAGAGACCGATGACTCCCGAGAAGAGGATCTGCTTCATCATCGGGCGGAAACCTCACCCTCGGCGCCGCTGTCGAGCAGCGCGAGGGCCACCCGTTCGAGCCCGACCGACCGGGACGCCTTCACGAGTACGACGTCTCCCGGGCGCAGCTGACTGCGCAACAGGTCGATCGCCGCCTGTGCGTCGGACACGTGCACCGACTCCTCACCCCACGAACCCTCGTTATATGCGCCCAGTTGCAGCCAGGACGCTTCCCTGCCCCCGACCGCGACGAGCTTGCCGACATTGAGCCGGACGGCGAGCCGTCCGACCGCGTCGTGCTCGGCGAGCGCCTCGTCCCCGAGCTCGGCCATCTGACCGAGCACCGCCCAGGTCCGCCGCCCCTTGCCCATGGCCGCGAGCGCGCGCAGGGCGGCTCGCATGGACTCGGGGTTCGCGTTGTAGGCGTCGTTGACGACCGTCACGCCGTCCGGGCGCTCGGTGACCTCCATCCGCCAGCGGGAGAGGGAGCCAGCCTCCGAGAGCGCGGTGGCGATCTCGTCTGCGGACATGCCCAGCTCATGCGCGACGGCGGCCGCGGCGAGCGCGTTCGACACGTGGTGCTCACCGTACAGGCGCATGGTCACATCGCTGCACCCGGAGGGTGTGTGAAGGCTGAACGAAGGCTGTCCGCCCGCCGTGAGCCGCACGTTCTCGGCACGTACGTCCGCTTCGCCGGACTCTCCGAAGAGGAGCACGCGCGCTTTGGTCCGCGACGCCATGGCCCGTACGAGCGGATCGTCGGCGTTCAGGATCGCCGCGCCGTCCGCGGGCAGGCTCTCCACCAACTCGCCCTTGGCCCGGGCGATCTGCTCGCGGCCGCCGAACTCGCCGATGTGGGCGGTTCCGACATTCAGGACGAGACCGATCCGCGGGGGCGTCAGTTCCGTGAGGTACCGGATGTGCCCGATGCCGCGGGCGCCCATCTCCAGGACCAGGAAGCGGGTTTCACCGGTGGCGCTGAGCGCGGTGAGCGGGAGCCCGATCTCGTTGTTCAGGGAGCCCGGTGTGAAGACCGTGGGCGCCTTGCGCCGGAGGACCTGTGCGATCAGGTCCTTGGTGCTGGTCTTGCCCGCGGAGCCGGTGAGGGCCACGAGTGTGGCGCCGAGCCGTTCGACGACGTGCCGCGCGAGGGCGCCCAGCGCCCGCTGGACGTCGTCCACGACGATCGCGGGGACTCCGACCGGCCGGGACGCCAGGACGGCCGCGGCACCGGCGGCGACGACGTCCGCGGCGTAGTCGTGGCCGTCGACCCGCTCGCCCACGAAGGCGACGAAGAGGCTGCCCGGGCGCACCTCGCGGGAGTCCCTGACGACGGGTCCGGTGACCTGGACCGACGGATCCGGTATGTCGTGCGTCTGCCCGCCGACGACTGACGCGATCTCGGCGAGGGAGAGGGCGATCACAAGTTCATCCCTGGGTCTTCTGGATAGCTTCGCGGAGCACCTGGCGGTCGTCGAAGGGACGGATCACGCCGGCGATGTCCTGGCCCTGCTCGTGGCCCTTGCCCGCGACGAGCACGGTGTCGCCCGGCCGTGCGCGGGCGACCGCCGCGGCGATCGCGGCGGCCCGGTCCTCGAAGACCTGGACCTCTCCGCGCTCGTGCGCGGGCACCTCGGCGGCGCCCGCGAGCATGGTGGCGAGGATCGAGAGGGGGTCCTCGGTACGGGGGTTGTCCGATGTCAGTACGGCGGTGTCGGCGAGCCGGGCCGCGGCGGCGCCCATCGGCATCCGCTTGGTCGTGTCCCGGTCCCCGCCGCAGCCGAGGACGATGTGCAGCCTGCCCTCGGTGACCTTGCGCAGGGCCCGCAGGACGGACTCCACCGCGTCGGTCTTGTGGGCGTAGTCGACGACCGCGAGGTAGTCCTGGCCGGCGTCCACCCTCTCCAGCCGGCCCGGTACGCCGGGAACGGCGGCGATGCCGTCGGCGGCGGTCTGCGGGTCGAGTCCGGCGACGGCGAGGGAGGCGATCGCGGCCAGGGTGTTCGCCACGTTGAAGGGGCCCGCGAGCGGCGACCTGGCGGTGATCCGCTCGCCCTTGGGGCCGACCGCGACGAAGACCGAGTCCATCGGCCCGACGCGGACGTCCTCGGCGCGCCAGTCGGCGTCGGGGTGGCCCTCGGCGGAGAACGTCACGACCGGGACGGTGGCCTCCGCGGTGAGGCGGCGGCCGTACTCGTCGTCGAGGTTGACCACGCCGAGCCTGCTGCGCTCCGGCGTGAACAGCCGCGCCTTGGCTTGGAAGTAGTCCTCCATGTCGGAGTGGAACTCCATGTGCTCCGGGCTGAGGTTGTTGAAGACGGCGACGTCGAAGACGCAGCCGTCGACCCGGCCCAGGACCAGCGCGTGGCTGGAGACCTCCATGGCGACCGCGTCGACGCCCCGTTCGCGCATGACGGCGAACAGCGCCTGGAGGTCGGTGGCCTCGGGGGTCGTGCGCTCCGACTTGATGCGCTCGTCGCCGATGCGCATCTCCACGGTGCCGATCAGCCCGGTGCTGCGGACGGTCCTGAGGCCGCCCTCGACGAGGTAGGCCGTCGTGGTCTTGCCGGACGTCCCGGTGATGCCGATCTGGAGCAGGTCCCGGCCCGGGTGGCCGTAGATCGACGCGGCCAGCCCGCCCATCCGGCCGCGCGGGTCGTCGACGACGAGGACCGGCAGCCCCGTGGCCGCGGCGCGCTCGGCGCCCGTCGGATCGGTGAGGACGGCGGCGGCGCCGAGGCCGGCCGCCTGCGTCACGAAGTCGGCGCCGTGGAGCCGCGCGCCCGGGAGGGCGGCGTAGAGGTCCCCCGGGCGCACCGCGCGCGAGTCATGGGTGATGCCCGTGATCTCGACGGCGCCCCGCGGGTCCTCCGGCTGTTCGGCACCCACCTGCTCGGCGAGCTCCGCGAGGGATCTGGCGGAGTTCTGAACCGGTCGCGGCGGCCCCGGATATGTCACAGGAGCGCCCTTCTGGGTGGTTTGGGACTGATCAGCTTGTGGCACGGCGGTGAGCGTACCGGGCGCACCCCCGCCGGAGCGAAGCGAGGGGCGCGGCCCGTCGGACGGTGGGGTGCGATGGCCGGGATCGGGAGTGTTCGTTGTCACGAGGTCGTTCCTGGTCGGTGTTCCGGGTGCGGTACGGGGTTCCGGTCGGTGCTGATCAGGGGGTGAAGGTGACGGGGAGCCGGGCGGAGGAGGTCCCGGTGGGCGGCACCTGGAGGGTCTTCAGGGCGAACTCCAGCACCTCCTTGTAGACGGGTCCGCAGATCTGTCCGCCGAAGTAGCTCCCCTTGGTGGCGTTCTGGATGGCGCAGTAGACGGTGACCCGGGGGTTGTCGGCGGGCGCGAACCCGGCGAAGGACGACGTGTATCCGCGGTACCGGCCGGTGGCCGGATCCACGCGGTTGGCCGTGCCGGTCTTGCCCGCGACGCGGTAGCCGGGGATGCGCGCCTTGGTGCCGGTGCCCTCCTCGTCGTCCACGACGGACTCCAGCATCCGCGCCAGGGTCTTCGCGGTCTTCTCACTGACGACCCTGGTCTCCTTGGGCTCGGCGGCCGGGGTGAACCGCCCGTCGGGTCCCTTCGTGCCGCGCACGAGCGTCGGTTCGACGCGTACGCCGCCGTTGGCGATGGTCGAGTAGACGGAGGCCGCCTGCATCGCGTTGACGGACACGCCCTGGCCGAAAGGAATCGTGTACTGCTGGGAGGTGGACCACTCGTCGGCGGGCGCGAGGATGCCCTTGGTCTCACCGGGGAAGCCGAGCCCGGTGTAGCCGCCGATGCCGAACTTGCGCAGGTACGAGTGGAGGACCCGGTTGGCCTCCTTCTGCGTCGTGCCGAGCTGTCCGGTCGCCAGGATGGTGCCGATGTTGCTGGACTTGGCGAGGACGCCGTTGAGCGTCAGGTACCAGGTCGGGTGGTCGATGTCGTCGCGGAAGAGCCGGTCGCCGCGGTGCAGCCGGTTGGGCACGGTCACATGCGTGGCGGGGGTGGCGGCGTTCTCCTCCAGCACGGCGGCCATCGACATGACCTTGGCGGTGGAGCCGGGCTCGTAGGCGTCCTGGAGCGCGGCGTTGCCCAGGGCGGCGGAGTCGGCCGCGGAGAGGTCGTTGGGGTCGAAGCCGGGCGCGTTGGCCATCGCGAGGATCTCGCCGGTCCTGTTGTCCTGGACGATGACGTAGCCGCGGTCGGCCCTGGACTCCTTCACCTGCTCGGTGATGGCGTTCTGGGCGGCCCACTGGATGTCCCGGTCGATCGTCAGCTCGACCTGGGAGCCGGCCACCGCGGGCTTCTCGGTGGAGCCGGCGGTGGGCACGTGCCGACCACCGGACTGCGCGTAGCGGATCTCGCCGTCCTTGCCGGCCAGCCTGCCCTGGAGCTGCTGCTCGACGCCGCCGCCGCCCTTGCCGTCGGCGTTGACCCAGCCCAGTATCCCCGCGCCGAGGTCGCCGTTCGGGTAGACGCGTTTGCTGCTGGGCTCCTGGAGGACGCCCGCGAGGACGTTGACGGCGGTCCTGTCCTCGCCCGCCTTGTCGGCGAGCGTGCTCTTCAGGTCCTTGATCTGCGTCCAGACCTGGGGGATCTGGCGCCGGGCGAGCACCACGTACCGGGTGTCCTTGGTGCGGAGCTTCCTGGCGAGCTCGTCGGGGTCCTTGTCGAGGATGGGGCCGAGGAGCGCGGCGGCCTGTTCGGGCGCGTCGTCGATCTTCGTCGCCCCGCGCGTGAACAGCGTGGGGTCGGCGGTGATGTCGTTCGCGTCGACGCTGATGGCCAGGTCGACGCCGTTGCGGTCGGTGATGCCGCCGCGTTCGGCGGCCAGGGTGCGGCTCAGGTAGCGGTTCTTCTCCGCCTTGGCGGTGTACTCGCCCGCGTCGACCGCCTGCACCTGGAGGAGCCGCACCACGAAGGCGACGAGCACCAGGGTCAGGGCCACGCCGACCAGGCGCAGCCGCGGGCGCGGACTGCCGAGCCGGATGACGCGCGGGCCCTGGGAGCGGGGCGGTGCCGGGCGGCGCGCGGGGCGGGCTCCCGGGCCGGGCCGCCGGCCGCCGGGGCGGGCCGGCCGGGCGGGCGGGGGCACCCGGCGGCGCGGGGGTTCCCTGTCGGACACTTCCGTCACCTGCCGGGAGTCGGAGCGGGCGGATTCACAGCGGTCGGCCCGGGCCGCGCGGGCGGTTCGCCGGCCGGTGTCCGGGTGGGCGGAGCCTTCGCCGCGGGGGACGCCGCCGCGGCCGGCGCGAACATCTCGGGCGGACGCACGGGGACGGCGAGGGAGGACTTCTCGGCAGCGCCGGGAACGCCCCGGACGCGGCCGTCGGGGTCCAGGAAGACCGGGTCGCCGCCGGGGACCATGCCCAGCTCGCGGGCGCGGCGCTGGAGGGCGTCGGGCGCGGAGTAGGCGTCCACGTCCCGCTGGAGCTCCTGCTCCTGGTCGGTGAGGCTCTTGGTGTCCTTCTGGAGGTCGTCGAGCCTGAACGACCCTTCGCTGAGGGCCGAGTTCAGGACGAGGAGTCCGATCAGGCCGCCGCCGAGCAGCAGCACGACCAGCAGGACGAAGGGGGTACGGGCCGCCTGCGCGGCGCCCGCGGGGAAGAGGCGGGCGAGCCGGGCCGCCCTCCCCGTCAGTTCGGGTTTCCTATTCACGCGCCCTCCCGGTGGGCCGGGGAACTCGGCCCGCGGGCCCGGTGGTTTCGGCTGTCCGCTGCACGCGTCCTGCCGTCACTCGGCGTCCTCCCTGATGCGCTGGGCGCCGCGCAGCCGCGCGGGGGCGGCCCGCCGGTTCTCCGCGACCTCTTCCTCGGTGGGGAGCTCGGCACCGCGGGTCAGCAGTTTGAGCCGGGGCTGGTAGCGCTCGGGGACGACCGGCAGTCCGGGCGGCGCGGTGGTGGCGGCGCCGGCCGCGAACACCTGCTTGACGAGCCGGTCCTCCAGCGAGTGGTACGAGAGCACGGCGATCCGGCCGCCGACGGCGAGCGCCCCGACGGCGGCGGGGATCGCGCGCTCCAGCACGGTGAGTTCACCGTTGACCTCGATGCGCAGCGCCTGGAAGGTGCGCTTGGCGGGGTTGCCGCCGGTGCGCTTGGCGGCCTGCGGCAGGGAGTCGCGGATCAGCTCGACGAGCCGCGCGCTGTTGGTGAAGGGGTCCCTGTCCCGCTCGCGCACGACCGCGGAGACGATCCGCTTGGCCTGCTTCTCCTCCCCGTACGCCCTCAGGATCCGTACGAGTTCGCCCGGCGGGTAGGTGTTGAGGACCTCAGCGGCGCTGATGCCGGTCGTCTGGTCCATGCGCATGTCGAGCGGGGCGTCCTGGGCGTACGCGAAGCCGCGGTCCGCCTCGTCGAGCTGCATGGAGGAGACACCCAGGTCGAAGAGGACGCCCTGGACGCGCGGGAGCCCCAGGCGGTCGAGCACCTCGGGGAGTTCGTCGTACACGGCGTGCACGAGAGTGGCCCGGTCGCCGAAGGGGGCGAGCCGTTCACCCGAGAGGCGCAGGGCCTCCTTGTCGCGGTCGAGGGCGACCAGGCGGGCCTCGGGGAAGCGGGTGAGCAGGGCCTCGCTGTGCCCGCCGAGGCCGAGGGTGCAGTCGACGACCACGGCTCCCGGCCGCTCCAGTGAGGGGGCCAGCATGTCCAGGCACCGCTGGAGCATCACCGGGACATGTCGACTCTGGCTCAAGGGGCCCTCTCAGGTCCGGCGCCGCGGTACGCACCGCCGGGTCCCCGCCCGCTCCGAGAAGGGGACGGCCTGCCGGCGCCGGAAGCGTCAGCCGACCGGGAGCGGGAGGAGGCCGAGCCGTACGTACGCGCCGCGCACGCGGGGAGTTCCCGGCACCTCGCCGGTCCTCCGGGGTATTGCAGGTCCAGCGGGGAGAGCGTGTCGCCTCCGCTTCGCGTCACTTTAGTCCACGGTGTCTCGCGGTCAACGAACCGGCCTGCGCGTCGCGCCCCGAGCCCGAAACGAAGCGACAAAACCACATTTTTCACCCGTACGAGTACACTCGAACCACCCCTGTGGGTTACCTCACAACAACGCTCATTGATGTTCTTTGTCCCCTCTCACAGCAGGACCGGACAACGTGTGACCACTACCGTCATAGGTATGACGACTTCCGCATCTGTTCCCACCGGGCCCGAAGGCGCCATGAGCAAGGACGGCACCGTCACCGACCGCCTCGTCGAGGCGAACGAACGCTATGCCGCCGCCTTCACCGACCCCGGCATGGACGCCCGCCCGGTCCTGCACGTGGCGGTCGTAGCCTGCATGGACGCCCGCCTGGACCTGCACGACGCGCTGGGCCTGGAGCTCGGCGACTGTCACACCATCCGCAACGCGGGCGGCGTGGTCACCGACGACGTCATCCGCTCCCTCACCATCAGTCAGCGGGCGCTCGGCACCCGGAGCGTCGTACTGATCCATCACACCGGCTGCGGCCTGGAGTCCCTCACCGAGGAGTTCAGGCACGACCTGGAGATGGAGGTCGGCCAGCGCCCGGCGTGGGCGGTGGAGGCCTTCCGCGACGTCGAACAGGACGTACGGCAGTCGATGCGGCGCGTGCGCACCTCTCCGTTCCTTCTGCACACGGACGACGTACGTGGTTTCGTGTTCGATGTGAAGACGGGGCTGCTGCGTGAGATAGACCCCACCTGACATCGACTCGACCCGGTCAAACGCCGTACAACCTGACAATCCGCTGTCAGTTATCCACAGGCGAGTGACACGAACCGGTAACGGCAACAAGAATGCGGGTGTGGCGTCACGCGAGACGATTGCGCGTGGTGTCCGTATTTCGGGGTGGGCCGGGCCGCAGCGCAGAGCGTCGGCCCGGAAAGAACGGGCCGAGGAGGGCCGGGTGACGACCTATGACGATCGAGCGAGCCTCACAGATCTGACTGCCACTGCGGAGAGAGTCCGCAGTTCGGTGGAGGAAGTGATCGAGGGCAAGCCTGAGGTCGTACGGCTTTCGCTGACCGTACTGCTCGCCGAGGGACATCTTCTGATCGAGGATGTCCCCGGCGTCGGAAAGACCATGCTCGCGAAGGCACTGGCGCGGTCCATCGACTGCTCGGTGCGGCGTATCCAGTTCACTCCCGACCTGCTGCCCTCCGACATCACAGGCGTGTCGATCTGGGACCAGCAGAACAGGGACTTCGAGTTCAAGCCGGGGGCGATCTTCGCGCAGATCGTGATCGGCGACGAGATCAACCGCGCGTCGCCCAAGACGCAGTCCGCGCTCCTGGAGTCCATGGAGGAGCGCCAGGTCACCATCGACGGGCAGACGTACGAGCTGCCGAGCCCCTTCATGGTGGTGGCCACCCAGAACCCGGTCGAGATGGAGGGCACCTACCCGCTGCCCGAGGCGCAGCGCGACCGCTTCATGGCCCGAGTCTCCATCGGCTACCCCAGCGCGGAGGCCGAGCTGCAGATGCTCGACATCCACGGCGGGGTCTCCCCGCTGGACGACCTCCAGCCGGTGGCGCACGCCCACGAGATCGTGAAGCTGATCGACGCCGTCCGCACGGTCCACGTGGCCGATCCGGTGCGCCGCTACGCGGTGGACCTGGTCTCCGCCACACGTACCCACCCGGACCTGAGACTCGGCGCCTCGCCGCGTGCCACGCTGCACCTGCTGCGCGCGGCGAAGGCCTCCGCCGCCCTGAGCGGCCGGGACTACGCGCTGCCCGACGACATCCAGGCCCTGGCCGTGGCCGTCCTCGCGCACCGCCTCCTGCCCACCGCGCAGGCCCAGCTCAACCGCCGCACGGCCGAGCAGGTCGTGCTGGAGATCCTCCAGCGGACGCCGGTGCCCTCGGCTCCCCCGGCGCCCGGCGGTCTGGCGATGGGCCGCCGGAGCACGTCCGCCTTCGGTCAGCAGCCACCCCGGAGGCTGTGATGACCACCGGGGGGATGCCGGCGGCGCAGACCGAGGACGACAAGGGCGGACTGCGGACGGCACTCGCCGGCCTCACCACACGCGGGCGGTCCTTCCTGGCCGCCGGCATCGCGGCCGCGATCTGCGCCTACGTCCTCGGGCAGAGCGAGCTTCTCCGGGTCGGGCTGCTGCTCGCCGTGCTGCCGCTGGTGTGCACGGCGGTGCTGTACCGCACCCGCTACCGGGTCGCGGGCAGCCGCCGCCTCTCCCCGGGGCGGGTGCCCGCGGGGGCCGAGGCACGCGTCCATCTGCGCATGGACAACGTCTCGCGGCTGCCCACCGGCCTGCTCATGCTCCAGGACCGCGTGCCGTACGTACTGGGGCCGCGACCGCGCTTCGTCCTGGACCGGGTCGAGGCGGGCGGCCGGCGCGAGGTGTCCTACCGCGTGCGCTCCGACCTGCGCGGCCGCTATCCGCTGGGCCCCCTGCAACTGCGGCTCAGCGACCCCTTCGGCATGTGCGAGCTGACCCGCTCCTTCTCCACGTACGACACCCTGACGGTCGTCCCGCGCGTGGAGCCGCTGCCGCCGGTCCGGCTGACCGGCGAGGCCAAGGGGTACGGCGAGGGGCGGCAGCGCTCGCTCGCCCTGGCCGGCGAGGACGACGTGATCCCCCGCGGCTACCGGTACGGGGACGACCTGCGCCGCGTCCACTGGCGACTGACCGCCCGCTACGGCGAGTTGATGGTCCGCCGCGAGGAGCAGCCGCAGCGGTCCCGCTGCACGGTGCTGCTCGACACCCGGGGCACCGCCTACGCGGGAGCGGGCCCGGACTCGGCCTTCGAATGGGCCGTCTCCGGCACCGCGTCCACGCTGGTGCACATGCTCGAACGGGGCTTCTCGGTGCGCCTGCTGACCGACACCGGCACCTCGGTGCCCGGCGAGGGCACCGACGGCTTCGCCGGGGCCAGCCAGGAGTCGGCGGACGCGGCCGGACTGATGATGGACACCCTCGCGGTGGTCGACCACTCCGACGGCACGGGCCTGTCCCGGTCCTACGACGTACTGCGCGGTGGCAACGAGGGACTGCTGGTGGCCTTCCTCGGCGACCTGGACGAGGAACAGGCCGCGGTCCTCGCGAGGATGCGACAGCGCAGCGGTGGAGCGGTCGCGTTCCTCCTGGACAGTGAGGCGTGGGTGCACGGAGTCCCCGACGAGCAGAGCGAGGAGCGGCTTCGGATGCTGCGCGAGGCGGGGTGGACGGCCCTGGCGGTTCCGCCGGGCGCCGGTCTGGGCGATCTCTGGCGGGAGGCGGACCGGCAGCGCAGCGGGGTCGCCTCGACGGGCGGTACCGCGAGGGGCGGTGGCTCATGAGCGGACGGGCACGACTGGCGCTGTGCGCCATGGCCGCGACGCTCATGGCGTCCTGCGCGCTGCTGCCGCTGGTCGATCCGGCGACCTGGATCATCCAGGCGGCGTTCGTGCTCGCGGTGCAGACCGGGGTGGGCGCGGCGACCCGCCGGGTGCCGCTGGCGCGACTGGTCACGATCGGGGCGCAGGCCCTGGTGACCCTGATGCTGCTGACCCTGCTGTTCGCCCACGAGTACGCGTTCGCCGGGCTGTTCCCGGGCCCCGACGCGTTCCGGCACTTCGGCGACCTGTTCCAGGCCGGCGGCGACGACGTCGGCAAGTACTCCATACCGGCGCCGCTGTCCGACGGCATCCGGCTGATGGTGGTCGGCGGGGTCGTCGTGATCGGTCTGGCCGTCGACGCGCTGGCGGTGACGTTCCGCAGCGCGGCCCCGGCCGGACTCCCGCTGCTGGCCCTCTACTCGGTCGCCGCGGGACTTTCCGACGGCGCCGGATGGGTCTGGTTCGTCCTGGCGGCGGCCGGGTACCTCATGCTGCTGCTGGCCGAGGGGCGCGACCGGCTCTCGCAGTGGGGCCGGGTCTTCGGCGGCGGGCCCCAGACCGGCGCGGACCCGTCCGGGGGCGCGGTCGCGCCGTTCCGCACGGGCCGGCGCATCGGCGCGGTGGCCCTCGGGATCGCCCTGGTGGTGCCGCTGGCGCTGCCCGCCCTGGACGGCGGCCTGCTGGGCGGTACCGGCACGGGCGTCGGCTCGGGCACCGGGGGCGGCGGCACGATCTCGGCGGTGAACCCGCTGGTCTCGCTCCGCGACAGCCTGAACGTGAACGAGGACCGCGAGGTCATGTCCTACCGCACCAACTCGGAGCAGACTCAGGACCTCTATCTGCGGATCGTGTCGCTCGACGAGTTCGACGGCACGGCGTGGAAGCCGGCCAAGCGCAAGGTCGAGGACGTCCCCGAGCCGTTCCCAACGGCACCGGGCCTCGGTGACGGCGTGCGGCGCACCGAGATCCAGACCAGGATCTCGGCGGCGGACTGGTACGGACAGGACTGGCTGCCCATGCCCTACCCGGCCAGCCAGGTGGGCATCGGCGGCAAGTGGCGGTACGAGCCCATCGGGCGCACCCTGGTCGGCGACCACGGCCAGACCACGCGCGGACTGGAGTACACGGTCCGGAGCCTGATCGTGCAGCCGACCGCCGACCAGCTCGCCGAGGCGCCTCCCGCTCCGGCGGCGCTGCGGCGCGAGTTCACCGAGGTGCCCGGCTCCCTGCCCCCGGTGGTGCGGAACACGGCCGAGGAGATCACCGCGGGCTCGTCGAACGACTACGAGCGGGCGGTGAAGCTCCAGGACTGGTTCGCGCTGGAGGGCGGCTTCACGTACGACACCGAGGTGCAGGTCGGCAGCGGATCGCAGGCGATAGCCCGCTTCCTGAAGGACAAGCAGGGCTTCTGCGTCCACTTCTCCTTCGCGATGGCCTCGATGGCGCGCACGCTGGGGATACCGGCCCGTGTGGCGGTGGGCTTCACCCCGGGCTCCCCGCAGTCGAACGGCACGATGTCGGTCGGTCTGCGGGACGCGCACGCCTGGCCCGAGCTGTACTTCGAGGGCGTGGGCTGGACCCGGTTCGAGCCGACCCCGAACCGGGGCACGACCCCGGAGTACACCCGCGCGGACACCCCGGGCACCACGATCCCGAACCCGGACACCCCGTCGCGCGGCGCCTCGACCGAGCCCTCCGCCGCTCCTTCCAGCAGCGAGAGCTGCTCGGCGGCGGAGAAGAAGCTGGACCCGTCCTGCGGTGGAGAGTCCCCCCAGGCGGTCATCGGGACGACGAACGGCGGTCCGCCGTGGTTCCTGATCCTCGGGCTCACGCTGGCCGGAATGGCCGTGCTCGCGGTGCCCCTGCTGCCGATGCTGTGGCGGATGCGGGCCCGCTCGGTGCGCCTCGGTTCCCACGGGCGGACCGAGGCGGACGCCGCGGCCGCGACGCTTGCGGCCTGGCAGGAGGTGACCGACACCGCCTGGGACTTCGGCATCGCGCCGGAGGAGTCCCGGACTCCCCGCAAGGCGGCGGCACGGATCGTCCGCGTCGGGCATCTCGAAGCGGACGCGGCGGACGCGGTGCACCGGGTCGCCGACGCGGTGGAGCAGGTCCTCTACGCGCCGCAGCCCCGGACGACCCCGGGTCTGGCCGATGACGTACGCGTGATGAGCGCGGGCCTGCGCGGCTCGGTCGGCCGCGGTCCGAGGCTGCGCGCACTGCTGGCGCCTCGTTCGGCCGTTCGGGTGGCGTGGGCCGTGTCCGAGGGCTGGGCCGGATGGAAGTCCCGGGCCGCGGCCCGCTGGACGGCCGTCGTGCACCGGCCCTCGGGGCAGGGCAGCGGCTGACGGAAGGGCTCGTGCGAAGGGGCGTCCACCCGGTCCGGGTGGACGCCCCTTCGCCCGTCCTGTGCCGTCGCCCGGCCTGCGGGTGCCCCGGCGGGGACCGAGTGACCCCGCCCGCGGGGAGGCCGGTTCGCCACGTGTACGCGTCCCGGGGGCACGGCGCTCGCACATCGGCTCCGGCGGAGAAGGCCGGGCGAGGACTACGGCCCCCCGGGGGCGCGACGGGGGTACGGGTGCGGCCCGAGTCCCCCACACTCGGGCCGCCGAAGGGTCCGGGACCGTGACTGACCAGCCGCCCAGCCGAAGGGTCCCGAGCCGGGACCGGCGTGCTGGAGGCGGGACCGGGACTGGGCCGGCCGAAGGGGTCCGGAGACGGGACTGGCCCGCCGAGGGCTCCAGGGCCGCGACGCGCCTGCCGAAAGGTCCGGGGACGGGACCGGCGTGCTTGATTCGGGCCGGGGCCCTGACCGGCCCGCGTGCTCCGGGCCGGAGCACGCGCGGAGTGCGGCCCACGTCCGGACATCGTGCGCCGAAGGGGCGAGCGGGTACGGAGACGGGGTCGAGGGCTATCCGGCGTGCGGGCATCCCCGCGCGCCGAGGGGCGGCAGGTCCGGGCGGGAGCCCGGGTCGCGCCGTGGAGCGGGTGCGCTGAAGGGGCGGCCACCTCTCGGTGGTCACCCCTTACGTGCGTCTGTCGGCCGTGGCCCGGAGGCTAGTGGCCACCCTGCTCATCACGGCGCTTCTGCCAGCGCTGTTCGATTCGGTCCATCATGGAGCGCTTCTGCCGGCCCTGACGGCGGGCCTGCGGAGCGCCCGGCGCACCCACGGCGGGCTGTTCACCCGGCTTGGGAGCCTTGCGCCAACCGGTGACGGCGAGCACCGCGCAGCCCAGCATGACGAGAAAACCCACCACGCTGACCCAGATCTGCTGTGCGACCATTCCGGCCATGAGAAGTGCAATACCAACGAGGAAGCCGGCGACCGCCTGGTAGACCCGTCGCCGGGTGTACGTACGCAGCCCGCTTCCCTCAAGCGCTGTCGCGAACTTGGGATCTTCGGCGTACAGCGCTCGCTCCATCTGCTCGAGCATTCGCTGCTCGTGCTCCGAGAGCGGCACGGCGTCCTCCTCATCGTGCAGTCGCCTGGGCGACCGGGGGTCCCTTCAGGATAGGCAGGGAATCGCCCCCGTGAAACCCGCCCCTCTGCGCCAATCCGCCAACCGGAACCCACCATGGCGCTCCGGTTCACTGAGGCGTAGATTCCCCAGCGACCGGCCCGTCATGCCGGGCGGTCTCCCCCGATCATACGGCTCCGAGCGCTCGATCGGGCGGCCTGTGGCGTACTCCATCTGCTGCCGAGCCCCTGATCAGCGGCTCACCGCGGGAGTCGGCTCAGGCCCCGCCGGGCTCCCGCGTCCCACCGAGCACATGCAGCTGCGTCGCCACGGAGTGGAAGGCCGGAAGCTCCGCGGCCGCGGCCTCCAGCTTGAGCAGGGCGTCCATGGCGCCCGGCTCGGTGTCCACCAGCACTCCGGGCACCAGGTCGGCGAAGACGCGGACACCGTGCACGGCCGCGACGGCCAGGCCCGCGCCCTCGACCAGCCCGGTGAGCTGTTCGGCCGTGAAGCGGCGCGGTACGGGATCACCCTCGCCCCAGCGGCCGTCCGGGTCACCGAGCGCCTGGCGGGCCTCCGTGAAGTGGCCGGCGAGGGCGCGCGCGAGCACCGCGCCGCCGACGCCCGCCGCGAGCAGGCTGAGGACGCCCTCGGGGCGCAGCGCGCCGACCGCGTTGCGGATGCCCTCGGCGGGGTCGTCCACGTACTCCAGGACCCCGTGGCACAGGACCACGTCGTAGCCGCCCCGGTCGACGACGTCGAAGAGGCCGTGGGCGTCGCCCTGGACGCCCCTGACCCGGTCGGGGACGCCTGCCTCGGCAGCCCGGCGCTCCAGCGCGAAGAGCGCGTTGGGGCTGGGGTCGACGACGGTGACACGGTGGCCGAGACGGGCGACGGGCACCGCGAAGTTGCCGCTGCCGCCTCCGGTGTCGAGCACGTCCAGCGACTCCCGGCCCGTGGCCTTGACCCGGCGGTCGAGGGCGTCCTTGACGACGTCCCAGACCACGGCGGTACGGAGGGAGGCGCGGGGGCGCATCGGGTCCGGCACGGCAGTCGACTCCTCGGCACGGCACCGCCTGGTGACGGCGGGGCGATGGGGGCTTCTCCCCCGCCTGTTCGGCGCCGGGGAGATGCAGGCGTCCCCAACCCTATTGCCTCCCGCCCCGTGCCCGGCCCTCCGTCTCGCGCGCCGGAACGGCGGGTGGCCACGGGAAGGCGGGCGGGCCGGACCGGGGCGGCCCCGGACCGCTCATCCGGCGTCGGGGACGTCCGGGGCCTCCGGTGCGTCCCGGTGGTCGTCCTTCCGCGGCTGCGGCAGGACGGGTTGGAGCACGAGCATGCGCTCGACGAGGCGGAGGAACATCGCGACGTCCCGCAGGAGGTCGTCCGCGTCGCGCGGGTTCGCCGCGCCCTGGATGCCCGCCTCGGCGCGGGCACGTCGGCGTGCCCCGGAGGCGAACAGCACGCTCCACTCGGCGAGTTCGGGCGCTATCTCGGGGAGCACCTCCCAGGCGCTCCTGATCCTGGCCCGGCGCCTCGCGGTGGTCTCGGGGCGGCCGCGGGCGGCGAGCACGGCGGCGGCGGTGCGCAGGGCCGCCAGATGTGCCGTCGCGTACCGCTCGTTCGGCGTTTCCAGCAGGGCCGCCTCGTCGAGTCCGGCGCGGGCCTGGGCGAGCAGGTCGAGGGCCGCCGGCGGGGCGGTGGCCCGGCGGAGCACGGGGTGCACGTCGCTCGGCGGGCCGGTCAGTGAGGGGGCAGGGCCGGTGACGCGGTGCCGACGGGCGGCGGCTGCGGAAGAGCTGGCCATGACGAACCTCCTGTCGTCAGTGTGACGGCGCCTCCCGACGGGAGGTGCCGTATGTGCCCATCGTGCGGTATGCCACTGACAATCCGTTCTGACCTGGGCTTTTGCTTCGATCGCAGGTTCGGGATACTTTTGCACTGACCAGTCAGTTCAAAAACCGGGTCGGGGCAAGGACGCGGGGTGTGGGGGAAGTTGTGGAAGAACCGCACGGACTCGGCTTCCATGCCGAGGACTTCGGGCTCAGGGGGCCGCGGGGGTGGGTGTTCCGGGGCGTCGGGGCGGACGTGGAGCCCGGCTCGCTCGTCGCGGTCGAGGGACCGTCGGGCTCGGGCCGCACCTGCCTCCTGCTGGCGCTCACGGGCCGGATGAGGCCCACCGAGGGGCGCGTACGGGTCGGCCGGTCCGAGCTGCCCCGGCACATGGCGGCCGTGCGCCGGGTCACCGCGCTGGCCCACGTGCCCGGGGTCACGGACCTGGAGCCCGCCCTGTCCGTCGCCGAGCACCTGCGCGAACGGGCGCTTCTCCAGCGCAGGTTCGGCGACTCCGTGCGGGGGCTGCTGAGGCCGCGCGCCCGGCGGTCGGCCGAGGCGCGGCGGCAGGTCGACGACGCGCTGGCCGCGGCCGGGCTCGACGTGGACGCGCTGCCCAAGGGCGCCCGGACCGCCGTACGCGACCTGGAGCGTGTCGAGGCGCTGCGGCTCTCCGTGGCGCTCGCGCTGATCGGCCGGCCGCGGCTGCTCGGCGTGGACGACACCGACCTGAAGCTCTCGGAGGGCGAGCGGGCCGAGGTCTGGGAGCTGTTGCGCTCGCTGGCCGCGGCCGGGACCACGGTCGTCGCCGTGTGCAGCACCGCGCCCGCGGACGCGGTCGTGGTGTCCACGGGGCCCGCGGCACCCGCCCCCGAGCCCGCGCCGGACCCCGCGTCCGCGCCCGCCCCCGCCCCCGCCCCCGAAGCCGAGGCCGAGGCCGATGAGGCAGACGGAACCGACGGAGCCGACAGGGCCGACGGGAACGCCGACGACGCCGCGGACCCGGCGATCACGGCACGCCGTGAGGGCGAACCCGACGCCAGGGACCGGACCCACCGGACCCACCAGGCCGACCAGGCCCGCGAGTCCGACGAGGCCCGCGAGCTCGGCGAATCCAGCGAGTCCCGCGAATCCGACGAATCCCCGGCACCCCCGGCACCCCAAGACTCCCAAGACCCCCGAGAAGACAAGGAGGCGGCCGATGCGCTCGCCGAGGCTGGCCGCTCTTGAGCTGAGGCGCTTCGGCAGGGGAAGGCTCCCGCGCGCGGCACTCGTCGCGCTCCTGCTGCTGCCCCTGCTGTACGGCGCCCTGTACCTGTGGTCGTTCTGGGATCCGTACGGCCGGCTGGACCGCATCCCCGTCGCCCTCGTGAACGACGACAAGGGGGCCACCGCGGAGGGCAGGCGGCTCGTGATGGGCGACGAGATCACGAAGGGGCTGCGCGGGAGCGAGACCTTCGACTGGCGGGAGGTGAGCGCCGAGGAGGCCCGCGAGGGCGTCGAGAACGGCACGTACTACCTGTCGCTGACGATGCCGTCCGACTTCAGCAGGAGGGTCGCCTCCAGTTCCGGCGGCTCCCCGGAGACGGGCGCCCTCCAGGTGCGCACGAACGACGCCAACAACTACGTCGTCGGGCAGATCTCGCGGACGGTGTTCTCGGAGGTGCGGACGGCCGCCTCGACCAAGGCGTCCCGCTCCTTCCTCGACCGGATCTTCGTCTCGTTCTCCGACCTCCACGGCGAGACCGAGAAGGCGGCCAAGGGCGCCGACCGGCTCAAGGGCGGCATCGGCAGGGCGAAGAAGGGCTCGAAGGACCTCGCGGACGGCCTCAAGGACGCCGAGGCGGGCAGCGGCAGGCTCTCGGCCGGCCTGAAGAGGCTCGACAGGGGCGCCGGAGACCTGGAGGACGGTTCCCGGCAGGTCTCGCAGGGGACGCAGGCGCTCACCGACAGGGTCGACGGCGTGGCCGACAAGCTGGGGCCCTTCCTGAAGGACAACGAGAAGGAGATCGGCGACACGGCACGGCTCGTCGCCGACTCGGCCTCCGCCGTCCGCGACAACCTCGAAGAGCTGGCGAAGGCCGCTCCGACGGCCGCCCGGGAGGCCCGTACCGCCGCCGACGCGCTGAAGGACGTGCACGCGGCGCGCTGCGAGGACGCTCCGCTGCCCGACCCCGCCTGCCCGCAGCTCGAGAAGGCCGAGGAGGCGGCGGCCGACGTCGCGGGCATCGCCGGCGACGTCGACACCCTGGTCACCGACCAGGACGGCGACCTGGACACGCTGGACCGGCACCTGGCCGCGCTGGAGAAGCAGGCCCGGGCGCTGGCCGACCGCGCCCCGCACCTCTCAGAGGACCTCGACGACGCCGTCTCCAAGGTGCACGCGCTGAACAAGGGGGCCGCGAAGGTCGCCAAGGGGGCGAAGACGCTGCACACGGGGCTGGGCACGGCCCGGACGGGCGCGAGCGACCTCGACACGGGCGTCGGCGTGCTGGAGACCGGGGCGAGCGACCTCGAAGGCGGGATGTACAAGCTCGTCGACGGTTCGGGCAGGCTCGCCGGCGGGCTGCACGACGGAGCCGGCCGCATCCCGGACTACGGCACGGAGGACCGCGACCGGCGTACCGAGGTGATGGCCGACCCCGTCCGCCTCGCCTCGCAGGACCTGCACAAGGCGCCGAACTACGGCACGGGATTCGCCCCGTACTTCATTCCGCTCTCCCTCTGGGTGGGCGCGATGGTGGCCTACATGCTGATCCCGCCGCTGAACCGGCGCGCGCTCGCCGCGGGCGCCTCCGGACCGCGCGTCGCGCTGGCGGGCTGGCTCCCGGTGGCCGCGCTCGGCGTGCTCCAGACGGTCGCGCTGATGTCCGTCCTGCACTGGGCCGTCGGCCTGCAGATGGCCCGGGCGGCCGGCACGATCGGCTTCCTGTTCCTGGTGACGGGCTGCTTCGCGGCGATCGTGCAGTGGCTGAACGCCCGCTTCGGGGCGGCCGGCCGGATCCTCGTCCTCGCCTTCCTGATGCTGCAGCTGACCTCCGCGGGCGGCACGTACCCCGTACAGACCAGCCCGGGCTTCTTCAACGCGATCCACCCGTTCATGCCGATGAGTTACGTCGTCGACGCCCTGCGCAGGCTCATCACGGGCGGCGGACTGGGACCGGTGTGGGAGGCGTGCGCGGTCCTCGCGGCCTTCACGGCGGGAGCCCTCGCGCTGACCGCCGTCTGCGCGCGGCGGCGGCAGGTGTGGACCCTCGACCGACTGCACCCGGAGCTGAGCCTGTGACAATCGGGGCCATGGAAAGCAGCAGGACGGTGGACAGCGGCGGCGGCCGACGGCAGGCGACCCGGCAGAAGCTCTACGAGGCGGCGGTGACCCTCATCGCCGAACAGGGCTTCTCGGCCACCACCGTGGACGAGATCGCCGAACGGGCGGGTGTCGCGAAGGGCACGGTCTACTACAACTTCGCGAGCAAGTCGGTCCTCTTCGAGGAGCTTCTGCGGCACGGTGTCGGCCTGCTCACCGCGTCCCTGAGGGAGGCGTCGGAGCGGACCGCGCGGGAGGGCGGGAGCAAGGTCGACGCGCTCGACGCGATGATCCGCGCGGGGCTCGTCTTCATCGACCGCTACCCCGCCTTCACCCAGCTCTACGTGGCGGAGCTGTGGCGCACCAACCGCGCCTGGCAGTCCACGCTCATGGTGGTGCGGCAGCAGGCCGTCGCGGTCGTAGAGGACGTCCTGCGGGACGGGATCGCGGCCGGCGAACTGAGCGACGAGATCGACATCCCGCTCACGGCGGCTGCGCTGGTCGGCATGGTGCTGGTGGCGGCGCTGGACTGGCAGGCGTTCCAGCCGGAGCGTTCCCTCGACGACGTCCACGCGGCGCTGTCGCGGCTGCTCCAGGGACGGGTCGGCGGGGAGCGGGCCGGACGCGGGTGAGCGCCGGTCGGCGTGGCCGCGTCCCCCGCGGGCCACGCCGACCGGCGCCCCTTCGAACTCCCCCGTGCTCCCCCGTGTCCCCCTGTCCCCCGTGTCCCCGTGCTCCCGGAAGGACCCCGTTCGGTCCCCGCCGGTCCTCCCCCGTGCCTCGCTCCCGCCGAGTCACCGGCGGAAGGAGCTTCCGGAGGCGTCGCACCGTTCCGCCGCCCCGTGTCGGCGGTGCCGGAGCCGCGCCCCCTTCCGTGCCCCCACTCTCTCGTCCGCGCGGGTCGCCACCCATCCGCGCGGGTACTCAACTCACGCCCTGGGTACGCGTACTCAGCCCTGGGTGCCCATCCCCAGGACGCGCCGCCGCCGACTGGCTACGATCGCGTCCGTGTCCGTACTCCCCCTGGTCTTCACCAGCGGCTGGGCCAGCGGCATCAACGCGTACGCGGTGGTGCTGGTGCTCGGCGTCTTCGGCGCGACCGGGCTCACCGACGAGGTGCCCGAGTCGCTCCAGCGCACCGACGTCCTGATCGCGGCGGCCGTCCTGTTCGCCTGCGAGGCCGTCGCCGACAAGATCCCGTACGTGGATTCGGTGTGGGACTCCGCGCACACCGTGATCCGACCGGTGTCGGGCGCCGTCGTGGCGGCGCTCCTCGCCGGGCACAGCGGTTCGCTGCCCGACCTCGCCGCGGGGGCGATCGGCGGTTCGACGGCACTGGCCAGTCACGCCGTGAAGGCCGGGACGCGGATGGCGGTCAACACCTCGCCCGAGCCGTTCAGCAACATCGCGGTCAGCATCGCGGAGGACCTCGGGGTCGCCGGCATCCTGACCTTCGCGATGTTCAATCCGCAGGCCGCGGCGATCATCGCGGCCGTCCTGCTGGTCTCCGGCCTGGTGGTGCTCTGGTTCCTGGTCTCGCGGATCAGGCGGTTCCTGCGTCGCAGGGCGCAGCGCCGCGAGGAGCGGACGCTCGCCCGGAGCGAGCTGCCGCCACCGGGCTGACCTCGGCGGACCGGTTGTCGGCGGCGGCCGATACAGTCCCCTGCATGGCACGGATTGCGGTGATCGGCGCCGGGATGGGCGCGATGGCTGCCGCCGCCCGGCTGGCCGTCGCGGGCCACCGGGTGACGGTGTACGAACGGACGGCGACGTACGGCGGATCGGTGGGCCGCTTCGAGCGCGACGGCTTCGGGTTCGACACCGGCCCCGGGCTGCTGCATCTGCCCGCGGTCTACCGCGACCTGTTCGTCAAGACGGGCAAGGAGCCCCTGGAGAGCTGCGTCGAGCTGGTGCAGGTCGACCCGGCGGCGCGGCACGTGTTCGCCGACGGCACGGAGGTCTCGCTGCCCAACGCCTCGCGCGCGGGTGTGGTCTCGGCCCTGGGCGAGGCCCTCGGGGCGGACGCGGGGGAGCGCTGGGGCGACTTCCTGGTGCGGGCCCGTGAAGCCTGGGACAGGACCCGCCGGCCGCTCCTGGAGGAGCCGCTGTGGCCCAACTGGCGGGTGCTGGCCGAGCGTGAGCCCTACCCGGCGCTGTCCCGGCGCCGGTTGCTGCGGACGCGCACGGCGCGCACGCTCGCCGAGGTGGGCACCCTGGAGCTGGGCGACCCGCGGCTGACCGCCCTCCTGGAGTGCCACGCGCTCGCGGCCGGCCTCGACCCGCGCACGGCCCCGGCGAGCGCGGCGGTCCTGCCGTACATGGAGCACGCCTTCGGCGCGTGGTACGTGCGCGGCGGTGTCCGCGAACTGGCCCGCGCGGTGCACGAGCGGTGCACGGCCCGCCGGGTGGAGTTCGTCTTCGGCGCCGAGGTCGTCTCGGTCGTCGAGAAGGACGGCCGGGCCTCGGGGGTGGAGCTGGCCGACGGGACGGTCGCCGGGGCGGACTTCGTCGTCGGCGGCCCGCCGGACGCGACCGCGGCCCTGACGGGCGGTCAGGACCTGTACGGGGGCGACGCGCCCGAGCCGGACCCCGCGGCCCTGTCCTGCGGGAAGGTGGTCGTCTGCCTGGCGCTGCGCGGCCCGCGCGAGACGGGCGCCGCGCACCGCACGGTCGTGCACACCACGGACCGGGAGGACGAGCTGGCGCTCTTCGGCACCGGCGGACCGCCGGCACGGCCCACGGTGTGGGTGGAGCGGCCCGACGACCCCCTGCTGCGTCCCGACGGCCACGAGTCGGTGGTGCTGACGGCGACCGTGCCGTCCCTGGCCCATCACGACTGGTCGGCCGCCGGTGCCGCCGACGCGTTCGCGGACCGGATGGTCGCCGCCGCCGGGCGGGCGCTGCCCTCCCTGCCGGGGCGCGTGCTGTGGCGCGAGGTCCGCACGCCGGTGCACACCGAGCGGGAGACGGGGGCGGAGGGCGGCGCGGTGCCCGCGCCGACGCTGGCGGGCGGGGACGGTGTCCTGCTGCGGCCCTCCAACAGCACGCGGGTTCCGGGTCTGTTCACGGCCGGCGGCTGGGCCCACCCCGGCGGCGGACTGCCGCACGCGGGGATGTCGGGCGCGCTGGTCGCCGGACTGATCGTCGAGGGGCCGGACTTCCGCGGCTCCCAGTGACGGGTGCCCCGGGGCACCACCGCTCACCGGCTCACGGACCGCCCGGCGCCGCCGGCGCGTGTGCCCGCACCGGGCCCATGGGTTCCGGGGGCCGGTGGTCGCGACGGCCCGGCGGCCGTACCGGACAGCTCAGTAGCGGTACTGCTGCTGCTCGTCGTAGCCGCCCTGCTGACCGTTGCCCTCGTAGGGGTAGGACTGCTCGGGCGGCAGCTCACCGCCGTACTGGTCCTCGGTCGTGCGCTGCTGGGGCACCCAGACGCCGTTGGACGGGGTCTCGCCGCCGTAGCCGCCGGCCGCGTACTGGTCCTGGGTGTAGCCCTGCTGGGCGTACTGCTGCTGCGAGGTGTCGTAGGACTGGTCGTACGTGCCGCCGCCGTAGTTCTGCGTGCCGACGTACGGGTCGGAGTAGGCCGCGTACTGCTGCTGCTGTCCGGTGTCGTAGCCGTACTGCTGCTGGTCGTAGCCCGTGTAGCCGTCGTACCCGTAGTTCTGCGCGAACTGGTCCTGGCTCTGGCCCTGGCCCTGGTCCTGGCTCTGCGCGGCACCCGCGTAGGCCGGGTCGGCGGCGGCGTAGGCGCCTTCGCTGTACACGCCGTACTGGCCCGTGTCCTCGGGGAGCGGCTGCGGTTCGTACACGGCCGCGGGGTCGGCCGGCGTCTCGGGGCGCCCGCCGAAGACCGACTCGTCGCCGCCGTAGGCGTCGTCCTGGCCGAACTCCTCGCGGGCGTACGAACCGGTGTCCGCGGGCTGGAGGTCGGTGACCTCGAGCGTCGGCTCCTGGCGCTCGGCCTCGCCGCGGCGGCGCTTGGTGACGGACGGACGGCCGGTGACGGCCCAGCCGGCCGCGAAGCCGCTGCGGAACGACAGCGTGACGTAGGTCTGCCCGACGGCGAACGCGGCGGCGCCCAGGCCGATGACGACCACGGACGGGATCAGGACACCGAGCACCACACCGAGGAAGCCGCCGAAGGCCAGCAGCCGCCACCGCAGCCGCGCCTTGTACTGCAGCAGCACCTCGCCGAGCAGCCACAGCGCGACGATGCCGAACGCGATGTAGAGGACCGTCCAGCCCATGTACGCCCCTCTCCCAGATAGCCGCTACGCAGTGTGTCGTACGACGATGCGACCGGTCTAGGCCTGCTGTGAGTGGTGCAGGCCCAGGTTCTCGTAGATCTCGAGCGTCGCGGTGGAGTTGTTCAGCGTAATGAAATGCAGTCCGGGGACTCCCTCGGCCAGCAGCCTCGCGCAGAACTCCGTGGCGAACTCGATGCCAATGGAGCGTACAGCCGCCGGATCGTCTTTGGCTGTGAGGATGCGCTCTTTCAGGACGTCCGGGAACGAAGCGTTGCTGAGCTTCGGCAGTCTTTCCAACATCTTCACGCTGGTGACGGGCATGACCTCGGGGATCACGGGGGTCCCGCAGCCCGCCGCGTCGACCCGGTCGCGCAGACGCAGATACGACTCCGGGTGGAAGAACATCTGTGTGATCGCGTAGTCGGCGCCCGCGCGGCACTTGTCGACGAAGTGCTCCACGTCCACGTCCCGGTCGGTGGACCGGGGATGCATCTCGGGGAAGGCCGCGACGCCCACGCAGAAGTCGCCGGACTCCTTGATGAGCCGGACGAGTTCGGCCGCGTAGGTCAGGCCCCGGGGGTGCGGGACCCAGTCGGCCGTCGGGTCGCCGGGCGGGTCTCCGCGCACGGCGAGCATGTTCCGGATCCCGGCGTCCGCGTACTGGCCGATGATGTTGCGCAGTTCCGCGACGGAGTGGTCGACGGCCGTGAGGTGGGCGACCGGGGTGAGCGTCGTGTCGGCGACGATCTGCTCGGTCTCCCTGACGGTGCCGGCGCGGGTGGAGCCGCCGGCTCCGTAGGTCACCGAGACGAAGTCGGGGGCGACGGCCTCGATCCGCCGGAGCGCGTTCCACAGGTTCCGCTCGCCCTTGGGGGTCTTCGGGGCGGAGAACTCGAAGGAGTACGTCGTCTTGCCCGCTGCGAGCATGTCGCGCACCGTGCGGGCGCGGTCAGTCCTGGTGGAGGCAGATCCGAGGGCCATACCGGCAGGTTAGCCAGGGCTCGACGGTCCCCCAACCGGATGTGGGGAAAATGCCCGAATTGCCGATTTGTTGTCCACCCCTCGGACAGAACCCGCCGCTCGCGGGCCGGCGCCCTCGAACACGGGCCGCGCGGACGGGCTCCCGCGGCCCGTGCCCGGCCCGTGCCCGGCAGGTCGGCCGGGCCCTCCGGGGTCCGTGCCGGCCGGCCGGAGCGGGGCCCTCAGACGGTCCGCAGCCGCTTCGCGAACTCCGCCGCCGCCGCTCCCGGGTCGTCGGCCCCGGTGATCGCACGGACGACGACGACCCGGCGGGCACCCGCGTCGAGCACCTCGTCGAGGTTGCCGAGGTCGATGCCGCCGATGGCGAACCACGGGCGGTCCGTGCCGAGGGCGGCCGCGTACCGGACCAGGTCGAGGCCCGGCGCGTGGCGTCCGGGCTTCGTGGGGGTCGGCCAGCAGGGGCCCGTGCAGAAGTAGTCCACGCCGTCCTGCGCCGCGGCGGCCGCGGCCTCGTGCTCCGCGTGCGTGGAGCGGCCGATCAGGACCTCGTCGCCGAGCAGCGCGCGGGCCGCCGGAACGGGCAGGTCGCCCTGGCCCAGGTGCAGTACGTCCGCGCCCGCGGCGTGCGCGACGTCAGCGCGGTCGTTCACCGCGAGCAGCCTGCCGTGCCGCCGGCAGGCGTCCGCGAGGACGGCCAGGTGCTCCAGCTCCTCGGCCGCCTCCATGCCCTTGTCCCGCAGCTGCACGATGTCCACGCCGTTGGCGAGGACCGCGTCCAGAAACTCGGGGAGGTCGCCCTGCCGCCTGCGCGCGTCCGTGCACAGGTAGACCCGGGCGTCGGCGAGCTGCGCGCGTGCGGTGGATTCGGGCATGTGTGGGTCCCCCGTTGTGATGTCTGCGGCGTACGGGCCCGGCGGGGGCCCGTACGCCGGCGGCGTTCAGGTCAGACGGCGAGCGCCTGGGCGCGGCGCTTCACCTCCGTGCCGCGATTCTCGCTCAGAGCCTGCGCGGGCGTACCGGGCAGGCTCTCGTCGGGGGTGAAGAGCCACTCGAGCATCTCTTCGTCGGAGAAGCCGTCGTCCCTGAGGAGCGTCAAGGTGCCGGTCAGGCCCTTGACGACCTTCTGCTCGGCCCCGTCGATGAAAGCGGCGGGGACGTGCAGCGCGCGGTTCTCACCACGGCGTACGGCGATGAGCTGGCCTTCCTTGACCAGCTGCCGGACGCGCGTCACCTCGACGCCGAACTGTTCGGCGATGTCGGGGAGGGTGAGCCAGGCGGGGACGAGAGCATCGATCTTTGCGTCAATCTCGGTCACGGGGACAAGCCTGCCATCCCGGACTGACAGTCGGTAGCCGGGCTGGTGCCGAAGAGTTCCGGAGCGTCACCCGGGTGCCTGGAGCACGGCCTTCTTCAGGGGCAGCGCGGGGTCCGCGAGGAGGGCCGCGTCCACACCCTCCCCCGACTCGATCAGCCGCCTGCCCTGGGCCAGGTCGCGCGGCCTGCCCACCGCCAGGATCGCGGTGAGGCGGTCACCGCGCAGCCAGCACACGGACCAGGCGGGGGCCTCGGGCGCGCCGCGCCACACCAGGGTGTCGGCACGGGCGTGGTCTCCCGCGTACTGCACGAAGCGGCCGAACTGCTCGGACCAGAAGTAGGGCACGGGGTCGTGGACGGCGGGCACCTCGCCGACGATGTTCGCGGCGACCGTGCGCGGGCCCTGGAGCGCGTTGTCCCAGTGGTGGACCAGCAGACGGCGGCCGTAGCGGGCCGACGGGAACGAGGCGCAGTCGCCGACGGCGTGCACGTCGGGGGCGGAGGTGCGCAGGGACGCGTCGGCGACGACCTCTCCGTGCTCGCCGAGTTCGATTCCGGAACCGGCGAGCCAGGAGGTCGCCGGCCGCGCGCCGATGCCGACGACGACGGCGTCCGCGGGCAGCCGCGAGCCGTCGTCGAGCACGACCGAGCCCTCCTCGACGCGCTCCACGCGCGCGCCGGTGCGCAGCGTCACCCCGCTCTGCGCGTACCAGTCGGCCATGGGGGCGGCCACCTCCGCGGGCAGTGCCCCGGCGAGCGGCAGGTCCGCGGCCTCGACGACGGTCACCGCGCAGCCGGCCTCGCGGGCTGCCGTGGCGAACTCGGCGCCGATCCAGCCTGCGCCCACCACCACGATGTCGTGCCGGCGCGCGAGGACGGGGCGCAGCCGCTCGGCGTCGTCCAGGGTGCGCAGCAGGTGGACGCCGGGGACCCCCTCGGCGCCCGGCAGCCGGATCGGCTCCGCGCCCGTGGCGATCACCAGGACGTCGTACGGGAGGGGTCCGTCCGCCGTGTCGAGTTCGTGCCGCAGCGGGTGTACACCGGTCACTTCGAGGCCGAGCCGCAGTTCGACGCCCAGCGCCTCGAAGTCGACGTCGAAGGCGGAGTCCTCGGCCTTGCCGAGCAGGACGGCCTTGGAGAGCGGCGGCCGGTCGTACGGCTGGTGCGGCTCCGCGCCGACCAGGGTCACGGACCCGGTGAAGCCCTGCTCCCGGAGGGCCACGGCGGTCTGCACGCCGGCCATGCCCGCGCCGACGATCACGACGCCGTGCCGTGCCGCCGGGCTCCGTCCCTGTGTCTGCTCGCTCACCCGATCACCATAGACACAGGTGAAATCGCCGGGCAGGGGGCGCGATCCGTGACCTGGTGCACACGCCGGGACCTCGGCCGCCCGGACCTGCCGGAGCCCCCTCGGGCCCCTGGGGCTCCCGGCCCTCCCGGGCCGCTCAGGCCTCCGGGACCGCTCAGGCCTCCCGAGCCTCCCGGGCCCTGTCAGGCCTCCCGGACCTCCTCGACCACGCTGGTCCCGCTGCCCTCCCGGGACTCCCACTCCCAGGTCTCCTCCAGGCGCACCCGCCCGTCGGGCAGTTCCACCACCCGGGACACGCAGTGCCCTGACGACGTACCGCCGTCCCGCTTGAGCTGCACGTAGCGGAAGTCGAGCAGGTCGCCCGCGCGGGTGCCCACGAGCCGGCCGCGCACGACGTCCCCGCCCGCGTACTCCGCCCAGATCACGCCGTCCTCCTCGTGGTAGGCGAACCTGGTCCGCGTGCCCACCTGACCGGGTGCCTGGTCGGCGACAGGGGCCAGAACGAGTCCGTCGAGCGAGCGGGCCATGCCGGGAGGCTCCCTTACTGAGGTGTGCGACGAAGGGCTAGGGTGGCCAACGTAGAGCACTCGCGGGAGCCCGGACGCACCGGGCTGAGAGGGAGGCTGGGGCGGCCTCCGACCGTACGAACCTGATCCGGGTCATGCCGGCGAAGGGAGGGGCTGGACGCCCATGTCGCGTACACCGGAACCACCACCCGCGCAGGAGCCGCCGCGTGCGCCCGCGGCCCGACGGACCGCGGGTGCGCCACGCGCCGCGGGTACGCCGGGCGCCGCGGGTACGCCGGGCCCGTCCGACGTCCTGGTCGTCGGGGGCGGGATCATCGGCCTGGTCACGGCCTGGCGGGCCGCGCAGCGCGGGTTCGCGACGGCGCTGGTCGATCCCTCGCCCGGCGGCGGCGCGGCACAGGTCGCGGCCGGGATGCTCGCGGCCGTCACCGAACTCCACTACGGCGAGCAGACCCTGCTCGGCCTGAACCTGGCCTCGGCCCGCCGCTACCCGGAGTTCGCCGCCGAGCTGACCGAGGCGAGCGGCCGGGACCTCGGGTACCGGCGGTGCGGCACGCTGGCCGTGGCGCTCGACGCCGACGACCGGGCCCACCTGCGCGACCTGCACGCCCTCCAGCAGCGCTCGGGCCTGGAATCGGAGTGGCTGACAGGCCGCGAGTGCCGCCGGCTGGAGCCGATGCTCGCGCCGGGCGTCCGGGGCGGACTGCGGGTGGACGGCGACCACCAGATCGATCCGCGGCGGCTCGCCGGGGCCCTGGTCGCGGCGTGCGAACGGGCCGGGGTGGTCTTCCACCGGGCATGGGCCGAACGGCTGACCGTGGTGCGGGACCGCGCCGCCGGGGTCGTCACCGGCGACGGCGTCGCCCTGTCCGCCGGCCAGGTCGTGCTCGCCGGAGGCAGCCTGAGCGGCCGTCTCGCCGGCGTGCCGGATGCGGTGCTGCCGCCCGTGCGTCCCGTGAAGGGGCAGGTGCTGCGGCTGGCCGTGCCCGAGCGGTACGCGCCCTTCCTCAGCCGGACCGTGCGCGCGCTCGTCCGCGGCAGCCACGTCTACCTGGTGCCGCGCGAGAACGGCGAGCTGGTCGTCGGCGCCACCAGCGAGGAGCTGGGCTTCGACACCACGGTGACCGCGGGCGGGGTGTACGAACTCCTGCGGGACGCCCACGAACTCGTCCCCGGGATCACCGAGCTGCCGCTCACCGAGACGCGGGCCGGACTGCGCCCCGGCACGCCCGACAACGCGCCGCTGCTCGGCCCGACCGACCTGCCGGGTCTGCTCCTGGCCACCGGGCACCACCGCAACGGGGTGCTGCTCACCCCGGTCACCGGTGACGCCCTGGCCCACGCGCTCGCCACCGGTGGGCTGCCCGCCGAGGCCGAACCGTTCACCCCCGGGCGCTTCCGCGCCGCCGCACTCACGGAGCAGCCCGCATGAACGTCGTCGTCAACGGGGAGCGGCGGCTGATCGCCGCCGGCACCGCCCTCGACACCCTGGTCGCCTCGCTCACCGCGGCTCCCTCCGGTGTCGCCGCCGCGCTCAACGAGACCGTCGTGCCGCGCTCCCAGTGGCCGACGACCCGACTCGGCGAGGGCGACCGCGTCGAGGTCCTCACCGCCGTCCAAGGAGGCTGACCCATGGCCGACGACCCCTTCGTCCTCGGCGGTACGTCCTTCACGTCCCGCCTCATCATGGGCACCGGCGGAGCGCCCAGCCTCGACGTCCTGGAGCGCTCCCTCGTCGCGTCCGGCACCGAGCTGACCACGGTCGCGATGCGGCGGGTCGATCCGGCGGCCCACGGTTCGGTGCTGTCCGTGCTCGACCGGCTGGGCATCCGCGTGCTGCCCAACACGGCGGGCTGCTTCACCGCCGGGGAGGCCGTCCTGACGGCCCGTCTCGCACGCGAGGCGCTCGGCACGGACCTCGTCAAGCTGGAGGTCATCGCCGACGAGCGCACGCTGCTGCCCGACCCGATCGAGCTGCTCGACGCCGCCGAGACCCTGGTCGACGACGGCTTCACCGTCCTCCCGTACACCAACGACGACCCGGTGCTCGCCCGGAAGCTGGAGGACGTGGGCTGCGCAGCGGTCATGCCGCTGGGGTCGCCCATCGGGTCCGGGCTCGGCATCCGGAACCCGCACAACTTCCAGCTCATCGTGGAGCACGCGCGCGTGCCGGTGATCCTGGACGCGGGCGCCGGCACGGCGTCGGACGCCGCGCTCGCCATGGAGCTGGGCTGCGCGGGTGTGATGCTCGCCTCGGCGGTGACCCGGGCCCAGGAGCCGGTCCTGATGGCGGAGGGCATGCGGCACGCGGTGGAGGCGGGCCGGCTCGCCCGCCGCGCGGGGCGCATCCCGCGCCGCCACTTCGCCGAGGCGTCCTCGCCCGTGGAGGGCGTCGCGCGGCTGGATCCGGAGCGGCCCGCGTTCTGACCGCCGACCGCGCGGACGGTCCGGCCCGCACGCCGCACGGACGCGCGGAACCGGCCCGCGCGCCCGTGCGGCGTGCGTCACAGCTCGGCTGCAGTACCGCCCCGGATTCGCCCGGGCGGGCGGCACCGTCAGCGGCGGCTCGTAGACTCAACTGCGTGGATACGACCCTTCAGGACCCGCTTGTCGGGCACGTGCTCGACGGCCGCTACCGCGTCGACGCGCGCATCGCCGTCGGCGGGATGGCCACGGTCTACCGGGCCGTGGACACCCGCCTCGACCGGGTGCTCGCGCTCAAGGTGATGCACCCGACGCTGGCGGCCGACGCCTCGTTCGTCGACCGCTTCATCCGTGAGGCGAAGTCGGTGGCCCGGCTCGCCCACCCGAACGTGGTCCAGGTCTTCGACCAGGGCGCGGACGGCGCGTACGTCTACCTGGCCATGGAGTACGTGGCCGGGTGCACCCTGCGGGACGTGCTGCGCGAGCGGGGGGCCCTCCAGCCGCGGGCCGCGCTGGACATCCTGGAGCCGGTCCTGGCCGCGCTCGGCGCGGCGCACCGCGCCGGGTTCGTGCACCGCGACATGAAGCCGGAAAACGTCCTGATAGGGGACGACGGCCGGGTGAAGGTCGCGGACTTCGGGCTCGTACGGGCGGTGGACACCGTCACCAGCACCACGGGGGCAGTGCTCGGCACGGTCTCGTACCTCGCCCCGGAGCAGATAGAGAGCGGCACGGCCGACCCCCGGGTCGACGTGTACGCGTGCGGCATCCTGCTCTTCGAGATGCTGACCGGCGACCGGCCGCACTTCGGGGACTCCCCCGCGGCCGTGCTCTACAAGCACCTGCACGAGGACGTGCCCCCGCCGTCGGCGACCGTGCCCGGCCTGGCCCACGGGTTGGACGAGCTGGTCGTCTCGGCCACGGCGCGCAACCCCGCCCTGCGTCCGTACGACGCGGTCGCCCTGCTCGCGCAGGTCCTGGAGGCGCGGAGCGCGCTGAGCGACGCACAGCTCGACGCGGTGCCGCCGCAGGCCGTCGCCACGGCCCACCAGAACGCCGAGGACCGCACGAGCGTCATCCCGCTCGCGCTGTCGGTTCCCCGGCCCCTCCCGGTCAACGAGGACGACGCGTCCGAGCTGCACCGCACCAGCTTCCTGCCGTCCCCGCCGCCCGAGCCGCCGCGCGTCGGCCGCGCCTCGGGACCGCGCCGCGGCATGCTCGCGATCGTGGCGGCCGTGCTGCTGACCCTCGGGCTCGGGGCGGGCGTCTGGTACATCAACTCGGGCCAGTTCACCAAGGTCCCCGCGGTGCTCGACGTGACGGAGTCGGTGGCCAAGAAGCGGATCGGCGACGCGGGGCTCGGGGTGACGGTCGAGCGCGAGCACAGCGACACGGTCAAGCGGGGCAGGGTCGTCAGCACCGACCCGGGTCCCGGCGAGCGGATCAGGGACAACGACTCCGTGACTCTGGTCGTCTCCAGCGGCCCGGAGACCGTGCGGGTGCCCGAGCTGGAGGGCGTGGTGCTGGACAAGGCCAAGCAGCGGCTGAAGCGCGAGGGGCTGGTGGCCGGCATGGTCACCAAGGCCTTCAGCGACGACATCCGCGCGGGCCTGGTGATCAGCACGGACCCGGGCGCCGGCACCGAGCGCCGCAGCGGCTCGGCGATCGCCCTCACCGTCAGCCAGGGCAGCCCGGTGGACATGCCCGACGTCGTCGGCGACGACCTCGCGGACGCGCGGCAGGAGCTGGAGGACGAGGGCCTGACGGTCGAGGTCGCCCCCGGCCGGGTCCACTCCGACCACGAGGCCGGCCAGGTGGCCGAGCAGTCGGTTCGGCCGGACAAGAGGGTGGCCCGGGGCGACACGATCACCCTGACCGTGTCCAAGGGCCCGGAGATGATCGAGGTCCCGGACGTCGTGGGCGACAGCGTGGGCGACGCGACCCGGAAGCTCGAAGCCGCCGGCTTCGAGGTGGACGAGGACCGCGGACTGCTCGGCTTCTTCGGCGACACCGTCGACCGGCAGTCGGTCGACGGCGGCGACACGGCTCCCAAGGGTTCGACGATCACCATCAGGATCCGCTGACGCGGGGGTTGCGCCCCGGCACGGGGTGCCGCCCGGCACCGGCTGCCGGGGCACCTCGCGGCGAGGCCGCGCAGGGCGCCCGGCGTGGCGCCGGCCCGGGCGGAACCTGGGCCGGGTCCTCCGGCCGGCCGGCGACCCGCAGGCAGGTCGCCGGCCGGCGACCTGCCTGCGGCTGCCGGGCGGAGAGCCCACAGGTGACCCCCTGCCCGGAGAGCCCGACAGCCGGCGGCCTCGGGGCGCGCGAGCACAGCCGCCCGTGCCTCCAGCCGGTAAGTCCCCGAAACCTTGGCACCCGAGCCGTGGCGCCCCGGCCGGTGCGTCCCCGCGCCGTGGCCTGTGGCCGGAGAGCCCCACGGTCGAACGGCCTCGGGGCGCTGGCCTGTGGCCGGAGAGCCCCACGGTCGAACGGCCTCCGGGCGCGCGAGCACAGCAGCCTGTACGCCCGAGCCGTGGCGCCCCGGCCCCGACCACCGGCCCACCGGCAGGTGGCCCGCCCCGCTTCCGGCCCGCCCCCGGTCACGGCCACGGGTACGGCACGGCATCCGCCCCTCCGGCCCGGGCCGCCGGTCCTGCCCGGTCCCCGTCACACCAGGTACGGGCACCGCAGCCGCCGGCAGGGCGCCCGGGACCGCGTGACACCCTGGCGGGGTGAGCACTCAGCAGTCCCGCAACCCCGTCGGCGGCCATGTCCCGGTCGCCGGAGGCCTCGCCTCCACAGGTCTCGCGTACGCGCGCGAACTCGCCGCCGAGACCGTCCAGGTCTTCGTCGCCAACCCGCGCGGCTGGGCGACACCGCCCGGCAACCCCCGGCAGGACGAGGAGTTCCGCGCGGCCTGCGCCGAGGCGTCGATGCCCGCGTACGTCCACGCCCCCTATCTGATCAACTTCGGCTCGCACACCGAGGCCACCGTGGAGAAGTCGGTGGAGTCGCTGCGGCACTCGCTGCGGCGCGGCCGGGCGATCGGCGCGCTGGGCGTGGTGGTGCACACCGGTTCGGCGACCGGCGGACGGGAGCGATCGGTGGCCCTCAAGCAGGTGCGGGAGCACCTGCTGCCGCTGCTGGACGAGCTGACCCACGACGACGACCCGTACCTGCTCCTGGAGTCGACCGCGGGCCAGGGCTCCTCGCTCTGCTCGCGGACCTGGGACTTCGGCCCGTACTTCGAGGCCCTCGACGCGCACCCGAAGCTGGGCGTCTGCCTGGACACGTGCCACATCTTCGCCGCGGGCCACGACCTCACCGGCCCCGACGGGATGCACCAGACCCTCGACCTGCTGGTGGACACGGTCGGCGAGGGCCGGCTGAGGCTGATCCACGCCAACGACTCCAAGGACGTGGCGGGGGCCCACAAGGACCGCCACGAGAACATCGGCGCGGGACACATCGGCGAGGACCCGTTCCGGGCGCTGATGACCCACCCGGCCACGGCGGGCGTACCGCTCGTCATCGAGACGCCGGGCGGCAAGGAGGGGCACGCCGCGGACGTGGAGCGGCTGAAGAAGCTCCGGGACGGCTGAGCCGGACACGCGGCACCACCAGCGGTCCCACCCTTCGAGGGAATACCCCCAGGGGGTATAGCGTTGCACCTCTCGGAAGCGACCGCGAGCGACCTGGGGACTTGCCATGGAGCAGGAAGACCAGCACACCGGACACACGCACACCGCCGACGACGGAGGCCGCGCGCACGCGGACCACACGCACGGGGGCCCGGCGACGAGCTGGTCGATGGCCGCCCGGGCGACCCTGCACTGCCTGACGGGGTGCGCCATCGGCGAGGTCCTGGGCATGGTGATCGGAACCGCCCTGGGCTGGAGCGCCGTACCCACCCTCGTCCTGGCGGTGACCCTGGCCTTCGCCTTCGGCTACTCGCTCACCCTGCGGAGCGTGCTCGCGGCCGGCGTCGGCCTCCGGGGCGCGGTGCGGATCGCGCTGGCCGCGGACACCCTGTCGATCGCGGTGATGGAACTGATCGACAACGGCGTGATCGCCTTCTGGCCGGGCGCGATGGAGGCCGAGCTGTCGGACGCCTCGTTCTGGTGGGTCCTGGCCTTCGCGCTGGCCGCCGCCTTCGTGGTGACCCTGCCCGTGAACAAGTGGATGATCGGGCGCGGCAAGGGCCACGCGGTGGTGCACGGACTGCACTGACAGCGGCGGCCCTCCCGACCGGAGGGCGGGCCGGAGCCGGGCCGGGTCAGAGCTCGGGACCGTCCCCGGGCTCCTCCTGGTAGGAGTAGCGCTGCTCCCGCCAGGGGTCGCCGATGTTGTGGTAGCCGCGCTCCTCCCAGAAGCCGCGGCGGTCGGCGGTCATGTACTCGACGCCGCGGACCCACTTGGGGCCCTTCCACGCGTACAGGTGCGGGACGACGAGGCGCAGCGGGAAGCCGTGCTCGGCGGTGAGCAGTTCGCCGTCCTTGTGGGTGGCGAAGATCGTGCGCTCGGAGGCGAAGTCGTCGAGACGCAGATTGGAGCTGAAGCCGTACTCCGCCCAGACCATCACATGGGTGACGGTGGGGGCGGGCGGGGCGATGTCCAGGATCGTGCGGGCCGGGATGCCGCCCCACTCCGCGCCGAGCATGCTGAACTTGGTGACGCAGTGCAGATCGGCCACGACCGTGGCGTAGGGCAGTGCCGTGAACTCCTCGTGGGCCCAGCAGTGCTTCTCGCTGTCGGCGGTGGCCCCGAAGACCCTGAACTCCCACCGCTCGGGGCGGAACTTGGGAACGGGCCCGTAGTGGGTCACGGGCCACCCCCGCTGCAGTCGCTGTCCCGGCGGAAGCTCCGACTGCGCTGCTTCTCCAGAATCACGACCCACCGGCACACCCATGGCTCCATCCTGACAGACCCGGGACGGTGGACCTGACCAGGTCCGCCCCGACTCGGACAACTCAGGATTACCCGGACTAAGCATGTACTTACTTACTAAGCATGCACTTACTGGACGATCTTCGAAGCCGGTGGAATCATGCGGCGCAACCCGCCAGTCCCCGCTTGGAAGGAGCCTCTGCGATGCAGGGCGACCCCGAGGTCATCGAATTCCTCAACGAGCAGCTGACCGCCGAACTCACCGCGATCAACCAGTACTTCCTGCACGCGAAGATGCAGGAGAACTTCGGCTGGACGAAGCTCGCGAAGTACACGCGGCACGAGTCGTTCGACGAGATGAAGCACGCGGAGGTCCTCACCGACCGCATCCTCTTCCTCGACGGGCTGCCGAACTACCAGCGGCTGTTCCACGTCCGGGTCGGGCAGACGGTCACCGAGATGTTCCAGGCCGACCGGCAGGTCGAGGTGGAGGCGATCGACCGCCTCAAGCGCGGGATCGAGGTCATGCGGACCAAGGGCGACATCACGTCCGCGAACATCTTCGAGTCGATCCTCGCCGACGAGGAGCACCACATCGACTACCTGGACACCCAGCTCGAACTGGTGGAGAAGCTGGGCGAGGCGCTCTACATCGCGCAGCTCGTCGAGCAGCCGGAGAGCTAGACCCGCCGGGAGTGGCCGGGCGTCCGCGGGCTCAGGCCGCCTCTTCGAGCCTCTCGACCTCGGACAGTACGGGCTTTCCCTGGTCGGCCAGCTCGCGACGGGGGCAGGTGCCCCGGCCCAGCAGCGCCTGGATGCTCCGCACGCAGGAGCCGCAGTCGGTTCCCGCCTTGCTGGCGGACGCGATCTGCCGGGGGGTGCAGGCACCCTCCGCCGCATGCTTCTTCACCTGCGCCTCGGTCACCCCGAAGCAGTTGCAGACGTACACGCGGTTCACCTCCCGACATGGTTCCTGGGTCGTGCCGTACCGAAGGATGTAAGTCCGTTAATCGGTGAGGCTAACCTAACCTTACCCGTCGGGTCGGAGTCGCAAAAGTGCCCTGGGGCGCGGATCGCATGTGATCCGCGCCCCAGGGCACTTGCCGGTAAGAGCCGCTGCGGCTCTTGATCTGCTACTGGTCCCGGTACATCTCGGCGACGAGAAACGCCAGGTCAAGGGACTGGCTGCGGTTCAGACGCGGGTCGCAGGCCGTCTCGTAGCGCTGGTGCAGGTCGTCGACGAAGATCTCGTCGCCGCCGCCCACGCACTCGGTGACGTCGTCACCGGTCAGCTCCACATGGATGCCGCCCGGGTGCGTGCCGAGGCCCTTGTGGACCTCGAAGAAGCCCTTGACCTCGTCGAGCACGTCGTCGAAGCGGCGGGTCTTGTGGCCCGAGGCCGCCTCGAAGGTGTTGCCGTGCATCGGGTCGGTCACCCAGGCCACGGTCGCGCCGGAGGCGGTGACCTTCTCGACCAGCTCGGGGAGCTTGTCGCGCACCTTGTCGGCGCCCATGCGCACGACGAACGTCAGCCGGCCCGGCTCGCGGTCCGGGTCGAGGCGCTCGATGTACTGGAGGGCGTCCTCGGCCGTCGTCGTCGGGCCCAGCTTGATCCCGACGGGGTTGCGGATCTTCGAGGCGAACTCGATGTGCGCGCCGTCGAGCTGCCGGGTGCGCTCACCGATCCACACCATGTGGCCCGAGACGTCGTACAGGTGGCCCGTGCGGGAGTCGACCCTGGTCAGCGCCGATTCGTAGTCGAGGAGCAGCGCCTCGTGGGAGGCGTAGAACTCGACGGTCTTGAACTCCTCCGGGTCGGCCCCGCAGGCGTTCATGAAGTGCAGCGCCTGGTCGATCTCGCGCGCCAGCTGCTCGTAGCGCTGGCCGGACGGCGAGGTCCTGACGAAGTCCTGGTTCCAGGCGTGCACCTGGCGCAGGTCGGCGTAGCCGCCGGTGGTGAAGGCGCGCACCAGGTTGAGCGTGGAGGCGGAGGCGTTGTACATCCGCTTCAGGCGCTCGGGGTCCGGGACACGGGACGCCTCGGTGAACTCGAAGCCGTTGACGGAGTCGCCGCGGTAGGTCGGCAGGGTCACGCCGTCGCGGGTCTCGGTGGGCTTGGAGCGCGGCTTGGAGTACTGGCCGGCGATCCGGCCGACCTTCACGACCGGCACGGAGGCCGCGTAGGTGAGGACGGCGCCCATCTGGAGCAGGGTCTTGAGCTTGTTGCGGATGTGGTCGGCGGACACCGCGTCGAAGGCCTCGGCGCAGTCGCCGCCCTGGAGGAGGAACGCCTCGCCCTTGGCGACGGCTCCCAGTCGGGCGCGCAGCTGGTCGCACTCGCCCGCGAAGACGAGCGGCGGATACGACTCGAGGTCCGCGATCACATCGCGCAGAGCCTCGGCATCGGGGTACTCGGGCTGCTGCGCCGCGGGAAGGTCTCGCCAGGTGTTGCCAGCGCTCGCGCTGGACTTAGCGTTCACGGTCACCTCCCCCACATTACGGGGTCGTGTCGGGCGTCCATCCACCTGCTCATCAAGTGAGACGCGGCGCGCTCGATCGGCGCGGGCCCTCCCGGGGCCCCGAGGCGGGCCCGAGGGCGGGTCCGCAGGCGGACCCGCGTCGGTGGTGCCGGGCGCGCCGCGACGCGCTCCGGGCACCACCGGGCGGGGGGTGTCAGTGCAGGTCCATGACCGCCGGGTCGGTGAAGCCCACCGCGAAGACGGAGCGCAGCGACAGGTTGGCCGCGGCGCCGTAGTCCTTGCAGGCGTTGCCCTCCTCGGTGACGGCCTCGAACTCGTACGGGAAGCCGGCGCGCAGTGCGGTGCCGGCGCAGAAGTGCTCCGTCAGCCCCCACAGCTCGTCCACCTGGTCGGCGTCCAGCTTCGGCCAGTGGCTGAGGGCCTGCGGGGTGCCGACGGCCCAGTTCCCGCCGGAGGCGCAGCTCGTCACGGCCCGCGTGTCGCCCACCCAGGTGTGCGAGAACACGGCGGGCTTGGTGCCGCAGCCCTTGTGGAAGGCGAAGTTCAGCAGCCCGGCCCCGTCGGTCCAGGTCATCCCGCCCTGGAGCCCCTGGTAGCGGGAGGCCGTGTACGCGTCCTGGATCACGGTCCTGCCGCCGGACAGGTTGAGCAGCGCGGGGTTCGTCTCGGCGCTCGCCGGGTTGAGCTGGTAGCGCACGACGCGCGCGCCGGTGGCGCTGCCGAACCACTCGCCCGTGACGAGCTTGAACGGGCTGCCGCCGGTCTTGTCCAGCGAGAGCCAGGAGTAGCACAGGGAGTCGGTGTCGGGCGTGCCGCCCACGGCGTCCGAGTCGCAGCCGCCCGCGGGCGGCGGGGAGGCCTGCTTGTAGTAGTGCACCTGGGGCAGCACGTACGGGTAGCCGCAGGCGCCGGCCTTCCCGCCGCTGATGCCGAAGGCGTTGACGCCGGAGCCGTACGTGTCGACCTTGGCGAGCTTGTTGACGTCGAAGACGCGGATGCCGTTGGACGTGTCGGTGACGTAGAGGTGGTTGGCGTACCAGACGAGGCCGCCGCCGTGGCCGGTGACGGGCTTGAAGTCGGCGCCGCCCTCGGTGGGCTCGGCGAGCAGGACGTGGCGGTACCTGCCGGTGTCCCGGTCGATGAGGCTGAGCTTGAGGAGGTTGTTCGTACGGCACTTGTCGTTGGCCTCGACGGTGCCGGAGGCGCTGGTCCTGAACGTCTTGTAGTGCCAGACGACCGCCGCCGCGCGCTTGCCCTGGATGGCGCCGTCGCCGCCGTCGGCGGTGCCGGTGGTGCTCAGGCCCTGCGGCCACCAGCGGGGTGTGGTGTCGTCCGCGTGCGCGGCGGACCAGCACCACGCGACCTTCCGGTCCACCGGGGGCAGCGCCTGCGTCTCGCCGCCGGCGCAGGAGCGCATGGAGCGCAGGTTCATCCAGGGGTCGGCCGCGCCGGCCGAGTTCTTCGTGTATTCGGTGGTGAGGACCTCGGGGAGGTCGGCGGCCGTCAGGTTGGCCCGCAGGGTGGTCGCCGCCGCCGCGGTACTCGTGTCGGTCATCCTGAACCGGTCGCCGCTGAGCGCCGTCCGCACGACGACGGGTTCGTCCGCGGCCGTCGCCGGCCGCGCCGTGAGTCCCGCGAACAGGGCTGCCGCCACCGCGACCAGCGCGAGCGGCCTGCTCTTCCGTTTGAGTGCCACACGCACCCTTCCATGGAATGAGAATGGTCTGAACATGCCAAAACAGACATGATCATAGAGGAAGCGCGCCGCGGAGATCCCGAAACCGGGAGGATCTGGGATAGGGTGCGGCGCATGTTCGCGCACTCGATCAGCACCTGGTGGTGGACCGCTCATCCGGCGGCCCACTGACTGCGCGTACGCACCGCTTCGCGAAGGCCGCCCCAAGGGGCGGCCTTCGGCGTTCTCCCGGCCGGGTCCGCCCCTCTCCATCCGATTCCACCGAGAGGGAACCCGGACCCATGACCCCGCATCTGCTCGACCTCCTCGACGATCCGCGCCCGTTCGCCCTGCTGCGCCGCCGCACGCCGGGCCGCTCCGCCGAGGGGGGCGACACCGTCGAGCTGCTGCTCGGCCCGGTCACCACCCGCGAACGGCTGGCCGACCTGCCCGAGGGCCTGGCGCTCGTCCCGTTCCGCCAGATCCGCGAACGCGGCTTCGAGGTCCGCGACGACGGCACGCCGCTGTCCGTACTCGTCCCGGAGGAGTCGTACGAGATCCCCCTGGAGCGGGCGCTGTCGGAGCTTCCCTCGCACCAGGTGCGCGTCGAGGGCGGCGGGTTCGACGTCGGGGACGAGGAGTACGCGGCGATCGTCGAGCGGGTGCTGCGCGACGAGATCGGACGGGGCGAGGGCGCCAACTTCGTCATCCGGCGCACGTACGAGGGGGAGATCCCCGGTTTCGGGAGGGCCGACGCGCTCGCGCTGTTCCGGCGGCTCCTGGTGGGCGAGCGCGGGGCGTACTGGACGTTCGTCGTGCACACGGGAGAGCGGACCCTCGTCGGGGCGAGCCCCGAGGTGCACGTGCGGATGTCCGGCGGGACCGTCGTGATGAACCCGATCAGCGGGACCTACCGCTACCCGGCCGGGGGCCCGACGCCCGAGGGCCTGCTGGACTTCCTGGCCGACGGCAAGGAGATCGAGGAGCTCTCGATGGTCGTCGACGAGGAGCTCAAGATGATGTGCACGGTCGGCGACAGGGGCGGAGTCGTGATCGGCCCGCGGCTCAAGGAGATGGCCCATCTCGCCCACACTGAGTACGAGTTGCGGGGCAGGTCGTCGCTGGACGTGCGGGACGTGCTGCGCGAGACCATGTTCGCCGCCACCGTCACCGGGTCGCCGGTGCAGAACGCCTGCCGGGTCATCGAGCGCCACGAGCCCGTCGGGCGGGACGGCGTCGGGCGCGGCTACTACGCCGGGGCGCTGGCCCTCGTCGGACGGGACGCCGGCGGAGCCCAGACCCTCGACTCCCCCATCCTGATCCGGACCGCCGACATCGACGCGGGCGGACGGCTGCGGGTGCCGGTCGGCGCGACCCTCGTCCGCGGGTCCGACCCGGCGGGCGAGGTCGCCGAGACCCACGCGAAGGCGGCGGGCGTGCTGGCGGCCCTGGGCGTGCGGCCCGGACGGGCCGGCGGAGAGGGCCCGCGGCCCCGGCTGGCGGACGACCCGCGGGTGCGGGCCGCGCTGGACGGGCGGCGGGCGGCCCTGGCCCCGTTCTGGCTGCGGATGCGGGAGCCGTCGGCCGCGCCGGCGTCCGGGCACGCCCTCGTCGTGGACGCCGAGGACACGTTCACGGCGATGCTCGCGCACGTGCTGCGCTCGTCGGGCCTCACGGTGACCGTACGGCGGTACGACGAGCCCGGGCTGCGCGAGGAGGCTCTCGCGCACGAGGGTCCGCTGGTGCTCGGCCCCGGTCCGGGCGACCCCTCGGACACCGCGGACCCGAAGATGACGTTCCTGCGCGCCCTCACCGCCGAACTGCTCGGCACGCACCGGCACGGCCTGCTCGGCGTCTGCCTCGGGCACGAGCTGATCGCGGCGGAGCTCGGGCTCGGCATCGTCCGCAAGGAGGTCCCGTACCAGGGCGCCCAGACGGACGTCGACCTCTTCGGGCGGACCGAGACCGTCGGCTTCTACAACAGCTTCGTGGCGCACTGCGACGACGAGGCCGCCGCCGAACTCGCCGCGCACTCGGTGGAGATCGGCCGCGGCCCGTCGGGCGAGGTGCACGCGCTGCGCGGACCCGGCTTCGCGGGCGTCCAGTTCCACCCGGAGTCGGTGCTGACCCTGCGCGGCGCGGACCTCGTGCGGGAACTGGTCGCTCAGGTCCGCGGGGGCGCCGGCACCAGCACGTTGTCGGAGCGGCGGCCCGCGACGTAGTCGAGGACGTTGTCCACCGTGGTCGCGATGATCTGGCCGACCGCGTCCACGGTGTAGTACGCCTGGTGGGACGTGACGACGACATTCGGGAAGGTGACGAGCCGGGCCAGGGTGTCGTCGTCGACCACCTCCAGCGACTTGTCCAGGAAGAACAGTCCGGCCTCCGCCTCGTACACGTCGAGGCCGACGCCCGTGAAGCGGCCCTCGCGCAGTTCGGCGACGAGGGCCCGGGAGTCGATGAGGCCGCCGCGGCTGGAGTTCACCAGGATCGCGTCGTCCTTCATCGTGCGCAGGGCCGCCGCGTCCAGCAGGTTCCGGGTCTGCGGGAGCAGCGGTACGTGGAGGCTGACCAGGTCGGCCTCGGCGAGGAGCTGCTGCTTCGGGACGTACTCCATGCCGAGGGCCAGGCAGGCCGGGTTCTCGGCGACGTCCCAGCCGAGGAGGCGCATGCCGAAGCCGTGCGCGATCCGGGTGAAGGCCTCGCCGATCTTGCCGGTGCCGAGGACGCCCGCGGTGCGGCCGTGCATGTCCCGCCCCATCAGCCCGTCGAGCCTGAAGTCGAAGTCGCGGGTGCGGTTGGAGGCCCGGACGACACGGCGGTTGACGGCCATGCCCAGGGTCCAGGCGAACTCGGCGACGGAGAACGGCGAGTAGTACGAGACGCGGGCGACGGTCATGCCCAGCCGCTCGGCGACCTTCAGTTCGATGTTGTTGAAGCCGGTGGACCGCTGGGCGACCATCCGGGTGCCCGCTGCGGCGAGCGTCTGCAGGACCCGGTTGCCCAGATCGCAGTTGACGCTCGTGGAGACGGCCTCGTAGCCGGCCGCGATGGGGGCGGTGTCCTCGTTCAGGAAGACGCCGACGCAGCGCACCTCGTGATGGCCCTCGGCCCGGAACGCCTTCTCGATCAGCGGCCTCTCGTCGGTCTGCACGCCGAAAGCGAGGATGTCCACGGGCCCTCCGGGGGTCGCGCCGGGAATGTCTGTCACCGGCGAATATACGAAGCCCGGAGGGCGTGGGCGTGGTGGCTGCGGGACCCGGGCGCGCCCCGGGTCCCGCGGCCCGCCGGGTGCGGCGGGAGCCGGGAGCAGGCCGCGGGTCAGCCGAAGAAGACGCCGACCTCGTCGTACAGGGCCGGATCGACCGTCTTCAGGCGGGCCGTGGCCTCCGCGATGGGCACCCGCACGATGTCGGTGCCGCGCAGCGCGACCATCTTCCCGAAGTCCCCGTCGCGCACGGCGTCGATGGCGTGCAGACCGAAGCGGGTGGCGAGCCACCGGTCGAAGGCGCTGGGCGTCCCGCCGCGCTGCACGTGCCCGAGCACCGTCGTACGGGCCTCCTTGCCCGTGCGCCGCTCGATCTCCTTGGCCAGCCACTCCCCGACGCCGGACAGCCGCACATGCCCGAAGGAGTCGAGCGTGCCGTCCTTGAGCACCATGTCGCCGTCCCGCGGCATCGCCCCCTCGGCGACGACCACGATCGGCGCGTACGAGGCCCTGAAGCGCGAGGTCACCCAGGCGCACACCTGCTCGACGTCGAAGCGCTGTTCGGGGATGAGGATGACGTTGGCCCCGCCCGCGAGACCGGAGTGCAGCGCGATCCACCCCGCGTGCCGGCCCATCACCTCGACGACGAGCACGCGCATGTGCGACTCGGCCGTGGTGTGCAGCCGGTCGATGGCCTCGGTCGCGATGCCCACGGCGGTGTCGAAGCCGAAGGTGTAGTCCGTGGCGGACAGGTCGTTGTCGATGGTCTTCGGAACGCCGACCACCGGCACCCCGTACTCGTCGGTGAGGCGGGCCGCGACGCCCAGCGTGTCCTCCCCGCCGATCGCGATCAGGGCCTCGACCTCCAGTTTGGCCAGGTTCTCCTTGATGCGGCGGATGCCGTTCTCGACCTTCAGGGGATTCGTGCGCGAGGAGCCGAGGATGGTTCCGCCGCGCGGCAGGATGCCGCGCACGGCCGGGATGTCGAGCCGGACCGCGTCGCCCTCCAGGGGCCCGCGCCAGCCGTCCCGGAAGCCGGTGAAGTCGTAGCCGTACTCCTGCACGCCCTTGCGGACGATGCCACGGATGACGGCGTTGAGCCCGGGGCAGTCGCCGCCTCCGGTCAGTACTCCGACCCGCATGGAAGATCCCTTCGCCGGGGATGGCTGATGGGACTCACGCTAGTAGTGATGCAGGTCACTTCGGGATGGTCGGGAAGGTCAATTCCGGTGAATTGTGCGGGTGTTGATCACCGGAAGCGCACCCGGGCGGCGGTCCGGCCCCGCGCTACGCGTCGTCGAGGCCCCGTTCGATGGCGTAGCGCACCAGCTCCACGCGGTTGTGCAACTGGAGCTTGCCCAGGGTGTTCTGGACGTGGTTCTGCACGGTCCGGTGGGAGATGACCAGGCGCTCGGCGATCTGCTTGTAGCTCAGTCCCTTGGCGACCAGCCGCAGGACCTCGGTCTCGCGGTCGGTGAGCTGCGGGGCCCTGGACTCCTCCGCGCCCGGTCCCGGAGCCGGTTCGGAGGCGAGCCTGCGGTACTCGCCGAGGACCAGGCCCGCGAGCCCGGGGGTGAAGACCGGATCGCCCGCGGCCGTGCGGCGCACCGCGTCGACCAGTTCCTCCGTGGACGCCGACTTCAGCAGGTAGCCGGTGGCCCCCGACTTCACGGCCTCCAGGACGTCGGCGTGCTCGCCACTCGCGGACAGGACGAGGACGCGCAGTGCCGCGTCGGCCCCGACCAGCTCCTTGCAGACCTGGACGCCGGGCTTCGCCGGCAGGTTGAGGTCGAGTACGAGCACGTCGGGCCCGACCGCCCGGGCACGGCGCACCGCCTGCTCGCCGTCGCCCGCGGTGGCGACCACGTCGAAGCCCGACTCGGCCAGGTCGCGGGCGACCGCGTCGCGCCACATCGGGTGGTCGTCGACCACCATGACCCTGATCGGGTCCTCGTCCCGCTCGTACGTGTCCACTGCCCCCGCCATCACCGCACCGCCCCCGTTCCGTTCCCCGCCGTTCCCGGCACCGCTCCCCGCCGTGTTCCCGTCATCACCGTTCCGCCTTCCTGCCCAGCGGCCCGCGCGGACCCTGCCCGTCCTTCGCGCCTCCCGGTCCGTGCGCCCCCTCCGGGTCCGCGGAGTCCTTCCGGCCTCGCCGGTCCCCGGGCACCCTCAGTTCGACCTCCGTGCCCTGGCCCGGCACCGAGACCAGCTCGGCCGTGCCCCCGATCTCGCGCAGCCTGCCCACGATGGACAGGGACACCCCGAGCCGCCCCTCGCCCTCGGCCTGGGCGAGCCGCCCCTCCGGGATGCCGGGGCCGTCGTCCCGGACCGTCACGATCACGGCGTCCGGCTCGTCCTCGACCAGGATCCACGCCCGGGCGTCCGCGCCCGCGTGCCGCCGCACGTTGTCCAGGGCTGCGCCGACCGCGGCGGCCAGTTCCCTCGCGGCGTCCGCGGCCAGCGGCACCGGGGTGCCCGGCTCGGAGAAGGTCACCTTCGCGGAGGCGTACGGGGCGAGCAGCGGACGCAGGTCGCGCGGGCCGGAGCCGTCGTCCGCGTCGGGCTCGTCCACCGCCCGCACCAGCGCGCCCTGCGCCGCGTCCTCCGAGACACGGGAGACCGGCACCAGGCCGCCCGACACCAGCGTGCGCAGGGCCACCTCCTGCTCGCCGGCGAGGCGGCCCAGGTCGGCGGCCTCCCCGCCCAGCGCGGTGCCGCGCCGCTGGACCATCGCGAGCACCTGCAGCACGCCGTCGTGGATGTCGCGGGCCAGCCGCTCCCGTTCCCGCGTGGCCGCCTCGATCTCCAGGGCGCGGGCGAGGGTCCGCTCGGAGGCCCGGGCGACCTCGACGACGTAGCCGATGGCGATGGAGGCGACCCACACGAGCAGCACGTTGTGCAGGGTGTCCTGGCTGGGAGCGCCGCGCTGCACGACGTTGGCGACCCCGACGAGCGCCGAGGCGAAGGCCGCCCACCGCCAGCCGCCCTTGATCGCGAAGGCCAGCACCGAGCCGGCCGTCCAGATGGACGGGAGCGTCGGGCCGCCGGCCACGATCCGCTCGTGGGCGTCCGCGACCGGGGTCAGCAGCACACCGGTGAGCGCGATGGTCAGGTCGGCGGCGAGGAAGGGCTTGGTGCAGCCCGCCGCGCCGGCCACCCTGGGCAGGGTCGCGAACGTCCAGACGAAGAGGACCACGAAGTAGCCGATGGCCACTTCGGGGCGGACGAACTCGCCGTACTTCGACACGAAGAGGCCGATCGCGTACAGCATCGTCAGTACGCGGTACGCGCTCAGGGCGCGCCACAGCGGCTGCTCGACGGACATCCTCATGACGTGCTCGCGCTTGGCCATGTCCCCCACTGCTCCATCCCCCGGCGGCCGCGTCTAGGAGTCGGCCCGCTCCTTGTCGGCCTGCTCCCGCTCGGCCTGCTTCCGCTCGGCCTGCTTCCGCGCCTGCTCGACCTCCCGCTGCGCGTCCTTCCCGGCCTGCTCGGCTTCCTTCTGCGCCTGCTTCCGGGCCTTCGCCTCGTCCGCGATCTGCCGCTTGGCGGCCGTCGCGTAGATGTCGACGTACTCCTGGCCCGAGAGCTTCATGATTTCGTACATGACCTCGTCGGTCACGGCCCGCAGCACGAAACGGTCGTGCTCCATTCCGCTGTACCGGGCGAAGTCCAGCGGCCTGCCGATGCGGATGCCCGGCCGCATCAGCTTGGGCATCACCTTCCCCGGCGGCTGGATCTTCTCGGTGTCGATCATGGCGACCGGGATCACGGGCGCGCCGGTGGCCAGCGCCACGCGCGCGAGGCCGCCGGGCTTGCCGCGGTACAGGCGCCCGTCGGGCGAACGCGTGCCCTCGGGGTAGATGCCGAACAGCTCGCCGCGCTCGATGACGTCCATGCCGCTCTTGACGGCCGCCTCACCCGCGCCGCGCCCGCCGGAGCGGTCCACCGGCAGCTGGCCGACCCCCTTGAAGAAGGCGGCGGTCATCCGGCCCTTGACGCCCGGAGTCGTGAAGTACTCCGCCTTCGCGATGAAGGTCACCTTGCGGTCGAGGACCGCGGGCAGGAAGAACGAGTCCGAGAACGACAGGTGATTGCTCGCCAGGATGGCCGGGCCCTCGGCAGGAATGTTCTCGAGGCCTTCCACCCAGGGCCTGAAGGCGAGCTTCAGCGGCCCTCCGATGGAAAACTTCATTGCGCCGTAGATCAACCCACTGCCTCCCGTGTCTGTCGGTGAGACCTTAACCCGGAGCACCGCCAAAGGGCCCGACGGCCCTGGTCGGTGTCAGTGCGGTCGCGTACGGTGAAGTACGCCTCGAACGCTTCGGGGTGATCGTCGGGTCACCCCCGTGAACCGTTCACGGCGAACAGCCGTCCCTCTTCCGTGAGACGTCCCTCTTGAATGAACAGGAGACCGAAGGTGCCGGTGCTTCCTGGAGCCGAGCCGTTCCGCCACGAGGGCGGAGAGGTCGGGGTCCTTCTCTGCCACGGCTTCACCGGTTCCCCGCAGTCGCTGCGCCCCTGGGCGGAGTACCTCGCGGAGCGCGGTCTCACCGTCGCGCTCCCCCTGCTGCCCGGTCACGGCACGCGCTGGGAGGACATGCAGGCCACGGGCTGGCAGGACTGGTACGCGGAGGTGGACCGCGAGCTGCGCTCCCTGCGCGAGCGCTGCTCCAGCGTCTTCGTCCTCGGCCTCTCCATGGGCGGCGCGCTGACGCTGCGGCTCGCCGCGAAGCACGGTGACGCGATCAGCGGCATCGTCGTCGTCAACCCGGCGAACAAGGTGCACGGCCTGTCCGCGCACGCCCTGCCGGTGCTGCGCCACCTGGTCCCCACGACGAAGGGCCTGACCAGCGACATCGCGAAGGAGGGCAGCTTCGAGGTCGGCTACGACAAGGTGCCCCTGCACGCCGCCCACTCGCTGCGGAACTTCCTCCGGCTGGTCGACGGCGAGCTGCCGCAGGTGACCCAGCCGATGCTGCTCCTGCACAGCCCGCAGGACCATGTCGTGCCGCCCGCCGACTCGGCCAGGGTGCTCAGCCGGGTGTCGTCCACGGACGTCACGGAGATACTCCTGGAACAGAGCTACCACGTCGCGACGTTGGACCACGACGCGGACCGGATCTTCGAGGAGAGCTTCACCTTCGTCTCCCGGCTCGCACCCGGTGCCGGCAAGGAGGCGGGCGCGGGCCAGACGAGTCGGCAGGAAGGGACGGCCACCGGTGGCTGAGCACGACGCGGACCCCGAACCCGAGGAGAAGGACGTGCCGCCCGGCGAGGAGCAGGGCCCGTCGTTCGACGAGGCCGCCGCGTGGGAGGCGATCGTCGCGGGATACGGCGACGAGCCGCCGGACCCGCCCGGCGCCAAGCCCTTCAAGTCGGTCGAGGACCTGGCCCTCCTGGAGCCCGAGACGAACGAGCCCGACACGACGGGCTCGGGGAGCACCAGGACCGCCCGGACCACGAAGGGCGGCACGGACACCAGGAGCCCCGAGGACCCCGCGGAGCCCGAGGACGCCGGGGGCACCGCGGAGGAGGAGCCCGCGGCCGAGAAGCCGCTCGGCAGTTCCGTGGCGTTCGCGCCCGGTGTGGCCGGCCCCCGGGACTACTCGGTGCCCGAGCCCGCCGAGGAGGACTTCGAGGACGACGACGAGGGCCACTTCGTGCCGCCCGAGCCGCCCCCGCTCCCCACGGCGGACACGACCTCCAGGTTCGCCTGGCTGGCCGTCGTGGGCGGACCCGTGCTGCTCCTGCTCGCCGTGCTGCTCGGCTGGGAGATGACCTGGTGGCTGGCCACCGTCGGAATAGGCGGTTTCCTCGGCGGCTTCGCCACGCTGGTGGCACGGATGCACAACGACGACGAGGACGAGGACGACCCGGGCCGCGGCGCGGTGGTCTGACCCCGACCCGCCCATGTGGGGCCCGGCGCGCGTGAGCGGCCGGGCCCCACGTGTGTGCGCGCCACCCGTGCGCCACCCGCGCGCCGGACGGGCTCCGGGGGACGGGGAGCCCGCGCGCCGGGCGGGATCTAGGAGGCGGGAAGCCTGAGGGCGGCCAGGACCGGCAGGTGGTCCGTGGCCGCCCTCAGGTCCTCCTCCGTCACGCCCGGCTGCCCCAGCGGCACACCGCAGCCCAGCACCTCCACGCCCGGCGTGGTGAGGATCGCGTCGATGCGCTGACGGGGGTCCACGGGAGTCGAGGTGTACTCGGCGCCCCAGGGAGCCGCCGTCCAGCAGTCCCCGAGTTCCCCGGCGAGGCGCCGGAAGGTGCGCCCGCCCGGTCGCTCGTTGAGGTCGCCGCCCGCGACCGCGTGCGGGGTGCCCAGCGCGGCGAGCCGGTCGAGGAGCATCCCGCCCTGCTCGTACCGCTCGTCCTTCTGCAGCGAGAGGTGACAGCTCAGGACTCCGAGGCGGGCGCCGCCGAACCGCACGACGGCCGTGGCGAAACCGCGCCGGTGCAGACCGGGGGTGAGCGGGAGCAGCACGTCCTCGGTGCGTTCGACCGTGGCGCGCAGGGAGCACAGGAGGGCGGGGCCGGACGCCGTGGCGCCGCCGGAGAGGATCACCTGCCCGGAGGCGGCGGCGAGGCGGGCGAGCTTCTTGCGCCAGCGGAAGAACCGGGGCGCCTCCTGGATCAGCACCAGGTCGGGCTCGCAGGCGGTGATCACCCGGGCGAGCGCGTCGGTGTCGTCGCGCATCGAGCGGATGTTGTAGCTGAGGACCCGGACGACGGCCGAACCGTCGGGTTCGGTGCGGGACGGGGGCAGCGGACCGGTGGCGCGCGGCGGGCTCGTCGGCATGCCGATCAATTTACGCGCTGCGCCCCCGCGGAGCGGGCCGGAACGCCGGTCGTCGCACACGGTCCGCGCGGGAGGCCGCCGACCGCCGACCGCCCGGTACGACAAAGCCCGCCGTCCCCCGGGATCGGGGCGCGGCGGGCGGTTGTACGTGTGTCACATGATCGGGTCGGGCTCCCTGGCCAGGTCGGCGGCGCCGACCAGTCCGGCCTTGTTGCCCAGCTTGGCGGCGATCACGTCGGCGACGGGACGCCAGTTCCCGCCGACGAGCCAGCGCTTGTACGACTTGCGGATCGGGTCGAGGACCAGTTCGCCCTCGTCCGACAGACCGCCGCCGACGATGAACGCCGAGGGGTCGAAGAGCGAGGCCAGGTCGGCCAGTCCGGCACCGGCCCAGCGGGCCAGCTCACGGTACGAGTCCACGGCCACCAGGTCGCCCTGGCGGGCCGCCATCGAGATGTGCTTGCCCTCGATGCCGTCGGGGGTGCCGTCTCCCAGGGAGAGCAGCGCCTCCGCGTTCTCCGGCGTCGCGTTGGCCCGCTGCTTCGCGTAGCGCACGAGCGCGCGGCCGGACGCGTACTGCTCCCAGCAGCCCTGCGAGCCGCAGCCGCAGAGCAGGCCGTCCGGGACCATCCGGATGTGCCCGAACTCGGCCGCGACGCCGAAGTGCCCGCGGCGCAGCTTGTTCCCGATGATGATGCCGCCGCCGAGGCCCGTGCCCAGGGTGATGCAGATGACGTTGCGGTGGCCCTTGCCCGCGCCGAACTTGTACTCGCCCCAGGCGGCCGCGTTCGCGTCGTTCTCGACGACGACCGGAAGGCCCACGCGGGCCTCCACCTCGGCCTTGAGGGGCTCCTGGCGCCAGTCGATGTTCGGTGCGAAGTAGACCGTCGAGCGCTGACGGTTGACGTACCCGGCGGCGCCGATGCCGACGCCGACGATCTCGTGCCCGGCCCGGGCACCCTCCACGGCCGCGGCGATGGCGTCAACGATCGCCTGCGGTGTGTTGGGGGTCGGCACCTTGAAGGTCGAGAGGATGTTGCCTTCCTCGTCGACCACGCCGGCCGCGATCTTGGTGCCGCCGATGTCGACGCCGATGGTGAGTCCCATGAATCCCTCAGTTTCGGTCGAGCCCCGCTACGGCCAACCGTACCCGAGCGCCATCAGTCCAGGTCGATGTGTTCCCCGGGACCGGTGCCCTCGTCCTTGGGACGCGAGGACGTGTCACGGGTCCAGCGACCCTCCTGCGCCTCCACCGCGGACCGGTAGGCGGCGAGCAGTTCGGAGCCGGCGGCGGCCAGGTGGTCGAAGACGTCGGGATTCCGCTCGATGACGGGCTCGACCGCGGCCTTCGCCTGCTGCACGACCTGGTTCACCATCTGCTGGGCGGCCCCGCCCGCCACGGCGCCGAACAGCGGCGACTGCGCGCCGGACAGCTTCTCGGCGACGGCGTCGACCAGTTTGCGCAGTTCCTCGGCGGCCGAGGAGGGCGGCCGGCCCTGCTCGGTGCGACGGCGGGCCTTCTCCGCGGCGAGGTCCTCGGCGCACGCCTTCGCCCAGGCGTCGGCGTCGGTCGCGCGCGCTTCGTCACGCACCTCGTCGCGCACCTCGTCGAACGCGTCGCCCGCGGCGTCGGACGTGGGGCGCTCATCGCTCATGGCGGACTCCAAGCATCGGCTGTGTGTCTCTCGACGTTACCCGAACGGGGGTATGCCGTTCACCGTGTCCGCGGCCACAGCTCCGGGTCGGGGGCGAAGCGCACCCTCAGCTCGCCCTCGCGCAGGGAGGCCCCGTCCACGGTGCAGCGGCGCAGCGCGGACGGCAGGGCGACGATCCGGCGGTGCGCGCCGACGGTGACGACGAGTTCGTCGCCGCGGCGGACCAGGTCGAGTTCCTCCCGTATCGCCCCTGGCAGGGGGATGTGCCAGACGAAGACCCGGCCGCCGTCGGCGTCGCCCTCGGAGACGGGCCACCGGACGGGCTCCGGGGCCTCGCCCGCGCCGGGCACGGGGAGCGCGGCGAGGTCCTCGGGGCCGCGCGGATCACGGCCGAGGTGCGCAACCGCGTACGTGCGCCCCCATGTGTCGCGCCACTCGTCGCGCCACTCGTCCAGCGCCTTGCGCTGCTGCGCGGCGAGGCCCGCCTGCCAGGCGTCGTGGGACGTGTCGGGCAGTACGCGGTTCCCGATGAGCGCGTCGGCCCGCAGCCCGCGCAGGGCGAGGCCGGTCGCCGCCGCACGGACGGCGTCGGTGCCGGCGGGTCCGGGTTCGGCGACCAGCCGCACGGTGGTGTCGGGGTCCTCGACGGCGAGCTGGACGGCGGCGAGTTCGACGTCCCAGCGGCCGGCCGTCTCGTACAGCCAGTCCGCGGGCATCGGGACGCCGGCGAGGCGGCCGAGGACCGGCCGCAGGGCGCGGGCGGCCTGGCGCTCCGCGGGCAGCAGCCGGCGGAGGTAGCGCCGCAGCTGTTCGGGCAGGGAGAGCAGGGCGAGCGCCTGCGGGGTGGGCGGCAGGTCGACGACCAGCAGGTCGTGGGCGTCCGCCGCGGACGCGTCGCGCAGGGCGCGCAGCAGGGCCAGCTCCTCGGCGCCCGGCAGGGGGGTGAGTTCCTCGGCCTCCAGCCGGGCCGCGCCCAGCAGGTCCAGGGCGGTGGAGGCCCGGTCCTGGAACGCGAGGAGGTCGGCCCGGAAGCCCGCCGTCGCGTCGGGCCGCCACGCGGTCAGTCCGGGGGCGGCCGCGGTGGGCGTGCCTCCGGTGGGGGTGCCGAGGACGGCTCCGAGGCTGTCGGTGCGGTCCGCCGAGAGCACCAGGACGCGGGAGCCGCGCCGGGCGGCCTCCAGCGCGGTGGCCGCGGCGACGGTGGTGCGGCCCGAGCCGCCGGGGCCGGTGAACAGGATGGTGCGCATGGGGGTGAACGGTACGCGCTGCCGTCCCCCGGCGGACGGGGCGCTACCCGGCGTCCGTCTCCACGCGCTTCTTCAGCCCGGCCAGCGCGCGGTCGATGATGACCTTCTCCGCCTTGCGCTTGATCATGCCGAGCATGGGGATCTTGACGTCGACGGTGAGCTGGTAGGTCACCTCGGTCACGCCGGAACCGGCGGGCCTGAGGATGTACGAGCCGTCGAGGGAGCGCAGCATCTGCGACTTGACCAGGGTCCAGGAGACCTCGTGGTCGCCGGTCCAGGTGTAGGCGAGCGTCTGGTCGTCCTTGATGGCCCCGGCGTCCATGACCAGGCGCACCTGCTCGGCGCGGCCCTGGCCGTCGCTCGCGAGCACCTCCGCCTCCTTCACCTCGCCGGTCCAGTCCGGGTAGCGGGCGAAGTCGGAGATCACCCCCATGACATCGGCCGGCGCCGCCTCGATGGTGATGCTCGAGCTGGTGTGTTCCGCCATCGCTGTGGCTCCTCCAGATGCGGTCCGGACAGGGGGTGCTTTTCCGGGTACGAACGCTTCGTACCCGTGTATGCAGCGTGAAGGCTACCGCGCGGTCGGCGGGTGCCCGTCCCCGGGCCCGCGGCCGCGTCGGGCCCTCACCACTCCAGCACCCACGGCTTCCCCGATCCGGCGAAGTGGCCCACGTTGACGCACTCGGTGGCGCCCACCCTCATGCGCCGTGCGAGCGGCTGGTGGACGTGCCCGAAGAGGGAGTAGCGCGGGCGCGTGCGCCGGATCGCGTCGAGGAGTGCGCGGCTCCCGCGTTCGAAGCGCCGTGCCACGGTGTCGTAGACGAGCTCGGGCACCTCCGGCGGGATGTGCGTGCACAGCACGTCGACCTCCCCGACCGCCTCGATCTTCGCCGCGTACTCCTCGTCGCTGATCTCGTACGGCGTCCGCATGGGGGTGCGCAGGCCGCCGCCGACGAAGCCGAAGACCCGGCCGCCGATCTCGACGCGCTGCCCGTCGAGCACGGTGGTGCCGGGTCCGGCGTACTCCGACCAGAGCTGCGGCATGTCGACATTGCCGTAGGTGGCGTACGTCGGCGTCGGGAAGGCTGCGAACAATTCGGCGTACTGCTTGCGTACGGCCTTCTCGATGGCGGGGCCGCGGTCGACCCCCGCCCACAGGGCCCGGCCGAACTCGCGGGCCTCGTCGTAGCGCCGGGCCGTGCGCAGTTCGACGAGGCGGTCCGTGTTCTCGGCGCCGAAGAGGTCCGGGAAGATGCCGCGCGTGTGGTCGGCGTAGTCGATGAAGAGCACGAGATCGCCCAGGCAGACCAGGGCGTCCGCGCCCTCGCCGGCCAGGGCCAGGTCACGCACGTTTCCGTGCACGTCGCTCACCACGTGGATCCGCGTCCGGGCAGTCCTCCGGGGGGCCCTCCGCGAGGTCCCGTCGCCGCTGCCGCCTTGTGTACCTGCCATGGCGATCAAGGGTAAGCCTGTGGAGCAAACGTGTGTAGACGCGGGCGGACCTGCGGTTACTACCCAGCCGGTGAACCCGTGGACTACTGTGCGCGAAGGAACGCCCGTCCATGTGACGCGGGGAACATCTCACCGGACCCCCCTGTCCCAGAGGCAGTACCGGCGGGTAACGTCCGGGCAGTCCAGTCGTGCTCAGGGTTTCAACAACCGACTCCCGGAGCACCTTGCCCGAGCCTTGGACCGCTCCGTCGCATCACACGCAGTCGTGGCGTCGGCGCCCTATGAGGAGCAGCAGTCTTGCGCGAGTTCAGCCTTCCGGCTTTGTACGAGGTCCCTGCGGACGGCAATCTGACCGACATCGTCCGCAGAAACGCCGCGCAGCATCCTGATGTCGCGGTCATCGCCCGCAAGGTCGGCGGCACCTGGACGGACGTCTCGGCCACCGCCTTCCTGGCCGAGGTGCAGACCGCCGCCAAGGGCCTGATCGCCTCGGGCGTGCAGCCCGGCGACCGGGTCGGCCTGATGTCCCGCACGCGCTACGAGTGGACGCTGCTGGACTTCGCGATCTGGAGCGCCGGCGCGATCACCGTGCCGGTGTACGAGACCAGCTCCCCCGAGCAGGTGCAGTGGATCCTCGGCGACTCGGGCGCGACCGCCTGCGTCGTGGAGCTCGACGCCCACGCCGCCTCGGTCGAGTCGGTGCGCGACCGGCTGCCGAACCTCAAGCACGTCTGGCAGATCGAGGCCGGCGCCATCGATGAGCTGGCCCGTGCGGGCCAGGACGTCACCGACGCCGCCGTCGAGGAGCGCAGCTCGCTCGCCAAGGCCGACGACCCGGCGACCATCGTCTACACCAGCGGTACGACCGGCCGCCCCAAGGGCTGCGTGCTGACCCACCGCAGCTTCTTCGCCGAGTGCGGCAACATCGTGGAGCGGCTGCGTCCGCTGTTCCGCACGGGCGAGTGCTCGGTGCTGCTCTTCCTCCCGCTCGCGCACGTCTTCGGGCGGCTCGTGCAGGTCGCGCCGATGATGGCGCCGATCAAGCTGGGCTGCGTCCCGGACATCAAGAACCTGACCGACGAGCTGGCCTCGTTCCGGCCGACGCTGATCCTCGGCGTGCCGCGGGTCTTCGAGAAGGTCTACAACTCGGCGCGGGCCAAGGCGCAGGCCGACGGCAAGGGCAAGATCTTCGACAAGGCCGCGGACACGGCGATCGCGTACAGCCGTGCGCTCGACACCCCCTCGGGACCGTCGATCGGCCTGCGGATCAAGCACAAGACCTTCGACAAGCTCGTCTACAGCAAGCTGCGCGCGGTGCTCGGCGGCAAGGGCGAGTTCGCGATCTCGGGCGGAGCGCCGCTCGGCGAGCGCCTGGGCCACTTCTTCCGCGGCATCGGCTTCACGGTCCTCGAGGGCTACGGCCTGACGGAGTCCTGCGCGGCCACAGCCTTCAACCCGTGGGACCGCCAGAAGATCGGCACGGTCGGTCAGCCGCTGCCGGGCTCCGTGGTGCGGATCGCCGACGACGGCGAGGTGCTGCTGCACGGCGAGCACCTGTTCAAGGAGTACTGGAACAACGAGGGCGCGACCGCCGAGGCGCTCGCCGACGGCTGGTTCCACACCGGTGACATCGGCACCCTCGACGAGGACGGCTACCTCCGCATCACCGGCCGCAAGAAGGAGATCATCGTCACCGCCGGCGGCAAGAACGTCGCCCCGGCCGTGATCGAGGACCGCATCCGGGCGCACGCCCTGGTCGCCGAGTGCATGGTGGTGGGCGACGGACGGCCGTTCGTCGGCGCGCTGGTCACCATCGACGAGGAGTTCCTCGGCCGTTGGGCCGACGAGCACGGCAAGCCGGCCGGCTCCACCGCGGTGTCGCTGCGGGAGGACACGGATCTCCTCGCCGCGATCCAGAGCGCGATCGACGACGGCAACGCCGCGGTCTCCAAGGCGGAGTCGGTGCGCAAGTTCCGCGTCCTGTCGGCCCAGTTCACGGAGGACTCGGGCCACCTGACGCCGTCGCTGAAGCTGAAGCGCAACGTGGTGGCGAAGGACTACGCGGACGAGATCGAGGCCATCTACCGGGGCTGAGGCCCCTGTTCGGCACGGGGCGGGGCGTTCCGGCTCCGCCCGCGCCGAGTCGAGGGCCCCGGCGGGCGCGGACCCCGTCCGCGCCCCGCGTCGCGTCGCCCCGCTTCCTCCGCGCCCCGCTCCGGCCCGCCCCGCTTCTCGTCACGTCGTGTGTCTTCGCGTAGGGGCACGGGCCGACCGGAGCGGGCACGGCCGGGGCCGGCCGCGAATCCCGTGCACGGCAGGCCCGTCGCCGCCGGACCCGCGGCCCTGCGACCGGCGCCCCGCCCCCGGACACCTCAGGCCGGAAGGCCGCGGACACCGGGCCCCGGGCCCTACAGCAACTTCTTGAGCCCTTCGGCCAGGAGGTCCCAGCGCCACTTCTCCTCGACCCACGCCCGGCCCCGTTCACCCATGCGGCGCCGCAACTCCGCGTCACCGAGCAGGGCGACGATCCGTTCGGCCGCGTCCTCGGCGCTGCCGCCCGGCACGACCCAGCCGGTCTCGCCGTCCAGCACCGCGTCGGGGGCGCCGCCCGAGTCGCCGGCGACCACGGGCAGCCCGGTCGCGGAGGCCTCCAGGTAGACGATGCCGAGGCCCTCGACGTCGAGGCCGCCGCGCCGGGTGCGGCACGGCATCGCGAACACGTCGCCCGCCCCGTAGTGCGCGGGGAGTTCGGACCAGGGCACGGCTCCGGTGAAGCGCACGGAACCCGCGACACCGGTCTCGTGCGCGAGCCGGCGCAGATCCTTCTCGTACGGGCCGCCGCCGACGACGAGCAGCACCGCCTCCGGCTCCCGTTCCAGGATGCGCGGCATGGCGAGGATCAGCGTGTCCTGCCCCTTGCGCGGTACGAGCCGCGAGACGCACACGACCACCGGCCGGTCGGTCAGGCCGAGCCGGGCGCGGACCGCGTCCCCGCCCGACCCGGGGTGGAACGTCTTCTCGTCGACCCCGGGCGGAAGCTGCACCATGCGGGAGGCCGCCGCGGGCGTCAGGGCCGTGGCGATCCGCGAGCGCGTGTACTCGCCGAGGTAGGTGATCGTGTCCGTGGACTCACCGATCCTGCCCAGGAGTTGACGCGCGGCGGGCAGTTGCGCCCAGCCCGCCTCGTGGCCGTGGGTGGTGGCCACCAGCCGCTCCGCGCCGGCCTTCCGCAGCGCCGGCGCCAGCAGTCCGAGCGGGGCCGCCGCGCCGAACCAGACCGAGGTGCAGCCGTGCTCCCGCAGCAGGCCGACGGCCCTCCGGGAGACCCTCGGCGTGGGCAGCAGCATGGTCGTCCGGTCGCGTACGATGACGAATGGCTGTTCGGCGTCGAACGCGGCGGTGGCCTCGGCCCCCTCCCGGCCCCGCTTCCACGTGGAGGCGTACACGACGAGCCGCTCGGGATCCAGGCGCAGGGCCATGTTGTGCAGGAAGGCCTGGATGCCGCCCGGTCTCGGCGGGAAGTCGTTGGTCACGATCAGGGTCTTGTGCATCGCCGTCGACAGTACCGAACCCGTGCCCTGCGGCTCCGCGCGGCCGCGCTTCACGGCTCTCGCACAGCCGCGCGGGCGATCATGGCCGCACAGGATCCGCTCGGACACGGATGAGGACTGGTGGGCATGTCGGGAGCGAGGGGGACGGGATTCCCGTACCTGCTGGTGGGGACCTGGAGCCTGACCAGGCTGGCGCTGCTGCTCTTCGTCTTCAAGGTGGTCGTCTTCCCCGGCCCGGACGTCACGAGCGACGTCTCGGTGATCTACCAGGGCTGGTTCGAGGTCCTGCGCACCGGCACCTTCCCGCTGGACGACGTGACCTGGCAGTACCCGCCGGCCGCCGCGCTCGCGATCCTCTCCCCCGCGCTGCTGCCGTTCCTGGCCTACACGTCGGCGTTCTTCGTCCTGGCCTGCCTCGCCGACCTGGCCGCCTTCGCCCTGCTCGCGTACGCGGGACGGCGTCCCGGCAGGTCGCGGCGCGGCGCCTGGATGTGGGTCGTGGGCGTTCCGCTGCTCGGCCCGACGGTGTACGCCCGCTACGACGTGATGGTGACGGCCGTGGCGGTGGCCGCGATCCTGGCGGGCGCGCGGCATCCGCGGGTGATGGGGGCCCTGGTCGCGTTCGGGGCCCTGCTGAAGGTGTGGCCGGCGCTGCTGATGGTCGGCGTCGTACGGCGGCGGGCGTGGGTCTCCGCCGCGCTGACGGCCGGCGCTCTCGCACTGTTGTTCGCGGTGGCGATGCCCGGCGCGTTCGCCTTCCTGACCTTCCAGCGCGACCGCGGGACCGAGGTCGAGTCCCTCGGCTCCCTGGTGTTCCACATCGCCAGGCACCACGGTTGGGAGGGCCAGGTGCTGCTGAACTACGGCTCGGTGGAGTTCCTCGGCCCCTACGTGGACCTGGTGAGCACGCTCGCGCTGATGCTGACGGGGTGCGCGATCGGCTGGCTGCTGCTGTGGCGGCTGTGCGCGACGCGGTTCTCGGCGCACACGGCCGCCGACGCCGCGTTCGTGGCCGTCCTGCTGTTCACGACGACGAGCCGGGTGATCAGCCCGCAGTACCTGGTGTGGCTGGTCGGCCTGGCCGCCGCGTGCCTGGTCTTCCGCGGCAGCCGGATGGGGCTCCCGGCGGGGATGGTCCTGGCGGCGAGCTTCTTCACCGTGCTCGAGTTCCCGATCTGGTTCGCGCACGTGGTGGGCAGTGACGGGCTCGGCATCACCCTGCTCGTCGTGCGCAACGGCCTGCTGGTCGCCGCGTCCGTCACCGGGGCCGTCCTGCTGTGGCGCGACACGGCCTCGGCGGAGGCCCCCGAGGGTCTGCCCGGTCGCACCGCCCGTACCGGGGAGACACTGAACTCCTGACGTCGCAGGGCCGCCGGAGGCACTCCGCACGGCACGGCCGCGGCGACAATGGCCCACGGGGGCCACGGCGTCCACCCGGGTCACCGAGGCGCCGAGCGGCGGGGCCCCGTCCCGCGCGCACGGCGCGCCTTCGAGGGCCCGTACCCGGCCGGCGGCGGAGTCACCCCAGCCGGTCGCGCGCGTAGGCCCGCCACAGGTCCGTGAACTCCCGCGGGGTCGTGCCGAGCACCTCTCGCAGCCCCGCCTCGACCGCGCCCGCCCGCCGCCCGTGCGCGCCCACGGCGCGGTAGAAGTCGCCGAGCCGCTCCTCGCCCCACCGCTCAGCGACGAAACGGCAGGCCAGCCAGCCGCTCTCGTACGCCCGAGCCAGCGCCCCCGTGTCGCCGCCGAACGCGAAGTCGCCGTCCGCCGGAAGCTCGGTCGGCACCCGGCCCGCGGCCACCGCCCTGGCGAGTTCGGGCGCCACCTGCCGCGCGGTGCGGCCCGTGCCGCGGTAGCCGACCCAGTCCGCGTACCCCTCGGAGAGCCACAGCGGGGTCGCCGCCGATGTCGAGGAGCGGGTCGCCACATGCGTGGTCTCGTGGGTGATGACGACCTGCCGGCCGAAGGAGCCGAGTTCCCCGTACGCCTCGGGGTTGACGATGATCCGGTCGGCGGGCGCGGTCGCCCGGCCGCCCGCCTCCCCCGTGGTCACCGCGGCGATCCCCCGGTACCCGGACGCGGGCGCACCGAGCAGCCCCGCCATGTCCTCCAGGGAGGCCGGCGCCAGGACCACCACCCGCTGCGCCCAGCCGCCGCCCCACGCCCCGCTGACGGCGGGCACCGCGCGGTCGGCCAGTTCCGCGAGGGCGCGCAGCGCGCCCGCCGGGCGGCCCACGCCGAGAACGAGGCTGTGCCCGCCGCGCACGGCCGTCACGGCCCCCTGCTCCCACAGTTGCCGGCCGGAGCCCTCCGCGGGCCGGTCGCCGGTCACGTACCACCGCCCGCCGGTGCGCGCGAGGGCGAGCGTGCGGGCGGTGACCACGGGGGCCCTGTCGTACCCGTCGATCCGGTACCGCAGTTCCGCGTCGGCCGTGGCCCGGTCACCCGACCGGTGGAAGCCCGTCATCCGGTACGACCAGTCCGTCAGCGGGACCTCGCGCAGATTGCGGAAGCCGGTACGGGCGGCGGACCGCTCCCCGGCGTCGACGGAACCGGGCGCCGCCGTGGCCACGTACGCCGCCTCGCTGCCCTCGCGCACCGCGGCCGACCGCCGGTCGAGCACGCGCCGCACGTCGGCGGACGCGCCGTCCGCGCCGGTCGGGCCGCCGCAGCCGACCAGGCCGGCCAGGCCGGCCAGCAGCAGTGCCACCACCCACCTCGACGCACGCCCACGACCGGCCACGATCACGATCGTACGGCGCGCGGCCGGGCGGGTCGGGTGCGGACGGCTCGGGCCGGACGGGTCAGGGGCGCGTCACGGCCGAGACGGGCATCATGCCCACCGGGTCGTAGCGCACGGCCGCGCCCGGGTAGGGCGCGTGGACCACCTGGCCGTTGCCCACGTACATGCCGACATGGCTGGCGTCGCTCCGGTACGTCACCAGGTCGCCGGGCTGTGCCTGGGAGAGCGGTACCTGGCGTCCCGCGTGCGCCTGGGCCTGCGAGGTGCGGGGGATGCCGACACCGGCCTGCGCGTACGACCACTGCGTGAGGCCCGAGCAGTCGAAGCCGCCGGGCCCGTTGGCACCCCACACGTACGGCTTGCCGACGGCCGACCGGGCCGCGGCGACCGCGGCGGCGGCGCGTCCGGAGGACGGCACGGCTCCTGAGAGGTCGGGCGTCCGGCCGGAGCGCGAGGCGCGGTCGAGGGCCGCGCGCTCACCCTCGGGCAGCGCGTTGAGCAGCCGCCGCGCCTTGGACAGCTTCTGCTCGACCGCGCGCTTGTGCCGGGCCACGGCCGCGCGGCTGCGCTCCAGTTCGGCGAGCTTGCGGGTGGCTTCCTCGCGCTCCTGGGACAGCTCGCGCATGGCGCCCTGAAGATCCCGGAGGTCCCCGGCCTGACGGCTGGTGATGCGGTCGAGGGCGGCGGCCTTGTCGAGGTAGTCGTCCGGGTCCTCCGAGAGCATCAGCGCCAGGGAGGGATCGATGCCGCCGGAGCGGTACTGGGCGCCGGCGAGCGAACCGAGCGCGTCCCGCATGGTGTTGACGCGCTCCTGCTGCCGGGCCATCCGGTCCTGGGCCCGGCCCACCTGGCCGCGCAGGTCGTCGGCGCGCTCGTCGGCCCTGTTGTACGACTCCGTGGCCCGCTCGGCCTCCTCGTAGAGCCGGTCGACCTCGGCTCTGCCGTCGTCGTGCGGCGCGGCACCGGCGGGCAGGGCGCCGAGTGCGGCGGCCGCGGCGGTGAGCACGCAGAGGGTGGCGCCTCGGGCGCCCCGGTCGAAGCCGGACGGTGCAAGGCGGCGATGGGACCCCAAGGGAAACCGCACTCCCTTCCGCTGACGGACCCCCGGAGTTGGGGGAAACGCGCCAGACAGTAGCCGTGCGACCACGTCACGGCCAAAGACCCACACGTGCACACAACGTGACGCCCCGCCTCAGACGCAGGTCATCGGCGGGGCGCGGGGTCAGCGGGAGCCTCGGGAATTCGCCCGTTCGGGCGGCGTGGTGATCAGTCTCCGGCCCGCTCCGGAAGCGGTCCGGAGCGGAAGCGGGTGATCAGATCCGGACGCCGAACTGGAACGGCATGTTGTTGATCGACTCGTAGCGCACGACCGTGCCGCTGCGCGGGGCGTGCAGCACCTGGCCGTTGCCCGCGTAGAAGCCGACGTGGTGCTGGTCGCCGTAGAAGATGACCAGGTCGCCGACCTGGAGCTGGCTCTGCGAGTAGATGCGCGTACCCGCGTTGGCCTGCGCCTGGGAGGTGCGCGGGATGGCGACGCCGGCCTGGGCGTACGCCCAGGAGGTGAGGCCGGAGCAGTCGAAGGAGCTGGGGCCGGAGGCGCCGTAGACGTACGGCGAGCCGATCTTGCTCTGGGCGGCGGCGTACGCGGAGCCGGAGCGCCCGCTCACGGGCTTGGCGCCGCCGCTCAGCGCGTCGCGCTCGCTGGCGCGGGTGGCGCGGTCCTCCTCGGCGTCCAGCGCGGCCTTCTCGGCGGCGGACAGGCTGTTGAGGAGCTTCTGGGCCTGGGCGAGCTTGCCCTTGACCTCGTCCTTCTTCTTCTTGAGCGTCTCGCGGGTGTCGGCGAGGTCCTCCAGCTTGCCGGAGGCCTCCTCGCGCTGCTGGGCGAGCGAACGCTGCTTCTCCTGGACCTTCTTCAGCGTCTCGACCTGCTGAGAGCTCAGCTGGTCCATCGCGGAGGCCTTGTCGAGGTAGTCGTCCGGGTCCGAGGAGAGGAAGAGCTGGACCGAGGGGTCGATGCCACCGGTGCGGTACTGGGCGCTCGCCATGGAACCGAGGCCGTCGCGCAGGGTGTTGAGGTCCTCCTGGCCGCGCGCCACGTTGTCCTGCAGATCGTCGATCTGCTTCTCGAGCTTCTCCTGCTTCTCCTTGGCCCCGTTGTACTTCTCGGTGGCCTTCTCCGCCTCTTCGTAGAGCTTGTCGACCTTGGACTTGACCTCGTCCTTGCTCGGCTTCTCGCTGGGCGCCGCGTTGGCGGCGTTCGCGCTGAGAGCCACGGCGGCAGCGGCGGCGGCGGTGAGCACGGTCACACGGGTGCGGCTCGGCTGCTTCGGTCGACGGTGGGACGCCACGGAGGCGAGCTCCTTCTTACCTCAGCCGCCCACCGAAGACGCCGGTTGGCGGTGCCCCTCCACCGTCACTCCCAATGAGTGATCACCCGAGTAGAGGTTCGACGCCCGACCCTAGTGACCTCACTGTGATCAGTTCAAATCCTCGCGGGAAAAATCTCAGTCACGGACCGCATTCTTTGCACTCAACTCACGTGCAGTAATACTCGCTTGACGCTACGTTGCGTGAAGGTTTCGCCAATTCGGGCACGCCGCACATACGTTGCGGTTGGGACTAGCGGGACCAACGCGACGTAAGCCGCAGAAGAGCGCCGGCGGCCGCGAAGGGTCGGCAGGGTCCCCGGAACGCTCCTGTTTCAACCCTTGCGCAAGGACGTTTCCGCTCCCGGGACGCACGCGCACGGGCGGGCGCACGGGACGCGAAGGGCAGGTGCACGGGAGCCCGGGGCGCGCGTCACCGGCAGGACGGCGGCCCTCGACGCGAGGAGGCCCGCTCAGCCCCGCGAGAAGCGCTTCAGCAGCACCACGGAGGCGACCGGGCGCGCCCCCGCCTTCGCCACCCCGTCGGCCACCTCGCGGTCGGTGGAGACGACGATGACGGGCCGGCCCGGGGGTTCGGCGCGCACCAGCTGGCGGATCAACTCGTCCGCGGTGACGCCGGGCTTGGAGAACAGCACCCGCACCCCGCGCGGCGGCGCGAGCAGCACGGGCGCGGCCAGTTCGGCCCCGTCGAAGACGCAGGTGACCTCCGCGCCGGTCTGGGCGGCGAGCTGCGAGAGCTGGCCGAGCAGCCTGAGCCGCTGCTTCTCCAGCGGCATCTGCGGATAGCCGGTCTTGGTGACGTTGTAGCCGTCGACGACCAGATGCGCCTGCGGCAGCGCGAGCAACTGGTCGAGGATCGCAGGGTCGTTCTCGGACAGGGCCCGGGCGGCGATGTCCTTCGGGGTCATACGTCCCGGTTCGACCGCGTCCACGGTCTCGGCCGGCCGCACCGACACGGGCGGCAGGGCGAGTTCGCGCCGCAGCCCCTGCGCCGCCTCGAGCACGGTGTCGAGCAGCAGCCGTACGCGCATGTCCTCGACGCTGCGACCTTCTCGGGCCGCGCGGCGGGTGGCCTCCAGGGTGGCCTCGACCTCGCTGAGCCGCGCCTTCAGCCGGCGCGACTCGCTCTCGGCGGACGAGACCTGCGTCTGCCCCTCACTGCGTACGGACTCCATCTCGTCGCGCAGCTTGCGCACGGCCGCCTCACCGCGCTTGACGTCGCTGAGGGCCCCGCGCAGCTTGCGGTGAAGCGATTCGGCTTCCTTCTTCGCCGCGTCGAGTTCGGAGCGCAGCCGGTCCGTCTCGGCACGCGTCTGGCCGCGGGCCCGGGAGAGCTCCTCGCGCAGCCGCTCCAGTTCGGCGCGGCTCTCGTCGTCGGCGCGCTCGGCGTCCGCCCGCAGGGCTTCCTCGCCCGCGGCGGTCACGAGCTTCACCCAGCCCGTGGGCCGCAGCACGTAGGCCGCGGCCGCCACGTCCAGCGGGTCCGCGGCCGGCGGCGGCGAACCCGCGGCGAGGGCGTCGGCGAGCTCCGGCTGGGCGTCCCTGAGCTTCTCCGCGATGCGCTGTCTGAACAGCGGTTCGCTCTCCAGTGCCGCCGCCATCGCGTTCCCCGCGAACTTGGCGCGGCGATTGGGGGCGAACCGGGCGTACTGCCGCAGTTGCGCGGGCAGTTCGGCCATGGTGAGGCCGCCGAAACCGTCCGAGACGATCTGCACGACCCGGCGGCGCACGCCGTCGGGAAGGGGACGGTCGAGCACCTCGGCGGTGCCGTCGTCCGGCTCCCCGCCCGTGGTCTCCACCATCCTTCACCCCATCGTCCGTGGGCGTCGCTCCTGTCAGGAGCCGGCGCCCGGCCTGTCCACCAGTTCCACCTGGTCCACCGCGTTGCACCAGCGGCAGCGCACCGACTCGATGGTCTCACTGACCACCTCGCGCTCCTCCACCTTCGGCTCCCCGGCCAGGTCGAGGTGGACGTACTCCACGACCTTCGACGAACGGGTCACGTCGAAGCGCGTGAGGTTGCCGCACAGCGAGCAGCGCCACCGGGTCTCGGCGTTCGGGAGGGGAACCGTCATCGTGGCAGTCGCTCGCTTTCCTGTGTCCGTGTGCCGCACCAGACTCCCTGGAGCGTGTGGCACGTAACCCTACGGCCTGGCGGGTACTCGACGCCCGTCCACCGGAAGCGGCGAGGCACTCTGCGCCGATCGGGCCCGTTACGTCATGCTCTGCTCATGATCGGCACCTGGGGTACGACCGTCGGCAGGGCGGTCCGCAGTCAGTCCGCTCCGGTGACCTACGCGCTGATCGCCGTGTGCTGCCTGATCTTCCTGATCGGTCCGGCCTCGGGACTCAGCCCGACGTACGGCACCGGTGACGGGCTCCTCTCCGCGCAGCGGGCCTACTTCGAACGCTGGGGGGTGATCCCCACCGAGCTGTTCGAAGGGACTCCGCGGGCCGCCGCGTCGCTGGTCACCGCGCTGTTCGTGCACGGCAGCTGGCTGCACCTGCTGGGGAACATGCTCTTCCTCTACGTCTTCGGGGCGATGGTCGAGGAGCGGATGGGCCACGTCGGGTTCGCCCTGTTCTACCTGGGCTGCGGCAGCCTCGCCCTGCTCGGGTACGCGGCCGCCCACGCCGACTCCGCGCAGACGCTCGTCGGGGCCTCCGGCGCGATCTCCGCGGTCCTCGGCGCGTTCCTCCAGTTGTTCCCCAAAGCCAGGGTGACCAGTCTCTTCCCGTTCCTGTTCTTCCTGCCGCTGCGGTTTCCGGCCTGGGTCGTGCTGCCGTTCTGGGTGTCCCTGCAGTGGCTGGCCGCGACCCGTACGACCGAGGGCCCCGCGGTCGCCTATCTGGCCCATCTCCTGGGCTTCTCCGCGGGCTTCCTCTACGCGTGGGCCAGGTACGGGCGTCCGGATAGAGTGAAATCCCCAGCGACGGCCACCGAGGGAGAAAACCAGCCGTGATCACCGCGATCGTGCTCATCAAGACCAGCGTGGACCGGATCCCCGAGATCGCCGAGTCGATCGCCGCGCTGGACAGCGTCAGCGAGGTCTTCTCCGTCACCGGCACGTACGACCTGATCGCGATGGTCCGCGTGGCGGCCCACGACGACCTCGCCGACGTCATCCCCGGCAAGATCAGCAAGATTCCGGGGGTCGAGGGCACGGACACGCACGTGGCGTTCCGCACCTACTCGCAGCACGACCTGGAGGCCGCGTTCGCCATCGGCCTGGACAACTGACCGGTCCCCCGGCCCACCCGGCGTGCGGCCCCGGAGGACTCCGTACGCCGGCCGCCCGGACGCCCGGGCGGCCCGCCGCACCCCGACCGGGCTCGGCGGGCGACTTCCTCAGGCCGTCGCGGAGGCGGTGGCACCGCCCGTGTCCGGGACACAACGGCCGTCCTCGGTGCGGTAGTTCCAGCGCGCGCCCTGGCTCACGAGTTCCTTGACCGCCCGCACGAAACGCTCGACGTGCTCGTCGGGGGTGCCCGCGCCGAAGCTGACGCGGATCGCGTTCAGCGACTTCTCGCCGGGTGCCGCCTCGGGCGCACCGCACTCGCCCTGCGTCTGGGGGGTGCCGCCGAGCAGGGTGCGGACCAGCGGGTGCGCGCAGAAGAGCCCGTCCCGTACGCCGATGCCGTACTCGGCGGAGAGGGCCGCCGCGAAGTGCGAGCTGTTCCAGCCCTCGACGACGAACGAGATGACGCCGACCCGGGGCGCGTCGTCGCCGAACAGCGAGAGCACCCGCACCTCGGGCACCTCGGCCAGTCCCTCGCGCACGGTCGCGATCAGCCGCCGCTCACGGGCGACGAGCGTGTCGAAGCCGGCCTCGGTGAGGGCCTTGCAGGCGGAGGCGATGGAGTAGGCGCCGATGACGTTCGGCGACCCCGCCTCGTGCCGCGCGGCGCTCTCGTGCCACTCCACGTCCACGCCGCCGTCCTCGCGCCGGGCGACCTTGCGGCTCGCGCCGCCGCCGGCGAGGTACGGCTGCGCCGCACGCAGCCAGTCCGAGCGCCCGGCGAGCACGCCCGAACCGAACGGCGCGTACAGCTTGTGGCCCGAGAACGCGACCCAGTCCACGTCCAACTCCTGTACGGACACGGGGTGGTGGGGGGCGAGTTGGGCCGCGTCGAGCACGATGCGGGCGCCGTGCGCGTGGGCCGCGGCGGCCAGTTCGCGCACCGGCCACAGCTCGCCGGTGACGTTGGACGCCCCCGTGACGCACACCAGCGCCGGCCCGTACGGGTCGCGGTCCGCGAGGGCCCGCTCCAGCGTCGCGACCGCCTCACCGGGGGTGCGCGGGGCGTCGAGGAAGCTGACCCGGGCGTCCCGCCAGGGCAGCAGCGAGGCGTGGTGCTCGGTCTCGAAGACGAAGACCTGGCAGTCGGCGGGGAGGGCGGCGGCGAGCAGGTTCAGCGAGTCGGTGGTGGACCGGGTGAAGACGACCTGGTCGTCCGCCCGGCAGCCGAGGAACTCGGAGACGGTCCTGCGGGCGTTCTCGAAGAGGTCGGTGGAGAGCTGCGAAAGGTAGCCGGCGCCCCGGTGCACGCTGCCGTAGTAGGGCGCGTACGCGGCGACGTCGTCCCACACCCGCTGGAGGGCCGGGGCGCTGGCCGCGTAGTCGAGGGCGGCGTAGACGACCTCGCCGCCGGTGACGAGCGGCACTGTGACATCACTGCCCAGAACGCCCAGCGGGGCACAAAGCGACTGGTCCGCGACAGCGGTGGGGACAGACATGGCGAACTCCCGTGTGAGGCAGGCGGCAGCACCGCGCGGAACGGGCGCCCGAAGGCACGGCCCGGCGCGGGCAAGGCGGGGAAAAGGGGTACGCGGAGGCGGGGCTCGACGCCCTATCGCATTCGCTGGCTCACGGAAGGCTCCCTCGAACGACCAGGACCCCTGGTGGTGCGAGGGGTCCGCGCTTGCCGCAGACCTCACTGCCTGCGACCTGGTCCTCACCCGGGGCACCCCGCCACGGACGGAGGGTTGCCGGACAGCCGGCCGGGGCCTGATGGCTGTCGCTCATGACCTGCCAAGCATCCTGCCACACGATCTTTCCGACGCAACCCCCGGTCCGGATGGCGGGACGGCGAGGGCTCGCCCGCATGCCGGAGCCCGCTCCCGGACCCGTGGAAGGGGTCCGGGAGCGGGCTCCGGGACAGCGGGTCCGGGAGACAGGGGCTCCCGGTGCGCGGTGCTACGCGTTCGTCGCCGCCACCCACCGCTCCAGCGTCCGCCTGGCCGCCCCGGAGTCGATGGCCCGCGCGGCCGCGGCCATGCCCGCGCCGAGCTGGTCCGCGAGCGACCCGTCACCCGGCGCGAGGGCCACCAGGGCAGCCGCGGAGTTCAGCAGCACCGCGTCCCGCACCGGCCCGCTCTCGCCGTCGAGCAGCCGCCGCGCGACCTCGGCGTTGTACGAGGCGTCGGCTCCCCGGAGCGCCTCCACCGGCACCGGTTCGATGCCGACGTCCCGCGGGTCGAAGGACTCCTCGCGGACCTTCCCGTCCCGTACGACCCACACCCGGGACGTGGACGTGGTGGTCAGCTCGTCGAGCCCGTCGTCGCCGCGGAAGACGAGCGAGGAGTTGCCGCGCTCGGCGAACACGCCGGCCACGATGGGCGCCATCCGCAGGTCCGCCACACCGACCGCCTGCGCCTTCACCTTGGCCGGGTTGGTCAGCGGGCCCAGGAAGTTGAAGGTCGTCCTGATCCCGAGCTGCCCGCGGGCCGCCGCCACGTGCCGCAGCGCGGGGTGGAACTTCACCGCGAAGCAGAAGGTGATCCCGGCCTCCTCCGCGACCTGGGCGACCCGTTGGGGCGTGAGCTGGAGGTTGACGCCCAGCTTCTCCAGGACGTCCGAGGCGCCCGACGCGGAGGACGCGGCCCGGTTGCCGTGCTTGACGACCTTGGCGCCCGTGCCGGCCACCACGATCGAGGACATGGTGGAGATGTTCACGGTCTTCGCGCCGTCGCCGCCGGTGCCGACGATGTCGACGGTCTCCCCCGGCACCTGGATCACGTTCGCGTGCTCGTACATCGCGCGGACCAGGCCGGAGATCTCCTCGACGGTCTCGCCCTTGGCCCGCAGGGCCACCGCGAACCCGGCGATCTGCGCGTCGGTGGCCTCGCCCCGCATGATGCGGTCCATCGCCCACGCGGTGTCGTCCGCGCTCTGGTCCCGTCCGTCGAGCAGTCCGTTCAGTACCTCGGGCCAGGAACGGCCCGCCGCGGTGTCGCCTCCAGCGGGGGTCACAGCGCTCATCTGCCGCTCCTGGCTCGTCCGGTCCCCGCGGCTCGCGCCGGGACCCGCGTCTCGTAGGGGATGGCTCCACCCTATCCAGCCCCGGGTACGCCGAAGAGCCCCGTCCGGGCAATGGACGGGGCTCTTCGGCGTGGCGGACAGTCGGGGATCAGTGGTGGCCGTGGCCGCTGGTGATCTCCTTGTACTCCTCGGCGGTGGGCTTCGGGATCTGGTTGTCCTCCCCGAAGTACGCGTTGCTGAGCTTCGCGCGCAGCTTCTGCGTGCCGTTCACCTTGCGCTCGACACCGTTCTCGTCGACCGCCGGGCCGATCTCGGCCGGCTGGTACTGGTCGTGCGCCGTGAGGGTGTGCAGGGCCTCCTGGCTGAGGGGCTCGTGCACCTCGATGAACTCGCCGTGCGGCAGGCGCTTGATGATGCCGGACTCACGGCCGTGCAGCACCTTGTCCCTGTCCCGGCGCTGGAGGCCGAGGCAGATCCGCTTGGTGACGACGAACGCGATGACCGGTCCCACGAAGAACCCGATGCGCACGAACCAGGTGACCGAGTTGATCGACAGATGGAAGTGCGTGGCGACGATGTCGTTGCCACCACCGATCAACATGATCATGTAGGAGGTCACCCAGGCGACACCGAAGGCCGTACGGGTCGGGGCGTTGCGCGGGCGGTCCAGGATGTGGTGCTCGCGCTTGTCCCCGGTGACCCAGGACTCGATGAACGGGTAGAGCGCGATCACCCCGAGGAACAGGCCGAACAGCACCAGCGGGATGAACACGCCGAGGACCAGCGTGTGGCCCCAGAGGTTGATCTCCCAGCCCGGCATCGCGCGGATCAGACCCTCGGCGAAGCCCATGTACCAGTCGGGCTGGGCGCCGGTCGACACCTGGTCGGGCCGGTACGGTCCCAGCACCCAGATCGGGTTGATGGACGCGATTCCGGCGACCATGGCGATGAAGCCGAAGACCAGGAAGAAGAAGCCGCCCGCCTTGGCCGTGTACACCGGCAGCAGGGGCATGCCGACGACGTTCTTGTTGGTCTTGCCGGGGCCCGCGAACTGGGTGTGCTTGTGGTACCAGACCAGGATCAGGTGGCCGACCACGAGCCCGAGCATGATGCCCGGCAGCAGCAGGATGTGGATCGAGTAGAAGCGCGCCACGAAGTCCGTGCCGGGGAACTCCCCGCCGAACAGGAACATCGAGATGTACGTGCCCACGATCGGCGTGGCCAGGATCGCGCCCTGGGTGAAGCGGACACCCGTGCCGGAGAGCAGGTCGTCCGGCAGCGAGTAGCCGGTGAACCCGGTGAACATGCCGAGGACGAACAGCAGGAAGCCGAACATCCAGTTGATCTCGCGCGGCTTGCGGAACGCGCCGGTGAAGAACACGCGCATCATGTGCACGAACATGCCGGCCAGGAAGACGATGGCCGCCCAGTGGTGGATCTGCCGGATGAGCAGACCGCCGCGGACGTCGAAGCTGATGTCCAGCGTGGAGGCGAAGGCCTCCGACATCAGCTGTCCCTGGAGCGGGATGTAACTGCCGTGGTACTCCACCTCGTTCATCGACGGGTGGAAGAACAGCGTCAGGTACACACCCGTGAGGATGATGATCAGGAAGCTGTAGAGGCAGATCTCGCCCAGCATGAAGGACCAGTGGTCCGGGAAGATCTTGCGCATGTTGGTCTTGGCCAGGGAGTAGATCCCCAGACGGCCGTCGGCCCAGTCGGCGACCCGCTCACCGGCGGGCGCCTTGCGACGCGGGTCCGTTGTGCTCGTGGTGGTGCTCATCCGCGCTCCCAGAAGGCAGGACCGACGGGCTCTTCGAAGTCGCTGAGCGCCTCGAGGTAGCCCTCGTCGTTCACGCCGATGCGCAGCTGCGGAAGGGCGTGACCGGCCGGGCCGAAGATGACTCGGGCACCGTCGGAGAGGTCGAAGGTGGACTGGTGGCAGGGGCACAGCACGTGGTGCGTCTGCTGCTCGTACAGGGAGATCGGGCAGCCCACGTGGGTGCAGATCTTCGAGTACGCCACGATGCCCTCGTAGGACCACGCGAGCTCTTGCTTGTCCTTGATGTCGTCGGGCTGGAGCCGGACGATCATCAGGGCTGCCTTGGCGATCTCGTTCTGGAAGTCGTGGTCGTGCTCCTCCAGGCCCTCGGGCATGGCGAAGGTCAGCGACCCCACGACGACGTCCGCGGGACGCAGCGGCTCGTTGGTGTTCATGTTGACGAGCAGCTTGCCCTTGGACCACAGCGTGTGCCGCAGCTTGTCCTCGGGCAGCGGACCGAGGTCGCGCAGCAGGACGATGCCGGAGAGCGGGACCAGGGTCAGCGCGCCGAACATCGTGTTGCGGATGAGCTTGCGGCGGCCGAGGCCCGACTCCTGCGCGCCTTCCTTGAAGTCGGCGAGGACCTTGGCCTTGACCTCGGGCTCGGCGGCGATGGGGTGCCGCTCGTCCGTGATCTCGACGTCGGACATCAGGGTGCGGGCCCAGTGGACCGCGCCCGCGCCGATGCAGAACAGCGCCAGGCCGAGCGTCATGCCCAGGGCGAAGTTCAGCCCGCTGATGTGACCCAGCGGGAAGATGTAGACGATCTCGTCCTTGGGGATCGCCACGAACGCGGCGATGAAGCCGATCGTGGCGAGCATCGAGAGCGTGAACAGGAAGGCGACCGCGCGCTCGGACCGCTTGGCGGCCCGCTCGTCGATGTCCTGGATGCGGTGCTCGTGCGGCGGCAGACCGGGATCCGCGAACGGGTCCTTCTCGTCCGCGACGCGTACGGCGCCGTGCTCGTCGGCGGCCCGCTCGGCGGGCAGGTTCTCTTCTGGGGTGTCTTGGCTACTCATGACTTCTTGGCCTTTGCGGTCCGGGCGGCGACCCATACGGCCACGGCGATCAGTCCGCCGAGTCCGAAGATCCAGCCGAAGAGTCCCTCGCTGACCGGCCCCAGGCCGCCCAGCTCCAGACCACCGGGGCTGGCCGAGTCGTCACTGTTGACCACGTCGAGGTACGCGATGATGTCCTGCTTGTTCTTCTCCGTCAGCGTGGTGTCGGGGAAGGACGGCATGTTCTGCGGGCCGGTCTGCATGGCCTCGTAGATGTGCTTCGGGTCGACGTCCTCCAGCGTGGGGGCGTACTTGCCGTTCGTCAGCGCGCCACCCTTGCCGGTGAAGTTGTGGCACTGCGCGCAGTTCGTACGGAAGAGTTCGCCGCCCTCGGCGATGTCCGCGCCCTCGGGGCTGTACTGCTCCTCCGTCGGCACGCTCGGGCCGGCGCCCAGCGCGGCGACGAACGCCGCGAGCTGGTCGATCTCGGCCTGCGAGTAGATGACCTTCTTCGCCGGAATCTGCGCGCCCGGCTGCTGGGCGGGCATACGGCCGGTACCGACCTGGAAGTCGACGGCGGCAGCGCCGACGCCCACCAGGCTGGGACCGTCGGTGGTGCCCTCACCGCCGGTGCCGTGGCAGCTGGCGCAGCCGACGGCGTAGAGCTTCTTGCCCTCGTCGATGGCGAGGGACTGGGCGGATGTATCGGCCTGCGCCTTGTCCGCGGGCGCGAACGCGGTGTACAGCCCCCCGGTGGCCGCCAGCGCGAGGAGTAGGACGACGACCGCCGCCAGCGGATGGCGTCGTCGTGCGGAGAGCTTTTTCACGGATTACCCCGGTGTCAGGATCTTCTGCGTCGATGCTGCTGGAATGTGCGCGGGAACGGGCCCGGCTACTTGATCATGTAGATCGTGGCGAAGAGGCCGATCCAGACGACATCGACGAAGTGCCAGTAGTAGGACACGACGATGGCGGCGGTCGCCTGCTCGTGCGTGAACCTGCGGGCGGCGTAGGTGCGCCCGAGGACCAGCAGGAAGGCGATGAGACCACCCGTCACGTGCAGGCCGTGGAAGCCGGTGGTCAGGTAGAACACCGAGCCGTAGGGGTCGGAGGAGAGCGAGAGCCCGTCCTTCTTGACCAGCTCGGTGTACTCGTAGACCTGGCCGCCGATGAAGATCGCACCCATCACGAAGGTGACGATGAACCACATCCGGAGCTTCTTCACGTCCCCGCGCTCGGCCGCGAACACGCCGAGCTGGCAGGTGAGGGAGGAGAGCACCAGGATCGTGGTGTTGGTGGCCGAGAACGGGAAGTTCAAGGCATGCGCCTTCTCACTCCAGAACTCGGCCCCTGTCACCGATCGCAGGGTGAAGTACATCGCGAAGAGGGCCGCGAAGAACATCAGCTCGGAACTCAGCCAGATGATGGTTCCGACGCTGGTGAGGTTCGGCCGATTGACCGACGGGTGCGCGTGCCCGGTTTCTACTGTCGTTGCTGTCGCCACGACCGACATTATGTCGGTCGCTTATCCCGCCCTCACTCCGGGGGGTGCCGTTCGGGGTGTCTGTGGTGTGTGTCCAGCCCGTATGGCCCATCGAAGCCCTGTCCGAAGCGGTGTTGACCACGTGGTCGAGGGAGTAGCATCCGCGCATCGGTCCTTGCCCGTACGACGCTGACGTCCCGGAGGAAGAATGCAGCCGACCGCAACGGTGCTGGTCTACAGCGACGACTCCAACACCCGCGAACAGGTGCGGCTCGCGACGGGCCGCAGGCCCGCGACCGACGTCCCCCAGGTCGAGTTCATCGAGTGCGCCACACCGGCGGCAGTCATCAAGGAACTGGACCGCGGCGGCGTCGACGTGTGCGTCCTGGACGGCGAGGCCGTGCCGGCCGGCGGGATGGGCATCGCCCGGCAGATCAAGGACGAGATCTTCAACTGCCCGCCGGTACTGGTCCTGATGGGGCGCCCGCAGGACGCCTGGCTGGCCACGTGGAGCCGGGCCGACGCCGCGGTGACCCTGCCCGTGGACCCGGTGGAGTTCGCCTCGGCGCTGGCCGGTCTGCTGCGGCGCGGCTCCGCACTGAGCGCCTGACCCCCGAGTGCTGTCAGGAACCCCTCGTACGGCGGCCTGAGGGCCGTCTGCGGCCCCCGCGTCGCGCACCGGCCCTTCGGGGCCCGGCAGGTCCCGCGGAGCCCTAGACGGACTCCGGGCGCAGTCGCGCGCGGTCCTGGGGGCGGGGTCCCTCGGGGCTTCCGCCCACCAGGGCGCTGCCCTCGCGCCAGTTCTTCCAGGTCAGGTTCCAGTCGCCGAAGCCGTTGCCGAACGCGTCCATCGTCTCGCCGTCGCTGTTGACGACCTTGACGATGTCCCCGGCGCGGACCGTGTCGAAGAACCACTCGGCGTTGCCCGTGCTCATGCCGGTGCAGCCGTGGCTGACGTTGGCCGATCCCTGCGAGCCCGTCGACCAGGGCGCGGCGTGCACGTACTCGCCGCTCCAGGTCACCCGTGTGGCGTAGTACACGGGCAGGTCGTACGAGTCCGCGCTGCCCTCGGCGATGCCGATGCTGGTGCCGCGCATCCGTACGAAGTACTCCTTGCCCAGCACGACCTTGACGCCGTTGCGGGTCTCGAAGCCGGGCTTGCCGGTGGTGACCGGGATCGTGTTGATCTCCGCGCCGTTGCGGTAGACCGTCATCGAGTGGGTCGAGGCGTCCGTGACGGCCTCGATGCGGTCGCCCGTGGTGAGCTTCAACGGCTTCGCCCTGCCGCCCCAGAGGCGTTCGGCGACCTTCACCCCGGAGAGGTTGCTGTGCGCCCGGATGGTGGCGTGGGCGGGCCAGTACTCCTTCGGACGGTAGTGCAGCTTCGTGTCGTCCACCCAGTGCCAGGCGCCCTCGACGGAGGGCCGCGAGTCGACCTTGAGGGCACGTTCCACGACCGCCCGTGACGCCTTGTCCGTGACCGGGACGCTGAGTTCGGCCGTGATCGGCTGGCCCACACCGTAAGTCCCCTTGTCGGGTCCGAACGTGACGTTCAGCCGCTTCTTCGTCGTCGGCCTGCTGGTGTGGAAGCCGAGGACCTTGCGCCCGGGCGCGCCGTCCTCGTCCTCGGTGCTGACCCGGACCGTGTAGTGGGCTCCCGCGGCGAGCGGCGTGGTGCTGTGCCAGCGGCCTCCGTCCGCGGAGAGTTCGCCCGCCACGTACCGCCCGCCGGCGTCCGTCGCCGTGACGTCGGTGATGCGGCCCTCGGAGTCCTTGACGGTGATCTCCAGCGGCTTGTCCGGGTCGACCTTCCGCCCGTCGCCCACCGGGGTGTTGAAGGAGATCTGGTCGGCGGCGTCGTAGGGCTCGGAGGAGAGCGGGTGGCCGTCGGAGCCGCAGGCGGTGACGCCCGCGCCGAGTGCGATCACCAGCAGGGTGCAGCCCACGACGGTGCGGTTCCGCGGGCGTGTCGGGGTCCGGAGAGGCAGCACACCAGGGCCCGGGGGGCTGAGCGCGGCCGGCCTCTCGACACCGGCTTCGGCGCTCCTGGAAGAAACGGAGTGGCTCATGGACTCAACGTAGGAACCCGGGTGGGCTCCGGCGCGGCGAGTGGGCCGTGCGGGGGACGGGACGTGCGGCAAACGAGGGAACCCGGACCTCCTGACGGAGTGTCCGGGTTCCGTGCGCTCGGCGCGTGCTACTGGTTCTGGTTCTCTCCGCGGTAGTACTCGAAGACCCAGCCCCACAGGCCGATCATGATGATCGGGACCGAGAAGTAGAGCAGCCACCAGCCGAAGACGACGCCCATGAAGGCGAGCGCGCCACCGATGGCGAGGGAGAGCGGCTGCCAGCTGTGCGGGCTGAAGAACCCGACCTCGCCGGCGTCGTCCGCGACGTCGGCCTCCTTGTTGTCCTGGGCGCCCACGTCGACCCGCCGGGCCGTGAAGGCCAGGTAGTAGCCGATCATGACGCACAGGCCGAAGCCGAGGAACAGCGCCGTGGTGCCGGCGGGCTCCTTGGACCACACGCCGTAGACGATCGCCATGGCCAGGACGAAGAACGCCAGCCAGAGGAACATCTTGCCTTGGACCTTCACTTGCCGGCCTCCTTGCCACCGGTGAGGGCCTTCTCGCCGTGACCGGCGTTCTCGAGCTGGTCGAGAGCGGCGATCTCGGGGTGGTGCAGGTCGAAGGCCGGGGATTCGGAACGGATCCTGGGCAGGGTGAGGAAGTTGTGCCGCGGCGGCGGGCAGGACGTGGCCCACTCCAGTGAGCGGCCGTAGCCCCACGGGTCGTCGACCTCGACCTTCTTGCCGTACTTGGCCGTCTTCCACACGTTGTAGAAGAAGGGCAGGATCGACAGGCCGAGCAGGAACGAACTGATCGTCGAGACCGTGTTGAGCGCGGTGAAGCCGTCGGCCGCGAGGTAGTCCGCGTACCGGCGCGGCATGCCCTCGGCACCCAGCCAGTGCTGGACGAGGAAGGTGCCGTGGAAGCCGATGAACAGCGTCCAGAAGGTGATC
>NZ_BMWD01000010.1:0-9717 GCF_014651055.1 Streptomyces fructofermentans
TGGTGCCGGCCCGGAGGCACACCCCGCCGCAGCGCGGGCGGATCAGAGGTTGATCATGTGACCGGCGAGGCCTTCGACGGCCTCCTTCACGGCCTCCGACAGCGTCGGGTGCGCGAACACGTTGCGGGCGACCTCGTCGGCGGTGAGGTCCCACATCTGCGCCAGCGTCAGGGCGGGCAGCAGTTCCGTGACCTCGGGGCCGATCAGGTGGGCGCCGACGATCTCGTTGTGCCGCGCGTCCGCCACGATCTTGACGAAGCCGACGCCCTCCCCCATGCCGCGCGCCTTGCCGTTGGCGGAGAACGGGAACTGGGCGACCTTGACGTCGTAGCCCAGCTCGCGCGCCTGGGCCTCGGAGTAGCCGAAGGACGCGATCTGCGGCTGGCAGAACGTCGCCCGCGGGATCATCGCGAAGTCGATCTCCTGGGTGTCCGCGTCGCCGATCGTCTCGGCGGCCACGACACCCATGGCCTCGGCGGTGTGGGCCAGCATCAGCTTGCCGGTGACGTCACCGATGGCGTAGACGCCCTCGACACTGGTGCGGCCGCGGGCGTCGACCGCGATCGCGCCGCGGTCGGTGAGCGCCACGCCGGTGGCCTCCAGGCCGTAGCCCTCGACACGCGGGGCGAAGCCGAACGCGGCGAGCATCCGGTCCGCCTCCAGCGTGCGCGACTCGCCGCCGCCGGCCGGACTGACCGTCACCCGCACACCCGAACCGGTGTCCTCGACGGAGTCCACCTTGGTCGACAGGAGCACCTCGACGCCCAGCTTGCGGTACTGGCGCAGCAGTTCCTTGGAGACGTCCGCGTCCTCGGTGGGAACCATCCGGTCCAGGAACTCGACGATGGTCACGTCGACGCCGAAGTTCTTCAGCACATAGGCGAATTCGACACCGATGGCACCCGAACCGCCGATGATGACGGAGCCGGGCAGGTTCTCGTCGAGGATCTGCTCCTCGTACGTGACGACGTTGGCGCTCCGGCTCATCCCGGGCAGCATCCTGACCGTTGCGCCCGTTGCGATGATCAGGTTGTCGCACGTGTAGGACTGCGAGGTGCCGTCCGCGTCCTTCACGTCCACCGACTTCGGGCCGGTGAGGGTTCCCCAGCCGTTGATCTCGGTGATCTTGTTCTTCTTCATCAGGTAGTGGACGCCCTTGGCGCTGGCGTCGGCCACCGACCGGCTGCGCCGGTGCGTGACGCCGAAGTCCATCGTGGCGTCGCCGCTGATCCCGAAGGTCTTCTTCTCCTGCGTGATGATGTGGGCGATCTCCGCGTTGCGCAGCAGTGCCTTGGACGGGATGCAGCCGACGTTGAGGCACACACCGCCCCAGTACTTCTCCTCGACGATCGCGACGGACTTGCCGAGTTGAGCGGCACGGATGGCGGCGACGTACCCACCGGGGCCGGCGCCGAGGACGAGAACATCAAAATGAGTCACGTCGTCAGCCTACGACCGTGCCGTGACGTGTCGATCCGACGGGGCGCCGCGGAGCTGCCGGGGAGCCGTGGACCCGGATGTGTGGGACCGTTTTCACCTGGACTGTTCCGCTCCTGCCGCAACGCGTCCGCCGTTCCGATCCGCGAGGTCTCGTACGTCCTCGGAGTGACCCATGCCGCGCAATCGCACCGTGGACGAAGCCGACGAGCTGCTGGCGAGGCTCGGGTCCCTCACCGTGCGGGCGCGGGAACTCGCGGAACTCCAGCGTTCCCGGGTGGAACTCGCCGTGGCGCTCCAGCGCGGCATGCTCCCGGCGGACCTGCCGACGGCCGAGCGGCTGCGCCTCGCGGCCCGCTACGTACCCGCCTACGACGGCCTGGACGTGGGCGGCGACTGGTACGACGCCTTCTTCCTCCCGGACGGCCGGGTGGGGCTGTCCATCGGCGACGTGCAGGGCCACAACATCGAGGCGGCCGCGTTCATGGGGCAGGTGCGGGTCGGCCTGCGGGCCCTCGCGTCCGTCACCAGCGAGCCCGGCGAACTCCTGGCCCGGACCAACGACCTGCTCGTGTCACTCGACACGGAACTCTTCGCGACCTGCACGTTCATGCGGTTCGACCCCGTCTCCGGCGAGGTGGAGAGCGCGCGGGCCGGTCACATTCCCTGCGTGTGGGCCACGGGGGACGGCAGGTCCGGGATCACGGAGGACGAGGGCGGGCCGCCGCTCGGCATCCAGGAGGGCACGGTCTATCCGACCGCGCACTACCGGCTCACCACGGGAGGGGTGCTCGTCCTGGTGACCGACGGCGTCGTCGAGGGGCCGTCTCTCAACATCGACGAGGGACTCGGCCACGTGGTCCGCCTGGCGGGCATCGCGGCCGTCGCGGGCATGGGCGCGGACGCCCTCGCGGCGGCCGTCATCAAGGTGTCGTCGCTGGTGGGCCACGAGGACGACGCCGCCGTCCTGGTCGTCGGACACGACGGGGCCGAGGAGGGCGCGTAGTGCCCCCGGCCCCGCTGCGGACCCTCCCGTCTGGCCGACCCCGCGGCGTCGGTGTCTGATAGCAGCTGTGGCGCGCTCTCGGGATCCACGGGGTCCGGTCGTGTACGGCCTCCAGACGCTGGCCATCGCCGCCTGCTACTACACGGCGGGCCGGCTGGGCCTCATGCACCAGCTCGTCTCGGACGGCGCGGTGTACACACCCCTGTGGCCGCCCACCGGCATCGCGGTGGCCTGCCTCGTCGTCCTCGGTCTGCGCTGCTGGCCGGGGATCGCCCTGGGCACGCTGCTGGTGATCCTCTCCATCAGCTCGTTCAGACCCACCGCCCTTGCCACGGTGGCCGGCAACACGCTGGCCCCGGTCTGCTCGTACCTCATGCTCCGGAGGGTGGGATTCCGTGCCGACCTCGCCCGTTTCAGGGACGGGCTCGCCCTGGTGTTCCTCGGGGCCCTGGCCGGGATGCTGATCAGCGCGACCGTCGGCACGGGAACACTCGTGCTCACGGGCAGGATCACGGCCGAGCGGTTCTGGTCCGTCTGGCTGCCGTGGTGGGTGGGCGACGCGATGGGTGTCCTGCTGGTCGCCCCCGTCGTGCTCCTGCTGCTCAGGACGCGCTGGCCGCCGCAAGGCACACCGCGGTGGAGGGAGGCACTCGTGCTCACCGCCGTGGTCCTGGCCGTCGTCCCGTTCGCGGCGCGCAGCGTCATGAGCCTGCTGTTCCTCGTGTATCCGCTGGTGATCTGGGCGGCCCTGCGGTTCCAGCTGACGGGCAGCATGCTGTGCGCCCTGTTCGCGTCGGTCGTAGCCACGGGCGCCGCGACGGCGGGCGTCGGTTCGTTCGAACGGCTGACCGATGTCGAAGTGATGATCAAACTCCAGTGCTTCAACGGGTCGGTGGCGCTGACCGCCCTGCTGCTGTCCGCCCTCATCGCCGAGCAGCGGAACACCAGACGCTCGGTGGAGCTCGCCTGCCAGGAGCTGGTCAAGGTGCTCGACCACCTGGCCGCGGGTGAGGCAGCGCCCGGCGCCTCGGAGGGTGCCAGGCGGCGGCGCGCGCGACTGCGCGGCGAGAGGCCGTAGGCGGAGGGCCTGGTCGCGGGGGACGGGACGTGACCAGGCCCGACGGCCGACCGCCCTCGCGGGACGGGACCGCGTGCCGGTGGCCCGGGGGCCCGCACCGGGGGTGCGGGCCCCCGGGCGTCACCGGCCGAGGTGCGGGAAGCGGAACTCGGTGCGGCTGCGGAGGTCCGTGCCCGGCCGCAGCACGGCGCTCGGGAAGCCCGGACGGTTCGGGGCGTCCGGCAGGTGCTGCGTCTCCAGGCAGACCGCGCTGTGCCGCTCCAGCGGACGGCCATGGGCGTCCGTGAGCGAGCCGTCGAGCTGATTGGCCGTGTACACCTGGAGGCCCGGCAGCGTCGTCCACACCTCCATGACCCGGCTCTCCCGCGGAGCGGCCAGCCGGGCGGCGCGCCGCAGCGTGCCGGCTGCGGCCGCCCCGACCCAGCAGTGGTCGAAACCTCCCACCGCCTCGACCTGCGGGTCCGCCGAGCCGAGCCGTTCCGCGAGGACGCGGGGCGACGTCAGGTCGAACGGCGTGCCGGCCACGTCGGCGACGGGACCCAGCGGGATGCCGTCGGCGTCCACCGGCAGATAGCCGGGCAGGTCGACCCGCAGGGTGTGGTCCCGGATGTCGGTGGACCCGGCCAGGTTGAAGTAGGCGTGGTTGCTCAGGTTGACCACGGTGGCCCGGTCGGTCCGCGCCCTGTACGCGAGGGACAGGGTGCCGGCGGCGTCCAGCGCGTACGTGACCGTGACGTCGAGCGCGCCCGGGAACCCCATGTCGCCGTCGGGGCTGTGCAGCGCGAGGCGCACCGCCGCGGTGTCCCCGTCCTCGACCGGGGTGGCGTCCCACACCTTCGTGTCGAAGCCCTCGGGGCCGCCGTGCAGCGCGTGGCCGCGGTCGTTCACCGGAACCCGGTGGACAACGCCGTCGAGTACGAAGCGGCCGTGCGCGATGCGGTTGGCGTAGCGGCCGACGAGCGCCCCGAGGTACGGGCTCTTCTCGGCGTACTGCTCGACCGAGGGCAGCGAGTGGACGACGGAGGCGGTCGAGCCGGCGGTGTCGGGCACGCCGAGGGCGTGCAGGATGCCGCCGTACGTCAGGATCTCGGCGTGCACCCCCGCACCGGACTCCAGCCGCCACAGGCCTACCTCCTCTCCGCCCGGAGTGGTGCCGAACGGCCGGTGCTGCACGGTGGGTCGGGGCATGGTCAGTCCTCGTGGGGAGCGGATGTCCGGACAGGAGCGGGTACTGCGCGGCCGGCAGGCCTCAGTCGCCCGCCGCGCCTCTGGCGCCCTCCTCCGGCGGCGGACCCTGGCCCGCGCCGCCGGAGGACTCCCGCACGACGAGCCGGTATCCGGGTCTGATCCGCTGCGGTCCGGCCACGGGTTTCCCGCTGAGCCGGTCGACGAGCCGGTCGACCGCCAGACGGGCGATGGCCTGCTTGTCGGGGGAGACCGTCGTGAGGGTGGTGGCGCCGTAGCGGCTCTCCTCGATGTCGTCGAAACCGACCACGGCGACGTCCTCGGGGATTCTCAGACCGCGTTCGGTCAGTGTGCGCATGGCGCCCAGAGCGATCAGGTCGTTGTAGGCGAAGACCGCGTCGGGCCGTTCGCCGCGCTCCAGCAGCGCGGTCACGGCGGCGGCGCCGTCGGCGCGGCCGTAGCCCTCCGTGGTGACGACCAGGCTCTCGTCCGGGGTGATCCCGGCCGCGGCGAGCTCCTCCCGCCAGCCGCGCAGCCGCAGATGGGCGGGCTGCCGTTCCTGGCCGGTGCGGGAGCCGAGGAAAGTGATCCGGCGGCGGCCGAGATCCAGCAGATGCCGGACCGCGGTACGGGCGGCGGCCACGTTGTCGATGGCGATCTGGTCGTACGGGGCCTCGTACTCGCGCTCGCCGAGGAGCACCAGCGGCGAGGTCTCGTGCCGGGCGACCAGGTCGGCGGTCTCCAGGTGGATGGGGCTGAGGATGAGACCGTCGATGACGTGGGAGCGGAACTCCTGGCAGACCAGCAGCTCGCGCTCCCGCAGGCCCGCCGTGTGGTCGACGAGGACGGTGTAGTCGTGCCGGGCCGCCGCGTCGATGACGGCGCCCGCGAGTTCGGCGAAGTACGGGTTGCCGAGTTCGGGCACCGCGAACGCGATGATGCCCGTACGGCCCTTGCGCAGATGGCGTGCGGTGAGGTTGGGGCGGTAGCCCAGCTCGTCGATGGCCTGCTGCACCCTGGCCCGCATCTGCGGTGTGACATGGGGCGAGTTGTTGACCACGTTCGACACGGTCTTGATCGACACGCCTGCCCGCTGCGCGACGTCCTTGAGGCTGACGCCCACGGCACTCCTCTGGTTCGACTCTTTCGGCATGGGTGCCGGGGGCCGGGCCCGGTGGTCGTCCGGGCGCCGCTGGTTGCCGGGACCCCGGAGCCGGCGCGGCCGGACGGGGTCCCGGGGTGTGCTCAGGTGGATCTGCGGCTGCGTGACAGGTACCGCTGGGTGACCACCACGACGATCAGGAATCCGCCGCTGACCACGGACTGGTACGAGGAGTTGAGCGAACCGATCTGGTTGATGAGGTTCTGGATCACCGCCAGCAGGAGAACGCCCCACAGGGTGCCGCTGACCGACCCGGCGCCGCCGACGAGAAGCGTGCCGCCGATGACGACCGCGGCGATCGCGTCGAGTTCCATGCCGGCGCCGATGATCGTGACGCCCGAGGAGAGCCGCGCCGCGTTGATCGCACCGGCGAAACCGGCCAGCAGCCCGCTCAGCAGATAGACCGTCAGCTTGGCCCGGGCGACCGGCAGTCCCATCAGGGTGGCGGCGTCGCTGCTGCCGCCCACGGCGAACAGCGTCTGGCCGAACGAGGTGCGCTGCAGTACCAGGCCGCCCGCGCCGAACAGCGCCAGCGCGATCAGGATCGGGTAGCCGAAGCCCCAGACACTGCCCTGGCCCAGTTCCGCGAACGCCGAGTCCTTGGGGACGAGATACGTGGTGGAGCCCTCGTCGGTGATGGCCAGGAGCAGGCCCCGGGCGCCCAGCAGGGACGCGAGGGTGACGATGAAGGGCGCCATCCCGGCCCGGGCGATCAGCAGTCCGTTCAGCGCGCCGATCGCCCCGCACACGACGAGGGGCACCAGCAGCGCGGGCAGGACGCCCCACTGCGAGGCCCACGCGGCCAGCACACCGCCCAGGGCGAACACCGAGCCGACGGACAGGTCGATGCCGCCCGTGATGATCACCATCGTCATGCCCAGGGCGACGATCGCGAGGAACGACGCCTGCACCGTGACACCGCGGGTGTTGTCCAGGGTGGCGAACGAGGGGTAGACGAACGACGAGATCAGGACCACGAGGAGCAGGACCGCGAGAACGCCCTGACGCTGGACCAGGGAGGCCAGGCGCTCCCGGCCGGAGACCTCGGTGCCCGCGGGTTCCGTGACCGGTGCTCCCTCGGGCGAGGGAGGTGGAGGCGTCGCGGTGCCGGCTGAGAGGAGGGGTGTGGTGAGTTTCATCGGGATCGGCGCTCCCGTGCGACGTAGACGGCGACGACGATGATGGCCGCCTGGGCGATCTGGGCGGTCGAGTCGGGCAGGTCGTGCTTGACGAGCGTGGCGCGCAGCAGCTGCATGAGCAGCGCCCCGACGACCGTGCCGAGCACCCGGATGGACCCGCCGCTGAGCGGAGTCCCGCCGACGACCACCGCGGTGATCGCGGACAGCTCCATCAGGTTGCCCAGGGAGGACGGGTCGCTGGCGGTGAGACGGGCGGTGGCCAGGATGCCGGCGAGTGCGGCGAGGACACCGCACAGGATGTAGACGCCGGTCAGGACGCGCTTGACGGGCAGCCCCGCGAGGGCGGCCGCGGACCGGTTGCCGCCGATGGCGACGATCTGGCGTCCGAAGGTCGTCCGGTGGACGAGGAAGGCGACGGCCAGCGCCAGCGCGGCGGCGATGAGCACGACGAGCGGGACGCCGAGGAAGCTGCCGGTGCCCAGCGACAGCAGGTCCTGGTTGGAGATCTGCTTCAGCTGGCCGTCCGCCATCACCAGGGCGATGCCCCGGCCGCCGACGAACAGGGCGAGGGTGGCCACGATGGGCTGGAGCCCCACCACCGACACCAGGGCGCCGTTGATCGCGCCGACCACGGCGCCCGCGAGGAGCGCGACGACCAGTGCGGGTACGAGTCCGTAGCCGAGGTACAGCGGCAGCAGGGCCGCTGCCAGTGCCATGGCCGAGCCCACGGACAGGTCCACGCCCTCCGTGCCGATCACCAGCGCCATGCCGAGGGCCACGATGACGACGGGCGCCACCTGGATCAGCTGGGTGCGCATGTTGTCGACGGTGAGGAAGTGCTCGGTGAAGACGGCGTTGAAGACCAGGAGGGCGGCCACCGCCGCGTACACGCCGTACTCCTGGAACCATGCGGCGCCGCTCGGCCGGGACAGGCCGCGGGCCGGTGCCGCGGTCGCCGGGGTGGTCATCGGGGGTCCTCCTTGCCGTCCCCGGCCTGGGCCGGGACGTGCGGATCGGGTTCTGCGGCGCCGGTGTCCGGCGCCGGGTCCGCGACGTGCCCGCCGTGGACGGGGGAGTCGTCGGCCAGGGCGGCGAGCAGGGCGCTCTCGGAGACCTGGTCGCCGGTCAGTTCGCCCGCGGTCGCGCCGCCGCGCAGCACGACGATGCGGTCGGACCCCTCGATGAGCTCCTCGATGTCGGAGGAGATCAGCAGGACGGCGAGGCCCTCCTGGGCGAGTTCGTCGATGAGGGACTGCACCTCGGCCTTGGCGCCGACGTCGATACCCCGGGTGGGCTCGTCGAGCAGCAGCACCTTCGGCTTGAGGCACAGCCACCGGGCCAGCAGGACCTTCTGCTGGTTGCCGCCGGAGAGTTCGCCGACCTTCTGCTCGGGGCTGGAGGCCTTGATGCGCAGGCGCTTCATGAAGATGTCGACGACACGGTCCTGGCGGCCGCGCGAGACGACGCCGCCCCGGGAGAGCTGGGGGAGCGCGGCCAGCACGATGTTCTCCCGTACCGAGAGGCCGGGCACGATGCCCTCGGCCTTGCGGTCCTCGGGGAGCAGGCTGATGCCGGCTCGGATGGCGCGTGCGGAGGAGGGCCGCCCGATCCGGGCGCCGTCCACGCCGATCTCGCCCGCGTCGAGCGGCAGGGCGCCGGCGAGCGCCTTCGCCGTCTCGCTGCGGCCGGAGCCGAGCAGCCCGCCGAGGCCGAGGACCTCGCCGGGGTGCAGGTCCAGGGAGACCTGGTCCAACTGGTGCTTGCGGGTCAGTCCGGTGGCGGTGAGGACGGGCTTGCGTTCGATGTCGTGGCCCTCGGCGCCGAAACTCGTCACCCCGTGCCGGCGGACTTCGGCGACCTCGCGGCCGAGCATCAGCGAGACGAGCTGCACGCGTTCCAGGTCGGCGATGTCGCCGGTGTGGATGTGCTTGCCGTCGCGGAGCACGGTGACGCGGTCGCACACGCGGTACAGCTCGTCCATGCGGTGGCTCACGTAGACGACGGCGATGTTCTGCCGCCGCAGGTCGCCGATGACGCGGAAGAGGGTCTCGACCTCGCGCGGTTCCAGCGACGAGGTGGGCTCGTCCATGATGACGACCTGCGCCTTGACCGAGACGGCCCGGGCGAGCGCGACCATCTGCTGGGTGCCGATGCCGAGGGTGTGCAGGGGGCGGCGGGGGTCGACGCTGACGCCGAACCCGTCCAGCAGGGAGGCCGCCTCGCCGTGCATGCGTGCGAAGTCGATCAGGCCCAGGCGGGTCCTCGGCTCACGGCCGAGGAAGATGTTGCGTGCCACGCTCATCAGCGGAACCAGGTTCACCTCCTGGTAGATCGTGGAGATGCCGGCCTGCTGGGCCTCGAAGGGGCGGGCGAACTGCACCGGTCGTCCGGACAGCAGCAACTCGCCGCCGTCGGGGCGGTGGACGCCCGTGAGCACCTTGATGAGGGTGGACTTGCCCGCGCCGTTCTCGCCGACGAGTGCGTGGGTCTCACCCGCGCGTACGGCGAAGGACACGTCGTCGAGCGCGACGACGCCCGGGAAGCGTTTGCCGACGCCGCGGGCCTCCAGCACCGTCGGCGCGGCGGAAGGCTCTGTGCCGGTCGCCGCGGACGCTGCCGCTTCGGGGGGTGCCATGAACGTGGCCTTCCGGAGATTGATCGGATCGTGTCGTTGGGCGCCGGGCCGCCACGGGTGAGGTGCACCGTGGCG
>NZ_BMWD01000010.1:9756-29540 GCF_014651055.1 Streptomyces fructofermentans
GCCGCCGCGGCGACCGGCCCGGAGGAGGACGGGCCGTGTCGCCGCGGGGACGGGACCCGGGGGACAGGGACGGTCAGTACGCTCCGCCGAGGGAGTCCTTGGCGTTGGCGGCGTCGTAGGCGCGGTCGGAGATGATGACGTCCTCCGGGATGGCCTCGCCGGAGTAGAACTTCTGGGCGGTGGCGAAGGCGAGCGGGCCGAAGCGCGGGTTGGACTCGATGACCCCGTTGATCTCGCCCTCGGCGAGGGCCTTGACGGCGTTGCGCGTGCCGTCGATCGAGATGATCTTGATGTCCTTGCCCGGCTTCTTGCCGGCGCCCTTGAGCGCGGTGACGGCGCCGAGGGCCATCTCGTCGTTCTCCGCGTAGACGGCGGTGATGTCGGGCTTCGACTGGATGATCTGCTCCATGACCTGCTGCCCCTTGTCACGGGCGAACTCGCCGGTCTGCTGCGTCACGATCTTGAGCCCGGGCGCCTCGGCCTTCACCTGGTCGACGAAGCCCTTGGTGCGGTCGGTCGTGACGCTGTTGCCGGAGGAGCCGAGGAGGATGGCGACCTTGCCCTTGCCGCCGGTGGCCTCGATCATCGCGTCGGCGGCGCGCTTGCCCTGCTCGACGAAGTCCGAGCCGAGGAAGGCCAGATAGTCCTTGCAGGCAGCGGCGTTGACCTTCCGGTCGATGGTGAGGACGGGCACCTTCTTCGCGGCGGCGGCCTTGAAGGCGGGCTCCAGGCCGTCCGAGTTGAGCGGGGCGACGATGAGGAACTGCGCGCCCTGGGCCAGCATGTCCTGGATGTCGCTGATCTGCTTGGACAGCTGCGACTGCGCGTTGGTGGTGAGCAGCTTCTTGACGCCGACCTTGGCGGCCTCGTCCTTGATGGACTGGGTCTCCGCGATGCGGAAGGGGTTGGCCTCCTTCTCCGACTGGGAGAAGCCGACCACGGCGTCCTTCAGGTCGAGCTTCGGAGCGCCGTAGGTCTCGAGCTTGCAGCCGTCACCGGCGGGCGCCGTGGGTGTCTGGACCGCCTGGGCTCCCTTGCTGCTGTCGCCGCCGGCGGCGTCGCCGCCCTCCGACTTGGAGCAGCCGGTGAGAGCGAGGGCGGCGGTGGTGGCGACCAGGCAGGCCACGGTGAGCGTGCGGGATCTCTGCGGAAGGGTCATCTGAGGACACTCCTTGGCGGGTGACAGCACCGCCGAGCGGCGTGCGGTCGGGCGGGGTTCTGTGGGCATGGCGGTCCTGCCCCGATGTATGCGGGCAGGCATGGTCAGGGCATGCCTGACCTGCAGAAATCGAGCCTCGAAGCACCATGTTGCCGGTGGCGGGCTTCGGCTTTACAACGTTATAACGCTGCCCGAGCACACGCGGCAAGAGTGCGGCCGCACGTTTCCGCGATGTGTCGAAACGGCAACACGCCAGTGAGCCCTGTACCGATGACGATCAGTCATCCGTGACCGTGCATGGGGTCTGGACAGGCATCGCGAGGCGTGCTGTCATTCCGCTGCACACAGTTTTCCAACGTTGGAACGGTTGTCGGCCGTCAGGTCGTGCCCACCAACTCACGTTGGGGTGACGGGCGTTGCCCGGAGCGGTGCACGCAGGTCGAAGAACCTCCCGTGTACGGGGCGTACCCGGGGGTTCCGGCACCGCCGCGTGCGGTGGTCCGGTCGCCGCCCGCCCTTCGGGAGTCGGCGGACCCGGCCCCGGCCGGCCGGCCCCGCGCCGGTGTCCCCCCGATCCATGTCGCCGTCCGCCAGAGCCCGTCCACGAGACAGCGCGGCGACCCGCCGGGTGCCGACCGGCCTTGAGTGAACACGGCACCTCCCAGGGGCTCTTCAATCATGTCCACCCCTCTCAGGTCCGGCTCCGATTCCCCTCTCCACGAGGAAAGATTCGATGAAAAGACACAACTCCCGCTCCAGAGGCAGGATGTGGGCGCTGCTCGTCGCGGCCGCCCTCGTACTGCCCACGAGCAGCCTGGTCCCCGCCGCGTCGGCCGCAGAGTCGACCCGCACCGAGTCCGCCCCCGCCGCCGAGAAGGCCCCCATCGAGGTGCACGGCCTGAAGGGCGAGTACTTCAGCATGTCGGCGCCCGGCGCCCGGGACTTCGACAAGCTCGGCGGCACCGTCCTCGACCCGCAGATCAACTTCTCGGGCCTCACGAGCACCTTCGAGACGCTCACCGGCCGCACGGAGCACACGACCGCCCGCTGGACGGGCCGGATCGAGGTTCCGACCACCGGTGACTACACCTTCTACGCCATCGGCGACAACGGCTTCCGCCTCCTCGTCGACGGCAAGTCGGTCATCGACCACTGGGTGCCCGACTGGGACAAGGAGCAGACCAGCGCCGCGGTCAAGCTGACCGCCGGGCAGAAGTACGACTTCCGCATGGAGATGTTCCAGGACATCGGCGGGGCGAACATGTTCCTGCGCTGGTCCGGTCCGGGACTCGCCAAGCAGGTCGTACCCGAGTCGGCCTTCACCCCGCCCACCGACTACCAGGTCTACCCGGTGGAGCTGACGGTCGCCGAGGACGGCCGCCGGCTGCGTGCCAGGTTCGAGGGCAAGGTCAGCGACCTCCAGTCCGTCAAGGACCACCTCAAGGTCGAGGCCGACACCACCCCCATGCCGGTCAAGTCCGTCACCGCCGCCCCCGGTGACCGGAACTCCCTGCTGGTCACGCTCTCCGAGCCGATCCAGAAGGGACAGCAGGTCCGGGTCACCTACGACGGCAAGGGCGGCCTCAAGGTCGGCGGCGAGACCGTTCCGGAGATCATCCGCTCGGCCCTCAACAGCTCCGCCCACCGCCTGACCACCACGTGGGGCGACAAGGTCGACAAGAAGCACCCGCTGCCCGAGTACCCCCGTCCGCAGCAGGTCCGCAGCAAGTGGAAGAACCTCAACGGGCCCTGGCAGTTCAGCGGTGCCGCCGCGGACGAGAAGCCGGTCTTCGGCAAGGAGCTCGACGAGAAGATCATCGTGCCCTACCCGGTCGAGTCGCAGCTCTCCGGCCTGGAACGGCACGAGGACCACATGTTCTACCGCCGCTTGGTGACCGTGCCCAAGGACTGGAAGGCGGGCAAGGGCAACAGGCTCAAGCTGAACTTCGGTGCCGTGGACTACCGGGCCCGCGTCTGGGTCAACGGCAAGCAGGTCGCCGAACACACCGGTGGCTACAACGCGTTCAGCGCCGACATCACCGACGCGCTCAAGGGAACGGGACCGCAGGAGATCGTCGTCGCGGTCACCGACACCGGCGGCGACAACCAGCCCATGGGCAAGCAGTCCACCAACCCCGGCGGCATCTTCTACACCCAGTCGTCGGGCATCTGGCAGACGGTGTGGATGGAGCCCGTCTCCGCCGCCTCCATCGACAACGTGGTCACGACGCCCGACATCGACACCAGCAGCCTGGCCGTGACCGTCGAGTCCGACGACGCGTCCGCCAAGGCCCGCGTCGAGGCGGTCGCCCGCGACGCCCGCGGAAAGGTCGTCGGCAGGGTCACCGGCGCGGCCGGCACCAAGCTGCGCCTGCCCGTGGACAAGCTCCACCTCTGGAGCCCCGACGACCCGTACCTCTACGACCTCGACGTCAAGCTCGTCGACGGCCGGTCCACCGACACCGTCGACAGCTACTTCGGCATGCGGAAGATCTCCGTGGAGAAGGTCGGCGGCTACCAGAAGCTGGTGCTCAACGGGAAGCCCGTCTTCTCCCTCGCCACCCTGGACCAGGGCTTCTGGCCCGACGGCCTGTACACCCAGCCCAGCGACAAGGCCCTCGCCTTCGACCTGGAGGCGCACAAGAAGCTCGGCTTCAACGCCGTCCGCAAGCACATCAAGGTGGAGTCGCCGCGCTGGTTCTACCACGCGGACAAGCTCGGCCTGCTGGTCTGGCAGGACTTCGTCTCCGGCAACTACACCAACGAGACCGGTCAGAAGGCCTTCTTCGACCAGGGCCGCGAGATGATGCGCCAGCACCACAACTCGCCGTCCGTCATCGGCTGGATCGTCTTCAACGAGGGCTGGGGCGAGTGGAACCGTGAGGAGACCGGCCGCCTCACCGAGACGGTCAAGGCCGCCGACCCGTCCCGCGTCGTCAACGCCCACAGCGGTGTCAACTGCTGCAACTCCAAGGGGGACTCGGGCAAGGGCGACATCATCGACCACCACGACTACAACAACACCGACCCGGCCTTCCCCGACGACAAGCGGGCCGCCATGGACGGCGAGCACGGCGGGTTCACGCTGCGGGCCCCGGGCCACATGTGGCCGGGCGCCCCGACCGTGATCTACAGCGGTGTCGCCGACAAGGAGGCGCTCACCCGCAAGTACGTGGAGAACACCGAGCGGTTCTACCTGGAGGCGGCAGGGGCCGAGCTGTCCGGGTCGGTCTACACCCAGATATCCGACCTGGAGAACGAGCTCAACGGGCTCTACACGTACGACCGTCGCGAGATCAAGGTCGACCCGGTCAGGGTGCGGGAGGTCAACCGCAAGGTCATCGCGGCCGGCGCCGCCGCCGGGGAGCGGGACGAGCTGAAGGGCGGCGGTTCCTGGTCCCTCGACGAGGGGAAGGGAACCACCGCGAAGGACGGCGGTCCCAACAACAAGCCCCTGGAACTGACCGAGGGCACCACCTGGACCCCCGGAGTCAGCGGCAGCGCCCTGAAGTTCGACGGCAAGGGACAGTACGCCGAGACCGACGGCCCGGTGGTCGACACCACCAAGAGCTACTCGATCTCCGCGTGGGTCACGCTCGACTCCATTCCGGGGAACTACGCGAGCGCCGTCAGCCAGGACGGACGGCGTCAGGAGAACCCGTTCTACCTGCAGTACGGGCAGGGCGCGTTCGCCTTCAGCACGCCCGGCGGCAAGCGCGCCCGGCTGGAGACCAAGCCCGAACTGGGCCAGTGGTACCACCTCGTCGGCGTGCGTGACTCGGCGAGCAACGAGATCAAGCTGTACCTCGACGGCAAGCTCGTCGCCACGGCCGAGGCCGGTCCGGCCGACGTCAGCACGGGACCGCTCGCCGTCGGACGGGCCCGCTGGGGCGGCGGGAACGTCGACTTCTGGCACGGTTCGGTCGACCAGGTTCAGGCCTTCGACAAGGCGCTCACCGCCGAGGAGGTGAGCGCGCTCCACACGCAGGAGAAGCCGTAGCCCTGAACGGCCGGAATCCCCGGTGCGCGGCCCCACGGCCACGCACCGGGGATTCCCCTCGTGCGGGGCCGTCGGCTCGTCGCCGGAACCCCGGACGGAGCACGCGACCGGCGCGACCCGGTCCGCGTCTCGTGAACGACTCCTCGGGCCCCGCCACCGATCGGGCACCGCTCGGCCGATCGGCCGTATGCCTACGGGTCCGCGCGCCCCAGCATCTCGGCGAGGGGAGTGCCGGTTCGTGACGCAGCGATGCGGCGGGCGCGCAACTGGGCGCGGGTGCGGGGACGGAACTTGGGTTCCTTGCCGCAGCCGCGCGCTTCGCGGCCCTCGTAACGCAGTCCGGCGCCGAGAACAGCGGCCACGGCGCTCCACGCCCGGGTGTCGCGGCGGCGCGGTGCCGCGAAGTCGTGGCCGGCACAGGCCATCGACTCCGAGCATCGAGGGCATCGGTGCTCGCCGCGCCCCGGATGCCGCTTGAACGCGACGCGGCAGGGCACGCACGCGTAATGGAGCTTGTACGGCTTCCCGGCGTAGTGGCACATGAGGCGAACGTACCCGGCATTCCTCGGTCCTCGTCTCCGAAGCCCGTCACGCGCCGGTCCGCAGGACTGGAAGGTCTCGTGTCGCCGGGGGTCTCGCCATGTCCTTGGTCAACGGAAACCAGAGTGCGCCGGCTCGGTGACCCGGGCAGCATGCCGGGGTGAGCGACCTGCTGTGGGATGACGTGAAGTGCTTCTTCGACCCGGACTCGATGGGGTCGTTGCCGGACATGCGTGTCCCGAATGCCTCGGTGGAGGACTGGCAGGCGGTCCTCGATCTTGTCGCGGAGAAGGGCTGGGAGTGCCAGTACTCCGAGGGAGGGACGGTGCTTCCGGTGCCCCGGGCGGAAGCCGTGCTGTCCCGTCCGGTGGACGCCGAGAGCCCCGGACCTGCGGGTCTGGCCGACCGCCGAGGTGTTGGCGATCTTCCGCTTCCATGCCGCCGACGAAGTCGACTTCGACGTCGACCTGCGGGAGTTGCAGGGCCAGGACCGACTTGACGTGCTCTGTGGCTTTCTCCGGGAGATCGGGCGCGGACTGGGCAAGCCGGTGCTGATGGACCCCGAGGGCGAGTGCGGTCATCCGGTGATCGGCTTCGACGTCGAGGCCGATCGAGTCGTTCTCCTCGCAGACCCGCGGCTCAGGTGACGGGGCCCGACGGCCGCGGTCCATCGAACATCAGGTGACCTCCGCCTTCGCAGTCGACCTCGCCCCAAGTGATGGACAGGGAAGCCGCGTTCGACCGCAGGTTGATCTCTCCCCAGTCGCCCTGGCATGACCGACCTCTCGGGCTGTCCGGCCAGGTGCTGATCATGATCCTGACCAGAGGAGGACGCCGGCGACATGCAGGCCGACCCCGCCCGGGCGCCGCATCGCAGTCGGTGGCCGCGCCGGTCCGGCGGGACGGGGGCACGGCCTGGACGCCCTGTCGGTGCAGGTGTCCGCGGTCGCGGGACGGATACGCAGGCGGCGCTGGACCACGCCTGCTCCCGGGCGGGTTGGCCGCGTCCCAAGGATCGCCGGCACCCGCCTCCGCAACGCCGAACGGCCCGGCCGCCCACGCCGAGGTGGCGTCGACGACCGGGCCGCGGGCTTGCCGTACGGCCCCGCCCGGGGGAGGCGCCGTACGGCCCCGTACTACGGAGCCCAGGCCGACTCGACGGCCCAGGTGGTGTCCTCGTTGAACAGCGCCGGGCTGTCCCAGGCGTGCGCACCGCCCGGCGTGGCCAGCCACAACTCGGCGTTGTAGTGCCGCAGGTACTGATCCGGGAAGTTGTACGAGGCCAGCCGTACCCCGCCGCTGCCGGCCACCGGGCAGAAGGTGGCGTCGGCCCGGTGGAGGGCGGAGCCGTCGCCCGCCTCCTTGTAGATCCGGAAGTCGCGGTGACGCAGGTACTGGCCGGGGTAGTTGCGCGACTCGAACGAGTAGCACGAACTGTCGGCCAGGCCCGCCACGATCCTCCACGTCGCGTCGCTCTTCAGCAGCGCGCTGCTCGCGGAGTCCACGACGTCGGTGAAGGCGGCGCCGTCCCGGTGGCGCAGATAGCGGTTGGTCAGTCCGGACGTGGTGACCCGCAGGGACCTGTACTGGCCCGCGGGCAGGGTCACCGGGGCCGCCGGACTCCGGGACGCCTGCACGAGTGCCTGGTTGGCGGCCCGTACACGGGATTCGTCGACCTTGACGACCTGGCGGTCGTACGTGAGGAGGCCGTTCACCTCGTTCTCGACGTCCGTGATCTCCGTGTAGACGGAGGCGGACAGACCGGCCGGCATCTGCGTCTGCCTGATGGCGTCGATCAGCCCGACGAACCGGTTGTTGAGATGTGTCTGGGTCGCCTGGTTCTCGTAGGAGAAGCCGCCGCCCGGGAACCACTCGTGTCCCGGCACGCGGAAGCCGAGGCCGCCGAACTCGCCGAGAACCGCGGCGCGCGTCCCCGAGGGTCTGGTGACGCCGGGCCCGACGTACACATGGTGGTCGAGCACGTCGCCGTTGCCGCCGTCCACGGAGCCGCAGCAGTTGATGCCGCTCATGTTGTTCACGAGGCGGGAGGGGTCGTACGCCTTCACCTCGTCGGCGATCCGCGCCTGGTCGTACTGTCCCCAGCCCTCGTTCTGGTTGACCCACATGACGACGGCCGGGGAACTGCGGTGCTGGTCGATGACGCGGTCGTACTCCGCCTCCCACTGCGTGCGCGCGGCGGCGTCGGGCGTGCGCAGGTCCATCGACGGCATGTCCTGCCACACCAGCAGCCCGAGCCGGTCGGCCCAGTAGAACCAGCGCTGCGGCTCGACCTTGATGTGCTTGCGCACCATGTTGAAGCCGAGGTCCTTGTGCTTCTGGAGGTCGAACCTGAGGGCCTCGTCCGAGGGCGCGGTGGAGATCCCGTCGGGCCAGTAGCCCTGGTCCAGGGTGCCGGTCTGGAAGACGAACCTGCCGTTCAGCAGCGGGCGCAGGACTCCGTCGACGCGGCCCACGGACACCGAGCGCATGCCCGTGTAGCTGCCGACGGCGTCGGTGACCGCGGTGCCGGTGAGCAGTTCGGCCCGCACGTCGTACAGGTACGGGTCCTCCGGTGTCCACAGGCGCGGTGAGGGCACGGGGACGGAGAAGGCGCTGCCGACCGGGCCGGTCGCCGAGCCCACCACCGTGCCGCCGGACGAGACCGTGACCCGGGCGGTCTGCCCGCTGGTCCCCGCTCCCCGCACGGTGACGCGCAGGGTGTTGTCCGTGAGGTTCGGAACCATGTCGAGGCGGGCGATGTGCGCGGGCGCGGTCGGTTCGAGCCACACCGTCTGCCAGATGCCCGACGAGGCGGTGTAGAAGATGCCGCCCCCGGAGTGCGGCGCGACATCACGGATGCGCTGCTTGCCGACGGCCTGGCTCCCGGTCTCCGACGGGTCCCAGACGGAGACGACCACCGTGTTGGTGCCGCCGTTCAGCAGCGGGGTGATGTCGTGGCTGAAGGCGTCGTAGCCCCCGCTGTGCACCGCTCCGGCCTGTTGCCCGTTGACCCACACCGTCGTACGCCAGTCGCTGGCACCGAAGTTCAGCTGGACGCGGCGTCCGCTCCAGCCGGCCGGAACGGTGAAGGTCCGTTTGTACCAGAGCTTGTCGTTCTGGGTGATCTTGCGGTGGATGCCGGAGAGAGCCGCCTCGGCGGGGAAGGGCACCCGGATCTGCTCGTTGAACGAGGCCGGCTGCCCGGCGTCGGCGGAGGTGACGGCGAAGTCCCAGATGCCGTTGAGGTTCAGCCAGTCGGAGCGGGTGAGCTGCGGGCGCGGGTACTCCGGCAGGGGTTTGTCGACGGGGACCTGGTTGGTCCACGGGGTGGTCATCGGGGACGGCTTGGGCGTCCAGGCCGCCGCATTGGCCGCGGGCGCCGCCTGGGCGGCGCCGCCCGTGGCCAGGAGACCGGTGAACACCAGGGCGCAGACGGTGAGCAGGGCGGTCAGCCCCTGGCGCGGTCGTACGAGTCTTCGGGGTGGGCGGAGACGCATGAGTGCTCCTTGGTGGGGACCGTGCGGGGCCCGCCGCCCGGAAGGTGCGGCGAGGCGCTGGGGGGAGGGCCGGGGGAGCCGGTCGGTGTACGGGTGCCGAGAAGTCGTGCTCCGATGACCGGCCCCGGACCGGTTGGCGCGCATGGGCGAAGGAGGGGCGGATGGGCATCTAACTGGTGCCCGGGATGGTGGAGTTGCTCGGTACACCCGGGGGGAGAGAGAACGGGCGGGTGTCCCGTGATGGGTCTGCACGCAGTTTTTACATCGTTGGAAGAGCGGTGTAAAGACTTCGCGCGCAGCACGATCCGATCGTCAACGAGCGCGTATGCAAGGGGAGTTGCGCTCGCCCGGGCGGCAAGTGCCGCGTGCGGAGGGGAAGTCGCAGCCCGCCCGGGACGAGGATCGGGCCTGCCGTGTGCGGGAGCCGCTCACCGCTGCCGGGTCACCGCCGGCCGAGCGTGCTCTCCCGCTCCACCAGCGTGAAACCCGCCTTCACCTGCTCGGGAACGTGCTCCCCGTCCTGGACGCGGGCCAGCACGGCGTCCACCGCGCGCTGGGCGATGGCCGCCTTGTCGGGGGAGACGGAGGTCAGCGTCACGGCGCCGTACCGGCCTTCGACGACATCGTCGAAGCCGACGACGGCGATGTCCTCGGGCACCCGCAGCCCGCGCTCGAACAGCACGCGCATGGCGCCGATCGCGATGAGGTCGTTGTATGCGAACACGGCGTCCGGACGCTGTCCCGAGTCCAGCAGATGCGCCATGGCCCGGGCCCCGTCGGCGCGTCCCCATCCGTCGGTCGCGGCGACCAGGCCCTCGTCGACGGGAACCCCCGACGCGGTCAGCTCCTCGCGCCAGCCGCGCAGCCGCAGCAGGGCGGGCTGGCTGCTGTCCCGGCGCGCGCCGAGGAAGGCGATCCGCCGTCGTCCCAGGCCGAGCAGGTGCGCCACGGCCGCCCGTGCCGCCGCGATGTTGTCGATGGCGATGTGGTCGTGCGGCAGGTCGTACTCGCGCTCCCCGAGCAGGACGAGCGGCACGGTCTCGGTGCGGCGGCGCAGATCCTCCGGGTCGAGCTCGATCGGGCTCAGGATGAGGCCGTCGATCACGCGGGACCTGAAGCCCTGGCTCACCAGGATCTCCTGCTCGCGGCGGCCCCCGGTGTGGTCGAGGAGCACGGTGTAGCCGCGGTCCGCCGCCGCGTCCACCACGGCCGCCGCCAGTTCGGCGAAGTAGGGGTTGCCCAGCTCGGGGAGGGCGAGGGCGATGATCCCGGTCCGCCCCTTGCGCAGATGCCGGGCGGCGAGGTTCGGCTGGTACCCCAGCTCGTCGATCGAGCGCTGCACCCGGGCCCGCATCGCGGGGGTGATGTGCTGGTAGTTGTTCACGACGTTCGAGACCGTCTTGATCGACACACCCGCGTGCAACGCGACGTCCTTGAGACTGACCCGCACGGCGTTCCCTCCGGTCGACTCCACGCGCCCGGGACCAGGCACCCGCGCCGCTCCGGACCGGCCCGTGACCTCTCGGAACGGGCTCTGCAAGGCGCCACGTTATACGCTCCGCCCGGGTGTGTCGGCAGCTGCGTGCAAGCGGTTTCGCGGGCTCGCCCCAGGGGGCCGGGGGCCCGTCCAGCCGGTCGAACAGGTGATGGTGCGGGGCCCCTTGGCGGCGGGCGTTCCGTGGCGGTGTGTCCGTGTTCGTCCGTCGTTCGGATGCGTGCCGGAAGAATGCCGGGCGGTGCGCCGGAATTCGCCGCGGAATCCGTCGGTCGAGCGGTCGGAAGCCGCTCGGACGTCGCCGGTCCGTGCCGCCGGGAGTCCGCCCGGGAAGTGGCCGGTCCGTGCCGCCGGGAGTCCGCCCGGGCGGGGCGGAGGGGCGTGCCGTGCCGCGGCGCGCCCCCGCACCGTCCCCGGCCCGGCGGCCATGTCACGGCCGACTGCGCCGCGGTGCGGGAGGCGCGCCGCCGGGCTCCGGACCGGCGCCGACGCCGCGCCTGGGAGCGGGCGTTGCCGCCCGGGGGCCGGCGAGGGCCGCCTCCCTGCCCGGGTGGCGGCCCTCGTGGCGGGGTGCGGCCTCGTGCTCCGCCCTGTCAGGCGTGCGCCGCGCCCCTTGCGGGGCTCCTCCCGCCGACCCGGGAGGAGCGGGTACGTACCGGCGGTCAGCCCGCCGGGGCCGGGTACGTCGGGTACTCGACGCCGGTGACGTGCTGGACCACCCGGATGACCTGGCAGGAGTAGCCGAACTCGTTGTCGTACCAGAGGTAGAGGATCGCGTTGTCGCCGTCGACCTTGGTGGCGCCCGCGTCGACGATCGAGGCGTGGCGCGAGCCGATGAAGTCGCTCGACACCGCGTCGGGCGCGGTCGTGAAGTCGATCTGGCGCTTGAGCGGCGAGGTCAGCGAGACGTTCCGGAGGTAGTCGAGGACGTCCTCGCGGGTGGTCTCGCGGCCGAGGCGCAGGCTGAGGATCGCGATCGAGACGTCCGGCACCGGCACGCGGATCGAGCTGCCGGTGATGGGGGCCTTCAGGTCGGGCAGCGCCTTGGCGACGGCGGACGCGGCGCCCGTCTCGGTGATGACCATGTTGAGCGGCGCGGAGCGGCCCCGCCGGTCGGCCTTGTGGTAGTTGTCCAGCAGGTTCTGGTCGTTCGTGAACGAGTGGACGGTCTCCACGTGCCCGCGCAGGACGCCGTACTCGTCCGCCATCGCCTTCAGCGGCGGCACGATCGCGTTGGTGGTGCAGGACGCGCAGGACAGGATCTGCTCGTCGGGCTTGATGGTGTCGTGGTTGACGCCGTGCACGATGTTGGGGACGTCGCCCTTGCCCGGCGCGGTCAGCACGACCTTGTCGACACCCGGACGCAGGTGCTGCGACAGACCCTCGCGGTCGCGCCACCTGCCGGTGTTGTCGATGAGGATGGCGTCCTTGATGCCGTACGCCGTGTAGTCGATCTCCGACGGGTCGCCCGCGTAGATGACCTTGATCTCATTGCCGTTGGCGACGATCGTGCTGTTCGCCTCGTCCACGGTGATCGTGCCCTGGAACTGGCCGTGGATGGAGTCGCGGCGCAGCAGCGAGGCACGCTTGACGATGTCCTGCTCGCCGCCCTGGCGGACGACGATGGCGCGCAGCCGCAGGCCGTTGCCGGAACCCGACTTCTCGATGAGCAGACGTGCCACGAGGCGGCCGATGCGGCCGAAGCCGTAGAGGACGACGTCCCGCGGCTCACGGCGCTCGATCTTGTTGTCGCCCGTGGCCCCGGCGACGGCCTCCGCGGTGAACTCGGCCACCGAGAGACCGCGGTCGTCCCCGCGGTACGTCGCGGCGAGCATGCCGATGTCGATCTGCGAGGGGCCGAGGTCCAGCGCGGCGAGGGCCTGCAGGAACGGCAGGGTCTCGGTGACCGAGAGCTCCTCGCCCGCGATCTGCCGGGCGAACCGGTGGGTCTTGAGGATGCTGACCACCGACTTGTTCACCAGGGAGCGGCTGTGGAGCAGGACGGTGACGTCCCGCTCCCGGTGCAGCTTCCCGATGACGGGGATCATCGACTCCGCGATCTCTTCGCGGGTCTTCCAGTTGGTGAACGAGTCGTCGTTGACAGTCACAGGATTATCTTTCGAGCTAGGCGGCGCTCATATGGTAATCCTTCGGTTCCCCGGCCGATCAAGCGGTGTCTTGTTCGCGCGTCCGGGCCTTCACGACTCGGCGCGTCCGGGCGCCCGCGGCTCCCCATGCCCGGTCGTCCGGGCGCCGGCGGCCCTCCGCGGGCCTCCTCCGGACGGGCCGGCTACGCGGCGATGACGGCGGTGCCCGTACGACCGCCGTCGACGTCCACCACCGTTCCGTGCACGAACGAGGACTCGTCGGCGGCCAGCCAGACGGCGGCGTGCGCCACGGCGTCCGGGCTCCCGACGCCCCCGGCCGGGGTGCCCTTCATCATGATCTCGCCCGGGTGGGGCTCGCCCCCGTCGTCGGTGCGCGGCAGGATCACCCCCGGCGAGATCGCGTTGACCCGCACACCCCGGGGCCCGAACTCGGCGGCCCAGGCGCGGGTGAGGGTCTCCATGGCGCCCTTGGTGGAGCTGTACAGCGCGCCGACCGGGATGCCCAGGCGCGCGATCCACGACCCGAGGTTGATGACGGTTCCGCCGCCCGCCCGCTCCATCGCCGGGACGACGGCCGCGGTGAGGAAGAACGGCGCCTTCACGTTCACCGCGTACACGTGGTCGAACGTCTCCTCGTCCGTGGCCGCGGTGTCGGGCGCCGGATAGACCCCCGCGTTGTTCACCAGGATGTCGATACGGCCGCCGAGTGCCGCCCGGGCCCGCTCGGCCAGGTCCCGGGCGGAGTCGGCCCCTCCGTCCAGTTCGGCCGCCAGGAAGTCGGCGCGCCCGCCCGTGGCGCGGATGCCCGCCACGACCTGCTCCCCGCGCTCCCGGCTGCGCCCGGAGACGATGACATGCGCCCCCTCGGCGGCGAACGCCTCGGCGATCGCCCGCCCGATGTTGCTCGTCGATCCCGTGACGAGCGCCGTCCTGTGCTGAAGTCGCTCACTCATGTTCGCCTCCCTGGCCGGGCCCGCGGTCCGGGGCCCGTATGTGGCCGAAGTGCGGCCGCCGAGAGCCGGCCGGCCGTTTCCGCGATCCGGTGGGCCGGGTCGCGACGCCCACTGTGCGCTGATGAAAATGGACCGGCAAGTCCAGAATGGGCGGCGGCGGGCCCCGTACGAACCCGGTCGCGGCGCGGTATTCTGGACCGTCCAGTCCAGTCAGGTCGAGTGTCCGGCCGAGGAGGAGGTGCCGTGCCGTCCGCACCCACCGCGAAGGGGCGTGCCACCCGGGCCCGTATCGTCGAGGGCGCCGCCGAGGTGCTGCGGGAGCGCGGTGTCTCCTTCGCCACGCTCGACGACATCCGCGACCGCACGGGTACCAGCAAGAGCCAGCTCTTCCACTACTTCCCGGACGGCAAGGACGAACTGCTGCTCGCGGTGGCCAGGTTCGAGGCGGACAGGGTCCTGGAGGACCAGCAGCCGCACCTGTCGTCACTGGACTCCTGGGAGTCCTGGGACCGTTGGCGGAACGCGGTCCTTCGACGGTACGAACTCCAGGGCGACCAGTGCCCGTTGGGCGCGCTGTTCCTCCAGGTCGGACGCTCCCGGCCGGGAGCACGGGCGATCGTGGCGGAACTGATGCGCCAGTGGCAGGAGTTCCTCGCCGCGGGCATGAGGGCACTGCGGGCACGTGGACTGGTGTCGCGGGAGCTGGACGTCGACAGGGCCGCCGCCGCACTGCTCGCGGGCATCCAGGGAGGCGTGGCCATCCTGATGTCGACGGGTGACTCCGCCCATCTGAAGGCGGCGCTCGACGTCGGCATCGAGCAGCTGCGCGGCCGGGCGGGCGGGGCCGAGCGCCCCTGAGGCTCCGGGCGGGCGGCGCCGGCCTCCCGAGGGGCCGGGCGGGGCAGCGGCCGCGACCTCCCCGGTGGGGGTTCGGCGTGAGCGACCGCGCCCGCCCGCCGCGAGGCCGGCCGGGACGGGCCGGCGTGTGCGAGGCGTGCGGACCGGAAGGGCCGCCGCACCCGACAGGAGCGGGCACAGGATGTCGGGTGCGGCACGGCGGCCACTTCCTAGGGTGAGTGATCGAAAGGGAAGGAGGCCCGGGTGCTGGAGAGGCTCAACCAGGCCATGGAGCACATCGAGGCGAACCTCGACGGGCGGATCGACACGGCCGACCTGGCGCGTATCGCGGTGACGTCCGAGTACCACTTCCGGCGGATGTTCTCCGCGCTGGCGGGCGTCCCCCTGTCCGAGTACGTCAGGCGCAGGCGGCTGACCGTCGCGGGCGCCGAGGTACTGGCGGGGGAGCGGACGCTGCTGGAGATCGCGGTGCGGTACGGCTACACGTCGGGGGAGGCGTTCGCCCGGGCGTTCCGGGCGATGCACGGTGTCGGCCCCGGAGAGGCCAGGCGGGCCGGCGCGAGCCTGGAGTCCCAGCCCCGGATGTCCTTCCGCCTCGTCGTCGAAGGGAGCAACAGCATGCGGTACAGGGTCGTGGACAAGGAGGAGTTCCGCGTGGTGGGGAGGAAGGCGCGTGTGCCCCTGGTGCACGAGGGGATGAATCCGGCGATCGCCGCGTTCATCCGCGGTATCGGCAAGGAGGAGATCCGGCGCATCGAGCAGCTGTCGGACCAGGAGCCCGGCGGGATCGTCTCGGTGAGCGACAACCTGGACGGCAGCCGTGCCGAGGGTACCGAACTCGACTACTACCACGGCGTGGTGACCCGCGCCGAGGTCCCCGAGGACCTGGACGCGCTCACCGTCCCGGCCGGGACCTGGGCGGTCTTCGAGAACTCCGGTCCGTTCCCGCAGGCGCTGCAGTACCTGTGGCGTGACGTGTTCACGGAGTGGTTCCCGTCCAATCCGTACCGGAGCAGGCCGGGCCCCGAACTGCTGCGGACCAGGCTCTCGCCGGACGCCGCGCAGGCGGACGCGGAGCTGTGGATCCCCGTGGAGCGGGAGAGGGTCTGAGCGGTGGCGCACGGAGGCCCCTCCCGGCCGCCGTGCGCTCCCGCGTGCCGGCACGGCACGCGGCTCGTCCGTACGGGGAGGCCCGTGCCATGATGCCTACTGGAGAGTAAGTTGCCCTCCGGGTAGAGGAGTCCCCGTGGCCCGCACGTTCACCGTGTCCCGCACCGTCCTGATCCAGGTGCCGCCGGAGCAGGCGTACGAGGCGATCAGCCGCCCCGCGCAGATGGGGCGCTGGAGCCCGGAGAACCTCGGGGCGACCGTGCCGGAGCCCGACGAGTCGGCTCCCGTGGGCACGACGTTCGAGGGCCGCAACAAGCGCGGTGTCTTCCGCTGGGTGACGCGTTGCACGGTCACCGCCGCCGATCCCGGCCGCCGTTTCGCGTTCCGGGTCCACGCCATCGGGCTCGGCAGGCCGCGGCTGCGCGGACCCATCGCCACCTGGGAGTACCGCTTCGAACGGGACGGTGCCGGCACCCGGGTGACCGAGACATGGACCGACGACCGCCGGTCCTGGCCCGACCTCGTGGCGCATGCCTTCGACCGCGTGGCCACGGGCGGCCGGACCTTCGCGGACTTCCAGGTCGGCAACATTGACAGGACCCTGCGGAAGCTGAAGCGCGAGCTCGAGGCGGCGCCCCGCCCCTGACTCGAGTCCTGACGCCCGGCACTCGGGCACCCGGCGTCAGGGCGCGAGTCACGGGCGTGGCGTCTGCTGCCGAGGCGCCGGGGTTCGTGCGCTGTGGCCCTGTGCGCCGCGGCCTCTCGCGCCTCGGCGCTGCCCCGTGGTTCTGGTGTCGCGTGGGTCGGACGAGCCGGACCGGGACCCGGTGGTCCGGTTCGCCGTCCTCGGCCGGGATCGAGTGCCCGCCCGCGACGCCCGTACGTATACCCGCACGTACGGGCCGGTGCCGTTCGGTGGGTCCGGGGCGAAGCCTGCGATGCCCGCGATGCCCGCCCCGGGCCCGGTCGGCCGTGGCGAGAGTCGTGTGCAGGTTCGCGGAGGCGATCGCACATGCGATGCCGGCGTCCGGTCGCGCGTCCGTCCGGCGATCGTGAACGCCTTCACTCCTCCGTGCTCCCCGCGTCCGCGCCCGGGCTTCTGCCCTGTCGCCGCCGCCGGCCCGGATGCGGCGGGTGCCCAGGTGTACATCCGGGGGCCGCGTCGGCGGGGCGGAACCTGCCGAGTGCCCGCTTCTTGACCGTCCCGCGAATCGCACCGGCCCCAGGGGTACTCGCCCGTGTCGCCGGAGCGACACAAAACTTGCATCATTGGTTTTCTTGAATCGTTCGTGTTTATGGCGGTAGGTTGGTCGCCATGACCTCATCCCAGCATCCGACCACCGCCGAGGAGCTGCGCGGTGCCGGCCTGCGGGTGACGGCCGCACGTGTCGCACTGCTCGAGACCGTCCGCCGCGGTGACCACCTCGGCGTCGACGCCCTCGCCGCGGGTGTGCGCGACCGTGTCGGCCACATCTCCGTTCAAGCCGTCTATGACGCCCTGCACGCGCTGACCGCGGCGGGGCTCATACGCCGGATCGAACCGGCGGGCAGCCCCGCCCGGTTCGAGGGGCGCGTCGGTGACAACCACCACCACGTCGTGTGCCGGTCGTGCGGTGCCGTCGCCGACGTCGACTGCGAGGTCGGCGAGGCGCCCTGCCTGACCGCGTCGGACGACCACGGCTTCTCGATCGACGAGGCCGAGGTCATCTACTGGGGCCAGTGCCCCGACTGTTCCACCACCCGCAGTTGAGCACCGAGATTCGCGTAGTCCGGAAGGATTCCCATGTCTGAGAACCACGACGCCATCGTCACAGATGCAAAGACGGAAGGGGAGGGAGGCTGCCCGGTCGCGCACGGGCGCGCACCCCATCCCACGCAGGGCGGTGGAAACCGCCAGTGGTGGCCGGAGCGGCTCAACCTGAAGATCCTCGCCAAGGACCCCGTCGTGGCGAACCCGCTCGGTGAGCAGTTCGACTACGCGGCGGCGTTCGAGGCCCTCGACCTGGCGGCCGTCAAGCAGGACATCGCCGAGGTGCTGACCACCTCGCAGGACTGGTGGCCCGCCGACTTCGGCAACTACGGCCCGCTGATGATCCGTATGGCCTGGCACAGCGCCGGCACGTACCGCATCAGCGACGGCCGTGGCGGCGGCGGCCGCGGACAGCAGCGGTTCGCGCCCCTGAACAGCTGGCCGGACAACGGCAACCTCGACAAGGCCCGCCGGCTGCTGTGGCCCGTCAAGAAGAAGTACGGCCAGTCCATCTCCTGGGCCGACCTCATGATCCTCACGGGCAACGTCGCGCTGGAGACGATGGGCTTCGAGACCTTCGGCTTCGCCGGCGGTCGCGCCGACGTCTGGGAGGCCGACGAGGACGTGTACTGGGGTCCCGAGACCACCTGGCTCGACGACCAGCGCTACACCGGCGACCGTGAGCTGGAGAACCCGCTCGGCGCCGTCCAGATGGGCCTCATCTACGTCAACCCCGAGGGCCCCAACGGCAACCCGGACCCGCTGGCCGCGGCCCGCGACATCCGCGAGACGTTCCGCCGCATGGCGATGAACGACGAGGAGACCGTCGCCCTCATCGCGGGCGGCCACACCTTCGGCAAGACGCACGGCGCCGGTCCCGCCGACAACGTCGGCGACGACCCCGAGGCCGCCTCCATCGAGCAGCAGGGCCTGGGCTGGAAGTCCACCTTCGGCACCGGCAAGGGCGGCGACGCCATCACCAGTGGTCTCGAGGTCACCTGGACCACCAGGCCCACCCAGTGGAGCAACGACTTCTTCGACATCCTCTTCGGCTACGAGTGGGAGCTGTCGGAGTCCCCGGCCGGCGCCAAGCAGTGGGTGGCCAAGGACGCCGAGGCGATCATCCCCGACGCGCACGACGCGTCGAAGAAGAAGCTCCCGACGATGCTCACCACCGACCTGTCGCTGCGCCTCGACCCGATCTACGGTGAGATCTCGCGCCGCTTCCACGAGAACCCGGCCGAGTTCGCGGACGCCTTCGCCCGCGCCTGGTACAAGCTGACCCACCGTGACCTGGGCCCGAAGTCCCTCTACCTCGGCCCGGAGGTCCCGGCGGAGACCCTTCTGTGGCAGGACCCGCTGCCGGAGGCCGAGGGCGAGGCCATCGGCGCCGACGACGTCGCGGCGCTCAAGGCCAAGCTGCTCGACTCGGGGCTGACGGTCTCCCAGCTCGTGTCCACCGCCTGGGCCTCGGCCTCCACGCACCGCGGCAGCGACAAGCGCGGCGGCGCCAACGGCGCCCGCATCCGCCTCGAGCCGCAGCGCGGCTGGGAGGTCAACAACCCGGACGAGCTGGCCCAGGTGCTGCGCGTCCTCGAGGGTGTCCAGCAGGAGTTCAACTCCGGTGCCAAGAAGGTCTCCCTGGCCGACCTGATCGTCCTCGGCGGTGCCGCCGCCGTGGAGAAGGCCGCCAAGGACGCCGGTCACGCCGTGGAGGTCCCCTTCACGCCCGGCCGCGTGGACGCCTCGCAGGAGCAGACGGACGTCGAGTCGTTCGCCGCTCTGGAGCCGGCCGCCGACGGGTTCCGCAACTACCTCGGCAAGGGCAACCGCCTGCCGGCCGAGTACCTGCTGCTCGACAGGGCGAACCTGCTGACCCTGAGCGCTCCCGAGCTGACCGTCCTGGTCGGCGGCCTGCGCCTACTGGGCGCCAACCACGGCCAGTCCTCGCACGGCGTCCTGACCGACGCCCCGGGCAAGCTGACGAACGACTTCTTCGTCAACCTGCTCGACCTGGACACGACCTGGTCGTCCACGTCCTCGGACCAGAGCACGTTCGAGGGCCGCGACGCCTCCGGCCAGGTCAAGTGGACCGGCACCCGCGCCGACCTCGTCTTCGGCTCCAACTCCGAGCTGCGCGCGCTCGCCGAGGTCTACGCGAGCGACGACGCCAAGGCGAAGTTCGTCACCGACTTCGTCGCGGCGTGGAGCAAGGTCATGGACCTGGACCGGTTCGACCTGGTCTGAGAGTTCGGCCTGGTCCGAAACTGACGCGCGGCCGGCCCCGACCGGGGCCGGCCGTGTGCACCGGAGC